>NZ_JAJPWG010000003.1:0-1231593 GCF_046549195.1 Kribbella sp. C-35
CAGTCCGAACAAGCTGCGCGTGGCGGCACCAATGAGACCATGAGTGCGTGAGGCGGTGAGGGCGTGACTGAGTTGTGCAGGCTCCTACGGATCAGAAGGTTGGGGGTTCGAATCCCTCCGAGCGCGCTTCGTAAAAGCCCAGGATCAGTCCGCTGACCTGGGCTTTTGTGTTCTTCGCGACGTGCTTGGCCGGCCGGCAGGTCGCTAACTGAGGTTCTCGGGCGGTTGGAGTCCGAAGCGCTCGCAGAGCACAGCGATATCGTGTCGGTCGACCTCGCGCAACTCGTAGCCGGTGTGGTTCTGCAGCGCGAACTCAAGACGTTCGCATCGAACCGAGACGCCGGCAATCTCACCCGCACCCGAGAGGTCCTCGGGGGTGAACATGAACGGCGCGTTGAGACTGCCGTAGTGGAGCCGGCCGTCGCCCAGGGTCTCGTAGAGGTGGAGATCTACGCGACGACTGTGGCCGTCATGCAGGACGAAGTTCCACGGACGGTCGCCGGGCCACGAGTAGAGCCGATCGACTCCCTGGTCGGCGAAGGCTGCGACGAGACCTTCGAACTCAACCGCGTCGACCCAGATGTCGAGATCCAGATGTTCCCGAGTCTGTTTGCCCACCAGTGCATCGACAGCCCATCCTCCGCCGACACATGCTGCGACTCCATGCACCTGTAGGGCCGCAATCAATGTGCACGCCGCTTCCGGCGGCATAGCGTATTCCGTCACGCCCTCAGACTCTCAGTGCGACGGTGGTCAGGTAGTGGCGGGGGATCTCGGCGCGGGCCTGGAGCTCAAGGGGATCGGCGTACGGGATGAGGCGTAGCCAGGAGACGAGTCTGTGTACGCCGACCAGTGCCTCGGTCGCGGCGAGGTCGTGCCGGAGGAGGTGCGGGTCGGCGTCGAGGTGGTCGCGCCATACGGCCAGATAGGCGTCGAACAGTGCGTCTCGGTGTGCGGGCGACAGCGGCGCGTTGGTCCACTCCACGACCGAGTCGAGGAAGCCGTGCAGCGAGACGAACGGATGGCCCCAGAGCGCGTTGCCGAAGTCGAAGAACCGTGGGCGCAGTACGCCGGTTGAACGGTCGGCGAAGATGTTCGCGGGGTACACGTCGTTGATCTCCAGGTCGAGCGGAACGACCTCGCTGAGGGACGCGGTTCGTCGATCGAGTACGTCGGCAGCCCGAGCAGCTCGTATGAGCAGCTCCCGCTCGGCACGCAGCGGATGCCCGGGCTGCAGGTCCGCCCACTCCTGCGCCACGGCGCGCACTCGATCGCCGGCCATGGTGGGTGCCAGCTCGATGATGCCCGGATGTTCGGTCGCATCGAGGCGGCCGAGGAGAGTGCACTGAAGACGGGCCAGGGCTCGTACGACGGTGCATCGGGTGGACTGATCGGCGACGTCCGGATGCGTCAACGTCGAACCTTGATCATTGGTGAGCAGCCGGCTGCGTTCGCGGTCCACGGCGATCGGCACGATCACGTCATCCGGCGCGACCTGTGCCAACGCCGCGACGAGACCCGCCTCGAACCGATGCCCCGGATTGTTTTCCTTGAACCACACCAGGCCCTCGGCGGTCGGATAGCAGCGGACGACAGACCAGAACCGGGCCCGGTAGGTGACCGGTACGCCGCAGATCCGGCGACCGTACTCCGCGAGTCGGGCACCCACCCAGGTATCCGCGGTCTCCGTCCACTCCGCCGACATCCAACGCCGAACCCACTGACCCTCGGCATCCGGGCCTGGTGGTCTCGCAAGCAGCATCCGGCGACGCTAACGCCCGGCTCCGACAGTTCTGGAGGAACGCATGCCGAGCCATTGCTCGGCGCCCCAGGCCTCGAATCGCTCTACCTCGGTGAAACCCAGCTTGGCCGCGAGGCGCATCGAGCCGACGTTGGCGGTCTGGGTGGCGAGCACCACCGGCTCGCCCGGAAGTACGCCGTCGAACCAGTCGAGGGCCGCCGCGCACGCCTCGGCGGCGTACCCGAACCCCCACGCCCGCGGCAGGAACAGGTAGCCGAGATCGGCCTTCCCCACGGCCGCCGGGCGATGCCTGGCTGCTCTCCTGAGCAGGATCTGGCCGATCATCGTCCCGTCGAGTTCAACGACGAAACTCCCGGGCCACCGCTCGGGCACCGCCGGCGTCCCGCGCTCGACCTCGTCACGTGGGCGGGGACCACCGAGGTACGTGTTCACTTCCGGCGAGGCGAGCAGTTCGACGAACGCCGTACGGTCCCTCGCCTCGGATTCGCGGAGCACGAGCCGCTCGGTCTTGATCGGCTCCGGCGGCCACGTCACGAATCCCAGGGGTTCCATCCGCGCACGCTAACAGGGTCCGTACTTCTGGCAGAGTGTCGGATCTGGAACGCGGCGTTCGTAGAACAGGTGAACGACGGCCGGTCGAGGTCGCCAAGACAAGGAGTCAGGGTATGCGTCTTCTTCTTACCTCCGGGGGCATTACGAACCCGAGCATCAGCGACGCGCTCGTCGAGCTGCTGGGCAAGCCGATCGCCGAGTCCCGAGCGCTGCTCATCCCGACGGCGATGTGGGGCCATCCGAAATGCGGGCCTACCTTTGTACGAGGCTCCGTCACCGGCGCACCTCCCTGGCACATGCCCAGCCTGGGTTGGGAATCCGTCGGCGTCCTCGAACTCACCGCGTTGCCCAGCGTCGGCGAGGAGCGGTGGGTGCCGTGGGTACGTGAGGCCGACGTACTGCTGGTGGACGGCGGCGACGCGACGTACCTCTGCCACTGGATGCGGGAGTCAGGCCTGTCCGACCTCATGCCGTCGCTGCCCGACACGGTGTGGGTGGGGGTGAGCGCCGGAAGCATGGTGATGACACCGCGGATCGGCGACGACTTCGTCTCGTGGCCGTCGGCGCCGGACGACCGCACGCTCGGGGTCGTCGACTTCTCGATCTTCCCGCACCTGGACCACGAGAGCATGCCGGAGAACACCCTGGCCGACGCGGAGCGCTGGGCGGCCGGCATCGACGGTCCGTCGTACGCGATCGACGATCAGACCGCGATCAAGGTGGCCAACGGCAGCACGGAAGTGATCTCCGAAGGTCACTGGAAGGCCTTCCCCGCCTAGCCCTCAGACGTGCAGGGTGGGCCGATAGGTGAGTTCTTGGGTACGGCCGTCGAACGTCCGGCTCTCGATCAACTCGAGGTCGAAGTCCGCCGCGCCCTGGAGCGCAACGGTACGCCGGACTCCTCCTTGAGCCGGGCGATCACGTCGACAGCTCTCCCCTAACCCCGCTCGCGGGAGGTCGGGCGATCCAGGCGACGTACGGCTGGAGTTTCCGCACGACCAGTGGGTGTCGCGGGTGACGAGTCTGCCTGGCTATTTGCCAGCAGCCGCTCCGCCCTGACTGCGAGCAGATGGATCTCGCGCTCGATGTCATTGCCGCCGAGGATGAATTCGAGCGAATCCTTGTCGGTGTAGTAGCGGTGGATCACCTGTTCGAGGTCGGCAGCCGACGCGTTCTCCAGGTCGAGGCGCCTGGCGAGAGTGACGATGTCGGCAGCGTCCTTGCGGCGCTGGGCAACCAACTTGGTAGCCAAGAGGAACTCGTCGGTGGCGTACGTAATGTGCAGACCGGGCGCATCGCCGCGTTGCAACGCGTCTTCCGGCAGCGGCGGCATCCACGGGCCGGCTCGGGTGTTGAGCCAGTCTTCGGGGAGCTTGCGTTGGCTTGCCATCGCGCGGGCTTCGTCGACTACAGCCTGGTCGCGGGTGATGGCGTCGACATCTTCCGTACGGCGTGGATCGTCGTTCGAGGTGACGGCAATCGCGGCGCCTCCCACGACGAAGATCGATGCAGAGATGCCACGCGTTTTCAGGCGCTTGTCGAGTTCGGAGAGGAGGTCGACGATTTCGCTGCGTCTGAATTCGTTGCGGGCGTCGTTCGTCATGCGGTTGCCAGGTCGCGGGCGGGGACGAAGATATTGGCCTGCGCCAAGTACTCCGGGGTTTGCTCGATGATCTCGTCGCGGTCCAGGAACGGATGTTCAGGAATCCAGCGGTCGGGGAGCGGCTCGACCTTGGTCCACTCGGGTGGGTCCTCGCCGGCTGCCTCGAACTCGTGCGCGGTCAGGACGGCGAGGAGTGCGTCGAAGCCTGCATCGCCGGTCGTGCCCGGCGCTGCCTCCCAGGCTGCTTCGGAGCCATCGTGACGGCGTAGCAGCAAGCGCAGGTGGTCACGGCCCTGAAGCAGCATTCGCCACGCCCACTCCTCATCGCTCGCCTCACGGATAGCCGTCGCGGTAGCCGGGGCTGTCATGATCCGGTACTCCCGCGCCGCGTGCAGGGCATGCGCAATCCGCCCAGCCCGCAGGAAGAACTGCGCCGTCGGCTTGGTCCTGCCAGAACGGTAAGTGGAGAAGCGTGAAGCGGAAGTGCCGAGGGCAGTGGCGAACGCAGCCTGAGACAGCCCGCTCTCGGCGAGGGCGCGGTTGAGCAGTTCGCTGACCGCCTGGCTGTCCTTGTCCATGTCAGCACCTCTCGAGGCTGTTATCTAATCAGATAATAGCTCCGCTGGGTCGCTGAGCCAACGTCAGGAATTCTAGTCGCCGTCGGAGCGGCCCGGGGGTGATTTACGGTTCGGGGCATGGCTGGTCTCAACGACTGGCCCGCGGACGTGTTCGACGTCGAAGCCGACGGTGTCCGAGTGGCCAGCGCAGCGGCCGTCACTGGCTATCGGGCGGGTTGGGAGGAGCTGCAGGCGAAACTGCAGGGCCGGTGACGGCGTTTGGCTAGCGGTCGTACGGAAAGCTGGCCGGCCAGTTCTCGGGTGCGATTGAGAGTAGCTGCAGGGGCCTGCCGACGGAGGTGTTCGTCGAGCAGGCGGGCCGTCCGGCGCCGCGGTGTTTCCCACGATCGGTCGCTGGTGACGCGGCGTACCTCTGAGAGGTATTGCCCCCGGTCGAAATGGATGTCCGGTAGGTCCCAGGGCCGACCTTCGTGATCGGCGGCCGTCAGCGAGACGGGATGCATGAAGACGCCGGTGTAGTCGCGGAAGTCGACCCAGGAGATGCTTGTGCGGTCCGGGGAAGGGACGACGTACGGCGCGATGACGCCGCAGCCTGCCTCGCCGCAGGAGCACCGGTAGACGGCCACGCGGCGGCCGCCGTCGTCGGGAACGAGCGGCGAACCCGCCCCGAGAATCTCGCCGGGATCAAACCCTCGCCATTCCTTCGCGACCTGCTCGAAAGGGTTCTTGCCGTCGACCGAGATGCTGACAACCGGCCAGTCAGGCCTGTTGTCGACGACCTCGAGTCCCAACGTGAGAACAGAGACGCGCATCGGTCAGTCGAGGCAGAATTCGTTGCCTTCGACGTCTTGCATGTTGAGGCAGGACTCGTTTTCTTCGTCGGCCAGGAGTAGTTGGCCGCGGGTTGCGCCGAGGGGGAGTAGGCGGGCGCATTCGGCTTCGAGGGCTGCCAGGCGCTCTTCGCCGACGAGGCCGGTGCCGACGCGTACGTCGAGGTGTACGCGGTTCTTGACGACCTTGCCTTCGGGGACGCGCTGGAAGAACAGTCGCGGGCCGACGCCGGTGGGATCGACGCAGGCGAACGCGGAGCCCTGACGCTCGGGTGGCTGCGCGCGGTCGAACTCATCCCAGTTCTCGAACCCGGGCGGTGGCGGCGGTACGACGTACCCCAGCACCTCGCACCAGAAACGAGCGACGCGCTCAGGATTCGCGCAGTCGAAGGTGACCTGAACCTGCCTGACCGTTGCCATGCGACCACCGTAAAGGGTGTGGCGGGCAAATGTCTGTCGAGAAAACGCGACCGGCCGGGCATCATGTCGGGCGTGGAAGCCGAAGAGGTGCTGACCGGAGGAAACGTCGCGGATCGGGTTGTGCGGGTCGGTGCGACGGTGCGGAAACCTGCGCTCGTTCAGACGGCCGGGGTCGAGGCGGTGCTCACTCACCTCGCCGACTTCGACGGAGCGCCGCGCACGTTAGGCCGGGACGAGGAGGGGCGCCACGTCCTCGAATTCATCCCGGGCGCGTTGGCCGACACGCTGCCGCCGTTCTCGCTGGATGAACTGGCTCGTATCGGTCGGCTGATTCGTGAACTCCACGACGCGATGGAGAGCTTTCAACCGCCGGCCGACACGGTGTGGGACGTGGTGGTCCCCGACCCGAGCGGCGGCGAGCTGATCTGCCACAACGATCTCGCTCCGTGGAATCTGGTGCGCGACGGTGAACGCTGGGTGTTCATCGACTGGGACAACGCGGGGCCTGCGTCGCGGTTGTGGGATCTCGGGTACGCCGCTCACGGGTTCGTACCGTTTGTGGCGCGAGGCAACGTCGACGTAGACGGACCGCGGTTGCGTGCGCTCGCGGACGGGTACGGGCTCGACCCGGAGCAGCGCCGCGCCTTCCCGGCGCAGATCGCGGCCCACACGCGAGGCATGTACGACCTGTTGGTCCACGGCCACCGCACGGGCGAGCAGCCCTGGGCCCGCCTGTACGACGAGGGCCACGCCGATCACTGGGGCCCGACGGCCGAATACATCGAGGCCCACCACGACGACTGGGTCAAGGCGCTGCTGTAGGCGGACCTCCACCACTCACCAACCCTGCTCCGAGCCCACCGGCCCCGCGTGAACCTGCACCGCGGACCGGGGTTGATGAGTGGCGCACGTCCGCCGTAACGCTCGACGGGCGCCTGCCGATCTAGCGGGTAGGGGGTGGGGGAATGACTGTCATGCGAACGTTGCTTGCTGTGTTCTTCGTTCTCGCCGGACTAGGAGGCACCGTCTCGGCGGTTCGCCGGGGCAATCTGTTCGACCTGGTCGCAGCCGTGGCACTCTTCGCGATCGCCGCCGCACTGTGGCCACGAAGAGACCGAAGCCGCATTTAGAGCACTCCCCGAAAATGCATTTGCCGCGCTGGGTGCACCCCGGGATCGTTGCGAGCATGACTCCTGAGCCGGTGATGCGGTCGGCAGCCGAAGCCGAGGAGGCCCGGTACTGGGCTCGCCTCTACGGGCGTTGGGAGCCGTTCGATCTGGCTCAAGCGGCGGCGTTCATGGACGGGTTCGATCGGCCGTGGTGGGTGGTCGGCGGGTGGGCCGTGGATGCGTTCACCGGCGTACGTCGTGAGCACGATGACGTCGACGTGTCGATCCTCGCGTCCGACGTACCTGCGCTGCGGGACCATGTCGGCGACCGGTGGCATCTGTGGAATCTGGCCGGCGGTGACATGCGGCCGTTGACGCGACAGCACCCGGACGTGTTCAGCCCGGCGAGTCAGCTGTGGGTTCGCGCGCACGGCGATGCTCCGTGGGTACTCGATCTGCCGCTGACCCCGGATCGCGACGGGCTGTGGACGAACAAGTTCGTGCCGGATCACATCGGCCCGCTCGACGAAGTCACGTGGGTGGCGGACGATCACATCCGCTACCTGAATCCCGAGATCGTCCTGCTGTTCAAGGCGCGGAAACGGCGTACGAAGGATGAGCAGGACTTTGCTTGCGTGTGGCCGATGCTTGCGGAGGGCAAGCAGATCTGGCTGCGGAAGATGATCCCCGGGCACCCTTGGTTGCGTTCAGTCGACGGGTGACGGCCATTCGGTTTCGGGGAGGAGGGTGCGGAGCGGCGCCGTACGGCGTTTGCCCAGGATCACCTCGGTGTCGAGGTTCGACGGGTCGATCTGGCGGATGAACTCCCGGCAGCGGCCGCACGGGGCGACGACGTGCAGCGGGCCGTCGCCGCGCCAGACGGCGACGATCTTCGCGATCTTGTACTCGCGCGCCGTCACCATCGCGGCGATCGCGGCGTGCTCGGCGCAGAAGCCCGTACCGGACGCGGTGTCGATGCACACGCCGACGTACACGTTGCCGGCGTCGGTGACCAGCGCCGACGCCACGTCGCCGAAGATCCGATCGTCGACGTGATACGGATGCAGGACGGCCGCGGCCGCCTCGATGAGCTCGTCGTTGATCACCCACGCGAACCTAGCAACGTCGTACGGGGTGAACCACCAGATTTAGACTGCGGTGATGGCCGAGTCGTATGTGGTGCTCAACGGGGTGCGGCATTGGGTGCGCGTGGTCGGTGATCCACAGGCGGGTACGCCGATTGTCGTCGTACATGGCGGGCCCGGCGGCTTCATCTACGACTTCGAACGGTTGACGGGCCCGCTGCTCGAGGAGCTCGGACCGGTTGTGTACTACGAGCAGCGCGGCTCCGGTCGCAGCGATCAGGACGGGCGGTACGCCGTACCACTGCTGGTCGACGATCTGGAACAGCTGCGGCGGCATCTCGAGCTACCGCGGATCACGCTGCTCGGCATCTCGTTCGGTGGAGACCTCGCGGCCGAGTACACCGTTGCGTATCCGGACCGCGTCGAGAGGCTGATCCTCCAAGGCACCGCGCTGGCTGGCCCGCTCACCCCGTCGCCATGGGGATCCGGTTTCGAGACGGTCGCCACCAGCGACGAGATGCGGGCCGCGATCCGTACGGCGGTTGCGGAATCGGGGCCGCGCGCCGTCTGGGACGTCGTCGACCGGCCGACCATCGATCGCTTCCTCTTCCACCAGCCCGCGGCCGCCGAGCGGGTCCGCGACCTGTGGGCGGCGAGCGGGCTGACCAACACCGGCGACATGGCGGCCGCGCTGGCGAAGGAACCTCCCCGACCGGTGCCGCTCGTCGACGAGCTCGCCGCGCTCGACGTACCGGTCCTGGTGCTGATCGGATTCTGGGATCGCAACGCGGGCGTCGACGCATGCCGCGATCTCGCCACCCGCCTCCCGCACGCGCAACTTCGTGTCTTCGACGAGAGCGCCCACTTCCCGAACGTCGAGGAGCCCGAGCGGTACGTCGCCGAGCTCGCCGCCTTCCTTCACGCGGACTGACGCGGCAGGAACGGCTCCGCAGAGTCATGCTGTACGACGTCGCTCAGGTCGATCTCGTGTACGCCGCAGAACTCCACGCGGTGCGCGTCCGTGAGCGCCTCGATCACCATGCTGTGGCACACGGCAACGAACGGTTCGTCGTCGACGGCGGCCTGTCGACGGAGCGCTCCGAGTGCGCGTCGACGTACCGAGGACTTCGGCTCCCACGTACGCGTCTCGCCCGGCGGCCACTCGCCCCCGTGGCGGTGGAAGTCCTCGGTCGCCGTGATCGCCTCCGCCGAACGCCACGAGAGCGTCGCATCCGGAAGCCACTCGCGAAGATCGAACTCGACCGCCGTCAACGGAAGCCGCGTCTCCGCCGCGATCAGGCTCGCGGTCTGCATCGCCCGCGTCATCGGCGAGGCGACGATGCGCCGCGCCCCGCAATCCCGAAGCCGGCGCCCAGCCTCCTTCGCCTGCTCGATCCCTCGTGCGGACAACGGCGAGAGATCGCGCGCCGGCCCCCACCAGCCCTCCGCGTTCAGCTGACTGCCGTCGACCTCCCCGTGCCGAACGAGCAACACTCGAGTCACTCGCCTACTCCTCGCCCGAGAAGCGTTCCCAGGCCGACTGCCGGCTGATGCCGAGCGCCTCACCGATCCGGGCCCAGGTGACCGACCGGGAGCGCAGACGCAGTACCCGATCCTGTACGGCAGCCTCGACCTGCCCGCGCGACTTGTCGAGCCGAACCATGTCCGCCAGCAACTCCTCGTCACTCTTCCCGTCCAACGGCGGAAACGACGGAATCGGCTGCTCGTTCATCACCCGCACCGACAGATCCACGCACTCGTTACAGATGAACACCCCCGGCCCCGCGATCATCCGCTCGATCTCATCCTTGGCCTTCCCACAAAACGAGCACCGCAACACGTTGTCCGGCATCTCCGAACCTCCGCATCTGTCAGGCTCACCCTGACACATCTGTCAGGCTAAACCTGACAGTCCGAGCGGGTCAACGGGCGAGGCAGAATCTGCGGGGTGGATTTGTTTGTGCGGTATCAGAGTCCGGTGCCGGATCGGCGGGGGCGGCGGATCGGGATCTTCGGGTTGGTGAACATGCTCGGGAACCGGGGGTATCTGAGTGCGGAGGAGGAACGGTTCCGGCGTACGACGAACGACTGGTACGACGCGACGTACGTGAATCCGGCTAGCGTCGACCCGACTGTCTATGAGGACAATCTGCTGGCGGCGGCGTGGTTCAAGACGTCGGCGGCGTTTCTGATGGAGCCGATCCCTGGGTACCTGGCGATCCTTGCCTCGCACAACCTTCCGTGCGAGCGGTACGAGTCGGCCGCGCCGGGCCGGGTGCTGTATGAGGACGAGCATCAGGTGGTCGTCGTACCGGACGAGGACCTCGACTTCGCCTCGATGATGTGGCTCCGCCCCAAGCTGCCATGAGGTTGGTGTATCTGACGGGGTCCTCCGGGGTGGGGAAGACGTCCGTGGGTGAGGAGCTGCGACGGCGAGGGTTTGCCGTGTACGACGTTGACGCGGACGGGCTGGCGCGATGGTTCGAGAACGGGACGGGGACCGAGGTGCGGATGCCGACGTACCGCGACGACACCTGGTTCGCCGAGAACACGTACCGCCTGCCGGTCGAGACCGTGCAGCGCATCGCCGGCGAGGCTGAGGGCGTGGCGTTCATCTGCGGGACGGTCGGCAACGACAACGAGATCTGGGATCTGTTCGACACCGTGATCAGCCTCAGCGTCGACACCGCGACATTACGTCGCCGACTCGTGGGGCGTGGTGCATTCGGATCGAGCAGGCCCGAGTTGGAGCGCGTGCTCGCGTGGCACGCGCAGGTCGACGCCGACAACAGCCGGTACGGCGCTCTCCTGGTCAACGCGGACGCCCCGATCCCCGAGGTCGCCAACCGCCTACTCGACGCGCTCGGCATTCGCTGAGTTCTCCCCCTGGACGACTACCCCGGGACCCAGCAGAGGCAGAACGGGTGGCCGGCTGGGTCGGCGTAGACCTGTACGCCGCGGGCTGCCGAGGGATCGTCGGCGGGTTTCAGGAGGCGGGCGCCGAGGGCGAGCGCTCGATCGTGGGCGGTGGCGTGGGCCTCGACGCCTTCGAAGTAGAAGTCGAGGTGGATCTGCTGCGGCGTACCGTCCGGCCAGTCCGGCGGTACGTGGTCCGGGGCGTGCTGAACCCCGAGCGCCCACCCGCCGTCGACCCAGATCGCGTGCCAGCGGTCGCTCCACCTGTCGACCGTGCCGTCGAGGAACATGGCCCAGAAGCTGCTCTCGGCCTCGATGTCGGCGGCGTCGAAGACGATCATCCGGTGCTTGATGTCCATCCGCGCAGTCTGGTGTACCCGCCGGGTGAGGTGAAGTGGGCTGGTGGATCACTTACCGTGATCCTCATGGCGTTTGCTGCGAAGGGGAGCAAGGGGGAGTCGTTCCTTGCGGTGGTGGTTGGTGGTGGGGCGGCGTTCGGGCTGGTGGTGCTCACGTCGCGGGCCTGGAAGGCGTGTCACGTCGACATCACCGGGAGCATCCCGAACGGGCTGACGCTGCTGTTCCTCGGCGTACCGATCGCACTGATCGTCAACCTGGTGCTGTTCAACGTCGTGTTCCGGTACGCCGGGAAGGCGTTCCTGTTCTCGCTGATCGCCGCCTCCATCGCGATCGCGATCGCCGACCTCGCGCTCTTCTCCTGGCAAGGTACGCCGGCCGCCTCACCCGGCACCTGCCCGGGCAACGTCCCGCCGTGGTGGCCGACCTGGATCCCGACCTGATCGCCAGGCCATCACAATCGCGCCGTCGCCGGCGCAGTCAGGCGTGAGCGCGCGGGATCGCGGCAATTGTGATGGCCTGGAGATCAGAGCAACCGGAGTAGCGCGGCGGCGCGTTCCGGGTCGCCGAGGTGGGCCGACGTGGGGAACAGGCGGGCCCAGGAGCCGGCGCGCGTCAGCTGACTGAGTCGGCGGGCGAGCTCGGCCGCGCGGCGGAGGTCGGCCAACGTGTGACCCGTCCATCCTTCGAGGTACGCGTCCTCCAGCCGCGCGACCACGTCCGAACCGTGCTCCTCCGCGACCCGCTCGAGCGCCACGAGCAGGCTGCAGAACGGATGCCCGACGTTCGCGTCACCCGAATCGAAGAACGTGTACCGCCCAGCCCCAGCGACCAGGATCTGACCGTCATGCAGATCGGCATGGTCCAGCGAATCCGGTACGCCGATCGCAGCCAGCTCCTCGCACCACGCGACCAATCGCGGCCGGAACAACCGCAACCGTTCACGATCCGCCGCGTCCAACGTCCCGTTCCCAGCGACCGCATCGTCGAAGACCACCGGCAGCCCCGCAACCCGAGCATCAGGTACGCCGAGACGCAGCAGCTCCTCCGCCCGCGGTACGAGCGCCCGCTGCAAGTCGGCGTACTGCGTCAACGCCGCCTCCCACTCACGCGGCCCAGCTCCCAGACCGCGCAGCACCGGCCCGCCGGACGGCAGCAGCGACCAGCCGCGGCCGGCGTCGACGGCGTACGGCGTGAGGACGTGTCGGGGCGTCCACCGCGACAGCGCCTCGCCCAGCCCGGCCTCGAACGCGCTTCCGGGCGAGGCCGCCTTGAACCACACGGGGTCCGCCGCCTCGACCCGGACGAGCACCGACCACGGCCGGACCCGTACCTGCCGCGGTCCGGTCTCGCGGACGCCGAGCTCGTCGAGCCGCGCATCCAGCCAACCGAGCGCCGCCGTACGCCAGGACGGATCCTCCCAAGGCGTCAACGCGTCCGGGTACGCGCCGCGGTTGATGTCCATGCCGGGACCATAATCGAGGGATGACGCGCTGGCCGGACTCCCCGTACCGAGTAGGGATCTCGGGCTGGCGCTACCCGCCGTGGCGGAAGGTCTACTACCCCGACGGGCTGCCGCAACGGGCCGAACTCGAGTACGCGTCGTCCCGGCTGAACTCGATCGAACTGAACGGCTCGTTCTACGCCCTCCAGCGTCCCGAGTCGTACCAGCGTTGGTACGCCGAGACGCCCGACGGCTTCGTCTTCTCAGTCAAGGGGCCGCGGTTCGTCACTCATCTCAAGCGACTGGCCGACGTGGACGCGCCGCTGGCGAACTTCTTCGCATCCGGAGTTCTTGCGCTAGGCAACAAGCTCGGCCCGGTGCTGTGGCAACTGCCGCCGAATTTCCAGTACGACGCGGAACGCTGCGCGAACTTCTTCGCCCAGTTGCCGCGGACAACAGCCGCGGCGGCCGAACACGCCAAGCGTCACGACGAACGGATGGAAGGCCGGGCGCTGCTCGAGCCTGCCGTCGACGGGCCGCTCCGGTACGCGATCGAAGTACGGCACGACAGCTTCAAGACCGAAGGATTCGTCGAGCTCGCCCGGGAGCACGACATCGCGGTGGTCTGCGCGGACACCGCGGGCAAGTGGCCGATGTTCGACGACGTCACGGCGGACTTCGCCTACGTCCGGTTGCACGGCGCCGACGAGCTCTACGTGAGCGGGTATGACGACAAGTCGCTCGACCGCTGGGCGGGCAAGATCCGCTCCTGGAACTGCGACGCGTTCGTGTACTTCGACAACGACGCCAAGGTGCATGCGCCGTACGACGCCGAGCGGCTGTCCGAACGCCTCGGCATCAGTTCGCCCGCGGCCGAAGTGTGACGGCCTTAGCGTCGGCCACATGACACAGAACCCCGGAGAACTCGTCGAGCAAGCCGTCGAGCGGTGCCTCAAACTGATCGTCACCTGGCCGGCCTGGGACGGCGTACCGCGGACGTCCGACGACGACCGCATCTTCACGCCGCACAAGGCGGTTCGCCGGATCGCCGACCATCTGATCGATCACCTGGCCGAGGTCGAGGCGCTGCTGGCCGGCGTACCGACGCAGCCCGACGAGTGGCGCGCGAGCGCACTCACGTCCGCCGCGGACCTCGCGCCGTTCACCGAGGAGGACGTCCGCGAGGCCGAGCAGCGACTGCGACGGCTCGGGCGGACCTTCGCCCTGCGGTACGCCGCCCTCGACCCGGCGGAGTGGGACCAGGACCGTGCCCCGAACTGGACCCTCCGCCAGATCGCCGAACACCTCACCGAACTCGACTGGTACGCCGAGCAGGTCGGCCGGTTACAACCGAACTAGTTACAATGTAACTAGAAGAGGCGGGCTCCGACCGGCTCCTCCAGGTCGAGCAGGAACTGCTTGCGCTTCAACCCGCCGGCGTACCCGGTGAGCGACCCGTTCTTCCCGATCACCCGATGGCACGGGACGACGATCGACAACGGGTTCTGCCCGACCGCCTTACCGACGGCCTGTGCGACGTGGGCGGGTTCGCCGAGCCGCGCCGCGATCTCGCTGTACGTCGTCGTCTCGCCGTACGGGATCTCCTCGAGTACCGACCAGACCCGCCGCTGGAACTCCTCGCCCTCCAGCCGGGTCGGCAGGTCGAACGTGTGCCGCGAACCGTCGAAGTACTCCTCCAACTGCGCGACGACGACCGCGATGAGCGGGTCGGACGCCTCGACCCGCTCACCCAGCGTCTCCGCCGTCGGCTTCACCCAGTGGTGCGGGAAGTAGACGCCGACCAGCACGTCCTCCGACACCACCACCGTGAGCTCCCCGATCCGAGTGCTGACCACCGCATGCCTGTTCATACAGATAGAACGCGCCAGCACCCGAACCTGTGAGGGCTTACGAGGAGATCCGCTCCCGCGTCCGACGACGGAACTCACGGCCAACCTGCGTCGTCTCGGCGTGGTGCACGTCGGTCACCACAAGTGCCGGCGATCCATCCAGTGGGGCCTGCGCTACCCACTCGCCCCGGGGATCGGCGACACCTGCAGCCAGCCCAGCCTCGGGGTTCGCCGGTACGGCGAGGCTGATCCAGGACGTGTTGTTCACCGCGCACCCACGCGCCTGCACCGCGATGTGCTCATGTCCCGAGACGCGGTGCGTCGCGTAGGACACCAGGACGCCGTCGGCGCCGAGCCCGTCGTACTCCACGAACAGCTCCGGGAACAGCACGTCCAGTCCGAGCGCGAGCCCGAAACGGAATCCGTCCACGTCGAACGTCACCGGCTGCTTCCCCGGCGTGTACATCCAGGTCACCTTGGAGGTCGACAGCGTGCGCTCGTCGTACCGGGCGACAACTTTCCCCTGGTCGGACACGACGTACATGCTGTTGTGCGGGCGCCCCTCCGGCAGTTGGTGCACCGAGGGGATCACCACCCAGATCCCGAGCTCTCGCGCGAGTGCGTTGATCTGGTCGAGCTCGGACTGCAACACCGACCACTGCGCCTTGGTCCAGTCGGACGGGCCCACCTCGCCCGGGCCGAGCGACGACAGCACCCGCTTACTCGGGAAGCAGAGCGCGCCCTCGGTGAAGTGCACCAGGCGGGCACCAGCCGCGGCCGCCTGCCTGATGAAGTCGCGGAGTTCGGCACCGCCCGCGCGCAGCTCGTCGGCGTTCGTCGGATCGTGGCGCATCGTCGACTGGACGACGGCGAACAGCAGTGTGGTTTCTTCCGGCATGTCTGGTTCTCCTTGTGGAGTCGGACGGAAGTGCCGGAGGGCAGCCGTGTAGGACTCGCCGGTTTTCGCGGCGCGGGCTCGTACCCGTTGCTTGAAGTTCCTGTGCGCTGTCATCTGGCCTTCCACGCACTCGCACGCGATCCCCCAGCGATCCCGTCGAGGCGGATGACCAGGACGAGCGGCCCGAGACAGGAAGTCCCTTTGCCTTCTCGTAGGTGACCGCGCTGGGGCCGGTCGACGAAGGTGAGGCGCGGGCCGCGCCGGACCAACATCCTCTCCGAGCCCCGCGACCGGAGTCAATCAGACTCTCCGAGGCAGCCCAGAGTCAGCGCAGATGTACGTCGTCGGCCGCGTCCATCGCGACCCCGACCAGCTCCGGGTTGAGGTCGACGACGGTGTTCCCGTCGGCGTCCAGCTGCCCGCGTTTGGCGATCGTGAGACCGATCAGCGCGAGCGTCCCGGCGCGCTGGCGACGTACCCGATCTTCCGGGCGCTCCAGCTCAGGTACGGCGTCCTCGGCGTCCCGCTGCCACGCGGCGACAGCCCGCTCGGCGAGCGCGGCCGGCACCGTGACACGGATCGTCGGCAGCTGCGCCGCGCGGAACGTCGTACCGATCAGACCTAGCACTCGGGCTTCACTTGCATTCACGACTCTGGATGCTAGCGCGACCACGGGCGGCATAAAGTCGGACCTGGGCGCGGTTGTCCTTCGGAGTACGCGCAGACGACGTTTGGAGCAGAGGGTGAGCATTCGGGTCGGGTACAAGGCTTCGGCGGAGCAGTTCGGGCCGCGGGATCTCGTGGAGTACTCCGTTCGGGCCGAGGAGCTCGGGCTCGACAGTGTGACCGTTTCGGACCACTTCCTGCCGTGGCGGCACGAGGGCGGCCACGCGCCGTTCGCGCTCGCCTGGCTGGCGGCGGTCGGCGAGCGGACCAACCGGGTGCTGCTCGGTACGTCGGTTTTGACGCCGACGTTCCGGTACAACCCGGCGGTGATCGCGCAGGCGTTCGCGACGCTCGGTGAGCTGTACCCGGGGCGCGTGATGCTCGGCGTCGGCACCGGCGAGGCGCTCAACGAGATCGCGGTGTCGGGGCGCGAGTGGCCCGAGTTCAAGGAGCGGTTCGCCCGGCTGCGGGAGGCTGTCCAGCTGATCCGCGACCTGTGGACGAAGGACGGCGTCAGCTCCGAGGGGCCGTACTACAAGACCGTGGACGCGTTCATCTACGACCGTCCGGAGACCCCGCTGAAGGTGTACGTCGCCGCGGGCGGGCCGCTCGTCGCGCGGTACGCCGGGCGCGCCGGTGACGGGTTCATCGCGACGTCCGGGAAGGGCATGGAGCTCTACACGGAGCAGCTGATGCCCGCCGTACGCGAAGGGGCCGAGAAGGCTGGGAAGAAGTTCGAGGACGTCGACCGGATGCTCGAGGTCAAGCTCTCGTACGACCGCGACCCGGCGCTCGCGCTGGAGAACACCCGGTTCTGGGCTCCGCTGTCGCTGACCGCGGAGCAGAAGCACAGCGTCACCAGCGCGACCGAGATGGAGCGGCTCGCCGACGAGCTGCCGATCGAGCAGGTCGCGAAGCGGTGGATCGTGGCGTCGGACCCGGAGGAGGTCGTGAAGCAGTTCCAGCCGTACCTGGACGCCGGCTTCAACCACTTCGTCGTACACGGTCCGGGGAACGACCAGGAGCGGTTCCTCACCCAGTTCACGGAGGATGTCCTTCCGCTGCTGCGCAAACTGGGCTGACAATCAGCCCGTGGCCGAATACGAGATCGTTCAGGAAGGTGACCCGCGGTGCGCCGAGCTGGAAGCAGCCGGGTATCGCGTGGTCGCCGAGTCCTGGGCGGTGCGGCTGTTCGACCCGGACCGTGAGCTGCTGGAGACCGCCGTACGCCGGGCTACCGCCGGCGGACTGACGCTCCGCGAACTCGGGTCCGAGTCTGCCGCGGACCTGTACGCGCTGGAGAAGACGAACGAGGCGGACTATCCCTACACGCCCGCGACCCACCGCGTGGTCGGCGAGCTCGCCGACGTCGCGGGGCTGTGGCCGGAGTACCGGGTCTTCGGCGCCTTCGACGGCAACCGCTTGGTCGGTGCGACAGTGATGCGCGAGAAGGACGGCTACGGCGACACCGCCTTCACCTCGGTCCTGGCCACCCACCGCCGCCGCGGCGTCGCCCAGGCCGTCAAGGCCGCCTCCATCCTCGCGTTCCTCGACATCGGCATCACCCGCTTCAGCACCGGCGGAGCCGCCGCCAACCAAGCCAGCCTCCAAGCCAACCAGTCCCTCGGCTACCAACTAACCGAACAATGGCGAACCTACGCCCCCTGAACCCGGCCGGCGCGATGCACTTGGGAGTCTTGATCGCGCATTAGCATCGCGGCATGCCTTTGCTTGTGGGTGCGGTTTTGGCTCGGGGTGTGTTGCGGGATGCGGCTCAGCCGCGGTTGGCGACGTACGACGGGCTGGTGCTTCGACCGTGGCAGGCGCGGGATGCTGCCGCGGTGCGGACTGCGTTCGGGTGTCCTGACATTCAGCGCTGGCATGTTCGGCGGCTCGACACTCTCGAGGAGACGGGCGAGTGGGTCGCGCAGTGGGTCGACCGGTGGGACGCCGAGACCGCGGCGAGCTGGGCGGTCGTCGATGGAGATGACCAGCCGCTCGGCCAGGTCGGGCTGCGCGACATCTCTCTGGCCCAAGGGTCGGCCGCGCTCTCGTACTGGGTGACCCCGGCGGCCCGCGGGCAAGCGATCGCCGCCAGGTCTGTCGAGGCCCTGTCCACCTGGGCCTTCGGGTCGATCGGGTTCAACCGGCTGAACATCCACCACTCCACCACCAACACCGCGTCGTGCCGAGTCGCCGGGCGCACCGGATTCCAGCACGAGGGCACGCTGCGACAGGCGATCATGCACGCCGACGGCTGGCACGACTGGCACATCCACGGCCGCCTCCGCACCGACACCTGAGCACTTGGTCGCGTACGACGCCGCCGCAGCAAGACGTCGTACGGTCGGGGGATGCGGATGCCTCAGCGGTATGTGGGGGCGAGTTGGTTGTGGTGGTTGATGTGGGGGATTTGGAGCGGGCGGCGGAGTTCTGGGGTGGGGTGCTTGGGTATGTGCGGGTCGGTGAGCCGGATGTGTACCTGAGTCTCGTGCCGACTGACGGGGTTGGCGTCGAGGTGCTGTTGCAGAAGGTGGCTGATCGGAAGCGGGGGAAGAACCGCGTGCACCTGGATCTGCGGACGGCCGACCTGGATGCCGAGGTCGCGCGAGTGCGGGAGTTGGGGGGCCCGGCTGGTCACCGAGGAGCCGGTCGTCGAGGCGGGTTGGGTGTGGCACGTGCTGGCCGACCCGGACGGGAACGAGTTCTGCGTCCTCCAACCACCACCCGACTAGCGCGCGGAGGTGCATCTGAGGGGTTAACCACCGAGATGGAGGGTTGCCCACTGAGAATCTCAGGGGGCAACCATGCAGCTCAGGAGGCAACCCGGGCGCGCACCGACCGCGACCTGCCCTAGTGGAGGTCGTCCGAGAGGGACTTGGCGGCTTGGGTTAGGAGGGGGATGGCTTGTTCTACGAGGGATTCGGTCATGCGGCCGGCGGGGCCGGAGATGGAGATGGCGAGGGGGGTGGGGGCGTCGGGGACGGCTACTGCGACGCAGCGGACGCCGACCTCCTGTTCGCCTTCGTCCGTCGCGTAGCCGGCGTCGGCGGCGTGGTGGAGCTGGGTGGTGAAGGCGTCGGGGGTGACGATCGTGTTGTCGGTGTGTTTCGGCATGCCGGTGCGGTGCAGGAGGTCGCGGACCTGGGCGTCGGGGAACTGGGCGAGGATCGCCTTGCCGACCGCGGTGCAGTGCGGCAGGACGCGGCGGCCGACCTCGGTGAACATGCGCATCGAGTGCCGCGACGGGACCTGCGCGAGGTACACGATCTGGTCGCCGTCGAGCATCGCCATGTTGGCGGACTCGCCGAGTTCGTCGACGAGCCGGGCGAGATGCGGCCGGGCGAACACACTCAGCATGTGCGACGAACTCTCCCCGAGCCGGATCAGCTTCGGTCCGAGCACGTACTGCCGGGACGGCTCTTGACGCAGGTAGCCGAGGTCGACCAGGGTGCGAACCAGCCGGTGGATCGTCGGCAGCGGCAGGCCCGAGGCGGCGGCCAGCTGGGACAGGCCCATCATCCCGCCTGCGTCGGCCATCGTCTCGAGCAGCCCGAAGGCGCGCTCGATGGACTGCACGCTGCCGGTGCGTCCCTTGCCGTTCGTCTCCGCCATGACAACCACCTTTCCGGATCACGGAAGTTTAGCGCCAGATCCCGGAAGCGCGAATGCTTGTATCTTCCGCAGGGTAGATATTAGTCTCCACAATACGGAAAAGGAGGCCGCAGTGAGCCTGGATGATCTGGTGACCGAGCTTGACCGGCGGCTGGCGGCCGCGGACGCGGCGCTGACCGCGGACTATCGCGGCGATCGCGGGGTCCGCCAGCCGGTCCACACCGTGTACGTTCCGGCGGACCGGTACGACGTACGCACCGTGGAGGACTGGGGTGCGCAGGCGCGCGCGGCTATGGATGAGTACGCCGGATCGGCGGCGGATCTCGCGAAGATCCTGAACGTCGAACTCGCGGACGACGTGTACGACCGCGTGCGGGCCAAGCTCGAGCGCGAGCCGATCGAGGACCTCCGCATCGACTTCGAGGACGGCTACGGCAACCGGCCCGACGAGGAGGAGGATGCCGCGGCGATCGCGGCCGCTGAGATCTTCGCGGCCGGCGAGCAGACGCCGTACCAAGGCCTGCGGATCAAGTCGCTCGAAGCGCCGACGAGACGTCGCGCTGTGCGGACGCTCGACCTCTTTCTCAAGCATCTGGGTGCGATCGGCGACGGCTTCGTCATCACGCTCCCGAAGGTGACGTCGGTCGAGCAGGTCGAGGCGATGGTGCACGTGCTCGAGACGCTCGAGCGCCAACGTTCGTTGCCGCCGTTGAAGTTCGAGATCCAGGTCGAGACCCCGCAGGCGATCCTCGGCGCGGACGGCACCGCGCTGATCGCCCGGATGATCAAGGCCGGCGGCGAGCGCGTCACGGGTCTGCACTACGGCACCTACGACTACTCCGCCTCGCTCGGCGTCGCGGCGGCGTACCAGAGCATGGAGCATCCGGTCGCCGACCACGCCAAGGACGTCATGCAGCTGGCCGCGGCCGGCACCGGCGTGTTCGTATCCGATGGTTCGACCAACGTTCTCCCAGTCGGCGACGCGGTCCGCGACGCCTGGCGCCTGCATTTCCGGCTGGTACGTCGTTCGCTCGCGCGCGGCATCTACCAGGGCTGGGACATGCACCCTGCCCAACTCCCGACCCGCTTCGCGGCGACGTACCTGTTCTACCGGGAAGGCTTCGACCAGGCCGCTCAACGCCTCCGCGCGTACCTCGGCGACGGCGAGTCCGGCTACCTCGACGAGCCCGCAACGGCCGCCGCGCTCGCCGGTTTCGTACTACGCGGCATCGAATGCGGCGCGATCGAGACGTCCGAGTTCGACGACCACGACCTCGCCAGGCTGGCGCGCCGAGCAGCCCCCATGCCCTAGCCTCGCGGCATGCGACTGGTTGCGGAGTTCACCACGGAACCCTTCGACGTGGAGGGGGCGCCGCCCGCGCACGCCACTGAGGCGTTGCGTGCGGCGGAGGCGGCCGGGCTCGACTGCGAGTTCGGCCCGCTCGGTACTCAGGTCAGCGGCGAGCAGCACCTCCTGCTGCCCGCGCTCCCGAAGGTCCTCGAGGCGGCCTTCGCCGGCGGCGCGAGTCAGGTGACCTTGCAGGTACGGCGCGATGCCTGAACAGCACCCGCTGGTGCAGGCGATCGCACCGCTCGTCGAGCGGCTGAACGCCGAACTCGTCGACGCAGCAGACGCCCGCGCGGACGACGTGACCCTCGCCTGGGACGGCAAGCCCGTGGTCGCCGTACGCCTGCCCTCTCAAACCCCGGCCCCGGCTAAGGCGTCCGAGAAGGACGGGGGCGTGCAAAGCCTGCTCGCTGACGTCGCGGAGGAGCTGGGTGGTCCGCTGCGCGACCTGTCGCGGCACGACAAGCAGCAGGCCGTCCTGCTGCTGGAGGCGCGCGGAGCCTTCGAGTACCGCAAGTCCGCCGAGATCGTCGCCGAGGCGCTCGGCGTCACGCGCTTCACCGTCTACAACTACCTGAACCGCGCTCGCTGATTTTCAACAAACTGTTGACGACGAGCCTGCCGCCTGCCACTCTCGTCATACGGAAAGTCGATTTCGGGATTCGAGAAGGTGTGATCCGTGGACCTGGAGGAGTTCAACTCCGCTCCGACCGACCGGCTCCGGCCGGCACTGGCGGCCTGCTGCGACGTGCCCCGCTGGGTCGACGCGATCCTGGCCAAGCGGCCGTACGGCGATCTCGCCGCGCTGACCGCGGTCGCGGACCAGTCGCTGCGGGAGCTCGACGACAACGAGGTCGATCGTGCGCTGCAGGCGCACCCGCGGATCGGTGACCGGCCGCAGGGCGCGAGTACCGAGGCCGCCTGGTCGCGGAACGAACAGTCGGGTGTCGGCGACGACGCCCGGCAAGAGCTTGCCGACGGCAACCGTCAGTACGAAGAACGGTTCGGCCGGGTGTTCCTGATCTGCGCCACGGGGTTGTCGGCGGCGCAGATGCTGGACAGTCTGCGGACCCGCCTCACGCACGACGACGCGACCGAGGCAATCGTCGTCCACGAGGAACTGCGCAAGATCGCGCTGCTCCGGCTGAGCAAGGTGGTGGCATGAGTTCCCTGTCCACGCACGTCCTCGACACCGCGCTGGGGCGACCGGCGCAGAACGTCCAGGTCCGGCTCTACCGGGGTGACGCGCTCGAAGCCACGGGTACGACGGACCAGGACGGCCGGGTCGCCGAGCTCGCACCCAAGCTCGAGCACGGCACCTACCGGCTCTGGTTCGACGTGGCGGCGTACGCGGAATCAACCGGCCAGGACATCTTCTTTCCCGAGGTCTCCGTGACCTTCACGGTCGCCGACGAGCGGCACTACCACGTCCCGTTGCTGCTCAGCCCGTTCGCGTTTTCCACCTACCGAGGGAGCTGATCTCAGATGGCCATCCACCTGGGAGCCAACCAGTACGGCAAAGCCGAGAACCGCGTCGTCCGCATCTACCGCGACACGCCCCGCCACCAGATCCGCGACCTGAACGTGTCGACCGCGCTCCGGGGCAACTTCGAGGACGCGCACACTACCGGCGACCAGTCCGACGTACTGCCGACCGACACGCAGAAGAACACCGCGTTCGCCTTCGCCAAGGAGAAGGGGGTCGGGGCGATCGAGGACTACGCGCTGACGCTCGGCGCGCACTTCCTGGAGGCGTCGCCGGCCGCGCAGGGCGCGCGGGTCGAGGTCGAGGAGTACGCCTGGGAGCGGATCCAGGTCGACGGCCAGGGGCACGACCACTCGTTCGTCCGGACCGGCGGCGGCGTGCGGAACACGGTCGTCAACGTGGAGGGCCGGGGCGCGGAGCGTAAGTCGTACGTCGTGTCAGGGATCAGCGATCTCGTCGTACTGAAGTCGACCGGGTCGGAGTTCCACGGGTTCCTGAAGGACGAGTACACGACGCTGCCGGAGACGAACGACCGGATCCTGGCGACCTCGCTTGTCGCCCGCTGGCGCTACGACCACACCGAGGTCGACTGGGACAAGTCGTACGACGAGATCAAGGGACTGCTGCTCTCGCGGTTCGCCACGATCCACAGTCTTGCGTTGCAGCAGACGCTGTACGGCATGGGCGAGGCGGTCCTGGAGCAGCACCCGGAGGTCGCCGAGATCAAGTTCTCGGCCCCGAACAAGCACCATTTCCTGGTCGACCTGTCGCCGTTCGGCGTGGAGAACCCGGGTGAGGTGTTCATCGCCGCCGATCGCCCGTACGGCCTGATCGAGGCGACTGTCACGCGCGACGACGCCAGCGACGCCGGCAGCGCCTGGCACGCGACGCCCGGATTCTGCTGATCATGTCGAGGATCGTGATCGAGGGCGCCTACGTGGCGACCCTCGATCCGGCCCGACGGGAGTTCGTCGGCCATGTGGTTGCCGAGGGCAATCGCCTGGTAGCGGTCAGGCCCGGTCCCGCTCCGGCGTACGACGATGCTCGCGTCGTGGACGGACGCGGTTGCCTGGTCACGCCGGGGTTCGTGAACACGCACCAGCACCTGTACCAATGGGTCACGCGCGGCCTCGCCGCGGACGCGACCCTCTTCGAATGGCTGACGACGCTGTACCCGGTCTGGGCGCGGATCTCCGAGGAGACCGTGTACGTCGCGGCGCGGGCGGCGCTCGCCCAACTCGCGCGTACGGGATGTACGACTGTTGCCGATCATCACTATGTCTTCCCACGTGACGGTGGCGATCTGCTCGCGGCCGAAATCGCCGCGGCGAGTGAGATCGGGCTGCGGTTTCATCCGGCCCGTGGGTCGATGGACCGCGGGCAGAAGGACGGCGGGTTGCCGCCCGACTCCGTGGTCGAGAACCGCGACGAGATCCTCGCCGCGACCGAAGCCGCGATCGACCGCTGGCACGACCCGGCACCCGACTCGATGCTGCAGATCGTGGTCGCGCCGTGCTCGCCGTTCAGCGTGAGCGGCGAGCTGATGCGCGAGTCCGCGGAGCTGGCGCGACGCCGCGGGGTGCGGATGCACACCCATCTCGCCGAGACCACGGACGAGACGGACTGGTGCCGGGAGACGTTCAACTGCACGCCTCTCGAGTACGCCGACCGCCTCGGGTGGACCGGTCCGGACGTGTGGTTCGCGCACGGTATCCACTTCGATGACGCGGAGATCAAGCACCTGGGCGGCACCGGCACCGGCGTCGCTCACTGCCCCAGCTCGAACGCCCGCCTCGGCGCCGGCATCGCCCGTACTGCGGACCTCCGCGCAGCCGGGTCTCCTGTCGGCCTGGGCGTAGACGGTGCCGCGAGCAACGAATCCGGCAGCCTGGTGGAAGAACTCCGCCACGCCCTCCTCTTCGCCCGCGCCCGCGGCGGCCCACAAGCCCTGACCGTCCGCGCCGCCCTGGAAATGGCCACCCTCGACGGAGCCCGCATCCTCGGCCGCTCCGACGACATCGGCTCCCTCGAACCCGGCAAACAAGCCGATCTAGCGGTGTGGAATCTGGACACCCTCCCGCACGCCGGCATCCCCGACCCAGTAGCAGCCCTAGCCCTCTCCACACCCCCACCCCTCAAGCTCCTCCTCGCCAACGGCCGGCCGGTCGTCGAACACGACGTACTCCAAACCGCCGACGAGGATGCCCTCGCCACCCAGGTCGCGCGCACCCAAGCCGCCCTCGTCGGCTGACCCGCGATAACCCCCGGGGACTGGGAACTAGCAATAGCCTGTCCCCAGTCCCCAGGGGTTATCCACAGTTGTGCGATCGCCGGTCCACGCGTCGCGCGAGACGTGCACCTTCTTGGGCATGAACAGGAGATTGGAAGTGATCGCGGCGGGGCGGGGCGGGTGGTTCACCCGCCCGGACGCGCTCGCCGCCGGCTACAGCGACAGCGAGCTGCGGCAACGCGTGCGCAGCGGGCAGTGGCTCAGGTTGAGTTTCAACTCGTACGTCGACCCGCGGGCCTGGCCGACCGACGAACCGCGGTGGGAACGCGCGACGAGACTCCACCTCCTGAACGTGCGGATGGCGAGTGAACGGCTCGGCGACGTCGTCGTGAGTCATCAGTCCGCGACCATGCTCCACGGGTTGCCCGTCTGGGGGACCGATCTGTCGAGGGCGCACTTCACGCGCGTGGCGTCCGGTGGGGCTCGCACCGGGCGAGGGGTTCGGGTGCATCGCGGTACGACGTCCGCTGACGACATCGTCGAGTTGGGCGGCCTGAAGGTCACGAGTGTCGAGAGAGCGATCGTGGAGACCGCCTGTACGACGTCGTACGAGGTCGGTGTAGTCCTGGCCGACGCCGCCCTCCGCGAGCCGCTGACGACGCGTGATCTGTTGGTTGATGCTGTACGGCGGCACCGGCACTGGCGTGGGGTGCCGGCTGCGCAGGCTGCTGTGCTGTTTGCGGACGGGCGGAGTGAGTCGGTCGGCGAGTCGCGGCTCCGCGTTCTGATGGCCAACCACGGTCTACCCGAACCAGAACTGCAGGTGGAGATCCGGGACACGGACGGCCGCTTGATCGGAAGGGTCGACTTCCTGCTCGCAGGCGTCCTGATCGTCGAGTTCGACGGCGCGAAGAAGTACGGCGACAACGCGGCAGACGCCGTACTGGCGGAGAAATGGCGCGAGGACCGCCTCCGCGAGCGCGGCTACGGCGTACTCCGAGTCAGCTGGGCCGACCTGAACAACCCCCACGAAACCGCTGCCCGCCTGTGGCGCGCGTTGTCGGCACATGCGCCGGGGACCGGGAATAGGCAATTGCTAGTTCCCAGTCCCCGGCGGGGGTGATCAGTGGAGGAGGTCGCCGTTGATCCAGACGGCTTGGACGTCGGCGGGGGTGCCCAGGGTGAAGATTCGGGCGAGGGCTTCCTCGGTGTCTTCGGCGTGGGTGATGCCTACGGCCAGGGGGGAACCTTCGGACGGGCGGAGGAGCTGGGCGTCGAAGTAGTGGCCTACCGAGAGGTGGCCGACCTGGGGCAGGTCCAGGGCCTCGGCGCCGGCCGTGGTGGCGAGGTAGAGCAGGTGGGCTGCCGAAAGCGGGCGGCCCTGGTCGCCTTGGAGTTGCTGGCAGAAGTACGCCTGCAGACCTTCCTTCAGGAGCGAGAAGCCGGTGCCCGCGCCGACATCCGATCCGAGTGCCACGCGTACGCCGAACTGCAGGTGTCGCGTCAGCGGGAACAACCCACTGCCGAGGGCCGCGTTGCTCGTGGGGCAGTGGGCAACCGTCGCGCCACTTGTAGCCAAGGTCTTCAGCTCCACGTCCGTCGGATGCACGTTGTGAGCGAGCACGGTACGTCGGTCCACCAGGCCGTGCCGGTCGTACGTCGTCACGTAGTCGCAGCCCCCGAAGAGGTCGGCGACGCTCGCGATCTCGGCCTCGTTCTCGTTCACGTGCGAGGTGAACAGTGCGCCGGGGATCGCGTCCATCAGTTCACGGCACGTCGCGAGCAGCTCGTCCGTGCAGGAGAGCGAGAAGCGCGGCGTCACGGCGTACCGGTTGCGGCCGACGCCGTGCCAGCGGTTCGCGAGGGCGAGCGACTCGGCGTACGCGCGGACCGGGGTGGTGAGCAGCTCCGGCCGGAGCAGGCGGTCGCTCAGCACGAGCCCGGAGGTGATGCGGAGGCCGACCTTGGATGCGGCGTCGAAGAGCGTGTCGACGGCGTCGGAGTAGTGCGCGCCGAAGACGAGCGCCGACGTCGTACCGGCCGCCGCCAGTCCGCGGACGAACTCGTTCGCCACGCCGGACGCGTAGTCGGCATCGGCCATCCGCGCCTCCTCGGGCAGGGCGTAGCGGTCGAGCCATTCGAGCAACGGCAGTCCGAGGCCGCCGACGGCACGGATCTGCGGGAAGTGCACGTGGGTGTCGACGAATCCGGGCAGTACGACGCCGTCGCGCAGATCCACGACCTGCTCGGCGGGGTGCGCCTGGCGGATCTCCGTGAACGGGCCGCGGGCAACGATCATCCCGTCCTCGACCAGCAGTCCCGCGTCGCTGTCGACCCGCAGGCCGCCGCCGTCGAACGGGTTCTCCGGCGTGTCGATGAACGTGCCACGATAAAGAGTCATGCCTTCGCCTCACGATGAGCCGAGGCGGGGCGACCTTCGGCAGGATGGGCCGACACGGGATGCCGCTCGGCGGTCTGGGGCCGAGCGGACCGCTCGGCGGATCGAGATGGGGCAGCCGGTCGATCGGCCGCGAACTGCTGCAGGAGCCAGGCCGCGACGCTGACCGCGATCACGGCCGGCTCCTTGCCGGGTAGATCGGACAGGCCGATCGGCGTGGTGATCCGCGCGATCGCCTCCACCGAATTGCCGTCCTCAGCGAGCTTGCGCTGGAACCGCGTCCACTTCGCACTGGAGCCGATCAGCCCGATGGTCGCGAGGTCTTCGTTGCGGATCGCGGCGTCACAGAGCGCCGCATCCTCGGCGTGGTCGTGCGTCATGATCAAAACGTGCGTACCGGGCGGCAGCTCACCGACAACGAGCTCCGGCAGCACCGGCACGTTGTGGACATGGACGTGCGCGACCGCGTCTTCTAGCACTGCTAGCCGATCATCCGTCAACTGATCGGCGCGCGAGTCGATGAGATGCAGCTCGAGATCGTGCCGCGCGAGTACCCGCGCCAGCTCCAGCCCCACATGCCCGACCCCGAAGATCGCCACTGACGGCACCACAGGCAACGGTTCCAGCAACAACTTCACCTCACCACCACAACACTGAACTCCGTGCTGGTACGGCGCTTTGTCGGACAACGCCGCCGTCAACACCTCAGGCGCCGTCACGTCGTCGGCGATCATCGCCCGCGACCGCTCGACGCCCAGCGCTTCCAGGTTCCCGCCGCCCACCGTCCCCCAGACGTTGTCAGCAGCAACAACCATCTTCGCCCCAGCCTCCCGAGGCGCATGCCCGCGAACGGACATCACGGTGACAAGCACGCCAGCCTGGCGCCGCGAGCGCAACCGCTGAACCGCCTTCACCCACTCCACGAGACACCTCCCCGAGCCCGATCGACCGCCCAGTAGACGGCCTCCGGTGTGGCCGGGGACGGGAGATCGACGCTGGTGCCGGCCGGGCCGAAGGCGGCCGCTGCTTGACGGAGCGCCTCTCGGACGGAGAACGCGAGCATGAGTGGCGGTTCGCCTACAGCCTTGGAGCCGTAGACGGCGCCTTCCTCGTGGGCCTTCTCCAGTAGCGTGACGTTGAAGACCTCAGGCATCTCGGAGAAGCTCGGCAGCTTGTACGTGCTCGCCGCCTGTGTGGACAACCGACCGCGACGATCACCGGAACTCTCGTCCCAGCGCAGGTCCTCGAGCGTCAACCAACCGGCGCCCTGCACGAAGCCGCCCTCGATCTGGCCGATGTCGATCAACGGGCTGAGACTGTCGCCGACGTCGTGCACGATGTCGACGCGGCGCAGGGTGTACGACCCGGTGAACCCGTCGACCTCGACCTCGGACGCCGCAACGCCGTACGCGAAGTACTTGAACGGCTCGCCCCGCATCGCGTTGGCGTCCCAGTGCAGGCCCTCGGTCCGGTAGAACCCGGCCGCCCAGAGCTGCACCCGCTGGTGATAGGCGAGGTTCACCAGTTCGTTCCACTCCACACTGTCCCCGGACAGTCCGCGGACGACGCCGTCGACGAAGCGCACGTCATGTGGGCTGATTCCGAGCCGTCCGCCGGCGACCTGTGCCAGCCGTTCCCGGATCTGCTCGCACGCGTTCTTGATCGCCGCGCCGTTCAGATCAGCACCCGAGGACGCCGCGGTCGCCGACGTGTTCGGCACCTTGTCGGTCCGCGTCGGCGCCAGCCGTACCCGCTCCAACGGCAGCCCGAGCGTGGTCGCCGCGACCTGCAGCATCTTCGTGTGCAGGCCCTGCCCCATCTCGGTGCCGCCGTGGTTGATCAGCACCGAGCCGTCCTTGTAGACGTGCACCAGCGCCCCGGCCTGGTTGAACGCGGTCAGGTTGAACGAGATCCCGAACTTCACCGGCGTCATCGCCAGCCCGCGCTTCACATGCTCGTGCGACGCGTTGAACGCCTCCAGCGACGCCTGCCGCGCGGCAACGTCCCCAGCAGCGATGACCTGACTCCAGCACGACTCCAGCCGATCCGCGTGCCGCACCGGTTGGCCGTACGGCGTGGAGTCGCCCGGCTGGTAGAAGTTCCGCCGACGCAGCTCCAACGCGTCGTACCCGAGCAGCGGGGCGCACCGTCCGAGGATGTCCTCGATCACGAGCATCCCCTGCGGCCCACCGAACCCGCGGAACGCGGTCTGCGACGTCTTGTTCGTCTGGGCGATCCGCCCGTCCACGCGGACATGGGGAATCTCGTACGCGTTGTCGATATGGCACATCGCCCGCGCCAGCACCGGTTCCGACAGGTCGAGGCTCCACCCGCCGTCGGACGTCAACGTCGCATCCAGCGCGACGAGCTTGCCGTCCGCCCCGAACCCGACGGTCCACGAGCTGTGGAACCCGTGCCGCTTGCCCGACATCGTCATGTCCTGGGTCCGGTTCAGCCGCAACCGCACCGGCCGCCCGGTCAACGTCGCACCCAGCGCGGCGATCGCGGCGAACCCGTGCGGCTGCATCTCCTTGCCGCCGAAGCCCCCGCCCATCCGCAGGCACTGCACCGTCACCGAGTGACTGGCCAGTCCGAGCACATGCGCAACGATTTCCTGCGTTTCCGACGGGTGCTGCGTACTCGACTGCACGAAGATCTGCCCGTACTCGTCCACCAGCGCCAACGCCGCATGCGTCTCGAGGTAGAAATGCTCCTGCCCAGCGAACTCGAACTCCCCGCTGAACACATGCGATGCCCCCGCCAACGCCGCCTCGACATCGCCGCGCTCCAGGTGCCGCCCGATGCCCTGGAAGCTGCCCGCCTCGATCGCCTCGCGCACGCTCACCAACGACGGCAGTGGCTCGTACTCGACCTCCACCGCCAACGACCCGAGCCGCGCAGCCTCCAACGTCTCCCCGAGCACCCAGCACACCGCGTGCCCGTTGAACATCACCTCACCCGGGAACAGCGGCTCGTCGTGCTTAACGCCGGCGTCGTTCACGCCCGGTACGTCGTCCGCCGTCAACACCCGCACCACACCGGGCACGTCATACGCCGGCTTCACCCGGAGCGCGGTCACCCGCGCGTGCGCGTGCGGCGACTGCACCGGCCAAGCGTGCAGTACGTCGTGGGTGCGCATCACCAGATCGTCTGTATATAAGGCGGCTCCGGTCACATGCAGCGCGGCGCTCTCATGTGGCATCGGTACGCCGACGACCGCTGCAGCAGGCCGTTCCGACAACGAGCTCATGCGCCGACCCCCTGAAAATAGAAACGCAGCAACGACTGGCCGAGCATCGCGGAGCGGTACGACGCGCTAGCGCGGTGATCGTCCATCGGCGTACCCTCCGCGGCCATCACCCCCGCCGCGATCCGCACGGTCTCCTCGGTCCACGGGCGACCGACCAACGCGGCCTCGGTCTCGCGGGCGCGCAGCGGGGTCGCCGCGATGCCGCCGAGGCCGATGCGGGCCTCGCGCACCACGCCGTCCGTCACGTCGACGGCGTACCCGATCGCGACGCTCGAGATGTCGTCGAAGCGCCGCTTGGCGATCTTGTGGAACGCGGTCATCGGTGCCAACGGCAACGGAATCACGATCGTCTTGATCAGCTCGTCAGGTGCCTTCAAAGTCTGCCGATACCCAGTGAAGTACTCGGCGAGCGCCACGGTCCGCTCCCCACGGCGAGATGCCAGCACCAACGAAGCATCCAGCGCCAGGAGTGGGGGTGGTGTATCTCCGATCGGTGATCCGGTCCCCAGGTTCCCGCCGATCGTCGCGCCGTTCCGGATCAGCCGCGAGGCGAACTGCGGGAACATCTCTGCGAGCAACGGCACCCGGCCGGCCAGCCGGCGCTCGATCTCGGTCAGCGTCAGCGCAGCACCCAACCGAACGTCGTCAGCACCGAAGCTGAACTCCCGGAGCTCTTCCAGGCGGTCGATCGCGATGGTCAGCTGGGGGCGGGAACCGAAGATGTTCACCTGTACGCCGAGGTCGGTCGAACCGGCGACCACCACCGCATCGTCCCGCTCGCCCAGGACTGTGAGGACTTCGCTGAGTGATGCGGGCCGGATGAACTCGCCCTCGGGCGAGACCATCCCGGTCGCAGCCGGGGCGGGTGGGGCCTCGTCCCCGCGTACGGCGAGCGCGTCGTTCTCGGCGGGGGTGTCCAACGCGTAGGCGGCGTCCCGGATCGGCCGGTAGCCCGTGCACCGGCACAGGTTCCCGCTCAACGCATGCAGGTCGAACCCGTTCGGCCCGTGCTCGTGATCGCCCTCGCCACAAGCACGTCCTGGCCGGTAGTACTCGGCCGCCATACTGCAGATGAATCCTGGCGTGCAGTAGCCGCACTGGGAGCCCCCACGCACTGCCATCTCTTGCTGCACCGGGTGCAGCTCAGTCGGAGAACCCAGGCCCTCTGACGTAACCAGCTCCTGACCGTCCAGCGATGCGACCGGCAGCAGGCACGCGTTCACCGCGGTCCACTCGGTCTGCGAGTCGGTGCCCGGGCGGGCGACCATCACCGAGCAGGCACCGCACTCGCCTTCCGCACACCCCTCCTTGGCGCCGGTCAGGCCGCGGTCCCGCAGCCAGTCCAGCACGGTGGTGTGCACAGAGATGTCGCCAAGAGCGGTGAGCTCACCGTTCACGGTCAAGGCTGGGGCGCGGAGGGCTTGCGTAGTCATCGGTTCGTGCTCCATCGGGTGCGCGCACTGTGGATCGGGTTGGCGTCGGAGACGAAGTCGTCGAACCGGTAGCCGGCGATCTTCGCGATCTCGAGCAGCGCCGCGGCGTGCTCCTGGTTCTCGCAGTTGCCGAGCCGCTCCCGCCCCTGCTCGACGATCCGTTCGTACGACTCAGCGTCGCGCACCGAGATCACCAAGGGGAAGCCAAAACGCACTTCGTATGCCGAGGTGATCGCGGTCAGCTCGTCCCGCTCCGGGTCGCCGAGGAACGTCAGGCCCTTGTCCGACTGGTCGCGCAGGGACGCTTCCCCGCTGAGACCGTCGGCGACGAACTGCGATCCGAGCTGCGGGTACGCCTGGATCAGCTGGACCTGCTCCTCACGGGAGCCGGAGAACAGCGCCTCCTGGAAGGAGCGCCGGAGCGCGTGCGTGTCGGCGTACGGCCGCATCTCCCAGGCCCGCTCGACGGCCCAGCGCGGACCCTGGAACAGGGCGCCGAAGGTCTCGACGAACTCCTCGCGGGTCATCTCGTTCACCTGGTCCAGCCGCACCGTGTCACCGGGCTGACCCGCCACTGCCGGGCCGAAGCTCTTGCCGACGTGGTGGAACAGGATGTTCAGGCCGATCGCGGTCAGGCTGCCGAGCGTGATGCCGCTGCCGAAGATGATCTCGGCCCAGCCCGGCACAGCCTGCGCGACCTGCGGCTGCGCGGTCACGTACATCGCCAGACCGACGCTGGTCGCCACGATCACGACGTTGCGGTGGTCGTGGAAGTCCACCTTCGCGAGGGTCTGGAACCCGACCACGGCCACGGTCGCGAACATCGCCAGCGCCGCGCCGCCGAGCACCGGATGCGGTACGCCGGCCACGATCGCACCGGCCTTGGGCACCAGCCCGATCAGGATCATGATCGCGCCCGCGGTCGCGACCACCCACCGGCTGCGGATCCGGGTCAGCCGGACCAGGCCGACGTTCTCGGCGAAACAGGTGTACGGGAACGAGTTGAAGACGCCGCCGATCGTGGTCGCCAGGCCGTCGGCCCGCAGCGCCCGGGCGATGTCCTCGCGGCCGATCCGCTTCTCGACGATCTCACCGGTCGCGAACACGTCACCGGTGGTCTCCACCGCGGTGATCAGCATGACCACGATCATCGAGATGATCGCCGCGATCGAGAACTTCGGCCAGCCGAAGTAGAACGGTGTCGTCACGCCGGCCCAGGCCGCGTCGCCGACAGCGCCGAAGTGCGCGTCGCCGAGCACCCAGGCGACCAGCGTCCCGACGACCAGGCCGACCAGGACCGCGATGGTCGCCATGAAGCCCTTGAAGACGCGCTGGATCAGGACGATCAGCGCGAGCGTGCCGAGTGCGTACGCCATGTTCTTACCGCTGGTCGGTGCGGCGGTCGGGCCGGCGCCGCCGACCGCGTCCCCGGCCGCGACCGGCAGCAGCGCCAAACCGATGATCGTGATCACCGAGCCGGTCACCACTGGCGGGAAGAACCGGATCAGCTTGCTGAAGAACGGTGCGATGAAGAACGTGGCCAGCCCGGCGACCAGCACGGCGCCGTAGATCACCAGCAGACCGTTGGTGCCGCCACCGGCTGCGAGACCGATCGCGATCATCGGCGACACCGCAGTGAACGTCACGCCCTGCAGCAGCGGCAGCCGTACGCCGACCTTCCAGAAGCCGACCGACTGGATGATCGACGCGATCCCGCAGGTGAAGAGGTCGGCGTTGATCAGGTGGATGAGCTGCTCGGTGTTCAGCCCGATCGCACTGGCGAGCAGGATCGGTACGATCACCGCCCCGGCGTAGAACGCCAGTACGTGCTGAGCGCCGTACACCGCGAGCTTCCCAGGTGGCAGCACCTGGTCGACAGGATGGCGGTTGGTATGGCGGCTCGGTCGCAGGACTGCCTTCATCGGGACACGCTCCTCGGCTGCGTGGGGCGGCGGGGATTTTGACCTGCACCCGAGCTTGGGCTCACCGAGCTGTGGATTGCACCCCGTGAACCTCCGAAGATGAACGGCCGGAGAACGCTCCGTTTTGTGTGATCACACAACTACAGCGACTTGCAGGCGAGAAACACGTCCACCCGGTCCTCGAGGGTCGACAGATCGCGTCCGGTCAGTTGCTCAACGCGTTCGATCCGGTAGCGAACGGTGTTGACGTGCAGATGCAGGTACTCCGCCGTACGCGTCCAGGAGCACGAGCAGGCGAGGAAGGCCTGCAGCGTCATGAGCAGGTCGGCATGGGTACGGCGGTCGTGGTCGAGGACCGCACCGAGGACGCGGTTGCTGTACGTACGCCGTACGTCGTCGGGGAGCGTGCCGAGGAGGAGGACGTGCGAGGCGACCTCGTCCGAGGTCACCACCGAAACCGGCGCCCGCGCCGCCCGGGCCGCACGCTGCGCGAACCGGGCCTCCTCGAGCGCGCCGGCGAGCGCGTCGATCGACGTCTCCCCGCTGACCCCGACCGTGAGACGGGCCCGGTTGAGGCCTGGGGCGAGGCGTCCGAAAGCCCGTCGCAGATGCTCGGGAAGCTCAGGCGTGTAGGGCAGGAGCGCGACGAGCAGATCGTCTCGGCCAGGGGCGACAACGGCCGGCCCGACCATGAGGGCGACGTCCTCGAGCATACTCATCGCGACCTCGCCCGGGCCGTCCTCGCGCAGCTCGACGACCGCGACGACCATCGGCCGCTCCGCATGCGCGCCCGCCTGCCGGAGCCGCGCGGCGACCTCGGTCTGCGGGGCACCGGACTCGACCAGCGCGAGGGCGTCGGCGACCAACGGACGCAGTGCACGACGGCCCTCGTCGCGGCGGGCGCGGTCCAGGGCCGCGATCGCGCTCAGCTCGTGCACCGCCTCGACGTGATCGCGGGACCAGGTTGCGTGGTCGCCGTCGATGACCAGCACCCACGCGGTCAGCCGGTTGCCGAACCCCGATCCGACCGGGAACAGGCTGTACTGCGCCCCCGACTGCTTCGCCACGGCGGGCATCCGATCCGCGGTCAGGAATCGTCGCGTGACTGCGTCGACCGTCTCGGCGTCGAGCTCGCTAGGCCCCGGTACGACGTGGCGCCCGGTCGGGGTCAGCACGCGGCAGTCGTGCCCGATCTCCGCGGAGATCCGCGCCGCGAGCTCGTCGAGACTGCGCCCCGCCGCGATCGACGACAACAGTTGCCGCTGGCGCACCAGGCTCGCCGACAACCGCGCGCCCGTCTCGGCCGATCCCGCCGCCGCGACGTACTCCGTCACGTCAGCGAACGCGACCTCGATCGGCACCTCGACCAGCGTCACGTCATGCCGCCGGCACGCCTCCAGGAGATCCGCCGGTACGTCGCCGAGCAGAGCCTTCCCCGCCAGGATCGTGGTCGCGCCGCGGCCGGCCATCGACGCCACGAACACCTCGCTGTCGGCGGCCTGCCGCCGCCAGACCAGCCCGGTCAGCACGACTTCGCCGCCGCTCAGGTACCGCCCTGGCTCCAGTAGGTCGGTGGTGATCAGTCGCCCGATCGGCCTGTCCAGCAGCGCGCCGCCCGAGTAGAGCAATCGCAACCCGAGCTCCGGCGCATCCAGCAGTTCAGCCAGCAACACGACGTACCTCCGGCCCGGATCCCCTTTAGAGGAACGTACAACGCGCGCGTACGCGTAGGACAGCCCTCCATCTCCTTCAGCGCCTTGACGACCATCGACTCCGAGTTTATGGTCATTTCACAGAGCAGAAATCAAGTTCCACAATGCGGAAAATGGAGTCGGGATGAGTCACCAGCTGAAGTACACGGTGAACTGTTCTTTGCTCTTCACCGAGTTGCCTCTGCTCGAGCGGCCGGCGGCTGCTCGGCGGGCGGGGTTCAGCGCGGTGGAGTTCTGGTGGCCGTTCGTGGAAGCCGTCCCGCCGGAGCGGCAGGTCGACGCCTTCGTGAACGCGGTCACCGACGCCGGCGTGCAGCTCACCGGCCTGAACTTCTTCGCCGGTGACATGCCGGGCGGCGACCGCGGCCTGGTGTCCTGGCCGAAGCGGTCGAGCGAGTTCCGCGACAACGTCGACGTCACCGTCGGCATCGGCGAGCGGCTCGGCACCCGGGGCTTCAACGCCCTGTACGGGAACCGCGTCGACGGCAGCACCGAGCAGGAGCAGGACGACGTAGCCGTCGAGAACCTCGCCCTGGCCGCCAAGGCCGCCGCGCGGATCGGCGCCACCGTCCTCGTCGAGCCGGTCAGTGGCGCCGAGCGCTACCCGCTCAAGATCGCATCCGACGCGCTCGCGGTGATCGATCGCGTCCAGGCGGCGTACGACGTACCGAACGTCGGACTGCTCGCGGACCTGTATCACCTCGCGGTCAACGGCGACGACGTCGACCGCGTGATCGCCGAGCACACCGACCGGGTCGCCCACGTGCAGATCGCCGACAACCCGGGCCGCAACGAGCCCGGCACCGGCACGCTCCCGCTCGACCAGCAGCTCACCGCTCTCGGGGCGAACGGCTACGCCGGCTGGGTCGGGCTCGAGTACAAGCCGTCCACCACCTCAGAAGCAAGCTTCGGCTGGCTGCCGTACGAGCGCCGCTGACTTCCCTCAGGAGAACGAAATGACGAACATCGCCTTCATCGGTCTCGGCATCATGGGCAACCCGATGGCCGTCCACCTCGCCAACGCCGGCCACACCGTCGCCGGCCTCGACCGTACGCCGGAGCGCGCCGAAGCACTGATCGCCGCCGGCGGCCGGGCCGCGACCTCGATCGGTGACGCGGTCAAGGGCGCCGACGTGATCTGCGTGATGGTGCCGGACTCGCCCGACGTCCAGGACGTCCTCGAAGGCGAGAACGGGGTCTTCCAGAACGCCGAGACCGGCGCGCTGATCATCGACTTCTCCAGCATCCGGCCGGACGTCACGCAGCAGCTCGCCGAGCAGGCCCGCGCCATCGGTTTCCGGCTGCTCGACGCCCCGGTCTCCGGTGGCGAGGCGGGTGCCAAGAACGCCGCGCTGTCGATCATGGTCGGCGGCTCGGCGGACGACTTCGCCGAGGCCAAGCCGCTGTTCGACGTGGTCGGCAAGACCGTCGTCCACGTCGGACCGAGCGGCTCCGGCCAGACGGTCAAGGCGGCCAACCAGCTGATCGTCGCCGCGAACATCCAGGCCGTCTCCGAGGCGGTCGTCTTCCTGGAGGCGTACGGCGTCGACACCAAGGCGGCCCTCGAAGTCCTGGGCGGCGGCCTGGCCGGCTCCACCGTGCTGAACCAGAAGAAGGAGAACATGCTGTCCCGCTCCTTCGAGCCCGGGTTCCGGATCGACCTGCACCACAAGGACATGGGCATCGTCACCGCGGCCGCGCGCGAGGCGGGCGTCGTCGTACCGCTGGGCGCCCTGGTGGCGCAGCTGGTCGCGTCGGCCCGGGCGAACGGCGACGGCGGCCTCGACCACTCCGCTCTCCTCCGCGGTGTGGAGCGTCTGTCCGGCAAGGCGGTCGGCTGATGGCCCGCATGCGCGCGGTCGATGCCGCCGTACTGATCCTGGAGAAGGAAGGGGCGACGCAGGCGTTCGGGCTGCCCGGCGCCGCGATCAACCCGTTCTACAGCGCGATCCGCGCCCACGGCGGGATCAAACACGTGCTCGCCCGGCACGTCGAGGCCGCGTCGCACATGGCCGAGGGGTACACCCGGGCCAAGGCCGGCAACATCGGCGTCTGCATCGGTACGTCGGGACCGGCCGGCACCGACATGATCACCGGCCTGTACTCCGCCTCCGCGGACTCGATCCCTATCCTGTGCATCACCGGCCAGGCGCCGGTCGCGAAGCTGCACAAGGAGGACTTCCAGGCCGTCGACATCTCCTCGATCGCCAAGCCGGTCGCCAAGTGGGCGGTCACGGTGATGGAGGCCGCGCAGGTCCCGGGCACCTTCCAGAAGGCGTTCCAGGTGATGCGCGAAGGACGGCCGGGTCCGGTGCTGATCGACCTGCCGATCGACGTACAGCTCACTGAGATCGACTTCGACATCGACACCTACGAGCCGCTTCCGGTCTCGCGTCCTGCGGCCACCCGGGCGCAGGCCGAGAAGGTGCTGTCTCTTTTGGCCGACGCTGAGCACCCGCTGATCGTGGCGGGCGGCGGAATCATCAACGCTGACGCGGCGGAACTGTTGGTCTCATTTGCGGAGATCACCGGGATTCCCGTCGTGCCGACGCTGATGGGCTGGGGCGCGATCGCGGACGACCACCCGTTGAGCGCGGGCATGGTCGGCCTGCAGACCTCGCACCGGTACGGGAACGCGACGATGCTGGCCTCCGACGTGGTCCTGGGGATCGGCAACCGGTGGGCGAACCGCCACACCGGCGGACTGGATGTGTATCGGGGCTCTCGCAAGTTCATTCACGTCGACATCGAGCCGACCCAGATCGGGCGGGTGTTCGCTCCGGACTATGGAGTCGTGTCGGACGCGCGGGCCGCCCTGGAGGTCTTCGTCGAGGTGGCCCGCGAGTGGGCCGCCGCCGGCAAGCTGGCCGACCGTACGGCGTGGGCCGCGGAGTGCCGCGAACGCCGTACGACGCTGCAGCGGAAGACGCACTTCGACGCGGTGCCGATCAAACCGCAGCGCGTGTACGAGGAGATGAACCGGGCGTTCGGGCCGGAGGTCCGCTACGTCAGCACGATCGGGCTGTCGCAGATCCAGGCGGCGCAGATGCTGCACGTGTACCGTCCGCGGCACTGGATCAACGCCGGCCAGGCCGGGCCGCTCGGCTGGACCGTCCCGGCGACGCTGGGCGTCGCGGTCGCGGATCCGGACAGCACGGTGGTGGCGTTGTCGGGCGACTACGACTTCCAGTTCCTGATCGAGGAGCTGGCGGTCGGGGCGCAGTTCAACATCCCGTACATCCACGTGGTGGTGAACAACTCGTACCTCGGCCTGATCCGCCAGGCGCAGCGGAACTTCGACATGGACTACTGCGTGCAGCTGTCGTTCGAGAACATCAACAGCCCCGAGGTCAACGGGTACGGCGTCGACCACGTGAAGGTCGTGGAAGGCCTTGGCTGCAAGGCGTTGCGGGTCTCCGAGCCGGACGGGATCCTGCCGGCGCTCGAGCAGGCGAAGAAGCTGATGGTCGAGTACCAGGTCCCGGTCGTCGTCGAGGTCATCCTCGAGCGGGTCACGAACGTGTCGATGGGCGTCGAGATCGACAACGTCATCGAGTTCGAGGACCTGGCGATCTCACCGGAGGACGCGCCCACCGCCCTCGCGTTGCTGGACTGATGGTGCGCGTAGTTGTTGCCTCCGACAAGTTCAAGGGCAGCCTGACGAGCGCGGAGGTCGCGGCCGCGGTCGGCGCCGGGGTACGACGAGTCCACCCCGACGCCGACGTGGTCGCAGTCCCGGTGGCCGACGGCGGCGACGGCACCCTCACCGCCGCCGTCGCCGCCGGCTACACCCACGTCCCGACCGTCGCCTCCGGCCCCACCGGAGAGCCGGTGCGCAGTGGGTACGCCCGCCTGGGTGACACCGCGGTCGTCGAACTCGCGGACGTTTCGGGTCTCGTCCGCCTCCCCGGCAGCACCCCAGCACCCCTCACCGCCACGTCGTACGGCACCGGCGAACTGATCGCCGCAGCCCTCGACGCCGGCTGCACCCGGATCATCCTCGGCATCGGCGGCAGCGCGTCCACGGACGGAGGCCGAGGCCTGATCGACGCTCTCGAGGGCCGGCGGCTCGAGGGCGTGCAGGTGGTGGTCGCGTGCGATGTGGACAACCCATTGACCGGGCCCCGGGGCGCTGCGGCTGTGTACGGTCCGCAGAAGGGTGCTGACCCACGGCAGGTGGCGCAGCTCGACGCCGCGCTCACCGAGTGGGCCGATGCCGTCGCGCGCGCGACCGGCCGCGACCTCCGCGACGCACCGGGCGCGGGGGCTGCCGGCGGGGTCGGGTTTGCGGCGCTAGCACTCCTAGGCGCCGAACTCAGGCCCGGGATCGACCTGGTCCTGGACCTCGTCCGATTCCGCGAACAACTAGCCGGCGCCGACCTCGTCATCACCGGCGAAGGCGCCCTCGACGAACAAACTCTCTACGGGAAAGCCGTGGCAGGCGTCGCAGCAGCAGCCCAGCCAGCTACCGTCCCGGTGGTTGCGGTGTGTGGGGTCAATCGGTTGGAGCCGCATCAGCTGCAGGTGATCGGTGTGGCGGCGGCGTATGCGCTCACCGACCTGGAACCCGACGTACGGCGCTGTATCGCCGACCCACATCCCTTGCTCGAACGGCTCGGCGAACGGATCGCGGTGGATCACCTTACGATGGCACGAACTGAGAAAGGGATCGCATGAGCGCTCTGGATCTCGTGGTTCGGGCCCGCCGGGTCGTGCGGGCGGACGGGGAGCAGCCGGCCGCGGTCGGCGTGCGGGACGGGCGGATCGTCGCGATCTCGCCGTACGACGTCGAGCTAGACGCCGCGACCGAACTACGGCTCGGTGACGACGAAGTACTACTGCCCGGCCTCGTCGACTCCCACGTGCACGTCAACGACCCCGGCCGCACCGAGTGGGAGGGCTTCACCTCCGCGACCAAGGCTGCGGCGGCAGGCGGCGTCACCACGATCGTCGACATGCCGCTGAACAGCATCCCACCGACCTGCGACGTACCGGCGCTCACGCTCAAACGCAAGACCGCCGAGACCCAGTCGTACGTCGACGTCGGCTTCTGGGGCGGCGCGATCCCGGGCAACGTCCCCGACCTCCGCCCGCTGCACGACGCCGGCGTGTTCGGCTACAAGTGCTTCCTCCTGCACTCCGGCGTCGACGAGTTCCCGCCATTGGACGCCGACCAGCTCGCGGCCGCGATGCGCGAAATCAGCACCTTCGACGGCCTGCTGATCGTGCACGCCGAGGACGCGCACCGCATCGACGAGGCAACCGCACCGAACGGCGCGAGCTACGAGGCGTTCCTCAACTCCCGCCCGCGCGTCGCCGAGAACGAGGCGGTCGCCCAGGTCATCGATCTCGCCCGCGAGACCGGCTGCCGTGTACACATCCTGCACCTGTCGAGCGCGGAGATCCTCCCGCTGCTCGCACAGGCCCGCGACGACGGCGTACGGATCAGCGCGGAGACCTGCCCGCACTACCTGAGCTTCACGGCCGAGGACATTCCCGACGGCGCCACGCAGTACAAGTGCTGTCCGCCGATCCGCGAGGCCGCGAACCGTGAGCTGCTCTGGGAGGGTCTGCGCGACGGCACGATCGACCAGGTCGTATCCGACCACTCGCCGTCCACGATCGACCTGAAGCACCTCGACACCGGCGACTTCGGCACCGCCTGGGGCGGGATCGCGTCGCTCCAGCTCGGCCTGCCCGCCGTCTGGACCGAGGCGCGCCGCCGCGGCTTCACCCTGTCCGACGTCGTCCGCTGGATGGCCGCCGCCCCGGCCGCGCAGACCGGGCTCGCCACGAAGGGCGGGATCGAGGTCGGGTACGACGCCGACTTCTGCGTCCTCGCCCCCGACGAGACCTTCACCGTCGACGCGCAGCAGCTCCAGCACAAGAACGCCATCACGCCGTACGACGGACGCACGTTGACCGGCATCGTCCGGAGCACCTGGCTCCGCGGCGTACCCGTCGACATCGCCGCCGACCCACGCGGCCGTCTGCTGACCCGAGGAGAACGATGAGCTACTACGCGCCGAAGGGCGGACTGCCCCCGCAGACCGATCTCACCACCGACCGCGCGGTCTTCACCGAGGCGTACGCCGTCCTGCCGCGCGGCACCATGCGCGACATCGTCACCAGCCGGCTGCCGTTCTGGGACGACACCCGGTTGTGGGTGATCGCGCGGCCGCTGTCCGGGTTCGCGGAGACGTTCTCGCAGTACATCGTCGAGGTCGGGCCGGGCGGCGGGAGCGACAAGCCGGAAACGGATCCGGCCGCCGAGGCCGTGCTGTTCGTTGTCGCCGGCAACCTTGTGCTGACGGTCGCGGGGGAGAAGCACACGCTGGTCGAGGGCGGGTACGCGTACCTGCCGCCGGGCGGCGACTGGACGGTGCGGAACACGAGCGACGCGGTCGCGACGTTCCACCTGGTGCGGAAGGCGTACGAGCAGATCGACGGGATCGACGTACCGCCGGCGCTCGTCACCAACGAGGCGGACGTCGAGGGCCGGGAGATGCCTGGCACCGAGGGCCGCTGGAAGACGCAACGGTTCGTGGACCCCGACGACGTACGGCATGACATGCACGTCAACATCGTGTCGTTCGAGCCGGGCGGGGTGATCCCGTTCCCGGAGACGCACGTGATGGAGCACGGCCTGTACGTCCTCGAAGGCAAGGCCGTTTACCTGCTGAACAAAGACTGGGTAGAGGTCCAGGAAGGCGACTTCATGTGGCTCCGAGCCTTCTGCCCCCAGGCTTGCTACGCGGGAGGCCCCGGCCCCTTCCGCTACCTCCTCTACAAAGACGTAAACCGCCACCCGAAACTCACGCTCTGAGCTCCTTCCGAAAGAAGATCCGGCTGCGTCCACCGCTGATCGGGATCCGGCCGAACTCGGTCCAGCCGTGCCGCGCGTAGAACTCGGGCGCCTGGAACTGGATCGTGTACACGACGCCGCTCACACACCCGCGCCGACGGGCCTCGGCTTCGGCCTCCGCGAGGATCCTGGTGCCGAGACCGGACCCGCGGAGCTTCTCCGGCAGGTAGAGCAGATCGACGAACCACAGCCCGAGCGAGGTCCGCCCGGTGAGCCCACCGAGCGTCTCGCCGGTGTCCGGGTCTTTGATCAGGACCGCAAGTGGTTGCCGATCCTGCACACCGGCGGCGGCGAAGTTGAACTCGTCCAGCCCGTCCGAGACGAACGCCTCGTCCACGGCCGTGGGCTCGTCAGTCAGCACGACATCGAACGTCATACCCCGGACGCTAACCGCCGCCACCGACAGGTGGTGTGCGAACGAACTCTTGGTCAGTCGGTGATGTGGACGGGGCGTTGGGGGGTGGGGAGGGGGTCGGTGATCAGGCGGGCGTGGCGTTCTACGTCGTAGCGGGTGCCGTCGTAGGTGAGGCGTTGGCGTTCGACGCCTTCGGAGAGGAAGCCGGCGCCGGCTGCGACCGCGCAGGAGGCCGGGTTGTTGAGGCGGTGGCCGAGTTCGAGGCGGTACAGGCCGGCGTCGTGGTGGGCCCAGCCCGCGAGGGCGCGGAGCGAGTCCCGCGCGACGCCCTGGCCGCGGACGTCGGCGAGCGTCCAGTACCAGGTCCAGCCGACCCGGTGCCGGTCGATGTTCGTCACCCCCACGCACCCGATCGGATGATCGTCCGCGTCCGCCACGGCGTACACGTGCCCGTTGTCCAGGTCCGCGACCCGCCCGATCCAGTCGACGGCGGACGCCCGATCCACGATCCCGCCCTGATTCACCATCTCCGGATCGTCATGAGCCGTCACCAGCCGCAGCGCATCACCAGTCCGCCACCGCCGGAGCCCCAGCTCCCCGAGCGCGTATCCCATCCCTCGAAAATACTCCGCCCCCGCCGCGCGCAGGCCGCCGTACGGCGCGTTCAGCTCAACGGCAGTGCCACGACTCCGAGGATCGCGACCAGTGCGCCCAGGATCTCGACCAGGCGGTCGCCCACCGGGATCTTCCCGTCGTACTCCCAGTAGGTCGTGTCCTGGTCGAAGGTGAACGTCACCCCACGCCCCGTCGCCAGGCAACCGATCACCGCGGCGACCCCTCCGACGAACAGGCCCAACGGCACCGCAACCGTCGTCGGCGTCGCAGTCGTCGCAAGCACGAGCGCAACCAGGTAGCCGAGCCCGGTGCCGAGCAGGCATCGCGCGCGGGTGCGTGCTACCAGGCGCAGCACCACCGCGCCGGCGGGCCGGGCGACATACGCGGCGAGCAGAACGGAACGCGGCACTAGGAGAGGATAGGCCGTATGGCATATCTGGATTTCAGGGATCAGGTTGTGGTGGTGACCGGGGCGAGTAGCGGGATCGGGGCTGCGGCGGCGGTCGGTTTCGCGGAGACCGGGGCGACGGTCGCGCTGCACTACCACCGGAACGAAGAGGGCGCGAAGCACACTGTGGGCGCGGTGCAGACGGCTGGCGGTACGGCGTCCTTGCATCAGGCGGATCTCGCCGACTCGAAGGCGGCGGACGCGTTCATCGACGAGGTGCTCGCGCAGCACGGGCGGATCGACGTACTCGTGAACAACGCCGGCGACCTGGTCAACCGCTCCCCGATCGCCGACGTACCGGACGAGGAGTTCCACCGGATCCTGGACGTCAACCTGACCTCCGTGTTCGCGCTCTCCCGGCGGATCGTGCCGGTGTTCCGGACGCAGGGCGGCGGCTCGATCATCAACGTCACGTCGATCGCCGGGCGCACCGGCGGGGCCGGCGGGTCGGTGGTCTACGCGACGTCCAAGGGCGCGGTCAGCACGTTCACCCGCGGTCTCGCCAAGGAACTCGCGCCGGAAGGTATCCGGGTGAACGCGATCGCCCCCGGCGTGATCAAGACCCCGTTCCACGACCGCCATACCGCCGACGCGCAGATGCAGGCCATGCTCGGCACGATCCCGATGGGCCGCACCGGCACCCCGCACGAGTGCGTCGGCACCATCCTGTTCTTGGCCTCCGACCGGATGTCCTCCTACGTCACCGGCCAGATCATCGAGGTCAACGGCGGCCAACTCACCCCGTGAGCTCCGGCCTGAAGACTGCGTTGTGGTCCAGCACGGCCCCGGTCGGCAGGTAGCCGAGCTCGTCCAGTACGGCGTGCATCCGCCCGCTCGACTCGGGGCGCTTGTCCTCCACGAGGACCGCGCGCGGCCGCAACCGCTTGATCGTCCGCGACGCACCGGCGAGCGCGGCGAGCTCAGCTCCCTCGATATCGAGCTTCACCACATCGAGCCGATCGAGCTCGTGCTCCCGCGCCCAGTCGTCGAGCCGGAGGACCGGCACCTCCTGCACCACCTCGCCGTCGCCGTACAGCGAACGCACACCCGCATCCGCCTCGTCGTACCGACTGTCCGCCCGCAGCGTCGCCAACTCCCGCCGCTCACCCAGCGCCGCCGGCACGACCTCCAGCTGTACGTCGTTGCGTGCCGCGCCGGCGCCCAACTTCGCCGCACTGTCCGCGGCCGGCTCGAACGCGATCACCCGCCCGCCACCCAGCTCCCGCAACCGCTTCGCCGCGGTCAACGCATGTGCCCCGATGTTCGCCCCCACATCGAGCACGACGTCACCGCACCGCAGTTCGTCGCGCAGAAACCGCCGTACCGCAGGCTCGTACCGACCCGCGTAGTACAAGACCGCCTGCAAGTTGTCGCGCAGATCGAGCTCCAGCCGCACCCCCTGCCGCCGTACCCGCACAGTCGCGGCCCAGCGCGGAGATATCTTCACCAGCCCCGGATTCGACCCCGCCAACCGCGGCGACACCCGCAGCGCAACCCGATGCACCCCCGCGTCGGTCGCCCCCTCCACCATCCCCACCACCCGAGCAACACGACGCGCGCCCCCGGACCCCAGCCTGCACTCCACTGCGTAGGCCATTTCCCAAGCCAGCCGCCGCACAGCCCTGTCTCGCACGTCCATTCTCAGCCGTTACCCAGAATCGCTCGGCATACTCGGTCCATGGGGGATGTCAACATCGAACTACGCCGCTCAGGCTTCGTGGACTGGATCTGGGAGAACGCCTTCGACCACTGGATCGGCATCGTCGTGCTGGTGCCCCTGGCCGTCCTCGGCAACCTCCTGACTCACGTGCTCGTGTTCCGGTGCGGCTGGACGCTGCACGTCTCCGCCGGCGACTACTACTACAAGAAAGTGCGCTACCGCTCGAAGGCGGCGGCCCAGGCCGACCTCGAGCGGCAGCGGGAGCTGGCGGCGGCTTTCCCGCCACCGGCTCCCGTGATGCTGCCTACCCGAGGCGGCTCGCTCCGCCGGCCTTGGTGATCACCGCGACAACGTACGGAAGCGGTGCGCCGACAGCGGTAGGAAGATCGCGGTCAGTAGTACCGGCGCGATCACCGCGGCGAGGCCGGCGTGGGTCCCGATCCAGGTGGCGGTCGCCGACGGATCGGGGTTGCCGAACAACGCACGTGAGGCCGTGGCGGTGGCGGACAGCGGGTTCCACTGGGCGATCGTGCCCAGCCAGTCCGGCATCGTCGACGTCGCGACGAACGTGCTGGACAGGAACCCGACCGGCCACACCAGCACCTGCACCATCGTCACGCTCTGCGCGTTCTTCACCGTGAGACCGATGAAGATCCCGACCCACAGCAACGCGAACCGCAGCAGCAACAGCAGCCCGAACGCGGCCACCGCCGACGGCAACCCCTCGTGCCACCGCCAGCCGAGCGCCAGCCCCGTCGCGGCCAGTACGACGAGCGTGACGACCGAGTCGAGCATGTCCGCGATACACCGCCCGAGCACGACCGCCGCCGAACTCATGGGCAGCGACCGGAACCGGTCCGTCACCCCTTTCGAGACGTCGGTCGTGACCGCGGTCATCGTGCCCTCCAGCCCGAAGAGCATCGACAGCGCGAAGATCCCGGGCACGAGCAGTTCGTAGTACGACGAACCATCCGGGAACTCCATCGCGCCGCCGAGCAGCCCGCCGAACATCAGCAGCATCAGCACGGGGAAGAACCACGTGAACAACATCAGGCCCGGCTGCATCCGCCAGTGCATCAACGTCCGCCGCGCGATCGTCCAGCTGTCCGCGAGCGCCCACCCGAGGCCGGTCATGCTGCGGCTCCGGTCAGGTGCAGGAAGACCTCGTCCAGCGTCGGCCGCCGCAACGTGAGGTCCTCCGGTTCGATCTTTGCCTCGTGCAACGAGTTCGCCATCGCCACCAGCGCCTTCGTCCGATCCTTTACCGGCACACTCACCCGGACGTCCTGCACCCGGATCTCCCCGTCCGCGAACGGGCCTGCCAACTCCACAACACGCGGCACGTCGGCTGGATCCGTGAGCACCAGATCCAGCCAGTCCGACCCCAACTGCGTCTTCAACTCGTCCGGTGTCCCTTCCGCGACGACCTTCCCGTCCTTCAGCATCGAGATCCGGTTCGCCAGCTGATCCGCCTCCTCCAGGTACTGCGTCGTCAGCAACACCGTCGTACCGCCGTCGACCAGCTGCCGTACGGCGGACCACACCTCGATCCGCCCGGCCGGGTCGAGGCCCGTCGTCGGCTCGTCCACGAACAGCACTCGCGGCGCCACGATCAGACTCGCGGCCAGATCGAGCCGCCGTCGCATCCCGCCGGAGTACTTGCTCACCGTCTGCCCCGCCGCCTCGGTCAGGCTGAACCGCTCGAGCAGCTCGTCCGCCCTGCTCACAGCCTTGGCCTGCCCCAGGTGGTTCAGCCGCCCGAACATCACCAGGTTCTGCCGCCCGGTGAGTACCTCGTCCACCGCGGCGTATTGCCCGACCAGGCCGATCCGCCGCCGCACCTCGCCACCCTGCTGTCGGACGTCGTGCCCTGCGATCGTCGCTGTGCCGGAATCCATCTCCAGCAGCGTGGACAGAATCCGCACCGCTGTCGTCTTACCGGCGCCGTTCGGGCCGAGCAGGCCCGTCACCGTGCCGGCGGTGACCTCCAGGTCGAAGCCGTTCAGCCCCGCACCCTCCGTACCGCCCTTGTAGTGCTTCCGTACGCCGGCGGCCTCGATCACTCGCTCCGTTGTCACTTCCCACCTCTCGGGTCGTTGAACCGTAGAGTGTACCGTACATTGTACGGCTCAGGTACGATGCATCCAACGACGAGCGGCGGAGGAAGGTTCCGGGTGGCGGGAAGGAAGGCGGCTGCGCCCGATCCGGCGCGCAGTCTGGCGCTGCTCTGGGGGAGTCACACCAAGCCCGGCCGCTCCGGCCTGACGGTGCGCGCGATCGTCGACGCGGCGATCGCGCTCGCGGACGTGTCCGGGCTCGAGGCGCTCTCGATGCGGACCGTCGCCGAGCGGCTCAAGGTCGGCACGATGTCGCTCTACACCCACGTCCCTGGCAAGGGCGAGCTGACCGACCTGATGTTCGACCAGGTGTACGGCGACCTGTATGCGGACCCCGACGAGCCTTTGAATCAGCCCGGCGGCTGGCGCGGTGCGCTCGAGTTCATCGCCCTCCGCAACTGGGAGGTGCTGACCGCGCACCCGTGGATCCACGAGGTCCCGACGATGCGGACGGCGCTCGGGCCGAACATCACGCGCAAGTACGAGACCGAGCTACGTCCCCTGGACGGCCTCGGCCTGACCGACGTCGAGATGGACTCGGCCCTGACCCTCGTCCTCACCCACGTCCAGGGCACCGCCCGCGCCGGCGCCGAACAACTCCGCACCCAACGCGACTCCGGCCTCTCGGACGAGGAATGGTGGCGTCAGATCTCCCCGACGCTCACCACAGTCATGTCCGGCACCCACTTCCCGACGGCCGGCCGAGTAGGCACGTCAGTAGGCGAACACTTCAACTCAGTCATAGACCCCGCCCACGCCCTCACCTTCGGCCTCACCACAATCCTCGACGGCCTCACTCAGCTGATCACTTCGCGATCAGCTGTTCAGTAGGTCCTCGAACGGGGTGGGGTTGTCGAACGGGTCGGTCGCGGTGGGGGTCTCGTGGTGAAGCGCGGCGACGAGTTCGCCGGCCGCTTGGGCGATCCGGGGGCGGAGGCTGGCGGCGTTCGGGCCCCAGTCGGTGGAGGCGGCGTACACGCCGGTCGGAACTGGGAGTGCCTTGAGGTAGGCGAACAGCGGGCGTAGGGCGAACTCCAGGACCAGCGAGTGGCGTTCGGTGCCGCCGGTTGCGGCGAGGAGGACGGGTTTGCCCGCGATGGCCTGGTCGTCGAGTACGTCGAAGAACATCTTGAACAGGCCGGAGTACGACGCGCTGAACGTCGGGCTGACCACGATCAGGGCGTCGGCGGTGGTGACCGTGTCGAGCACCTCGCGCAGCGCGGCCGACGGGAAGCCGGTGAGGAGGTTGTTGGTCAGGTCGTGGGCGTGATCGCGGACCTCGATCAGCTCGATCCGCGATCCGATGCCGCGTCCGGACAGCTCGTCCCGGACGGCTTCCGCCAACTGGTCGGCGAGCAGCCGGGACGACGACGGCGTCGTCAGCCCGGCCGTCACCACGGCGATGACCTTGTCCTTCATCGGGTCGGCTCCTCAACTGCTGCAGGCTCTTGGATCGTCTCCAGGTCGCGCGCCCGCTCCGCCGCGGCCTTCAGGGAAGCATGTGTCGGTGCGTCCGGAACATGCGCCGGCTTCAGCGCCGCGAACTCCTTCCGCAGCACCGGAACCACCTCTTCACCGAGGATGTCCAGCTGCTCCAGCACGGTCTTCAGCGGCAACCCGGCGTGGTCCATCAGGAACAGCTGCCGCTGGTAGTCACCGACGTGCTCGCGGAACGTCAGCGTCCGCTCGATCACTTCCTGCGGGCTGCCGACCGTCAGCGGCGTCTCCCGGCTGAAGTCCTCCAGCGACGGGCCGTGCCCGTACACCGGCGCGTTGTCGAAGTACGGCCGGAACTCGCGGACGGCGTCCTGCGAGTTCTTCCGCATGAACACCTGACCACCGAGTCCGACGATCGCCTGGTCCGCCGCGCCGTGCCCGTAGTGCTCGAAGCGCGTGCGGTAGAGCTCGATCATGCGCTTGGTGTGGGACATCGGCCAGAAGATGTTGTTGTGGAAGAAGCCGTCACCGTAGTACGCCGCCTGCTCGGCGATCTCGGGTGACCGGATCGAACCGTGCCAGACGAACGGCGGTACGTCGTCGAGCGGCCGGGGCGTCGACGTGAAGCCCTGCAACGGCGTACGGAACTTGCCTTCCCAGTCCACGACGTCCTCGCGCCAGAGCCGGCGGAGCAGTGCGTAGTTCTCGACGGCGAGCTGGATGCCGTTGCGGATGTCCTGCCCGAACCACGGGTACACCGGGCCGGTGTTGCCGCGCCCCATCATCAGGTCCACCCGGCCGTCGGCCAGGTGCTGCAGCATCGCGTAGTCCTCGGCGATCTTCACCGGGTCGTTGGTGGTGATCAGCGTCGTCGAGGTGGACAGGATGATCTTCGACGTCTGCGCCGCGATGAACCCGAGCTGGGTCGTCGGCGACGACGGCACGAACGGCGGGTTGTGGTGCTCGCCCTGCGCGAACACGTCCAGCCCGACCTCTTCGGCCTTCAGCGCGATCCGGACCATCGCCTTGATCCGCTCGCCCTCGCTGACCGTGGTTCCCGTGGTCGGGTCCTCAGTCACGTCACCGACGCTGAATACGCCGAACTGCATCCGTCCTCCTCGATAGGTAGTTCACTATTAAACTACCAGAACGCCGGCAGGCCGCAACTCATTCCAGACGTACCGAAGGCCCGTGATCGGGCGATCACGGGCCTTCGAAGGGTGCAGATCAGAGCGCATGTGGCTTGAGTAGCTCGTCGTCACCGGTCAGGGCGGCGGCGATGCGGCGGTGCTTGCCGGCCTCGTCGCGGCGGGAGAGCCGTTCGAGGGTGCGGGCCAGCATCAGGTGCGCGTAGTACTCCGTCGGGTCGCGTTCGATGACCTCGAGGAGATGCTCCTCAGCAGGCTTCAGCAGGGCCGCGTGGTAGTACGCCCGCGCCAGCAGCAGGCGCGGGCCGACCTCGCCGGGGGTCTCGTCGACCACCGGCTTCAGCGCCCGGATCGCACCTCGATAGTCCCGCTCCTCGAAGTACTGCTGTGCCAATCCGTAGCTCAGTGCTCGCATGTCTTCCACAGGCCGCGCAACGTCGTACGCCGGAACCGTATTCCTGACGGATCAGGCGGCGTCGAGCGTCGCGACCTGCTCGGCCGTGAGCTGCAGATCGACCGCGGAGTACGAGTCGCGGACGGTCTCCGGGCGGCTGGAGCCGGGGATCGGGATGACCACCGGGGACTTGGCGAGCATCCAGGCGAGGGTGAGCTTCTGCGGGCTGACGCCGAGCTCGGCCGCGAGGGTCTGGAAGGCCGGGTACTTCGCGCCGAGCTCGCTCGCGCTGGTGATGCCGCCGAGCGGGGACCACGGCAGGAACGCGATGCCCAGCTCGTCGCACAGCTCCAGCTCGGGCTCGCTCGAGCGGAACTTCGGGGAGAACTGGTTCTGGACCGAGACCAGCCGGCCGCCGAGGATCTCCTGAGCCTGCTTGATCTGCGCGGGGTTCGCGTTCGAGATGCCGGCCATCCGGATCTTGCCGGCGTCCAGCAGGTCGCGGATCGCGCCGATCGAGTCCTCGTACGGCGTCTTCGGGTCGGGCCGGTGGAACTGGTACAGCCCGATCGCCTCGACACCGAGCCGCTTCAGTGACGCCTCGGCCGCCTCGGCGAGGTACTTCGGGGACCCGTCCAGCGTCCAGCTCCCGTCGCCGGGCCGGAGGTGGCCGCCCTTCGTCGCCACCAGGACGTCCGAGGTGTCGCCGCCGTACGACGCCAGCGCTTTGGCGATCAGGCTCTCGTTGTGGCCGTCGTCGGTCGCGGTCAGGTGGTACGCGTCGGCGGTGTCGATCAGCGTGATCCCGGTGTCCAGCGCGGCGTGGATGGTCGCGATCGACCGGTCCTCGTCGGGACGCCCCTCGATCGACATCGGCATCGCGCCGAGCCCGATCGCGGATACCTCGACGTCACCGATCCGGCGGGTCTTGTTCGTGTCAGCTGCCATACGTCCAATCTCCCGCGCCCCGATCGCGAACTCCAACAGGAATCTCCGCAGGGATTCAGCACTCCGAGTGGTCAATCACCTGTCAAGGGGTTACAAATCGTAGAGTGGTTACGTAAGAATATGGCGGAATCTCGCCTCCTGGATCGGAGCCCGCCCGTGCCGCCCCCTCCCTCCCGCCGGACCTTCCTCCAGTCACGCCAGCCTCGCGGCGTCGGCGCTCCTGACGATCAACGGTGCCGAGGCCGGACGCCTCACCTTCGCGAACGGCGCCACCAAAGGTTCGACCATTGCCGACAGCACCTACCCGGGATCGCCGCTCAAACCGTCGTACGTGGAGATTCCGTTGCCGAAGGCCCTCTTCCGTGCCGGTCAGAACGTCCTGGAACTCTTCAAAGATCAAGGCTCCTGGGTCGCCTATGACGCGCTCGGTATCTTTGCCCGGTGATCAACCAGGAAGGTCCAGGCGTTGGGTGCCGACCACGGACAGCAACTGGAGCGCCTCCTCCGACGGGGAGCCGGGAGTCGCGGTGTAGATGATGACCTGCTGGTCGCAGTCCGGGATGGCGAGCGCGTCGCAGTTCACCGTCACCAGTCCGACCACCGGGTGCTGGAACGATTTGCACAGCGTCGGTTCGGCCGCGATCTCGCGGGCCTCCCACAGTTCGGCGAACGCCGTACTCCCGGCCAGCAGGTCGGCGATCAGTTCCTTGATCTCCGGGTCGTCGGGGTAGCGGGCCGCGGTCGCGCGCAGTTGGTTGACCGAGCTCCGCGCGAAGCGGCGGCCGTCGACCACGGAGTACACGTGCTGTTGGTTGTCGAGGAACGCCCGCCGGATCAGGTTCCGATCGCGGCGGGAGCGGACCGAGAAATCCTCCATCAGGGCGGTGGCCAGGTGGTTCCAGGCGATCACCTCGTAGGAGGCCGACAGGACGATGGCGGCCGCGTTCGGCAGCCGGTCGAGGAGGTCGAGGATGCTCTGCCGCACCTCCCGCGGCGGTCCGATCGGCCGCACCGGCGGCACCCCGGCCAGGTGGTGCAGATAGTTGCGCTCGGCATCGGTCATCCGGAGCGCCCGGGCCAGCCCGGCCAGCACCTCGCTCGACGGATGCGGTGCGCGGGCCTGCTCGAGCCGGGTGTAGTACTCGGTGGAGATGTACGCCAGTTGCGCGACCTCCTCGCGGCGCAGACCCGGCGTACGGCGTCGTCGCCCGGCGGGCAGGCCGACGTCCGACGGGGTCACTCGCTCCCGTCGGCTGCGCAGGAATGCCGCCAGTTCCGCCTTGTCCACGGCATCCAGTCTGCCTCGCTGCGCCGGGTTAACCAGGTACTACCGATGCCTGGTTACCGATCCGCGCGGCGCCAAAGCTCGAAGACATGGACAAACTGCTCGAGAACAAGGTCATCTTCATCACCGGTGCGGGTCGCGGGATCGGCGCCGCAGCGGCGCGGCTGTTCGCCGCCGAGGGCGCTCAGCTGATGCTCACCGCCCGCACCGAATCCGAACTCGCGGCCGTCGCGAAGGAGGTCGACGCGCAATACGTCGTCTGCGACCTGGCCGATCCCGACTCGGTCCGCGCCGCGGTCGACCGAACGGTGGCGGAGTACGGACGCCTGGACGCCGCCTTCAACAACGGCGCGATCGGCCAGCCGCCCGGCCCGATGGACGGGCTCGGCCAGGAAGCCTTCGACCAGGTGTACGCCGTCAACCTCCGCGGCGTCTGGTCCGCGATCGTGGCCGAGGTCGCCGCGATCCGGGCCACCACCGGGCACGGCAGCATCGTGAACACGTCGAGTGTCGGCAGCTTCGCCGGCAACCCGGCGCTCCCGGCGTACGGCGCGATGAAACGGGCGCTGAACAGCCTGACCGAGTCGGCCGCGATCACGTACGGCCCCGAGAACATCAGGGTCAATGCAATCGCGCCGGGCACCACGTTGACCGAGATGCTGCAGGACTGGGACCGCGCGACGCCCGGTGTCATCGACGGGCTGAACGCGCGGACGCCGCTCGGTCGCGGAGCCGACCCGAGCGAGGTCGCCGAGGCCGCCGCCTGGCTGCTCAGCGATCGGGCGTCGTACGTGACCGGTGCTGTGCTGCGGGTGGACGGCGGCCTCGGCGTTTGACCAGGCTCGTCAGGCGGAGTGGACGTGCGGGCGGCGGTCCTCGACGACGTACGTCGCGCGCGTGCTGATCGATCCGCCCGGCGTCTCGACGTACGGCACGACCCGGAAGTCGTTACGCCACTGGTGCTGGTCGATCGTGACGCGCGAGTAGCCGCGCTGGGAGTTGAAGAACTTCAGGTGCGGGTTCGCGGCCAGGAACTGCTGGCCCTGGTCCGTCGTGTCGGCGCCGTTGCCGCCGCTGGTGATCGACGTACCGACGAACTCGGTGCCGACCGTCGCCGAGTCCGGGTTCGCGAAGTCACGCTTCAGCTCGAGCGCGTAGTTCTGGTGCCGGTCGCCGGTGATCACCACCAGGTTGCGGACGCCGCTGTCCTGCGCGGCCGCGAGCACCTTGTTGCGCTCGGCAACATAACCGTCCCACGGGTCCAGCCAGACATGCGTCTCCGGGCCCGGCGTCCAGTCGGTTTGGCCCATCGGGGTCTGGTTGCCGATCACCTGCCAGCGCGCCTTCGACCGGCGGAACCCGTCCAGCAGCCAGGCGCGCTGCTTGCCGCCGAGCATCGTGTTGTCCGGGTTGAACCGGTCGTCGCAGGTGGACGAGTCGCCGTCGCCGCACGGCTGGTCGCTGCGGTACTGGCGGGTGTCGAGGATCGTGAAATCCGCGAGCCGGCCGTACGGGAGCCGGCGGTGGTAGCGGATGTCAGGCCCGGACGGCATCTGCTCGTGCCGCACCGGCAGGTTCTCGTACATCGCCTGGAACGCCTGGGCGCGACGGGCGCGGAAGACGGCCCGGTCCTGGTCCGGCTCGGTGTCGATCTGGGAGATGTCGCCGGCCCAGTTGTTCTCCACCTCGTGGTCGTCGAACGTGTGGATCCACGGGTGCGCGGCGTGCGCGGCCTGCAGCGGGGCCTCGGTCTTGTAGAGCGAGTACTGCAGCCGGTACCGCGCGAGGTCGAACGTCTCGGTGTGGAACCGCGGGTCGGTGGTCACGCCGCGCTTGTTCGTCTTCACGCCGGACTCGTACAGGTAGTCGCCGAGGTGCACGACCAGGTCGAGGTCCTCGTTCGCCATGTGGTCGTACGCCGTGAAGTACCCGTCCTGCCAGGCGTTGCACGACGCGAACGCGAACCGCAGCTCGCGCGGGTTGGCCAGCGGGTGCGGGGCGGTCCGGGTCCGGCCGGTCGGCGAGACCTCGTGACCGGTGCGGAAGCGGTAGTAGTACACGTGGTCGGGCAGCAGGCCGCGGACCTCGGGGTGGACGCTGTGCCCGAGCTCGGGGGTTGCGACGACGCTGGAACGTCGTACGACATGGCGGAAGTTCTCGTCGTACGCGACCTCGTACTCGACCCGGACCGGGCGCGCGGGCATGCCGCCCTTCCCGTCGACGGCGTACGGATCGGTGGCGAGACGGGTCCACAGCACAACCCCGTCGTACTGCGGATCGCCCGAGGCGACCCCGAGCGTGAACGGGTTGCCGGTGCCGGACGGGGACGCGTACGTGGTCGAGGCGTCCCAGGCGCCGGTGCCGAGCAGTACGGCGGCAGCGCCCGCACCCCCGTACCCGAGGAAGCGACGGCGGGAGACGGACATGGTTCCTCCAGATGAAGGGCGGTCAGGTGGGGGACAGCAGACTCAGCCTTCTCTCAGCGAGTAGCGGTGGCCTGACGCGGAGGTTAACGGCGATGTTCGGTAAATTAACGGGACTCGACGGTAGGAGCTGTGGTTTCGCTAGGCTGGCCGGAATTGCCGACTACACGGGGAGCTGACCGATGCCGTACGAACCGTGCCGCTACGCGCGCCAGTGGCCGGACCTGTTCGACCAACTCGACGACGAGCAGAAGCAGCGGGTCAGTGACGCGCTGGCGAACAACCGCCTGGAGGGCTGGGAGCCCGGCCGGGACGACGTCGCCGATCTGATCGATCGCGAACTGGGCCGGATCGACACCGCGGAGTACATCCGCCGGACGCTGTCGAAGGTGACCGGCGGCGGACCCGAGTGACCGACGAGGTCTCGCCGGAGGAAGCGGCGGAGGCCGCGGCGCGGAAGCAACGCTGGGACGCCTACTTCTGGGAACCCGGCAGCTGTCTGAAGAACAAGCTCGACATCAAGAACCCGATCGAGCTGCACTTCGCCGAGTACAAGCTGCGGGCCGTCCGGCAGGGCGAGATCGACCGCGGTGAGGTCGACATTCCGCGCACGTACGACAAGGCGCACCTGCAGGCGATCCACAAACACATGTTCCAGGACGTTTACGACTGGGCCGGGAAGTTCCGGGACGTGGACATCTCCAAGCAGGGCAACCCGTTCGTGCCGGCCGATCGCCTGGACAAGTGGACCGACAAGGTCAGTGCGAAGGTCAAGGACAAGGACTGGTCGACGATGTCGCGCGAGGAGTTCGTGCAGAGCGTCGCCGAGGTGTACAGCTACCAGAACCTCACGCACCCGTTCCGCGAAGGCAACGGCGCGACCGCCAAACAGTTCATCAGCCACGTGTCCGAGATGTCGCCGTACCGCCTCGACTTCGACCGCGTCGAGCGGGACGAATGGAACGCTGCCTCGAGCGCGTCGTACCCGGCGGACCTGGAGAAAAGCACCGACCCGGACCCGCGCAAGATGTACGCCGTCTTCGACAAAATGACCGTCGAACGCGGCTCCGTCCTGCGCGCCGACCCGGAACTGGCAGCCGCCCTCGAACTCCAGAACGAGACGTACGCCGGAATCGACGAGTCCGAGCAGATCGACGTCGACGACAAACGCCCCGGCACCCACGCCATCGAACTGGAAGCCGAGGCGGAGACCGAGCACCAGAACTGACCGGTGCAGGATAGGCGGTATGCAGACCGACGAACGCATCCGCCGTGCCCGGCCGGAGGACATCCCGGCGATCGTGGAACTGGTGTACGCACTCGCGGAGTACGAACGTGCCCCCGAGGAATGCCACCTGACCGCGGACCAGCTGCAGACCGCCCTCTTCGGCGACACCCCCGCCGCGTTCTGCCACGTAGCCGAACACGAGGGCGAGGTAGCCGGCTGCGCGATCTGGTTCCTCAACTTCTCCACCTGGCGCGGCGTCCACGGCATCTACCTAGAAGACCTCTTCGTCCGCCCCGAAACCCGAGGCGCCGGCCTAGGCAAAGCCCTCCTCACCGCGCTAGCCCAGGAATGCGTCCGCAACAACTACGAACGCCTCGAATGGTCAGTCCTCAACTGGAACACCCCCGCCCTCAACTTCTACAAATCCCTAGGCGCCAAACCCCAAGAAGAATGGACCACCTACCGCCTAACCGACGACCCCCTCAAGGCACTGGGTTCGTAACCTAAGAAGACCGCGGCGACCCCACGCGCCGCGACACACGACTCCTCCGCCGCCGCGCTACGCGCCGCTCCCAGCCACCCAACGACAAGCGCTCATGAAGCAGGGTTCGTGAGGAACCGCTCCCGCAGCTCGACCAGCAGTTGCCCCTTGTCCGCAAACGGTTGTGTTGCGAACCAGACCGTTTCGACGGCGGCCTGGAACGGATCGTCGTTGAAGGTTGAGCTGACCACGGTCGTGGTGTTCTCGATGGGTTCGCGGTTGTCGAACCACCCGTGTGCCTGGAGAACGAGCTGGGCTGTCGCGTGTGGCTCTGTCCGCGGCTCGACCGGTGGTGGCCCATGGAGGGTCTCGAACCAGTCGGCGCCGTGGTCCATGCGATCCAGTACGCCGGCGATCTGCTCGGTGCCGGCGTACCCGGCCTCCTCGCACGCGCGTCGCGCTGCCCACCGCGCGATTGAGCGCAGGGTGTGCGGGTCGGTTTGCTCGAGCGCATCCACCAAGGCCCGGTCCAGCGCCGACAACTCCCGGCCGTGTGGCGCGCCCTCCATCCGCTCACTCGGCAACGCCCCACCCCAAGCCGCCGCGTATTCTGCGAGCCGTAGCTCCTCGGCCTGACGGGCCTTCTCCTGTTTCTGCTCGGCCAACTCAGCCGGTGTCGGCTGTTCGCGGGCGAACTTGTGCCAGTACGCCGCCTGCTTGCTGGTCTCCTTCACCACCCGATCCGGCGCAGGCCGCGCCGGCCAGAACTGCAGGAGATACCGGTCAACCAGCGGATCGTCGTCCATCGGCGGCCCGGCCTGGTGACCAGCGTCCATGTTCCAAGCGGAGTACCGCACGCGGTAGTCCACCTGCGGCTCCAGCTCCAGCGGCCACGGTCCACTGCCTCCGCCCCAGGAGACCAATGCCGCGTCACCGATCGGCCGGTACGCCGCCTCGACGACGTCCTCCGCGCTGTACTCGACCGAGGGCATCCTGTCGTGAACCTCGACCGAAAACTCGACCTTCCCCGTGTGCAGCCCAGTAATCAAGAACAACTTCCCCGCCACCGCCGCCCCACACAACCCGTTCCGCTGCCCAGCGAAGCATTCGCCAAGGTCGGCGTAGTTTTCCGCGCTCTCCACATAGATCTGTCCGTACGCGACCCACGCAGGCCCCGTCATAACTGTCCGCATGATGCTCCCCCAGGTCCTACGGCTGCCCGCCACGACAGTTCACGCCGAGTCGTGGCGTTTGGTAGGCCCTCGAAACCGCGAGTCGTGAATCGAGGCTGTAGGTGAGCGCCAAATCCCACGACTCGACGGCCCGGTTCCACCGACGGACCTGGCAACGAACGGTTGTCCCCTCGAATGGTGGGTTCTCTGCTGGTGTACGAGGGGAGGACCCCCAACACGAAGGGTTATCCAACCCCGTGCCCGAGGCCGGCCGCCCAGCGAGCCCGCCCCAACATCTAGTCGCGGCGGTTCTTTGCGGTGTACATGGCTTGGTCGGCCTCGTGGAGGAGGGTGTCTAGGTCGGTGGTGGTGGGGGTGATGGGGACGGTGCCGACGCTGGTGGTGACCTGGACGGCGATGTTGGGGAGGGGGCGGCTGACGGCGGTTTCGAGGCGGGTTATGAGGGTTGTCAGATCGTCGCCGGTGATGTCTTCGGCCAGTACGGCGAACTCGTCGCCGCCCAGCCGTGCGACGGTGTCGCCGTGGCGGACCGCCGTACTGAGGCGGGTGGCGATTTCGCGGAGGGCGCGGTCGCCGGCCTCGTGGCCGTAGCCGTCGTTGACGAGTTTGAAGTGGTTGAGGTCGCAGAACAGCAGGGCTCCGGGGCGGCCGGTGGCGCGGGTCTGTTCGAGGACCTTCGCGAAGCGGTGCTGCAGGAGGCGGCGGTTCGGTAGGCCGGTGAGCGGGTCGTGCGCGGCGTGGTGGCGGAGTTCGCGCTCGGCGTCCTTGCGGGCGGTCACGTCGTCGATCTGGACGAGCAGGATCCGCGGCAGCCCGGCGCCTTGCGTGACGAGCGCCGCCGTACCGGCGAGCCAGATCGCGTTGCCGCTCGGCTGCGTGAACACCCGCTCGAAACGGTACGTACCGTTGCTAGCGGCAACCTCTTCCAGCTCGACCCGGGTCTGGTCCGGCTCCTCGTCCCGCAGGAAGGTCACCAGGCGTGTCCCGAGCAACTGGTCCGGGGTGTAGCCGGTGATCCGGCAGAACGCGTCGTTCACCCGCAGGATCCGGCCCAGCTCCGGCCCGTCGAACGCGACCGTCGCCATCCCGTTCCCGGCGCCCTCGAAGACCAGCCGGAACGTCGCCTCGCTCGCCTCCAGCCGGGTCTTCTCGGCCAGCAGCCGATCGGTCAGCCGCGCCTTGTCGATCGCCAGCCCGGCCTGGGTCGCGAAGATCTCCAGCAGCTCACGATGGATCGGACCGGGCCGGCGCTGGTCCTCGGGCAGGTCGACCGACAGCATCCCGACCAGGTCGCCGTCGGACGAGTACAGCGGCGCGAACAGCGCGTCCAGCGGGTGCCAGGCATCCGGTGCGTCGGACACCGGTACGTCGGGCACCCAGCCGGTGACCTCACCCTCCGGGAGCCGCTCGTGCGGCACGAACCGGAGCTTGCCCCACGCGTCCGCGATCGCGAACTCGGCGTCGAACAGGTCCGCCGCGCTCACCTTCCCGAGGAGCGCCGCCCGGGCCTCCGGGGACCCGGCGACGGCGATCACCTCGAACTTCCCGTCCGGGTGCCGCAGGTTCAGTACGGCGATGCCGAAACCGAGCCCGTTCACGACGCCGTCGACGACAGCCTGCAGCGTCTCGGCAAGGCTGCGCCCGGCGCCCATCCGCGCACTCACCTCGTACAGGCGTCGGACGGCAGACAGCCGGACCGCGGGCTCGTTCTGCACCCGTCGAGAATAGGCCGATTTCACCAGGCGTGAGCAGACGTATCCACAGCTGACCCGGTTAAGCGTTTGTTGTCACAGGCCCGGAGCAGGATTCAGTACCGAAGTTCGGTCAGTCCGCGGTAGCTGCGTTCGGCCGAGCGCCAGGCGTCCGTGGGCTTGTCGTGCTCGACCAGGTACTGCTCCACGCCGCCCGACTCCGCATGCGCGAACATCGCGCCGAAGTCGAGCTTCCCGGCTCCGACGTCCTCCCAGGACCCGTCCTCGGCCATGTCCTTGACGTGCAGCGCCGGGAACCGGCCCGGGTGCTCCTGGAACAGCTTCGCCGGGTCGTGCCCGCCGTCGACCGCCCAGTACAGGTCCAGCTCGAACCCGAGCAGCTCCGGGTCCACGCCCAGCAGGATGTCGTACAGCACCTGCCCGTCGACCTCGTCGAAGTCCCGTCCGTGATTGTGGAACAGCAGCTTCAGCCCGGCGTCCCGCGCGACCTTCCCGGCCTCGGTGAACGCGGCCGCGGCAGTCTTGAAGCCCTCGACCGAATGCAGCTCAGAAGGAATCGACGGTATGACGGCCCACTGCGCCCCAAGCGTCTTCACGTCGGCCAACGCGCCGGCCCAGTCGTCGCTCAGCCGCTTGTACCCGACGTGCTCGAGCACGATCGACAGCCCGGCGTCGTCCGCGAACCCACGGATGTCCGCCGCATTGTGGTCGAACCGCCCACTCACTCCCACCGTGCGGTACCCGATCCCGGCGAGTCGCTTCAGCGTCCCCGAATAGTCCTCGGCCAGCACGTCCCGCATCGTGTAGAGATGCATCCCGATTCCGTCGGCAGGAATGGTCCGGTCAGTCATACAGCTAGCTCCTTGTCAGAGAACGTGTTCCTGATACCTCGCCAGCGCCAGGTCGAAAACCTCCTGTCCCGGCGCGTCCCACAGTTGCTGGTTGAAGATCTCGACCTCGATCGGCCCGTCGTACCCGGCCGCGTCGCAGGCCTCGCGTAGCCGGCGCAGCTCGATCGAACCGTCGCCCATCATTCCGCGCCCGAGCAGCGTGTCCTCGGGCAGCGGGACCACCCAGTCGCTGACCTGGTACGACACGATCCGCTCACCGGCCCGCTCGATCTGCCGGTACACGTCCGCGTCCCACCACAGGTGGTACGCGTCCACGATCACGCCGACCTGCTTCGCAGAGAACTGTTCGGCCAGGTCGAGCGCGCCGCCCAGCGACGACACCACGCACCGGTCCGAGCAGAACATCGGGTGCAGTGCCTCGACCGCCAGCGTGACACCGCGTTCTTCGGCGTACGGCGCCAGCTCGGCGAGCCCGTCGCGCACCATGCCGCGGGCGCCGTCGAGGTCCCGTGATCCGGCCGGAAGTCCGCCGCTGACCAGCACGAGAACCGACGTACCGACCGTCGCGGCCTCGTCGATCGCGCGCCGGTTGTCCTCGATCTTCGCCTTCCGCTCGGCCGGGTCGGTCGATGTGAAGAACCCGCTGCGGCACAACGACGAGACCTTCAGGCCCGCGTCCGCGACCAGACGAGCGGCCTTCACGACGCCGTACTCCTGGATCGGCTCGCGCCACAGCCCGATCCACTCCAGACCGGCCTTCGCGCTCGCGCCGACGACGTCCTCGAGCGGCCAGTACTTCGTGGTCGCCTGGTTGAGGCTGTACCTGTTCACGCGTCGATCCCGCTCACGCGCAACAGCTGCCGGCACCTGTTGACGGCCAGTTCGGGATTCGTCAGTACGCCGGCCTGGTCCGCGAGCCGGAACGTGTCCGCGAGATGCGGCAGCGACCGCCCGGTCTGCAGGCCGCCAACCATCGTGAACCCGGGCTGGAACCCGTTCAGCCAGGCCAGGAAGGCGATGCCGGTCTTGTAGTAGTACGTCGGCGCCGAGAAGATCTGCCGGGCCAACGGGACCGTCGGCGCGAACACCTTCTCGTACGTCTCCAGGTCACCGTCGTCCAGCGCCTTGAGCGCAGCAGCCGCCGCCGGGGCGATCGCCGCGAAGATCCCTAGCAGCGCGTCGCTGTGCCGTACGCCGTCTCCTCGAATCAGCTCCGGGTAGTTGAAGTCGTCGCCCGTGTAGAGCCGAACGCCTTCCGGTAGACGATTGCGCAGGGCAACCTCTTTGGCGGCGTCGAGGAGCGAGATCTTGATGCCGTCGACGGTGTTCACGTTGTCGTTGATCAGTTCGACGACGGTGTCCACGGCGGAGTCGAACGATCCGCTGCCCCAGTACCCTTCCAAGGCCGGGTCGAACATGGGCCCCAGCCAGTGCAGGATGACCGGGCGGGACGACTGGCTCAGCAGCCGGTCGTACACCTTCCGGTAGTCGTCGGGCGAGCCCGCCGCGGCGCACAGCGCCCGGCTCGCCATCATGATCGGCTGGGCGCCGACGTCCTCGGCAACAGCCAGCTGCTCCTCGTAGGCCCCGATCACCGCATCAAGGGAAGCGGTGGCTGGTCGGCCGGCGAGTTGGTCCGTGCCGACGCCGACGGCGATCCGTCCGTCGGGTGCCTCTGCGGCCGACCGCCGAATCAGTTCCTGCGTGGCAGCCCAGTCGAGGCCCATCCCACGTTGCGCGGTGTCCATCGCCTCCGCGACCGACAACCCGAGCGACCACAGATGCCGCCGAAACTCCAGCGTGTGCTCCCAATCGATCACTGCCGGCGCGCCGGGCGAGTTGTCACCCAACGGATCCGCAACAACATGCGCCGCCGCGAACGCCAACCGCGAACGCGCCGGCGAATAGGTGCCCTGAGCAACCGGCTGACCGACGAGGCGATACTTCTGTAGTCCGCCTTCAGCAGGAAGGTTCAGTTCCATCAGTTGGCCTTCAGACTCAGCTCGGGCACCTCGAGCTTGCGGCCCTCGTGCCAGGACTTGAGTCCGAGTTCGGCCAACTGAACGCCCTTGGCGGCCTCGACGAAGTCCCAGGTGAACGGGGTGTCGTCGACCACGTGCCGCAGGAACATCTCCCACTGGACCTTGAACCCGTTGTCCATCGGCTCGTTGTCCGGCACAGTCGCCCACTGGTCGCGGAACTTCTCGGTGACCGGCAGATCCGGGTTCCACACCGGCTTCGGCGTCGCGGAGCGGTGCTGGGCGCGGCAGTTCCGCAGACCGGCGACCGCCGACCCCTCGGTCCCGTCGACGTGGAACTCGACGAGCTCGTCGCGGAACACCCGCGTCGCCCAGGACGAGTTCAGTTGCGCGATGATCCCGCCCTCGAGCTCGAACACGCCGTACGCCGCATCGTCCGCGGTCGCGGCGTACTTGTCGCCGTTCTCGTCGACCCGGGTCGGGATGTGCGTCGCGCCCTGGCAGTACACCGACTTCACCGCACCGAACGTCTGGTCGAGCACGTACCGCCAGTGGCAGAACATGTCCAGGATGATGCCGCCGCCCTCTTCGGACTTGTAGTTCCAGGACGGCCGCTGCGCCTCCTGCCAGTCGCCCTCGAAGACCCAGTAGCCGAACTCGCCGCGGACCGACAGGATCCGGCCGAAGAACCCGCCGTCGACCAGCCGCTTCAGCTTCCGCAGGCCGGGCAGCGACAGCTTGTCCATCACCACGCCGTTCTTCAGGCCGGAGTCGATGACCAGCCTGGCCAGGTCGACGGCCGCGTCCAGGCTCTCGGCGATCGGCTTCTCGCAGTAGATCGCCTTGCCGGCCTCGACCGCGGCCCGGACGCCCTTCTCGCGCAGCTGGGTGAGCTGCGAGTCGAAGTAGATCTCGACGTCCGGCGCGGCCAGCGCCTCGGCCAGGTCGGTGGTGTACCGCTCCAGGCCGTACTGCTCGGCGATCCGGCGCAGCTTCAGCTCGTTGCGGCCGACCAGGATCGGTTCGGGGATGATCATGGTTCCGTCGGCAGCGGGGATTCCGCCCTGCTCCCGGATCGCCACGATGGAGCGCTCGAGGTGCTGGCGCAGGCCCATCCGGCCGGTGACGCCGTTCATCACGATGCCGATGCGTCGCTCGTTCACAGTCTCGCCTCTCGCGCTCGAGTGTCATGAACCGTCGAGGCGTCCGCAGGCACGCCTCCATCCGAGCCTTGGAAAGGGCTTTCCGCAGCCTGTGACCGTAACCATAGGTGTGCGAAAACCTCCCGTCAACCTGAAACGGAAAGCGATCTCCAACCCTCAGCCTCCACCGCCCTGGAGCCCCACCACTCGCGGGAGCTGCAGCTGGACAGTACGTATACGTCCACTACCCACGCCCGCACCCCAGTCACCCGCCTGAGGTGGCGGACAGTAGACGTGTACGTACTGTCGACCTGCAGAAGATCCGAAGCGATCAGGCTGGGCTGACCCGTGCCGAGGCGACCGCTCGGGCCCATTCGGCTCGACGCCGGGCGCGACCGTCTGTGTCGGGGCAGGGCTCGAACGTCCGGAAGGACCGCTTCCCGGCCCAGCCGGTCGTCTCACCGAGTGTGGTCCACGCCAGCTCGGCCACACCCAGGGCAGAGATCTCAGGTACGTCGGCAGCCTCGACCGGCTGACCGAGCAGATCCGCCTGCGTCTGCATGAGCAGGTCGGACACCGTCGCGCCGCCGTCCGCGCGGAGACTGCTGAGTGTTCCGGGGATGGTGTCCGTGATGTCGCAGATCTGATGAGCGACCGCGTCAACAGCGGCCCGCGCGATGTGCGCCCGCGTGGTCGAGCTGCTCATCCCGGTCAACGCCGCCCGCGCTTCGCGGTCCCAGTGCGGTGCCCCAAGTCCCGCGAAGGCCGGCACCAGTACGACGCCCTCCGCCGACGGGACCGTCGCCGCGAGCGCCGTCAACGCGCCGACATCCGGCAGGCCGAGGAGATCCGCCGTCCAGGCGAGCGCGGCCCCGGACGACACGATGTTGCCTTCCAGCGCGTACATCGGCCGATCGGTCAACCAGGCGAGCGTGCACCCGCTCGGGACGAAGCCGGCGACCGGCGTCATCACCGACGAGCCGGTGCCGTACGTCGCCTTCGCCATCCCCGCCTGCGTGCAGCCCTGCCCGTACATCGCAGCGTGTGAGTCGGCCAGCACGGCAGCGATCGGGATGCCGTCGGCGAGTCCTGGTACGCCGTTCGTGACTCCGAAGCCGGCGTTCGATGGTCGTACGTCGGGGAGCGCTGCTCGAGGGATGTTGAACGCTTCGAGCAGTTCCGTTGACCAGTCGAGCTCGAGTGCGTCGTAGAGCAGGGTTCGGGAGGCGTTCCCGGCCTCGGTCAGGTGCTCCTGGCAACCAGTCAGTCGATGGATCAGCCAGGCGTCGACGGTGCCGACGTACGCGTCGGATCGGTCGAGGAGCCAGCGCATCTTGGGGGCGGAGAACATCGCGTCCACGCGCAGTCCGGTGCGGCGGCGGACCAGGTCGTCGACGGTCGAGGGGAGTTGGGCGCACCACTCGGCGGTCCGTACGTCCTGCCAGCCGAGGACAGGTCCGACCGCCTCGCCCGACCGGTTCCAGCCGACGACGGACTCCCGTTGAGTCGAGAGCCCGATCGCGACGACCTCAACCTCCGCAGAGCTCAAACAGGTAGTGATCGCGGTGAGGACGCTCTGCCACAGGTCGGTTGCGTCTTGTTCGACCCAGCCTGGGTGTGGTGTGGCGAGGGCGACCGGGGCTGAGCCGGTCGCTAGGACCTGGCCGTCGGCGGTGACCAGGGCGGCTTTGGAGTTGGTTGTGCCCTGGTCGATCGCGAGTACCGCCTGGACCATCCGGCCCTCCAAGTTTCAACTGAGGTCTTGACGAGACTCTAGCGCCGTGGTGACACTCATGGCGACAGGCTATGCAGTACTGAATATCTATTCGCACGAGACGCTGGAGGGGCGCGAGTGAAGCCGAGTAGACGCCGGGTGATCATCAACACCGATGCCAAGAACGAGGCGGACGACCAGTTCGCGATCGTGCACGGGCTGCTGTCGCCGACCTTCGACGTCCGCGGCCTGATCCCCGCGCACTTCGGCACCCACCGGTCGGACCGCAGCATGGAGGAGTCCCGCGAGGAGATCGACCTGCTGCTGGACCTGATGGACCTGACCGGCCAGGTCACCGTCTCGAACGGCGCGGCGACCGGCATCCCGGACGAGCAGACCCCGCTCGACTCACCCGGCGCGCAGCTGATCATCGAGGAGTCCAAGCTGGCCTCCGAGGGCGATCCGCTGTTCGTGTCGTTCCTCGGCCCGCTCACCGACATGGCGTCGGCGATCCTGCTCGACCCGGAGCTCGTGCACCGGAACGTGATCGTGGTCTGGATCGGCGGTCGTGGCTACAACGGCTACGCGGCCGACCACCGGATGGAGTTCAACCTGTCGAACGACATCCACGCCGCCAACGTGGTGTTCGGGTCCGGGATCACGGTCTGGCAGGTCCCGAGCGACGTCTACTCGAAGGTCTCGGTCAGCTACGCGGAGCTCGAGGAGAAGATCGGCGACGCCGGTCCGCTCGGCAAGTACCTCATCGAGCAGCTGATCGAGTGGAACGCGACGTACCACGGCGAGCCGATCGAGTCCCGCTCCCTCGGCGACTCGCCTGCGATCTCCCTGATGCTCTACCCGCACAGCGGCAACTTCCGGACCCGTCCGGCGCCGCGCTTCGGTGTCGACGGGTGGTACCTGCCCGGCACCGACAACCCCATCCAGGTCTGCGAGCAGGTCGACGTCCGCTTCCTGCTGGAGGACATGTTCGCCAAGATCCGCCGCTTTGCCCGTCAAAGGAGCACGCAATGAGCAACGTCACCCGCCGGGGATTCCTCGGTCTCACGTCCGCCGCCGCACTCGGCGCCGGTCTGTCCGCCTGCACCGGCGGCGGTACGTCGACCGGCGGGGGAGCCACCCAAGCAGCGTCGAACAACCTTCGCCTGTTCACCTACGAGGGTGAAGCGCTGCTCGCCTTGCTGAAGGCGCAGGTCAAGAAGTTCGACGAGCAGAACGGTACGACCACGACCGTGGACAGCCTGCCCGGGTCGGGTGCGGCGGTCTATCCGGACAAGCTGCGCACGGAACTGCTCGGTGGCAAGGGCCCGGATGTCTGGCGGATCTGGGGCGGTCAGATCGGCAGTCCGTTCGCGAAGGCGAAGCAGGCCCTCGACCTGTCGCCGTACTACTCCAAGTACGGATGGGACTCGAAGATCAACACCACGGCCATCGGCGGGATGACGTTCGACGGCGTGAAGTCCGGCGTACCGTTCGTGTCCCTCGGGATCGGTGCCTGGTACAACAAGTCGATGTTCGCCAAGGCGGGCGTGAGCGCTCCGCCGAAGACGTACGCCGAGCTGGAGGCGGTCAACGACAAGCTCGTCGCGGTCGGCGTCACGCCCTGTGGGCTCGGCGGCAAGTACGGCTGGGACATCATGCGCCTGTTCGAGTACCTGCTCGAGCACACCGCCGGCCCGGAGCTGCACGACAAGTTGCTGACCGGCGCCGAGAGCTGGGACCGGCCCGAGGTGGTCGAGGCGTTCACGTTGTTCAAGAAGTGGCAGGACAAGAAGTGGCTGCCGGAGGGTGCACTCGGCCTCGACCCGGCCGACATCGAACCCGGGTACGTGCAGGGCAAGGTGGCGTACACGATCACCGGACCATGGACCGAGGCGGCCGCGATCCTGGCCGCGAAGAAGAGCCCGGCCGGCTTCGGCGCCTTCGAGCTGCCGACCGACAAGTCGCCGGCCCGGCACTCGGGCTTCGTCGAGGGCTACATGATCAACGCCAAGTCCGGAAACGCCGACAAGGCCGCGGCGCTGATCGACTTCCTCGTCCAGCCGGCGACGCAGAAGGCGCTGCAGATCAGCGCCTCGACGGTCAAGGGCGCCGAGCCCGACCCGAAGGCGCTGCCGCTGTCGGCGGAGTGGGCGCAGAAGTACGGGGGCAACCCGTTCTACACGATCCAGGACCAGGCGTTCCCGAAGAAGCAGGCCGACCAGTACTTCAGCGTGCAGAGCGATCTGCTGCAGGGCTCGGTCAAGCCGGACGCGGCGGCGAAGAAGATGCAGGAGATCGTCTCCGCCTGGGCGAAGAGCTGAGCATGGCAACGACAGTCGCGCTCTCCAAACCCAAACGCGGCGGCCGCTGGTCACCGTGGCTGTTCGCGCTGCCTGCGCTCATCGTGTATGTCGGGTTCCTGGTGTACCCGGCGGTGTCGTCACTGTGGTTCAGCCTGACCAACTGGGACGGCCTGAGCGCGACGTACAAGTTCGTCGGCCTGGACAACTACCTCAAGATGCCCAGTGACCCGGTCGTCGTGACCGCGGTGAAGAACAACCTGATCTGGACCGTGGTCACGATCGCCGTACCGACCGTGATCGGTCTGCTGCTGGCGATGGCGCTGAACGGGAAGGTGCACGGCAAGCCGATCCTGCGGCTGATCTTCTACACGCCCGCCGTCCTGCCGCTCGTGTCCATCGCGAGCATCTGGGGCTGGCTCTACAACCCGCAGTACGGCGCGATCAACTCGTTCCTGCGGCTGATCGGGCTGGACGGACTGGCACAGGCCTGGCTCGGGCAGGACTCGACCGCCCTGTGGGCCGTGATGGTGCCGGCGATCTGGTTGCGGACCGGCTTCCCGATGCTCCTCTACTTGGCCGCCCTGCAGAGCATCCCGAACGAGCTCTACGAGGCCGCGACCGTCGACGGCGCGACGAAATGGCAGCGGTTCTGGTACGTGACGATGCCGAGCCTGCGGCCGGCGCACTACATCGTGCTGGCGCTGTCCCTGATCGACTCGTTCAAGGTCTTCGACATGATCTACGCGATGACGTACGGCGGTCCGGGTACGTCGACGCAGGTGATGGGGACGTGGATGTACTTCAACGTCTTCCAGTACTACCAGGCCGGCTACGGCACCGCGATCGCCGTCGTGATCACCCTGGTAGCGATCGCAGTAGGCATCCCCTACGTCCGCTCCCAGACGAGGGAGGCCTCATGACCGCCATAGCCCCAGCCCAGGTGACCGCTCCCGCCTCGGCCACCGCCACCGAACCCGTCAGTTCTGGACCCAAGGGGCGTCGCGGCCTGGTGCTGACGCTCGTTCTAGCAGTGATAGCCCTCTTCTGGATCTCGCCGCTGGCCCTGCTGGTGATCACCGCCGTCCGCCCGCTCGCGGACTTCATCGGGAACGGGCCGTTGTCCTGGCCCGATCAGCTGACCTGGGAGAATTTCAAGGACGCGTGGGGGATCGGCAACTTCGCGACGACGTACAAGAACAGCGCGATCCTGGCCCTGATCAAGGTGCCGCTCGGGGTGCTGGTGTCCGCGATGCTCGGGTTCGCGCTGGCCAAGCTGCGGATGAAGTTCCGCCGGACGGTGATGTTCACGGTGTTCCTCGGGCTGACCATCCCGATCTACATCACGATCGTCCCGGTCTTCATCATGATGCGCTCGGCCGGTGCGACCGACAGCATCTTCGGGCTGATCGGGCCGTACCTGGCGTTCGGCATCCCGTTCGAGGTGCTGGTGCTGCAGTCGTTCTTCCGGCAGCTCCCGGACGAGATCATCGAGGCCGCCCGGGTGGACGGCGCCGGCGACTGGCGGGTGTTCTTCACGATGATCCTGCCGCTCTCGGTCCCGGCCCTGGTGACCGTGGCGATCCTGGACGCGGTCGCCACCTGGAACGAGTTCCTGTTCGCGCTGATCCTGCTGAACTCGGACGCGCACAAGACCATCCCGGTCGGGCTGCTGAACTTCCAGGGCCAGTTCGCCAACAACAACACCGGTCTCGCGGCGGGCATCCTGATCGCCGTGGTGCCGATCCTCATCGCCTACACGCTCCTGCAGCGCTGGATCGTCGGCGGACTCACCGCCGGCTCGCTCAAAGGTTAGGAACCAAAGATGACTGATCTGCCGGTTTTCGGCGCAGGTATCTGGCACTTCGCAACGTACAAGGACCGCTACGCCACCGACGGGTACGGCGAACCCGTCGGGCTGCTCGAACAGATCGACCGGGCCGGTGCCGTCGGCGATCTGTCGGTGGTCGACCTGAACTGGCCGTTCGCCGGGTACGACGGCACGCTGGACGACGTCAAGGCGGCCCTGCAACGGAACAACCTGAAGGCGATCGCGATCACGCCGGAGATCTACACCCGCGACTTCGTCAAGGGATCGCTGACGAACCCGGACCCCGCCGTCCGCAAGCAGGCCCTGGAACTGTTGCACCAGGCAACCGAACTTGCCAAGGACCTGGGCTGCTCGTACGTGAAGCTGTGGCCGGGCCAGGACGGCTGGGACTACCCGTTCCAGGTGAACTACCACGACATCTGGAACCTCGCGCTGGACGGGCTCAAGGAACTGGTGAGCGCGCATCCGGACATCAACTTCGTGATCGAGTACAAGCCGCGCGAGCCGCGGGTGAAGATCATCTTCCCGAACGTCGCCCGGACGCTGCTCGGCATCGAGAAGATCGGTCTGCCCAACCTGGGCATCCTGCTCGACTTCGGTCACTCGCTGTACGGCCAGGAGACACCGGCCGACGCGGCGCAGCTGGCGATCGACTACGGCCGGCTGTTCGCGATCGACGTCAACGACAACCTGCGCGGCTGGGACGACGACATGGTGGTCGGCTCGGTGCACCTGGTCGAGACCTTCGAGTTCTTCCACACGCTGCGCAAGAACAACTGGGAGGGCGTCTGGCAGCTCGACCAGTTCCCGTTCCGCGAGGACAGCGTGCAGGCCGCGAAGCAGGCGATCACCTTCCTCAAGGCGATCCACCACGCGCTCGACGTACTGGACGACGAAGCCCTCGCCGCCGCACAGGCCTCGCACGACGCGCTCGCCGCGCAGAAACTGGTCCAGAAGGTGCTGCTGAGTTCGATGGCGGAGATCGTATGACGCTCACAGTCGAGCACGCCACGATGCCGGTGCGCGGACGACTACCGATCCATTCCAGTCGCGCCGAGCAGGTCGCGCACATCGCCGAAGCCGCCAAACAGATCCGGATCCAGGACCTCACGCTGGTCCACCACGCCGGCGCCGGGCACATCGGCGGCGACTTCTCCGCGATCGACATCCTGGCCACGCTGTACGGCGCTGTGCTCGACATCTCGCCCGCGACGGTGAACGACCCCGAGCGGGACCGTTTCATCCTGAGCAAGGGGCACGTCGCGGGAGCGCTCTACACCACGCTGGCGGCGTTCGGGTTCCTGCCGGTCGAGGACCTCGCGACGTTCCTCAAGCCGCTGTCCGCGCTGAACGGGCACCCGAACCGGAACAAGGTCGCCGGCGTCGAGGCCAACACCGGTCCGCTCGGGCACGGCCTGCCGGTCGCGGTCGGTCATGCCCTCTCGGCGAAGCTCGACGTCTCGTTGCGCCGTACTTATGTGCTCGTCGGTGACGGCGAGCTGCAGGAAGGCTCGAACTGGGAGGCGATGATGGCGGCCTCGCAGTACCAGCTGGACCGGCTGACCGTGATCGTCGACCGGAACCGGCTGCAGCAGGGCGCGACCACCAAGGAGACCAACGACCTCGACCCGTTGCCGGAGAAGGCGGCCGCGTTCGGGTTCGCGGTGGTCGAGGTGAACGGTCACGACCACGGCGAGCTGCTCGACGTGCTGTCCGCCGTACCGTTCCGGCCGGGCAAGCCGACGTTCGTGATCGCCCACACGCACAAGGGGCACCCGATCTCGTTCATGAGCAACAACGTCGCCTGGCACCATCGCGTGCCGGACGCCGCGGAGTACCAGCAAGCACTGACAGAATTGGCGCGCTACGACAGGGGTCGGCTGTGACGATCATCCACACCTCGATTGCCGACCAACCGCGGTACGACTGCCGGGACGCGTACGTCGAGACGCTCGCCGAACTGGCCGAGGCCGACCACCGGATCGTTGGCGTGGTCAACGACTCGGTCGGGTCGAGCAAGCTGAACAGCTTCCGCAAGGCGTTCCCGGACCGACTGATCAACGTCGGCATCGCCGAGCAGGACATGGTCGGCGTCGCGTCCGGGCTGGCCAACGGCGGCCGGATCCCGTTCGTGTCGGCGGCGTCCTGTTTCCTCACCGGTCGCGCGCTCGAGCAGATCAAGGCCGACGTCGCGTACTCGAACACCAACGTGAAGCTCTGCGGCATGAGCCCCGGCGTCGCGTACGGCGAACTCGGCCCGACACACCACTCGATCGAGGACATCGCCTGGCTGCGGGCCATCGCGGGGATCAGGATCATCGTGCCCGCCGACCCGATCGAGACCGCGGCCGCGCTGCGCTGGGCCGCTTCCTCGGAAGGGCCGGTCTTCATCCGGGTCAGCCGGATGAGTGTGCCGAAGGTGTACGCCGACGACTACGAGTTCCAGCTGGGCAAGGCGATCACGGTGCGCGAGGGCAACGATGTCACCGTGATCAGCAACGGGACCGTGCTGTGGCGGGCGCTGGCCGCCGCCGAACGGCTCGCCCAGGAAGGGATCTCGGCCCGGGTGCTGTCGATGCCGACGGTGAAGCCGCTGGACACCGACGCCGTGGTCGCGGCCGCGCGGGAGACGGCCGGCATCGTGACCGCCGAGGAAGCGGTGACCGGCGGCGGCCTCGGCGGTGCCGTCGCCGAGACCGTCGTACAGCATTATCCGGCGCGGGTGTCGATCCTCGGGTTCCCCGAGTTCGCGCCCACGGGGTCGGCCGGCTATCTGCTGGACCGGTACGGCTTGTCCGCCGAGGGCATCGCGGACGCCGCCCGCAAGCTCGTCACGACAGGTAAGTGACCAGGTCGGCGATCGAGATCATCGCGAAGCCATGGGCGTCGGCGAACGTGCGCAGGTCCGCGCCGGCCATCAGCGTGCCGTCGTCGTTCATGAGCTCGCCGATCACGCCGACCGGCGGCAGTCCGGCCAGCCGGACGAGTTCGACGGTGGCCTCGGTGTGACCGGGGCGCTGCCGGACTCCGCCGTCGACGGCGCGCAACGGCAGGATGTGGCCGGGCCGGATCAGGTCCGCGGGCTGCGCCGAGGGATCGGCCAGTACGCGGACGGTCCGCGCCCGGTCCGCGGCAGAGATGCCGGTCCCGACACCGGTCGCCGCATCCACGGACACGGTGTACGCCGTCCGCAGGCTGTCCTGGTTGTTCGGCACCATCAGCGGCAGCTCGAGCCGGTCCAGGATCTCCGGCGCGGCGGGCGCGCAGACGTAGCCGCTGGTGTGACGGACGAGCAAGGCCATCAGTTCGGGCGTCGCGAGGCTCGCTGCGAAGGTCAGGTCGCCTTCGTTCTCACGGTCCTCGTCGTCGACGACCACCACGGGTCGTCCGGCGGCGAGCTCGGTGACGGCGTGTTCGATGGTGTCCAGGCTGGCGACGGTGTTCACGATCGTTGTCCTCTCGGGCAGTGCAACCGATTGGCACTCCGGGGCAACGACAGACATCACGTCCCTGGGCAAGCGGACGTGCAGCTGCCACGTGCGTCTTCCCATCCGGACTTTCACCGTCGGTCCTGGAGTTCCACCAGGTCAACCGCTCCTTCTTGCGAAGTCACGGGTCGCGGACTGTCACCGCCGGCTCGGAATTTCACCGACCCCAGAGCACGTGTGTTCTTCTCACCATCAGCTTAACGGCCAACCAGCATCCCGGGAGTGTCATGTCCATCTCATCCGTCTGGCACGAGATTGAACTGCCGGCAACCGGCGACTGGGTCGAGTTCACACACGAGAGCGGTCTCAAACTCCGGCGGCCGACCTTCGCCGACGGCGGCGAGACGCGGAAGGTCCGCTTCGCCGCGCCGCAGCCCGGTCGGTGGACGTGGCCGGGCGGTGAACTGCAAGTCTCGGATGCTCCAACCGACGAACCCAACCCGTTCTACCGCCACGGCTTCTGGAGGATGTCGCCTAACGGCCGCAGCCTTGTGCACGCCGACGGCACCCCGGCGATCCTCGTCGCCGACACCGCCTGGGCTCTACCTTGGCGCGCCACTCCCGAGCAGGTGCGTGAGTACGCCGCGGACCGACAGTCCAAGGGCTTCAACGCAGTCCTGCTGATGACCGTCCAACCGGACATGCGGGCCGTCGGTCCGCGCGACCGCACCCAGGACGAAGGCTTCGACGTCGGCTTCGAGGACCTCCCGAACGGCCATCTCAACCAGCTGAACGTCGAGTACTTCCAGTACCTCGACGAACTGCTGAGGATTCTCGTGGAGCACGGCATCGTCCCGGTTCTGCAGCCGGTGTTCCAGGGCTTCGGCTGGAAGGGCCTCGACGTCGCCGGCACCGTCGTACCTCCTGAGGAGTACGCCGCCTACTGCCGCTATCTCGTCGCGCGGTACGGCGCGCAACCGGCGATCTATCTCGTCGGCGGCGACGGCTCAGGTGCCGAGCCGCAGACTGCCGCCGGAGGAGCCGAGGTGCAGGCGGCCGATTGCTACGAGCAGCCGACCGGGATCCACTACCGGCCGCACATCCGCGCGCGTGCGCATCAGGACGCCGACTGGCTGGACTTCCAGTGGTGTCAGACCGGGCACACCGGCGAGCACGTGCCGGAGCGGGTCGCGGACATGTGGCGGAACGAGCCGGTGAAGGCGGTCGCGAACGGCGAACCGACGTACGAGCACACCGGCCGGACCGGGGTGGCCGAGGGCTGGTGGCAGGGTCACGAGGCGTGGAGCAACCTGTGCGCGGGCGGCACGATGGGTGTCGTCTACGGCGCGGGCAGTCTGTGGCAGTGGCGGCTGCACGCGGAGGAGCCGGGGCACTCCGAGTTCTTCCTGGCGCCGGGCGCGGGCTGGCGCGGGGCGATCGACTTCGAAGGGTCGACGTACGTCGGACTGCTCGGGAAGATCCTCGACGGGTTGCCGACCACGGACATGGCGCCGGACTGGACCCGGACGATCTCGGGGCGGGCGCTGAGTACGGCGGACGGCGGCCTGATCGTGTACCGCGAGCACGGCGGGCCGGTGATGGTGTTCGACGACACCGTGCCGCTGGGCTACACGATCGTCGATCCGCGGGACGGGTCGGTGGTGGCGACCGGCACCCGGGACACGCCGGGGAGTCCATTGCCTGATGCTGGTGGCGCGCCCAGGGTCTACATCTGCCTATAGTCCATTTGATCGCCACCGAAAGGGGACTCGTGAACAGCAACCGCGCCGTGCGCCAGCCGGGGCTGGACGAGCTGCGGCTGCTCGCGAAGGTGGCGCGGATGTACCACGAGAAGGGCATCCGCCAGCCGCAGATCGCCGCCGAGCTCAACCTGTCCCAGGCACGGGTCTCGCGGATGCTGAAACAGGCCGTCGAGGTCGGCATCGTGCACACCGTGGTGACCATGCCGAGCGGCGTGCACAGCGACCTCGAGGACGAGCTGCAGGGCCGGTACGGGCTGCGCGACGCGGTCGTCGTCGACACCCTCGGCGTGGGGGACGACGTACTGCCCGCGCTCGGCTCGGGCGCGGCGGCGTACCTGGACATGACACTGACCGGCGGGCACGTGGTCGGGATCTCGTCCTGGAGCGAGACGCTGATCAGCGCCGTGGACCGGATGCCGCGCAAGAGCGTGCCGGTGGTGGACAAGGTGGTCCAGATCGTCGGCGGGCTGGGTGACGCCGCGGTGCAGATGCAGGCGACCCGGCTGACCGCGCGGTTCGCCGAGCTGACCGGTGGGATGCCGGTCTACCTGCCCGCTCCCGGGTTGGTCGGGACGCCCGCAGTACGCCGGGCGATGATGAACGACGTGTCGGTTCGGGACGTTCTGGGCACGTGGGGGCAACTCACCGACGCCCTGGTCGGGATCGGCAGCCTCGAGCCCTCGCCGCTGTTGCAGCGCAGTGGGAACGCGGTCGCGGAGGCCGACCAGGACGAGCTGCGCAGGCTCGGTGCCGTCGGGGACGTGTGTTTCCGGTTCTTCGACGAAGAGGGAAAGCTCGTGCGCTCGACGTTCGACCAGCGGGTCATCGGGGTGACCGCGAAGGAGTTGCTGGCGGTGCCGCGCCGGATCGGGGTGGCCGGCGGCGACCGCAAGTACTCCGCGATCCGCGCGGCGCTGCTCGGCGGCTGGGTCAACATCCTGATCACCGACCTCGCGATGGCTCACCGGCTCTTAGATGGAGCCTGACGAGCAGCGGGAGGTCTACGCCACCATCGACTTGGCCTTGCGGGTCGGTGAGGTGCTGCTGTCCAGCGGCGCCGGTACGGCGGACGCCACCGCGACGATCCTCGGTGTCACCGCGGCCGGCGGACTGCGCGGCTGCGAGGTCGACATCACGTTCACCTCGATGGCGGTCTCGTACCAGGAGGCGCCGGACGTCGCGCCCGAGACGCACATCCGGCTGGTCCGCTACCGGTCCCAGGACTTCTCCCGGCTGACCGACGTCGACCGGCTGGTACGACACTTCGCCCGCGGCGACGTGACCCGCGAGGAGGCGTCCCGCGAACTCGCCCGGCTGACGTCGGCCGGTCCGCCGTACCCGCGGTGGAGTGCGGTGCTCGCCTGGGGTGTGATGGCCGGTGGCGCGACGTTGCTGCTCGGCGGCGGCTGGCTGATTACGTTGCTGGCGGTGCTGACCGCGATCGTGATCGACCTGAACAACCGCTGGTTCAACCGGCAGCGACTCCCTGCGTTCTACCAGCAGGTCGCCGGCGCGTTCGTGGCGACCGCGGTCGCGCTGGTCCTGTACGCCGTGCACGCGCCGGTGAAACCTTCCTTGGTCGTTGCCGCCGGCATCATCATGCTCCTGGCCGGAATCGCCCTCACCGGTGCCGTGCAGGACGCGATCACCGGGTACTACGTGACCGCCGCGGCCCGGAGTCTGGAGGCGATGCTCCTGACCGGCGGGATCATCGCGGGTGTCTCGCTGGGGCTCACGCTGGGCCTGAAGTTCGGTCTCAACGTGGGCATCGAACCCCAGACGATCCAGCTGGCGAACCTCCCGATCATGGTGATCTCCGGCGCGGTCATGGCCGTCGCGTTCGCCTACGCGTCGTACGCACCCCTCCGCGCGTTGCTGCCGGTCGCCGTGATGGGCGCACTGGCGTCGCTGATCTTCACCTTGATGACCAGGGCCTCGTTCGGTCCGGCCTGGTCCACTGCGGCCGCAGCGTTCGTCGTCGGCCTGGGCGGCTACTCCAGCGGCCGGCGGACCGGCGTACCGCCGCTGGTCGTGGTCGTCGCAGGCTCGATCCCGCTGCTGCCGGGGCTAACGATCTACAAGGGCCTTTACGAGCTGATGGCCGTCGGCCAGCTGATCGGCATCGTCAGTCTCACGACCGCGGTCGCGATCGGCGTCGCACTCGCCTCGGGCCTGATCCTCGGCGAGTACGTGGCCCAACCCATCCGCCGCGAGGCCCGCCGCCTCGAGGACCGCCTGGCCGGTCCCCGCCTCGTCGGCCCCCGCCGCCCGGTACGACGTCGCTCCGCGCCACGCCGTACCCGTCGCCGACGGGGTGCGGCCTAGGGCACGTCTCCCAATCCCACGCCTACTGCGCGGCACTCGGCACGGCACCTCGCCGAGCACCTGCTCGCGACGGCGTGGGATTGGGAGACGCACCCTAGCGGATCTCCTCCAGGACCACGTCGTCGAGTTGCAGCCACACGTCCTGGCCGTGACCGAAGAATCCGCCGTACAGCTGGATCAACGACTCGCGCCCGGAGTCGAAGTCGACGCTGACCTTCGTGTACTGCGGGTGCGCGCCGCCGGTCTGCTGCGCGATCGTGCGTCCGCGCAAGGTGCGGACGCCGAGCGTCGTCTCGGAGTTGTTGTCTGCCGTCCGGATCCAGGCGGACAAGCGGTAGCGGTGATGGGGACGGACGGCCACGGTTTGCTGGATCTGGTGGGAGCCGATCGAGTCTCGGACGAACGCGTTGTTGGCGCCGGTGTGGCCGAGGTTCGTGCGGTCGATGCCGCCGGTGCCGCTCAGTTGCCAGGGTGCGGACGGCGTACCGCTCGTCTGGCTCTCGAAGCCGGGATCCGTTACCAGGTTGGTGATCTGGCCGTCATCGGTGAGCTTGGTGCGCATCAGGAAAACGTTGTACGGATCCCATTGGGACATCGTGAAGTACAGGTCGGATCCTGACGACCAGGGGTGCATGAAGGATCCGTAGAGCCCTGGGTACTCGGTGCCTTTGACAACGACCTGTTCGCCGCTCCACGGGCCGGTGAGGTCCTTCGCCGAGCGCAGCACGATCGCGGCGCGGTGCTCGTCGAGGTACATCATCAACCACTTGCCCGTGTAGGCGTTCCACTGCACCGACACCTCGCTGATCGGGCCGACCGCGATCGGTACGGCGGCCGACTCCTGCGGTGACCAGGTCCGGCCGTCCCAGTAGCGCCAGGCCTTCTTCTGCAGTACTTGCTGCTCGGGGACCCGGGCGAGGTGCGCGCTGCCGAAGCGCCCGTTCGGCGTACCGATCATGTAGACATAGCCCTTGTCCTTGACCAGGGCAACCATCTGGAAGTTGTCGTCCCAGGACTTGGTGTTCTGCCAGCGGGCGCCGGCGTCCTTCGTCCAGTTCTCGCCGTTGTCGTCGGAGTACGCGAAGCCGGAGTAGTTCGTGAACCAGCTGCCGGCCGGACCCCAGTAGTTGACCGACATGTACTGCACGTACTGGCGTTTCCCGACCGAGATCCCCGCGGTCGGGATCACCGTGTGCTCGTCGCGGTCGATCTTCTTGCAGGGCAGGAACTCCTTGGCGTGACCGGGCCGGTCCTCGGCCGCCGAGTCGAGCGTCATCCCGTCGGCGAGGTCGCGGTCGTTGCTGCGGAAGAGCAGGTTGCACCGCCAGTCGATCGTCGCCTGGTCGCCGGCGCCGCCGCCCGGCCCGGTCCAGCCGCTGCCGTAGCTGTCGCCGAACGCGGTCAGGATCTCGCCCGACCCGTTGTCCCAGAGGATGCCGAGATCGGTCGCCTTCAGGGCGAAGCGCGCCTCGGTGTCGTTGATCGACTGCGGACCGGTGAGCTTGGCGATCCGCTCGACGGGTGACGGTACGGCGGTCGCCTGGGCGGGTGCGGACTGGTCAGCGGGAACCACGGCCACTCCGATCAGAGCAGGGACAACAAGCAACCATCGTTTCCGCATGGCATCTCCTAGGGCGGCACCAGAAATCGATTTCCGACGCTAACCCCACCCCGCCCCCCGGTCAACCGCTCACCCAAACATCAACTTTGTGCACCCACCAACCATTTCGCGGCGCCGGAAATGGTTGGTGGGTGCACAAAGTGCTCGACGCCGCCGCCCGTCTGTCCTGGTGAGTTCGGCGCGTGCGTTAGAGTTACTGACTGGAAACATCGGCTGATCGCCGACGAGGAGGATCGACGTGGCACTGGGTAGGACGTCCCCACGGGACCTGCCGCTGTTCGCGGATCTGTCCGGACGCGACATCAGGGAGATCTTCCGCGCCGGCGAGGAGGTCTCGGTACCGGCCGGCTGGTCGCTGATCCTGGAGCAGACGCCCCCGGACGCGGCGTACCTGATCCTCAGCGGTACGGCGGCGGTCCGCGAGAAGGGCCAGGAGATCGCCGAGCTCGGCCCGGGCGACATCGCCGGCGAGGTCGCGGTCCGGAAGAACACGTTGCGAACGGCAACCGTCACGGCGAAGTCGCGGCTGCAGCTGCTGCACTTCACCCGGGAGAAGTTCGACGACCTCACCCGTCGGCTGCCGGCGTTCCGGGACGCGATCGACGCCACGATCGCCGAGCGCCGCGGTGGCCACTGACCCTCGGGCGCCGGATCTGGCCGGGTTGACGCGGGAGTTCGAGCAGACACTGCTGGGTGGGGAGCGGAAGTTCACCCGGATCCAGGTGTCCGAGCGGGCCGGGATCTCGATCCAGCGCGCCGAGCGGATGTGGCACGCGCTCGGGTTCGCGACCGTTCCGGACGACGAGGTGGCCTTCACCGACGACGACGTCGAGGCGTTGCGGCTGGTCGCGGCGCTCGAGGACGACCGGTTCATCGAGCCCGAGATGGAGTCGTCGCTGGCCCGGAAGCTCGGGCAGACGCAGTCCCGGCTGGCGTCGTGGCAGTCGGCGATGTTCCTGGACTTCCTCGGCGGGTCGAAGCTGTCCGCGGACGAGGCGATCGAGGTCGCGGGACTGTTGCTACCGGCCATGGAGCGGCTGCAGACGTACGTCTGGCGCCGGCACCTCGCCGCGGCGGCCGGACGGGCGGTGGCGGGATCCGACGAGCTCGCGCGCGGGGTGCGGGCCGTCGGGTTCGCGGACATCGTCAGCTACACGCGCCTGACCCGCCGGTTGACCGAGGTCGAGCTCGGCGAGCTGATCGAGCGGTTCGAGGGTACGACCGCCGACGTGGTCGCGCTGAACGGCGGCCGGGTGATCAAGTCGATGGGCGACGAGGTGCTGTTCGTGGCCGACACCGCCGCGCAGGGCGCCGCGGTCGCGCTCGCGCTGCAGGACGCGGTGAACGCCGACGAGGACCTTCCCGAGCTGCGGATCGGGCTCGCGTACGGCACGATCCTGATCCGGCTCGGCGACGTGTACGGCGAGGTGGTCAACCTGGCCGCCCGTCTCACCACGGAATGCAAACCCGGCCGCGTCCTCGCCGACCGCGAACTCGCCACAGCCCTCGACGGCCACACGTCGTACGCCGTCCACCGCCTCCGCCGCGTCGCCGTCCGCGGCTACCGCCACCTCGTCCCGTACGCGATCCAACGTGCATGAGCTTCTGACGACCGCAGCGCTCGCAACGGCGACTGCGGATGATCCGATGATCGTCTGGGCCGCGCAGGGCTTCGGCCGCGGCGTCCGCGCCTGGTGCGACGGGGACGCGGTGGCGGTCGCCTCGCCGGACCTGTCCAAGCGCGATCGGCTCGCGGTCGCCGGGCCGGTGGACGCGGTGGGACGGCTCGCGGCCAAGGTGCTGGCCGAGGTTGGGCCCAGCTTCCGCCCGTTCGGCGACGAGGAGCTGATCCGCGGCCTCGTGGATCGCGTCCCGGGCCTGCAGTTCGGCGCGGCCTTCGGCTGGATGGACACCCGGACCTGTCCCACTCACCAAGGTCCGGCCTGGCTGGACAGCGACGACGGGCTCGAAGAGTTGCTGACCGAGTCGTCGCCCGCGTCGTACGCGTGGCCCGGACATCCTGGCGTACGGCGTTGGGCTGCGGTGACGGGCGAGCGTGGCGAGCTGCTGAGTATCGCCGCCGACGCGTGGAGTGCGCCCGAGGTCGGGTTCCTCGCTGGTGTCGCGACGCATCCTGTTGCCCGCGGCAAGGGCCTGTCGCGGCAGGTGTGCGGTTTCGTGACTGCCGAACTGGTGAAGCGCCACGGACGAGTCGGACTGATGGTGGACGGCGACAACGCGGCCGCGATCAGGGTCTACGAACGCCTGGGCTACACGTACCGCCACGTCGCCGCGGCACACCTGTAGGTCATGCGCCGTTGTTTCTAGCGGCGTCGGCGAGGATGTTCCGCTCGTCGTCGGTGGCCGGGCGGATCCACAGCACGCCCGGAACCTCAGAGGTCACCATGTTGGGCAGGACCATCCGCAACAGATCGATCGGCGGCGTCTGCGGCTGCGCCTGCCGGGCCGCGCCGTACTGCTCGAGCACCCGGGCCAGGTCGAGCGCCAGGTGGTTCGGCTGCTCGCTCTGGTCCGCGTGGACGACCGTCTCGACCAGGCCGTCACCGTTCCAGGACCCGCTGGTGACTCGGCGGTCCGGGTGATCCATCAGCACGTCCATCACCAGATCGGCGAAGGCTTCCGTGTCCATCCCGTCAACGCCCTCGTCGGGGAACCAGTCGTGCCGCAGGTGCAGCACACCCGGCTGCTCCTTGTCGGCGCAGTCGTCGAGCAACCGCCCCACCGAGCTCATCGGGTGCGACACCGCATCCGGGCCGAGGGCAATGAACCGGTCCGCCAGCAGGTAGAGGGAGATGACGGTGTACGGCGCGAACAGCGTGACCTCGGCATGCTCGCTGTGGACGGAGATCGGGCCGTCCTTGCTTTTGTGGTACGACTGCAGGCCCTCCATCAGGGCCTTTTCCTGCTCCTTGGTGAGCTGGGCCTCCCACTCCCACTTGCGCTGCACCGCGAAGTCCTCGGCGTTGTCCAGGTCGTCGTCAGGGCCGCGCGTCGCCCACCACAGCACTAGAGCGACAACAGCTATGGCGACGGCGGCGATGACACCGAGGATCCACACGAGCAGGTACCTCACAGAGCAGGGCGGGCAGCGAAGCCAGTCACCCTAGTCCGCGCGTTGGGTCACCTGGTCGGCTGCACGGTGAGTGTCACGCCTGGCGTACCCGTGGGCTTGACGGTGGTCGGGCCGGCGGTCGGCGTGGGGGACGTGCGGGTGGCCGGGGCGGGTGGTGGGACGAAGGGGGCCTTGGTGGACTCCTTGCAGTTGTCCGGGCCGATGTCGCCGTTCTCGTCGGGGACGACCACGGGCTGCGGGAACAGGTTGCTGGTGGTGTCCCGTGACGCCTGCCCGTAGTTGGTCGCGCAGTCCTGCAGCTCCATGCTGATCGGGTTGCCGTCCTGGTCGTACAGCCGGACCGCGACCTGCTTGCCCTGGGCATCGAACGGGTAGATGTTCGAGACCGTGGAACCGTCGACCACCACGCCCTTGGTCGGTGGTTCGTAGCCCCGGGAGCTCCCGCGGTAGTCGTTGTAGTTGTTCAGGAACCCGAACGACGCACCGACGTACGCCGCGGCCAGGAACGCCGGGATCGCGACCGCCGCGACGACGTTGAGCGGTACGACGTACCACAGCCACCGCCGGTCCTGCTGGGTCCGGCGACCGATCCAGATCGAGACCGCCGCGCCGGCGATCGCGCCGACCACGGTCACCGAGGCGGCGCCGAACAGCGCGAAGAAACCACCCGCGCCGATCATGCCGCGCGCGACCCACCAGACCGGTTGGCCGATCGTCACCAGCTCGTGCCGGACGTTCGGCGGGACCTGGTCGATCCAGCCGCGGATCGCCGTCGCCCACTGGGCGCCGCGTGGGGTGTCCAGGACGATCCGCGGGTCGTTGCCGTGCAACGCCCGGACGCCGAGGAACGCCGCGACGAACAGCACGCCGAGTCCGAGCAGCCCGAAGAACGCCGTCTCGTCGTGCGACCACGCGAAGATGCTGACGGCAACGAAGAACGGGCCGACCGTGCCGGCGATCAGGCCCCAGCGCAGCGCCCTCCAGCCGGACGCGAGGTAGTCCTGGCTGACCGGCTCGGTGCGTGCCGGATAGCCCGCCGCGGTCCGCAGCTCGTCGGCGTACTGCCGCGGCGTCCCCAGCCGCACCTGCAGGTCGCTCAAGGTTGGCTCGGCGTCGAACTCGCCCGCTACCTCGGTGAGGTGGTCGGTGACGTCCTGGAGCACGTCCTCCAGTTCACCCGGCGGCAGGTCGCTGAGCTCGGCCCGCACCTGCGTCAGGTAGATCGCGACCGCTCCGGTCAGAGTGCTGTTCACGCGGCCTCCTCCTCCAGCAGCACCGACATCGTGTCGGCGAAGTGATTCCAGGTCTTGGTCGATCGGGCCAGCAGTTCGTGGCCGGTCTTGTTCAGCCCGTAGTACTTGCGGTGCGGGCCTTCCTCGCTCGGTTGCACGTACGACGTCAGCGCGCCGGCCTGGAACAGCCGGCGGAGCGTCCCGTACACGGAGGCGTCCGCCACGTCCTCGAGTCCCGCGGCGCGCAGTCGGCGGAGAACGTCGTACCCGTAGCCGTCGGCGTCCCGCAGCACGGCCAGCACCGCGAGATCCAGTACGCCCTTGAGCAGCTGGCTCGTATCCATCCCGACCTCCTCCGGCACCGGCGGTGCTCCACTGAGAAGACTACTACACATTGTGGAGTACTCCGTTAACCACTCAGACGTTCCGCAATTTCGATCAAGTCCGGGGCCGGGTGGGGAGGGCACAGTGGTGGGCATGGCGGATGTGTTCGAGGAGTTCGTGGCGGTGGTCGCGGCCGGTTTGAGCGGTCTGGACGGTCCGGTGAACGGTGCCGGACTGGCGGAGCGGGTGCACCTGTCGCGGTTCCACTTCGATCGGGTGATCGGTGCCGTGGCGGGCGAGTCGCCGTTCGCGTTCCGGCGGCGGGTGCTGCTGGAGCGGGCGGCGTACCGGTTGCTGGCAGAGCCGGTCGCCGTACTCGAGGTTGCGATCGAGGCCGGGTACGGGTCGCACGAGGCGTTCACGCGGGCGTTCGCCAGGGCCTACGGGATGTCGCCACGGGAGTGGCGTCGGGAAGCGTCGCGGGTGTTCTTCCTCGCGGCGCCGAGTGGAGTGCATTTCCAGCCGCCGGCCGGGCTTCGGCTGCCGGCGCGACGAAAGGTGAGAGGCATGGACGTACTTGTCAGGATGGTCGAGCACCACGTGTGGCTGACCGGCGAGCTGATCGAACGCGGCGCCCGCCTGGACGCCGCCACGTTGGACCGGCCGATCGAGCTCTCCGTCGAAGGGATCGACGACGACATCTCGATCCGCTACCTCCTGGACCGCCTGGTCTGGCAGGAGGAGATGTGGCTGGCGTCCGTCGAGGACCGCCCGTTCCAGGTCCCCGAGTGCGGCCGCCAGGTCGTCACCCCGATCCCGGAACTCCGCACCCGCCACGCCGACGCCGGCGCCCGTTTCGTGGCCCTGGTCAACCAACTCAACGAAGAAGGCCGCTTCGACGAAAGCTTCGTGGACACCACCTGCGAACCACCCCGCGTCTTCACCTACGGCGGCATGGTCGCCCACGTCCTAACCTTCGCCGCCCACCGCAGATCCCTCCTCGTCGGAGCCCTCGCCTCCGCCGGCATCCATGACCTCTCGTCAGGCGACCCAATGCACTTCGTAGCCGAAGGCAACTAATCCGCCGAGACGTGGAATTTGGCTGCGATCACGAACCAACTTCCACGACTCGGCGGTGAGGACTGGAGCCAATCGCCACCCCGCGAGATCCCCAACGTCTGGCATCCGCCGCCGTGAACAACACCCCATCATTGTCCCGATTTCCCCGACCCCACGCCGTCCGTTGTCCACAGCCCCGCCGAGTCGGGGAGTTCTAGTTCTTGGGGTCGTGGAGGTTGGGGCGTTGGGTGGGGGTTTTGATTTGGACGTCGATGGTGGGGAGTTGGGTGGGGGCCGTCAGGTGGCCTGAGGAGACTGGGATGTTCAGTTTGCTGGCGGCCAGGTCGATGTTGATGGAGGCGCCGGTGGTGTTGGGGGACGTCCATTCGGTGTCGGAGAGGGTGATGGCCAGTCCGACGATGCGGCCCTTGGGGATGATTTGGTCCTGGGCGCGGAGGGGGACGTTGACGGTGGTCCACTGGCCGGGCTTGAGCGGGGTCGGCTTCGAGAGGGATTTGCTGTGGGCGGCGTCGATCCAGCCGCGGCTGACGATGCCGTGATCGCTCTGGGTGGTGACCTTGTCGACGGTGTAGTAGCAGCTGTCGTCGTAGTCGGTGCTCGAGCCTTCACAGGTGCTTTCGTCGGTACGGCGTACGCCGGTGTACCGCGCCGCCTCGCCGTACTCGATGAGTCGCGCGGTCACCGGTGTCGTCGGCGAGTCGGACTTCAAGCGGAGCGTGACCGACGGCGTGCCGCTGATCCGCAGCGGCGCGGTGAGCGGCGCGGACAGGAACATCTGCCGTCCCGCGATCACCTCCGACGGGTCCGCGACGATGTCGTCCTCAGTCAGTTCGGGATCGTCCGTGACCATCACCGAACCCTTGCCCGCGGCACCTAGCTTGCCGACCGAGAGCGGCACCGACACCGGGCGGTTGACGGCCGGCCAGGTCTTGTAGTTGCGCCACACGTCGGGGGTCGTCTCGACCGAGACCATCGGCTCCTTCATGACGCCGTTCTGCAGGCCCTGCAGCCAGTAGTCGAACCACTTTTGCAGCTCGTCCACCCACTCGTCGCGCCGGAACTCGAACGGGTCCACATGGTCCTCGAGGCCCAGCCACAGCTTCCGCGGCACGTTGTTCCGCGACAGCGCCGACCACCACTGCGAGAAGTGGTTGGTCTGCACGTTGTAGTCGCTGAGCCCGTGCGTCATGAAGACCGAGGCCTTCACCTTCGACGCGTTCTTCGTGTAGTCGCGCTCGGCCCAGAACGACGTGTAGTCGCCGGTCTCGTCGTCGTCGTTGTCGCCGAGCTCGCCGCGGACCTCGTCGCAGGCCGCGCTGTCGTGACCGACGTACCCGCCGAGCCAGGGCATGTAGTCGTCCGAGTACGGTACGCCGCCGGACCGGGTGTAGTCGTACCACGAGGAGATCGCCGAGATCGGCACGATCGTCTTCAGGCCCTTCACCCCGGTCGCCGCGACACCGTTCGCGAGCGTTCCGTCGTACGACTTGCCGATCATCCCGACCGCGCCGGTCGTCCAGGACGCCTTCACCGGTTGCCCGTCGGCGGTGTGCGCGGTGTTGCGGCCGTTCAGCCAGTCGATCACGTCGACGACGGACTGGATCTCGTCCCGGCCGCCGACGTCACCACAGCCGGTGGAGCGGCCGGTGCCGACGATGTCCACACCGACCATCGCGTAGCCGCGCGGGACGAAGTAGTTGTCGTAGAACAACGGCATCTTCCGGATCACGCCGTCGCCGTCGTACGTCTTCTTCTCGCTCTCGTTGCCGCGTCCGCAGCAGGAGTAGTACGGCGAGGCGTCCATGATGACCGGGATCTTCGTGTTGGTGAGGGCGGTCTCGCTCGGCCGGACGATGTCGACCGCGATCACGTCGTCCTGGCCGTCGCTGTCGGTGTCCATCGTGGTGTCGACGTACACCGACTCGCGGATCGCGTTCGCGTAGTCGTAGACCGGCTGGGTGCTCTTGGTGCGCGCGTCGACGTGCTGCGGCACACTGGGAGCAGCCGGGGCCGGCGTACCGGATCCGTCCGGAATCGGCGAAGCCAAGGCCGGACCGGTGAGGGTCGTCAGGCTGAGCACGACGGACGAGACCAGGATCGTCACCCGGGCGTGGACGGTCCTCATGGCTGGGAAGGCTAGTCACTCGCGCGCCGCAACGCCAGGTTCTGACCGGATTGGCAGCGACCTGCCCGATACTCAGCGTGAGAACGGGTGGGTTCGGTAGGGTGACCGCCACCGCCCCCGGGGGGACGCACGAAAGGGTAGGCCAGTGAATCTGCGAGCACCGGTGACATTGCTGGACGTGGCGCAGCGTGCGGGTGTGTCGGTCGCGACCGCCTCCCGTGTGCTGAACGGCGGGGACCGGGTTCCCCGTCCAGAGCTGCAGGAACGGGTCAAGGCCGCCGCCGTCGAGCTCGGCTACACGCCGAACGCGCAGGCGCAGGCGTTGGCCAAGTCGTCGACGAACGTGGTCGGCATCCTGGTGCACGACATCGAGGACCCGTACTTCGCCGCGATCGCGAACGGCGTGATGCGCGCCGCGGACGAGCGCAACCTGCTGGTGATGATGGCCAGCACGTTCCGTGACTCGGAGCGCGAGATCGCCTACCTCAGCTCGTTGCGCGCGCAACGAGCTCGGGCCGCGGTGATGATCGGCAGCCGGCGGACCGACAGCGAGAGCCTGGCGCGGACGGCGACCGAGGTGGAGACCTTCCTCAACTCCGGCGCGGGTCTCGCGCTGGTCAGTCAGTCCGGGATGCCGGCGCATACCGTTGAACCGGACAACCGTTCCGGATCGGCGGATCTGGCGCGCGAGCTGGTCGGGCTCGGCTGGCGCAAGTTCGCCGTACTCGGTGGGCCGGAAACCCTTGCGACCGCACGGGACCGGCGCGCCGGGTTCGTCGCGGGTCTGGCCGAGGCGGGGTTGGAGCCGGTGGCGGTCGAGTCCGGTGACTTCACTCGCGACGGTGGGTACGCCGCCGCGGAGCAGCTGCTCGACCGCGAGGCCGATGTGGACTGCGTGTTCGCGGTGAACGACGTGATGGCGGTCGGCGCGATGTCGGCGTTGCGGGCGCGCGGGGTCGACGTACCGGGCCGGCTCGGTGTCGCCGGGTTCGACGACATCGCGACGCTGCGGGACGTGTGGCCGGGACTGACGACCGTACGGCTGCCGCTGGAGCAGATGGGCCGCCGCGCGCTGGAGCTCGCCATCGAGGGCGGCGACGCGACGACCGAGACGTTCAAGGCGGAAGTAGTACTGCGGGAGAGCACCGCACGCCCCTGAAATATGCTCTCGAGGTGACTGTCTCCGAGATCTTCGACCCGTCGGCCTGGAAGCAGGTCGACGGCTTCGAGCTGACCGACATCACGTACCACCGCGCGGTCGACGCCGGTGTGGTGCGGATCGCCTTCAACCGGCCCGAGGTGCGCAACGCGTTCCGGCCGCAGACCGTCGACGAGCTGTACCGCGTGCTGGACCACGCCCGGATGTCCACCGACGTCGGCTGCGTGCTGCTCACCGGCAACGGCCCGTCGCCGAAGGACGGCGGCTGGGCGTTCTGCTCGGGCGGCGACCAGCGGATCCGCGGCAAAGACGGTTACAAGTACGCCGAGGGTACGACGGCCGACTCGATCGACCCGGCGCGCGCGGGGCGGCTGCACATCCTCGAAGTACAACGGCTGATCCGCTTCATGTCGAAGGTCGTGATCTGTGTCGTCCCCGGTTGGGCCGCGGGTGGCGGGCACAGCCTGCACGTGGTCGCGGACCTGACGCTGGCGTCCGCGGAGCACGCGAAGTTCAAGCAGACGGATGCGGACGTGGCGTCGTTCGACGGCGGGTTCGGGTCGGCGTACCTGGCGCGGCAGGTCGGGCAGAAGTTCGCCCGCGAGATCTTCTTCCTCGGCGACGAGTACTCCGCCGAGGACGCGTACCGGATGGGCATGGTCAACAAGGTCGTTCCGCACGCCGAGCTCGAGGCCGTGGCGCTGGAGTGGGGCAAGAAGATCTGCGCGAAGTCGCCGACCGCGCAGCGGATGCTGAAGTACGCGTTCAACCTGATCGACGACGGACTCGTCGGGCAGCAGTTGTTCGCGGGGGAAGCGACCCGCCTCGCGTACGGCACGGACGAGGCCGCCGAGGGCCGCGACTCCTTCCTGGAGAAGCGATCGCCGGACTGGTCGCCGTACCCTTACGCTTTCTAACACCGTTGGGTGGTTAGTTAGCAGAAAACATGCAGTCGATCGCCTTCGACAGTGCGAACCAGCGGCTCTTCACCGGGCAGCTGCGGGCCGGATCGCCTTCTAACAGCGGTGATCTGACGCTGACGCAGCTCACGCTCGCCGGTGACGTTGTCGGGCACATGTACCTGAGCGGGTTCGGCCACACGGCTGCTGACGGGCTGCGGCGCATTAGTTGCCACAGGCACCGAGGATGCGTGCCATAAGTCCGGCCCGGCGTCCCCCGCCACCCCTTCGGGACATCTTTGAGAAGCCACCAACCATTCTCGGAGCCTGATCATGGTCGGTGGCTTCTCAAAGATGGAGACTGCGATCCTTCGGACCTCGTACCGCTAGTGCGCGACGCCGTACAGCCGGTCGCCGGCGTCGCCCAGGCCGGGGACGATGTAGCCCTTTTCGTTCAGGTGGGAGTCCATGCCGGCGATGACCAGGTTGCACGGTACGTCGAGGTGGGTGAGTTCGTTCTCTACGCGCTTGACGCCTTCGGGGGCGGCCAGCAGGCAGATGGCGGTGATGTGGTCGGCGCCGCGGTCCACCAGGAACTGGATCGCGGCTGCCAGGGTGCCGCCGGTGGCCAGCATCGGGTCCAGGACGTAGCACTGGCGTCCGGACAGGTCCTCGGGGAGACGTTCGGCGTACGTCGACGCGGTCAGGGTCTCCTCGTTCCGGACCATGCCCAGGAAACCGACCTCGGCGGTCGGGAGCAGCCGGGTCATGCCCTCGAGCATGCCGAGGCCGGCGCGCAGGATCGGGACGACGAGCGGCTTCGGCGCGGCGAGTTTCACGCCCTGCGCCTCCGCGACCGGGGTCTGCACTGTGACCGGACCGGTCCGCACGTCCCGGGTCGCCTCGTAGGCGAGCAGCGTGACGAGTTCCTCGGTCAGCCGCCGGAACGTGGGTGAGTCCGTGTGCTCGTCGCGCAGCGCGGTGAGCTTGTGGGCGACGAGCGGGTGGTCCACGACGAGGATCTGCATAAGGCCGAACGGTACCGTCGGCGATTCGCGGCGGGAAAGCGCGCTCGCTGTCAGACTTGAAAGTGCATTGGATTCTGCCCCTGTTCGCCCACCAGGGAGTAGTTCGATGGCCGAGAAGTCTCCCGAGCAGCTCGACCGGCTGCGGCGTCGTGCCGCCTTTCTGCGCGAGCTCGACGAAGCCCGCGCCCTCCGCGACCGGATCGCGCCCCGGCGGGCCCGGGTCCGGCAGTTGCGCGAGGCGATGCGCAGAGCGACGTACCATCACTGACCGTTGACCGGTGTTGGCGGATCTGATATCGGCTTGAGATCGCCGGGACGCCGCCGGTCTGCGACGATGATGCGGTGTCTGATGCCACGGTTACCGACCTGGACTTCGCGGTCGCTGCGTACACCGAGGACGGGAACTGGACCGTCACGCCGCTGGTACTGCGCGGTGAGCCCGATCTGTCCACGCTGGTGTCCGCACTCCGCCGGTATCCCGGTGAGGCCGGGGTGCTCGGCCTGGTGTCGGTCGACGAGGACTTCTTCGTCCTGGTCCGGGTGCTCGGCGGCCGCGCCCGGCTGCTGATCTCCGACGTGACCGCCGCGACCGAGTGGCCGCTGGCCCGGCAGGTCGTGGACGAGCTCGACATCCCGCTGGCCGATGACGACGACGAGCAGGTGCCGGCCGGCGACCTGGCGATCATCGCGGACCTCGGGATGACCGCGATGGACCTCGGCGCGCTCTGCGACGACGTCGACCTCTACCCGTACGAGATGCTCGAGGAGATCGCCGACACGCTTGGCTTCGGCAACCAGTTCCAAGACGCGATCGAAGCCGTTGGCTAGCCCGATCCTGCGGCAGGCGTGGTCGCGGTTGATGACGCTGGCCCTCGAGGAGGCCGAGCGGGCGCTGCCCGACGTACCGATCGGGGCGCTCGTGGTGGACGAGGGCGGCGAGATCATCGGGCGCGGGCACAACGAGCGCGAGGCGACCGGCGATCCGACCGCGCACGCCGAGGTGCTCGCGATCCGCGACGCGGCCCGGCACGTCGGCGAGTGGCGGCTGACCGGCTGCACGCTGGTCGTGACGCTGGAGCCGTGCACGATGTGCGCGGGGGCGATCGTGCTGTCCCGGCTGGATCGGCTGATCTTCGCGGCGTACGACGAGAAAGCCGGTGCCGTGGGCTCGCTCTGGGACGTCGTACGGGACCGTCGGCTCAACCACCGGCCCGAGGTGGTCGGCGGTGTGCTGGCCGACGAGGCCGGTGCCCGGCTACGCGATTTCTTCATCGGCCACAGACCTTGATATTGTCCTCGGCGGTGGCGTGTCCGAGCGGCCGAAGGAGCGCGCCTCGAAAGCGCGTGACGGGCAACCCCCGTCCGAGGGTTCAAATCCCTCCGCCACCGCCAACCGCCCTCCGGGGCGGCCAGATAGCCGGAGACCCTGATGCTGTGTGATGCGTCAGGGTTTTCGTCTCTCTGGACACTGCTCGGGACCTGAACGCAAGAGAGGGCCCCCAGGATGGACGTTTCGCAGCTCGATCGGATTCTGCTGGCCGGTGCCCTGGTGCTCTTGGTCGCGATCGTGGCCGTCCGCCTGACCGGTCGGTTCGGGCTCCCGTCGCTGCTGATCTACCTCGGGATCGGGCTGGTGCTGGGTGAGTCCGGGCCGGGGCACATCCACTTCGAGGACGCGCAGCTGGCGCATGCCCTGGGGTTCGCCGCCCTGGTGATCATCCTGACCGAGGGCGGCCTGACCACCCGGTGGAACGAAGTGCGGCCGATGCTCCCGCTGGGCGTCGTCCTGGCGACGGTCGGGGTCGCCGTCAGCACTGCGGTCGTCGCGTGTGTCGCGCACTACGTGCTGGGGTTCGACTGGCAGCTCGCCGTACTGCTCGGGGCTGTTACCTCGCCGACGGACTCGGCGGCGGTGTTCTCGGTCCTGCGCCGGGTCGCGGTGCGGCCGCGGTTACGAGGGGCGCTGGAGGCCGAGTCCGGCCTGAACGACGCCCCGACCGTTCTGCTCGTCACGCTCGTCAGCTCCGGCGGCGTGGGTGACGAGGGCGTCCTGCACTTCGCCGGGCTGATGCTGTACGAGCTCGTGGTCGGTGCGCTCTTCGGCCTCCTGATCGGCTGGGCCAGCGCCGGCGCCATCCGGCGCGTCGCGTTGGGCTCGGCCGGCCTTTACCCGCTGGCGGTGCTCTCGGTCGCGGTCATCTCGTACGCCGGTGGGACCGTACTGCTGCACGTGTCGGGGTTCGCCGCGGTCTACGTGACGTCACTGATCCTCGGCCGCGCGGAGTTGCCGCACAGGATGGCCACCCGGTCGTTCGTGGACGGGCTGGCGTGGCTGGCGCAGATCGGGTTGTTCGTCATGCTCGGTCTGCTCGCGTCGCCGGGCCAGATCGGACGGAACGACGTCCTGGTCGCTCTGGTGATCGGCGTTGCCGTGACGGTGGTCGGGCGGTTCGCGTCGGTGGCGATCTCGGCGGCGCCGTTCCGGCTGCCGTGGAGCGAGCAGACGTTCATCGGGTGGGCGGGTCTGCGAGGGGCGGTACCGATCGTGCTGGCGACGATCCCGCTGGCGGAGCAGGTGCCGCAGGCGGATCGGATCTTCGATGTGGTGTTCGTGCTGGTGCTGCTGTTCACGCTGCTGCAGGGGCCGTCGCTGCCGTGGCTGGCGAAGCGGCTGAAGGTCCTCGACGAGAACGCGGCGTACGAGGTGGACATCGACGTAGCGCCGCTGGAGTCGCTCGGCGCGGACATGCTCCAGGTGCACGTACCGAGCGAGTCCCGGCTGGCCGGGGTCGAGATCGCCGAGCTGCGGCTACCGCCCGGTGTCTCGATCGCGCTGGTGATCCGCGGCGAACGAGCCTTCGTCCCGGACCGCCGTACCGTGCTCCGGGCCGGCGACAACCTGCTCGTGGTCGCGCCCAGCCCGGTCCGCGAACAGACCGTCCGCCGCCTCCGCGCCGTCTCCCGAGCCGGCCGCCTGGCCGGCTGGTTCGGCGAACGCGGCCGCGAACAGAACTAGTTGGGGTTCTGGCCCGACGGGATCGGCTGCGGGCTGTGGATGACCGGGAGGCAGACCGTGGCGCCGGGGGCGACCGTGACCGACGGGATGCCCTTGAGCTTCACGGAGCCGAAACCGGCGCCGATGACCAGGTCGACCGTGTGGTCGGTGCGGCCGTCGGCGATCATGACCGCCTTCTGGTTCAGCTGACCCGCGACCAGGAGCATCTCGGGCGCGTCCGCGGCGGCACCGCGCAGCGCCACCACATCGACCTTGTCGCCCTTGGGCTCGTTCGCGACCTTGTCGATGTTGAACCCGCGCTGCTTGAGCGCCTCGGCGACCCGGCCGGCCGAGCCCGCGCGGGCGCCGCCGTTGTAGACGTTCAGCACGACCTGCTTCGGGACCAGGCGGTTGTTCGTCAGCTTCTGCTCGGTGCAGGTCGGCTCCGCGCTGCTGTTCACCAGCGAGTTCCAGCCCCACCAGCCCCCACCGGCGAGGATCCCCAGCAAGATCACCATCGTGATCGGTGTACGCCACCGGATCCGCGAGTGCGGTCTCGGTTGCGGATGGATCGCTGTCATTTGCTCCACCCCCCGTGAGCGGCAGCCATTGGTCAGTCCACTACCAGAACCCGTGCATGCAGGACCTGACGCTGCTGCAGCGCCGCACGGAGCGCGCGGTGCAGGCCGTCCTCGAGGTACATGTCGCCCTTCCACTCCACCACGTGCGCGAACAGATCGCCGTAGAAAGTCGAGTCCTCGTCGAGCAGCGCGTTCAGGTCCAAAGTGCCCTTCGTCGTGACGAGTTCGTCCAGCCGCACCTGCCTGGGCGGCAGCGAAGACCAGTCCTTCGGCCGCAGCCCGTGGTCCGGGTACGGCTTGTCGTCCCCGACACGCTTGAAGATCACCCCCCGAAGTCTAGCGGTGTGAAAGGTCCTACGAGGAGGTCATGAATGTCACCGGAATAGGCCGGTGACACGACTCAACCTTTTGGCGCCGTGGGACGTCCCACAGCACAGGGAGCAGTGAGCGCGGTCCCGCGCCCACGAGCATGGGGGTGAACGGTATGCGAATTCTTCCGAAACTCGGCCTCGCGACCGCGGCGATCACGCTGGTTGCGCTCGGTACGACGGTGCCCGCCGAGGCGATCACGGTGTCTCAGGTGAAGGCGGCCCAGACCCGGTTGAACGGTCTCGGCTGCACCTCCGGCCCGGTCGACGGCAAGGCCGGCGCGATGACCCAGGCGGCCACGGTCCGGTTCCAGTCCGCCAACGTCCTGAGCCAGACCGGCTCGCTGAACAGTACGACGTACGCGCGTCTGATGGCCTCGACCGCGAAGCGCTGCGACGTCCGCCCGGTGCCGGGCCGCTCGGGGACCGGGCGCCGGATCGTGATCAGCCAGACGCAGAACTGGGTGTGGCTGATCGATGCCCGCGGCAAGGTGGTCCGGCAGGGCGGGATCATCGACAACCCGACGTACCTGAAGGCCGGCACGTACACGAGCGGCTCGAAGTGCGGGCGGGCGGCGCGGGTACTGCGGAACACCGACGGCGGACGGCTCTACCTGAACCATTTCGTCCGGTTCGCACCGTGCGGGGTCGGGTTCCACCAGATCCCGACGTACAAGTCGAACGGGCAGCAGATCCACGCCGACTGGCTGCTCGGGACGAACTACCGGGCCTCGCACGGCTGCATCCGGGTCTCGGCCTCGATGTCGGTCGCGATCTGGTCCTTCGCGGCGGGCGCGACGCGTGTAGTCGTCATGCGCTGAGTCCGGGGGACTAGCATGCCGACGGGTAGTTCCGTCAACCGGGGAAAGGCGCGCTCAGATGGCCGAGAAAGCCGACGTCGTGGAGACCGTGAAGCAGGGGTACGCGTTCGAGGGGGCGGCGCTCGAGCTGGGCGCACTGCTGGTCGACGGCGAGCCGAACCCGGAGGCGGCGGTCCGGATCCCGCTGGGGATGATGAACCGGCACGGCCTGGTCGCGGGTGCCACCGGTACCGGTAAGACGAAGACCCTGCAGTTGATGGCCGAGCAGCTGTCCGCGGCCGGTGTCGCGGTGTTCGCCGCCGACATCAAGGGCGACCTGTCCGGCGTCTCGCAGCCGGGTGAGGGCAACGACAAGCTGCTGGCTCGGACCAAGTCGATCGGCCAGGACTGGACCGCGACCGGGTTCCCGACCGAGTTCTACGCGCTCGGCGGGCAGGGTGCCGGGATCCCGATCCGCGCCACGATCACGTCGTTCGGCCCGGTGCTGCTGTCCAAGGTGCTGGGGCTCAACGACGTCCAGGAGTCGTCGCTCGGGCTGATCTTCCACTACGCCGACAAGGCCGGGCTGACGCTGCTCGACCTCAAGGACCTGCGGGCCGTCATCACGCACCTCACGTCCGACGAGGGCAAGGACGACCTGAAGGAGCTGGGCGGCCTGTCCGCGGCGACCGCGGGCGTGATCCTCCGGTCCCTGATCGGGTTCGCGGACCAGGGCGCCGAGGCGTTCTTCGGCGAGCCGGAGTTCGACACCGCGGACCTGCTGCAGCAGCGGGACGGCAAGGGCGTCATCTCGCTGCTCGAGCTGCCGAACCTGCAGGACCGGCCGGCGCTGTTCTCGACGTTCCTGATGTGGCTGCTCGCCGACCTGTTCCACGACCTGCCCGAGGTCGGCGACGTGGACAAGCCGAAGCTGGTGTTCTTCTTCGACGAGGCGCACCTGCTGTTCAACGACGCCTCGAAGGCGTTCCTGGACTCGATCGCGCAGACCGTCCGGCTGATCCGGTCGAAGGGCGTCGGCGTGTTCTTCGTGACCCAGACGCCGAAGGACGTGCCGGACGACGTACTGGCGCAGCTCGGTTCGCGGGTGCAGCACCAGCTGCGGGCGCACACGCCGAACGACGCGAAGGCGCTGAAGGCGACGGTGTCGACGTTCCCGAGTTCGTCGTACGACCTGGGTGAGGTGCTGACCCAGCTCGGGATCGGCGAGGCGATCGTGACTGTGATGAACGAGAAGGGCGCGCCGACCCCGGTCGCGTGGACCCGGCTCCGGGCGCCGCAGTCGCTGATGGCGCCGGCGTCCGCGGAGCAGCTGACCGCGACGGTGCAGGCGTCGGCGAACAACGCGAAGTACTCGCAGCCGCTCGACCGCGAGTCGGCGTACGAGCTGCTGGCTGCGAAGGTGCAGGCCGGCGCCGCGCAGGCCGAGGCCGAGAAGCAGCAGCAGGAGCAGGCCAAGCAGGAGGAGCCGCGGCCGCGGGCGCAGAAGCAGGAGAAGTCGATGGTCGAGCAGGTCGTCGGGTCGTCCGCCTTCAAGCAGTTCGCCCGTTCCGCCGGCCGCGAGATCGTCCGCGGCCTCTTCGGCGCCGCCCGCCGCCGCTGATTTTTCGGACGCACACGTTCAGGTTTTCTCTTGTCCGCAAGGGAAAACCTGACTTGATTGTTGATCAAACGAATGAATGTCGAAGCATCGGCGATCGTTCTCAAGTCGTCATCCACAGCCGCGCCGTCACCGATTGGGACCTGACGCCTACACGCCGTACCGTGTGAGGTGATGGTTGCGCAGAGTAGGCGAGCGATACGTTCCTGGGCGCTCTGGACCCTGACGGTCCCGGCGTTCGCCGTCGTCGTGCTCGTCGACCTGGCCGCGATCGGGTACAGCGTGCACGCGTTCACCGACCGCCCGAGCTGGCGCGGACTGGACGTCGTGTTCGCGCTGACCGTCTCCGCGCTGATCTCCGTCGAGGGCGCCCGCCGGGTGGAGAGCCGGCGGCGGCGCGGCGGCGCGCTGCACAAGGACTTCGCCCCGGCGTGGATGATCGCCGCGGCGCTCATCCTGCATCCGGCGCTGGCGATCCTGGTCGCGGTGTTGCTGCGGATCTGGTGGCGGATCCGGGCCGGCAAGTGCATCCCGTACCGCTGGGCCTTCTCGACCGCCGTCCACGTGCTCGCGGTCGGCGCCGCCCACGCGGTCTTCGTCTCCGCGCGTGACCTCACCGACGACAGCGGCCTCGGCCTGGTCGCCTCGATGGCCGCCGGCGCGATCGCGTACGTCGTAACCGACACCCTGCTGTGCGGGCTCGCGATCTCGCTGATCATCCCGGGCAGCAACCGTCGCGAGACGGTCGGCGGCCTGGACGACCTGTGCACCGACGCGACCGCCGCCACCTTCGGCTGCCTGCTCGCGGGGGCCTGCCTGATCAGCCCGTGGTTCGCGTTCGTCGCGATCCCGATCACGCTGACCGCGCAGCGCGCGCTGCTCCTCGGCCAGTTGGAGACCGAGGCCCAGACCGACCCGAAGACCAGCCTGACCCGGGTCGACTGGTGGCGCCGCCGGACCGAACAGATGCTGCGCACCTCGCGGAACCAGACCGAGTCGATGGCGGTGCTGCTGATCGACATCGACCACTTCAAGCAGGTCAACGACCGGCACGGGCACCTGGTCGGCGACGAGGCGCTGCGCGCGGTCGCGACGATCCTGCGCAGCGCGATCCGGGCCAAGGACGTGATCGGCCGGTTCGGCGGCGAGGAGTTCGTGATCGCGCTGCCGGACACCGGTCTCGACGAGGCGACGGTGACTGCCGACCGGCTCCGCAACGCGGTCGCCAACAGCCCGCTGGCCGCGATGTGCGCCGGCGTACTCGACGACCCGGATCTCGACCCGGACACCTTCCTCCTGACCGTCAGCATCGGCGTCGCGGTGTACCCGACCGACGGGGCGACCGTCGACGACCTGCTGCTCCGCGCCGACCGCGCCATGTACGCCGCGAAGGACGCCGGCCGGAACCGGGTCCGCCTGGCCGCCGACACCGTTCCGCTGACCCGGCTGACCGCCTCGACACAATTCTCGGAACAGACAGAACCTTTGGCGCCCGCTCAGCGTCCTGTGAGGTGAGGACGGCAGGACGGAGCGCACATGGCGGTAACGGGGAGTCGTGACGACGACTTCACGGCGTTCGTGCTGGCCAGATCCGCGCGGTTGGTGCACTTCGCGCGGGTGCTCTGTGGTGATGCGGGCCTCGCGGAGGATCTCGTGCAGACCGCGCTGGAGAAGGCGTACCTGCGCTGGGACCGGATCGAGATGGCCGACCCATTCGCGTACGTCCGGCAGGCGGTGGTCAACCAGCACCTGTCCTGGGTACGTCGCCGGCCGTGGCGGGAGCGGCCGACGGGTGACCCGGCCGAGCTCGACCTGCTCCTCGAGGCCGAGGTCGATCCGAGTGGCGGGGTCCATCGGCGGGTCGCGGTCGGGGCCGCGCTCGCCACGCTGAGCCGGCGCGAGCGAGCAGTCGTCGTACTGCGGTACGTCGAGGACCTGACCGAACGGGAGACCGCTGCGGTTCTCGGGGTGGCGATCGGGACGGTGAAGAGCGCGAACGCGCGGGCCCTGGACAAGCTGCGGGCCGCGCCGGAGCTGAGCGGTGTGGGGGAGCGAGCATGAACGACGAGCGCGGGACGCCGGCTGAGGAGCAGCTCCGGGTCGTGCTGGCGCCGGACGACACCATCGCGCCGCTTGACCCTGCGCGGGTGATCGCCGGCGCGCGTCGGCGGCGGGTCCGGGGGCGGGTCGCTGCGGCCGGGGCTTCGGTTGCGGTTGTCGCTGTGGTCGCGGTCGCGGGTGTCGCGGGCAGTGGTCAGCTGCGCGGCGACGTACCGCAGCCGGCGAACCCTGGTCCGTCGGCGACTGTTCGGCCTGCGACTTCTCCTCAGACTCGCATGACTCCGACTACACCTGTCCCGACGCCGACAGCGCCGCCTACGTTGCCGCCTCTTGGGACGCCGACGGCGCGGCCTACGAATACTCCGAGCTCGACCACGCCGATGCGGCCTCCTCGGCGTACGCCGCCCGGGTTGCCGACCCCGTCCAGCCCGCCGACCCGCACACCGGGCTGAAGCCGGCAGAACCATTTCGCTACCCGGCTGCGTCCTTCAGCCCGACCGAACATCAAAAGGTGCGGAGGGCAACAATGGACGAGGTAGGCCGGAAGCGGCGGATGACCCGGATACTGCTGGGCGGGCTCGCCGCCGCGGCGGTGGTCGGCGTCGCAGTCGCAGGTACGGCGATGGCGCGCAGCGGCAACTCAGCCGCCGACACAACCGCCCAAGGCGGACCAGCGTCGACCCCGACGGCATTGACACCATCCGAGGCGACCCCGACCCCACCGCCGACGGCGACCCCGACCCGCCCGGCGGCAACGCCGAGTCTCCCCCCGACCCTCCCACCAACTGCGTCCCCCACCTGCCGCCCAACCCGAACCCCAGCCCGCCCATCGATGGGGACCCCGACCCTCCCTGCAGCGACGCCTACGCGCCCGCCGAGGGACTCCTCCTGCGCGACGCCGACGGTCTCGCCGACCCGGCCGCGTGCGGTGCGGCCGACGCCGACCGTGCCGGGCACGCCGTCCGTCGCGCCGACCCGGACGCCGGAGTCACGCGCAACCCCGTCCCAGCCGCCGACGATCCCGTCGCGCGGTAAGTAGGGGCGGACCTCGGCCACTCACCAAAGGGACGGCCGCACGCCCACCGAGCAGTCGGTGAGCGTGCGGCCGTGGTGTTAGTGAGTGGTGGAGATTCAGAAAGCGCCGAAGCTACCCGCCGACACCCACGCCTTCGCGACATACATGCCGGCGTTGACCCGCAGCCACACACTGCTCGTGCCCTGCGACCCAGTAACGCTCTGCCCAGTGGTCTGGCACTCGACAGTGACCTGTGCCGACTTCCCGGCCATCCCAACAACCGCGCCAGTCGAGTTCGGCGCATTACGCACGTTGAGATACCCAGACGAGATCGACACCGTCCCGCGCCCGCCATCACCGGTCCACAGGTACGTGACGTCGACCCACGAGTTGTCGGCCAGCTTGAGCGCGTCCCAGAACACACCGTCCGCGAGGTCGATCCCCGCCGGGTTGGCGACCGTCCGGCCGAACTGGTCCTTCCCGCCGTTGTATCCGCTCTGGTACGCCGCCTGCGCCTCGGGCTTGCCCTGCGGCAGGTCCTTCCACATCTCGCGGGTCGCGCTCGGGTTCCAGTAGTCGTCCTTCGTGTTCCACGGGCCGACGTCCCACACCGGCTCGAATGCGCAGCGCGAGGCGGTGCACACCTTCACCGAGTACGTGCCGGATCCGGCGCCCGACAGTCCGCGCCGTGAGGGCAGGGCGACGAAGTGGTCCCGGCTCACGATCACGTGGCCGTTGGCCGTGGTACCGCCGACCAGACCTTCCCGTGTGGCGAAGACGTGCGACTTGAGCGGTGCCGCTTGGACTGTCATCCGCGGCATTGCGGCCTGGTCCGTGGGCTGAACCGTGACGTCGCCGACCCACGGGCTCGCGCCGGTCGACGGTGCGCTGACGATGATGCGGACCTGGACCTGGTCGCTCGCACTCGGCAGCGCGGTCGGCGTACCGGCCTTGGCAGTCGTCCACTCCGACCATCTGTTGTTGACCCACGACCGTACGTCGACCTCCGCCGACGAACCGTCCGGCGTACCCGAGGTGTAGCCGACGACAACGGCGGACGTGGGATCCGAGAACCGGACCGGCGTGAGCTCGGCCAGGCCGGAGCGTTGCTTGATCTCGGTCGATCCGATCGCGGCCGGCGCGTCGCCGAGGACGATGCGGCTGCCGTCGACCTTGACGTTGCTGGATCCGGCGACGGGTTGGGCGGCGACCGAGACGGGATCCGGCACGGCGGCGGTGCTCGGCAAGGTTGCCGTAAAGATCGCGGCGGTCATCGCCAGACAGGCGGTGAGCGCGGTTGTACGGGTGATACGCATGGGCGGAACCTCCGGGGCGGTGAAGGCTTGAGCACCCAATGTGACTCACAAACACCTCTTCTGCATAGCCCGTGAATAAATTTCTCGTGACTGCACAGAACCCGATCGGTCACCCAGCGGGTTTGGACCGGTGTGACAGAGGCTGAGGAGAATCGATGACCCGGACCGCGGACGCCGACTTCGAGCGATTCGTCGTGGCGCAGTCGACCCCCTTGCTCCGCTTCGCGGAGATGCTGTGCGGCGATCGGCATACCGCCGAGGACCTGGTGCAGCAGGCGTTGATGCGGTCCTACCCGAAGTGGCACCGGCTGGAGGGCGACCCGTTGCGGTACGTCCGGCGGGTGCTGGTCAACCGATTCCTCTCCCAGGCCCGCCGGCGCTGGAACAACGAAGTACCCAGCGATCCGGTAGCAAACGATTGGGACCAGCGAGCGGTGGCGGACTTCGCCGGGGCGGTCCAGACCAGAGAGGCCGTGCTCTCGGCCCTCGGTGGTCTGACCGTCCGGGAGAGAGCCGTGGTCGCGCTGCGCTACTCGCAGGATCTCTCCGAGGCCGAGACCGCCGAGCTGCTCGGCATGGCGGCCGGGACCGTGAAGAGCACGGCCTCCCGGGCGCTGGCCAAGTTGCGTCTGGCACCCGACCTGATCGACAGCGGAGTTGGAGGAAACTGATGAGTGACGAGCAGCGGGTACACGACGCGCTCACGTACGAGATCGAGCCGTGGCAGCCGGACGCCGGCGACCTGATGCGGCGCGGTAAGCGGCTGACCTGGCTGCGCCGGGGACTGGCCGCGGCGGGTGTCACCGCACTGGCCGGAACCGTTGCGACGGTGTCCGCCGCGGTCGGCGGACCGGCCCTGCCGGTGAAGAACCTGCTGGCCGGCGGGGGAAAGCCACCGGTGCCGGCGGTGATTCCGACGGGTACGCCGTCGGCGCCGTCGGTGGACCCGACCTGCCTGCCGCAGAAGCCGGAGAAGCCGCAGCTGCCCAAGGCGACGGTCTCGGTGCACAAGACCATCGACCCGAACAACCCGCCGAAGCCGGCGCTCCCGGGCAAGCCCAGCCTGCCCACCGCCAAGCCGAGTCTGCCGACCACCCGGCCGTCGCTGCCTGGTGAGCCGCAGGTCCCGACGACCAAGCAGACGCTCCCGACCTCGAAGCCGAGCTTCCCGACAACCAAGCCGAGCTTCCCGACCACGAAGCCGACGCTGCCGGGCAAGCCGTCGGTGCCGACGACCAAGCCGACCCTGCCGACCCTCCCGACGACCAAGCCGTCGCTTCCGGGCAAGCCGACGCTGCCGACCGCCAAGCCGTCGCTTCCGGGCAAGCCGTCAGCTCCGACGGCCAAGCCGTCGCTCCCGACGACGAAGCCGAGCCTGCCGTCGGCCAAGCCGGTTCCGACGCTGCCGGACTGCGTGGACGGCGTACCGACCACGAAGCCGACCGTGCCGACCAGCAAGCCGACCCTGCCGACGGTGCCCGGCAAGCCGACCGCCAAGCCGACTACGCCGTCTCTCCCGACGACAACGGTCTCCGGTGGCGTCGAGGTGACCGTCGACCCGGGCAAGCCGCAGACCGCCAAGCCGACGGTCCCGAGCAAGCCGTCGGTGCCGACCACCAAGCCGACCTTCCCGGCCCCGACCGAGAAGCCCAGCATCCCGACGCCGAGCTTCCCGACGACGTTCCCCACCGGCCACCCCTCCTCAGGCCGGTAGGGCATCCCGCCACCGGCGAGTAGGTCACGCAGCCCTACTCGCCGGTGGCACCATCAATCAGCTCGCGGGCCACGTCCAAGTGGCCCGCGTGCCGTGCGTATTCCTGCAAGACGTGGAACAGAATCCAGTTCAGCGTGGGCCGGTTGTCGGTCCCGAACCGTCCACCAGCCGCCGCGACCGTCGCCGGGTCCTCGCCGGCGACCACGCTCCGGGTGAACTCCCCGCCCGCGTGCAGTTCGGCCAGCAGGGCTTCCAGGGTGTCGTCGGGTTCGACCCGCCACGGCCCCTCCGGGTCGTCCGCCGAGTCACCCCATGGGTGGTCGACCTGCTCGCCTGTGAAGCCCCAGCGCAGCCACCGACGTTCCATGAACACCAGATGCTTCAGCAGCTCCAGCGGTGTCCAACCAGACGGCAACCTGCTGCTGCGCAGGTCGGAATCGCTCAACCCGGTGAGCTTCTTCTCGATGATGCCGCGGTAGCGATCGAGGTACTGCAAGTGCAGCTCGAGCGTGTCGGCGAGATCGCGGGCCGGCTTCACGACAGTGCTCGCAAGTACTCGGCGGTCGTCTCGTCGGCCGGGTAGAAGGACTCGATCATCAGTTCGGAGACTGTGACGTCGAGTGGTGTGCCGAAGGTGGCGATCGTCGTCAGCAGCGACAGCTCGTGTCCGTTGTGCGTGAGTTCGAACGGTACGACGACGTCTGTGGAGCCACGGGGTGTGGGCTTGTCGTTGACGGCGTACCCGCGAAGTTCGTCGTACAGGTCCTGGAGTTCGGGGTCCGCGGTGCCGGCCACCTGGCGTTGCAGGCTGGCGAGCGCGGCGGAGCGGACCTCGGCGATGTTGGCGATCCGCCGGGCCAGGCCGTCCGGGTGCAGGGTCAGGCGGAGCGCGTTGATCGGTGCCTGGAGCAACTTCTCGTCGACGTCCGTGGTGAAGATCGCGATCCCGGCGTTCGCCTCGACGATGTTCCACCAGCGGTCGACGACCAGCGCCGGGTACGGCTCGTGGGCCTTCAGCAGGCGGCGCAGCGTCGTACGGATCGCGAGCATCGACGGCGAGTGCAGCGACGCCTCGCTGTAGATCGGCGCGAACCCGCCGGCCAGCAGCAACTGGTTGCGGTCCCGCAGCGGTACGTCGAGATGCTCGGCCAGCCGCATCACCATCTCGCGACTCGGCTTCGACCGCCCGGTCTCCACGAAACTCACGTGCCGCGTGGACACCTCGACCCGGTTCGCCAGCTCGAGCTGACTGAGCCGACGGCGCTCCCGCCAGCCGCGCAGAAGCTCACCGACGGGGCGCTGGAACGTCTCCTCGATCGTCGCTGCCATGCTCCGACCGTAGCTGGTCGCCCTCGACCTGACATAGACAAAGCCATTACCTCTGACGTCATGGACGGTACGCCGAACCGGCGGCAAGGTTCTGGTCATCGCAACCGATCGAGGAGGAAACACCATGAACGCAACGACTCTCGCCGACCAGTACTTCGCTACCTGGAACGCCGCCGATGCCGACCGCCGGGCCGAGCTGATCGCCGGGACCTGGACCGACGACGCGACCTTCCAGGACCCGAGCTTCGAGACCACCGGCCACGACGAGCTGAACAAGCTGGTCGGCGCCGCGCAGCAGATGTTCCCGGGGCTGTCGTTCGTCCGCGTCGGCAACATCGACGAGCACCACAACTACCTGCGCTGGACCTGGCACCTGAAGGCCGAGGGACAGGAGCCGGTCGCCGGTGGCACGGACATCGTCGTGCTCGACGCCGACGGGAAGATCCGGCAGCTGATCGGGTTCCACGACTTCGCCCCGGCGCACTGAGGCATCCACCTTCCGTCTGATTCGGAATCACCCGGCCGCCGTTCCGGTGAGTACGGCGGCCGCCGCGGGGACCCTGGACTGGAAGGCCTGCAAACCCGGCGCGGTCGAGCAGTGCGCGACGCTGACCGTGCCGCTGGACTGGTCGAAACCGGCCGGTCCGACCACGAAGGTGTACGTCGCCAAGGTCCCGGCGAAGGATCAGAAACACAAGCTCGGCGCGCTGTTCTTCAACCCAGGCGGGCCGGGCGGCGCGGGCGGCTCGATCTTCGCGGCGGGGCTCGCGGATGCAGTGCTGCCGCAGTACCGGGACCGGTACGACCTGGTGAGCTTCGACCCGCGCGGGACCGGGAGCAGCAGTCAGCTCGACTGCGGCCCGGTGCTGCGTCGCGGCGTACCGGTGTTCCCGAAGTCGAAGGCGCAGTACGACGCTTTGGTCGCGTCGAGCCGTGCTACCGGTGAGCAATGCCTGAAGCAGCACGGCGACCTGATGCGGAACCTGGACACCCGCACTGTCGCGCGCGACATGGACGCGATCCGGGCCGCGCTCGGCGAGTCGAAGTTCAATTACCTCGGGCTGTCGTACGGGTCGTACCTAGGGACGATTTATGCGCAGCAGTTCCCGCAGCGCGTCGGCCGGCTGGTGCTCGACGGGATCCTCGATCACAAGCAGGGCGCGCTGCGGCTCATGCTCGACCAGGCGAGGGAGATGGAGGCCGGCTTCGACCGTACGCAAGGCCGACAAGACCCCGCTGACCGGGCCGAACGGTCCGGTGAACGGCGACGTACTCCGGATGTCGTTCCCGACTTTGTTGCCGTTGACATCAATGGTCTCGGACAACTGGCCGGCGCTCGCGACTGCCCTGGCGAAGGCCGCGAAGGGCGATGGCACCGACTTCGCAAACGTCAGCTACGTGGGTGATCCCGAGACCGCGTACGCCGCCGTGTCCTGCATGGATCTGCCGGGTGAGCTGCGTGGGTACGCCGATGCGCGCGCAAGACTCGCGCTCGCCAAGGCCGTCGCGCCGCGGGTCGGTGCTGCGGTCGAGGCCTGGGCGATCACCGCCGCCTGCGCCGGCTGGCCGATCCCGCCGAGCACCCCGTGGGCCGCAACGCCGGTGCACGGTACGCCGCCGATTCTGATCACATCCACGCTGCACGATCCGTCGACGCCGATCACTAACGCCCGCAGCCTGGCGCGGCAGATCGACAACAGCCGGCTGTTGACCGCCGACGTCTACGGGCACACGGCGTACTTCAACTCGGCCTGCGCGCGGGACCGGATCGCCGACTACCTGCTGGACGGGAGGCTGCCGACCAAGACCTGTTAATTCGGTGGAATGCGTTCGCCGGACGTGCGCAGGATGGAACATGCTCACCACCGAAGAGCTGGACGTTTTCGAGCGCGACGGGATCGTGAAGATCCCGTCGGCGTTCACCTCCGACGAGGCCGCGGGGATGCGGGACGTGCTCTGGAACGAGCTGTCCGCGCGGCATGCCATGGATCGCGACGATCGTTCGACCTGGACGACGTTGCGGCCGACCGGATTGAAGACCACCAAGTTCGATCGACGCGCGCACGCGATTCTCGGACCGCGGGTGCGGTCGGCGCTCGACGGGCTGCTCGGCGAATGGGTCGAGCCGAAGCACCAGGGACAGGTGCTGGTCACGATGCCGGAGGGCGTGCCGTGGGCGGTGCCGCATCGGCAGTGGCACACGGACGTCGGCTTCGAGAGCGAGACCGGCGCTGTGAAGATCTGGGCGTTGTACGGCGATGTCGAGCCGGGCGGCGGCGGGACTCCGCAGGTCGCGGGCTCGCACAAGGTGATCGAGCGGTTCTTGACCATGACGGACGAGCGCGAGTTCAAGGAGGTCCGCGATCGGCTGCTGCGGTCGGATCCGTGGTTCCGCAACCTGACGTCGGAGCAGCGCACGGTGGACCCGATGGAGCCGGTCGAGCTCGACGGACTGCAGGTCCGCGTGGTCGAGCTCACCGGTCAGGCCGGCGACGTGTACCTGACCCATCCGTGGATCCTGCACTCGATCGCGCCGAACGCGGCCGAGACTCCACGGATGATGCGCAGCCGGTTCATCTGGAAAGCTCGCTGACCAACCGCGCGCACCGCACCGGGTCCTCGGTCAGGCCGGCCGCCAATCCCCACAGCCAGTAGTCGACGGTCCGCCAGATCACCCAGTCGCGGGCGCGGTCCCGGTCCAGACCGGCTTCCCGGACCGCGAGATCGAAGTACGGGACGATCTCGGTCATCTTGTCGAGGTCCCACCACAGAACGCGACCGAGGTCGAGCTCGATGTCTCCGCGGTACAGCACGGGGTCGACCGTCAGCCACGCCTCCCGCTGTCCCGCGAGCACCTGGCCGGAGTGGAAGTCGCCGTTGACCGCAGCCGTCGACGTGGTCTCGGTCGGAGCGATGTCGAGCGCCTCACGCAGGATTGCGGCGTCGAACGGCCGGCCGAGCCGCTCCCACTGCGGCTCCAGCTCAGCTGATCGAGTCGTCACGATGTCTCCGGTCGACAGCGCATCCTCCGGTCCGGGTACGGCGAGTCTGCGCATCAGCTGCCCGAGTACGGCGATCACCTCGTCGATGGGCCGGGTCGTCAACGGTGTCGACAGCCGCTCGAGCAACATCGCGCCGGCCTCGACGTCGGCGTCGTACAGCTGGGCCATGCCCCGACCTGCCCACCAACGGAGCGCCCAGGTCTGCTCGGCCACCTCCCGTCCGGGCGGCGACATCCGCAGGACGAACTCGTCGCCGCCCCGCGTGACCGGTACGACGACCGCGTTCGACCCGTGTGCAACCGCTCCCACGACCGTCAGATCCCACCGTCGGCACTGCCGCTCGACCGCCATCGGCAGATCCCGCAGCCAGTCCGCCCCTTCGGTCCACCACCGCGGCATCCGCAAAAACTCCTCGGGCAGCTCGATCATCCGGTCACCGTAACCGGGGCAACCCGGGGCATTCACCTGATTTGCAAATGCCCTCCCCGGCGGGGGGATCGAGGACCATGATGTTGGGCATGGGCGGAGAGGGTGACGTGGACGGGTTGCACTTCGATGCGGAGGTTTCCCGGCAGATCGAGGCGGTGTACACGACGCCGGATGTGGTCGAGCAGCGGCGGGCGGTGCGGGCGGCGCTGGCGTTGCGGCCCGGCGACCGGGTGCTGGATGTCGGATTCGGGCCGGGGCTGCTGGCCGCGGAGATGGCCGGCGAGGTGGGGCCGAACGGGCGGATCTGCGGGATCGACGTCAGCGAAAGCATGCTGGCGATCGCCCGGACCCACGCCGACGTCCCCGGCGGACCGGGCCTCGAGCTCGAACTCGGCTCGGTCACGCGGATCCCGCACCCGGCGGAGAGTTTCGACGTGGTGGTCTCCACCCAGGTCTTCGAGTACGTCGAGGCGGTCGCGGACGCACTGGAGGAGGTACGACGGGTGCTTCGGCCGGCCGGTCGCGTCGTACTGCTGGACACGGACTGGGGTTCGGTGGTGTGGCGATCGAGTGACGACGAGCGGATGGCGCGGGTGCTGACCGCGTTCGAGGATCACCTGGCGGATCCGCATCTGCCCCGGACGCTGGCCGACGTACTGGTGAAGACCGGTTTCACGCCGACGCATCAGCAGGTGGTGCCGATCCTCAACACGGCGTACGACCAGCACACGTACAGCGGCGGCCTGATCGACATCGTGTCGGAGTTCGTCCCCGGTCATGCCGGTGTGACGCAGGAGGAGGCGCGCGCCTGGGCCGACGATCTGCGCGGTCTCGGCGCGAGCTACTTCTTCAGCCTGAACAGGTACCTGTTCGTCGCGTCGGCGCTCTGATCTTTCCGGACCTCGGCGGGTGCGTCCTGGGAGAGACACACCCGCCGGGCCGGTCGTTCTCCCGCCCCTCAGTGGGAGAACTCGCGGCTCGGTGAACACCACCCATGCCCGAATGGCACTGACCGAACCGCGGGACCACCTACAGGTACCCCAGTTCGCGGTTTCGCACACACCCCGGCACGCGGTCCGGACGGAAAACTTCACATTCCTCAAACCTTCGCCGGTAGTACCTGACCTGGCAGCGGCCTAGGCTGGTTCGCGATTTTCGCGCACCCGGGGTCGGTGCGCGGACGCCAAGGGGGAAGGAACGGCAATGCCGGAAGTGTTCGACGACGAGTTGACCGAAGAGCAGTTGGACGAACTGGAAGCGCTCGGCGCGGCTGAGGACGCGGAGCGGATCCTCGGGGCCGAGGCCGGTGGAAAAGATGCCTGAGGCAAGGATTTCCTGGCGCGGCTTCACGATGAACAAGCGCACCGTGGCGATGGCCGAGGCCGCGGAGCAGCTGTACCACTCGAAGTTCGCGATCCTGCAGGGGTCGTACAACGCCGGCGGCGTGGAAGCGTCGGCCGGTACCCACGACGGCGGCGGCGCGGTCGACGTCGACGTACGGACGAAGAGCGCCGCGCAGCGGGTCGCGGTGGTGAAGGCGCTCCGGCAGGTCGGGTTCGCCGCCTGGCTGCGGACGCCCGCACAGGGCAACTGGCCCTACCACGTGCACGCGATCGCGGTCGGCGACAAGGACCTGTCCCGCGGCGCCGCGCATCAGGTGGCCGAGTATCACCGGAAGCGGAACGGGCTGGCCAACCGCGGCCCGGACGACGGTCCGCCCGGGTACTACGGGATGACCTGGGAGCTGTACCTGAAGGCACACCCGCCGAAGGAGCCGGTGCCCGACTCGACGATCTCGCTGGCCGCGATGGCGTACGCGCGGACACACGACGCGATGACCGGCGTGTGGGGCGCGGACCGGGCCCGGGTGATCGCCTGGGCGGCGCACCCGCGGGTCGGTGCGATCACGAAGGCCGAGACGGTGCCGCCGGCCGGCGTACCGTGGCACCTGCATTTCCAGCGGGTGATCCGGAAGGTGCAGCTGCACTTCAAGCTCGAGGTGACCGGGATCTTCAACACCTCCGTGGCCACCGCGATGAAGCGCTACGGCTACACGATCGTGGCCTGAGCATGGACAAGGCCCCACCGGTAGCAGCCGGTGGGGCCTTGGTGGTCCACTACCGCCCGGGCATCCCCGGTGCAGCTGTGGAGGTGGAGAGCGGAACCGACGCCGATGCAGGGGTCAAGACGTCAGCTCCGCTTGCCTGTGTGGAGTTATCTCGAGTCGGCCGCCCAGACGTGCGCCTGGTGGAACTCGAGGTGCTGCCGCAGCGCCGCCGGAGTGCCGCCGGGGCTACCGAATCCGAGGTGGTTCATGGTCGGTACGACGACCGCGTGGACGTCGGACCGCTTCACCTCGTCGAGCAGTGCGTGGAATGCCGCGGACTCGGCCGAATCGCGCTCGGTGTAGACGGTTCCGAGGGTGAACCCCTCGGCGCTGGCGAAGGCGACGAGTGAATCCGTCGCCGCGGCCAGCTCCTCCGCGCAACTCAGCGCGTCGGCCCGTACGTACCCGAGCAGCGTCGGCCGGGTAGTCATCGCTCTGCGTCCACCAGCACCGGCTCGCTCGTCACCCGGAGGGACGCGAACCGGCGGCGCATAGCTTCCTCGTACTGCACTGCCTGCTCCGCCATGGCGGTGTGATCCGCGATCGGGTGAGCGCCGAACCAGACCCGCACGCGACGGTGCGTTGTGGGGGTCTCCAGCGTCTCGGTCATCGCAGTTCCTTCGGCAGTCTCGGTGCTACCCCGGACGGCTTTGTCCGGCGTTGAGATAAAGAACACCTCACCGGTGGGTACCTTCGGAACACTTTGGAAGGGACCTTTACAGAGGCCTAACGCAGAGTAGGGAAACCCTACGAACGCGCAGGTCAACGCCCTCTCCGCCGGATCGTCAGGCGGAACGGAAACCCTGTCAAGAATGTTTGCAGCTATTTGCAGATAACGATTCGGCGTCGCGAATTGTGCGACCGGCAGAGAAATTGGATGTCCTGCTAACTGTTTGCACCAGAGCGCTCACGCACCGGAATGCAAGCCGCCACAACTCCGAGCACAGCGGCCGCCAGGGGCACCGCCAGCGCGGCGCGGAAACCGCCGGCGGTCAGCTCGTCGCCCGCCGCCAGAACCGCCGCCACTGCCGCCAGCCCGAGCGCGGATCCGAACTGGAACGACGTCGTCAGTACGCCGCTCGCGAGCCCCTGCTCGTCCTCCGCGACTCGCTCGGTCGCAGCGATCGTCAACGGGCCGTAGGCGAGTGCAAAGGCGAGCCCGAGCAGCACGAACGCCGGAAGCATGGCCGCGAAGTTCGCTCCCAGCGGCAGGAATGCCGTGTAGGCGAAGGCGGCGAGCACGAATCCGCCGAGCACCACGCGGCCGTTGCCGAACCGGGTCACCAGCCAGGGCGTGAGGGTCGGGGCGAGCACGGCGTCGATGCCGATCACCATCAGGGCTAGCCCGGTTTCCAGCTCGGACCAGCCACGCAATTCCTGCAGGTAAAGCACCGCGATGAACTGGAATCCGACGAACGATCCGACCAGCAGGATCGCGCCGAGATTCGCACGGATCAGGGCGGCGTTCCGCAACAGTCCGAGCCTGATCAACGGCGTCGCGACCCGCTGCTCGATCATCACGAAGGCCCCGAGCAACACCAGTCCGGCAGCAGCAGTTGCCAAGGTCTGTGCCGTCGGCACGTCGGGCGCCCGCACTACGGTTGCCACCAGCAACAACATCGAACCGGTCAGCGTAAAGGCCCCGGCCAGGTCGAACCCCGCTTCTTGTTTGGCCCGCACGGTGTCACGCGGGATCAGCATGACGGCGCCGGCGAGGATGACGGCCGAGACGATCACCGGCGCGAAGAACACCCATCGCCAGTCGATCGCGGTGAGCAGTCCGCCCGTGACCATGCCCAACGAGAATCCGCCGGCCGCGGTTCCGGCGTACACGAGCAAAGCCTTGTTGCGTTGCGGTCCCTCCGGGTAGGTCGTCGTGATGATCGACAAGCCGGCCGGGGTCATGAACGCGGCCGCGATCCCGGTGACGAAGCGGGCCAGGATCAGGATCCAGCCCTCGGTGGCGAACCCGCCGAGGCCGCTGAACAGCAGGAACACCACCAGCCAGGCGACGAACATCCGGCGCCGGCCGAGGAGGTCGGCGGCGCGGCCGCCGAGCAGCACGAATCCGCCGTAGCTGAGGGCGTAGGCGCTGACGATCCATTGCAGTTCGCCGGTGGTCAGGCCGAGTTCGGCCCGAATGGACGGCAGTGCGACGCCCATCATCGAGACGTCGATACCTTCCAGGAAGATCGCGCCGCAGAGGACGAACAGAACGGCCCAGGCGCGGCCGGTCAGCCGCTCCGGGGTGACGGTTGATGACACGTGATGCTCCTTCTCATGGTTACCTCTTGTAACTGACCCCATCATCAGGAACCATCAGGAGTTGTGGAAGAAGGCACTTCAAAGGAACCGAGTCACTCCTGCTGCACCGAGGAGGCGTTCCAGTGGGACACGCGGGAGGACTGTGACGTCCGCCAGATCCTGGACCGGATCGGCGACAAATGGTCCCTGCTGGTGATCGCGCTGCTGGACACCCGGTGCATGCGGTTCACCGAGCTGAAGAAGACGATCGACGGCATCAGCCAGCGGATGCTCACGGTGACGCTGCGCCAGCTGGAACGTGACGGCCTGGTCAGCCGGACCGTTCACCCGGTAGTGCCGCCGCGCGTCGACTATGAGCTCACCCCGCTCGGCGTCACGCTGCACGCGACGATCCAGTCGCTCGTCACGTGGACTGAGACTCATCAAGCGGAGATTGCTACAGCGCGGGCGAGGTACGACACGCTCAGCTCCTTGTGAAGCTTGCTGGGTGACTTGGCACGACGAGCAGCGTGAGGCCCGCGGCGCAGACCGCGAGACCTGCGATGGTGTTGAGAGTGAGCGGCAGGCCGAGCGCCGTCGTCGCTGCTGGTGCCGCCAGCGCACCGATCAGCAGTGCGAGTGAGTCTCCGGCGAAGAAGATCGCACTCACGCTCGCGAGAACTTCCCGTGGGGCAGTGCGCTGGATCGTGGTCTGGGCGGTGATGAGGAGGATGCTGCCGGGCAGGCCGATGAGGGCCGCGCCAACGATCGCGATCGGGATGTTCGGGGCGTTGAAGAGCCCGAAGTACGCTGCGGCCGTGGCGAGTTGGGTCAGGGCGAGGAGCTCGCGGACTCCTAGGAGGCGCGCGGCTCTCGTGCTCAGGGCGGCGCCGATCAGGTACCCGGCGCCGAGGCCGGAGATCAGGTAGCCCACGACGTACCCGGGCGCTTGCAGGCGGTTGACGGTGAACGGTACGAGGAGCGCGGTCAGGCCGGCGTTGGCGGTGAGGAAGATCGTCTGGCCGATCAGGATGCCGCGCAGGGCGCGATGGTTTACGGCGGCGCGGAAACCTTCCAGTGGGCGCGGTGGTGGGCTGGTGGTCGGGTGCCGCCGGGTGCGGACCGTCGCGATGGTTGCTGCTGACAACAAGTAACTGGTGATGTCGACGGCGAGCACGAACTTGATCCCGGGGCCGGCCAGCAGCACTGCGCCGAGCGGCGGTGCGGCCAGGCGGATCGCGCTGCTGGTGACGGCGTTGATCGCGTTCGCGGTGGCCAGCTCTTTGCCCGTTCCGACGACGGCCGGCAGCAATGCGCGGGCGGCCGGACGGAATACCGTCGTCGCGGTGTTCTCGAGCAGGATCGCGAGGTAGATCGGCCAGAGATGGTCCCGGTCGGCGAACAGGATCAGCCCGACGGCCGCCGCGCTGACGAGATCGGCGATCCACATCGCCCGCGCCAGGTTCCACCGGTCGAGCAGTACGCCGGCCCACGGTCCGATGAGGAGCGGCGGTAGAGCCTCCAGCGCCAAGGCCAGCCCGGTCGCCACCGCGGACCCGGTCAACGCGAACACGTGGAACGGAATCGCCACCACCAGGAGCCACGACCCGATCCCTGAGATCGCGCCGCTAAACCAGAGTCGCCGGAAATCGCTCACGGCGCCGGAATCTATCTTGTCGAGATAGACAACGGCAAGAGTGTTCTGTGAAGATAGGTCGCATGGAGCTTGGTGACGTCCTGCGCTACCGGCGGAAGGCGGCCGGGCGGACGATCGCGTCGGTCGCCGTCGACGCCGGTCTGTCCGTGCCGTACATCGCGAACCTGGAGAACGGGCGCGGCAACCCCACGCTCGCCGCGCTCGACCGGCTCGCTACGGCGCTCGGGGCGCGGCTCGACGTACGCATCGGCGACGAGGCTCCGGTGCCGTCGCCGTCGGTCGGCGCCGAACTGGTGGCGGGCTCCGACCGGGTCGACAAGGTGCTTGCCGCTGTGGCCGGTGGAAGGTCCCGAGCTGCTACCCGACGCGAGTTGATCGCGACTCTCGACGCGCTCGCCGTACTGCTGGGTCGTCCGCCAGGCCCCGCTGACCTGAGCCGCCTTCTCGACCTGCTCCTGTTGGCCTGACCCGGTCGCGCCTGGTGATCGAAGCGCCGTAGGGTCGCGGTCATGGAGATCGGTGCGCGGATCGCCGCGGCTCAACTGACCGGAGCTGCGCGATCGAAACGACAGGTGATCGCCGGGCCTCTCGCCGGTCTGCTGCACGACAAGGACGACTGGTACCTGTCCGGCCTGCTCGCGGCCGAGCCCGGCCAGCCGTTCTCGCCGGACGACCTCCCTTGGGCGCTCGACACGATCCGCCAAGCCTTCGCGGCCGAAGGACGCTGGCTGAGTGCGGAACTGGTCGAGGAGGCGAACCCCGGTCTGGCCGAGGCACTCGCAGCGAACGGGATGACGCTCGTGTCCCGCCTGCCGTTACTCGTCGTCGAACCGGCCGAGTTGGTCGTTCCCGAACTCCCGGACGGCGTGACCGTGCGCGTCGTGGCGTCGGACGAGGATCAGGCGGTGGCGAACACGGTGGCGGCGGAGGCGTACGAGATGGACACCGCCGGCTCCGCGTTCAAGCCGGATCCTTTGGAGGGCGGAGCAGTTCTCGTGTACGCCGACGACGTACCGGTTGCGACTGCTGCGTGGACGGCGGTGGCTGACGAGGTGACTGAGGTTGCTGGGGTGGGGACGGTTCACAGTCATCGACGGCGCGGGTTCGGTGGCATCGCGACGGCGTACGCGACGTTGAAGGCGTTCGAGCTGGGCGGGGTCACGCTCGCTTGGCTGACGCCGGGGGACGACGGTGCGGACCGGGTGTATCGGCGGCTCGGATACGGGCCTAGGGCAACGGCCGTGCATCTCGGCGACCCCGGTGGGCATCTGGCCGACCTGCGCTGATCATGGCGTTGCGGGCGGAGATTGTTGCCGAGGACGGTTCGGGCTGGCTTCGGCTCTCCGGTGGGCTGTCCGATGAGCAGGTGAGTCGGCTCGTCGAGCTCTGGGTCGGGGAGGCCTCGCCGCCGCGGGAGTCTGTTGCGCGTCTGTTGGCCGGCGACAGGAGTGTGTTCGGTGGGGTGCGGTTGACGGATTCTGGAGCGCGGGTGGATCCGGGATGCTGCCTACTGCTGGAGGACTGGCGCAGTTGGGTCGGGGTCGAGAACGGCGGTTGGCCGGATGTCGGCCACGACGGTCCATGGCTGGAACGCGACACTGACGGCCTGACGATCTGGCCTAGCGGTGGCGAGGATTGGCGCGCGGACCCGGTGCGCGAAGGGCCGCCGGTGCGGGTTCTTTACAGCCAGCTGCCTGAACTGCGCCGCTCGCTACAGACCGATCTCCTCGGCCTCCTCGACAGCCTCCGCCGATGGGCCAACACCCACTGCCCCGACCACGCCACAGCCCTAGCCGCACACGGCGACCACGTCTTCGAGATCAGTGCCCCGGTCTAGCTGTATACCCGTTTCCTGGCACGCAGAGCATGTGACGTTTCCCCTTGTGGATAAGGGAAAACGGACTGGACCCCGATCTTCGATCGGCATAGAATCGAACGTATGTTCGAGGAAGATCTGGAGTCGCTCCCCACCCGCGACCTGCTAGAGCAGGCCGCGGAGTCTCGCACAGTGGCCAGCCGGGCCGACGCGCGGCTACTGGAATGCGCCCAGATCTACGCCGACCGCTTCCACCCCTCCGTCTGCGAAACCCGCCCGACCCGCCGCGGCCACGACGGCCGCGAACGCGCCGTCATCCTGGGCGGCGAAGGCTGCCCGGAGATCGCCGAGTTCGCGATCGCCGAATTCGCCGTCGTGATCGGCGTCTCACCCGGCGTCGGCCGCGACCTGCTCGCCGACGCCCTCGCCCTGCGCCACCGCTTCCCCCGCACCTGGACCCGCATCCGGGCCGGCGAGGCCACCCCGTGGAAGGCCCGCCAGATCGTCCGGGCCTGCACGAAGCTCGACCACGCTGCCGCGGAGTACGTCGACCAGCGCGTCGCGGCGATCATCGACACCATCTCCCCGCACCGGCTGGAAAAGATCGCCAGCGCCGCCCGCAAGCACGCCGACCCCGCCCGCGCCACCCAAGAGGCCGCCGAAGCCGCCGACGACCGCGGTGTGCATGTCGGCCGCGGCGACGGGCACGGCAACAAGACGATCTACATCAAAGCCGCGGCCGCAGCCGTCAACCGCTGCAACGCGACGATCACCGACATCGCCGAAGCCCTCAAATCCCTCGGCGACACCCGCCCAGTCCAGCACCGCCGCGCCGAAGCCATCGACATCCTCGCCGACCCCCGCTTCACCCAAGAACTCCTCAACCAAGCCCGCCAGACCCACCCCCAAGTCCACGACGCCACGGAGGACGCGCAGGCCAATGGCAACCCACCCGCCACCCCTGCAGCCGGCCTCCAAGTCCACGACGACGCCACCAACCACACCGCGAACCGAGCGCAGGCCGAAGGCAACCCGCCTGCCAGCCCTGCCGATCCCAACCTCCCCACTCCAGCAGCGCCGACTGCTGTACTGCCGACCGGCGCCGTGCCCGACCACGCGGTGCCGGGGTCGCTGGAACTGCCGGGTTCGCACGATCTTGTGGAGCCGCTGGGTCCGCCGAGTGATCCGTGGCTGGAAGCCGCCGCGCCCTACGACCCCGACCCACCAACCGACCCGTTCGACCGCCGAACACCACCCGATACCGCGGACCCACGAACCGAACCCGACCAAGGCTCGGCAATGGATCCTGCCGCGCTGCGAGCACTCCAGGCCCGACTCGCGCAAATCAAACAAGACGCCTACACCAACCCGAGCTACTACACCCACCCCACCAACCCCAACACCCAGAACAGTCAGCACAACCCAGGCAGCCCAAGTGATCCCGGCAACCCAAGTGATCCGGGCGGCTCAGGCGAGCTCGCGCGCCCGAGGACTCCAGCACGACCGGACGACGGGACGAAGGGACAGGTACGTCCACGACCGGCGCGTGCAGGACAGGTACGTCCGGGCAAGACCGAGGTCGTCGTACACCTCACCGACCACACCCTCGCCACCGGCACCGGCGTACTGCGCGCCGAAACCATCGGCCCACTCCTCGCCACCCAACTCACCGAACTCATCGGCTACGGCCCGTACGTCGTCAAGCCCGTCATCGACCTCAACGACGCCATCAGCGTCGACGCCTACGAAATCCCCACCCGCATCCGCGACCGCGTCAGACTCACCCACCCCGTCGAACTCTTCCCCTACGGCACCCGCGAAACCACCAACACCATCGACCTCGACCACATCCAGCCCTACAACCCCCACGGACCGGCCGGCCAAACCAGCACCACGAACCTCGCGCCACTGGGCAGATTCGGGCACCGGGTCAAGACCCACGCCCGAGGCTGGAGCGTCCACCGCATCGACTACAAGACCCTCGAATGGACGACACCCCACGGCTTCACCTTCCACGTAGACCCCAGCGGCACCCACCGAGCCGACCCATCAGTCGACCCGTGAACCGCGCCGTGAACCGCCGCGCTCCAGCTGAGCCGCCGCGCAGACCCCGAACGACCGACAGGGCAGACCTGGATGAGGCGCCGCGCAGATCCGGAGGACCAGATCCGGAGGTGTGGTTTGCGGCTAGGCCGTGTTGCTAAAGGGAGTTGGTGAGCCGGGCGCACCCCCGATTTCGGCGTCGAGCCCCCGTCTCACAGCGTCGACCACGCCTCCCGCCTGCGACAGTGCGGCCGTGTCCATCTCGCTGCGTAAACTCTTGGCTCGTGTTCCTGTCCGTGACGTCAACGCGCGCACTGGCGGTTACCCGTTCGATCCGAAGGACTGAGCTGTGCCTGACCGACCTGAGATTGTGTGCATCTGCGGCTCTGCCCGGTTCGTGGACGAGATGCACGCGGCGAACCGCGACTTGACCTTTGCAGGCGCCATCGTCGTCGCGCCAGGCGTCTTCCTGCGCGCCGAGGATCACGAAGCAAACGAGTTCATCACCAGCGAGCAGAAGACCGCGTTGGGCGCCCTCCACCTGCGCAAGATCGACCTGGCTGACCGCGTTCTAGTCGTCAACCCCGGCGGGTATATCGGCGAGTCCACGAGCAGGGAGATCGCCTACGCCCGCTCCACCGGCAAGCCAATCTCGTTCACCAATCCCGTCTGACCAGTCGACGCTCAGCCGTCTCGGCCCTGCCAGGTGGTCACGCAGACTTCGTTTCCTTCCCGGTCGGCAAGGACCCAGAAAGCGGGGGCGCGCGTCGCGGACACAAGTCGGCCGCCAGCGGCCAGAGCGGCCTCGATGCGTCGTGGTGCCTCGTCGTGCGGAACGCAGATGTCGAAGTGGATGCGATTGCGCTGCGGGCGCGGCTGGTCCATCTGCTGGAACCAAATGGCCGGGCCCTGCCCGATCGGGTCGACGAGCGGGTCCTCCGGTCCCTCGGCACCCGCCTCACCGGTATAGCCCAGCACCGCCCTCCAGAACGCCCGAATCCCGGCAATGTCCAGTGCATCGATCGCGATCTCGAGGATCTGGACGGATCGCGGTGCCCCCGTTCCGATTTCGGGCTGCGCCAGCAACCCGGACTTGTCGGCGGTGGCAGAGATCCGAAGGGCGAGTTCGACGTCGAGGGTGGTAACCGCCGCGTGCTCCAGCGACTGCAGGGTGAAGACGACGCGATCGGGGCGGGCATCGACCCGAAGGTGCCCGTCGGCGTCGTCGCCGCATACCGCGACAGCGTCCGTTGCCAAGCTGATTGCCCGAGCCAACGACCCGACCGGGACCGATGTTCGCAAACTGCCCAGCAAGAAGCGCCACCCAGAGTCCTGGACCGCCTCCGACGCTTCCGGCCGACTCAATACCTGTTCCATAGCCACAATCCTCGCAGCCCCCACCGTCAGCGCCGCCTGCCGACTGGCCTCGGTCAGGCCTCGGGGTCAGCGGACGGTGAAGCCGGCTTTGCGGAAGGCGTCGGCGAGGGAGGTCTCGTCCATCGGGGTCTCGGTTTGGTTGCCGCGACCACCTGATCCCCGGTTGCCGCCACGACCACCCTGGCCACCCTGACCACCCGAGCCGCCAGACCCGCGCCCCTGACCGCCGGACCCGCCCGGCCCGCGACCCTGACCGCCCGGTCCGCCGGGTCCACGCCCTCGACCGCCGCCCTGACCACCCTGACCGCCTTGACCGCCGCCTTGACCGCCGCCTTGACCGCCGCCTTGACCACGGCCCTGGCCGCCGGCCTGGCCGCGTCCGCCTTGGCCGCCTGCCTGGCGTCCGCCTGAGCCGAGTTCGTCGTCGAGGCGCAGCGTGAGGGAGATCCGCTGGCGCGGGATGTCGACCTCGAGCACCTTCACCATCACGATGTCGCCCGGCTTGACCACCTCGCGCGGGTCCTTCACGAAGTTCTTCGACAGCGCCGACACATGCGCCAGCCCGTCCTGATGCACACCGATGTCGATGAACGCACCGAACGCGGCCACGTTCGTGACCTGGCCCTCCAGCCGCATCCCCGGCTTCAGGTCCGCGATCTTGTCCACACCCTCGGCGAACACCGCGGTCTTGAAGGCCGGCCGCGGGTCCCGTCCCGGCTTCTCCAACTCGGCCAGGATGTCGGTCACCGTCGGCAGACCGAACATGTCGTCGACGAAGTCCGCTGCCTTCAGCCGCTTCAGCTCCGCCGACCCGATCAGCGCCTTCAGGTCCGAGCCGGTCGCGTCGAGGATCCGCCGTACGACGGGATACGACTCCGGGTGCACGCTGGACGCGTCGAGCGGGTCGTCGCCGTCGGGGATCCGGAGGAACCCGGCCGCCTGCTCGAACGCCTTCGGCCCGAGGCGGGCCACGTCCTTCAGCGCCGTACGGGACGTGAACGGGCCGTTGACGTCGCGGTGCTGGACGATGTTGTCGGCGAGGCCGGGCGTGATGCCGGAGACGCGGGTAAGCAGCGGCGCGGACGCCGTGTTCAGGTCGACGCCGACCGCGTTCACACAGTCCTCGACGACCGCGTCGAGCGAGCGGGACAGGGAGTTCTCCGCGAGGTCGTGCTGGTACTGGCCGACGCCGATCGACTTCGGGTCGATCTTCACCAGCTCGGCCAGCGGGTCCTGCAGCCGGCGCGCGATCGAGACCGCGCCGCGCAGCGAGACGTCCATCCCGGGCAGCTCCTGGGACGCGAACGCCGACGCGGAGTAGACGGACGCGCCGGCCTCGGACACGACGGCCTTGGTGAGCTTGAGCTCCGGGTGCTTGGCGATCAGCTCGGCCGCCAGCTTGTCCGTCTCGCGCGACGCCGTACCGTTGCCGATAGCAATCAGCTGCACGTCGTGCGCCGCCGCCAGCGCGGCGAGGGTGGCGATCGACTTGTCCCACTGGTTCTGCGGGACATGTGGATAGATCACGCCGGTGTTGACGACCTTGCCGGTCGCGTCGACTACGGCGACCTTCACGCCGGTGCGGAAGCCCGGGTCGAGGCCCATCGTGGCGCGGGTGCCGGCCGGGGCCGCCAGCAGCAGGTCGCGCAGGTTGGCCGCGAACACCCGGATCGCCTCGTCCTCGGCGACCTGCCGCAACCGCATCCGCAGGTCGATGCCGAGGTGCACCAGGATCTTCGTCCGCCACGCCCAGCGGACCGTCTCCACCAGCCACTTGTCGGCCGGGCGGCCCTGGTTCTCCACGCCGACCTTGCGGGCGATGGTGGTCTCGTACTCCGTCGGGCCGTCCGCCTCCACACCCGCGGGCAAAGGCTCGATGGTGACCGTCAGCACGTCTTCCTTCTCGCCGCGGAACAGCGCGAGGATCCGGTGCGACGGCATCTTCGTGAACGGCTCGTCGAAGTCGAAGTAGTCCGAGAACTTCGCCCCATCCGTCTCCTTGCCTTCACGGACCGCGGAGGCCAGCCGCCCCTGCTCCCACAGTCGCTCCCGCAACGAGCCGATCAGGTCGGCGTCCTCGGCGAACCGCTCGACGAGGATCGCCCGGGCGCCGTCGAGCGCGGCCTGCGGGTCGGGTACTTCGGCGTTCACGAACACCGCGGCGGCGGCGATCGGCTCGACGTCCGGGTCGGCCATCAGCCCGTCGGCGAGCGGCTCGAGGCCGTTCTCGCGGGCGATCATCGCCTTGGTACGGCGCTTGGGCTTGAACGGGAGGTAGATGTCCTCGAGCCGCGACTTGGTGTCCGCCGCCAGGATGGACGCCTTCAGCGCGTCGTCGAGCTTGCCCTGGCTCTCGATCGAGTCGAGTACGGTCTGCCGGCGCTCCTCGAGCTCCCGCAGGTACCGCAGGCGCTCCTCGAGGGTGCGCAGCTGGGCATCGTCCAGCATCCCAGTGACCTCTTTGCGGTACCGCGCGATGAACGGGACCGTCGACCCCTCGTCCAGCAGCGCCACCGCTGCCCGCACCTGGTTCTCACCGACCTCCAGCTCGTCGGCGATCCGCTGCTCGATCGACTGCACCACCACTGTCACTTCCCCTTTACGACCGACAACCACCGAGCATTCTGCCCCGGCCAGATCCCATATCCTTCCCCATCCCACCCCCCACCCCGAAACCCGTCCCACCCCGACCTGTGGACAACCCGTGCGATCATCGCGCTGGGAGGGAACACATGGGGCAGTTCAAGCAGTACGTCGAGTCCTTGCTGACCTGCGGTGGCTTCGCGCTCCTGGCCACCTTCCTGTCTCGGCGAGCGAGTCTTCCGGTGGCTGTCGGGCTGGGGCTGTTGGTCGTGGTCGCCGCTCAGTTCGGACGTCGGCGACGCGCAGCGAGCTCCCCGCGACCGGGTGGGCGCGGGGAGCTCGGCTGAGGGTCAGGCGGCTTCGCAGAGGAGTTCTTCGTCCTCGGCGGTGGCGGCGGCCGGCTGCTTGGCGGGGCGCATCACGATGACGGCGATGGCTACTGCGGTGGCGACGATCAGGGCGGCGATGGCGAAGGACAGGTGGTAGCCGTCGGTCAGAGCGTCCAGGGCGGGCTTGGTGTCGGCGACCGAGGCGGTGCGGGTCGCGGACAGCGTCGCCAGGACGGCCAGGCCGAGGGCGGCGCCGACCTCGCCCATGGTGCCGATGAGGCCGGAAGCCAGACCGGCGTCCTCGGGCTTCACGTCCGACATCGACAGGCCCATCAGAGCCGGGAAGCAGATGCCGCCGCCCAGACCCAGCAGCGCCAGGACCGGCAGGACGTGGACGACGTAGTTGCCACCGACCGGAGCCTGCGTGAACAGGGCCAGTCCGACGACGATCAGCGACAGTCCGAAGATCAGCGGGCGGCGCGGGCCGAACCGCATCACGAGCTTCTCGGAGTACCTCACCGACAGCAGCCCCATGATCGCGGTGGTCGGCAGGAACGCCAGTCCGATCTCCAGAGCGTCGTACCCGAGCACGCGCTGCAGGTACAGCGAGCCGAGGAAGAAGATGCCGAACATCCCGGAGGCGGACAGTGCCTGGACCAGGTTCGCGCCGGTCAGCGTGCGGGAGCGGAAGATCCGCAGCGGCACCAGCGGGTTGGCGGCGGTCGCCTCGCGGACGATGAAGCCGGCCAGCAGCACCAGCGTCACCGCAGTCAGGACCAGAGTCCGCGGAGCGGTCCAGCCGAGCTCAGCAGCCGGCTTGACGATGGTGAACACGCCGACCATCAGTGCTGAGGTGATCAGCACCGCACCCGGTACGTCGGTGCCCTTGCCGATCCCCAAGCCCTTGTCCTTCTCGATCAGCTTGACGGCCAGTACGACGGTCAGCACGCCGATGGGCAGGTTCACGAAGAAGATCCAGTGCCAGCTGATCGCCTGCGTCAGTACGCCGCCCGCCAGCAGGCCGATCGATCCGCCGGCGGAGGCGACGAACGCGTACATGCCGATCGCCTTGGCCTGCTCCCGCGGCTCGGGGAACAGCGTCACGATCATGCCCAGGATCACTGCGGAGGTCAGTGCGCCGCCAACACCCTGGATGAACCGGGCGATGACCAGCACCTCCTGCGACCCGGCCAGACCGCAGAGCACAGAGGCGGCAGTGAAAACGACCAGACCGGCGACGAAGACGTTCCGTCGGCCGAGGAGGTCGCCGAGCCGGCCGGCCAGCAGCAGGAGGCCGCCGAACGCGATCAGGTACGCGTTCACCACCCATGCGAGGGAGGAGCTCGTGAAGCCCAGGTCGTCCTGGATGGCCGGCAGGGCCACGTTCACCACGGTCACGTCGAGCACGATCATCAACATGCCCGCGCAGAGGGTGTAGAGCGCCAGCCGGCGCGAGCGGCCGCCCTGCGCAGCCGGCGCAGTCGCCAGGGTGTCGGTCGTCGCGTACATTCCGGTCTCCTTGCAGTTCGTCGTAGTGGCCTTACACCTCTACGTCGAACCAGGAGGGGTCAGATTGACACGTCTTCAGAAGTTTTTTCGCGAGGCGGCCGGGAGAGCGCGTACGCCGTGAGTGCCGGGACCAGTCCGGACCCCACAAGAAGCAGTGTCGGCACCACTGACGCCAGCGCGAACCAGGTGAGCAGTACGACGACCCCGCCGGCCACCGGGAGCGGTCGGCGCAGCAGGAACAGGTTGGCGGACCGGAACAGCGACTTGACCGTGGCGGTCTCGGGCGCCGCGGGCAGGATCGCCAGACCGCTCAGGTACAGCCCCAGGATCATTCCGGTGAGTGGGATCAGGACGGCGAGCGCGAAGATCCGCGCCGGACCGTGCGCGTTCGCCCAGAAGGAGAGGCCGAAGGCCAGCAGCACTCCGCCGACCCACAGGCCGAACGCGGGCAGCCAGAACTGCTTCATCGCCCAGCGGAACTCCTTGAAGAACCGCCGCATCAGCTTCGGCTTCTCCTGGCTGATCGCGTCCGGCACCACCCGCTGCATCGCGAACGCGGCCGGGAACAGCGTCAGGATGCCCAGGCTGATCACCACGAAGACCAGTTGCAGCATCAGCAGGTCGCCGATGACCGCGAGCCTCGACAGCACGCTGCTCGTCCGGTTGGCCTTCTCCACCGATCGTCTCCTCGTTCCGTACGGGCGGGTCCTGATCGTATGATCACGAACAATCACGGAGAGACCAGGGGGCTGCATGCTTGCACAGGAGCGCCACGAGCTGATCCTGCGTAGCCTGCGCCGGCACGGCCGGCTGCGGGTGGCCGACTTGGTCGCCGAGCTGGGCGTCTCCGCGATCACAGTACGCCGGGACCTGGCCGAACTGGACTCAGCCGGCCTGCTCCGCCGGGTGCACGGCGGCGCGATCGGCACCGGGACCGCCGACCAGGGGACGCACGGGAGCCGCCTGACGATCGGCATCGTCGTACCGAGTGCGACGTCGTACTACTCCGACGTGATCCGCGGCGCCGAGGCGATGGCCGACCGGTACGGCGCGCGCCTGGTCCTCGGCGTCTCCGGGTACGACGTGGCGACCGAGCGCGAGCGGCTCGACAAGGTGCTCGGGATCGGGGTCGCCGGCCTGCTGATCAGCACCGCGCTCGGCGACGGCGACGCGGACCGGTTCGACTCGCGGCTGGACGACATCGACGTACCGGTCGTGCTGATGGAGCGCGCGTTCGGGTTCCCGCAGGTGGCCCGCGAGTACGACCACGTCCGGACCGATCACGCGTACGGCGCGATGCTGGCGCTGCGGCACTTCGTGGCGCTCGGGCATCGCCGGATCGCGATCAACCTGCAGGCCACGGTCACGGCGTACTGGCTGCGCCGCGGGATCGAGTCGGCCGCGAAGGCGCTCGGCGTCGACGTGTTCCTCTCGCCGGTCGACCTGCCGATGCGCGGCGACGATCCCGGCGCGGTCGCGCAGCTGGACGCGTTCCTCGCCGAGTGCGAGTCGTTCGGCAGTCGCGCCGTACTGGTGCACTCCGACGAGCACGGCGCCCGCCTGGTCGAGCGCGCGATGGAGCGCGGCCTCCGCGTACCCGAGGACCTGGCCGTCATTGCCTACAACGACGTCACCGCCGCGCTGGCCGTCGTCCCGCTCACCGCGGTCTGCCCGCCGCGGCGCGCTCTCGGCGAAACCGCCTGCGACCTGTTGCTCCGCAAAATCCAGTCGCCGGCGACGCCCGTGCAGCACCTGAGCCTGCTTCCCACGCTCAACATCCGTACCTCCTGCGGGACCGCGACGACGGAACAGAACCTCGCTGTGTTCCGGTTCTGATCGAATGTGATCATTCGAGCGCCGAGGTATTGACGAGGAAAGCCCTTTCCCATACTTTCGCTGCACTTGGGGCCGCGGGCCCCGGCTGAACAAGTCGGCGAAGGAGTTCCCTTGTGAGACGTGGAGTGGGACTGACCCTGCTGGCCGCAGCGCTCAGCGTGCTGGTCAGCAGTTGTGGCAACGGGGTGATCGACAAGAGCACCGACGGCGTACCGCCGGCCGAGGCGACCGGGACCTTGCGGGTGCTGCTGCCGTCGTTCCCGCCCAGTACCAAGGGCAAGGAGGCGTTCCAGAAGGTCGTCGACGACTTCCACAAGACCTATCCGAAGATGAAGGTCGAGCCGGACTTCGCGACGTACAAGAACCTGAACGAGAAGATGTCCACCTCGATCGCCGCGGGGATCCCGTACGACGTGATGGTCACCGGCGTCGGCTGGGTCCAGCCGTTCGCCTCGAAGAACATCTTCGAGGACCTCGGCAAGTACGGCGTGACACCGGACGTCATCAAGGAGAAGAGCACCCCGGCGCTGATCCCGGCGGTGACGTACGACAAGAAGCTGTACGCGTACCCGCTGATCGCGGACGCCCGGGCGGTCGCGCTGCGCAAGAGCGCCTTCCGCGAAGCCGGCCTGGACCCGTCGAAGCCGCCGAAGTCGCTCGCCGAGCTCAAGGTCGCGGCCGAGAAGCTGACCAAGCGGGACAAGCACGGCAACATCACCCGCAGCGGGTTCGACCTCGCGTCGGCGACCGGCTTCCGCCAGTCCTTCACCACCTTCCTGGCCTCGACCGGTACGCCGCTCTACGTCGGCGGCGAACCGAACTTCGACAACAAGGCCGGCCTGGACACGCTGCTGTGGATCAAGTCGATGATCAACAACGTCCAGCCGTACGGCCAGACGAACGCCGCCCAGCAACCACTCGTGCTCACTGGTGAGGCCGCGATGGGCATCGTCAACGGCGGCGTCGACTGCTCCGCCGACGGGATCGGGCAGAAGAACTGCGACGACCTGGAGTTCTTCCGCTTCGACAGCGGCAAGGAGATCGAGTACGTCGGCGGCGACCTGGCGTCGATCGGGTCGCGCAGCCGGCACAAGGACGCGGCCTGGGCCTTCATCCAGACGCTGACCAAGCCGACCACGCTGGACGTGCTCGCCAAGCTGAACAAGAAGATCCCGGCCTACAAGGACGCGAGCAACTCGCCGCAGGCCAAGTCGAACCCGTTGAGCCAGTTCGTCGCCGACGGCCTGGTCTACGCGGTCAACGAGAACGAAGTGCCGTCCAACTGGCTCGAGATGCGCGGCAACTTCGACATCCAGCTCACCCAGGCGGTCCTCGGACAGAAGGACCCCGCCAAGGTGCTGCACAACCTGGCAGGACAGTCGCGATGAGCACAACTCTTGAACGTCCCGCACTCAGCACGCCCCGGAAGGTGGCGTCGTCCAAGGACAGCCGGACCCTGCTGAAGAGCCAGGTCCGGACCGGTTGGGCACTGCTCGCGCCGGCGCTGCTGCACTCCGGCGTCTTCATCGTGATCCCGGTGGTCGCGGTCCTCGTCCTGAGCCTGACCAACTACAGCTTCGGTGACACCTGGGCCTGGGTCGGGTTCGGCAACTACGCCGACCTGTTCCGCGACGTCGACTTCCAGGCGTCGTTGTGGCACACGGTGCTCTACGCGATCGTGGTGATCCCGATCTCGATGGCGATCTCGCTCGCGGTCGCGATCGGTCTGAACCAGAAGATCCGCGGGCTGAGCTTCTTCCGGACCGCGTTCTACATCCCGACCGTCACCGCGACGGTCGCGGTGGCGACCATCTGGCTGTGGATCTACAACCCGGGCTCCGGGTTGGCGAACGGGTTCCTCAGCCTGTTCGGGTTCGCGCCGAATCGCTGGCTGGCCGATCCGGCGACCGCGCTGCCGTCGCTGATGGTGGTCGGCATCTGGCAGGGGCTCGGGACCAAGGTGATCATCTACCTGGCCGCGCTGCAGGGCGTCTCCCGCGACCTGCTCGAGTCGGCTGAGATCGACGGCGCCAGCCGCTGGCAGAAGTTCGCGAACGTGACCTGGCCGGCGATCGGCCCGGTGCAGTTCTTCGTCCTGATCACGTCGATCGTGGGCACATTCCAGGTGTTCGACCTGGTCTACGTGATGACGCAGGGCGGTCCCGGTTCGGAGACGCGCGTCCTCGTGATGGACATCTATCAGAACGCGTTCCAGGACCTGAAACTCGGCTACGCGTCCGCCGAGACCGTGATCATGATGATCGTGATCGCGCTGTTCATCGGGGTCGGGCGCCTGCTCCAGAAGGCGGATGCCAATGACTAGCGCTACGTTGCCGGCGATCGGTTCCGCCAAGCCGTCGGCACTCCGGCCGGGCCGGATCCTGTTGTACGTCGTCCTGACGGTCGGCGCGATCCTGATGATCACGCCGTTCGTCTGGATGCTGCTGACTGCGTTCAAGAGCAACCTGGAGATCGCCAAGTTCGGCTGGCTGCCCGGCGAACTGCGCTGGCGCAACTTCAGCGAGGCGATGCAGACCGCGCCGTTCCTGCGGTACTTCCGCAACAGCCTGTTCATCGCGGTCGGCGAGACCGCGTTCACCCTCGTGGTGTGCACGATGGCCGGCTACGCACTGGCCAAGCTGCCGCTGCGTGGGGCGAAGTCGCTGCTGAACTACTTCATCGTGCTGCTGCTGGTGCCGTTCCAGATCATCCTGGTGCCGCTGTTCCTGATCGTGAAGTCGATTCCGCTGTTCGGCGGCAACAACATCATCGGCCAGGGCGGGATCGGCTGGCTGAACTCGTGGTGGGGCCTGATCATCCCGCTCGGCGCGGCGCCGCTGTTCACCTTCCTGGCCCGGCAGTTCTACGTCTCGCTGCCGGACGAGCTGGCGCAGGCGGCCCGGGTGGACGGGCTCGGCGAGTTCGGCATCTTCCTGCGGATCATGACGCCGCTGATCAAGCCGGCCCTGATCACGATCGCGGTGTTCCAGATCGAGGCGGCCTGGAACGGGTTCCTCTGGCCGCTGATGATCACCACGTCCGACTCGATGCGGCCGTTGCAACTGGGGCTGGCGATCTTCTCCCAGAACCCGGCAGAGATCCAGTGGCCGTACCTGATGGCCGGTACGGCGCTCGCGACGCTGCCGATGATCGTGCTGTTCGTGTTCGCCCAGAAGCGGTTCGTCGAAGGAATGGCGAACGTGGGAATCAAGGGCTAGCGGATCCGGGGGCAGATCCTCGAACAGGTGCTCACCCCGCCCCGGGTGAGCACCTGCGAGGCCCCCTCCACATGCGGTGGTCCCGAAGAAACACCGGAGCTTCCCACTAGGTCCCCCCTCTGGGTCACTCACCCGTTTATCGGCGGAGTGTGCCGCTCGTTACAGCATTCTTGAGTATTTTTCGCGGGTTCTCGAAATGATTTCCCGAAGACCGCAGGAAGCACGACGGATCGCGACGGCTTGTGCACAATCAGTGCAGATGGCTGTGGACGACGTACCGGACGATCGGCTCGAGGTCCGTCGTACCGAGAAGTTCGAGGGCGTTGGTGGCGCGGAGCGTGGCGAGGCCGTGGATGTTCGTCCACAGGGCGGTCGCGCGGAGGCCGGCGTCGGCGGGGTGGATCCGGGCGACCAGGTCGACGAAGTTCTGGAACAGCGGCAGCGAGGTCGCGCGGAGGTTGCCGCCGGCTCCGGCCAGCAGGTCGTGGCGGAAGATCAGGTCGAACATGCCGGGGCGTTCGGCGGCGAACTGCAGGTAGTTGTTGGCAGCCGCTACCAATTGTTCTTCGGGCGGTCCGTCGGTCGTCTTGAGCCGGGCCGCGAGGTCCTGCAGTCCGGTGGCGGCGATCGCGGCCAGGAGCGCGTCGTGGGTGGGGAAGTAGCGCCGCGGTGCGCCGTGCGAGACGCCCGTACGGCGAGCGATCGCGCGCAGGGTGAGGTCGGCGAGGCCGTCCTCCTCGAGGAGTTCGACCCCGGCCTGGACGAGCCGATCGGGCAGGGACACATGAGGTAGTATCTCCGACGTGACTGCCGGGTCGGCTTCTAGCCATTACCGAGTTGGGTCCCCGGCTGCGTTCTGAGCGCCGCGCGGGCCCCGCCCGCTTCTCTGATGTCTGCGAATCCCTTTTTCACGACACCAGAGAGAAGCGAATCCTGAACGATTTCACTGCACAACTCATTGCGGAGTTCACGGCGAACGACGGCCGGGTCGGCGGTCCTTTCGAGAACTCCAGGTTGTTGCTCCTGACAACCACCGGCGCGCGGACCGGGCAGGCGCGCACCGCGATCCTCGGGTACTACCCGGACGGTGACCGTGTCCTCGTCGTCGGCTCGGCCGGCGGCAGTCCGAAGCACCCGGACTGGTACCACAACCTGCTCGCGAATCCGGAGGTCAGCGTCGACCTCGGACTCTTCGACTATCCGGCAACGGCCGTCGTACTGCGTGGCGCTGAGCGCGACGAGGTTTTCGCCCGACTCGTCGAGGCCGAACCGGGGTGGGACGAGTACCAGAAGCAGACGACGCGGACGATTCCGGTTGTGGCGCTCGTCCAGCAACCTGGGCCGCCTGTACACGGCGGCGGGTCTTTCGCCGAAGTATTGAAGACCATCCACACCGCGTTCCGGCGCGAGCTGGTCTTGATTCGGCACGAGATCGCGACGTCCGGGACGCTGGGCGCGCAGCTCCGCATCAACTGCCTGACCATGTGCCAGGGCTTGCACTATCACCACACCGGCGAATCGACCGCGTTGTTCCCGGCCCTCGTCGAGCAGCATCCCGAGCTGGCCGATGTGATCGCCGTACTACAGAAGGAGCACGACCAGATCGCAGTGCTACTCGCCGAGCTCGAGCAGTTGGTCGATGCAAACGTCCTGGCCCAGGTGGACGAGCTGATCGCTCACCTCAACGCCCACCTGGACCGCGAAGAGGCCGCACTCCTGCCTTATCTATAAGGGCTTCTGCGCCAACAGGGCGTAGGAGTTGGGGAGTCGGCCGGACCACGCTGCAGCGGTTGTGTCGTCCTGCGGGCGCCAGAACGGTTCGGCGTACTCCTCGAGGACCTGGAGGTGTAGGCCGGCTCTGGTGATCGCGGTGACGATCTGGCCGAGTGTCCACTGCCACTCCTGGGCGCCGTTGCCCGGGAACGTGTCGTTGATGTGCGACTCGGCGAAGTAGCTCCGGTCCGGCCGGATCCGAGGCTTGTCCTGGTCCCAGGTCCAGAGCGGTACGGCCGGGTGGCCCTCGTACACGAAGAGGTGCCCGCCCGGCCGCACCAGGCGCGCGGCGTCGCGCGCCCATGCGTCGATGTCGCGCATCCAGATCAGTGCGCCCTTGCCCGTGTACACGAGGTCGACGGACGCGTCTCGCACCGGTACGCCGGGGACCTCGGCCACGACGTACCGACAGGCCACCCCTACATCCTGCGCCCGCCGCTGCGCCGCGCCGGCCGCCACGGAGCTGTAGTCCACGCCCACAACGCTCTTGGCCCCGGCTTTCACCAGCGCCACGTCGTCCAGCCCATGCCCGCTCTGGAAGTGCACCACCACGGGCCCCTCCGCCAGGACGGGAGCCAGCAACTCCCGCTCCCGAGCGAACAACCGGCCCTCCCCACGAGCCTCCTCGAGCAGTTCGTCGTACTCCCGAACATGCTTCGTGGAAGCCCGCTCCCACACGGCCCGGTTACCCGCCACCACCTCGTCCATACACACAGTCAGCCCGACCAGTTGCCTGCAGGCAAGCGCATTTCACTCGTTGTGGAGGACCTCGGCGATGGTGGTTCGGGCGGCCGTGCGGGCGGGGAAGTAGGCGCCGGCGGCGGAGATGAGAATGCCCGCGAGGACCAGGAGGGCGAGGAGGCCGGCGGGGTAGACGTGGAGCATGAAGTCGGGGAGTTCGATCTGGGCTCCGTTGGCCATCGCCGGGACGACCAGGCGGTGGGCGATGATGCCGATCGGGATGCCTAGCAGGCCACCGACGGCTCCTAGCGCGATCATCGACGTCACGACCATCAGGGTGACCTGTGCGGGCGTCATACCGATCGACTTGAGCATGCCCAGGTCGCGGCGGCGTTCGCGGGTGTTGAGTACGACGGTGTTGAACACACCGAGCGCCGCGACGGTCCCGAGCATCAGCGTGAGCAGTACGACGGTCGCGAGTACAACGGCCACGAAGGTGCCGGCGTCCTGACCCTCCGCCTCCTCCAACCCGGAGTCCTTCGCCTGCACAGCGCTGACGACCGCGTCCAGGTCCGTCCCGGGCTTCACGTTGATCTCGTAGATGTTCGCGCGCAGGTCAGGTGCGATCAGCGCGAGTGTCGCCCAGTTGGACAGCACCTCGTCGCCGGAGTTGTACATCGCCTTCCCGACGATCTGCGCCCGTACTCTCTTGTCTTTCGACTGCAGTGTGATGGTGTCGCCGACGGCCAGACCGCGTTGCTTCAGGAAGCGTTCCGACACCACCACCTGTCCCGGACCGTCGAACCAGCGCCCGTCGAGCATCCGGTAGCCGATCTTGTCGAAGTCCCCGCGGTAGAACGACACGCGGAGATCTGCCTGCGTACCAGCCAGCCGCATCTCCAGGTCAGCCATCGCCGCTACCGACGTGACGCCAGGCGCAGAACGCAGTACGGCCTCGTCCTCAGCATCGGTCAGTTTCGCACCAGGTGGCGCGTTCGGTCCTTCTGGCCCGGAGCCGTTCGGACCAGCGAAGATCGTCAGGTCAACAGCGCCTGCTCTGCTGGCTGCGGTCTGGTACGTCGTCAGCGACTTCCCCAGCCCCACGGCCAACGTCACGCTGGTGACGCCGAGCACGACAGCTGCCAGCGTCAACGCCGTACGCCCAGGACGAGCGAACGGCAGTCCCAGCCCCAGACTGACCGACCGGGGCAGCCGGGTCCCGCTCAGCCACCGCTGTACCCGTAGCCCTCTTCCAGCTCGCGGTGCGCTCCCGGCACTGATCGCCTGTGCCGCTGACAGGCTCCGGGCCCTCAGCGCCGGCAGGAACGCGGAGAGTGCAACGAGCGCAGGTACGCCGAGCAGCGTGGCTACGTCGACCCAGATCGGGACGCTGGTCCCGCCGGCGCCGTAGTTCTCGAAAGCCCTTGTCAGTAAGGAGGTGGCGAGTACGTTGCCTAGGACAACACCGCCGGCGCACCCGACGACAGCAGGGATCGAGATCATCCCGAGGTACACCGTCATCACCTGAGTGGGCGTGAACCCCAGTGACTTCAGCACACCGATGTGTTTGAACCCTGCGACCACTGCACCGCTGACGACGTTCGCCACAATCAGTACGGCGACAGCGAGCCCTAGCCACCCGAACACCATCAGGAACGGTACGAACGTGTTCGGCTGACCCGCTGTCAGCGCCCGCAATGCCAGGTACGACTGCGTACCGAGAAGGGCGTCGCTGGGCAGTCCTGCCGTCACAGCCTTCTGCCCAGCCGTGACCTCGGCATTGGTGGCGGCCTGGGTGAAGCGGTAGAGCATCTGCGTCGACGTCGGGTGCAGTGCGTTCAGCTGCTCGGGCGTGACCCACGCATCGGCCGACTGACTCACGCTGTACGCGAACCCGACGATGGTGAGCGTCTGACCGCCGGTAGCCAATGTCCCGTTCAGCTGCGGAGCACCGCGCCCGCTGGACTCGGTCGGGTTCCGGTTGAGCACGATCTCGCCGGGCTTGGTCGCCCAGCGGCCTTTCCACACGTTGAGCCGGTCGACGGCGCCACCGGGGTCCGCACGCCCCACAGTCACCAGTGACCCCATCATCTGGGGCTGAGCGAGCTCAAGCGTCGCCTGCGGGAACGGCCCGCCGACAGCCGCCGCACTCCGCGCCGCCTCTGTCAGCTGCGCGTCAGTCACCTTGGTGCGGTCGTACGACGCAGTCAGCTGCGCACCGCTCTGCTTTGCGTACGCGCGGTCGAACGGACCGCTCGACGCGGCTAGCAGGCCTAGTGCGACGACGATCATCGTGGTGGAGAGCAGTACGACGACTGCGATCACCACGGTCTGCACGCGGCGCCGTCGTACGGCTGCCCGCGCTACAGGCCAGACCGCGCTCACGCCGTACGCTCCAGGCTGCGTTCGCCGGCGATCTGCCCGTCGACGAAGTCGATGACCCGACTGGCGCAGCGTGTCGCGAGTTGCTGGTCGTGTGTCACCAGCAGGAGCGTCTGGCCGATCTGGTTGAGGTCCAGGAGCAGGTCCATCACCTGCTCGCCGGCACGGGTGTCGAGAGCACCTGTCGGCTCGTCGGCGAGAAGGATGGCCGGGCGGTTCATGAGCGCGCGGGCGACGGCGACTCGTTGCCGCTCGCCACCACTCAGTTGCGAGGGGTAGGTGTTGCGGCGACCGGCTATGCCCAGCTCCTCGAACAGCTCGAGTGCACGCTTCCGTGCGTGTGCGGCCGACGTACCGGTGAGCTGTGCCGCCAGTGCGACGTTGTCGAGCGCGGACAGGTCGTCCAGCAGGTTGAAGAACTGGAAGATCATCCCGATCCGTCGGCGCCGGAACAGCGCCAGCCCTTTCTCGTCCAGCGTGCCCAGGTCGTCGCCGTGCACCACGACGGACCCTGACGTCGGCCGGTCCAGTCCGGCGACCATGCTGAGCAGGGTCGACTTGCCGCTGCCGGACGGTCCCATCACCGCGACTGCCTCACCGGCGTGGATCTCCAGCGACACTCCATCGAGTGCGGCGGATTCGCCGTACTCCTTGCGTACGGCGGTGAGCTGTACGACCGCCTGTCCGTTGTCCTCCGTCATGCTGCTCACGCTAGGGCCGGCAGGCGACCGTTGACGTCACCCTGCCGGCGTAATGTCCGCGCGCTGTCATCCTGGAGATGTACGGCGTGCGCCTGTCGGATGATGCGCTTGGGGGAGCGGCTTGGGACAGTGGGGCTCGTGATGTGGTTCCTTGTGGTGCTGCTGGCGGTGGTTGCCGGTGTGCTCGCGCTCGCCTATGTTCGGGCTCGGCGTGTTTATGGTCGCGCGCTGGAAGAGCGCGGGTGGTTGCTGGAGCGCGAACGGGAGACAGCGGCGCGGAACGCCGTCGACGCCGAGCGGGCGCGGATAGCGCACGACCTGCACGACATCGTGAGCCACAACGTCAGTGTCATGGTCATCCAGACCGGTGCGGCGCGGCAGGTGCTGGCAACCTCACTGGACGAGGCGGAGGCAGCTCTACTCGCGGTAGAAGCCGCAGGTCGCGACACCATGGCTGAGCTGCGCCATCTGCTCGGTGTACTCGCGCCCAAAGCAGATGGGGTCGAGGACGACGCCTTGTCGCCTCAGCCGAGTCTGACGCGTCTGAGCGAGCTGATCGACCGCATCGCGTTCGCCGGTCTCCCTGTCGAGGTACGGATCTCCGGACACCCGTACCCGTTGCCGACCGGCGTCGACGTCACGGCGTACCGCATCATCCAGGAGGCGCTCACCAACGCCCTCAAGCACGGCGACGGCGTCAAGGCCGAGGTGACCGTCCGCTACGCCCCTCACGCCTTGCGGGTTGAAGTCCTCAACTCCGGCCCGAGCGTCCTGACGGGTGGCGGTCGTCCGGCGGTCGTCGACGGGGACGGCCGCGGACTTCTCGGCCTCAAGCAACGCGTCGGCGTGTACGGCGGCCAACTCGACGCCCGCCGGCGCCTCGGGGGCGGCTTCCGCGTCCGCGCCAAGCTCCCGCTGGAGCGCCCGTGACTACGCGCGTGGTGATCGCGGACGACCAAGCCCTAGTACGCACCGGCTTCCGGATGATCCTCACCGCCCGCGGCATCGAGGTCGTCGGCGAGGCCGCGGACGGCGCCGAAGCAGTGGACGCCGTACGACGCCTGCACCCGGACGTCGTCCTCATGGACATCCGCATGCCCACCATGGACGGCCTGGAAGCCACCCGCCGCATCCTGGCCACCCCGACCGACTGCCGCGTCCTGATCCTCACCACGTTCGACCTGGACAGCTACGTGTACGCCGCGCTGGCCGCCGGCGCCAGCGGCTTCCTCCTCAAGGACGTGACCCCCGAACACCTGGCCGCAGCCGTCCGCCTCGTCACCACCGGCGACGCCCTCCTGTCGCCCTCCATCACCCGCCGCCTCGTCGAACGCTTCGCCACCCCCGCAGCGCCACAGCCCGCCATTCACCGCGACCTGTCCAACCTCACGCCCCGCGAACTCGAAGTCCTCACTCTGATGGGCCAAGGCCTCTCCAACGCCGAGATAGCCACCGCCCTCACCCTCAGCGAAGCGACCGTCAAAACGCACGTAGCCCGAATCTTCGCCAAACTAACCCTCCGAGACCGCTCCCAAGCCGTAGTCCTCGCCTACGAAACCGGCCTCATCACCCCCGGCGACCTCTAGGGGGCGAGCAGGCCTGCACGCTTCATTGCGTCCCAGGCCGTCGCTGCAGCCTGGGCGTGACCCGCGATCGAGAAGTGGTTCAAGTCGTTCGAGATGTACTCTCGCTTGTCGATGATCGCGCCGAACGCGCCCTCGTCGTACCTGCAGCGGGCGAATTGCTGGCAACCGGCGGCGAGTTGCCCCTCGTAGCCGTGGATCGCCTCCTCGAGTTCGGCGAGTTTGTCCGGCACGAGTCGGCCGGCGGGGTCGAGGAAATCGCACTCCCCGGTGCCGCCCAGCGACGCGCGTTCGCCGGGCGTGTACGTCCTCCATTGGGTTGTGGGGCTTCCGAACTGGCTGACGACGAAGATGGACGAGGCGGGTGCGCCCTTTGCCAGCACGGCGAGCGCTGAGACGAACGTCGATCGGAAGGCGTCATAGTCCGGTGCCGTTGCCGGGCAGACGAGGTCGTTGTCCATGATCTGGATGACGACGAGGTCGGGCTTGGGCTTCAACGCGACGGCCTGCTGCGCCTGGTCGACGAGCCGTGCGACGGAGGCGCCGTTTTCGGCGAGGTTGACGTTGTGCCCTTCAATCCCGGGGTTCTCGGCCAGGATCCTCAGGTACACGCTCTTGACCGCGGGATTGGCGCCTGTTGCCCACGAGTTCTCCCTCACCGGGACGCCCGGTTGCTGTGGATCCGAGTTTTGGCCGGTTGCGCCGGAATGACCCAGTACGACGATCGAGTTCGGATAGCCGACGTACGGGGTCTCGGACGGCGTGGGCTGCGCGGTGGTCTTGGAGTCCTCGCCGCCGCAGGCTGCAAGCAACATGAGTCCGACCACGACAAGGAGGCCGACCTGCGATCTGCATGTCATCTGGCCGTCCCCCTGGGTACTCGACTCACGCGCCGCTAACTCTCCCGAACCAATCTCCCGCGGCGCGACGCAGGTGCACCCGTGCGGCCAGCGTCCCACCGCCCTGCGGCCAAGTCCAGAACGGCCTGAGAGGGTTTGTTGAGACCATGGGGACATGCAGAGGGGCCGGACGCTCAGCGTCCGGCCCCTCTGTCGTTCGTGCCTCCGGAGTCCGAAACCATGGTCTGACCTGCGGTTTCTTCACTCTGGGGGGAGTGGCGGAGGATACGAGATTCGAACTCGTGAGGGGTTGCCCCCAACACGCTTTCCAAGCGTGCGCCCTAGGCCTCTAGGCGAATCCTCCAAGCGGAGAGAATACCGAGGGCGCGCGGGAATCCGAAATCGGGCGTGAACCTCAGGGGGCGTCGGCGCGACTGTGGGGGTGAGGGAGGTGGCGCGTGGAGTCGGCTTGGGTGGGTGTGGTGGTGCGGGCTCAGGTGGGGGACCGGGAGGCGGTTGCGGAGCTGGTTCGGGGGTGGCATGAGGCGGTCTGGGGGTACGTGCGGCACATGCTCGGGCGGAGCGACCTGGCCGATGACGTGTCGCAGGAGGTGTGGCTGGCCGTCGTACGCGGGCTGCCGCGGCTCAAGGAGCCGGAGCGGTTCGCGGCGTGGCTCTTCACCATCGCCCGGCGCAGTGTGGTCAACCAGCTGAGGCAGCGGTACGTCGAGCAGCCGCAGGTCGACGTGGATCAGGAGCCCGACCCGGCGGATCACGTGGTCGAGCGGGTCGACGTACGGCGGTTGCTCGGCGGTGTGCCTGTGATGGAGCGGGAGGTGCTGGTGCTGTTCCATCTGGAGGACCTCAGCTTGGAGGAATGCGCAGAGGTGCTCGGTGTACCGGTGGGGACCGTCAAGTCTCGTCTGCACCGAGCACGTCGGCTGTTGAGAGAGGAGGCGGGGTCGTGATCTCGGCAGAGGAAACCATCGCGGGGCTGCACGACACGCTCTCGCTGCGGCGACGCGTCCGGTCGGTGGTGCAGCTGTGCGGTGCGGGGGCTGTGGTCGCACTGGTCGGGGTGCTCTGGCTGACGGAGGACGGGCTGCCGGTACGGACACAGGTCGGCTTTGCAGGTCTCGTGCTCGTGGGGCTGCTCGTGATGGGCAGAGCGGTCTACGTACTTCGTCGGCGTGGTCACCTGTTCGCCAAGGACCGGGTGATCGCCGGCTGGATCGCCTCCGGCTTCGCGGTGCTCCTGGCGATCGGACTCGTGCTCGCCGGGCACGGCCGCCTTGGCTTGCCGTTCGTGCCAGCAGCGCTTGCCTACCTCTGGTTCACCTATCAAGCGAAGAGACGACTGGAGCGACGATGAAACCGATCGGACCGTTGGCTATTGCGCTCAGGCGCTTCGGGACCAAGCGCGCAGGCCTGGTGATCGCAGCCGCGCTAATTCTCCTGCTGGTGATCGGCCTGCTCATCTAGGGTCGGCGGTATGGAGGAGCTGTTGTTGCGGGCGATCGACGTGCAGGACGTGGATGGGCTGCAGGAGCTGATCGAGTCGGATCCGGGGTATACGGAGCGGATCACCGGGTATCCGCCTGGGGAATCGGATGCGCAGAGTCTGTTGATGATGCGGCCGGAAGGGCTGGCTGAGGACGCGAAGATCGTGCTGGGGGCGTTCGCTGGGCGAGACCTCGTTGCGGTAGTCGATCTGCTCAGGGGCTTCCCGAACGAGCACACCGCGTTCATCGGTCTCCTCGAGGTGCACTGGAACCACCAGAGCCGCGGCTACGGCAGAACGACGTACGAGCTCGTCCAGCGGTACGTCGAGACCACCTGGCCTGAGATCCGGACCATGCGGCTGGCCGTGGTGGACACGAATGCACAGGTCGCTACCGGTTTCTGGCAGCGGCAGGGGTTCTAGGCGACTGGTGAGGTACGCCCGTACCGCTACGACAAGCTCGAGTCGAACGCCCGACTGTACGAGAAGCAGCTACCCGAGAAGCGCGGGAGCTAGCGCCCGCCACTGCTCGATCGGCTGAAGTCCTGTGACTCCGGTGATCACGTTGACCGCGACATGGTCCGCGCCGGCGTCCAAGTGCTCGGTCAGCTTGGCCTTGATGTCCGTTGGTGTGCCCCAGGCGGCGAGTGAATCGATCATGTGGTCAGGCAGCGAGGACAGGTCGTTTTCACTGAACCCCTGTCGCTTCAGCGAGCTCATGTACCCAGGGATCGTCGTAAAGAAGCTGATGGTGTCCCGCGCGATCGCCCGAGCCTTGTCCGCGTCTGTCTCCAGTATGACGAGGTGGCTGACGGCAAGGAGCTTGTCCGGACCCAGGACCTTGCGCGCCTCAGCGGAGTACGCCGCACTGGTCAGGAACGGGTACGCCCCGGCTGACCGCTCCGCGGCGAGCTTCAGCATCCGCGGACCGAGCGCAGCGAGCACCCGGTGCTCCACAGGTACGTCCAGCTCGTCCAGGTACGCGTTGAGCGTGGCGATCGGTTTGGCGCCGTGCGCCCCGCCCAGACCGACCGTGAATCGTCCTGGGGCGGATGCCTCCAGCTGGGCGTACGTCGTACTCACGTCGACCGCGCTGTACTTCACCACCGCCAGGATCCCGCTGACGAACTTGATCGCCGTCGTCGCGCCGACCAGATCGGTGATGGTCTGCAGCCCGGGCAACGGCCCGCCGGACAGCCAGATCGCCGGGTATCCGAGCTCCTCGGCCGCGCGAGCCGCCGCGATGGACTCCGCACTGCTGTCGAGCCCGGTCGTAATGCCGAAGGGGCCGAATTGATGATCCGTCACCCAACAAGCTTGACCCTCACGACCGAGCCGCGCACCCCTGTTCGCTGAGAGCTCAGAGGCCGGCGAATTCGCCGGTGGATTTCGGACGTGGTGATGGGATCCCGTACACTCGTGGCTGGTTCCCCGCGTGGCGGTATCTCGCCCAATCCCCCCAGGGCCGGAAGGCAGCAAGGGTAAGTGAGCTCTTCCGGGTGCGCGGGGAATCCTTATGTCCGGGCACTGTTTAGGCTTGTCCTCCCGAGACAGAGGAGCCCGATGAACCCCGAGAGCCGTTACCTGCAGGAACTGATCATCGCGGAGCTCGGTGTGCCCGCGGCGTTCGACGTGGACAACGAGGTCGAGCAGCGAGTCGAGTTCCTCGCGGAGCGGCTCCGGCGGACCGGCGCGACGGCGTACGTGCTCGGGATCAGCGGCGGCGTCGACTCCGCCACGGCGGGCCGCCTCTGCCAGCTCGCGGTGGAGCGGGTCCGGTCGGAGGGCGGTCTGGCGACGTTCGTCGCGATGCGGCTGCCGTACGGCGTGCAGGCCGACGAGGCGGACGCCCAGCGCTCGCTCGAGTTCATCAAGCCCGACGAGACCCTGGTGGTCGACGTGCAGCCGGCCACCGACGCCATGGTCGAGGCGGTGCGGCACTCCGGCCTCGGCGAGCGTGAGGACTTCCACGTCGGCAACATCAAGGCTCGTCAGCGCATGGTCGCGCAGTACCTCGTGGCCGGTGCCCGCGGCGGTCTGGTGGTCGGCACGGACCACGCGGCGGAGGCGGTGATGGGCTTCTTCACCAAGTACGGCGACGGCGCGTGCGACCTGACGCCGCTGTCCGGGCTCTCCAAGCGCCGCGTCCGCGCGGTCGGCGAGTGGCTCGGCGCGTCACCCGAGATCACCGGCAAGGTGCCCACCGCGGACCTCGAGACGAACAACCCGGGCGTCCCGGACGAGGCCGTGCTGGGCGTGACGTACGACGAGATCGACGACTTCCTCGAGGGCCGCGACGTGGACGAGAAGGCCGTCGGCACGATCATCGCGACGCACCGCCGTACGGCCCACAAACGAGCCGTCCCCCTCGCCTTCAGCTGAGGAACTCGGTCACCAGTCGAGCGAAGAGGTCCGCCTGCTCGGCATGCAGGAAGTGCCCGGCGCCGGTCGCGTAGTAATAGGTGCCGTCCGGTACGTCGGAACGGAACAGCTCGATCTCCCGCGGGCTCGTGGCCGGGTCGTGCTCGCCCTTGATCAGGAGCGCCGGCTGCGTCAGCTGAGCGAGGTACTGCAGGAGGGGCTCGACGAAGCTGGGTGACTTGGTGATCTCTCCGGAGAAGTGACCGGAGCGCTCGTGGTACTCGTCAGAGAGCTCAGTGTCGGCGGGTAGTTGCAGGTTCTGAGCGTCCGGGCCGAGGTAGATCTCCATGCGCCGGTCGCCGAGCTGTGAGAGCAGTGCGATCCGCTCGTCCCACATCTGCTTGGTTGCCGGACCGGTGTGCGGCGGGAGCTCGGCTCCCGGGAGCAGGGGCAGTGCGGCGCGGACGAGGGTCTCGGTGGCGAGTGCCATGTCCCAGGCGGGGTTCTCGAAGACGACCCGGGTGATCGAGTCCGGGTGCATGACGGCGTACCGGAGCGCCAGCCGGCCGCCGTACGAATGACCGAGCAGCGACCACTGCTCGATGCCGAGCTGCTCGCGCAGTGCCTCGAAGTCGGCGATCAGGTCGTGTTCGTCGACCGGACCGGTGAGTGGGTCGGACCGCTGCACGCCGCGCTGGTCCACACCGATCAGGTGGAAGTCGTGGGCGAGCCGGTCGCCCTGGAACGCCATGAAGTCGTACGAGCCCGCCCCGGGGCCGCCGTGGACGAAGAGCAGTGGCGGCGCGTCGGTGCGGCCGCGCTGGTCGACGTACAGCCTGGTGTCGCGGACCTCCGTCAGCATGACCGGAGCGTAGTGCGTGCCTGGTTCAGGCGGTGTGGGCGAGCTGCAGCTGGCGGACGCGGTTGGCGAGGCGGGCCAGGCGGATGGTGGCGATGTTCCGGTACGCCGGGCGGAGGACGGTGGCGAGCGGGCCGGACTGCTCGAACGTGTGGGTGACGCGGCTGTCCGCCCCGATGGTCCACGTGCCGACCTCACGGAAGCCGGGGACCTGCCAGACGATCTCGACGCGGTCCGCCTCGACCACGGTGTATTGCAGCTCGCCGGAGAGGCCCGGCCGCACGCGGAGCGCGTAGCGGGTCCCTGGGTTCGTCTCGCGGGGGCCGTCGATGGCGAGGAAGGCCTCGTTCCACTCCGGCAGGCCCAGGGCGTCCAGCAGCACCTGCCGGATCGCTGCCTGGCCGGCGTGGATGGTCTCGGTGGCGTGTTCCATGACTAGTTCTCCTGGTGGGCGAGTGCGGGACCCCGACGACGGGCCAGGGCAGCCCCGGTCGGGAAGGCGTCGGCTAGCGACCGCAGGGTCGAGATCGTCTCGTCGAGCGCCTGGCCGGCGAGACGATCGTCCATGGTGCGGTGCAGCCTGTTCTCCGCGGTGATGATGCGGCGGTGCAGCGCGCGGCCCTGCGGAGTCAGGCTGAGCGCGAGATAACGCCGGTCGATCTTGTCGATGCCTCGTTTGACCAGGCCCTGCGCGACGAGCCGGTCGACGAGACGGCTCGGGCTGTTGCCGGTCTCGCAGACCAGCAGCCCGCCGAGAGCGTTGAGCGTCAGTGGGCCGTGGTCGCGGAGCACGCGCAGAACCTCTGCCTGGGAAGGCGTGATGCCGAGCGGGCGCAGCTCCGCGGCGAGCAGGCGGTTGCCCTCACGCTGGATCGCCAGCACGAGATAACGAAGCTCCTCGACAACCTTCATGGCAGATATATTACACGACACGTGTGTCATGTCATCTGTTGGTCGTGAGTGTCTAGCTGACTGTTGCCTGAGGCGACGGTTCCGGAAGAGTTCCGGATGAGTGCCGGAGAAAGTCCGGTTGAGGTCATGGTCAAGGTGACATCGCGGCTGGCACAGTGTCTGCATGAAGGGTCTGATGCAGAATTACCAGCTGTCCCTGGACACGATCTTCCGGCGAGCGGAGCAGTTCTACCCGGACAAGACCGTCTACACAGGCGGTCCGGCGCCGACGAAGGTGACGTACGGCGAGTGGGCGGACCGGACCAGACGCCTGGGCGGGGTGCTGGACACGCTCGGGATCAGCCCGGACGGCCGCGTCGCCACCTTCGCGTGGAACTCGGGCCGTCACCTCGAGCTGTACTTCGCGGCGCCCTGCACCGGCCGGGTGCTGCACACGCTGAACATCAGACTCTTCCCCGACCAGGTCGTGTACATCGCGAACCATGCCGAGGACGAGGTCGTGTTCGTCGACCGGTCCCTGCTCGGGCTGTTCCTGCCGTTACTGGAGCGGCTGCCGGAGGTTCGCCATGTCGTCGTGATGGACGACCTGCCATCCGGGGCGCCGTCGGCGGAGATCCCGGACGACCCGCGGTTCCACGACTACGAGGAACTGATAGCCGCGGCCCAGCCGGTGGAGTTCCACGTCGAGGACGAGAACCAGGCGGCCGCGATGTGTTACACGAGCGGTACGACGGGAAACCCGAAGGGCGTCGTCTACTCGCACCGGTCCACCTGGCTGCACTCGATCGGTGTCCTGACCAACGCCGGGATCGGACTCGCCGAGACCGACACCGTGATGCCGGTGGTGCCGATGTTCCACGCGAACGCCTGGGGACTGGCGCATGCGGCGCCGATGGCCGGTGCGTCACTGGTGTTCCCCGGGCCGGACATGAGCCCGCAGGGGATTCTCAAACTGCTCCAGGAGCAGGAGGTCACGCTGTCGGCCGGCGTACCAACGATTTGGCAAGGGCTGCTGCCGCTGCTCGACGGGGTGGAGTTGCCGAAGCTGCGGAGGATTCCGTGCGGTGGGTCCGCCGTACCGGAGGCACTGTCGGAGGCGTTCCGTGCGAAGTTGGGCCGGCCGATCCTGCAGGCGTGGGGGATGACGGAGACCAGCCCGGTGGCGACGGCGGCGCACGTTGCCGCGCGGAACAAGGACCTTCCCGAGGAGGAGCAGGCGCATCTGCGGGCGCGGGCCGGTCTGCCGCTGCCAGGGGTCGAGGTGCGGATCGTGGAGCCCGGTTCGATCACGCCGTTGCCGTGGGACGACGACGTGACGGGCGAGCTGCAGGTGCGCGGGCCGTGGATCGCTGCGGAGTACTACCGGCCGGACGACGGGGTGCAGTTGAACACCGAGGACGGGTGGATGAAGACGGGGGACGTCGCCGCCATCGATCGGTACGGGTCGGTGCGGATCGTTGACCGGACCAAGGACCTGGTGAAGTCCGGCGGTGAGTGGATCAGCTCGGTCGAGCTGGAGAACTTGTTGATGGCGCATCCCGCGGTGAAGGAAGCCGCGGTGATCGGCGTACCGCATCCGAAGTGGGACGAGCGGCCGCTCGCGTGCGTCGTCCTTCAGGAGGGCGCGAGCGCGACAGGCGAGGAGATCCTCGAGTACCTGCAGCCCTTGGTGGCGAAGTGGTGGCTGCCCGACGCGGTCGAGTTCATCGACGAGGTCCCGAAGACGTCAGTCGGCAAGTTCTCGAAGAAAGACCTCCGCAGCCGGTTCGCCAACTACCACTTGCAGTGAAGATGATCAGGCGAAGCTGGTGCCGAAATGGTTCTGGAGGTGGGCGAGGGTTACTTCGACGAATTCGGTAGGCCACTCGCCGCCGGTTCGCTCGGCGAGAGCGGTGCCGCGGGTGATGAACTGGCGGCAGATGTACTGGTTCGCCGCGATGATCTCGGCGGGGTCGGTGCCGGCGGACGGGATGGACTCCAGAGCGGCGCGTTGCTCGTCGGACAGGAACGCGTTCAGGCGCTTGGCGCCGCCGTTTCGGCGTACGCCGCGTTCGGCGAGCATGAGCGCGATGAGCTGGTCGCGTACGACGCCGATGCCCTGGTTGGCGACGATCCGCTCGTTCCGCCCGAGGACCGTGACCAGGTTCCCGAGGAAGTAGAAGAAGAGGTTCACGGTGGCGGCGGGCCAGTATGGCTCCCCGGGCTTGCCGCCCTTCGGCGCGAGATCGCCCTCCGGGAACAGGGTCCCGTCCCGATCGAACAGCACCCGCACGCCGTCGTACTGGAACCGGTCGAACGACCCGAGCGGATGCACGATCAGATCGACGTGCAACCAGTCAGGCGTGATCCCGAGCCAGCCGACCAGCCCTGGTATCCGATCCGCCAGCACAGTCGGCCCGGCGAGCTCCCGCAGTACGTCGTCCCAGTGCTTCTCGAACCACTCGATGCTGTCGTCCGTGACCACCAGATGTACGTCGACATCGCTGAACCGGTCGGCCGCGCCGGTCGCGTAACTGCCGATCAGGTACACCCCGAGGACCCGCTCGTCGCCGCGCAGTACCTCTCCCGCGCGGCTGATCACCGCCTGCTGCCGCTCATCCCCAGTCGCCACCGGACCACCCTAGGACGCGCACCAGGGCGGGGGCGGGGAATTGTCTGCGGGCGGCGCTAGGGTTGCGGGCGTGGAAGCGCCCCTTGCCTTGTACCGCCGGTATCGCCCGGACACGTTCGCGCAAGTGATCGGGCAGGACCATGTCACCGCGCCGCTGCGGAACGCGCTGAGTAACAACCGGGTCAATCACGCCTACCTGTTCTCCGGGCCGCGCGGGTGTGGGAAAACCACCAGCGCGCGGATCCTCGCCCGGGCGATCAACTGTGAGAAGGGACCGATCGCCGAGCCGTGCGGGGTGTGCAAGTCGTGCACCGACCTGGCACGCGGCGGACCCGGCAGCATCGACGTGATCGAGATCGACGCGGCGTCGCACGGTGGTGTTGACGACGCCCGTGACCTGCGCGAGCGGGCGTTCTTCGCGCCGGTCGAAAGCCGCTACAAGATCTACATCATCGACGAGGCGCACATGGTGACCACGCAGGGCTTCAACGCCCTGCTGAAGCTCGTCGAGGAGCCGCCGCCGCACCTCAAGTTCATCTTCGCTACCACCGAGCCCGACAAGGTGATCGGGACGATCCGGTCGCGGACGCACCACTACCCGTTCCGCCTGGTGCCGCCGAAGATCCTCGCGGACTACATGGCGACCCTGTGCCAGTCCGAGGGCGTGTCGATCGAGCCCGCCGCGCTGCCGCTGGTCGTGCGGGCCGGCGCCGGGTCCGTGCGTGACTCGCTGAGCGTGCTCGACCAGTTGATCGGTGGCGCGGGGCCGGCCGGGGTGACGTACGAGCTGGCGGTCGCGCTGCTCGGGTTCACGCCGGACTCGCTGCTCGACGCGTGTGTGGACGGGTTCGCGGCGCATGACAGCGCGGCGGTGTTCGAGACGATCGAGAAGGTCATCGAAACCGGTCAGGACCCGAAGCGGTTCGCCGAGGACCTGTTGCGGCGGCTGCGGGACCTCGTGGTGTTGTCCGCGGTACCTACTGCTGTGACCTCAGGGTTGATCGAGGCTGCGGAGGATCAGGCTGAGCGCCTGCAGACGCAGGCCGCGGGGATCGGTCCGGCGGAGCTGACTCGGGCGGCGGACATCGTCGCCGAGGGTTTGCTGGACATGCGCGGGGCGACCGCTCCTCGGCTGCAGCTCGAGCTGATCTGCGCCAAGGTCCTCCTTCCTGGTGCCGACGACTCCACGAACGGCATCCAGGCCCGCCTCGACCGCATGGAACGCCGCCTCGCCATCGGAGTCCCCGGAGACGCCGCAGCAGCCGGCGCAGGTACGCCGGACTCGGCGCAGGCGGCTGCTGGTACGCCGGGCGCTGTCGCCACAAGCAGAGCAGCTGCCCGAGCAGCCGCAACTGCAGGCAACCGCCCAGACTCACCAGCCGCGGCGGCCACGCCCGCTACCCCAGACGGCGCAGCCGCTCCGGCCAACACGGCTGAACAGCGCAGCACGACTGGCGAGAGCGGTGCGGCTGGCATGGGCGGGGTCGGCGGCGGTGCGGCTGGCGGCGGTGCGGAGCGTGCTGGCGGTGCGGGACAGGCCGGTGGTGCAGGACAGGCCGGGGGTGCAGGGCACGGTGGCGGCGATCAGGCCACCGGGGGGTCAGGTGCGCGTGGTGCTGACTCGGCGGGCGTGTCCGGTGGTGATGCATCTGTGGGTGCTGCGGCTGGTGGTGGCGCGGGCGCGGCGCAGGGTTCTGGTGGTGGAGCGCGTACGGGTGCTTGGGGAGACGAACCAGCTGCACAGGGCAGTTCACCTGCAGAGCCCAGTTCGCATGCACAGCCTGGTTCATCTGCGCAGGCTGGGGCGGCCGGTGGTGGGGCGGGTGCTGGTGGGGTTGGGGCTGTGGGGTTGGGGGATATTCGGCGGTTGTGGCCTGAGGTTTTGGAGGCTGTTAAGGCGCAGCGGCGGTTCGCTTGGATCATGCTGAGTCAGAACGCTCAGGTGATCGCGATCGACGATCAGACGCTCACGCTCGGTCTGGTGAATGCCGGTGCTCGGGAGAGCTTTGCGCGTTCCGGAAGCGACGAGATTCTTCGGCAGGCGATGATCGACACCATCGGCGTCGACCGCCGAGTTGAGGCCGTAGTCGACCCGTCGACCGACCCCGGTGCGGGGGGCGGTGGCTCGGCTGGGCGACCCGGCCCGCAGTCCGGGGGACCTGGTCATTCGGGTAGTTCCGGCCCGCAGCCCGGAGGCTCCGGCGGCCCTGGCGGCGCAGGTCCCAGCGGCCCGGCAGCCGATCCAGGCGACGCAAGCTCGAGCGGTGCCGGTGGTCCAGGTGCAGGCGGTCCGGGTACAGGCGGACTGGGGGCGAGCGGACCCGGTGCGGGCGGACCTGGTGCAGGTGGACCTGGTGCAGCTGGACCGGAGACGGGCGGTCCGGGTGCTGGCGGTCCCGGGGGTCCGGGGACAGGTGGTCCCGGCGTGAGCAGTCCCGGTGCAGGCGGTGTGGGAGCCGGCGGTGTGGGAGCCGGCGGTCTGGGCGCAGGTGGCTCGGGTGTGGGGGCAGTTGGCGGAGCTGGTGCGGGTGGTGCTGATTCGGGAGCGGTTGGGCGTGCTGCTGGGGTGGGTGGCTCGCCGGGTGGGGCGGTTGCTTTGCAGGAGCCGCCTGATTCTGAGTACGACGTACCGCCGGAAGATCCTTGGGAGGACGGGCCGGTGGCACGGCCTGCACGGCAACAGCCGCCCCAGCAGGCGCAGCCGGCTCAGCAGTCTGCGGCGGAGCGGCGGGAGCAGGCGGGGAGTAAGCGTCGGGCGGCTGAGGCTGCGGTAGCCGCTGAGCAGGCGCGGCTGGCGGCGAATGTGGCTGCGGCTGCTCCTGAAGTACCGCTGACGCCTGAGGAGGAGGCGGACTCGATCGGGGAGGACGACGTCGTGCTGGAGGAGGACTCCCGTTCGCACACCGACCTGCTCCGCGAAACCCTCGGCGCCCAGATCATCACCGAAGAGCCCAACTAAGCCCCACCAGAACATCCGAAGAGCCAGCTGAGCCCTGGCCGTCAGGTTTGTCCACAGGGTTGTGGATAACTGTGGGGAGACTGGTCGGTTTCTGGGGGTGGGTGGGGTTGTCCGGAGGACCGGCTAGTGTTGAGGCTCCGGTTGTTGAGCGGTTCGGACGAGGAGATCGCAGTGTTCGACGGTGGCGGTGCTGGGGGCTTCGACATGTCCAACCTGCTCGCGCAGGCACAGGCGATGCAGAACCAGTTGATGGAGGCGCAGGCCGACCTGGAGGGTCAGGAGATCGAAGGATCCGCCGGTGGCGGTCTGGTGACCGCCCTGGTGTCCGGCACGGGCGAGCTGCTCAGCCTGAACATCAAGAAAGAGGCCGTCGACCCGGACGACACCGAGACGCTGGCCGACCTGATCGTCGCCGCGGTGCGGGACGCCTCGGAGAACGCGAAGCAGGCTGCGGCCGCCGCGATGGGACCGCTGGCCGGTGGGCTGGGCGGCGCGTTCGGCGGTGACGGCGGCTTCCCCGGATTTGGCGGTGACGCTCCGGCGGCCCCGGCAGGTTTCGGCCTGCCCGGCTCCCCGCCCGCCGTCGAGGCGGCCGAGCCGACCGACGACCCCGATCAGAACAAGCCGGCCAGTGGCGACAACCGCGGCAGCGTCGGGTTCGTGAACCCGGGGAATCCGGCCGGCGAGCCCGGCCAGAACCCGGGCTGACGTGTACGAGGGGGCCGTTCAGGATCTCATCGACGAGCTGGGGCGGTTGCCCGGTGTGGGTCCGAAGTCCGCGCAGCGGATCGCGTTCTACCTGCTCGCGGCCGACGAGACCGACGTACGGCGGCTCGCGCACGTGCTCGTGCAGGTGAAGGAGAAGGTCAAGTTCTGCGAGATCTGCGGCAACGTCTCCGAGGAGACGCAGTGCCGGATCTGCCGGGACCCGCGCCGCGACCTGAGCCTGATCTGTGTGGTCGAGGAGGCCAAGGACGTGGTCGCGATCGAGCGCACCCGCGAATTCCGCGGCCGGTACCACGTGCTCGGCGGGGCGATCTCGCCGATCGAGGGCATCGGGCCGGACGAGCTGCGGATCAAGGAGCTCATGCAGCGGCTGGCGAGCGGTGAGGTGACCGAGATCATCCTGGCCACCGATCCGAACCTCGAAGGTGAGGCGACCGCGACGTACTTGAGCCGCCTGCTGCGGCCCATGGGGTTGCGCGTCACCCGATTGGCTAGTGGACTTCCAGTAGGCGGTGACCTCGAGTACGCCGACGAGGTGACCCTCGGACGGGCGTTTGAAGGGCGACGATCAATCGATGACTGAACCGACAGATATTGCCGAGCGGGCACTGAGCACGGACTCCGAGGATCTGGAGGAGTTCGCCGAACAGATCGCCGACCAGGTCCGGAGCTTCCTGATCTCGGTCCGCGACATCGCCGCGCAACCGGACGAGGACGGGGTCGACGAGGGCCTCGCCTCGCTGCCGTACCTGCTGCTCGAGGTGAGCCAGTTGCTGCTCGCCGGCGGCCGGCTGGGTGCGTTCGAGGACTTCGTGCCGGAGGAGCGCTTCGAGAGCGACGCCGGCCCGGACCCGGACCTGGACGCGATGCGGGACCGGCTCGCGGTGCTGTTCGAGGGCCTGGACGAGTATGCGGAGGTCTTCGATCCGTACGCCGCTCCGCCGGAGATCACCGTCAACCGGCTCTCCGACGACCTCACCGCGATCGCGACCGACCTGGTGCACGGCCTCGCGCACTACGAGGAGGGCCGGGTCACCGAGGCGCTGTGGTGGTGGCAGTTCTCGTACGTGTCCACGTGGGGTGCTGCTGCGAGCGCCGTACTGCGGGCCATCCAGTCGCTGATCGCGCACGACCGGCTGGAGCCGGCGCACGACGCGGAGACCGAGGCGACCGACCGTGAGCTCGTCGAGGTCGCCGAAGAGGCCGTCCAGCGCCGCTGACGCGATGTCTGTTCTCGAACTGGTTCGGCGGCTGCCCGAGCCGGCGGCCGTACGGCGGGTGAGCCGGGCGCTCGCGGTGCTCGATCTGGTGCTGAACGACGACGCGTCGACCAGGTACTACGAGTTCGACGCGCGCTGGTCCGGGACCGAGGAAGCTGCCCTGATGCGGGACGGGTCGGGGAACGAGTACTCGATCGTGTTCTCGCCGGACGGGGCGTTCGCGTACGGGTTCGATCACGAGTCGCCGATGTCGCCGTACGTGAACGGGATGCAGCCCTGGCCCGGGCTGCTGGACGGCGTACCCGAGGTATTCCACGAGCAGCGGGACGACAAGGCGTTCTGGGATGAGGCGCCGCGGGCGACGGTGTGTTTCTGGCGTACGACGGAAGACGCCGCCTGGCGTTGCGGCCCTGTGGAGAATGCCGACGCCGACGGAGCGGACTGGCTGTTCGAACTGGTCGCGGACGGCCGGCCCGAGGCCTACCTGACGTTCGCCGAGGACTACTACGAACAAGCACTGGACCTGGACGCCGTCCGGCACGTGTACGCGCTGATGCCGCTGACGGAGTACGTCGTCACGTCGCTCAACCGCCAGCGCCGCTTGGCCGATCTCAAAGAAGGCATCGCCGAGATCGGCTACCCGCGGTCTTAGGTGCTGTCTGGTGATCCAGCGCCTACTGCGGGGCACTCGGCACGGCACCTCGCCGCACGGGTGCAAAGGCCACGATGCTCCGCATCGAGACCTTCGCCCCCGCACGCCGATGCACCGCACCGAGCACCTCCTCGCTACGGCGCTGGATCACCAGACAGCACCTAGTCCGGGAGCATCGGCATCTCCAGGCCCTGGGACTTGCCGAGGAGGATGCCTCGGGTGATGGCGTTGGTGCCGAACTTGTCCTTGACCTGGTCGAGGGCGGAGTCGAGTTCGTTGTTGGCGGCCTTGTCGAACGGGAGCGCCAGCTGGAGCGCGGCCTCGTTCTCCAGGTTGCCGACGGAGATGCCGATCATGGTGATGCCCTGGGCGGTGATCAGCGGGTGCGCTGTGCGCAGGAGGGCGCGGGCAGTGACCAGGATCGCGCGCGTCTGATCTGTTGCCTGCGGCAACGTGTGGGAGCGGGTGGCGCGGGTGAAGTCGTCGAAGCGCAGCCGGAGTGTCACCGTCCGGCCGGAGCGGCCCGCCGAGCGCATCCGGCGACTGACCCGATCGACGAGCCCCGCGAGTACGGCGTCCAGCGTGGCCGGAGACTTCGGCGAACGACCCAAAGCCCGTTGCGATCCGATCGACCGGCGCCGTCGGCCCACCTCGATCGGACGCGGGTCCCGGTTGTGCGCGAGTGCGTGCAGCTGCCGCCCGGAGGCCCGCCCGAGCATCGCGACCAGCGCCGCCTCGGGCAGCATCGCGACGTCGCCCACCTTGGTCAGCCCGCGATTCCGCAGCTTCTCCGCCGTCACCTCGCCGACACCCCACAACCGCGAAACATCCAACGGATGCAGGAACTCCAGCTCCCGGTCCGGCGCGACCTCGAGCAGGCCGTCCGGCTTCGCGACCCCGCTCGCCACCTTGGCCAGGAACTTCGTCCGCGCCACCCCGACGGTGATCGGCAGCCCGACCCGCGACAGCACCTCCGAGCGGAGTCGTCGCGCGATCTCCAGCGGCGTACCGCGGATCTTCCGCAGGCCGGCCACATCCAGGAACGCCTCGTCGATCGAGAGCCCTTCGACCAGCGGTGTGGTGTCCTCGAACACGTTGAACACGGCCTTGCTGGCCTCGGAGTACGCCGACATTCGCGGCTCGACCACGATCGCGCCCGGGCAGCGACGCAACGCCTGCCCGCCGTTCATCGCCGTCCGCACGCCGAACGCCTTGGCCTCGTAGCTGCAGGCGAGCACCACGCCGGCGCCGACGATCACCGGCCGGCCGCGCAGGCGCGGGTCATCACGCTGCTCGACCGACGCGTAGAACGCGTCCAGGTCGGCATGCAGGATGGTCGCCGCCTGCAGTTCTGGCACGAACATATGTTCGCATAGACCGTCGACAGTTTGGTGAAGAGGAGATAGGGAGAATTCCCGACGCGGCGGACATCGATGTCAGGAAAGAATGAGCCTTATGGACCTGACGGCGTACCGCGATCTCTGGAAGACCCAAGGCGTGATGGCGCTACTCGCCTCGGCCTTGATCGCGCGGTTGCCGGTGCTGGCGACGATGGTCCCGCTGGCGTTCCTGGCCAAGGACGCGGCCGGCAACTTCGGCTGGGCCGGTGTGGTCGCAGGTGCCTACTCCGTCGGTACGGCGGTCGCGAGCGTCGTCTGGTCCCGTATGGCGGACCGCAAGGGCGCCCGCAAGGTAGTGATCGGCACTGGGATGGCCTGGGGTGTCTGGATGGCAGTACTCGCCCTACTGCCGTACAGCTGGTACCGGCTGCTCCCGGTCGCGGCTGCCCTGGCTGGTGTGTTCGTCGCGCCAGTCACGTCCGCACTGCGCGCCAACTGGCCGCGGATCGTGCACGGCTCCCGCCTCCGTGCGGTCTACTCACTGGACGCCACAGCGCAGGAGCTGCTGTTCGTCTTCGGTCCGATGCTCGGCGCGGTCATGGTCAGTTTCGCGAGTCCACGGGCCGGTCTGCTGGCCTGTGCGGTCACGGCGGCGGCAGCGATCTGGTGGTTCGGTCTGAACCAGCAGTCCGGCGTACCGCACGACGAGGAGGCCGGTCCGCGTCCCACTGCCAGGCAGCTGGTGTTCCATCCGCACCGTACGCCGATCCTGTTCGCCTGGGCGTGTCTGGTGATGGGGTTCGCGTCGATGTCACTCGGCATGGTCGCCGTCGCGGACGAGCACGGGAATCGCTTGATTGCCGGCATTCTCGAGACGGTCGCGGCGGTCGGCAGCGTGACCGGCGGTGTGATCAACGGCGCATTGCCTGGCGGACGTACGTCGGCTGTGTGGCGACGGATGCTGTTGCTCGCCGCACTGGTCGCCGTCTGCATCTTCGTGACGTCGTCCGTGATCGCCCTGGCGATCTGCATGTTCGCCGCCGGCTGCATGATCGCGCCGACGGTCGCCGCGCTCTACGAACGCGTCGGCGCGCTCACCCCGACGTCCGCGCACACAGAGATCTTCGGGTGGACGCAGAGCGGCGGAATGGTTGGCTCGGCCATCGGATCCGCCGTCGCCGGCGCGGTGGTCGAGGCGTTCGGCGTCCGCTACGCGTGGGTCCTGACCGCGGGCCTCACCGTGCTCGCGACCCTGTCCCTGCTCCGGGTTCCACCCCATCGACCGCTCGACACGAGTGCCGTGGACGGCGCCGCGGTCGCGGCGTAGCGCACGCGGTAGTTCGCCTCCAGTACGCCGCCGTCGCGGGCGCACATCGAGATCAGTTGCAAGTGCCTCCGGTCCAGCAGCATGCCGCGGCCGGCGGCGACCGGGTGGATGAGCAAGGAGATCTCGTCGAGCAGGCGCCACCGCAGCAGCGAGCGGACGAGCGTCAGGCTGCCGACCACGCGCAGGTCGTCACCGGGGACGGCCTTGAGAGCGGACAGCACCCGGCGGGTGTCGCCCTGCAGCATCTCGGTGCCGGGGTGCGCGACGACGGGACGGGATCCGACCACGAGGTTCCGGGTGTGTTCGAGACCCTCGAGCGAACCGGCGTACCGCTCGAACGTGCGCCGACCCCACAGCACAGTGCCGTTCTCGGGCATCAGCTGCCCGATCGCCGGACGCGCCAGCCATTGCTCCGGCCGTTCGACGATGCCGTCCTCGGACATGCACAGCCTGGCCACGATGTTCCGCATACCCACTAGATGCAGGTAATGCCTCGAAGGTTATGACCGGCGGCCGCGGTGCAGTTCGGTCTCCAGGGCGTCGAGCCGGTTCGTCCAGAATTTGCGGTACCGGTCCAGCCAGCTGTCGATCTCGCGCAGCGGTTCCGGGTCGACGGCGTACAGACGACGGGTGCCGTCGACGGTCACGGTCGCGAACCCGTTGTCACGCAGCACCCGCAGGTGCTGGGACACCGCCGGCTGGCTGATGCCGAACTCCGCGCCGATCGTGCCGGCGATACTGCCGGCCGGCAGCTGGCCGTCGGCGAGCAGCTCCAGGATCCGGCGCCGGACCGGGTCGCCGAGAATGTCGAACGCGTGCACCGGTACAGTATTTCAGCGAAGACTTATATGGACAAGTGCCGCTGACCGGTTGCTGGTCAGCCGGTAGGCAACGGTCAGGTCACGGCTAGAATGAACCGAACGACTACGCCTGGTGCAACGCCGCACGGCGTACCGCAACCAGTGGTTTGAGGAGAAACACTGTGGGACGCGTCGTACACAAGTACGGCGGTTCTTCGGTCGCCGACGCCGATTGCATCAAGCGCGTGGCCCAACGGATCGTCGCGACAAAGAAGGCCGGGAACGACGTCGTGGTGGTCATCTCCGCCATGGGCGACACCACCGACGAACTGATGGACCTGGCCCAGCAGGTCTCTCCGCTGCCCCCGCCGCGCGAGCTGGACATGCTGCTCACCTCCGGTGAGCGGATCTCCGCCGCGCTGCTGGCGATGGCGATCGCCAACCTGGGGTACGAAGCCCGCAGCTTCACCGGCTCGCAGGCCGGCGTGATCACGACCGCCGCGCACGGCAACGCGCGCATCATCGACATCACGCCGGGCCGGATCGAGGATGCGCTGGGTGAGGGCCACATCGCGATCGTGGCCGGTTTCCAGGGCGTCGCCCAGGACACCAAGGACATCACCACGATGGGCCGCGGCGCCTCCGACACCACCGCGGTCGCGCTGGCCGCCGCGCTGGAGGCCGACTACTGCGAGATCTACACCGACGTGGACGGCATCTTCACCGCGGACCCGCGGATCGTGCCGGCCGCCCAGCAGATCCCGAAGATCTCCTACGAGGAGATGCTCGAGATGGCTGCCTGCGGCGCCAAGGTGCTGCACCTGCGCTGCGTCGAGTACGCGCGGCGTTACAACGTCCCCGTCCATGTGCGTTCCTCCTTCTCGCAGAAGGAAGGCACCTGGGTCGTCGATGCGAAGGAACTGGATCAGATGGAACAGGCGATCATCTCGGGCGTCGTGCAGGACCGCGGCGAGGCCAAGATCACCGTGGTCGGCGTACCCGACAAGCCGGGTGAGGCGGCCCGGATCTTCGAGACGGTCGCCGGTGCCGACACCAACATCGACATGATCGTGCAGAACGTGTCGGCGGTCGCCACGAACCGCACCGACATCTCGTTCACGCTGCCCCGCGCCGACGGCGCCCGGGCGATGTCCGCGCTGGCGCGGATGAAGGACGAGGTCGGCTACGAGCAGTTGCTGTACGACGACCAGATCGGAAAGGTCTCCGTCGTCGGTGTCGGAATGCGCTCGCACCCGGGCGTTTCCGCGAAGTTCTTCTCCGCGCTCGCCGACGCCGGCGTGAACATCGAGATGATCTCCACGTCGGAGATTCGGATCTCGGTCGTCGTGGACGAGAACCTGGTGGACGCCGCCGTGACCGCGGCGCACACCGCATTCGACCTGGACGACGAGCACACCCAGGCTGTCGTGTACGGAGGAACTGGACGGTGACCCCTGTGAGCGCTGTGGAGAACACGATCGAGGACCGGACGGGTCTGCCCTCCCTGGCGGTGGTCGGTGCGACCGGCGCCGTCGGGTCGGTGATGCTGACCTTGCTCTCGACCAGGCAGAACGTCTGGGGCGAGATCCGGCTGATCGCCTCCGAGCGCTCCGCGGGTAAACGGCTGAAGGTCCGCGGCGAGGAGGTCGAGGTGGTCGCGATCAGCGACGCAGCCTTCGACGGGATCGACGTCGCGATGTTCGACGTACCGGACGAGGTGTCGGCGCACTGGGCGCCGATCGCGGCCGCCAAGGGCGCCGTCGTGGTGGACAACTCCGGCGCGTTCCGGATGGATCCCGACGTACCGCTGGTGGTCCCTGAGGTGAACGCCGAGGCGGCCCGGAACCGGCCGAAGGGCATCATCTCCAACCCGAACTGCACGACGCTGTCGATGATCGTCGCGATGGGCGCTCTGCACCACCGCTACGAGCTCGAGCAGCTCGTCGTGGCGTCGTACCAGGCCGCGTCCGGTGCCGGGCAGTCCGGGATCGACACGTTGTACGACCAGCTCGCCAAGGTGGCCGGCAACCGCGAGCTGGGGAGCACGCCGGGCGATGTCCGGCGCCTGGTCGGCAACGACCTCGGCCCGTTCGCGGCTCCGCTGGCGCTGAACGTCGTACCGTGGGCCGGCTCGCTGAAGGACGACGGCTGGTCGTCGGAGGAGCTGAAGGTTCGCAACGAGTCCCGCAAGATCCTCGGCCTGCCGGACCTGAAGGTGTCCGCGACCTGCGTACGGGTCCCGGTCGTCACCACGCACTCGCTGTCGGTGCACGCCCGGTTCGTCCAGGAGGTCGACGCCGACGGCGCCCGTGAGGTACTGCGGGACGCTCCCGGCGTGCTGCTCTTCGACAACCCGGCCGAGGGCGAGTTCCCGACGCCGGCCGACGTGGTCGGCACCGACCCGACCTGGGTCGGCCGGATCCGCAAGTCGCTCGACGACCCGAACGCGCTGGAACTCTTCGTCTGCGGCGACAACCTCCGCAAGGGCGCGGCCCTCAACACCGCCCAGATCGCCGAGGTCGTCGCCAAGGAGTTCATCCCAGCGCAGGCCTGAGAGGCTCTACAACCAGTTCTCGCGGGCGGCGTGGAGGGCTAGTTGGAAGCGGGTGCTGGCGCCGGTGCGGTTCATCAGGCGTTCCAGGTAGCGGAAGAACGTGCGGCGGCTGATGCCGAGGGTGCGGGCGATGGTGTCGTCCGCGGCGCCGGTGGCCAGCAGGGCCAGTAGGCGGCGTTCGATCGGTTCCAGGCGGTCGTCCTCGGCGCCCACCGACGCGTGCAGTGGCAGCGCGTTGCGCCAGCACAGCTCGAACATCCCGATCAGCGCGGACAGCAGGCTGCTCGGCCGGATGATCAGCAGCGATCGGTTCACGTCGGTGTCGCGCGCGGACATCGACACGAACGCGATCGCGCCGTCGATGATCGTCAGCTTCGCCGGTACGTCGGGTAGCACCCGCGCCTGCTCACCGGCCTCCACACAGGGGAGGATGTTCTCGGTCAGGTAGCCCGGCACCTCGACCGACTCCGGCGAGTACACGACCCGGTAGGAGACGCCGCGGCGGAGCTGGTCGATCTCCTCCTGGTTCGGTCCGCCGATGTAGTACGGCGGGGAGTCGATGGCCAGGATCTCGCGCTGTACGCCGCTCTTGATCTGGTGGATCCGCTCGACGATCGCGCTGCCGGTGACGACCTCGATCAGGTGCGTGGTCGACTCGTTGTGCACGGTCCGGCGGAACTCGTCGTACGCGTTCAGGACCTCGATCCGGGCCTGCTTCAGCTCGGACTCGCGGCGCAGCGTCATCGCCTCCAGGCCCGCGTCCGGCGGCACCGGGAGGTAGCGCGAGTGGTCCGAACCGGAGCGCCTCGCCAAGCCGGCCTGCACCAGGCCGCCCAGGGTGGCGTCGATCGAGTGCTCGCGGTCGGGGACCGCCTCACCTAGTTCGGTGATCGACGACGGGCCGGTCCGCAGCAGATGCTGGTAGACCTTGATCTCGTCGTCGTTGAGCCCGAGCACCTTCAAATGGCCGACACGCTCCGTGTCCGTTGTGCTCACTACGCTCCCCTCCCTTCCGGCTGCTGTCACCGTCCGCTACCGCCCCTCCAGCCTAGACGGGGCGATCCAGAGGCGTCGGCACTGAACGTGTCGACGTCAATGCACGCAGCGATATTTGTTGTCCTGTCAGCATTCTTGTGCCGTGTCACCATCTGGCCACCATTTCCGCGCAGTCGTGAGCGAGAATTGAGGTCCAGCAGCCCGGCGACGGACCACCTGAGCGCCGCCGGGCTGCTGTTCCAATTCTGGCCTGAGTTGGCTGTCTCGTCAGCGGAGCCTGTTTCGGTTGGGTCTCGATCCCGGCGCATCGGTGCCCTCGCACTTCCGTGCCATCACTGGCTGTGCTGGAGGGTGTACAAAATGTGGCATCTCCAATCGTGAGGCCGATGAGGAGGAGTGCCCGATGCGACCGGTTCCGCCCTGTGCCGCCGACCGTACCGGTGCCGCCGTCCCCAGCGCCCGCGGGTCCTTGCAGGGATCCCGGCAGGCGCTGTCCTCCTGCGGTCTCCGGTCCGTCCCCACACCTGCTGCGCGCACCTGCCGGCGAACGCAGCACCTCTGGGGACGGACTCGAGGCGCGATGACCGCCGCCCTGGTCATCGTGCTGCCCGATCCGGCGCGGCTGTCCGCTCCCGCCCACTGCGGACGTGCTCCCGGATCGACGGTGGAACCCCAGGGGGTGCTGAAGGGTGCTCCGTGGATGGTGAGGCTGTCCATGGGGAGCGCGGATGTGATGTTGCGTGTCACGTCCGCCGCCCGGCACGCCCCGGCCAGGACGCACTTCCTGGGGTCCCGCCCGTAACACCCGGTCCCGTTGACCTCTCTGGTCACGCGGCCGGTGTGACAGGTCACGTCAACTTCGCGCGGCGGGGTAGCGTCGTACTTCGTGAATTGACCGCGATTTGACTTGGCTGGAAGGCGTTTTGGTCGTCCCCGGCTGTCAAATGTATATTCCGGATAACGATCGGCGAGGGACGACGCAGGTGTTGTGGATGCAGCGGGGTACGACGTTTGGTAGCCGTCCGTACGTCGTTGCTCACTAAGGAGGACCGCTGTGTCGTCGGCGTCCGTGTCGATCCGCTACTCTGCTTCCCGGTCTGCGTCGGCCATCGTGGATCCAACTTTCCGGCAGAGAGAGGCATCGCCTGAATGAACGCGACTAGCGTCGACGAGGAGTTCAACCCGTCGGTGCACGTGTACGAACCACACAAGGTCGGCCTGCCGAAACTGCGCCCGTACTTCAAGGCGCTGTGGCAGCGGCGGGAGTTCGCAGCGGAGATGTCCCGGACCAACATCCGGGCCGCCAACACGAACACCTTCTTCGGCCAGGTGTGGCTGGTGCTGAACCCACTGCTCCTGGCAGCGGTCTACTACCTACTGGTCGACATCATCGCCGGTGGGAGTTCCAAGATCGATGCCGGCGAGCGGTTCGCGCACATGTGCGGCGGCCTCTTCGCCTTCTATTACTTCTCCGGTGCCATGACTGCTGGTGCGGCCAGCGTCGTCGGTGGCGGCAAGCTGCTGATGAACCAGTCGTTCCCGCGGATGCTGTTGCCGTTGTCCGCGGTGCGGACGGCGTTCTTCCGCTTCCTGCCGACCCTGGGCGTCTACCTGGTCATCCACTTGGCGATGCGGCAGCCCTTCCACTGGGCGATGCTGCTGGCCCCGGTGTTCCTGATCATGCTGACGGTCTTCGCCGCCGGCATGGGCATGATCTTCGCGGCCCTGCAGGTGTACTTCCGGGACACGACCAGCTTCCTGCCGTACTTCGTGCGGATCTGGCTGTACCTGTCACCGGTGCTGTGGTTCGCCGAGCAGGCCCCGGCGAAGTTCAAGGGCTTCATCCAGTACAACCCGCTGTACCCCCTGATCGGCGGTTGGGCCGACCTGCTGGTCCGCGGCGACATCCCGAAGTGGCAGATGTGGGCCGGCGGTGGGTTCTGGGCGATCGTCGCCTTCGTGATCGGCTCGCTGTTCTTCATGTCGAGGGAGCGTGAGTTCGTTGTCCGTCTCTGACACTGAGAAGAAGCCGATGCAGAAGAGCCCTTCGGACATTCCGGCCGTCAAGGTGCAGGACGTGTCCATCACCTACCGGACCACGTTCGAGCGGGTGCCGACGTTCAAGAGCGCCCTGGTGCGTTTCGGTCGCGGCGAGCGGGCGGTCCGTGAGGTCAAGGCCGTCCAGAACGTCTCGTTCGACGTCAACCACGGGACCACGATCGGCATCATCGGCGCGAACGGCGCCGGCAAGTCGACGCTGATGCGCGCGGTCGCCGGCATCCTGCCGCCGACCTCGGGCCGGATCGAGGTGCACGGCCGGGTCTCCACGCTGCTGTCGCTGGGCGTCGGCTTCAACGCCGCCCTGTCCGGCAAGGAGAACGTGGTCCTCGGTGGACTCGCGGCGGGTCTGAGCCGCAAGGAGATCGAGGCGCGGTACGAGGAGATCGCGGAGTTCGCCGAGCTCGGTGACTTCATGGAGATGCCGATGCGGACGTACTCGTCCGGCATGTTCAGCCGGTTGGCGTTCTCCGTCGCGGTGCACATGGATCCGGACATCCTGCTGATCGACGAGGCGCTGTCCGCCGGTGACGCGTCGTTCAAGACCAAGGCCGCGGCCAAGATGTCGGAACTCGTCACCAACAGCCGGACGATGTTCCTGGTCAGCCACGCGATGAGCAGCGTCCGCGAGCTGTGCAACGACTGCATCTGGCTGCACAAGGGCAAGCTGATGATGCGCGGCGAGCCGAACGAGGTCATCCAGGCCTACACGAAGTTCCTGCAGGTCGGCGAAGCAGAAGCTGTCTCACTCGAGGACCTCTGACCAATGTCACGCAGCACCGCGCCGGACGTGGGGATCATCACGACCGGCCACGACGTGGCCGATGCGCGCCTGCACAAGATCACCGCTGCCCTGCAGCATCGTGATCTGTCGGTCGAGCTGTGGGGCCTCGGCGACGCCGACGGCGGACCGGCGGGTGCTGTGGTGCACGCCGGACCGCGCGGCAACCTGGTGCAGCGGCTGGCCCGCACCGCCGTACTGCCGTGGCGGACCAACGCCAAGGTGGTGATGACCGTCGACCCGGACATGATCCCGGTCACGCGGCTCGTCACCACGCTGCGGCGACGCAAGTTCGTGGTCGACGTGCACGAGGACTACGAGCGGCTGCTCGCCGATCGCGCCTGGGCGCAGGGGCCGGCGGGTCTGCCGGCCCGGTTGATCGTGCGCGCCGGGTCGAAGCTGGCCGCGGGCGCCGACCTCACCGTGGTCGCCGACTCGCACCTCGCACCGCATCAGGCGAAGCACCGCATCGTGGTGCAGAACCTTCCCAACCGCGGCTTCCTGGCCCCGTCCCCGCCCACCGGCGCACCGCGTGCGGTGTACGTCGGGGACCTGCGCAGGAGCCGTGGACTGTTCGACATGGTCGAGACCGTCGCCGCGGCGCCGGACTGGTCTCTCGACCTGATCGGCCCGGTCGCACCGTCGGACCGGGACGAACTGGAGGCCCGCGTCGCACAGCCCGACCTGACCGGTCGGGTTCGGCTACACGGGCGCCAGCCACCGGCGGACGCGTGGCAGCTCACCAAGGGAGCTTGGGCGAGCCTGGCCATGCTGCAGCCGACCCCGGCGTTCGTGGAAGCGATGCCGTCCAAGATCTACGAGTACCTCGCCAGCGGTCTTCCCGTGCTTTCCACCCGGCTGCCCCGGCAGACCAAGGTGATCGAGGAGTCCGGTGGCGGAGTCCTGGTGGACTCGGTGGCGGAGGCGTCCGAGACCCTGCGGCGCTGGTCCGCGGATCCCGGTGAGCTGGAGAAGCTGCGCGACCACGCGCTGCAGTGGGCGGCGGACCATCTGCCCACGACTACGCCGTACGACGATTTGGCCGACGCGATTCTCAACCTGCTAAGAGGACCTGCATGACCGACCGCCCACACCTGTTGTACGTCGCCTGGGGCTTCCCGCCCTGCCGTGGCGGCGGTGTCTACCGGGCCCTGGCTACGGCCAACCGGTTCGCCGCGCTCGGCTGGAAGGTGACCGTGCTGACGGCCGACCGCGACACGTTCTTCCGGTTCACCGGCGCGGACCTGACCCTCGAGGAGCGGGTCGACCCGTCCGTCGAGGTCGTCCGGGTCCCGTTCGAGTGGCCGATTCTCGAAGCCGACCTGCGGCGCTGGTCCAAGCGCCGGGCGTCCAACCCGAAGCTCTGGGCCAAGTGGCGCACGAAGCAGGACCAGATCCCGTTCCCGGAGAGCGGCTACGGGCCGTGGCGTTCGGTGATCGAGAAGGCCGCGGAGCGCATCCACCAGGCGAACAAGGTCGACCTGACGGTCGCCACCGCCAACCCGCACGTCGCGTTCACCGCGGCGTACCACCTGCACAAGAAGTTCCAGGTGCCGTACGTCATGGACTACCGCGACGCGTGGCTGCTGGACGTGTTCACCGGCGACCGGCTGCACGAGCCGAACAGCCGCGCGGCCAAGTGGGAGAAGAAGCTGGTCGAGTCCGCGCGCGAGGTCTGGTTCGTGAACGACCCGATCAAGGACTGGCACGAGAAGCTCTACCCGGCGCAGGCGAGCAAGATGCACACCGTCGCCAACGGCTTCGACCCCGACCTGGTGCCGGACACGCAGGACCGGGGCGCGGTCACCGACCGGCCGCTGGTCTTCGGGTACGTCGGAACGGTGTCGCCGAAGGTGCCGCTCGCGGACTTCGTCAAGGGCTGGCAGCTCGCCAAGGAGCAGTCCGAGGAGCTCGCCGGCGCGAAGGCGAAGATCTACGGCTACCTCGGGTACTACGCGCAGCCGCGGGCGGACATGCTCGCGACGATCAACGCCGCCACCGAGGACGGGGTCAGCTACGAGGGCCCGGTCGGCAAGGCGGAGATCGCCAAGGCGTACGACGAGTTCGACGCGCAGCTGTTGATGCTGGGCAAGGGCCGGTACGTGACGAGCGGCAAGGTGTTCGAGTACCTCGCCACCGGGTTGCCGGTGGTGTCGGTGCACGACCCGGAGAACGCGGCGTCCGACGTACTGCGTGGGCATCCGTTGTGGTTCCCGGTCGCGGACGTGACGCCGGAGGCGATCGCGGCGGCGCTGATCGAGGCGGCGCACGCGGCCCGCACCGCGGACGAGGGCATCCGGGCGAAGGCGCGCGAGTTCGGTGCGTCGTACCGGAGGGACCTGCAGCTGGATCCGCGGATCGAGTCGCTGGCTGCTTCTGTGAAGGGGGTAGCGGCATGAGCAACGTCGTTCTGCTGTCCACGCGCAAGCTGCCGCCGACGTACTTCGACCAGGTCCGTGAGGATCTCGGCGATCAAGACATCACCATCGACGTCGTCGGCTGGGTGGCGCCGTCCGCCTGGGTGGCCGACAAGGTCAACAGCTTCACGCTGATCGGTCCAGGTCGGATGCCGGCTGCGCCGGTGGTGGAGGAAGAAGTAGCAGAGGTTGAGAGTGCTGCTCCGGTTGCCGAGGAGCCTGCACCTAAGCCTGCTCCCGCTCCGGCTGCACCTGCTGCGCCACCGAAGCCGAAGCCGACCGGGGCCAAGCGGGTCGTCAAGGCCGTGGAGTGGCGCGCGCGGAAGGCGAAGAAGGTGGCCGGGCGGATGTTGCCCAAGGCAATCAAGACGTCGGCGCCGGTGAAGTTCCTGCGTGGTCAGCGGGCGACCAGCGATCTCGGGAAGACGTACTGGGAGCGGGTGCTCAGCCGTCGCGACGTGCTGTCGACCATCGACCAGGCCGACGTCGTGATCGCGCTCGACGCCGGCGCCATCTGGGCCGGCTGGAACCTCGGCCAGCGAAAGGCCAGCACCCCGGTCGTGCTCGGTCTGCCGGCCGCCCGCCGGGAACTCGACATGATGAAGGCCCCTTCTGCGTAATGGGTGACACGACGACGATGACGATCCGCGAGCACCTGCCGGCGCCGTTGGCCCGGACCGCTGGAGCGGTCCGGCGGCGCCTGCGGGGCTTGCGGTACTCGTATGCGCAGTTGCCGGCGTTCCCGCCGGCAGCGACGACACCGGTGCGGATGCTGGTCGGACCGACCAACTCCGCCGGTCAGGGCCACGCCTGGGCACAGGCCGCCAAGACCCTGCCGGACGTCAGCGCCGTCGCGTTCTCCCTGCACCGCAAGGGCCAGTTCCAGTTCAAGAACGACTACGGCGTACCGCTGGCCTGGTTCGGCCAGCCGCGCTGGCAGCGCGCCCAGGAGCAGTACGTCGTCGAGAACTACACGCACGTGATGGTCGAGTCGCTGCGTCCGCTCTTCGGCGCCCGCGGCGTCGCGGACGCGTCCGCCGACATCGAGACGATGCTCGCCAAGGGCATCAACGTGAGCCTGCTCTTCCACGGCTCCGACATCCGCCTGCCCAGCCGGCACGCGCAGCGCGAGCGCTGGTCGCCATTCACCCCGGGTGACGAGCTGACCGACCGTCTCGAGCCGCAGGCCCGCCGGCACGCCGAGCTGGTCGAGTCGCTGCAGCTTCCGGTCTTCGTCTCCACGGTCGACCTGCTGGACGACGTACCGAACGCCCAGTGGCTGCCGGTCGCGATCGACCCGGTGCCCTGGCAGCGAGCCGCGCGACCCTTGTTCTCGGGTGCGAAGCCGGTCGTCGCGCACGTTCCCTCGAACGCGAAACTCAAGGGCACCGAGGAGATCGACACGGTCCTGACCCGGCTGCACGACAGCGGCGCGGTCGAGTACCGGCGGATCACCGGCGTACCGCACGTGCAGATGGCGAGCGTCATCGGTGACGCCGACATCGTTGTCGATCAGCTCCGGATCGGCCTGTACGGCGTGGCAGCCGCGGAAGCGCTGGCAGCCGGGCGGATCGTGGTTTCGTACGTCGGTGACGCGGTGCGCCACCGGGTGCGTAGTCTGGCCGGGCGAGAGGTGCCGATCGTGGAGGCGGATCCCGACACCCTGGGTGATGTCGTCACCGGCCTGATCGCGGATCGTGACGCCGCCGCCGAGCGGGCGGCCGCCGGTCCCGGTTTCGTGGCGGAGCTGCACGACGGACGTCGCTCGGCCGAAGTACTCAAAACCTGGCTGACCCAGAAGGAGACCCTGTGACGTCCCGCATCGCGCCCTCCGCCGACGTCGACGACAGCGCCCAGATCGGCGACGGTTCGTCGGTCTGGCACCTGGCCCAGATCCGCGAGAACGCGGTCCTCGGCAAGAACTGCATCGTCGGCCGCGGCGCCTACGTCGGGACCGGGGTCCGGATGGGCGACAACTGCAAGATCCAGAACTACGCGCTGGTGTACGAGCCGGCGTCCCTCGAGGACGGCGTGTTCATCGGCCCGGCGGTGGTGCTCACCAACGACTACTTCCCGCGCGCGGTGAACCCGGACGGGTCGCCGAAGAGCGGGCACGACTGGGAACCGGTCGGGGTGACGATGAAGGAAGGCTGCTCGCTCGGTGCGCGCAGCGTGTGCGTGGCCCCGGTCACCATCGGCCGCTGGGCCACGGTCGCCGCGGGTGCAGTGGTGACCAAGGACGTGCCAGACTTCGCGCTGGTCGCCGGGGTCCCGGCGCGCCGGCTCAAGTGGGTCGGCAAGGCCGGGGTTCCGTTGCTCTCCGTCGGGGACGGCGAGTGGAAGTGCCCGAACACGGGCGAGATGTACATCGAAACCGACGGACGGCTGCGGCCGGCCGATGAAGCACAGGAGGAGAACTGATGGTGCAGCCGATTCCGGCCGCGAAGCCGATCATCGGGAAGGAGGAGCGCGAGGCTGTCGACCGTGTCATGCAGTCCGGCATGCTCGCCCAGGGTCCTGAGGTGGCGGCGTTCGAGCAGGAGTTCGGCGCAGCGCTGGTCTCCGGCCGGGCCTGCGTCGCGACGAACTCGGGCACGTCGGGTCTCCACCTCGGCCTGCTGGCCGCGGGGGTCGGACCGGGTGACGAGGTCATCGTCCCGTCCTTCACCTTCGCCGCGACCGCGAACAGCGTCGCGCTGACCGGGGCCACCCCGGTGTTCGTCGACATCGAGCCGACGTACTTCTGCCTGGACCCGGTCGCGGTCGAGGCCGCGATCACCGAGAAGACCAAGGCCGTCATGCCGGTGCACCTGTTCGGTCACCCGGCCAACGTGACCGCGCTGCAGGCGATCGCGGACAAGCACGGCATCCAGATCTACGAGGACGCCGCGCAGGCCCACGGCGCCACCTGGAACGGCGCGCCCGTCGGCACCTTCGGCGAGTTCGCGATGTTCAGCCTCTACCCGACCAAGAACATGACGTCCGGTGAGGGCGGCATGAACTCGGTCGCGAACGCCGACCTCGAGCGCCGGATGCGGCTGTTCCGCAACCAGGGCATGCTCAAGCAGTACGAGAACGAGGTCGTCGGCCTGAACAACCGGATGACCGACCTGCACGCCGCCATCGGCCGCGTGCAGCTGACCAAGGTCGGCGGCTGGACCAAGCAGCGGCAGGAGAACGCGGCCTTCCTGGACGCGAACCTGCAGGGTGTCGCCGTTCCGGCGGTGGCCGCCGAGGCGACCCACGTGTACCACCAGTACACGATCCGGGTGACCGAGGACCGCGACGGTTTCGCGAACGCGCTCCGGACCGAGTACGGCGTCGGCTGCGGCGTGTACTACCCGATCCCGAACCACCGGCTCCCGTCGTTCCAGCGTGAGCTGGACCTGCCGGAGACCGAGAAGGCCGCGGCCGAGGTGCTCTCGCTGCCGGTCCACCCCTCGCTGTCCGAGGAAGACCTGAACCGGATCGTGGCCGCGGTGAACACCGTGGCGAAGGCGGGTGCGTGAGATGGCGAACCTGCGTGCGGGCCTGATCGGCCTGGGCATGATGGGCCGGCACCACGGCCGCGTCCTGGCGTCCCTCGAGGGCGTCGACCTGGTCGCGGTCGCCGACCCGGGCGGTGACAAGTTCAACGTGGCCGGCGGTCGTCCGGTGCACGAGACCATCGAGCAGCTGATCGCCGAGAAGCTCGACTACTGCATGGTCGCGGTGCCGACGCAGTACCACGCCGAGATCGCGAAGGCGCTGGCCGAGGCCGGCGTCCACGCGATGATCGAGAAGCCGCTGGCCGGTTCCTCGGCCGAGGCGACCGAGATCGCGAAGGCGTTCGAGGCGGCCGGTCTGGTCGGCGCGGTCGGCCACATCGAGCGGTACAACCCGGCGCTGCAGGCGCTGCGGGTGCGGCTGGAGGCCGGCGAGCTGGGCGACATCTACCAGATCACCACCCGCCGCCAGGGCCCGTTCCCGGCCCGGATCGCCGACGTCGGCGTGGTGCTCGACCTGGCCACCCACGACATCGACCTGACCGCCTGGGTGACCCAGTCGCCGTTCGTCTCGGTGTCCGCGCAGAGCGCCCACAAGTCGGGCCGGCAGTACGAGGACCTGATCGCGGTGACCGGCAAGCTGGCCGACGGCACCGTCACCAGCCACCTGGTCAACTGGCTGTCCCCGATGAAGGAGCGGCTCACCGTCGTCACCGGTGAGAAGGGCGCGTTCATCGCCGACACCCTGCTCGCCGACCTGACCTTCCACTCCAACGGCACGGTCGCCACCGCGTGGGACGACGTCGCGCACTTCCGCGGTGTCAGCGAGGGCGACATGATCCGGTACGCGATCAGCAAGCCGGAGCCGCTGCGCACCGAGCACGAGGCGTTCCGCGACGCGGTGCTCGGCAAGGAGGCGGACATCGTCACGCTGCAGCAGGGTCTGACCACCGTGAAGGTGGCCGAGGCCGTTCTGCAGTCGGCGGCCGAGGATCGAACCGTCAAGGTCGCCGGGGAGTCCCAGTAACCATGAAGGTTCTGAGCGTTGTCGGGGCGCGCCCGCAGTTCGTGAAGCTGGCGCCGGTCGCGGAGGCTTTTGCCGCGGCGCAAGAGCAACATGGGCACCAGCACGTGATCGTGCACACCGGGCAGCACTACGACAAGAACATGTCCGACGTGTTCTTCGCCGACCTGCGGATCCCGGACCCGGATGTCCACCTGGGCGTCGGGTCCGGCAGCCACGGTGTCCAGACCGGCGCGATGCTGGCCGCGATGGACGCCGTACTGGACGAGCACAAGCCGGACTGGGTGCTGGTGTACGGCGACACGAACTCGACGCTCGCCGGCACGCTGTCCGCGGTGAAGATGCACCTGCCGGTGGCGCACCTCGAGGCCGGGCTGCGCTCGTTCAACCGGCTGATGCCGGAGGAGCACAACCGGGTACTCACGGACCACGCGGCGGACCTGCTGCTGGCCCCGACCCAGGTGGCGATGGACCACCTGGCGAACGAGGGTCTGAAGGACAGGTCGCGGCTGGTCGGCGACGTGATGACCGACGTGTGCTTCCGGGTCCGGGACGCGGTGGCGGACAAGCCGCTCGACCTGCCGTTCAAGCGCGGTGAGTACGTCGTCTCGACCATCCACCGGGCCGAGAACACCGACGACCCGGAGCGGCTGGCCGCGATCGTCGACGGTCTCGGTGCGGCCGGTACGCCGGTCCTGCTGCTGGCCCACCCGCGGCTCGTCGCGAAGTGCGCGGAGCACGGCATCAAGCTGGAGCGTCCGGACGGTTCGCTGCACGTCCGGGAGCCGCTGGCGTACCCGGAGATGGTCGCGGCCGTGCTCGGTTCGGCCGGTGTGGTGACCGACTCCGGCGGTCTCCAGAAGGAGGCCTTCCTGCTCGGCCGGGTGTGCACCACGCTGCGCACCGAGACCGAGTGGGTCGAGACGCTGGACGACGGATGGAACGTGTTGACATCCGACGTGAGTAAGCTGCCCGAGTTGGCTGCCCGGCCGACGCCCACGGGGGACCGCCCGATGCCGTACGGCGACGGCCACGCTGCAGAGCGTGTCGTCTCCACTCTCGCGGAGTAACCACATGACGAAGGCCGCCGAAGAGAACCAGACACAGCCGACCCAGGAAGCCCCGGGGTCGGCCGCTGTCGCGAGCCCACCTCCCGGCGCGCCTGTCAGCACTACCCCTGCCGACGCGGGTCCACCGCGCCCCGGCAAGAGGCTGCCACGAGTCGAGTCGCTCACCGGTTTGCGCTGGTGGGCGGCCTTCTTCGTGTTCTGCCACCACATGACTCAGCTGGCGCCGCTGCCGATCTATGACTTCCTGAAGTACGGCACGTCCGGCGTCACGTTCTTCTTCGTGCTGTCCGGCTTCGTCCTCACCTGGTCGTCGCAGCCGGGGACGAAGATCAGCACGTTCTACCGGCGGCGGTTCGCCCGGATCTTCCCGCTGTACTTCCTCACGCTGATCTTGGCGATCTTCGTCTTCTACCGGTTCGAACCGCCGGCCGGGATGTCCTGGATCAAGCCGGTCTCGATGACCGTGCTGGTGGCGTCCGCGTTCCTGGTCCAGGGCTGGTCGAACAACCCGACCGTCCTGTACGGCGGAAACCCGGCGGGCTGGACGCTGTCGGTCGAGGCGTTCTTCTACGCCTACTTCCCGTTCGTCTGGCGGGCCACGCAGCGGCTGAAGACGATCGGCGGCCTGATCCTGTGTGTGTCGGTGATCGTCCTGGGCGGGGCGTACCGCCTGGCGCTGTTCCATTACAAGGCCGACGTACCGGTGCTGCCGCAGCCGGTGCTGCACTCGGTGGCGTTCCTGTTCGGTATCGGCCTCGCGATCTCGCTGCGGTCCGGCTGGAAGCCGCGGATCCCGGTGTGGTTCGCGTTCCTGGTCACCGGCGGCGGCCTGTACCTGCTCTGGTACTCCGGTGCGCACCCGACGCAGGTCCCCGGCGCGGTCACCATGGGCCTGTGCCAGAAGGAAGTCCTCACGCTGCTATACGGCTTCCTGATCCTCGCGGTCGCCGCCCGCGACACCCGCGGCGGCCGGTCGGTGCTGCGCAGCAAGCCGATGGTGGCGCTGGGCCAGTGGTCGTACGCCTTCTACCTCGTGCACGCCACGATCCTGTACGCGATCAAGGAGCAGCACGGTGTGGCCGGCCCGATCGGCTGGTCCAACCTGACCTGGTACGCCGGTGTCCTGGTCATCTCGATCTTCGCCTCGTGGCTGCTCTACAAGTTCGTCGAGCACCCGCTGGAACGAAAGCTCCGAGGCCCCCGATGAAGAATCACTACCTAGTGGAGTTGCTGTGCGTGTCAGTGTTGTTGCCTTAGGCAAGATCGGACTGCCGTTGGCGGTCCAGTTCGCGGCCAAGGGCCATCAGGTCGTCGGCGTCGACATCAACGAGAAGTTCGTCGAGCTGGTGAACGCCGGCCAGGAGCCGTTCCCGGGTGAGGCCCACCTGCAGGAGCTGCTCGCCGAGACCGTGGCCGACGGCCGCCTGCGGGCGACCACGGACTACGCGGACGCGATCCCGAACAGCGACGCGGTCGTCGTGGTCGTGCCGCTGTTCGTGGACGAGCAGACCGGTCAGCCCGAGTTCGGCTGGATGGAGAACGCGACCCGTTCGCTGGCCGAGCACCTGACGCCCGGCACGCTGGTCAGCTACGAGACCACGCTCCCGGTCGGCACCACCCGGAACCGGTGGAAGCCGATGCTCGAGGAGATCTCCGGCCTGACCGAGGGCACCGACTTCCACCTGGTGTTCTCGCCGGAGCGGGTGCTCACCGGCCGCGTCTTCGCGGACCTGCGCAAGTACCCGAAGCTGGTCGGCGGCCTGTCGGAGGAGGGCGCGAAGCGCGCCACCGCGTTCTACGAGGCCGTGCTGGACTTCGACGAGCGCCCGGACCTGGACCGTGCGAACGGCGTCTGGGACCTGGGCTCCGCGGAGGCGGCCGAGCTGGCGAAGCTGGCCGAGACCACCTACCGCGACGTGAACATCGGCCTGGCGAACCAGTTCGCCCGGTTCGCCGGCCAGAACGGCATCGACGTGCACGCCGTCATCGAGGCGTCGAACTCGCAGCCGTACAGCCACATCCACCGGCCGGGTATCGCGGTCGGCGGCCACTGCATCCCGGTCTACCCGCGGCTGTACCTGTACACCGACCCGGACGCCACCGTCGTACGGGCCGCCCGCGAGGCGAACGCCGGCATGCCCGACTACACGATCGGTCTGCTCGAGGGCGCCTTCGGTGACCTCAAGGGCGCCAAGGTCGTCGTGCTTGGCGCGTCGTACCGCGGTGGCGTCAAGGAGACCGCGTTCTCCGGGGTGTTCCCGGCCGTGGAGGCGCTGAAGGCGCGCGGTGCCGAGGTGTCCGTGCACGACCCGCTGTACACCGACGAGGAGCTCCAGGGTCTCGGCTTCACGCCGTACACGCTGGGTACTCCGGTCGACGCGGCGGTGCTGCAGGCGGACCACGCGGAGTACGCGCAGCTGAGCCCGGCCGACCTGCCGGGTGTGAAGGTACTCGTCGACGGTCGCGACCGCACCGACCCGGCCAAGTGGGCGGGCGTGCGTCGGATTGTGATCGGAAGGTCGGTCAGCCAGTGACACATGCCGACCTGCGGGTCGTGATGATGGTCGCCAACGACGTCACCAACGACAGCCGGGTCCGCAAGGAGGCCGCAGCACTGGCCGAGACCGGAGCAGAGGTGACTGTGCTCGGGGTCTCGGCCAGCGGTCTGCCGTCGAGGGAGATGCTCGACGGAGCGCTGATCGTCCGGGTAGCGGTGCCTTTCACGCTGCGTGAGGAACGGAAACGAAGCCGCACGGCCCGCCGTAACTGGCGGCCGCCGTTGGTGGGCTACCGGTACCGAGCAACCTATGTGGCGCGCAGCCAGCGGATCGCGGCCGAGCTCAAGGAGCTCAAGGCGGACTCCGGGCACGCGATCGCGCGCGCCAAGGCGGGCCAGGGCAATCCGGTCAAGTTCAAGGCCGGCGTCGCCACCCGATTGCTCCGCCGTGCGCGCTGGCAGGCCGCCGAGCGCGCCGCTTGGGTCCGCAAGGGCGTGGGCAACAAGGCGGACGGGCCCTTCAAGTTCAGCTGGCGGGCGTACGACGGGGTGCTGCACCGGCTGCCCTGGCCGGCGCCGTGGCGCAAGCTGCACCCGGAGGCGCTCGACCTGGAGATCGCGTTCGGCGACCTGATCGACCGCCTTGAGCCGGACGTGGTGCACGCCCACGACATGCACGTGATCGGGGTCGCGACCCGCGCCGCCGGCCGCGCGAAGCTGCGCGGCCGCAAGCTGAAGGTCGTGTACGACGCGCACGAGTACGTCGCCGGACTCTCGCAGTACGGCGCCCGGACCCGGCGTTCGATCGCGGCCTGGGCCAACCACGAGCGCGAGTACATCGGCAACGCGGACCGGGTGATCACCGTCAGCCCGGCCATCGCGACGCGGTTGCAGCGCGAGCACAACCTGCGGCAAGAGCCGACCGTGGTGATGAACACGCCGAACCCCGCTGACGTGTCGGTCGAGGTGTCCGACATTCGCAGCCAGATCGGCCTGGCATCCGACGTACCGCTGCTGGTGTACAGCGGTGGTGTGACGCGGGCGCGTGGCATCCACACCGCCGTACAGGCGCTGGTGGATCTGCCGGACGCGCACCTGGCCGTCGTGTGTGTGCCTGGTGTGGCGACGGACGCGGTCCGCGAGCTGCAGGCGCAGGCCGTGCAGCTGGAGGTGCAGGACCGCCTGCACTGCCTGGACCCGGTGAAGCCGGACGAGGTGGTCGCGTTCCTGCGGACCGCCGACGTCGGGCTGATCCCGATCCTGCGCTACCCGAGCCACGAGATGGCGTTGCCGAACAAGCTGTTCGAGTACGCCTTCGCGGGGCTGCCGGTGGTGGTCAGCGACATGCCGAGCATGAAGCAGTTCGTCGACCGCACCAAGATCGGCGAGGTCTTCACCGCGGCCGACGCGCACGACCTGGCGTCGAAGGTCCGCACGGTGCTCGGTGACCTGGACAGCTACCGCGAGCGGGTTGCGGACCCGGCGTACCAGCAAGAGGTGTCGTGGGCCGGGCAGGCGGCCAAGCTCCGCGAGCTGTACAGCGAGCTGACTGGGCAGCAGCTCGACATCACGCGGCCGGGCGGCAAGGCGCGCAAGACCGGGCGGCACCTGCTGCTCGGGCCGGTCAACAGTGCCGGTCAGGCGTGGTTGTGGGCGACCGCGCTCGAGCGCGAGGTGCCGGACGTCAAGGCGGAGTCGCTCACTACGGGCAGTGGCGCGTTCGACTTCCGCGTGCACCGCACGGGTACGTATCGCCAGTACCGGTCCGATCTGCGCTGGCAGCTGGAGCTGACGGCGTACGCGTTGCGTGAGGTCACCCACGTGCTGTTCGAGGCGGGCCGGCCGATGTTCGGTCAGCAGCGCGGGCAGATGTGGACGACCGACGTACCGATGCTGGACCAGGCCGGGATCAAGCACGGTCTGGTGTTCCACGGGTCGGAGATCCGCGATCCCGCGCAGCACCGCGAGCAGTACCGGTACTCGCCGTTCCGCAACCCGGACGACGAGCTGACGGTGCGCCTGCAGGCCGCGAACAACCTGATGCGCCACCACCTCGAGGGCTACAAGGGACCGGTCTTCGTGACGACGCCGGACCTGCTGGAGTTCGTCGAGAACGGCATCTGGTTGCCGCTCGCCGTCGACGTCGAAGGGTTCGTGTCGACGCAGCCGGTGCTCGAGCGCGAGGTCCCGGTGGTGCTGCACGCGCCGTCGGCTTCCGCTTTGAAGGGTTCGGCGTACGTCGACCCGGTACTGACGGACCTGGATGCACGAGGCCTGATCAAGTACAACCGGGTCCAGGGCGTGCCGCACGCGGAGCTCGCCGAGATGGTGAAGAGCGCCGACATCGTGGTCGACCAGCTGCTGCTCGGTTCGTACGGCGTCTTCGCCTGCGAGGCGATGGCGGCCGGCCGGGTCACCGTTGGGCACATCGCGGACCCGGTCCGGGACCTGCTGCCGACCGACCTGCCGATCGCCGAGGCGAACCCGGACGACCTGTCGGAGGTGATCGAGCGGCTGGTCGCCGAGCGCGACACCGCCCGCAAGATCGCCGACGCGGGACCGTCGTTCGTGCATGACCTGCACGACGGGCGGAAGTCGGTCGCGGAATTGCTGCCGTTCCTCAACAACGAACTGGTGTACGAGGACGAGAGCGAGTAAGTGCGGATTCTGATGATCGCGCAGTCCCCGATCGCCGGGGACTCGCGGATCCTGCGGGAGGCGACGGCGCTCGCCGCGGCCGGTCACACGCTGCATGTGATCGGCCGGGACGTCCCTGAAGGCTTCGAAGTGGGGCCTGGGATCACGGTGGAGTCGGTCTCCCGCTCTTCCGGTCTGCGGACCGGGAACGGCGGGCTGACGGTCGGGCACGGGCATTCCGGGCCCAAGGTGCTGGCCAAGCGGTTCGGGCGCTGGTTGTTGCTGCCCGAGCACCGGAACCGCACCGAGAAGCAGTGGCGTCTTGCTGCGGCGTCTCAGGTGGCCGCGGCCGGTCCGGTCGACGTGGTGCATGCACACGACTTCAATACGTTGGAGTTGGCTGCGGAGTACGCCGCATTATGGTCTGCCTCGCTTGTGTATGACAGCCACGAGCTGTGGTTCGACCGGGCGCTGCCGGGGCGGCCGACGCCGTTGTGGCGGGCGCGTGGGCGGCGGTACGAGGTCGCGCTGGCGTCTCGCGCGCGGGTCGTGTTCACCGTGTCGGACGGGATCGCGGCGCGGCTGCGGTCGCGGGGTTTGTCCGATGTGCGCGTCGTACGGAACACGTTCCCGCGGGCGGACGACGTACCGCCGGCACCTTCGCAGCCCGAGGGCTTGCTGTACGCCGGACGTGTCGGGGCTGGGCGTGATCTGCCGACTGTGGTGGCGGCGGCTCGTGAGTTGGCGCCGTTCCGGACGGTGCTGATGGGGTCGGTGGATCCCAACTATCGCTTGGACCTGGGACCGGTGGAGACCGTCGCAGAGCGGTCCATCGACGAGGTCGACGACACACTCCGCTCGTACGGAATCTCCTTGGTCACCCTCACCAACACCTGCGAGAATCACCGCCTCGCACTACCCAACAAACTCTTTCACGCGGTCCGGGCCGGCGTTCCCGTAGTCGCCGCCGACCTCCCCGAACTACGAGCAGTCGTCACCCAGTACAAACTCGGCGGCCTCTACGAGCCCGGAAACGCGCACTCGTTGGCTTTGGCGGTCCGCACAGTAATCGACAACTACACGACCTACACCGACGGAGTCCGCTCCGCCGCCGCCGAACTCAACTGGGAACACGACGCAGCCACCCTGGTAACTGCGTATTCGGAGTTGTGAGAACGGGGCCCCGGCCTTCACCAGGACCCCGCCTCAGTTCTACCTAGAAGCTTCGACCATCTGTTCCATCAGCTTGACCGGGTCCTTCTCCGGTTCCGGTTGGGCCAACCGGGTGGAGGGGACTCGGGCCTGCGGGATCTCGGCTGTTTGAAGGGCTGTGGTGTAGCCCGTTAGTGGGAGGGTGAGGGACGAGCGCGTCGGGTCGAGGGTGATAGTCGCGCCGGTGAACGGGATCGACGGGTTGTCTGGTTCGACCGTGAGGACCAGGCCCAGGCGGTGGCCGGCCGCGAAGACCACATCGTCGGCGTTCAGTTCGAATGACAGGTCGTACCAACGATCCGAACGCAGTGATTCCTTGGCATACATGGATTTGTAATGCCCCACGTCGGCCAGCGTTCGCACCACGACGGACGTGTCGGAGACCGCCGTGTTGACCTGCGTCTTCGCGTAGCAACCGGTGTCGAGCGCGTTGCCGTCACCCCAGCAGACGCGTGTGTCGGGCACGTTCGTGACGTTCACGTACCGGTTCGCCGTACCGTAGTCGACCAACCGTGCCTTGATGCCTGAGGCAACCTTGTTGACCTTGACCCGGACCGACACCTTCCCGGTGCCGCTGACCCGAACCGCCTTCTCCAGCTCGTCGCTGAGGAACACCGCCCGATCGGTCCGCGCAGCAGTCGGATCGAGTACGACGGTGTCCGCCGACTCCTTGTCCGTCCCGGTAAAGCTCACCGGATTGCTCGTACCAGTCAGGTTGCTGAGCTTCAGCGTGGTCTGCTTCGCTCCGGCCGCCGGCCATTTCGCCTCGTCGACGAACGAGCCGTCCTCGCGCTGGACCGTCGCCTGCGGTGTGTCCATCACGCCGTTCTTGAGGCCCTGCAGCCAGTAGTCGAACCACGGGTGCAGCTTGTCCACCCACTCGTCGCGGAAGCTGAACCCGTCCAGGTGCACGCCTTGGTGCAGGAAGATCTTCCGCGGCACGTTCCGCTTCGCGAGTTCGTCCCACCATTCGCCGAACTGGCGGGTCTTCACGTTCTCGTCGCCGAGCCCGTGCACGACGTACACACTGGACCGGACCTTGGAGGCGTCGAGCCGGTAGTTCCGCGGGTCCCACCACTTGCTGTACGAGCCGGTGCGGGTGTCGGAGTCCTGCTCGATCTCGTTCGTCAGCTGCTCGCAGCGCGGCGAGGCGTCGTTGCTGACGTAGTCGTGCAGGAAGCCCATGTACTCGTCGTAGAACGGCACCCCGAAGCCGCGGGTGTAGTCGTACCAGCTGGAGATCGCCGCGATCGGCACGATCGTCTCCAGCCCGCGGACGCCGGTGCTCGCGACCGAGTTCGCGATCGTCCCGTTCCAGGACACGCCGATCATGCCGGCCTTGCCGGTCGACCAGTCGGCCTTCGCGGCGCTGCCGTCCGGCTTGTGCCCGGTGGTCCGGTTGTTCAGCCAGTCGATGACGGCCTTGGTGCCGAGCACCTCGAGGTCCGCGCCGACGTCGCTGCAGCCGGTCGACCGGAACGTCCCGGGCATGTCGACGAACGCGACGGCGTACCCACGGGGCACGAAGTAGTTGTCCAGCCAGCTCCCGAATACCTGGCGGGTGCCGGTCGCGTCGAAGTAGGTCGTCGGGTCGCCCGCGTAGTACGGCGAGGCCTGGATGATCACCGGTACGTCGATGGCGGCCTGGGCCGCCTCGCCCGGCCGGATGATGTCGACCGTGATCTGGTCGGTGATCCCGTTCGCGTCCCCGTCGAGCCGGGGTACGTCGACCTGCACCTTCTCGTGGATCGCGTTGTCGTAGTCGTAGGCGGGCACGGTCGCGGTGCCCTGGACGAAGGGTTTGGACGGTACGGCGGTGGGCCCGGCGACCGCGGTGAGCGAGGCGGCCGGGGCCACCACCGCCGCGAGCACCAGGGCCAGCCCGGTGCGTAACCGAGTTCTGCGCATGCGTGGATCTCCCCCTATGGGCGGTAGGTGAAGACCTATTCTGTGCACAGAACTCACCTGCTCGCTCACTTTTCGTGCACAGCAGGGGTAATACTTCGCCCGCAACTTTCGGTGTCCACGTCGTATCTAACGAAGTGAGAGGGGGGCGACATGAACCGACTGATGACCGCTTTGGCGGGGAGCGCGGTGCTGTTGGCGCTCACCCCCGCAGCTGCGCAGGCGACCGGGACAGCGACGGCGGAGGCCTGCAAGGTCTGGCAGGGCTCGGTGACCGCGGACGGGGGCCACCGCCGGATCGACGTCCGGGCGACGACGCCGCCGACGACCGTGAATCGACTGGTCACCGGGGTCTACAAACCCGGACAGGTCCGTCTCAGTGCCCGCCAGATCGACGAGCCGGCTCCGCAGGGTGCGCAACGCGGCGGGTACGTCGTGATCGGCGACGCGCTCTACTGGAGCGTCTACCTGACCGACACGAACGGATCCGTCATCGATCAGCCGGTGCTCCGGAGGATCGGCGGTGGCTGGAGCAGCTTCGGGTTGCTGGAGGTCTCGCAGTACCAGGCGCCGTACCCGGGCAAGGTCCACCGCGAGGCGGCGTACGCACTCCGGAACGACGGCGTGCTGTTCCGCTGGCGGATCGACAACGGGACGTGGCGTGCGGCCGGTTCGTACGCCGGGTTCGCCGCGGTCAAGTCGATGGCGCTGATCGCCAAGACACCGACGTACGACACGTTCCTCGCGAATACCCGCGGCGGCGCGCTGTACACGATCCGGATCCCGGCCGGCTCGGCCAAACCGATCGTGACGCCGGTCCGGACCCGCACCTGGCAGGGGTTCGAGACGCTGTCGGCGATGGCCTGCGGCCGGAACAGCACGCTGCTGCTCGGCATCGACAAGGACACCAAGACCGCCTATCTGTACGCCGTCGGGCACGCGAACGGCTCGTCGACGCCGATCCAGTCCCTGGGCAAGGTCCCCGGCAGCTTCGACGACCCGGTGTATTTCCGCTGGGCGCCGATCCCCGAGTTCGACATCGCGAACGGCGACTGATTCCTCCGAAAGGACAACTTGATGTTCCGTAAGGCCTTCGGGCTCGCCGGCGCTGCCGCGGCTCCGGGTATCTCATGGAGAGCACGTACACGATCGGCAGCGACGGCAAGATCGTCGGTACGCCGGTGTTCAAGCGGATCGGGAACGGATGGGGCGGGCGGTTCCTGATCCAGTCGCAGTACAAGGCGTCAGCGGCCGGCAAGCCGACGCGGACGATGCTGTACTCGCAGGACATGTACGGCAAGTTCGGGCGCTGGACCGACGTCGGCAAGGGCCTCCGCAACACCGGGTTCGTGACCGGGATGAGCACGATGAAGTCGTTCGCACTGATCGCCACCACGCCGACGTATGACATGTTCCTGGCGAACAACCGCGCGGGCGGTCTGTACACCGTCAAGATCCCGACCAGCGTCCCGCTGAAGCCGATCATCACTCCGGTGCGGACGTCGAGCTGGCAGATCTTCGAGCAGCTCGTCGTCCCGGCCGATGTCACCTCGGAGCAGTCCGTGGCCGAGGCCGCCGACCTGGTGCAGAGCCGCCTGGGTGACCTCGATCTGCTGGTGAACAACGCCGGGCTGATGCAGGTGACCCCGTTCGGGGACGCACCGGCCGCGCAGCGGTTCCTTCCCGGCATGGCGACGTACGGCGCCTCGAAGGCGGGCGTCAGCTACCTGACCCGGGCACTCCGCACCGAACTCGCCCTGATCGCATACGTCATCAGCCGCCCAAGAGACGTGAACCTCCCGCACCTAATCATCCAACCGTCAAAGGAGATCTAGCACGCGGGACAGGTCGGTGCGCTTAGCTGTTGGTCTTCAGGTGGTGTTGGGTGTGCAGTTTGGTGAGCCAGGCTGCGAAGGCGCGCAGGTCTTCGACGTTCGTTTGGGGGATGTGGAGTTTGGTGCCGCGGGTGGAGGCGATGGTCAGGTAGGGGGCGGCGAGGCTGCTGGTGGGTGTGACGACGGTGGTGCCTTCGAACTCGGACCACGGAATCTGCCGCCACCAAGCGAAGCGAATGCCAGTGGCGTTGACGGTCACCCGCGGGTGACCGAGGAGGAACAAGACGGCGAGCGCGATACAGGCGGCGAGGAGTACGGCAAGGAGCCCCACCCGGACGGTGAACCAAGTGCCGCGGGTGTCGAGATCCCGGACGACCGAGACGATCGGGATGCCGGCCAGCGTCAGCACGACGACCAGGCCGCCGAAGGCCAGCGCGCGCCGGACCGCGAAGATCACTCGGCCGGAACGGTGCAACTCCGCGTCCCAGGCACCGATGTCCTGATTCCCCATCACCATGTTTCGATCCCCTCCGGGGGCAACTGTAATGCCCTCGTGTCCGGCTGCCGGCCGGGCACCCAACTCCCAATCCATCTTCTGTCTTTTCTCTGTTCTAGCGGTTGTTCACACCGGCTTCGTAGGGTCGCGGGCATGATTGCGACTCGACGTACGTTGTTGAAGGCCGGGGCTCTGGGGATCGGGCTGGCTGCGACGCCGGGGTTGTCGGTGGCTGCTCGGCCTCGGCGCACGAGGGTGCTGTTGGCAACTAACGAGCCGTGGGGGACGTACCACGCGCAGCCGTTGCTGGCTGAGGCCGTGCGGCGTGGGTGGGAGTTGGTGCAGGTCGTTCCGGATCTGACGCAGATCAAGCCGGGTGACCCGGTGCCGGTCGCGACGCTGCACGACGTACCGCAGGCTGATCTGCTAGTGGTGAACGGCGCTTCGGACTGGCCGGCCGATGTGGCGGCGGTGTTGAAGCGGTTGCCGATGGCAGCGAGTTCGCTGGCGTATCTCAAGCCGGTGGAAGCGCCGCGGGCCCAGGAGTTCCGATCGCGGTTGGAGCTCGTGACGGCCGCGTCGCCGGCCGAGTCGGATGTGTTCGCGGCGTACCTCGGCTGGAGGCGTCGCGTACGGATGGTGGGGTCAGCACAGACCGACAACCTCCCGACGTACGCGCCGCAGAAGGACCGGGTGCTGGTGCTGACCAGCGTTACGCACCCGGACCAGACCGGCGACGCGGCGCCTGGCACGCAGTTGCTGCTCGACGCGGCCGCGAAGCTGGAGGCCGCGGGCAAGCACATCGTGGTCGGCCTGCATCCGCGCGAGGACCGGACGCTCTGGGACCAGTACGAGATCAGCGTGCTGGGTTCGGTGCCGGAGTCGGCGACTGCGGAATGCGCGGTGGGCATCCCCGGCACCGTGTTCCCGATCGTCGCGGCTGTCGGCGTACCGCTGGTCGGCTGCGTCGACCCGAAGCTGCAGGTGCCGAACTACATCCTGGACGTGTGCTCGTCGACGATCGACGCGCCCGAGCAGGCCGTCGACGCGATCGAGAACGCCAAGCCGGCCAGCCGTGGCGCGGTGTTCAACGCGGTGGGTCCGATCGGCGGGTCGGCGCGGCGGCTGTACTCCGCGTGGCACGCCACCATTCAGACCACCAGGTGCAACGTGACCGGGGCGACGCCGATCTCGATCCGCTGACCCCAGCCGATGCTCAAGGTGTCGGACTCCATCCCGTCGCCGAACACGACCAGATCCGACTCGGCCGTGATCGTCAGCGAATCCGGTGCCTTCAGCAACCCTTCGGTGTTGTCGGTACCGGTCGCCGGCGACGGCCAGGCCTCGCGCACGAACCAGCACAGCACTGGATCGATCGGCGTTGGCAGCGCCAACGGACTACGCCGTTCCTGCCAGGCCGATCGGCACCAGCCGGTCGACCCGGTCCCGGTCCCGACGAGGATCCCGGACGACGACTGCCGCTCCGGCAATCCATCGGGAGAGCTCAGCCGGTAGCGCGCGGACTGGTGCGTCCGGTGACCGACGTACACCTCGTTCAATGCGACCAGTTGCTGCCCGTCGTCGGTGCTTGCGGCAACCATCGTCCGCTCGGCGACCTGACGTTCGGCCAGCAGGCCGGCGATCGCGGCGGGTTCGTGCGGCACGAGTACGCCGGGGTTGCGGGACGGCTCGGGGTTGATCCCGATCACCGGCTGACCGTCCAGGTACTTCGCCACGTTCGCGACCAGCCCGTCCTGGCCGACCGCGATCACCACATCCTCCGGTCCGAACCCGAATCGGTCCAGGTCGTTGCGCTCGGCAACGGCACGGCGCCAGTCCAACGGGATCGCCGCGGAGACCGTGGCGAGCGCGTCCTGCTGGGCCTGGTGCCGCGCGTCCAGCTCGGCCAGATCCCGCCCGCGGCCGGCCAGGAAGAACCCAGCCTGCTGCCGCGTCCCATGCCGAGCGATCAACTCGGTGAGCTCCGTCTCCCGATGAACAACCACCGCCCTCGGGGGAAGCGTCATCGCTGCTCGGCCAGCCTCGTGAGGAGCGGCGTGATCAGGTCCGGCGTCACGTTGAGCGTGCCGATCTCCGGTAGGGCGCCCTGCTTGATCGCGAGCGCGAGGATGGTCGCCTGGTCGAGTTCGGCGTACGCCTCCAGCAAGGCCTTCTCGGCAGCAGCCTCCGCCGCGCCGATCACCCGCTTGGCGTCGGCCTCCGCCTCGGCCAGTGCGCGTTGTCGACCGGCCGCGGCCTGCGTCTCGATCTGACCGGCGGCCGCGGCCTCGGTCGCACGCATGCGCTCGTTCTGACCGCGCTGGTTGACCAGCTGCTCCTCGCGCCGGGCGAGCTCGATCTGGTTCTGCAACTCGTTCTCCGCGATCGACCGCTCCCGCTCGACGGCCATCGCACGGCGTTCGTACGTCGCTTTGTCCGCGGCCTGCTGCACCATCTCGCGCGTCGGCGTCTGCAGCGCCTTCTCCACGTCCCGCTCCGCGCGTACGGCGACCACACGCACGTCCTCGACGCCGATGCCGAGCCCGGTCAGCCGCTGGTCCTCCCGCAGGCCGGTGCCGACCGCCTGGCGAAGCGCGGTCATGCCCTCGGACAGCGCCTCGGTGAGCGTCATCCGGGCCAGCAGGTCGAGTGCGGTCTGTTGCGCCAGCTCGGTCAACAGACCGCCGAGCTGCTCGAGCGGCGTCGACCGCCAGAGCCCGGTGTCCGGGTCGATGCCGAAGTCCAGCCGGGCCGAGGCCAGCGCTGGGTCGGTCACCCGGTACGTGACGGTCGCCTGCACGACGACGTCCTGGAAGTCCTGCGTGCGGCCGTGGAACAGCAACGGCTGCTCGCGGTCGTCGACCGGGATCTCGCTCAGCGACGAGTTCAGCGCCCGGAACCAGAACGCCTGGCCGGCGCCGTCGTGCGCGACCTTGCCGTTGCGCAGGTGCCGCACGTGGGTGGTCGGGTTGGCCCGCAGGTGGCTGATGAAACGGAACCGGGTGATGTCTGCCATCTCTTCGTTCTCCTTGTCGTCACTATGACGATAAGGGGTCAAGTGACTTCTCGTCAAGGTGACGATTAGAGTGGGGTCATGGACTTCGAGCCGCTCGGCCTGGCCACCGATCTGGTCATCCTGACCGTCCGCGACGGCCGCCTCCAGGTGTTGCTGATCCGCCGCGGCATCCCGCCGTACCGGGGCCGCTGGGCGCTGCCCGGCGGGTTCGTGCGGCCGGGCGAGGACCTGGAGACGACCGCGCGCCGCGAACTGGCGGAGGAGACCGGGCTGTCCGCCGAGCGCATCCACCTCGAACAGGTCGCGACGTACGGCGCTCCCGACCGCGACCCGCGCGGCCGGGTGGTCAGCGTGGCGTACCTGGCCCTGGTACCGGACCTGCCCGCTCCCGTCGCGGGCTCCGACGCCGCGTCGGCGAGCTGGGTCGACGCCACCGACGTACTGGACGACTCCGGCCGGCTGGCGTTCGACCACCACCGGATCCTCGCCGACGGCGTCGAACGCGCCCGCGCCAAACTCGAGTACTCGCCCCTGGCCACCGCGTTCTGCCCACCGGAGTTCACCATCTCCGAACTCCGCGGCGTCTACGAAGCAGTCTGGGGCCTCCCCCTGGACCCCCGAAACTTCCACCGCAAAGTCACCAAAACCCCCAACTTCGTAGCCCCCGCAGGCACCACCACAACCCGAGACGGCGGCCGCCCCGCCCAACTATTCCACCGCGGCACAGCCACAACCCTCCACCCCCCAATGACCCGCGGCTGACTAGAGCTGACGGCTGCGGAGGGCGAGGTCTTCGGCGGTTATTAGGTTGGTGTGGGTGCCGGGGGAGGTGCAGGCCCAGCCGGCGGCTACCGTGCCGGCGGTGGCGGCGTCGGGCCAGGGGGCTCCGTCCAGGTAGCGGGCCAGGAAGGCGGCTACGTAGGCGTCGCCGGCGCCGTTGGTGTCGACGACCGGGCGGTCGGGGAAGGTGATCGCGGGGAAATGGCGGGGCGGTTCGCCGCGGACGTGGAGATAGCTGCCGTCGGCGCCGGCCATCGCGACTACGACGTCGGCGCGGCCGTTGGCGAGGATCCAGTCGACGCCGTCGGGTGGGAGGGCTGCGGCGGAGACGAAGACGATGTCGGACGCGGTGGCGAAGTCCTTGTGGTGGTCGTTGCGGCCATCCCAGTCGTGCAGGTCGGTGGAGATCGAGCGGTCGGCGGCGATCGCGTCCCCGAGGGCGTCGCGGGCGAAGTCCATGATCGAGACGTGGACGTGCTGCGCGTGCCGGATCACCGGGCGCCAGAGGTTCGGGTCGACGCGGAGACCGCGCGGGTGGCGGCCGTCGTACATCGAGAGCCGGCGGCCGTCCGGGGCGACCAGGTTGACCGATCGGCGGGTGCCGCTCGGATGCAGGACGACGCGCAGCGGGATGCCGAGTTCGTCGTACGTACGGCGGATCCGCGCGCCCTCGGGATCGTCGCCGATCACGTCCACCAGCCCGGCGTTCAGCCCGAGCAGGTGGCAGCCGAGCGCGACACCGTGCCCGGTGTGCGCCAGGTACGACTCGATCGGTTCGACCGGAACCGTGTCCACATCCGCCAACGGCAGGCTCGGCACCCGCACGATCGTGTCGATGCCTACTCCGCCGATCACCAGCACATCCAACTCCACCCGTCCCGTAATACCCGACTTTCGCCAGGGATCACAGGTGTCTTTCGCAAGCTGAACGGATAGTTGGTCTCCAGGCACAGTCGGTCCATGCTGAATCGACGAATTCTCCTCACCTCCGCCGCCCTCGCCCCACTCGCCGGTCTCACCGCCCTGCGAACAGCAGGAGCAAGCACCGGAGTAGCGGTTCCCGTTGCGATTCGGCTTCCGCGGCCGACTGGTCCGTTCCCGGTTGGGACGACCGAGCTGCACCTGGTTGATGCCGGTCGTGACGACCCGTTTGTTCCCGGTCGCCCACGCGAGCTCATGATCAGCATCTGGTATCCGGCGCGTCGGGCGACGGCGCCTGCGGCGTATCTGCCGCCGTTGACGGCAGAGGTGTTCGGGGCGGGGGCTGCGGAGGCGCTCGAGCAGCCGGTCGGGATGATCGACTGGGCTGGGGCCAAGAGTCACGGTGGGCTGCTTGCGCCGGTTCTCCCGGGCAAGCGGCCGGTCGTCCTGTTCTCGCCGGGGTTCGGCGTCCCGCGGGGACTCGCGTCGATCAGCGTCGCCGAGCTCGCCAGTCGCGGGTACGTCGTGGTGACCGTCGACCACACGTACGAGGTCTCCGGCGTCGAGTTCCCCGGGAACCGAATCGAAGTACAGACCCTGCCGCCCGCGCCGTACGCGATGCTCGCCCGCACGACCCGGTTCGCCGACCTGCGCTTCGCCCTGGACAGCCTCACCCGGCTCGCCCGCGGCGAGAACCCGGACGCGGAGCACCGCCGCCTGCCCAACGGCCTCGGCGCCATCCTCGACCTCGACCGGATCGGGTCCTACGGCCACTCGGCCGGCGGCCTCAGCTCGATCGACCTCCTGGTCGCCGACCCGCGGATCCACGCCGCGATCGACCTCGACGGCGAGCTCGGCTACGGGTACGACGACCCCGCCGACGCACCGACCGTCGCGAAGGGCACGAACCGCCCCTTCCTCCTGATGGGATCCGGTGCGATCGGCCCAGGCCCGCACGACCACCGCACGGACCCGTCCTGGGGACTGTTCTGGGACCACTCGACCGGCTGGAAGCGCGACCTGAACCTCCCGAACGGCCGCCACTACAGCTTCGTCGACTACCAAGCGCTGATCCCGTGGTTCCAGCGCTTCTTCACCGTCCCGCCGGAGCTGATCGCGAACACCATCGGTACGGCGAACGCGGACCAGGTACTGCACGTCATGCGCACCTACATCCCAGCGTTCTTCGACCAGCATCTCCGGCACCGCCCGCACGACTGGACCCACGCGCTGCCGGAGACGAAGTTCATTGCGTGACTTCGAGAAGGTCTCCCGGCTGGCATCCGAGCGCATCGCAGATCGCGGTCAGCGTGGAGAACCGGATCGCCTTCGCACGATAAACGATTTGGGGGTGCAAGGAGAGTGCTACTGCTTGATCGGGGCTCCGGTCTTCTCCTGGAGCTCGTCGAACGTGACGCCCTCGGCGAGCTCGACCAGCTGCAGGCCGTCGTCGGTGACGTCCAGTACGGCGAGGTCGGTGATGATCCGGTTGACCACGCCGCGACCGGTGTACGGCAGGTCGCACTCGGCGAGGATCTTGTGCGAGCCGTCCTTGGCGACGTGCTCCATCAGCACGATCACCTTCTTCGCGCCGTGCACCAGGTCCATCGCGCCGCCCATCCCCTTGACCATCTTGCCGGGGATCATCCAGTTCGACAGGTCGCCGGTGGCCGAGACCTGCATGGCGCCCAGGATGGCCGCGTCGATCGCGCCGCCGCGGATCATCCCGAACGACAGCGACGAGTCGAAGAACGAGGCGCCGGGGAGCGTCGTGACGGTCTCCTTGCCGGCGTTGATCAGGTCCGGGTCCTCCTCGCCCGCGACCGGGTACGGCCCGACGCCGAGGATGCCGTTCTCGGACTGCAGTACGACGGTGACGCCGTCCGGGATGTAGTTCGGGACCAGGGTCGGCAGGCCGATGCCGAGGTTCACGTACGAGCCGTCGTCCAGCTCCGCGGCCGCCCGCGCCGCCATCTGCTCACGGGTGAGTGGCATGGTCAGGCCCCCTTCTGAACGGTGAGCTTCTCGATCCGCTTCTCGATGTCCTTGCCAACAGCAACGACACGCTGCACGTACACGCCGGGCAGGTGGATCGAGTCCGGGTCCAGCTCACCAGGCTGGACCAGCTCCTCGACCTGCGCGATCGTGACCCGGCCGGCCATCGCGGCCAGCGGGTTGAAGTTCCGCGCGCTGCGGTCGAAGACCAGGTTCCCGTGGGTGTCGCCCTTGAGCGCGTGCACCAGCCCGAAGTCGGTGGTGATCGAGTCCTCCAGCACGTACGTCGTACCGTTGATCTCCCGCGTCTCCTTGGGCTCCGACGCCTTCGCGACCGAACCGTCCGGGTTGTACTTCTGCGGCAGCCCGCCGTCGGCGACCTGGGTCCCGACACCGGCCAGCGTGAAGAACGCGGCGATCCCGCAGCCGCCGGCCCGGAGCTTCTCGGCCAGCGTGCCCTGCGGGGTCAGCTCGACCTCCAGCTCCCCGGACAGGAACTGCCGGGCGAACTCCTTGTTCTCCCCGACGTACGACGACGTCATCTTGGCGATCCGCTTGTCGGCGAGCAGGATGCCGAGTCCCCAGTCGTCGACGCCGCAATTGTTCGACACGACGCTGAGCCCGGAGACCCCCTTGTCGTGCAGAGCGCTGATGAGCTGCATCGGGTTGCCGCACAACCCGAAGCCGCCGACGGCGAGGCTTGCGCCGTCCCCGATGTCCGCCACCGCTTCCTGCGGCGATCCGTACGTCTTGTCCATCAGCTGCTCCGTTGCAGTGTCGAGGCCCGATTCGCTCCGACTCTAACCAGCCGACCCGTGTCCCGCGATGTGAGTGGTACCACTCGCCTATGTGGTCAGGTGCTACGCGGATGCCTCGGACGCGTTCAGCAGCGCCAGTTCGTGCAGCGCCTCGTAGTGCGCGTCGTCCAGCTCAGGGATGGCGAGTACGGCGGACAGGTGCGCGCGGGCGGCCGGGAGATTGCCGGTGCCGCGCGCCGTACGGGCCAAACCGACCCGTGCCGCTGCAATGGTCTCTGGCTGGTCGGCGTGCTCGCCGATCGACAGCGCCCGGCTGTAGTCCGCGTGTGCGTCTTCCAGCTTCCCCTGCCGTCGGTAGAGCTCAGCACGCTCGCACAGCAGCAGTGCGGTCTCGTCTGCGAGGCACAGGTGCTCAGCGAGCTCCAGCGCCTCTGTGGTGGCGTCCAGCGGCTCGTCGACGACCTGTCGGAGCGCGGTGAGGGCCAGGAACATGCCCCACCGGTCCTCCAGCATCCGGAAGCGGCCCAGCGCCGTACGCAGGCTCTGTGCCGCGTCACTCGGTGCAGCTGTCGTCAGACCGGGGTAGCCACGGCACAGCTCGACGGCTGCGCGCGTCCACGCGTCACCGGCCTCGTTGCGCTCCAGCACGTCCTCGACCACGGCGGCCGGTTCGAACGGCCCGAACACGAGCGACCACAGCAGCACCGTCACGGAGTACCGGAACGGGCCGGTTGTCGTCAGCACGACCTGCTGGGCCAGCTCCACCTGCTCCTGCTCGGCCGACGCCGCACCGTGGATGACGGCCAGCAGGTACTCCTCGTGCAGCCCGACCGGGACGGTCCGGCCGAGCATGCTGAGCACCCGCTCGGCCGCGGCCGCAGCCTCGTCCTGGAGCCCGTTCGACCACCAGTACGCCGAATAGCGCGCAACGAGCCGTAAGGCGGTCCGCAGGTCGCTCTCACACGCGCGCTCGATCGCGCTGACGACCTGGTCCGCCTCCAGACTGTGTGGTTCGCCGGAGCCCCCCAAGTTCACGTGCTTCATTGTCGCTCGCCCCTGTTAACGCCATGTCACGGGGTCAGAAACGGAGCACTCCCCAGGTTGCCGGGCGGTGCATGTCTGCGATGCCCTGTGGTGACCAGACCCAGAACTCGCAGTCGTCGCCCTTCACGTACGCGCCGTCGACGACCTCGTGCGGCCACTGACAGCGCATCAGGTTCATCCGCCACTCGTCACCCGGGTTCGGCGGCGTCGCCCGACCCTTGTTGTACGGCGCCAGATCAGCCCACGGTACGGCGATCTCCGCCGACCACCCGGTGTCGGTGTCGGACGGGTCGTTGAGCGTGCCGTCGACGTGGATCGCGGTCCGCAGACCGGGCAGGTTCGTCGGGTCGATCGGCACGCCGCCGTCGACGTACGGCTTGGGCAGCGTGAGCTCCCAGATCGTCCCGAGCGGGTTGATCTCGAACTCGTAGTAGTTCTGCCCGTCGCCGTCCGGGTCGAGGAACAGCTCGAAGTTGTTCTCGTGGAACAGCTTGCTGTTGTGCTCGGTCATCGTCGACCAGACGTGCGGCTCCTCGAGCAGGCCGCCGACGTACAGGTACTGGTCGTCGTACATCAGCTTCGCCCGGGTCAGGAACCGCGGCGTGGGGCCGTCGTGGATCGGGACGAAGCCGGTCGTCCACGGCGCGGTCTCCCAGGCCGGGTCGGTCAGGGTGCCGTCGAGGTTCGGCGTGGCGGCGGTCCGCGGGCACTCGTAGACGGGCAGGTCAGGCATCGGCACGCTCCAGCAGTCGGGCGAGAAGGTTGGCGAGCAGGAAGGTGACGGCGGTCAGCACCGGTACGACGGCGAGGATCCAGGGCGAGTCCAGGTGGCCGGTCAGGAACGCCACGACCAGCGCGACCATGAAGGCGACGCCGAGGAACGGGATCAGCTTCGGGTGCGGCATCGCCAGCCGGCTGAGCGCCGTACCGCCGAGCACCATCGTGACGACCACGATCGCGATCAGCAGCGGCAGCCCGAGGGCACCGCAGTTCGTGGTGTCCCGGAACCGCTCGCAGCCGCGCTCACTCAGCCACACCAGCGCGATGGTCGCGAACCCGCACAGCAGCCCGACGACGGCCAGAATCAACCCCGGCGGCAGCGGCGGCGCGTCGTACCGCCCCGGGCGGGCTTCCTCCGCCTCGTCGTCGGCCGCCTCCAGCACGGCTTCCAGATCGTCCGGCATCCGGTCGCCGTCGTCCTCCTGACTCATTGCGGCAGGCTATCGGGCTCCTAGGGAGTTCGCGATGGCATCGCGCACGTCGGCGTCCGTGGGCGCGGCGAGGCCCCGCTCCGCGGCCAGTTCGGCGAGCGAGACCATCGTGACGTCGTGCAGCCCGCAGCTGGTGAACGTGTGAAACACGGTCATGTCCGGGTCCACGTTCACCGAGAACCCGTGACTGGTCACCCCGCGCCGGATCCGCATGCCGATCGAGCACAGCTTCCGGCCGTCCTCGGTCCAGACACCGACCAGGCTGCTGGCTCCCTTCGGCGTGTCCCGGCGTACCAGCGGGAAACCGAGCGACCCGAGGGCGTCGATCAGGCCGTTCTCCATCCAGCGCACGATGTCGACGGGGCCGCGCTGGTGCAGGTCGATCACCAGGTACCCGACCAGCTGGCCCGGGCCGTGGTACGTCGCAAACCCACCCCGATCGACTGCCACAGTCGGAGTACCCGCGGGCAGATCATCCGGTGATGTCCGAGGGCCGTAGGTGATCACCGGCGGATGACTCAGCAGGAACAGGCGGTCCTCCGCCTTCCCCTCGACGCGCTCCTCGACCCAGCCGCGCATGTCCTTCGCGGCGACGTCGTACTCCACCTCACCGAGATCAACCCGCTGCATACCTTCAGATTAGGCCGTACGGCGCGCGGCGCAGGACGTCGTACAGCAGCCGGCGGTCGAGGACGTTGCCCTCGGGCTGCAGCCAGGCGAGGAGGTCTCGGTCGGCGAACTGTGCCGACAGACACGAGACGGCGGCATCGGGGCCGAACTGCGTCGTGATCCTGCCCTGCCCGTCCGCCGGGTGCACGATCAGGAAGCCGCGTACCTCAGCCGTCCGGAGCCGTCCGCGCCAGGCAGCGACAGCGGCCTCCAGCGCGGGCACCGGGCTGTCGATCGGCTGGCCGTTGAAGACGAGGGAGCCGTACGCGTCGAGGGAGTAGGCACCGGGCGGTCCGACCAGCGACACGATCAGAGCGACGCGGTGCCCGTTGAGCAGCATGTGATCGACGGCGACGGCACCGAGCTGCGCACCGTGCACCAGCTTCGCCGCGGGCAGCGCGCCGACCACAGGGTCGAGGATGTTGGCCGTACGCCGCTGCAGCAGCACGTCGTACGCCGAGATCGGCGCGGCGAGCGCATCGTCGACGAGCGGCTCGCCGGGACGGCCCCACAGGTTGAACTCGTACGCCGCGGTCCGGTCGATCGCCAAGTCCAACGCGTGCGCCTTCGACCAGCGACCGGTGAGGATCCGGACGACCACCAGACCCGCGACCACCCCGCCGAGCAGAAACCGGCCGATCGTCGACGCGCCGCTCGGCCCGAACGGATTGAACGTCAGGAACAGCGCGAACAGGAAGACGGCTGCGGTGAGGACGCCGAGCACCTTGAACAGGCCGCCGAGGGGCACTCGCCTGCTCCAGTGCGGTGGCATTGCCACCACGATCATCGCGGCGGTGCCGATGCCGAAGACAACATCCCAGAAGCCGTGGTAGCCGATGGTGGCGAGGATCCAGACGACCAGAGCGCAGAAGGCGGTCAGCGCGATCAGAGCGGGGGTTCGCCAGCGGCCGAAGGGCGGGCTGGCGTGGATCGGGCCCGCGTCGACCGGCTGGACGGTCTCGCCGGTCGTCCTGGGTTCCGCCGGCCGCTCATTCGACGACGGCTCGCTCGACCACGGCTGGTCGGTCGACCAGGACCAGGTGGGCTCAGGTTCGGGCTGCGGCTCCGGTTCGGGCCGGGGTTCGCGCCGGGGCTCGCGGGTGGTTGTCGTCGACTGGCCGGCGAGAAGGCGGTCGTAGGCGGCGCGCTTGGCCGGATCCGAGAGGGTGTTCCAGGCTTCCTGCACGAGGCGGAAGAGTGCCGCGTTGCCGCCCTGGTCCGGGTGGACCTGGCGGACCAGCTTCCGGTACGCGGTCTTGATCTCGGCGGCGGAGGCCGTGCGCTCGACATTCAGCACTTCGTAGTGATCGGCCCCGCTCACCCCAGCACCTCCACGACACGACAGAACGCATTGAGGGTCAGTCACCGCAGTGACTGACCCTCAATGGTGGTCGGGCTGACAGGATTTGAACCTGCGACCTCTTCGTCCCGAACGAAGCGCGCTACCAAGCTGCGCCACAGCCCGAAGTCGCGAGTAGCTTACATGGGCTCAGCGTCCGGACGAAATCGGGTTAATGCGGGGGACGAGGGTGAGCAACGTCGCCTCCGGGCGGCAGGCGAAACGGACCGGCGCGTACGGCGACGTACCGAGCCCTGCCGACACGTGCAGCGCTGCCTGACGGCCGTCGTACCCCCACGTCGACAGGCCCTTCACGCGGGACGTGTCGAGGTCGCAGTTGGTCACCAGCGCGCCGTACAACGGCACCGCCAACTGACCGCCGTGCGTATGACCGGCGAGGACGAGCGGATAGCCGTCGCCGACGAAGCCGTTCAGGACCCGCTGGTACGGCGCGTGCGTGACGCCGATCGACAGGTCCGCCGTCGGGTCGATCTCGCCCGCGACCTCGTCGTACCGGTCGCGCTTGATGTGCGGGTCGTCGGTGCCCGCGAAGTCCAGGCGCAGGCCGTTCACCTTCAGCGTGGCCTTGGTGTTGTTCAGGTCCGTCCAGCCGGCGCCGCTGAACGCCCGGCGCATCTCCTCGTACGGCAGGTCGGGGCCGTGCGGCTTGTGGCGCTGCTTGTGCGCGGGCAGCAGGTACTTGCCCGGGTTCTTGAAGTGCGGCTTCCAGTAGTCGTTGGAGCCGAACACGAACACCCCGGGCAGATCGAGCAGATCGCCGTACGCACGGAGCAGCGGAGGAACCGAGTACTCGCTCGCGAGGTTGTCGCCGGTGTTGACGATCAGGTCGGGCTCGAGCGCAGCCAGGTCGTTGACCCAGCGGATCTTCTTCTCCTGCGTGGGCATCAGATGCAGGTCGGACAGGTGCAGCACCTTCAGCGGCGCGGTCCCCTCCGGCAGCACCGGGACCGTCACTCTGCGCAGGGTGAACCAGCGCACCTCGATACCGGCCGCATAGGCGACACAAGCGGCTCCCACGGCGCTGACGACGGCCGTGGTCTTCAGGGCGGTCCTGACGATGCTCATTTCACCAGCCTGCCACAATCGTGGTCATGTCCAACTCCGGAATGAAGCAGCGCCTGCACGACGACATGACCGCCGCCCTCAAGGCGCGCGACGAGATCCGCAAGTCGACGCTGCGGATGGCGCTCACCGCGATCACCAAGGCGGAGGTGGCCGGCAAGGAGGCCCGCGAGCTCTCCGACACCGAGATCGTCGACGTACTCAGCTCCGAGGCCAAGAAGCGCCGCGAATCCGTTGTCGCCTACCGCGAGGCCGGCCGTGCCGAGCTCGCCGAGAAGGAACAGGCCGAGGCGGACATCCTGGCCGACTACCTCCCCGAGCAGCTCACCGAGGACGAGATCAAGGTCCTGGTGACCGAGACCATCGCCGCCACCGGCGCCGCCGAGCTCGGCCCGCGCGGCATCGGCAAGGTCATGGGCGCCCTGCAGCCCAAGGTCAAGGGCAAGGCCGACGGCGCCGTCGTCTCCGCCGAGGTCAAACGCCAACTCGGCGCCTGAGCGAACGAATGAGGGCCTCGTCCGCCGTGGACGAGGCCTTCACTGCTGTCAGCCGTGGCCGCGGCCGCCGCAGTTGGGGTACTTCGGGTTTGTGGGCGGACAGTTGGGGTTGAGCGTGGTCGGGGTGCTCGGGGGTTTGGTGGTGTTCGTCGGCTTCCCCGGCTTGACCTGCTTGCTGCCGTTCGAGACGTAGATCGTCACCAGCGAGCCCTCAGGGGCGCCGTCACGTTGCCGGGGGTCGGTGTAGGCGACCGTGCCGGCGGTCTCCTCGGAGTTGACGGTGCCGGAGGCGATCGCGACCTCGAAGCCTGCCTGCCGGAGCTTGTTCGCGGCGTCCTCGGGGTTCATACCGTTGACGAACGGCAGGTCCTTCACGTTGCCGCGCTGGACAACGCTGGACGGCGCAACGAAACGCGTCGTCGGGTAGCCCTGCAGGGCCGCCTTCATCGCGGCCTCCCAGATGGGCCCGGCCGTACCGGAACCCGACGGGTCGTTGATCTTCTTGCCGTTCAGGGTCTGGTTCTGCAGCTTGGTGTACGGCAGCGATGCGTCGGCCACCGTTGCGGCCGCGGCGAGCTTGGTCGAGTAGCCGGCGTACCAGACAGCCTTGGCATCGTTGATGGTTCCGGTCTTGCCGGCCAGGTCGCTCTTGCCGAACTTCAGCTTGCCGCCGGTGCCGTTCGGCTCCATGACCTGGTGCAGCACCGCGTTGACGCCGTCCGCGACCTCCGGCGCCAGCACCTGCTTGCAGTTCGCGCCAGGGACGCTGACGGACTTGTTGGCCGAGTCCTTGACCGATGTGATCAGCCACGGCGTGCAGTACATGCCCCGTGCGGCGAAGGCGGCGTACGCGTTCGAGAGCTGCAACGGGGTGACGTAGTCGACGCCGAGAGTCATGGACGCGACCTGCTCGAGTGGCTGGAGGTTCTGTGCGTTGTACATCCCCAGGTCGCCGGCGAGCTTGGCGATCGGGCACAGACCGACCCGCAGCGACAGCTGCAGGAAGTAGGTGTTCGTCGATTTCTGCGCCGCCTGGATCATCGTCGGGTCCGGGACGTTGCTCGTCGAGTTCTTCGGCGAGTAGCCGTCCGGGATCTTGCGAGGTCCGTCACAGGTGCTGTACTTCATGCCGCCCATGTCCAGCGGGCTCGGCGAGTTGATCTTGTAGTTGAGCGGGATGCCCTTCTGAATCGCGGCCGCGATCGTGAACGCCTTCATCGTCGAGCCGTTCTGGAAACCGCCGTACCCGCCCGGGTACGTCTTCGGGGCGTTGTAGTTGTACGCCGTCTGGCCGCGCTTGCTGCCGTAGTTGCGGCTCTGCGCCATCGCCTTCACCAGACCCGTGCCCGGCTCCACGATCGTGATCGCCGCGACCGCCTGGTCTGTCGGCTTGGAGTGGGTGTCGATCGACCGCTGGGCGTCGGCCTGGATCTTCGGGTCGAGAGAGGTGCGGATCGTCAGGCCGGCGGTTTTGATGTAGTTCGCACGGTCGGTCTTCGTCTTGCCGAACGCCGGGTTGTTCTCGAGTTCGGAGACGACGTACTCGCAGTAGAACGGGTACGGGCCGTTGCCGCAGCCGAGTTTGTTCGGGCGGACCTTGGCGGGGTCGATGACCGGGGTCTTCAGGGCCGAGTTGGCTTGGGCGACCGAGATGACGTTCAGCTGCAGCATGCGGCGGAGGACCACGTCGCGGCGGTCCTTGGCGCGCTTGGCGTCGTTGGTCGGGTCGTAACCGGTCGGGTTCTTCACCAGGCCGGCCAGCATCGCGGCCTGCGGGAGCGTCAGCTGGGACGCGTTTACCGAGAAGTAGTGCTGCGCGGCGGCCTGGATCCCCCAGGCGCCGTCGCCGAAGTTGGCGAGGTTGAGGTACTTCTCCAGGATCTCGTTCTTCGAGTACTGCTTCTCGACCGCGATCGCGTACCGCAGCTCGGCGATCTTGCGCTGGTACGTGTCGGCGGTCGCGGCGGCGAGCTCGGCCGGCGTCTTCGCCTTCTCGACCAGGCTGACCTTCACGTACTGCTGGGTGATGCTCGAACCACCCTGCTGCACGGAGCCCGACGACTGGTTCTGCAGCAGCGCGCGCAGCGTGCCCTTCGCGTCCAGGGCGCCGTGCTCGTAGAACCGGTCGTCCTCGATCGCGACGATCGCCTTCTGCATGATCGGCGCGACGTCCTTGAGCTTCACCGGCACCCGGTTCTGCTCGGCGAGCGTGGCGATCACCGATCCGTCGGCGGCCAGGATGGTGCTCTTCTGCTTGAGCGGCACCTCGTCGAACTGCTGCGGCAGGTCTTGCAGCGTGTCGGAAGTCTTCTCCGTGGTGAATCCGGCGAGGCCGGCGAACGGGATGGCGAGACCGGCAGCCAAGGCCCCCGACAGCACGCTCACCCCTAGGAACAGAACCACAGATTGGACGACGCCCCGGTCGCCCTTTTCCCCTACGCGCATGGTTGTTAAGACTACGGGACCCCCGATTCGGGTTACCGCTCCGCGTGTGAGTTCAGTCACCCTCGCTGGACAAAGTTCATCCAAAAGGACGAGGGCCCGAGCAGATTGCCCGGGCCCTCGTTCGGTACTGCGTTACGCGGCGTACTGCTGTGCCTGCACTTCGGCCGGCTCCAGGGCCAGATCCAGCACCTCACGGACGTCGCTCACCGGGTGCACGGTCAGCTCCGCGAGCACGGACGCCGGCACGTCTTCCAGGTCCGGCTCGTTCCGCTTCGGGATCAGGATCGTGGTCAGCCCGGCCCGGTGCGCGGCGAGCAGCTTCTGCTTCACGCCACCGATCGGGAGCACCCGTCCGGTCAGCGACACCTCACCGGTCATCGCGACCTCCGAGCGGACCGGCCGTCCGGACAGCAGCGACGCCAGTGCCGTCGTCATCGTCACACCCGCCGACGGTCCGTCCTTCGGGACGGCACCGGCCGGCACGTGGATGTGGGCGTTCCGCTCGGCCAGGTCGCCTACCGGCAGCCCCAGCTCCGCGCCGTGCGAGCGCAGGTACGACAGGGCGATCTGCGCCGACTCCTTCATCACGTCACCCAACTGCCCGGTCAACGTGACTCCGGTCGCACCGGTCTCCTTGTCGGCCAGCGACGCCTCGACGAAGAGCACGTCACCACCCGCACCGGTCACCGCCAGTCCGGTCGCCACACCCGGAAGCGCCGTACGCTCCGCCGACTCCGGCGTGAACTTCGGCGAACCCAGGTACTCCTTCAGGTTGTCGTCGCCGACAGTCAGCTCACCGAGCTCCTCGCCCAGGGCCAACCGAGCCGTCACCTTCCGCAGTACGCGGGAGATCGACCGCTCGAGCTGCCGTACGCCGGCCTCCCGGGTGTACTCACCCGCGAGCACCCGGAGCGCCGAGTCCTCGATGGTCACCTCGTCCGCCGTCAGGCCCGCCCGCTCCAGCTGACGCGGGAGCAGGTGGTCACGGGCGATGATGACCTTCTCGTCCTCGGTGTACCCGTCCAGCTGCACCAGTTCCATCCGGTCCAGCAGCGGCGCCGGGATGGAGTCCAGCACGTTCGCCGTGGCCAGGAACACCACGTCGGACAGGTCCAGCTCGACCTCCAGGTAGTGGTCTCGGAAGGTGTGGTTCTGCGCCGGGTCGAGGACCTCGAGCAGCGCGGCCGTCGGGTCGCCCCGGTAGTCCGCACCGACCTTGTCGATCTCGTCCAGCAGTACGACGGGGTTCATCGAACCCGCCTCGGTGATGGCCCGGACGATCCGGCCCGGCAGCGCACCGACGTACGTACGCCGGTGACCGCGGATCTCGGCCTCGTCCCGCACACCACCCAGAGCGACCCGGACGAACTTCCGTCCCATCGCCCGCGCCACGGACTCACCCAGCGAGGTCTTACCCACGCCAGGAGGACCGACCAGGGCCAGTACGGCGCCACTGCGGCGACCGCCGACGACACCGAGACCACGGTCCGCACGACGACGCCGTACGGCCAGGTACTCCGTGATGCGCTGCTTCACGTCATCCAGACCGGCGTGGTCCGCGTCCAGCACGGCCCGCGCCTCGCGGATGTCGTAGCTGTCCTCGGTCCGCTCGTTCCACGGCAGCTCGAGAACGGTGTCCAGCCAGGTCCGGATCCAGCCGACCTCGGGAGACTGCTCGGAGGTCCGCTCCAGCTTGTCGACCTCGGCGAGCGCCGCCTTCTTGACGTGCTCGGGCAGGTCGGCCGCCTCGACGCGGGCCCGGTAGTCCTCTTCCTCGGACTCGGCCTTGCCGTCGAGCTCGGCCAGCTCCTTGCGGATCGCGGCCATCTGCTGGCGCAGCAGGAACTCCCGCTGCTGCTTCTCCATGCCCTCCTGGACGTCCTTCTGGATCGTCTCGGAGACCTCGAGCTCGGCGAGGTGGTCCTTCACCCAGCCGATCAGCTTCTCCAGCCGCTCGGAGACATTCGCGTTCTCCACCAGCCAGGACTTCTGTTCGTTGTTCAGGTACGACGCGTAGCCGGCCAGGTCGGAAAGCTCCGCCGGGTCGTCGACCTGCTTGATGGAATCGATCACCTGGTACGCGCCGCGACGCTGCAGCACCGAGGTGGTCAGGGTCTTGTACTCGCGGGCCAGCTCGACGGAGCGGTCGTCGGTGATCTCGTGCATCACCGTCGCGCCCACCCACAGCGCCGCACCCGGGCCGGTGGTCCCGGCGCCGATGCGGACCCGCTGGGTCCCGCGGATCACCGCCGCCTGGGCACCGCCCGGCAGCCTGCCGATCTGCTCGATCTCACCGAGCGTTCCGGCCTTGGCATATTTCCCGTCCAGCCGCGGGACCAGGAGCACCTGGTCCTGACCGGCGGCCTGCGCGGCATCGATCGCCGCCCGGGCCTCGCTGTCAGCGAGTCGGACCGGCACGACCATCCCCGGCAGGACCACGACGTCGTCCAGCGGCAGTACAGGAAGATTCAACGTATCGGTCACGCTGTCACACCCTTTTCCAAGTTGAGTCTGACAGGCTCAACCACGGGTGTAAGCAAGTAATTCCCGGCGTCTGCCGGCGTTCGCTGACGGTGAAATCAGGCCGTCAGCAGCTCGCCGATCTGGCGCAGACCAGTCAGATCGTGCACATCGTCGGCCAGCGCGGGCACCTCTACGGTCCGGATCGAGCGGTGACCTCGTCGGAACCGTTCGGCCCGCTTGTGCTCGCCTACGACCTGCTGCATCTTGTCCGCGTGCAACCGCAGTACGGCGGCCGTCAGCGGTGACTTGTCCGCTTCTTCGAGCTTCTCGGCTGCAGCGAGTGACCGCTCCGCCGACAATTCCGTGGCCTGCGAGTTCGTCACGCGGTTCAGCACGACGCCGGCCAGCGGCATTCCCTCGGCCCGGAGCCGTTCCGCGAAGTACGACGCCTCTCGCAGCGCATCGTTCTGCGGCGCGGCCACGACCAGGAACGAGGTGTGCGGCTCCCGGAGCAGCGCGACCGTCTGCTCGGCCCGCTGCCGGAACCCGCCGAACAACGTGTCGAACGCCGCCACGAACGTCTGTACGTCGGTCAGCACCTGAGCGCCGAGGACCTTGTTCAGCACCGACATCGCCATGTTCACGCCGGCCGACATCAGCTTGAACGGGCCACGCGCCGGCGCCAGCAACAGCCTGAGAAAACGTCCTTCGAGCAGCGACGCCAACCGCTCCGGCGCGTCCAGGAAGTCCAGCGCCGACCGCGACGGGGGAGTGTCCACCACGATCAGGTCCCACTCGCCGGTCCGCTCGGCCTGCTTGTGCAGCTGCCCGAGCTTCTCCATCGCCATGTACTCCTGCGTGCCCGCGAACGACGAGGAAAGCGCTTGATAGAAGGGATTCGCGAGAATCTGCTCGGCCTTCTCCGGCGTCGCGTGCTGCAGGACGACGTCGTCGAACGTCCGCTTCATGTCGAGCATCATCGCGTCCAGCCGGCCGCCGTTCTTCGCGTTCACCTCCGCCACCGCGCGCGGGGTGTTGTCGAGCTCGGTCAGCCCCAGCGACTGCGCCAGCCGCCGAGCCGGGTCGATTGTCAGTACGACGACCTTCCGCCCGCGCTCTGCCGCACGCAGCCCGAGTGCGGCCGCCGTCGTGGTCTTACCCACGCCGCCGGACCCGCAGGTGACGATGATGCGCGTGTCGGCGTCGTCGATGAGCGCGTCCAGATCCAGATTCATGCCCGGAACTCCTCAGCCAAGTCGAGCAGGGTGCCTTGGTCGATCCCGTCCGGCTGCAGCGTCAGCTCGTTCACCTGTTTGCCCAGGGCATCGATCCGGTCGCGGTTCTCGCGTTCGAGCCCGACCCGGATCGCGTGGTCGTGCGCCTCGCTCGCGAGCGTCTCCACCAGGTCGTCGCCGATCGTCAGGCCGGCCGCCTTCAGACCTCTGGTCAGGTCGGCGGTGGGCAGTTTCTCCTTCACCGCAAGGGCAAGCGCCTCGTCGTCGAGCGGGCTGTTGCGAACCATGTTCACCACGATCGACCCGATCCGCAGGTCCAGCGCCTCCAGTTGCCCGACCGCGTCGAGGGTCTCCTGGACCGGCATCTCCTCGAGCAGCGTGACCAGGTGGATCCGCGTGATGTCCGAGCGCAGCATGCCCATGATCGCGTCCGCCTGGTTGCGGATCGGTCCGACCTTGGCGAGTCCGGCGACCTCGGTGTTCACGTTCAGGAACGGCGCGATCCGCCCGGTCGGCGGGGCGTCCACCACGACGGCGTCGTACGCGAGCTTTCCCTGCACCTTGCGGCGGGTGGCCTCGTACACCTTGCCGGTGAGCAGTACGTCGCGGAGCCCGGGGGCGATCGTGGTGACGAAGTCGATCGCACCGACCTTCTCGAGCGCCTTCCCCGCGCGGCCGAGGTGGTAGTACATGTCGAGGTACTCCAGCAGCGCGGCCTCGGCGTCGACGGCCAGCGCGAACACCTCACCGCCGCCGGGGCCGTGCGCGATCCGGCGTTCGACGTACGGCAGGGGTGGTACGTCGAAGAGCTGGGCGAGCCCCTGACGCCCCTCGACCTCGACCAGCAGGATCCGCTTGCCCTGCTCCGCCAGCGCGAGCGCCATGGCGGCCGCGACGGTGGTCTTCCCGGTGCCGCCCTTGCCGGTCACCACGTGCAGTCGCGCCATAGGTCCCAGGGTAGGACGTGTCGCGCGACACACCGTTAGAGTCCCCTTCATGAAGAAGTTCGAGTACTTCACCGCGCCGCTGCTGGTCCACTCGACCAAGGAGATCCTGGACAACTTCGGCCAGGACGGCTGGGAGCTGGTCCAGGTCGTCCCGGGCATGAACCCGGAGAACCTGGTCGCCTACTTCAAGCGGGAGATCGAGGACAAATGAGCCACCCCGAGGAGAAGCTCGCCGAGCTCGGCCTGAAGCTGCCCGAGGTGGCCAAGCCGGTCGCCGCGTACGTCCCGGCCGTCCGGACCGGTGACCTGGTCTACACGTCCGGCCAGCTGCCACTGCGCGAGGGCACGCTGATCGCCACCGGCAAGGTCGGCGACGCGGTGACGGCGGAGGTCGCGAGCGAGTGCGCCCAGCAGTGCGCGCTGAACGCCCTGGCCGCGGTCAAGGCGCAGATCGGCGACCTGGGGAACGTGAAGCGGATCGTGAAAGCGGTTGCATTCATCGCCTCCACGCCGGACTTCACCGGCCAGCCGCAGGTCGCGAACGGCGCCTCCGAGCTGTTCGGCCAGGTCTTCGGCGACGCCGGGCAGCACGCCCGCAGCGCCGTCGGCGTCCCGGTCCTCCCGCTCGACGCCCCGGTCGAGATCGAACTGATCGTCGAGGTCGGCTGACCGCTCGTGCGGGACCTGAAGTCGCACCTGATGACCGGCCGAATGGCCGAGGTCGCCCTCGAGTACGCCGAAGGCACCCGAACACCGGCCGAACCCCGCCCGGCCTCCACGGTGATCCTGCTCCGCGACGCACCGCGCCCGGAGGTTTATCTGCTGCGGCGGCAGCGGACGATGGCGTTTGCTGCTGGGATGACCGTGTTTCCGGGTGGGCGGGTCGACGCGACGGATTCAACGGTCGCCGACTCCTGGTCTGGCCCCTCGCCGGAATGGTTCAGCGAGCGGCTCGGGTGCTCCGCAGACACGGCAGCCGCGTACGTCGCGGCCGCGGTGCGGGAGACCTTCGAGGAGTCCGGCGTACTGCTCGCCGGCCCGACCCCGGACGCGGTGGTGGAGGACACCACCGGAGCCGACTGGGAGGCCGACCGGGTCGCCCTGGAAACCCGCGAGTTGGGGTTCTCGGAGTTCCTGCACCGGCGCGGGCTGGTCCTGCGCGCCGACCTGCTCGGCCCCTGGGCGCACTGGATCACCCCGGAGTTCGAGCCCAAGCGGTACGACACCGCGTTCTTCGTCGCCGCGCTCCCGGCCGGGCAGGTCACCCGGGACGTGACGAGCGAGTCCGACCAGGTCACCTGGATCCGCCCGGCGGACGCGGTCGCGGCCGTCGACGCGGGCGAGGTGCTGATGCTGCCCCCGACGTACATCTGCTGCCACGAACTCTCGCCGTACGACGATGTCGCGGGGATCCTCGCCGCGGCCGGCGAGCGGGAGATCCGGGCGATCATGCCCACCGTGCGCGTCGACGGCGACCAGGCCTATCTGGAGACCACATGAACGTCACCGAGTACGCCACGCTGGTGCGGGCCGACAACCCCGGCGTGATGACGCTGGACGGCACCAACACCTGGATCCTCCGCGCCCCGGACGCGGAGCGGTCGGTGGTCGTCGACCCCGGCCCGATGCTGGAGGACCACCTCCGCGCGGTCCTGGACGCTGCCGGCAAGGTCGCCGTCGTACTGCTGACGCACAAGCACCCGGACCACTCCGAGGGCGCCGCGTGGTTCGCCAACCAGGCCGGCTGCGGCGTACGGGCGGTGGATCCCGAGTTCCGGATCCCCACCGACCACGCCCACGGCCTGGCCGAGGGCGACGTGATCACCGCCGACGGCCTCCGGATCGAGGTCCTCCCGACGCCCGGCCACACCCTCGACTCGGTCTGCTTCTGGCTGCCCCAGGACGGCTCGCTCCTCACCGGAGACACCGTCCTCGGCCGCGGTACGTCGGTCGTCGCGTACCCGGACGGTGCCCTGGGCCCCTACCTCGACTCCCTCGAGCGCCTCCGAGCCTTCGCGAACTCCCCAGCCGACGTACGCCGCCTGCTCCCCGGCCACGGCCCCGTCATCGACGACCCGTCCGACGTCCTCACGTACTACCTGGACCACCGCCAAGACCGCCTCAACCAGGTCCGAGCGGCGATCGCCGAAGGCCACACCACCCCCGAATCGATCGTCGAACACGTCTACGCCGACGTACCCCAATCCCTCTGGCCCGCCGCCGAACGCTCGGTGCGCGCTCAGCTCGACTATCTCAAATAGGGGGTTGCCCCCTGAGCTACCGGCTTGCCCCCTCAGATTCTCAGGAGGCAACCCTCCACCTGAGGGGATACCCCCTGAGCGGGAGTTATCCACAGGTGACGTCGAGCGGCAGCGGCCGTGGGGTGGATCGGCACATGCTTGGTGGGTGAATCCGAAGTTGAAGCTGCTCGCGGAGAAGCAGGGCGGGGTGTACAGCCGCCGTCAGGCCGCGGATTGCGGTTATACCCGGGGGCAGATCCACGACCGGATCCAGGACGGCCGCTGGGAGCGGATCCGCCACGGGCAGTACGCCGAGGCGGTCGAGCTGAGCCTGCTCCCGCCGTGGGACCAGGACCTTCTGAAGCATCGCCGCCTCGTCCATGCGGTGATGAACTCAATGCGCCCGAGCACCGTTGCCGTGAGCCATCAGTCCGCCCTGGTGCTGTACGGCGTACCGCTGTGGGGCCCGGACCTCGCGGAAGTGCACGTCAGTCGCCTGGACCGGCACCGCGGCGGCCGGATCGCGGGCGTTCGGCACCATCGCGGCAAGCTCACCGACGCGGACCTGACTGTGGTCGCCGGCCTCCCCACGACGACGATGCCGCGGGCCCTGTTCGAGACGGCGTGTACGTCGTCCTTCGAAGCGGCCGTGGTCAGCGCGGACGCCGTACGGCGTGATCATCCGATCAGCGAGGCCGCCGTACAGCGGTTGCTGCAGGTCACCGAGTTCTGGCCGGGTAGCGCGGCGGCGCGAGCGGCCCTGAATTTCAGCGATCCGTTGTCGGAGTCGGTCGGCGAGTCGCGCTTGCGAGTGCTGCTGCACACCCACGGCCTTCCGGCGCCGGTGCTCCAGGCGGTGTTCAACGATGCCGCCGGCTTCATCGGCCGGGTCGACTTCTTCTTCGCGGCCGAGCGGACGGTGGTCGAGTTCGACGGCCTGCTCAAGTACGGCGACGGCGCGCGGGACACGCTGATCCGGGAAAAGTTGCGGGAGGACCGCCTCCGCGCCCTCGGACTACAGATCGTGCGCGTCACCTGGGCGGATCTCAACCACCCCGAGCGACTGATCGCACGCATCCGCCAAGCCTTCGCCCGCGCCTGACTCCCTCGGTTGCCCACTGAAATGCAGGGTTGCCCCCCTCAGATTCTCAGTAGGCAACCCTCCAACTAAGGGGATGACCACCGAGTTGGAGGGTTCGCCCCGGCGGGGGCGGGAGGTGGGGGGTGGGTTAGCGGGCGCGGCGTTGGAGGCGGTCTACGTCGAGGAGGACTACTGAGCGGGGCTCGAGGCGGACCCAGCCGCGGGAGGCGAAGTCGGCGAGGGCCTTGTTGACGGTTTCGCGGGAGGCGCCGACCAGCTGGGCGAGCTCCTCCTGGGTGAGGTCGTGGTGGACGTGCACGCCGTCGTCGGCGGTGCGGCCGAAGCGGCTGGCGAGGTCCAGGAGGGCCTTCGCGACCCGGCCCGGTACGTCGGAGAAGACCAGGTCGGCCACCACGTCGGAGACCTTGCGCAGCCGGCCGGCCAGTTGCAGCAGCAGGCCGCGGGCGACCGCCGGACGGCCGTCGAGCCAGCGGAGCAGCTCGTCGTGGGTCAGCGACATCAGCTGGGCGTCGGTGACGGCGGTGACCGTCGCGGACCGCGGTCCCGGGTCGAACAGCGACAGCTCACCGAACATCTGGCCCGGCCCGAGGACGGCGATCAGGTTCTCCCGGCCGTCGGCGGAGGTGCGGCCCAGCTTGACCTTGCCCTCGACCACGACGAACAGCCGGTCACCGGAATCGCCCTCGTGGAACAGCACCTGGCCGCGGCGCAGCCGGCTCTCGGTCATCGAGGCGGCCAGGGCGTCGGCCGCCTCGTCGTCGAGCTGACTGAACAGCGGTGCCTGTCGGAGCACTGCGGCATCCACTTCTGGGCCTCCTAGGACCTTCGACCACGACTACGAACGTGGGATCCGCCACGTCCGTCGACCGATATGTGTACACCCGGTCGCCCCAAAACCGTAGCTCCTCGGGTATCGGCACCGCCATGTAGGCTCGCCCCGACTCGCCGGAGCACCACACAGTGTGCGCCTCGGCACTCTCCGTAAACACCGACCCGCCGGGTTCCTCACCTTGAGGGCCGACGAGGCTCTGCCCGCCTTGCTGGCGGACGAGCAGGCCGGTCGCACGAAGCTCTGGATGGCCGACACCGATTGGGCCGCGTACGGCGACCTGCGCGTACGCCGTACCGAACCCGGCCGGGCTGAGATCGCGCTGGCGTGCTGGCACGTCTACACGGACCTGGCCCGGTACGTCGGGAACAACCCACCCAACGACGCCGAGACCGAGCTGGCGCCCGAGGGTACGGCGGTCGTGGACCTCGCGCTGACCGTCGGAGTCATGAATGACCTGGCGGCTCGGTGGGAGGCGGTCGGCGTGCCGCGGCCGCTGGACAACGGCAGTCATCTCGCTGTCGTCGTGCCGCTGCCGACGTCCTAGCCGGGCGGCGCGGGCTGTCGGCGGGCGGACGTAGGCTGGCCTGCATGCCATCCCCGCTTGCCGCGGAACCAGTCCCGGGAGCCCTCCCGACGGTCTCGCTGAACCTCCCCCGCAAGGCCCCTGTGTACGTCGACGAGACGCATACCCAGCTGGTGCGCCGGGCCCGGAAAATGCACAAGGTCCTGACCGAGACCTACCCCGACGCGCACTGTGAGCTGGACTTCACCACCCCGCTCGAGTTGCTGGTGGCCACCATTCTCTCGGCCCAGACCACCGACGTCACGGTGAACAAGGTGACCCCGACGCTGTTCGCGAAGTACCCGACCGCGCAGGCGTACGCCGAGGCCGACCGGGACGAGATGGAGGCGATCCTCAAACCGACCGGCTTCTTCCGGGCGAAGACCAACAGCGTGATGAAACTCGGCCAGGCGCTCGTCGACGACTACGACGGCGTCGTACCGAACAAGCTCGCGGAGCTCGTGAAGCTGCCCGGCACCGGCCGGAAGACGGCGAACGTGGTCCTCGGCAACGCGTTCGGCGTCCCGGGGATCACCGTCGACACGCATTTCGGCCGCCTGGTCCGCCGGTTCGGCTGGACCGCGGAGGAGGATCCGGTCAAGGTCGAGCACATCATCGGCGACCTGTTCCCGAAGAAGGACTGGACGATGCTGTCGCACCGGCTGATCTTCCACGGCCGCCGGCGCTGCCACGCGAAGAAGCCGGCCTGCGGCGCGTGCCCGATCGCCCAGTGGTGCCCGTCGTACGGCACCGGCCCCACGAACCCCGAGGCCGCGGCGAAGCTGGTGAAGGTCCCCGCGTGAACCGTTCGCTCCGCCGCGCGCGACCGCTCCTGGGAGGGGCGGTCGTGTTGGTGCTGTCGGTGACACTGGCGGCGTGTGGATCGGAGCGAGCTGGTGACAGCGGTACGCCGTCGTCCGGGCGGAGCACGGTGGCTGGTGCGGACAAGCTCAAGGCCTGCCCGTCGGCGCCCTCGAAGCCTCCGGTCAGCAACGGGCTGCCGGAGATCACGCTGCCGTGTCTCGGCAGCGGTCCGGACGTCCGGCTCGCCGATCTCCGGGGGCCGCTGGTGATCAACGTGTGGGCGCAGTGGTGCGGCCCGTGCCGCGACGAAGCGCCGTACCTGGCCGCTCTCGCGAAGTCGGGCAAGGTGACGATGCTGGGGATCGACTACGACGACCCGCGGCCGGAGCTCGCGGTGAAGTTCGCCGGCGAGGAGGGCCTGGCCTATCCGCATGTGATCGACCAGGACAAGGCGATCCAGCGGGCGCTGAAGGTCGGCGGCCCGCCGCTGACCGCGTTCGTCGACGACAAGGGCGAGGTCGCCCACGTGCACCACGGCGTACTGACGTCCCAGCAGCAGCTCGACACGTTGCTCAAGGAGAAGCTCGGGGTGACGCGATGATCTTCTCCGACGTCGGGATCCCGGACTGGCTGCAGCCGCTGGCGAAGGCCTCCGAGGACGTGGATCCGCACGTGTTGTCCCGGTTCCTGCCGCCGGACGACCCGTCGGTGCGGAAGTCCGCCGTCCTGATCTTGCTTGCTGACGGCAACGACGGGCCGGAGGTGCTGCTCACCGAGCGGGCCTGGACGCTGCGCAGGCATGCCGGGCAGATGGCGTTCCCCGGCGGCGGCGCGGACCCGGAGGACGGCCCCGGGGAGAGTGGTCTGGTCCGTACGGCGCTGCGCGAGGCCGAGGAGGAGACGGGCCTCGACCCGGACGGCGTCGTACCGTTCGCGATCTGGCCGGCGCTCTGGGTGCCGGTGAGCAACTTCGGCGTGTCGCCCGTGCTGGCCTGGTGGCGGGAGCCGTCGCCGGTCGCGGTGGTCGACCCGGCCGAGGTCGCGTCCGTGCACGAGGTGCCGATCAGCGCGCTCGCCGACCCGGTGAACCGGATCAGCTGCCTGCATCCGAGCGGTTTCACCGGCCCGGCATTCACTGTCGGTGACCTCTACATCTGGGGGTTCACGGCCGGGTTGCTGGACAAAATGCTGCAGCTCGGCGGTTGGTACCGCGACTGGGACCCCTCGCACGTCGTACCGTTGCCCGACCGACTGGTCGAGGCGGCCTGGCGGAGCGAGGGACGACGGCCGGAGGACGTGCGGCGGATGACCGCCATCGAGCACGATCTCGGCCAGGCGCCAGGTGACAAGTCGGAAGGCGTGGAATGAGCTTGCTCGACTGGGTGGTGGTGGGTGCGGCGGTAGCGCTGGCCATCTCGGGGTACGTCGAGGGCTTCGTCGTCGGAGCGTGCGCCACGCTCGGCCTGCTCGGCGGTGCGGCACTCGGCGTCTGGGGAGTCCCCAAGGCGCTCGACCACTTCTCACCGAGCGTCACGGTGTCGTTCGTCGCGCTGTTGCTGGTAGTGGCGCTCGCATCGCTCGGGCGATGGCGTGCCGCCGTGATCGGCGCCTGGTTACGCAACAAGATGTCGTGGCGGCCGGTGCGCTTCCTGGACGCACTCGCCGGCGCGGCGCTGGCGGCCGCGTCGGCGCTGATCGTCGCGTGGGTGCTCGGGGTCGCGGTGAGCGGCGCCCGGATCCCGAGCGTCACGTCCGCCGTCCGCGGGTCCGAGGTGCTCGCGAAGGTCGACGAAATCCTGCCGCAGAGCGCCGATCGCGCGTTGCAGTCGTTCAACGACGTGGTCAACACGGACCTGTTCCCGCGGTTCCTCGACCCGTTCGTGCCGGAGCGGATCCGGGAGACGCAGCCGCCGGACAGCGCGATCGCCCGGCAGCAGTTGGTCCGCGACGCGTACACCCGGATCGCCAAGGTCACCGGCGTCGCCAGCTGCTCGCGCGGCCTGGAGGGCAGCGGATTCGTCTACGCGCCGAAGCGCGTGATGACCAACGCCCACGTCGTCGCCGGGGTCACCTCGCCGCAGGTCGAGGTGAACGGGAAGAAGTACGACGCCAAGGTCGTGGTGTTCGACCCGGAGACCGACATCGCGGTCCTGTACGTGCCGAAGATGACCGAGACGCCGCTCTCGTTCGACCTCACCGGTAAGGCCGACGACCCGGCCGTCGTGCTCGGCTACCCGGAGAACGGCCCGTTCGACTCCGAGCCGGCACGGATCCGCTCCGAGGAACGGCTCCGCGGCCCGGACATCTACGGCGACAAGACGGTCACCCGCGAGGCGTTCTCGATCTGGGCCTCGGTCCGCCCGGGCAACTCCGGCGGCCCGCTGCTGTCCGCGAAGGGCGTCGTGTACGGCGTGGTCTTCGCGGCCTCCGTCGAGGACAACCGCACCGGCTACGTCCTCACCGCCCAGCAAGTCGCCGCGGACGCCCGCGCCGGCACGTCCGCCACCCAAGAGGTCTCCACGCAATCCTGCACCTGATGCAGCAGGTCGTGGTGGTCACCGCGTTGAAGGACTGTGGCGGTGACAGCGAGTGAGGTGGGGCGTGAGTTGTCGTTCGACGAACTGGTAGCGGCGAACGAGCAACGGTTGCTGCGGTTCGCCGTCATGCTGACGGGCGGACGGCACAGTGCGGAGGACCTGGTCCAGACCGTCTTCACGCGGGCGTACCGCAAGTGGAGCCGGATCAGTGAGGTCGATCAGCCCGAGGCCTATCTGCGCCGGATGGTGCTCAACGAGTTCCTCAGCTGGCGACGACTGCTGAAGCACGGCGAGCTGCCGGTCGCGGAGCCCCACGACGTACCCACCGACGAGGACATCGGCACCCGCCAGGCCCAGCGCGACGCCGTCTGGCGGCTCCTGGCCGGGCTGCCCCGCAAGCAGCGCGCCGTGCTCGTCCTGCGGTACTACGAGGACCTTCCGGACGACGAGATCGGCAAGCTTCTCGACGTCACCCCGAGCACCGTCCGATCCAACGCATCCCGAGCCCTGGCGGCTCTTCGCGACCAACTGCCCGCAGAGGAGGCCTGACATGACGAAGCCGACCCGGCTGACCGACGACGAGCTCGGCGACCTCCTGCGGGAAACCTTCGCCGAGCACGAGACCCTGACCGATCACTTGCCCGCGGCAACCAGGCGCCGAAGCCCGGCCCCGATCCTGCTCGCGGCCGCCGCCGTCCTCGCTGTCCTGGTCGGAGTCCTGTACGGCGTCCATCGCCCGGACCGCTCCGATCCGCCACCGGCGGCGACGCCGGCGGTCGCCGATGACGGACTCATCTGGGCTGCCGCCGTCGTCGCGATCGCGCGCCGGGTCGAGCCCGCTGACGGCTGGCAGACCGTGCAGGTGTCCGGGCAGGGTCAGCGTGCGTACACCCAAAAGTCGAACGCATCCCCGGCTCCGGTCGTGACGTTCTCCGCCGCCGCGAAGGCGCGGATCGAGGAGGCGGTCCGGCCGCTGGCGACGGTCGCGTGGGGTGGCGACGACACCTCCTGCACCGCCCGACGGGTTGCGATGGTCACACTCGGCCCCGTGGTGAGCAAGGCCGACCACAAGGAAGTGCACGCCAGCATCTTCTACGACTGTGGCCGCGGCTCGATCCTGACCTACCGGATCGAGGACGTGGACGGCAGCTGGAAGGTCATCGGCACCGTCGGCAGCGTCACCGGCGTTCTGCCCGCGGGTGGATGTCCGTCAGCCAGTCCACGAGAAGGGTGTTGAACAGGTCTGGGGCTTCCTCGTGGGGGAAGTGGCCGGCGGGGGTGATGAGCTCGTGGCGCAGTGGTGCTGTGACCAGGTCCGGGGGTGTGGTCACCGTGGGGGACACCGCTGCGTCCCGTGCTCCGTGGAGTTGCAGGACGGGTACGGCGACCGGCGTACGCATCTTGGCCGAATACTTCCGCCCGTCCGGCCGCAACCGGGAGCGGGCGAACCACCGGTGATACTCAAGAGCGCAGTGCGGCGCCGGCCAGACCTGCAGAGCGGCCCGGTAGCGTCGTGACGCCTCGGCGTCCGGGAAGGTCCCGCCGGGCGCGGCCCAGGCGCGGAGCAGGCGCTCGATATGGATGCCGTCCTGTGCCAGCAGCCGGCGCTCGGGCAGGATCGGCAGCTGGAACCACGCGCTCCGCGTCAGCGCCTTCGCCTGGCCGGAGCGAGTGAGTAACAGCGGGTGCGGCGCCGACACGGCAGCCAGCCCTCGGACCTGCCGCGGCGTGAGTACGGCGGCCGACCACCCGATGAACCCGCCCCACCCGTGCCCGACGATCACCGCGTCCGTGGCGCCGAGCGACCGGATCACGCCGGACACGTCGGCGGCCGCGGTGTACGGGTCATAACCACGAGGCGTCTTGTCGCTGGCGCCGTACCCACGCAGGTCCATCGCCACCGCGCGGTATCCGGCGGCCGCGACGACGGGCAGTTGATGCCGCCAGGCCCACCAGAACTCGGGGAAGCCGTGCAGGAACAGGACGAGCGGATCGTTCGCGGCACCGCACTCCGCGACGTGGAACCGGGCCCCGTTGGCCGCGACCAGTGAGTGCGACCAGGGGCCGTCGACCAGGAGGTCGACGACTCCTGCCGGGCTCAGCGCCGTACGCCCGGTTCAGGCAAGGCGTACGTCTCGTCGTCGCCCTTGCCGATCGCCTTGAGGGCCTCGACCGACTCCTTCGAGGTCTCGATCGCCCGCGTCGGACCCTTGGCGCTCTTCAGCGCCCGCATCCCGATGAACACCAGGATCGCGCCGATCAGCAGGAACGCGCCGGCGACGATCAGGAACGCGATGGCCGGGTGCAGCCCCGCCGCGGTCAGGCCGTACGCCGCGGAGATGCACAGCAGGATGACCGCGAGCAGCGCCAGGAACGCTGCCGCCGCAAACATCCCGGCTCCGGTTCCGGCCGCGATCGCGGTCTTCTTCAGCTCGGTCTTCGCGAGTTCGATCTCGCTGCGGACCAGGCTGGACAGGTCCTTGCTGGCATTCGCGACCAGCTGGCCGACCGTGGGCTCGTCCCCGTTCATCGACATCGCGACTCCTTCCCGCACGTCCGTGCCCCGACACTACCGCCCGTACCCGCGGGTCAATCGGTGTACGCGCGGTTCCGGCGAGCCAGGAGCAGCGCGGCGATCAATGCGGCCAGCACCGAGGCGATCAGTACGGCGGCCTTCGCGCGCTCGACCTGGGCGGCGTCCGACCCGAACGCGAGCTGCGCGATCAGCAGCGCGACCGTGAACCCGATGCCGGCCAGCACCGACACCGCCGCGACGTCCCGCCAGGCCAGATCGGAGTTCAGCTCGGCCCGGGTGAAGCGCGCGGTCAGCCACGATCCGCCGAACACCCCGATCGCCTTCCCGACCAGCAGTCCGGCGACGATGCCGATCGCGACCGGGTCGGTGAGCAGTTGCCGTACGGCGCTGCCGCTCAGGGTCACCCCGGCCGCGAACAACGCGAACAGCGGTACGGCGACCGCCGCGGACCACGGCCGCAGCCGGTGCTCGATCCGCTCGGCCGGCGCCTCGTCCTCACTGGGATCCGCGACCACCCGCGTGACGAGCCCGAGCGCGACACCGGCGATCGTTGCGTGGATCCCCGACTCGTGCATGAACCACCAGGCCGCGATGGCGATCGGCACGTAGAGGAACGGCGTACGGACGCGGCGGCGCTGGAGGACGTACCAGAGCGCGATCAGGGCAACTGCGGCGAGCAGTTGGAGCAGGTGGAATCCGTGCGAGAAGAACACGGCGATCACCAGGATCGCGCCGAAGTCGTCGACCACGGCGAGTGTCAGCAGGAACGCCCGTAGCGCGCTCGGCAGCGACGAGCCGACGATTGCCAGCACGGCGAGTGCGAACGCGATATCGGTTGCCGTCGGCACCGCCCAGCCGTGCGGCTTGCCGTCGTTCATCACCAGGTTGGTGACCAGGTAGATGATTGCCGGGAGCACCATTCCGGCGATCGCCGCGACCACCGGGACGACGGCCTCGTTGAGCTTCGACAGGGTCCCGACCACCAGCTCGCGCTTCAGTTCGACCCCGGCCAGGTAAAAGAACAGCGTCAGCGCGCCGTCGGACGCCCAGGCCTCGACGGTGAGCGGACCGAGCTGTGCGTCGCGGACGTGGTGGTACGCGTCCTGCCAGGGCGAGTTCGCCCAGACCAGCGCGACCACGGCCGCAGCGAGCAGTAGCAGACCGCCGGTCGTCTCGGCGCGCAGCGTATCGGCGAGAAAGGCTCGCTCACGGCCGAGAATGCGGGGGAATGCGCGCTTACGCTGCCGGATCCGTGGGTGCTCGCTCATGGACGGCCCTTCGTTCGGGGTCGGTCGGACGATTGCCGACCAGACTTCCCGGCGCACCAACGCCATTCTAACGGCGCTGGCGGCACTTGCTAGCTGATCCAGACCAGCGGGTCCGGGCCCTTCGGGACGATGCCGGTCGGGTTGATGTTGTCGTGGGTGACGTAGTAGTGCCGCTTGATCTGGTCGAAGTCGACGGTCTCGCCGAAGCCGGGGAGCTGGTACAGGCGGCGCGCGTACGCCCACAGGTTCGGGAACTCGGTGAGCTTCTGGCGGTTGCACTTGAAGTGCCCGTGGTACACCGCGTCGAAGCGGACCAGTGTGGTGAACAGCCGGACGTCCACCTCGCGGAACGTGTCGCCGAGGAGATAGGTGCGGTCTTTCAACCGATCTTCCAGTACGTCGAGACGCGCGAACAGGACGTCGTACGCCGCGTCGTACGCCTCCTGGCTGGTCGCGAAACCACAGCGGTAGACGCCGTTGTTCACGTCCCGGTAGATCTCCTCGATCAACTGGTCCATCTCCGCGCGATCGGCCGGGATCAGCTGCGGGGCGTCGATCTTATGGAAGTCGGTCCACTCGGTGGAGAGGTCGAGAGTGATCTGCGGGTAGTCGTTCGTGACAACCTCGCCGGTCGTGGTGTCGACGATCGCGGGCACCGTCACGCGGCCGTCGTACGACGGGTCGGTGCGCAGGTACGCCTCGGACAGGTACGCGAGGCCGAGCACCGGGTCGCGATCGTCCGGGTCGAGCGTGAATCGCCAGCCGCGCTCGTCGCGGACCGGGTCCACGACCGCGAGGCTGATCGCGTCCTCGAGGCCGAGCAGCCGGCGGACGATGATCGAGCGGTGCGCCCACGGGCAGGCCAGGCTGACGACCAACCGGTACCGACCCGGCTCGACCGGCCAGCGGCCCTGATCGTCCGGGCCTTCGCCGGGTGCTGCCGTGGAGTCCCGGGAGATCCGGCCGGTGAATCTGTTGCCCTGCCGCTTCCACTCACCGGTCGTCGACGTCTCCTGCACGAACTGTCCCGGGGTCATAACGTTAAACTTACCCCCGCTGGGAATTGGCTGAGCCTGTGGATGGTCACTGGCCGTGAAGTGGTACCGGACGTTACAGTCAGGCTGACAAGGTGGTCCGGGACAACGTGGTCGCGGGCTCTTTGCGCGGTAAGACACACCGCGGCCCCGCGCCCCCCGGCACTGGTTTGCCGGGCAGATTCCCAGGGATACTGACCTCATGGCCCGCCCACGGAACAACCCCGGCGATCTCGCCGAGCTCCCCACCGAGCTGCGGCCCGATCGTCCGAAGGGTGACCAGATTCGCGAGATTCTGGAGAACCTCACCCGCTCGCTGGCCGTCGGCACCGTGCTGCCGTCCGAGCGCGTCCTCGCCGAGCGTTTCGGCGTCGCCCGGATGACCGTCCGGCAGGAGGTCGACCGCGTCGTGGCCGAGGGCCTGGCCAATCGCCGCCCCGGCGGCGGCACCTTCGTCGCGGAGCCGCGCCCGTCCCGGATGCTCGCGTCGTCGTTCAGCCAGGACATGATCAACCGCGGCATCGAGCCCGGCGCCAAGGTCCTCGAACACCGCGTCGGCGCGGCGGACGAGCACCTCGCCCGCGAGCTCGAGGAGCCGATCGGTACGCCGGTCCTGCACCTGGTCCGCCTCCGCACCGCCGACGGCGACCCGATGGCGATCGAACGCACCGCCCTCTCCCTGAACCGCTACCCCGGCCTCGACGAGATCGACTTCGCCGAGAAGTCCCTCTACACGATCCTCGCCACGCGGTACGGCGTCACGCTGGGCATGGTCTCCGCCTCCATCGTCGCCGCCCCACCCGAACCAGGCGACGCCGAACTCCTGGAGATCGACAACTCCACCCCCTGCCTCATCATCACCTCGGCCCCCCGCACCGCCACCGACCAGGTCATTGAGTTCGGCCGCTCCATCTACCGCTCAGACCGCTACGACATAACAGTCGCCTACCGCGCCACCTGACTAGACGTTCAGGCTGCGGAGGACGTTGGGGGTTTGGCCGTGTTCGGTCAAGCGGGTGACTACTTCTACGGTGAGGGCCTGGAGGAGTAGGGCGCCTACCAGGGTGGAGGTGGCGCCGGTGGGTTCCGGGGTGCCGGGGATCTTGATGAGGGCGTCGCCTGGTACGCCGCAGTTGTCTATGACGACGTCGGCGGTTTCGAAGAGGCGTTGGCCGTCGGGGGCTCGCGAGGTCGTGGCGTTCGAGTGGGCCAGTGAGGTCAGGGCGATGACCTTCACGCCGCGTTCGCGGGCGCCGAGGGCGAACTCGACGGGTACGGCGTTGCGCCCGGAGTTCGACGCGATGAGGAGTACGTCGCCCGCCTCCAGCGGATTGATCTCCAGGAGTACGTCGGCCAGGCCTGGGAGGCGTTCGAGGAGCGAGCTCTTCTGCAGGCCCTCGTGCAGCATCAGTCCCGGTTCGAGGATCGCCCGTACGTCGGCCAGCCCGCCGGCTCGCCCGTACAGCTCCTCGGCCAGCGTGTGACTGTGCCCCGTCCCGAAGACCCAGAACCGCTTCCCGTCGGCGAGCGCATCGGCGACCAGCCCCGCCGCCACCCGGATCGCGCCCAGTTGCGTCTCGGCCGCCTGCTGCGCGATCGCCAACGCCTTACCCAGGTACTCCTCAGCCCCAGCCATACGCCGAACCTATCGTCCGTACGTCGGCGCCCGCGACCCACCCATCTAGACCACTACCCCGATCGCCGCGCGGTGGTGCTCCGGGTGGTCTACCTCGTCGACGAGCGCGACCGCGAAGTCGGCGTACGAGATCAGCTCCCGCGCATCCGCCGGCGCGACGCGATACCTGCCTTGGCGGGACGGATCGGCGTGGTCGAAGTCCCCGGTCGGCGCGATCGACACCCAGTCGAGGGACGACGCCGCGAACACGTCCAGCACCGCCTGGTGGGCGAGGAAGAACGAGCGGTACTCCCGCGGATATCCCTCGGTGTCCATCAGCAATGTCCCGTCCGAGGTCGGGAGGATCGACGCCAGCCCGACCCACACAAGCCGTCGTACGTCGGCCTTCTCGAGCCCGTCGACGAGCGCCCGCGCAGCCCGCGCGAAGAACTCACCCGGGTCGCTCCCGCCGTCGTACACCCCCGCGATCACCGCGTCGCAACCCACCGCCAACTCCGCAACCCGCCCCGCGTCCGTCACATCTCCAACGACCAGCCCGGCAGACGTCGTGCGGGCGACACCGACCACGGAGTGCCCGCGGTTCTGGGCCTCCGCGACGGCCGCCGACCCGGCGCGTCCGCGGGCGCCGATCACCAGAATCTTGCTCACCGCAACCTCCTCGACAAAGTGGTACGGCGACCGTAGAAGCGAGGGTGGTTACCGATTGGATACCGTGGTGAGCATGGCGGCGCTGCGAGCGGACATGTTCGAGGAGATCTGCCCGTCGACGCTGCTCCCGTTCCGGATCGGCACCGACAAATGGGCGGGTATGGTGCTGCGCTGCCTGGAGGACGGCCCGCGCCGGTACTCCGAGCTGCGCGTCCCGCTGGCCCGGATCAGCCCGAAAATGCTGACCCAGTCGCTGCGGGGACTCGAGCGCGACGGGTTCATCAAGCGGACGGAATGCGAGCGCCGCGTCACCTACGAGCTCACCGACCTCGGGCGCAGCCTGCTCGAACCGTTGCGGCTGATGTGCGCCTGGGCCGAGGACCACTGGGACGAACTTCTGGACGCCAAAGAATCGTAGGTCCAGCCAACGTCCCGGGAAGCGAACCGTTGACGACCTAGACTGCGCGGGTGGATGAGCAGACCCCGACCGCCCTGACCGAATTGCCGAGCTGGTTGCTGACCCAGAGTGCGGGCCAGGCGCACCGGATCGTCACCGAGTCGTTCGCCGCCGGAGGTGCGCGGGCGTACCACTTCCGGCTGCTCGCGACGCTGGTGGAGTTCGGGCCGGCCAGTCAGGCGACCCTCGGGCGGCGCAGCTCGATCGACCGCAGCGATGTGGTTGCCGCGCTCAACGAACTCGAAGCCGACGGGTACGTCGAACGCAGCGCCGACCCGGCCGACGGCCGCCGGAACGTCATCACGATCACCACGGCCGGCAAGCGCCAGTACCGGCGGCTGACGACCCTGGTCGGCAAGGCGCAGGAAGAGATTTTCGCTCCGCTGTCAGCCACCGACCGTACCCGGCTGACCACGATCCTCGGCAAGCTGCTCACCTACCACCAGGAGTAGTTCAGCCGGGAAGCTGCGCGCGGGCCGCCTTCTGGGTCCGGCGAACGCGCAGTTCGCGGGCGTGTACCCGGCGGCGCGCGGCCCGCGAGATCTTCGGGCGTTCCGCGGCGCCGAGAGTCGGCATCTGGACCATCGGCTGCATCGGGTTCACATACTGTCCGATGCACGCATCGCCGGTTTGGTTCCGCCGTACGCCGGAAATCCGCGGCCGCCGGTCCTCCAGAGGAGGCTGTTCGGCGCAGATTCGGAGCGGCTGGGCGATACGCCGGTTCCCGTGGTGGGGTCGGCGTTGGTAGAAAGGTAACCGGGCGCTCCAGCGCGCCGAAGCCAGCGATGAGGAGTCGTCGACGTGACGAATGCAGAGTCACCCCAGTCCGAGGGCCAGCCCGAGGCCCAGTCTGAGGCGCTGTCGAACCTGATGCACGAGGAGCGCCGGTTCGAGCCGCCCGCCGAGCTCGCGGCCAACGCGAACCTCAAGGCCGACGCCTACGACCGGGCCGCGGCCGATTTCGAGGGGTTCTGGGCCGAGCAGGCCAAGCGGCTGACCTGGGCGACCGAGCCGACCGAGACGCTGGACTGGAGCAACCCGCCGTTCGCGAAGTGGTACGCCGACGGCAAGCTGAACGCGGCGTACAACTGCGTCGACCGGCACGTCGAGAACGGTCTCGGCGACAAGGTCGCGTACTACTTCGAGGGCGAGCCCGGTGACACCCGCGAGATCACGTACGCGCAGCTCAAGGACCAGGTCAGCCAGGCCGCGAACGCGCTGCTCGAGCTGAACGTCAAGCCTGGCGAGATCGTCGCGATCTACATGCCGATGATTCCCGAGACCGTGGTCGCGATGCTCGCCTGCGCCCGGATCGGCGCCCCGCACACGGTCGTTTTCGGCGGCTTCTCCTCGGACGCGCTCAAGGGCCGCATCCTGGACTGCGACGCCCGCGTGGTCATCACGTCCGACGGCGGCTACCGCCGTGGCGCCCCGGCCGCGCTGAAGCCGGCCGTCGACGCCGCGCTGGTCGACTGCCCGGACGTGCGCAACGTGGTCGTCGTGAAGCGCACCGGCCAGGAGACCGCGATGGTCGAGGGCCGCGACCTCTGGTGGGAGGACTTCGTCGGCAAGCAGTCGACCGAGCACACTCCGGAGGCGTTCGACGCCGAGCACCCGCTGTACGTGATGTACACGTCCGGCAGCACGGGCAAGCCGAAGGGCATCCTGCACACCACAGGCGGCTACCTCGTCGGTACGTCGTACACGCAGTGGGGTGTGTTCGACCTCAAGCCGGACACCGACGTCTACTGGACCGCCGCCGACATCGGCTGGGTCACCGGCCACAGCTACATCGTGTACGGCGCCCTCGCGAACGCGACCACGTCCGTGCTGTACGAAGGCACGCCGGACACGCCGCACCAGGGTCGCTGGTGGGAGATCGTCCAGAAGTACAAGGTCTCGATCCTGTACTGCGCGCCGACGGCGATCCGGACGTTCATGAAGTGGGGCGCCGACATCCCGGCGAAGTTCGACCTGTCGTCGCTGCGGGTGATCGGGTCGGTCGGCGAGCCGATCAACCCGGAGGCCTACGTCTGGTACCGCGAGCACATCGGCGGGAACAACGCGCCGGTCGTCGACACCTGGTGGCAGACCGAGACCGGGATGCACATGATCTCGCCGCTGCCGGGCGTGACCTCCGGTAAGCCGGGCGCCGCGATGAAGGCGATCCCGGGTGTCAGCGTGGATGTCGTCGACGACGCGGGCAAGTCGGTGCCGGACGGTTCCGGCGGCTACCTCGTCATCACCAAGCCGTGGCCGGCGATGCTGCGGACGCTGTGGGGCGACGACCAGCGGTTCGTCGACACGTACTGGTCGCGCTGGCCGGGCGTGTACTTCGCCGGTGACGGTGCGAAGAAGGACGAGGACGGCGACCTGTGGCTGCTCGGCCGGGTCGACGACGTGATGAACGTGTCCGGTCACCGGTTGTCGACGACCGAGATCGAGTCCGCGCTGGTCTCGCACCCGAAGGTCGCCGAGGCCGCCGTGGTCGGCGCGTCCGACCCGACGACGGGCCAGGCGATCGCCGCGTTCGTGATCCTGCGTTCGGAGGCCGGCGACGGCGGACCGGACGTGGTGCAGGAGCTGCGCAACCACGTCGCGAAGGAGATCGGCCCGATCGCGAAGCCGCGGCAGATCATGGTCGTCTCGGAGCTCCCGAAGACCCGCTCCGGCAAGATCATGCGCCGCCTGCTCCGCGACGTCGCCGAGAACCGCGAGGTCGGCGACGTCACCACCCTCGCCGACTCCACGGTCATGGACCTCATCAAAACCAACCTGGCCGCCGGCAAGTCCGACGAGGACTGACAACTCGAGAACAACAGGCTCCCGGGGATGCGCCCCCGGGAGCCTGTTGTGTTCAGAGGAAAGAAGGCATCTGCTCGAGCTCGACGACCGCGGCCGGCGGGAACGCCGCGGACGGCCCGTTGGGCCCTTCCTCCGCGCCGCGCAGGTACCGGTGCACGAACCGCTGGGTGGCGGTCAGAGCGTCCGCGCACTGAGCGGCCGTGATCTTGCCGTCCCTCAGGGCATCGCCCAGCTCTTCCAGATCCAGGACCTGATACCGGTTCAACGCCGGCGGGAACAGCAGATCGACATACAGGTCGTGCACGATCAGGTCGTCCCCGGAGCGCTCGATCTCCACCAGGTCGACATACCACCACCCCTCGAGCGCGCCCTCGAACACCGCCGGCTTGGTGAGCTGGGCCGCCTCGTCGAGGAGCAGGTAACACCGATCGACCGTCGGCCGACCGGCAACCTGGTACTCGGGCAGGATCCGCACGTCGTACGCGACAACTTCTCCGACCTGCCGCGCCGGACACCACTGCCCGGTCCGGTGCAGAACTCTCATACCGGCCGGGCCCGAAAGATGATGATGCCGACGTACTGCGAGAGCCAGGCCTGCTTGTGCGGGTACTGCTGCTTCTTCTCCTCGGACAGTTGCGGTTCGAGGACGCCGACCGTCGCGGTCGCGCCGTGGTCGCGGACGAGTTCGATCGCCTTCTCGCCGTTGCCGCAGCCGATGTCCAGAACGGTCTTGCCCCCGACCGAGCCGATCAGGGAGCGTTGTGCGTCCCACTCCATCAACTGGTCAAGGGAGTCTTCCCGGGCCCGGGATTGTTCGTAGTCGCTGGTCAGCGTTTGCCACGGGTCCATGCCGCGAGGCTACAACAGCCCCCGGGCTTCTCCGGGGGCTGTTGTCCAGGCGTGGATGTCAGACCTGGCCGGCCTTCTCCAGCGCGGAGCAGCAGGTGTTCACCAGCAGGCGCGTCACGTCGTACGGGTCGATGTTCGCGTTCGGGCGGCGGTCCTCGATGTAACCCTTCTTGTCGACCTCGACCTGCCACGGGATCCGGACCGAGGCGCCGCGGTCGGACACGCCGTAGCTGTAGACGTCGTGCGGGGCGGTCTCGTGCGCGCCGGTCAGACGTTCCTCGATGCCGTGTCCGTACCCCGCGATGTGCTCGTCGACCTTGCCCGGGGCGCCGAGCGACTCGCAGGCGGTGATGATCGCGTCGTAGCCCTCACGCATCGCCTTGGTCGAGAAGTTCGTATGTGCGCCGGCGCCGTTCCAGTCGCCCTTGGCCGGCTTGGCGTCCAGCGTCGCGGCCACGTCGTACTCCTCGGCGATGCGGTACAGGAGCCAGCGGGCCATCCACAGGTGGTCGGCTGCCTCGACCGGACCCGCCGGGCCGATCTGGAACTCCCACTGGCCGGGCATGACCTCGGCGTTGATGCCGGAGATCGCCAGGCCTGCCTCGAGACACGCGTCCAGGTGCTTCTCGACGATCTCGCGGCCGAAGACCTCGTCGGCGCCGACGCCGCAGTAGTACGGGCCCTGCGGTGCGGGGAAGCCCACAGCCGGGAAGCCGAGCGGGCGGCCCTCCTGGAAGAACGTGTACTCCTGCTCGATGCCGAACCAGGAGTCCTGCTCGGCGTACTTCTCGGCGACCGGAAGAAGCTCGGCCCGATGGTTCGTCGGGTGCGGGGTGCCGTCCACGAGGTAGACCTCGCACAACACCAGCTTGTGGTCTCCGCCGCGGATCGGGTCCGGGCAGCTGAAGACCGGCTTGAGTACGCAGTCGGAGTTGTCACCCGGCGCCTGGTTGGTGCTCGAGCCGTCGAAACCCCAGTCCGGCAACGCGGCGCCGTCAGCGAGGATCTTCGTCTTCGAACGCAGCCGCGCGCTCGGCTCGGTCCCGTCGATCCAGATGTACTCGGCTTTGTAGCTCACCGTCGGTCCTTTCCTCACAGCCGACGCATCGGGCGGCCAGCCTGGTTCAACGGTGTCAACCGGCAGTTTCGGGCCTGTTGATTCGATGCGACGGGCGTGTTAACCGCGACGTGACGTAGACAACCCCGATGGCTCTAGGGTCGTGGGATGACTGTGCTTCTGGCGATCGTCCATGCCGGCCTCGCCGCCGCCTGGGTGGGTGGGATGGCGTACTCGTTGTTCGTGGTGCAGCCGAAGTTGAAGAAGTACTTCGGGAAGGACCAGGAAGGCCGCGAGATGCTCACCGCGGTGATTGCCTCGGGCAGCCGATGGAAGGTGATCGGGCTGATCGCCGCGATCGCGCTCACCGGTGGCGCGCTGCTCGCGATCAACCACGAGCACTGGTGGATCCACGCTGTCAAAGGATTCTTGCTGCTCATCGCCACCGCGATCTTCTGGTATGTCTCGTGGCGGCACTGGCCGCAGCGCGTGTTCGCGACCGCGGCCGAGCTGCCGAAGCTGCAGGCGCGACTCATCATGCTCGCGACGACAATGCTCGGTCTCGCGGGAACGGCCTTCGCCCTCGGCGTCCTCGCCGAACACCTCTGAGCACACCAAGGAGCGGGCAGGGCGCACCGCGGCGCACCGTGGTGTGCGCGGCCGGTTGCGGATCGTGGGTATTTTGACGTGGTGACCCGCCCCGCACATCCGTCGTCCGCAGATCCCGCTGATCAGCCCGCCACGTACGGCGAGGTGTTCGGCGTGGCCGAGTTCCGATGGCTGTGGCTGGCGCAGCTCGGGTCGGTGATCGGGGACCAGTTGGCCCGGGTCGCGCTCGCCGTACTCGTCTTCGACCGCACCGGATCGGCCGGGCTGTCCGCGGTCACCTACGCGCTGACTTTCCTGCCCGACATCGTCGGCGGCCCGCTGCTGTCCGGACTGGCCGACCGCTATCCGCGCCGCCGGCTGATGATCGGCTGCGACGTCGCCCGCGCGGTGCTGGTCGCATTGATGGCAATCCCAGGCGCCTCGCTGTGGATCCTGTGCGTGCTGCTCGTCGCCGTGCAGTTGCTCGCGTCGCCCTTCCAGTCCGCCAGAGCCGCCCTGCTGCCATCGATCCTGACCGGCGACAAGTTCGTACTGGCCAGCTCGGTATCGAACATCACCGCGCAGGCCTCTCAACTGGCCGGATTCGTGACCGGCGGCACCCTGGTGGCAGCCTTCGGCGCCGGGAACGCGCTCCTGGCCGACGCCGTCACCTTCGCGCTGTCGGCGCTGCTGCTGAAGCTCGGCGTTCGCGAACGCCCGTTGCCCGGTACGACGGATGCGCGCCCGGGATGGTGGCCGTCGCTGTCGGCCGGCGCGCGGCTCGTCTGGAGCGATCGGCAGCTGCGGTACCTGGTCGCGCTGGCCTGTGTCGCCGGTTTCTACGTGAGCATCGAAGGACTTGCCGCGCCGTACGCCGCGGTGGTCGGAGGGGGACCGGCCGCCGTCGGGGTCCTGCTCGCGGCCAACCCTGCCGGGCAGATGGTCGGAATGCTGCTGCTGACGCGGGCCGCCCCGGCGCGGCGGCTCACGCTGATGGGTCCACTCGCGATCGGGTCCTGTGCGCCGCTGATCGGCTGTATCACCGAGCCGGGACTGTGGGTGACCGTCGCGTTGTGGTTCGTGTCGGGGTTGTGTGCGTCGTACCAGCTGGCCGCGAGTGCGGCGTTCGTGCTGAACGTGCCGGACGCGCAGCGCGGCCAGGCGTTCGGCCTGGCGCGCACTGCACTGATCGTGTCCCAGGGAATCGGTGTGCTGGTCGCGGGAGCCGCGGCGGACCGGTGGGCGCCGGCCCTGGTCGTGGCGGCCGCGGGAATTGTGGGTGTACTGGTCGCGGCGGGTGCGGCGTACGGATACGTCGGCGCCACGCGACAACCTGCGTGACGGTTCACCAGTCGTTGTTCTGCATGGCGGCGTCCTCCTCTCGCGGGATCTGGGCGCATGTGGGGGGCAGCGCAGCGAGGCAATATCAGGGAAGCCATGACATTGCGTGCACATCACGGCTACTCTGTGACAAGGACCGACTGTGAGGCGGAGGTCTTTTTCATGAGTATCCGGCATCGGCTGGCGCGGCGTCGCCTACGCCGACGTCAAGACGTGGGCTGGAGCCCGGCCAGGTGGGCGTTGTGGTCGCAGCCGCGGAGCGTGCTCGGCTACGTCCTCGCCGTCGAACTCATCACCGTGGTGGTCGTCGCATCGACGTTCGACCTCGTCTCGGTCACCGCCGGTGACTGGATCCGGCTGCTGGTCCTCGCCGGCGGATCGGCGATCCACCTCGAGGCCGCCCGCGACATCGAGCGGCTGCGCAAGGTCGGCGCCGAAGGCATTCCGTACGTCAATCTCAAAGGAATGTGGACCTTCGCCGGCGTCCTCATCCTGCCTCCGCCGCTGGCGGTAGCGCTGATCCTCAGCACCTACCTGCATTCCTGGCTCCGGGTACGACGAGTTCCGCCGTACCGCTCGGTCTTCACCGCGACGACGCTCGTGCTCGCCGGCGCCGCAGGAGCGGTCGTCCTCGCGACGATCCGTCCCGGCATCTACCCGGGCTACCCGTCCGGCCCACTGGGACTTGTCGCCGTCGTCGCGGCCGGCCTGGCGTACTGGTTCGTGAATTACGCGCTGGTCGCGGGCGCGATCATGATGGCCAACCCCGACTCTCCGGGCCGCAACGCTCTCGGCCGACTCTCGGATCAGCTGATCGTGGCTGGCTCGCTCGGACTGGGGGTCGCGACCGCCGCGTTGCTGCTCAGCCAGCCGTGGGCTGTCGCGGTTCTGCTGCTGACCATCCTTGGTCTGCACCGCGCGCTTCTGGTCGAGCAGTTCCAGACGGCGTCACGCACCGACCCCAAGACAGGCCTGGCCAACGCCGCCTTCTGGCACGAGATTGCTCGCCGTGAGTTCGCCGGTGCCGAACGCACGAACTCCCGGCTCGGCGTGCTCTATCTCGATCTCGACCACTTCAAGGCCATCAACGACACCTACGGTCACCACGCCGGTGACGAGGCCCTGAAAGCGGTCGCGGCCGAACTACGCCACGAGGTCCGCGACAACGACCTGGTCGGGCGCCTCGGCGGTGAAGAGTTCGCCATCCTGCTCCCACAGACCTCCGCGGCCGATACCGCGCTGGCCGCCGAGCGGATCCGGCGTCGCGTCGCGGGTCTGGCGGTCACCGTTGCCGCCCCCAACGGCCCGGTGCTGTGTGGACCCATCACGTGTTCGATCGGCGCCGCGACGTACCCGGAGTCCGGTACCAGCCTCGACGAGCTCCAGATGGCCGCCGATCTGGCCATGTACCAGGCCAAGGACGCCGGCCGGAATCGCGTCGTCGCCGCACCGGGCAACGGCGACCTGCCGCCCTCCTGAACCGGTGCCCCGATCCGGCCTGAAACCGGAGCGGTAGGAGATGTTTGGGTGCCTGTGCCAGGATTGCGCTTCCCGACGGAGGTGATCTGGATGGCGCAGGAGGCATTGCAGCTGCTGGTCAGCATGCACCGAATCGTCAGACATCTGCGCCGGAGCAGGACCACCACGCTCCTGCACCCGACGCAGTTCCTGGCGCTGATGCTGATCGCCGACGAGCAACCGATCCGGATCGGCGAGATCGCCGCCCGGGTCCCGTGCTCGCAACCCACCGCGACCACGACGGTCGCGGGGCTCGAGGAGGCCGGGCTGGTCCGGCGCGAACCGGACCCGGTCGACGGCCGGGCGACCGCGGTCGTGCTCACCGAAGCGGGCGCCGAGACGGTCGAAGCGTCCGGCCGGCAGGCCGCCGAGGAGCTCGCCAACCTCCTCAGCCGCCTCGACGAAGCCGACCGGACACTTGTTTTGCAGGCAGGCGCCGTCCTGGCGCGCGTCACGGACGGTCTCTAGCGCAGACCCGGTACGACGGTCACGGTGTACGGCGGCGTACCGGGTGCGAGGTCCAGTTGGCTGTTCACCCACAGCAGTCGGCCGTGGTCGCGGGCGATCGTCGTCGGGGTCGCCCCGGTCGCGCCCGGGCCCGAGTCCGCGACCAGCGTCGCCGCGGTCAGATCGTCGTTCAGGATCGCGAGCCGGGTGACGTACTTCCCGCCGCCGGCGTTGTAGACGGCGTACAGCCGGCGTCCTTCGAGCAGGTACCCGTCGCCGGACAGGATGCCGTTCGGGACGTCGAGGACCGTGACCCGCCGGGTCCGGAGGTCGATCCGGTACGTGACGTCCTGGCCCTGCTCGCCGACCAGGAGGACGCGTCCGTCGGTGACGATGCCGTTCAGGAAGTACGGCGTCGGCTGGATCCGGTCGCGCGTGATCCACGGTTCGAGCTCGCCGAGACCGTCGCGAGTGAGCGGCGCCCGCCAGATCTGGTTGTGCGCCGAGTCGGTCACGTAGACGGCGTCGCCCGCGATCGTGAAGTCGTTGAGGAACGAGCCGTCCGACGCTTTCCGTACGTCGAGCAGCCGGCCGCGGGCGTCGTACAGGAAGAGCTTCGACGTACTCGCGCCGGCGACGAGGACCCTTCCCCAGCGGTCCAGGTGGATGCCGGTGGCCGCGGTACGTCCGTCGCTGCCGGCCGGCAGGAACAGGCTGAGCCGGGACGAGCGGGTAGTGCCGCGGTACACCGCGCCGGTGGCGACACTGGTGACGTACATCGTGCCGCCGGGCGTCACCGCGATCCCTTCGAGGTTCTCGCCAGGGGTGGTCGAGACGACGTACGACGTCGGTCGGTGGACGGCGCCGGCCTGCGCGGTGGCCGATGGGGTGGCGGCGGCGAGGATCAGGACGGTGAGGACTGCGAGACGTTTCATCGGGCCAGGGTGGGAGCGTACGGCGGCCCGTCGCGACCGGATTCGGCCTGAACCGAAGAGGTCTGTGCGGGTGAGCTCGCGGCCGTCACAATCGAGGGATGATCCGCGTCCACTTCACCGCGGCGGACCTCGGCCGGGTCACGTTCCCCACCGAGCCGCATCCGCTGTGGGAGGCCGCGCTCGCGGCCCGTGCGCTCGGGGATCGGGCGATGTCGCCGGTCGCACGGCGCTGGCGGCGTACCGCGGCACCGCGGGTGCGGGGGTCGATGCGTCCGCTGTTCAAGCTGATCTCGCCGGGCGGACTGTTCCCGGACTTCCTGATCCCGGAGGTGGCGGGGCCTGGTCTGGAGCCGGTCGTTGAGGCGTTGATGGAGACGCCGGCCTCCGTCATCCGGGACGAGTTGGAGCCTTGGCTGCCGCCGGAGATCGACCGGTACATGCGTGGATTGCTGGACGGCCGCGCTGGGTCGCGGCGGGCGCTTGGCTGCGCGGTCCGGGACTTCCATCAGGAGGTGCTGGTGCCTTCGTCGGGGGAGTTGCAGCGACGGTACGGCGCTGACCTCGGGATCCGGTCGCGCGCGGTACTGCACGGTGGGATCGACGCGCTGCTGTCGTCGCTGCATCCCGATGTCGAGTGGGCGACTCCGGTGCTGACGACGTACGGGCCGGTTGACGATTGGACCGCGGACATCCACTTGAACGGCCGCGGGCTCGAGCTTTACCCGTCTCCGCTGGTCGCCAACTGCCTAGCGATGGACACCCCCGACCGCCGCCCTGTCCTCGTCTACCCCTGCGCCGACCTGACCGACCCAACCACGGACGACGCCGCCACCGACGCGCTGGCAGACCTCCTAGGCCGCACCCGAGCCGCCGTACTCCGTTCCCTGACCCACCCCGCCACCACAACCCAACTAGCCCGCCGAGTAGGCATCTCCCTAGCCTCCACCTCCGACCACACCCGAGTCCTCAGAGCCGCCGCCCTAATAACCACCCACAGAACCCAAGGCACCGCCCTCCACGCCCTAACCCCCACCGCCCACAACCTCCTAACCGGGGCATCCAAGGGCATCCCGGGGCAGATAGCGAATTCCTGACCAAGCCCCCCAATTTCCCGCTACAGTTGATCCCGCCGAGGGACAAGAGTCCCCCGGAAGTGAACCCGGCAGCTCACCGGACGGTGGACGAGCCGGGTTTCGCGCTGTTCAGACGTCCTTCAGCTGACAGAACGACGCCACCGCGCGCCTCCGCTCACCCCCTCGCATCCAGCTCCATGCGACAGCATCCGGTACCCAGAGCAACGGATCTGCCTTGGCGAGGAGCACATCCCACCGCAAGGTGTCGTGGCACCCGAAGCGTCGCGTAGCTTCGCGCAACCAACGGCGATCCTGTTCGTAGGTCGACTCTTCCATTTCCACCAGAGCGGTTCGGCCACCGGAGCACAGTCGCGGACGATCGCCTCAAGACAGCTCCGTCGGTTCACGTGTGAGTCACGATCTGTCCGGTAGAGGTCCACCAGCAGATGGAAGCCCGCCATCACATCAAGGATCTGCTTCCGTCGGGCCGGCCTCTCGTGGTTGAAGTGCAGGCGTTCCTGACCGGGTAGCAGGAGCGCTCTCAGCGCCTTGCGATTGACTGCTACGTCGCCTGCCGGACAGCGCGCAGCAGGGGCTCAGGTGTGTGTAAACAAGCGGATTGTGGGCCAGGGGCCGCCGGGGTGGCGGCCCCTGAGGGTGGGTTAGTTGCGGTTGAGGGTGAAGGTTGTGGTGGTGTTTTGGATGTCTTTGGCGTTGTTGGTGAGGGTTAGGTTGTTGAAGGTGGCGGAGCCTACGGCTGGGCCTTGGCCGGGTTCTGGGAGTTCGTTGGCCCAGATGCCGAAGCCGGACTTGGCGTCGAAGGCGTCGCCGGATTTCTGGGCTCCGGAGATGGTCGTGTTGGTGAAGACGGTGTCCGCGACCGGGAACTGCGGCTGGCCGCCGACGTAGTTCGTCTGGAACATGATGCCGCTGTACGTCGGATCTACGATGTCCAGATCACTGACGCGGATCCCCTGGAAGATCTTCGACGCCGAGAAGACCCACACCGCGGGGAACGCCTGGTTGCCCCAGAAATGCCCGCCGGAACGTACGACGGAAACGTTCTGGAACTGTGTCGGCGGAGTGGCCCCGAACCCGTTCATCGGGATCCCGAAGTCCAGCGAACTGATCGTGATCCCGGGGTACGTGAGCATGTCCGCGGCGTACAGGTTCCGGAAGATGTTGTTCGTCCCGCCGTACACCGCGAACCCGGCGGCCCGCCAGGTCAGCGTCGCGGACAGGTTCTCGAACACGTTGTCCCGGACCTCGCCGCCGCCGTTGTCGGTGGCGTTGAACAGCGCGAAGCTGTCGTCACCCGTCGAGCGAGCGTCGTTGTTGCTGACCGTGTTGCCGGCCGACCCGTTCGTCATGTTGATGCCGTCGGCGAACGTGTCCCGGATCCGCGAGTTCTTGATCGTCGAGGTGTCGGTGTTCGAACCCCAGTACAGGCAGACCATGTGCTCGACCCAGATGTTGTCGATCGTCATGTTCGCCGTACCCGAGAAGTCGAAGACCTTCCCGGGCCCGTCGATCCGCGACGTGTAGTTGCCGAAGTACGCGAACCCGCTGAACGTCGACCCGTTCGCCGACGCCTCCGACCGGAACCCGACGTCGGTGTTGTCCTGCGTGGTCGGCGCGTGGAACCGGGTGAACCACGGCCCGGCCCCGACGACCTTGACCGCCTTGCCGTACACCTGGAACTTCGACGACGTGTCGTAGTCACCTGCGGGCAGGTACACACCCTGGAGGTTGCTGTCCTGCCGTACTTGGTCGAGCGCGTTCTGCACGTCCTGATGCGTGAAGCCGGCCGGCGTGACGAATCCCGCGCCAGGGTTCGGGACCGGCGTCGCGGCCTCGGTGTCGAGGAAGTCGATCGTGTACGTCAGGCTGTTCGCCGGATCCTTCTGCAGCCGGATCTTCGTCCCGGCCGGGTAGGTCTGGCCGAGCATCAGGTTGGCCTCGTCGTAGATATGCCGCGCCGGACCCGACCCCGGCGAGTTGTTCGGCGAGGCCTCCGCGCCGTACAGCCAGGCGTACTTCGAGGTCAGCGGCAACGTCTTCGCGAAGGTGCCGTTCACATACACGCTGATCGACGAGATCTGCCCGCCGCCGCCCGACGAGTCCGGCATCGAGAACCGGGTGACGAGCGTGTTCGTGCTGGCGCGGGTGGTGAACTCGACGTACGCGCCGTTCGAGCCGAGCGTGACAGCCCGCCGCCCGGAGGTTTCACCGGCCAGGTCACCGATCGTCCGATTCGGTCCGATGACGGACGCGCCGCCGCCGACCGAGGCGTCCTCGGCCTCCAGGTGGTCGTACGGCATGTTCGCGCCGCGACCCACGAAGAACGGCCGCTCACTCGTGTTGTTCGAACGCTTCACCGGCAGTTCGTTGGCGTCGTCCGCCAGCACCACACGCACGGTGTAGCGCCCGTTGGCCGCAGTCCAGTTGCCGAGAGCAACAGCCGGAGTGGTCGCGCCGGCGGCGATCGACCCGTTGTACGAACCGGTCAGAGTCGTCACCACGGACGACCCGTTCAGCACCGTCAGCGTGATCCCATGCGCACCAGACGCAGAGGCGACACTGCCTTGGTTCTTCAAGGACACGGAAAACGCGACGGAATTTCCGGCCGCCGGATTTCCGGGCGTCCAGTTGACGGCGGCTGCCACCAGGTCCGAGCTCGCCACCGGAGTCACCACGAGCGGTCCGGGAGCGGCCGCGGTGTTGTTCCCGTCGTTCTGCTCGATGACCGATCCACCCTCGTCGACCTTGGCGCTCAACGCGTACGAGCCCGCATCGCGCGTCCCGATCGACGCGCTGACCGTCGTCGATGCTCCGGCCGCGAGCGCGCCGACAGCCGCCGTACCGACCTTGGTCGCGCCGAGGTAGAAGTTCACGTCGGTTGCCGCGGACCCCGCCGTACCGCCGTTGTTCACCGTCGCGCGAACCGTGATCGTATCGGTCTCGACCGGCGACGTGGGGGTCCAGGAGACGTTGGAGAGCGTGAGATCCGGGTTCGGAGCCGGTACGCCGAGCACCTGCAGCTCAGCGACCTGCCCGGCCGGTGCGCCGGTGTTCCCGGTGAAGTTCAGCCGTACGTCGGCCACACGCGCGCTGACCGGGATCGTCACGCTGTTGCCGCTCGCCGGGTTGAAGTCGTAGCCGGCCGACGCAACGATCGTCGTGAAGTTCGACGAGCTCTGCTCGCGCCCGAGGATCGAGAACGTCTGCGTCCGCGGTCCCCACGCCGGATCGGGGTTGAGCCGCACCACGATCGAGCTGAGGTCCGCGTTCGCGCCGAGCTGCGTGGTGAGTGTGGCCGGGTTGGCGTTTCCTTCCCAGTACGTCGTCACGTCGTCGTCGTTCGCGTTCTCCGGGACGTACGTGAACGTGGACCCGGACGCCGTGATCGGCTTGTGCAGCGCCAGGTTGCTGCCCGGGCCGCCGCTGCCGTTGCGGGTGACCGTGTTGCTGTTCGCGGACTGGTTGCCAGCGGCATCTTTCGCGCGAACGGCGTACGTGATCGAGACGTTGGCAGGCTGGTCGTCCGTGTACGTGAGCAGGTTGCCGGCCACGCTGGTCCGCAGTTGCCCGTTCGCGTAGACGTCGTACCCGGTGACGCCGACGTTGTCCGTCGATGCGCTCCAGGTGAGTTTGATCTGCCCGGCGCCGGGCTCGGTGAAGGCCAGGTTGCCCGGGGCGGTGGGAGCCTGGGTGTCACCGGTCGCCGGTCCGTAGACCTCGAGTTCGGAGAGTTGTCCGGCCGGCCAACCGGTGTTCGCGGTGATCCGGATCCGGACGTACCGCGTGGTGGCGGTGCCGTAGTCGACGGTCACCGTGTTGTTCGGCGGGCTGAACGTGCGCGCTGCGGACGCGGACAGGTCGGCGAAGTTCTGCCCGTCGGTGCTGCCCTGGACCGCGAGGGTCTCGTCGCGGGCGCCCCAGTTCGCGGTCGGGAGCTTGAGTACGACCTGGTTGGTCGCGACCGACGTACCGAGATCGACCTGGACCCACTGCGGGAACGCGTTGTTGGCGCTCTCCCAGTAGCTGCTCTGGTTGCCGTCGGTCACGTTCGACGCGGCGTAGTTCTGGGTGCTGCTGCTGGCCGACGCGGCCTTACCGGCGGCGAGGTTGGGACCGGCGAGTACGGCGGCCTGCGCGGCGGGCGCCGGCCGGACGAGCGGAGCGGCCGCGAGACTCGCGGCCAGCAAGGCGGTCAGCAACCGCCAGTTCGGAATACGCATGGGCCTCTCCTGGTGGGCGGGACAGGGAAGAGCCGCCGCACGGGAGTCCAGAACTTACGCTGACTTGCTCAATTCTTGCGCGGCGATTGGCTCATTGTTACGGCACCATCAACCGTGCGTCAACGGCTCGTGACAGCGAAGGGCCGGCTCGCAGTGAATGCGAGCCGGCCCTTGGGTGTACTGCGTCAGTGCTTGGCGGCACCCTCCGCGCCGGCGCCGGTGAATGCGCGGACCGAGAGCTCGCTGTAGCGGGCCTCGCTCGACTTGTCCCGGCCGAGGTACGTGCCGAGGACGCCGAACAGGAAGCCCAGCGGGATCGACACGATGCCCGGGTTCGACAGCGGGAACCAGTGGAAGTCCGCGCCAGTGATCATCGACTTGTCGCCGTTGCCGGAGACCACCGGCGAGAAGACCACTAGTACGACGGCCGAGATCAGGCCGCCGTAGATGCTCCAGACCGCGCCCGAGGTGTTGAACCGCTTCCAGAACAGGTTGAACAGCAGCGCCGGCAGGTTCGCCGAGGCCGCGACTGCGAACGCCAGCGCGACCAGGAATGCGATGTTCAGCTTCTGCGCCGGGATTGCCAGCCCGATCGCCACCGCGCCGATCCCGATCGCCGCGAACCGCGCCACCCGCAGTTCCTGCTTCTCGGTCGGTTTCTGTTTCGAGATGACGTTGGCGTACAGGTCATGCGCGAACGACGACGCCGAGGTCAGCGTCAGCCCGGCCACCACCGCGAGGATGGTGGCGAAGGCGACGGCCGCGATCAGTGCGAGCAGGATCGCCCCACCGGTCGAGTCGGCCCCGCCGCCGACGGCCTCGGCCAGCAGCGGTGAAGCAACGTTGCCCTTCGACGTCTCGACCGCGGAACCCTTGGCGGTGTCCAGCAGTGCCGCGGCCCCGAACCCGAGGGCCAGCGTCATCAGGTAGAACACGCCGATCAGGCCGATCGCCCACTGCACCGACCGGCGCGCTGACCGCGAGTCCGGCACGGTGTAGAACCGGATCAGGATGTGCGGCAGACCCGCCGTACCGAGGACCAATGCGAGGCCGAGCGACAGGAAGTCGATCTGGCCGGTGAGGTCCTTGCCGTACAGCAGTCCGGGCTGCAGGAACGCTTCGCCCTTGCCGGACTTCGACGCGGCCGAGCCGAGCAGGTCGGAGATGTTGAAGTGGAACTTCAGCAGCACCAGGAACGTGATCACCACCGTGCCGGTCATCAGCAGCACGGCCTTGACGATCTGCACCCAGGTGGTGCCCTTCATCCCGCCGATCGTCACGTAGACGATCATCAGCGCGCCGACGAGCACGATCACGGCGGCTTTGAGGCCCTCGCTCTTCACACCGAGCAGCAGCCCGACCAGCGAACCGGCGCCGACCATCTGGGCCAGCAGGTAGAAGATCGAGACCACGATCGTCGAGGTGGCAGCCGCCGTCCGGACGGGCTTCTGCTTCATCCGGAACGCGAGCTGGTCGGCCATCGTGAAGCGGCCCGAGTTCCGCAGGAGCTCGGCGACCAGCAGCAGCGCGACCAGCCAGGCCACCAGGAAGCCGATCGAGTACAGGAAGCCGTCGTACCCGTAGAGGGCGATCTGGCCGGAGATACCGAGGAACGACGCCGCGGACATGTAGTCGCCGGCCACCGCGCGACCGTTCTGCGCGCCGCTGAACGAGCGGCCGCCGGCGTAGTAGTCGGCCGCGGTCTTGTTCTGCCGGGACGCCCACCAGGTGATGTACAGCGTCACGGCCACGACCGCGGTGAACAGGGAGATGGTCAGCGTACGGTTGCCCGGCTCGGTCGCCAGGGGCACGAGCAGGGAGTTCACCGGCGACGCTCCCTCTTGTACTTGGCGTTCAGGCCGTGGGCCAGCGGGTCGAGCTTGCGGTTGGCGAACCGGCCGTACAGGGCCGCGATCAGGAACGTCGACACGAACTGCAACAGGCCGAAGATCAGAGCGACGTTGATATGGCTGTCACCCAGCCGGTGATCCATGAAACCGCGGGCCCAGTTGTTGCAGGCGACGTACGCCAGGTACCACGCCATGAAGGCGATCGTCCACGGTACGACGAAGTTCTTGTACCGCCGCTTCAGCTCTTTGAAGTCGGCCGCGTCGTGCACCGCCTCATAGGCGCGGGCGTCCCGCTCGCGCACCACTTCCTCGTCCATGCGTTCCCCTTCGGTGGACTAGAACACGTGCACGTTAGCCGCAAGTCGCCTGTTTGTGACCTTCCGCAACCAAAATGTTTCTACAGATGCGGAGCCACCGGGCCGTCGACCGTACGGCGATAGTTCGCGAACTCGCTGGGGTGGGCCCGGACACAACCGGTGAAGTACGGCATCCGCAACGGCTCCGGCGGGCGGGCGGTGTGGTCGTAGATCAGGTCGATCTGCTCCAGAACCTGCTCGCGCCGGCTCTCCTTCAGTACGGCGACCCGCGAGTACGACTGTGCCAATTGCCGCAGGCCCTTGCGGTTCAGGTCCTGCCAGTGGCGGAACCGGGCCGTCTCCAGCATCGTGAACAGGTTCGACTCCTCGATGACGGGCATCGGGTCGAACTGGTCGGTGCCGCCGAGGCCGTCGCCTTGGATCGTTTGAATGATCCGGCGGACCCACGGGACGACCGTGTCGGCGTGGTTCCAGAGCAGGCCGAGGACGCCGTTCGGGCGCAGTACCCGGGCGATCTCCGGCAGCGCGCGGGCGTGGTCGAACCAGTGGAAAGCCTGTCCGACGATCACCGCGTCCACCGAGGCGTGCGCCAGCGGGATCGACTCCGCGGCCCCGACCATCGTGTCGATCCCGGGCCGCCGGCGGCAGACCTCGAGCATCTCCTGCGACGGGTCGACGGCGATCACGTCATGACCGAGTTCGGCGGCGACCGCCGCGAGCTTGCCGGTGCCGGCGCCCAGGTCGAGCACCTGCAGGCCGCGGCCCGGGCCAAGGATCCAGGTCAGCGCCTCGACCGGGAACGTCGGCCGGCCCGCGTCGTACGCGGCCGCGACGGCGCCGAACGACGCGGCCCGCGCGGCCTGCGCGCCGTTGTCCGCGCCGTTCTCCGGGGCAGCGGCGGAGTCCCCGGCCGGATCATTGGTGGTCATCACGGTAAATCATGCCGTAGCGGAGCGCGGGGAGCCTGCTACTCGCCGAGTTTCTTCTGTTCGATGTGCGCGTTCAGCGCGGCCAGCTGCGGGTGCTCGTCCAGAATCGCGACCAGTTCGGCGCAGCCGAGCTCGGTTCCGCCGAAGTCCTCGATGAGGGCATCGAGCAACTTCCAGTCGTCCGCCGTGTCCAGCGTCAGCCGGTACTGCGCTCCACCGCCGGACCATGGCAGGTTCAGCAGCCGCATCTCGCCGGACCGGTTCTGGTGCAGGTACGGCGTAACGTGCTCGCGGTCCGTCCTGAGCGTGGCGTTCGCCTCCGCGTCGTACAACCGGGCGGTGGAGAAGATCTCGAAGTCCATGCCCCGCGGGTAAGTGCGCTCGAGACAGTTCGAGATGTAGAGGTCGAGGTCGTTCTCGGCACGCCACCGATCGACGCCCGCGGCAACGATCTCGGGATCGATCAACGGGCAGTCGGAGGTGACCCGGACGATGGCGTCCAGGTCGTGTTCCCGGGCGGCGCCGGCGAACCGGCTGAGGACGTCGTCCTCGCTGCCGCGGAAGACCGGGATGCCGTCCTCCTCGCACACCTGGACGACCAGGTCGTCGTTGAAGTTCGTGGTGGTCGCGACGATCACCGGCAGGCCGGTGCGGCTCAGCCGGTCGAGGTGGTGCTCGAGATAGGAGCGTCCGGCAACGGCCAGCAGTACCTTGGCCGGCAGCCGCGTGCTGGTCACGCGAACCTGCGTGATGATGCCGATCTTCAGTGCTGGTGTCACGGGGTCCATCGGAACATCTCCCGGATTTCTGCGGGTCCGGCGACGTGGTCGACGCCCAGTTCGGTGTCGGTGAACTCACGGGCGACCGCCGGCGGGACGTACGGCTGGTCCATCTCCGGCCACAGCCTCTTGATCCGCGCCTGTCCGCCGAACGACGGGTGCTCGTTCTCCAGCACCATGGGATCACCGTAGACCCCAGCCCCCAGGCCGAGCGAGGCGCCGTACAGAACGGCGGAGCTGAGCCGGTTGGAGGCGACCCGGTCGTGCTTGCGGAGCTCGCGCAGTTGCTTGACCAGGAACTTGGCGTCGGTCTTGCGCCAGTGCAGGCCGCGGTAGCCGTGGGTGATGACCCGGAATCCGGCGTCCTTGTAGACGTTCCGGATCGCGGGCTTGTCGAACTCGTTCCAGTACAGGCAGACGGTCACCGGGCCGGTCTCGTGCTCGTTGATCGAGGCAACGATGCGGCCGTGGTCGCCGAGTACGTGCTGGCCTTCCCAGCCGTGGAACGGGTAGAAGATGGTGCCCTTGGCCCGTTTCGAAGGCGTCGCCAGTTCGGGGTGGGTCTTCAGCAGGTACAGCCAGACCGAGCCGATCACCGAGTAGTTGCGCAGGCCGAGCGCGTGGCCGCGGCGGCGGACGCTGTCCGACCAGACGAACTTGGGCATTCCGGGCGCGAAGTTCGTGCCGTGCGCGAAGCCGTCGAGGATGTTCCAGCCGTGCTGCAGGTAGCCCCAGATCCGCGGTGGCTTCGGGAGTCCGGCGTACGTCGCCATGATGTTGGCGTGCCCGTAGAAGTGGTTGGCGTGGTGCATCAGCGGCGTACCTTCCGCAGCACCCGCTTGAGGCGGCGGCGGATCACCCGGGCCGGGTTGAGGACGGCGTGGCCGACGCGATAGGGGAGCGAACGGCGGATGCCGCTGACCGTGCCCTCGAAGAGGATCGCGCGGGCGCTCGCGTGGGCGAGCTCGTCGGCGAGCCGGGCGACGGTGGTCAACTGCTCGGCACTACCGCGCGGGCGGACGACCTCGTCCGGCGTGAACTCCTGCTCCGGCACGGTGATCCCCGCCATCGCCGCGAGCCGCGCGGTCAACACGTGCGGGTCGGCCGCCGCGGGCCATGGTTGCCGTGCGCCACTTTCCAGAGCTCGCCGAGCAAACCGCGCCAGATGCTCGACAACATCCAGCTCCTCCGGCTCCCCGAACAACCGGTACGACGTACCGTCCAGGATCACGTTGTCGGGCGACCCCGCAGCACCCGCACCCAGCCAGGCGACGTACGTCGGAATCACCCGCCGGAGCTCCGCCTGATCATCAGAGCGCAGGGCCATCAGGAGGTGCTCCTCCAACAGGACGCCTTCGCCCTCCGGCACCACACCTGCAGGCAGCACAGCAGGCGCCTCAGCACCAACCACGAAGTACCAGGCCGGCGCCAACTCGAACGCGACCCCCGCCGCAGCCGCATCCAGCACTACCCGGTACGGGTCCATCAACACCGGACCGTCGTTGCGCGAGGCAACAGCCCGTGCGGCGACCACTCCCGCGAACCCATCCACCGCGGCGAGCGCGACATCCGCCTGCGTCAGCGACGGAAAGACAGCAAAGGTCTGGAGGTCGGAGGTGTCTAGAGCAGAGAGGAGGGGCTTGAGACCTGCGGGCGCCCTGTCCTCGACTGCCCGGCCCCAGTCCTCGTCGCGCGGGAGGGCTGCCGTGATGTCGGGCTGGATCAGCCGGTCGAACCCGAAGGAGTTCGTGGCGCCGATCAGCAGCCGCCCACCCGGCGTGAGGAGCGCCTGCAACCGCCCGAGCGCCTCGGCCCACGGGAAGCTCGCGGTGTCGGGCCCGACCAGCCGCTCGAGACCGTCCAACGCGACGACCACGTCGTAACCGCCGCCCGATGCGCCCGCGGGCTCGTCCTTTCCCTCGACCGAGAAGCGGTCGAGGGAGCCGCAGAACACTTCGCCTTTGGCCTCGGAGAGTAGTTCGGCGAGTTCTTCGGCGTCGGGGGCCGAGCGCACCAGCAGGTCGACCGACGTCACCAGCCCGGCGACTGTCGTGATCACGCCGGCACTGTGCGGGCCGGCGATCAGAACGCTGTCGTCAGGCTGGAGAGTGGCGGCCAGGAGTGCCGTGGCTGCGGGTCCGGCGGCCGCGGGACGGGCGTCGCCCGGGTGCAGATCCGACCAGTTGAGCATCTCGCCGCCGATCAGATTCGACCGGGTCACATCTATCAACTTAACCAACCAGGGTCAGGAGGGTCTCGATCACCCGGTCGACGTCACTGTCGGTGAGGTCCGGGTAGAGGGGGAGGGAGAGTTCCTCGGCGTAGAAACGCTCGGCGTTCGGGCACAGGCCGCGTTGGTAGCCCTGGTGGGCGAAGACCGGGTGCCAGTACACGGGGATGTAGTTGACCTGTACGCCGATCCCCGCGGCGCGCATCGCCTCGAAGACCTCGCGCCGGCGGCCGCCGAGGATGCGGATCGGGTACAGGTGCCACATCGGGTCGACGCCGGCGCGCTGCACCGGCGTACGGAGTCCGTCGGCGTCGGCGAACGCCGCGTTGTAGCGGGCGGTGATCTCGGTCCGGCGGCGCTTGAACTCCGCGAGCCGGCGCAGCTGGGACAGCCCGAGTGCGGCGCCGAGGTCAGTCAGGCGGTAGTTCACGCCGTACTCGTGGACCTCCTGGTGCCACGGTCCTTCGTCGGTGAGCTCGAAGCGCGAAGGGTCCCGGACCAGGCCGATGAAGTGGAACTCGTGGGCGCGCTGCCCAACGGCATCATCTCTGCAGACCACCGCGCCGCCTTCGCCGGTGGTGAGGTTCTTGGTGGGAAAGAAGGACATCGTGGTGACGTCGGCGAGGTCACCGACCGGGCGGCCGTACGCCGAGCCGCCGACGGAATGAGCCGCGTCGGCGAGGGTGTGCGCGCCGACCCGATCCGCCAGCACCTGAAGCGCCGGGTAGTCGGCGGATTGGCCGGCATAGTCGACCGCGCTGATGACCCTGGACCGTTCAGAGATGCAGGAGGCCACAGCAGCCGGATCGATGAGGCCGGTTTCGTAGTCCACATCCGCGAAGACGATCCTTGCGCCGAGCATTGCGGCGGAGGAGGCGGTGGCTACGAAGGTCATGGGGGTGGTGATGACCTCGTCGCCCGGGCCGACGCCGAGGGCGGCGTACGCGATGTGGAGGGCCGCGGTGCCCGACGTACAGCTCACCGCTCGATGTCCGCCGGAGAGCTCGGAGATCGCGTTCTCGAAGGCGGTGACCGCCGGCCCGGTGGTCAGCCAGTCGCCCCGCAGCACGGCGGTGACCGCCTCGATGTCCTCCTCCGAGATCGACTGGCGCCCGTACGGCAGCACGTCAGTCGTCGCTCTCGAGGATCTTGCGGATCTCGTCGATCGAGTACCACTGGTCGTTGGTGTCCGACGCGTAGTGGAAGCCGTCCGACACCGCCGTACCGCCGGTCGGCGGCTGGTAGCCCCAGGTGGCGAGGTCGGGCTGCAGGACGAAGCGGTCGCCGAGGGTCAGCGCGCGGCGGCCTTCCTCCGGGCTGATCATCTCCTCGTGCAACTTCTCGCCGGGGCGCAGGCCGACGTCGTGCATCATCGCGCCGGGCGCGATCGCCTCGGCCAGGTCGGTCACCTTCATCGACGGGATCCGCGGCACGTACAGCTCACCGCCGGTCATCAGGTCGAACGAGTCGACCACGAACTCGACCGCCTGCGGCAGTGTGATCAGGAACCGGGTGCAGCGCAGGTCGGTGATCGGCAGCGACTGGCCGGCCGCGTGCAGCGCGCGGAACTTCGGGATGATCGAGCCCCGGCTGCCCATCACGTTGCCGTACCGGACCACGCTGAAGCGGGTTTCGTACGCCGCCGCGTAGTGGTTCCCGTTGATGAACAGCTTGTCCGCGGTCAGCTTGGTCGCGCCGTACAGGTTGATCGGGCTGGACGCCTTGTCGGTCGACAGCGCCACGACCTTCTTCACGCCGCAGTCGATGGCCGCCTCGATGACGTTCTGCGAGCCGATCACGTTGGTCTGGACGAACTCCCACGGGTTGTACTCACCGCTGTCCACCTGCTTCAAAGCGGCGGCATGTACGACGTAGTCGACCCGGTGCATCGCCCGCAGCAGCCGGGCGCGGTCGCGGACGTCGCCGAGGAAGAACCGCAGCCGCGGGTCGTCGCCGAACGACTGGCGGACCTCCCACTGCTTCAGCTCGTCGCGGCTGAAGACGATGATCCGTCGTGGGTTCAGGTTGTTCAGCGCGTGCCGTACGAACGTCCGGCCGAACGACCCGGTACCGCCGGTGACCAGGATGTCGGAGCCGGTAAGGATTGACACGCGAGCGGGACCCTTCTGACGGACAGTTCCGAACTGCACACACGCAGTACGGACCTCGAAACAATAGCTGCCCGGTGAACGACCACCTCAATCCACCGTCTCACCCCAAGATGATCAAACGTACGCTGGCCCCGTGAAACGGGTCGGGGTGCGATGTGATGTGGGGCCGTCCCGGGGCATTGGTCACGTGATGCGCTGTGTGGCGCTGGCCGAGGAGGTACGTCGCCGCGACGTCGAGCTCGTCTTCGTCTGCGACGCGCACACCGTGCCGTGGGCCGCGGAGCAGATCGCGACGCGTGGGATCGCCGTACAGCCCGCGGTCTGGGGAGCGGCCGAGCACGTCGAGCTCGTCGGCCGTCTCGAGCTCGACGCTCTGGTGTTCGACTCGTACGACCTGGATGCAGCCGTCTACCCCGCCGTCCGGGCGACCGGTCTGCCCACGCTGGCGATCGTCGACGGTGACCTTCGCGGCGCCGAGGCGGACGTGCTGGTGGACCAGAACCTCGCGGCCGAGCTCGACCACCCGCCGCTGCCGCGGGACTCGATCCGGCTCGCCGGCCTGCCGTACGTGATGATCCGCGACGAGATCCTCGACCACCGTCCCCCTGCGCCGCCCGTCGACCGGCAAAGCGCCGTACCGACGGTCTTCGCGTTCTTCGGCGGCACGGATGCCTTCGGCGCCGGTCCGTACGTCGCCCGCGCGCTGACCGCGACTGGTCTGCCATTCGAGGCCACGGTGGTCGCACCCGGACCGGACCTCGCCGCAAAGATCGCCGCCGTCGAGCTGCAACCGCACCAGCATCTCGACGTCATCGAGCCGACGGATCAACTGGCGGCCCAGGTCCGCGAGGCGGATCTGACGATCAGCGCGTCCGGTACGTCGACCTGGGAGCTGCTGTGTCTCGGCGCGACTGCGGGACTGGTGTGCGTGGTCGACAACCAGGAGATGGGCTACGAGCGCGCCGTAGACACCGGTGCCGCTGCTGGACTCGGTCTGTTGAGCGCGCTGCAGCAAGACAGCTCAGCGGCGGACCAGATGCTCAAGCGTTTGCTCACCGACTCGGCCGAGCGTGGTCGGCTGGCGCGCGCCGGATGGGAACTCGTCGACGGCCGCGGGCGTGAGCGCGTCGCCGACGCCCTGGTTCAGCTCATCTGAGTTCGTAGATCGTCGCGTCCAGCGTGGCGTGCCGCAGGCGGACGTAGTTGCGGAGCGCCGGTGACACCTCGCCGGCCCGATGGTCGGCGTACAGCCAGCGCACTCCGGCCTCCCGCAGGCGCTCGATCGCCGCCGGCGTAGGCGCCTTGAACGCGATGTCGTTGGCGGCGAGCTCCTCGCTGTTCCAGTACGGGATGAGGCTCGGGTTGCTGTTGTTGACGAGGGCGATCCGGTTCGCCTGGTTCGAGTACGACCAGCCCTCGATCAGCACCGGACGCTCGGACAGTGCGGAGAGCCAGAAGTGCCGGCTGTCGCAGAGACCGTCGCGCTGGATGATGCAGTGCGCGTTCGTCGCGATCAGGTCGCCCGGCGCGCTGTTCCGCCGGAGCCACTGCGCCGCGCCGGCCTCGGCCGCCGTCGCGCCGCCGCGGAACGGGCGGGCGAAGACCAAGCTCGACGCCTTGTCCGACACGAAGCCCTGCAACGGCACCAGGGTCGCGCCGATCATGCACGCCGCCACCGCGCCGCCGAGCAACGCGACGAAGAAGTTGCCCGGTCGCCGCGCCAGCTTCCAGACGACCGCCACCAGCAGCGCGACAGCCGCCACGGCGGCCCCAGTCCACATCCACGGGCCCTTGATGCCGCGCAGGTCGGTGGACTGCGACCGCGCAACGGCGAGTGCCATCAGCCCGAGCAGCCCGGCCGCGCCGACGAGCACCACGGCCCGCCGGTCCCCGAGTCGTCCGACCAGATTCGCCAGCCCGACCGCCGCGAGTACGGCGATGACAGGGAAGGCTGTCCGCAGGAAGTACAGCTGACTGACTCCCGACTGCGTCGTCAGCAACGTGCCCAGCAAACCCGCGACAGCGACCCCGGCGAGGAACACCGCACCGGAGTCGCGCCACCTCCGGCCCAGGAAGAACAGCCCCGACGCGGCCAGCGCCCAGCTCAGCAGGGTCGTTGCCCCCGACAACAGTTGCGCATGCGGGTTCGACACCAGCATCGGGTACGGCGCCAACTGGACGAACGTCTCGAACGGCTTGATCTCCGTCCCCCACGTACTCCCGCCGAAGATCGCGATCAACGCCCCCACGAACACCGTCAGCGACAGCAACCCGCCGAGGAACGCCGGTCGCGTACTCCGCCGCGCCAGCCCCAGCTGCAGGAACGCGATCGCGAACCCGGCACCCACCAACGGCAGGATCGTCGACTTCGCCCCGGCCGCGATCAGCGCGAGCAGGACCAGCAACACCCACCGGCCGCGCGGCCTGCCGTCGGCCCGGAGCAGGTCGACCGCCACCACGCAGAGCGCCAGCGCGATCAGTACGCCGAGGTTCTGCGTCGGACTCAGGTACGCCGCCACCGCGGTCGAGATCCCGCCCAGCCCGGTGCCGGCCAACGGCTGCACAGCCCCACCGAGACCAGCGACGAACACCGCGAGCGGTCCGGCCCACGTGGCACCGGACTCGGCCGTCGGGGCCAGCCGGCTGGTGAGCGCGAATACGAGCCCGCACCCGGCGAGGAACAGCGGCAGCCAGCTCAGCGCATGGATCAGATCGGTCAGGTCGATCCGCGTCCCCCACTGCGTCGCAGCCGTCGCCTGATGGAAGAACGTGTGGTACTTCATCGGCTCGCCACCGAGCCACAACGTCGAGATCGGTACGTCGTACTTCGCGCTGGCGGCCAGGGCCTGCTGGAAGGCGAGGTCGGGATACGCGCGCAGCGGGTCGGTGTACGCGGGCAGGAACTGGCCCGGCCCGCGCCGGTACACGATCAGCAGCACGACCGCCGTCGACGCCGCGAGCAGCCACGCCTGCAGCGGCCGCAGCGGCTGGTCGACCCGCCGCCAGACCCGCGCCCGTACGTCGCAGTCCACGAATGCGATGACCAGCACGACGGGCGCCCACACCCAGGACCAGGCCTGCAGCCCGATCGACGCGCTGGCCAGGTAGACCAGAACCTGCCCCGCCGTACCGACCGCGAACCCGGCGGACAGGTCCTCGACCAGGTTGCGTCCGTACCCGCCGATCAGGCGCCACAGCGCGAACCCCGGCAGCAGCACCGCGACCAGCGTGAACAGCACGAACCGGGCCAGCTCGAAGACGGTCGAATGCAGCGCGAGCAGCACGATCGCCAGCACCACGACCGCGAGCCCGGCGACCAGACCGGAAAGGGAAGGCCCCGCAGTCCGCGGCCCCCGCCGCCTCGCTTTCGCGCGCATGTCGTAACACTAATGTGAAATCCGTTGCGCCACGAATGCAACGTGTCACTCCTTGTGAGGCCCCAGAGAGTAGGCCTCGCCCCACGTCTGGTAACTCTGATGCCTTAAGCTCTGCGGCCTATGAGTTGGTACGACGCGCTCGAAGCCGGTGAACTGACCGTGCGGCCGTCCGTGGACGCGGCGAAGCGGTTCGGGGTCTCCATCGACCGGATGTCGGTGTCCGCATCCGCCGGTACGCCGCTCGCGGAGGTGCTGGCCGCCGTCGAGAAGTCGACCGCAGACGTGATCGTGCTGCGCTATCCGGCGCGTGAGACCACCTGGTTCGCCGCGCTGGCCGACGGGCCGCGTCAGGCGTTGCTGGCCGACGCCGTCACGGCCTGGGCGCTGCCGGTCGGCAAGGGCCGCCGCCCCGCGCCGCTGGCCGGTTTCACCGCTCACCTCGAGCCCGAGGTCGACAACGATCTCGTGGACGACCTGGTCGCGGACGTCTTCGGCGACTCCGGCAACCACTACTGCTCCAATCCGATGTTCGACCGGGCGCTCGCGCTGGCCGGACGCCAGGAGTGGGCCCGGCGGCGGATCGGCGCTGCGGGCTCCGTCGTATTGCGGGGTCCGGACCGGCGGGTGCTCGCGCTGGCGGCCGTCGACGAGCAGCGCTCGTGGACCGAGATCCAGCTGGCCGGCGTCGTACCGGCCGAGCAGGGTCGTGGCCGGTACGGTCACCTGCTGGCCGCGATCGAGGACGTCTGTACGACGCGGCGCCTGGTCGTCACCGCCCAGGCCCACCAGATCGGCATCCAGCGGGTCTGGTCCCGCTACGGGTTCGAACCCGTGCATAACCTCCTCACGGTCCACCTCGTTGCCGCTACGTAGATACTCAGCGACCGCGGAGGAGGGCACACCGAGTGACGCCGCGGTTGAGCGTAGTGGTGCCCTTCTACGGCGTCGGCGAGTACCTCGGGGACTGCCTGGAATCGATCGCCCGGCAGGCCTGGTCCGACTTCGAGGCGATCCTCGTCGACGACGGTTCGCCCGATGACAGCGCTGTCGTGGCGAAGGATTTCTGTGCCCAGGACTCGCGGTTCCGGCTGATCCAGCAGGACAACGCCGGGCCCGGTCCGGCCCGGGACGCGGGCATCCGGGAGGCCACCGGCGAGTACCTGGCGTTCGTCGACGGCGACGATCTGGTCTCGCGGTACGGGTTCGCCGCGTTGGTCCGGACGCTGGACCGCACCGGTTCGGACATCGCCGGCGGCAACGCGCGGCGGTTCAACAACAGCTTCGGCGTACGCCCGTCGTGGCTGCACAAGCAGCCGTTCGCGCGGGTCCGGCACGCCACGCACGTGACCGAGTTCCCCGATCTGGTCCTGGACCGGATGCTCTGGAACAAGGTCTACCGCCGGTCGTTCTGGACCGAGTACGGGTACACGTTCCCCCCGATCCGGTACGAGGACTACCCGGTCGCGCTCAAGGCGCATCTGGACGCGGTGACCGTGGACACGATCACGCAGGCCGTCTACTACTGGCGCGAGCGCGAGTCCGGTGAGTCGATCACGCAGCAGAAGTTCCAGCTCGGCAACATCCGCGACCGGGTGACGTCGGCCGGGATGGTCGTCGACCTCGTCAAGGACGCCGTACCGGTGGTCCGCCGGCGGGTGCACGCGCACCTCGCGCAGATCGACGTACTGACGCTGGTGTCCGCGTTCGGCTCGGTCCCGAGCGAGGACGAGCAGGCCCTGGTGGATCTGTCCCGCGAGCTGCTCGACCAACTCGACGAGGACGTTCTGGCCGCCACCCACCGGTACGACCGGATCCAGCACGCCGCCCTCCGGTCCGGCGACGTGGAGCTGCTCCGGCGGCTCGCGGTCTTCCGGAACTCGGGCGGACTCCGCGGCGGGGCGCGCGCCGTACCGCGGGCCTGGCGGCTCGAGTACAACTACCCGGGCCTCGGCGAGTCCGCCGTACCTCAGGCGCTGTACAAGCTCCGCGACCAGGACATGACCCTCGCGACGAGCGTGCGCGAGGTGGGCTGGGTCGACGGCAAGCTGTCGGTCAAGGGCACCGCGGAGATCCGCCACCTGGAGACGCTGCGTACGTCGACCCTCGACGTGGCATTGGCCGTCGGCGAGACGACGTACCCGCTGGAGGTACGTCGGTACGACGCGCTGGACCTGCACGGGGACAAGACGCTCGTCGGGTTCGAGGTGCTGCTGGACCGGGAGCTGCTCGGCGAGTGCACGGGCGCGCCGGCGCACTTCGAGGTGCGGATGCGGTCGGGGCGGCGGGAGCGGAAAGGCATGCTCGGCGGTCAAGGCCCTGGGAGTCCCGGCTGGCCGCCCGGTGCGTGGATCGACGAGCTGAACTGGATCCAGCCCGGGCCGGGGAAGTACGGCTGGTTCTCGCTGCGACGGCTGACGGACCCGTGCCGGTTGACCGCGGTCGAGCAGTCCGGCGACGAGCTCGTGTTGCACGGGACGGCGTCGTTCGACGAGCCGGAGCTGTACCTGAGCCGGCCGGTCGTCGGCGGCGAGGAAGAGGTTCCGCTGGAGATCGACGGGCGTGACTTCACCGCCCGGGTGCCGATCCAGGACATCCTCGCGGCCGCGAACCACGACGACCCCTTCGGCCAGCGGACGACCCGGATGTTCCGGGTCCGGGGGCCCGAGCGCGAGCAGCGCGTGCTGCTGTGGACCGCGAGCGACGCTGCGGTCTCGCGGGTCGTGGACGACCGGGTGGTCACGCTGACCCGCTCGACCGGCGGATACGTGAACCTGCACGAGTCGCCGATCCGGACGACCGCGGTGGCGGCAGTTGTCGAGGGCAACCAGTTGACGGTGCGGGGTTCGGAGGGCCGGGACGTCACGTTCGGCTGGCGACGGTACCTGGCCGACTCCGACGAGCATCTCGACGTCGCGTGCCGTCGTACCCTCACCGCCGAAGGCTGGTCCGCGACGGTCGACGTGGACGCGCTGATCCCGGTGACCGCGGTGCAGGTCTCGGTCGATCCGCTGGCCGCGCTGGCCGACTGGATCCTGTTCGCCACCCCTCCTGACGGTGCGGCCCACGCCGTACAGTGCGAGCCGTTCCTGTGCAGCCGGTTGCCGTTGGCAATCACTCACGGGTCGCACGCGCTCGCTGTCCGACCCCATGCCGGCACTCTGCACGTCGAGGTGCGCTGATGCATCACCACAACCATTACTACGGTCAGACGCACATCCTGTCGCGGTACGCCGGGTTCGACTTCGACCACCCGCCGCGGCTGCGCGGGTACCTGCAGCACGGCTGGAACATCGGCTGCGGCTGGAACCCGGTGCACGAGTTCTACGACGGCGCCTGGCGGTTCACCTGGAGCGACGCGCCTCGACGTCGCGGGCATGCGCTCGGGCGACGGAACTACCACAGCATCGGGGCGCCGTTCCTGTACCTGATGGAGCTCGAGCCGGAGAAAGAGGAACCGGTCGAGCGCGAGGGCACGCTGTGGTTCCTCTTCCACGGGTGGGAGGGCGGCAAGATCCACGGCGACCACCAGCGGTTGATCGACGAGATCCGCGAGACCGAGCCCGGCCCGGTCACCTTTTCGTTGTACTACACGGAATACGACCGGCCCGAGGTCCGCGGCTTCTACGAGGACGCGGGCTTCCGGGTGGTGTCGTTCGGGCGCCGCGGGTTCTCGTACGAGGGGACCGACCGGCGGTTCCTGTTCAAGCAGCTGGCCGAGCTGCGCAAGCACAAGCGGGTCGCGGCCAACCGGCTGTCGACCGCGATCTTCTACGGCATCGCGGCCGGCTGTGAGCCGGCGGTGTACGGCGACCCGATGGAGATGGACGGCGAGAACCCGTTGTTCGGCGGCCAGCGCCGGATCGAGCGGCTCTGGCCGGAAATGCTCGGAAAGACCGTCGATGTCGAAGCGGCCCGGGCGACCACAGACCTGGAACTCGGCAAACCCTGGATGATGCCGCCCGCGGAACTGCGGTCGCTGTTCGATTGGAGAGAGCGTGTCTGAGGTCCAGGTGGTCCGCGGTGAGATGCAGCCGTGGACCGATCGCACGACGCCGCGGCCGGCGCTCGCCGCGCTGCTGACCGACGTCGTACCCGCGAACCGGCGGACGCTGATCCTCGGGCCGCATGCCCCGCAGCTGATCGAATCCGTGCTCGCGCACTCCGCGGACGTGACGATCCTGGTCCGCTCGGTCGCGGACGCGCAGCAGCTGGGCGAGGACTTCGGGCCGTGCCTGCAGGTGATCGCCGGTGCGCTGGACGGTCTGCAGACCGAGCCGTACGACGTGATCATCGCTTCCGACGGGCTCGATCGCGTGCTGGGGTACGACAGCGCGGACCTGTCGTGGACCGCGCGCCTGGCCGCGCTCGCTGCGTTGGCCGCTCCGGACGCGGTCGTCGTACTCGGGCTGGAAAACGAGTTCTCGCTGCTCAACCTGCTGGACAGCCGCCCCGCGGACGAACGCCACGGCGACGACGAGTGGCGCCCACTCCACGACGACCCGACCCGGCCGGTCGCCGTCGACCAGCTCAAGTCCGCGCTCCCGTGGGCCTCCGAGGTGTACGCCGACTTCGGCTCCCGCACCTTCGTCCGGGCCGACGTCGCCGCGACCGCCCGCCCCGGCGAACTCCCCACCCGCCTGGCCGCCGCCGCACTCGAGTCGACCGACGTCCCTCTCCTCTCACCCGCCGCCGACGGCGTAGACACCGCCGCCCGAGCCGGCCTACTCCCCGCAATCCCCACCGCCTGGCTGGCAATCGCAGGCGCCGGCGCCACCCACGACGTGTACGCCCAATCCGCCCAAGCAGTCCTCACCGCCGACCAAACCCTCACCGGCTGGGACACCACCGTCACAGGCGACCCCACGCCCACCGACACGCTCACGTTCGACCCTTCGGTTGTCCCCAGCACCATCCCCTCGGGTGTGTCGGTTGAGAGTGTGCTGTTCCGGCTCGCGTCGGCTGAGGATGTGCCCGCCTTCCGCAAGTTGGCCGCCGACCTGGGTGAATGGGTGACGACCTCTCGGGTGATCGTCCGCTGGGACGACGTGATCTACGACGGCGACTCCTTCGCGTACGGCGTCTCGGGCTGGGTAGCCGGGGACCCCGTCGAGAAAGAGGACCTGCTGGCCGCCGCCTGGGCTCGGTTCCACGACCGCCTGATCGGACAGCACCGCCGCCACCCGTGGCCGCCGTGGATGCTCGGCGACGACCTCGTCTCCGCCTGGCTCGGTATGTCCGGCGTCGAACCGCCCGAACAGACCCAGGCCACGAGCCCCGACGCCCTCCCCGCCACCACCGAACAAATCGCCCGCGGCAAAGAACTCGCCGCCGCGCTGGACGAAGTACTGGAAACGGGCACCACCACAGTCGACGTACGCACAGCACTCGCAGAAGCCGAGGAAGCCAAGCAGGAGCTGTTCGAGCTGAAGGGCCACGTCTACGGCCTCGAACGCACGCTCGGCTTCCGCAACAAGGCGATGAAGACCCGCGAGAACCGCATCCGCGAGCTCCGCGGCCAGCTCCAGCGACTGACCACGGCCCACGAGCGGATCCGCGGATCCCGCACGTACGCCGTCTCGCGGGTGATCTTCCACGCCGCCCAGGTCCGCAAGCCGAAGGTCGTCGCCCGCAAGCTCGCCCGCCGGATCAGGAAGCGGTGAGTACGCCGCGCCTGAGCGTGGTAGTGCCGTTCTACAACGTGGGGGCTTATCTCGGGGACTGTCTGGACTCGATCGCGCGGCAGACCTTCGGCGACTTCGAGGCGGTCCTGGTCGACGACGGTTCGCCGGACGACAGCGCCGTGATCGCGAAGGAGTTCTGCCTCCGCGACCCGCGGTTCCGGATCGTGGAGCAGCAGAACGCCGGCCTCGGCCCGGCGCGCAACACCGGCGTCGAGCACGCGACAGGGGAGTACGTCACGTTCGTCGACAGCGACGACCTGGTGACCCGGCATGGGTTCGGGATGCTGGTCCGGTCGCTCGACCAGACCGGTTCCGACTTCGCCGGCGGCAACGCGCGACGGTTCAACAATAGTTACGGCGTACGGCCGTCGTGGTTGCATGCACAGGCTTTCACGGAGAATCGGCTTGCCACGCACATCTCCGAGACGCCGCAGCTGGTGCTGGACCGGATGGTGTGGAACAAGGTGTACCGGCGGTCGTTCTGGGACGAGTACGGCTACCGGTTCCCGGCGATCCGGTACGAGGACTATCCGGTCACGCTCAAGGCACACCTCGACGCGGTCACCGTCGATACCCTCGCGGCGCCGGTGTACTTCTGGCGCGAGCGGGAGTCGGGCGACTCGATCACGCAGCAGAAGTTCCAGCTCGCGAACATCCGCGACCGGGTCATCTCGGCCGGCCTGGTGCTCGACGAGATCGAGGACGCGCTGCCGACGATCCGGCATCGAGTGCACGCGCACTTCCGGCAGATCGACCTGCACGCGATCCTGTCGGCCTTCGGCACGGTCCCGCCCGAGGAAGAACAGCATCTGGTCGAGCTCACCACCGAGCTCCTCGACCGCCTGGACGAGGCCGTGCTGGTGAACTCGCCACGCCTCGCCCAGCTCCAGTTCGCAGCCCTGCGAGCAGGCGATCTGGAACTGCTGCACAAGGTCGCCCTCGACCCTGATGCGATCTTGGAGAACCTGGAGCTCACCAAGACCGACCTGTCGATGGCGACCAGCGTGCGCGAGGTGAACTGGATCGACGGTGAGCTGTCGATCCGGGGCACCGCCGAGATCCGGCACCTGCAGTCGAAGCCGTCGAACCTCCGGATCGACTTGGTGATCGCTGGCAAGAACTACCGGCTTCCGGTACGTCGCTATCCGGCGACTGACCTCCGGGGCGAGGAAAGCCTGGTGGGCTTCGAGGCCCGTGTCAGCCGCGACTTGCTCGCCAAGTGCACAGCCGGCCCGTCGCACTTCGACGTACGGCTACGGGTTGGTGGGATCCGGCGACGGGACCTGCTGCGTGGTCAGAAGGCCGGCAGCCCGGGATGGCCGCCGGGGTCGTGGATCGACGGGACGAACTGGATCCAGCCCGGTCCTGGCAAGGACGGAGCGTTCGCCGTACGGCGGTTGGCGGATCCGTGCCGGTTGACTTCGGTCGAGCAGACGCCCGATGCGCTGGTGCTGCACGGGCGGTCGACGTTCGACGAGCCGGCGTTGTTCGTGAGCCGGCCGTTGTCGGGTGGTGAGGAACAGATACCGCTCGAGGTGCACGGCCGGGACTTCACCGCGTGGTTGCCGATCGGGCCGATCCTCGCGGAGATCAATCCGGACGATCCGTTCAGCCAGCGGACGACGCGCGCGTTCCGGGTCCGCGGGCCGGAGGGCCAGGAGCAGGTGTTGCTGTGGACGGCGGGCGATCGGCTGGTCTCACACGCCGAGCGCGGGCGTGCGGTGATGCTGACCCGGTCGACCGGCGGGTACGTGAACCTGCACGAGTCCCCGATCCGGATGACCGCCACCGCCGCGGTTGCCGCGGGCAACATGTTGGTCGTGCGCGGGCCGGACTGGGGCGACGCCGACTTCAGCTGGCGGCGGTACCTGCCGGATTCCGACGACCATGTGGACGTCGCCTGCCGACGTACCGTCTCGGACGACGGCTGGGCCGCGGTGGTGGAGATGGCAGCCCTGGAACCGGCGGACTGGATTCTCTTCGCCACCGCACCGGATGGAACCTCCCACGCCGTCCAATGCGAACCCTTCCTCTCCAGCCGCCTCCCCCTCACCATCAACCGATCCCCACGCACGTACGCCGTACGCCCCCTCGCAGGAACTCTCCACCTCGAAGTCACCTAGGCCACCACACCCACGCCCGGCGAACCCTCCAGCTCAGGCGATATCCCTTCAGCTGGAGGGTTGCCCACTGAGAATCTGAGTGGGCAACCCTGCAGCTCAACCGGCAAGCTCTGCGGGGTGGCTGGGGTGTTAGCGGCGGGCGATTAGCAACTGGTGGGTGACCGGCCAGTCGATGGGGTCGCCGGTGGGGGTGGTGATGGAGGCGACGGGGGTGATGCGGTTGTCGATGACCCAGTCGTTGCGCCAGGCGGTCGAGGACGGGTCGATGGTGAAGCCGGCGCGTTCGGCGATGGCGGTCCAGCCGGCGAAGTTCAGGCCGCAGAACTGTTCGTGGGTCTCGCTCAGCCAGTTGTCGACGTAGTCCTTCCGGGTGAGGAAGTCCATCGCGTCCGCGAGCCGCAGCACCAGCCCGTCCCCGCGTACGTCGTACTCGAACGGCACGTGAGCGTTCCGCCGGAAATCGTGGGCGAACTGGAAGAACCGTGCACGCGTGGACAGTTTGCCGACGTACGACGCGGGGTCGTCGAGAGACTCGAGCTCGGTGACGTCGTCCGGGTTCTCGCCGTCGCTGTCGTCCAGCCGCAGTACGACGGGACGATCCGGCTCGTCCGGACCGCAGACGTCGGAGTTGATCCACAGACCGCTTGGGGCCGTGTGCGCGTAGAGCGCGTCGGCGAACCGCTGGACCGTATCGGGTCGCGAGCCGTCGGCGTACGACCAGATCTCGTGGGTGAGCGCGAGCGTCAGCGTGGTGTCGATCGAGCGTGGCGAGAACACGGCGGAGCCGAGCATGTTGCGCTGGTAGAAGTAGACGTTCGGGTTGCTGAAGAGGCCCTGTTCCTTCTTGTGCTCGCATTCGGCGAACAGGTGCCGCGCGACCTCCACGCCGATCAGATCCGACTCGTGAAAGCGTGAGTCGGCATCGATCAGTTGCAGGGTCGCACCGGTCGCGCAGCCGATGTCGAGAATCCGGCCAGGGCGGACAAACGCCTTGATTTGCTGCCATTTCCGGTCGGCCGCGGTCTCGAAAGCGTCGGCGTACGTCTTGTAGTCGCGGGTCGTGGTGAGTCCACCGTCGTCGCCGACCACCGGGTCGTTCACGCAGCGCGCGACGTGCGCGTCCAGGGCGTACCGCTCGAACACATCCACGGTCGCCGGATGTGCGAGCTCCTTCCACTGCTCGTTGCCTGCAGCAATCATCAGCAGCACGTCCCACGGCCGCGCCGCACCCTCGGGCTCGACCCCGATCACGGAGTACCCGAGCTGCTCGTACAGCTTGCTCACCTCGGGCGTCGAACACGCCACCACTGTGTTCTCCGGCGTCAACCGCACGAGATCGTCGGTCCCGGCCTCGATCGCCTTCACCGTCACCTCGGCGAACTCGTCCGTCGGTGGCGTATCCACCACGCCCACCACCAACGACCGGATCCCCTCGGCCACACTGAACCGCTCAATCGCCGCCTCCCGCCGATCGAACGCCACCGGGTTCCGCTTCGTCGTCCGATGATTCGCCGACGTCACGGCCCACACCACGGTCCGATCCGCGAACTGCCGCAGAAACTCACCCTGAAACCGCGTCAGCACATGATGCCGCCCCGGGAACAGCAAGTACACGGCAGCCAACCTTTCCTCAGTCGCATGCATCAGACAGAACATGATCCCAGGGGGAGGGGCCGTGGTGACTCGCTGGCTGGCAGCGGCTGGGTGCCTGGCGCTCGCCGGTTGTACGACGCAGACCGCCTGCCGACTCCGCCCGAGTGCGCGCACATCCTGCTTGACGGTCAGGAGCGTGCCTCGGTGGTCGAGCGGGCGCTTCCCGGAAGCGGCGTTCCTTGCGTTCGCGGCGAAGACGCGGGACGGATTGAAAACTCTGGGTTAGAGCAGGTCCCAGGTGAGGGGGGTGCCGGCCTTGGCGTCAGTGCGGAACGGGCGGCCTTCGACCTGGGTGAACAGGTCGGGGGCCAGGCCGCCGGCGGGGCGGATGGAGCGGACGTTTTCGAAGGTGATGAGGTCGCCGGCGCGGACGTCCTGGGTGACGAAGAGGGAACGGCGGAAGCGGAGGACGTTCTGTTCTGCCTGTTTGGGGCCGATGACGGGGGAGCCCAGGGAGAGTTGGGCGACGCGCGTGCTCTCGACCAGGAGTTCCAGTTCCCAGGGTTCCAGCGAGAAGGCAGAGTCGACGCCGCCGTCGACGCGCTTCAGTGTCACGTGCTTCTCGATCACCGTCGCGCCGAGCGCGACCGCGGCCACGGCGGCGCCGATGCCCATCGTGTGGTCGGAGAGGCCGACCTGTACGCCGAGTGCGTCGCGGAGGACCGGGATCCCGCGCAGATTGGACTGCTCGGGCGGGGCGGGATAACTCGCCGTACAGGACAGCACGATGATCTGCTCGTTGCCGGTCGACCGCGCGGCGCGGACCGCGGCGTCGATGTCGGTGAGGGTCGCCGACCCGGTGGAGATGATGATCGGCTTCCCGGTCTCCGCCATGCCACGGACCAGTGGCAGGTCGCCGATCTCGTTCGACGCGACCTTGTACGCCGGTACGTCGAGCTTCTCCAGGAAGTCGATCGCGGTGCTGTCGAACGCGGACGAGAACGCGACCAGGCCGAGGGACTTCGCGAGCTCGAAGATCGGCTCGTGCCACGCCCACGGCGTGTGCGCCTCCTCGTACAGGTCGTAGAGCCGCGCCTCGCTCCACAGTTCGTGCTCAGCCGGCAGCCGGAACGCCGGCAGGTCGAGGTCGAGCGTCATCGTGGCCGCGGTGTACGTCTGCAGCTTCAGCGCCTGCGCACCGGACTCGGCGACCGCGCGGACGATGTCCAGCGCCCGTTCCAGGTCGCCGTTGTGGTTCCCCGACATCTCCGCGATCACGAACGGCTGGTGGTCCGGCCCGACCTTGACCCCGCCGATCTCGATGGTGCTCATTTGGTCCCCTGGGTTCTACGGTCCTGCTTGCGCAGGCTGATCGGAATCACAGTGATCTCGCGGCCGCCGGCGTACAGCGTCTCCGGCGTACCCTCGGCGAACCGGAACCGCCGATTCATCTGCCGGACCACGGTGTTGTGTTCGAGCACCTCGCCGGTGAGCACCTCGAGGCCGAGCTCGTCGAACGCGTACGCCGTGGCCTCGCGCATGATCTCGATCCACGCCGGCAGGGTCTCGCCGCGCTCCGCGAGCCCGTCCGCGTCGAGGAAGAACCCCCACGCGCCGGTCGTCGGTTCGAGGTCGAAGAAGTTCACCACTCCCGCGATGCCGTCCCGCTCGTAGATCAGCACCCGCCGCGAGGGGTCGACCGACGTCTTCGCCCACCACGCCGCGTGCTCGTCGGCGGTGATCTCGTGCGAGGTGATGCTCACGTCACGGTTCGCCTGCTGATTCCGCAACCGCCGGATAGTGTCGACATCGTCTTCGGTCGCAGCGCGCAGCATGCTCCTAACTTAGCGCCGTTTCATCGAGCGCTGTTCTTCAAGCGCCTTGGTGTGTAAACATCTTTCGACTTCACCTTGAACGACGGTCGGAGAGTGACATGAGAGTCTGGCGAGCCATGGGTGTTCTGGGCGTGACGGCGGGGCTGTTGATGGGCGGGCTGACCGGTACGGCGTCCGCCGCGGAGACGGACGGTCAGCAGACGTGTGCGCCGAACGCGTCCACGCCACTGCGGCAGTTCCGGGCGAGCTGGGTGGCGTCGGTGGTGAACATCGACTGGCCGTCGAAGACCGGGCTGAGTGCCGCGCAACAGCAGACCGAGCTGATCGGCTGGCTCGACGACGCGGTCCGGCAGAACCACAACGCGGTCATCCTCCAGGTTCGCCCGACCGCCGACGCCTTTTGGCCGTCCAAGGTCGAGCCCTGGTCGCAGTACCTGACTGGCACGCAGGGCGGCGACCCCGGCTACGACCCGCTGGCCTTCGCGGTCGCCGAGGCGCACAAGCGCAACCTCGAGCTGCACGCCTGGTTCAACCCGTACCGGCTGTCGATGGGCACGGACATCACCAAGCTTGTCCCGACGCACCCGGCGCGGCAGCACCCGGACTGGGTCGTCACGTACGGCGGGAAGCTCTACTACAACCCCGGCATCCCGGCCGCCCGCAAGCTGGTCGAGGACGCGATCATGGACGCGGTCTCGAACTACGACATCGACGGCGTGCACTTCGACGACTACTTCTACCCGTACCCGGTGGCCGGTCAGGTCTTCGACGACGCCGCGACGTACGCGCAGTACGGCGCCGGCTTCGACAACCTGCAGGACTGGCGGCGGAACAACATCGACCTGCTGATCCAGGAGCTGGGCCAGAAGATGCACGCGCTCAAGCCGTGGATCAAGTTCGGCATCTCGCCGTTCGCCGTCTGGCGGAACAAGGCGACCGACCCGGAGGGCACCGACACCACGGCCGGCGTCCAGACGTACGACGACCTCGCGGCGGACACCCGGAAGTGGGTCCGCGACGAGTGGATCGACTACATCGTCCCGCAGGTGTACTGGGCCGGCGGGTTCGCGCCGGCGGACTACAACAAGATCGTGCCGTGGTGGGCGGAGCAGGTCCGCGGTACGCACGTCCACCTCTACATCGGCGAGGCGACGTACAAGGTCGGTACGTCGACGCAGTCGCCGGACTGGTCGGACCCGGCCGAGCTGAGCGACCACCTGGCGTTCGACAGCACGATCCCCGAGGTGAAGGGCAATATCTTCTTCTCCGCGAAGGACGTTCGCGCGGACCGGCTCGGTGCGACCACGCTCCTCAACAACACCTGGTACACGCGGCCGGCGCTGATCCCGGCGATGCCCGCCCTCGACTCACGGGCGCCTCTCCCGGTGCACGCCGTCCACGCGTCGCGCACGAGTGACGGCGTACAGGTCAAGTGGTCCAGGACGTCGAAGGACACCACGTCATACGCGATCTACCGCCGGGAGCTCCGCAGCGGAGACCACTGCCCCGACAACGACGCCCGCAACCTACTAGCCACAGTCCGCTCCACCGGAGCCACCCAGTCCTACACAGACACCACGGCCACCCCCGGTACGGCGTACATCTACTCGGTGACCGCCCTGGACCGGCTCGCCAACCAGAGCATCCCGATCCCCGCAGTCACCATTCGCTGAGTCGCTACGGGCTCTTCAGGCCCGGCGTGGTGGTGAGCTGCGTCGGGACGGGGCCTGTGGGGAACGTCGGCGTGGTGCTGGTTGGCGGCGGGCTCGTGGGGAACGGCTGGGTCGACTGGCTGGGGAGCTGGGTGCCGGTTGGCAAGCTGGGGGTGCTCGACGGGGAGGTTGGTGTCGGGAAGCCTGGGGTTGGTGTGCCGGTGGGGGATGGCGTTCTGGTGGGGAACGGGTTTGCCGGGGGTGGTGGGTAGATCTGGTAGACGCGGACGGTTCCCAGCTGGAAGCGGAGTTCGGTGAGTTTGTCCAGGTTCTTCGGCGGGGCGCTGACGCGTTCGTCGAGCAGTAGCCATTGGACGCCGTACGTCGTGCGCAGTGTCTCGATCAGCTGGCGGGTCGGGTTGCTGAACACCTCGTCGTTCAGCCGCAGCTCGTCCTGGTTCCAGTACGGTCCCTGCACGCCCGCGGGATAGGTGTCGTCGACCCGTGCCTGGTAGGCCCAGCCCTCCACGAGGACGCGGCGTTCGGCGTACCCGGAGATCCAGTACGAACCCGTTTGGCAGTGCGACGTCCGCGGCTGGTGGCAGTGGATGTTCGTGGCGATCCGGTCGTTCGAGCCCGAGTTCCGCCGGATGAAGCGCGCCGCCTCGATCCCGCCCGGTGCGATCGACTCGTACGACGTCAGCGGCGGGTTCGCGAACCGCCGTACGGAGGCCACCGTCGGCGACACCGTCGTACCGACCAGCACCGCCACCGCGATCACAGCCCAGGTACGTCGGGAACCGCGCAGGACCAGCCCGAACACGCCGATCCCGAGCACCGCGATCACCAACGCAACCGCGAGCCCTTGCCCGAAGCAGTTGGTGTCCGTGCACGAACGAGGCGACCGTTCCCGGCCCCAGTAGATCGCCGCGACCCCGATCAGCACCGCGATCCCGGCGACCCAGTACTGCCGGCGTTCCAGCGACCCGAGCCCCCAGGTCGCGAGCAGTACGCCGAACATGAACCCGGTCCGCACGAAGAACAGTTGGGTGTCCCCACGATCGGCGAGCAACGATGCGCCCAGCACCGCAGCGACGAACCCGGCCACCAGGAACACCACCATCGGATCCCGCGCCACCCGCCGCTTGATCAGCAACGCGCCGACCACCGGCATGACCCACCCGACGACAACCACGACCGCAATCACGGTGACCGCGGATCCACCGCCCATCCGATCCGCGAGGCTCTCGAACGTCGCACCCGGATCGAACCGCACGCTCGACGCCGCGCCCCGCAGCACGAAGAAGAACGTCAACGTGTACGCCGCCGCGACGCCGACACCGAGCACCAGCGCACGCAGGTTCAGCCGGCCCCGACGAACCGTCAGATAGATCCAAGCAACCGCGAGCCCTGTCGCGTACACGGGCAACGTCGTCGCCTTCGTCAACGCCAACGCGGCAACCAGCACACCCGCGGCGACAAACAGCCGAAACAACTCACCCCGCGTCGTCCCCGCCCGCCGTCGCAACAGCAACGCCGTCACCGCGATCAACGGCAGCAACAGGACTGTCGAGAACGCCTGCGGCGGATTCGTCAGCCCACCGAGCGAGAACGGCCCGTCCGCGAACACCCGATCCGACACCGCCCACGGCCAAGCCACCAGGTCGCCACCGGCCACCACGAGCCCGGCAGCGATCGGAGCGGCGACCGCGCGGCCGGTCAGCAGCATCCCGACCGCAGCCGCACCCAGCACGGTCAGCAGGATCCAGGCGAACGGCACCATCCGGTGTGTCAGTACGTCGAGCGGCACGCTGGTGATCCAGTGCGTGGACGCGATGTGGTCGTACGCCGCCCAGTGGCTCGTCAGCCACCCGCCGTCGGCGTACGGGATCTTCGGCGGGAAGTGGTGCGTGACCTCGCCCGCCAGCGCGAGATTGTGCGGTGCGTCCGAGTTCGGCCGCAGTGCGTCCGATCCGTCGAGCGGGATGAGTTGCGAGCCGACCCGGACGAACCAGGCGGCCGCGATCCCGACCGCGACCATCAGGCCGGCCATCGACCACCACGGCGTCGGCCGCTCCGGCAGTTTGCGCCGCGGCAGCGCCCGCCACATCCCGAGCGCCAGCGCCGGCATCAGTAACGCCGCGAACGGCATCTTGAACAGCATCCCGATCGGGTAGAGCAGCGCCTCGACGGCGAGCCCGAACGCCGTACCCAGGATCACGTCCGCGGACAGCCAACCGACACCGCCGGTCAGCCGCCGCCAGAACATCGTGCCCGGTACGACGATCACGATCAGCAGATAGGCGAGGTATGCGGCCGGCATCCACGGCGGGTGCTCCTGCAACGCGACGAACCACGCCAGCGGCAGCACGGGCAAGCTCACCAGGGCCGCGGTCCGCTTGCCGCGCCCGGCCGCACGCCGCTTCCCCGGTCTGATCACCGGGGAAGTCTATGGGGCGGACGAGACCGGATCGGGGCCGGTGAGCCGTTTACCAACAGGGAGTTCACGTTTACACTCTGTAATCTCCCAGCCCCCGCAGCGTTCGGGAGGTTCGATGGTCGTGCAGCACATCGCCGGCCTGCCGGTGGAGGAGGTCCTGCTGGCGGCACTCGCCGCCGCGGGCCCGGTGATCGCCCTGATCGGCTGGGAGATCAGCAGCCGAATCAAGCGTCTGAAAGCCAGGGCACGTGGTCGTGGGAACGGACCGGACCCGGACACCGCCCCGTTGGGGGACGCTAGGCTTCGGACTTATGAGTTCGGTGGATCGGAGTCGGGTCAGGGAGTTGATGGGTGAGGTGATGACGGCCCAGGGCCGGTCATTGCCGGCCGAGGACACCGCGGACCTGCGCGAGATCGGGTTCCGATCGCTGGACTTCTCCGAGCTGGCCCTCCGGGTGGAGGACGAACTCGGCGACGAGCTGAACTTCGATGCCCCTGGGCTGCGCCGGATCGCGACGGTCGGCGACGTACTGGATTTCATCGAGCAACTCCAGTCGGCGTGAACACCCGGCGCCGCACCACCGCCTTGATCGGCGACGACAACACCGTCGTCGTCGCCGGCAAGCGCCTGACCTGGCGGACCCTGCACAAACTGCCGCAGCTGCCGTCGCCCGCGGCCGTCCTGGTCGACAACGGCGCCGACGCGCTCGCCGCCCTGCGCCACCATGCGGTGCACGGCACCGAGCTGCTGGTCGCGACCGAGTCCCGCGTCGACGAGCGCATGCGGGAGGAACTGGGCGAGTCGGGTTTCGCGATCGTCCTGCCCGATGGGGCAATCACTCTTCCGCGACTGAAGCGGGTCGAGGAGTCCGGCCGGGCCTGGCTGCTCACGTCCGGCTCCACCGGCCGCCCGAAGCGCATCGGCCACACCCTGGAGTCGCTGACCACCGTCACCGCAGACCAGCCCTCGCGCACCTGGCTGCTGCCGTACTCGCCCGGGACCTACGCCTGGTGGCAGGTCGTCACGCTCTCGCTGACCCAGGCCGATCAGGGCCTGGTCGTGATTGAGCCGGGCGAGCTGGAGGACTGGCCGAAGATCGCCACCGAGCACGGCGTCACGGCCGCGTCGGGTACGCCGACATTCTGGCGGCAGGCGATCTACCGCGACGCCGACGCGCTCGCCGGCGTACCGCTGGAGCAGATCACGCTCGGCGGCGAGCCCGTCGACCAGGCGATCCTCGACCAGCTCCGGGAGATCTTCCCGACGACGCGGATCTCCTGGATCTACGCGTCCTCGGAGGTCGGCGCCTCGATCGTGGTGCACGACGGCAAGGCCGGCTTCCCCAGGACCTGGCTGGATCGCGACCCGCACCCGGAACGCCCGGTCCTGAGCGTCGAGGACGACGAGCTCGTCATCCGCTCGCCGCACCACGGCGCCGGCCTGATCGGCGCGGTCCACACCGGCGACCGGATCGAGTACGACGGGGACCGGGTGCTGATCACCGGCCGCCTGGACACGGACGAGATCAACGTCGGCGGATCCAAGGTCTCGGCCGGCGTGGTCCGGAATGTGCTGATGGGCCACCCGGGGGTGTCCTGGGCACGGGTCTTCGCCCGCAAGGCGCCGCTGGTCGGCCGGATGGTCGTGGCCGAGGTGGTCCCGAACCGGTCGCTCGGCCCGCTCACGGACGCCGACCTGGTCCAGTGGTGTTCGACCCGGTTGCCGGACTACGGCGTACCGCGACGGATCAAGTTCCTCGACCAGATCCCGCAGAAGGAAACCCTGAAGAGCGATGTCTGAAGCCCCCAGTGTCGTCCCGCCGGCCTCGGTCGTGCTGGTGTCGGGCGGTTCCCGCGGTCTCGGTCTAGCGATCGTCACCGACCTGCTCGAGGCCGGTCTCAAGGTGGCCGCGTTCGCCCGTACCGTCACACCGGAGCTGACCGCGCTCGGCGAGAAATACCCGGAGCATCTGCACTACGGCTCGGTCGACGTCAATGACAGCGCTGCCGGGCAGGCCTTCGTCAAGGCCGTCGAGAGCACGCTCGGCCCGATCGATGCCTTGGTCAACAATGCTGCGATCGGCCAGGACTCGTTGCACGTCCACACCTCGGCCGACCATCTGGCCGAGATCATCCAGACGAACCTGACCTCGCCGCTGATCCTCACCCGGTTCGTCCTGCGCCGAATGCTCGCGAAGGGCCTGAAGGGCCGGATCGTCAACATCACCTCGATCTGCGCGCAACGCGGCTACCCCGGCCTCGTCGCGTACTCGGCCACCAAGGGCGGCATGGACGCGGCCACCCGTTCACTCGCTCGTGAACTCGGTGGCCGCATCCTCGCCAACGCCGTCGCGCCGGGCTTCTTCGCCTCGGAGATGTCCGCGGTCCTCGGCCAGACCCAGCTCGACCAGATCGTCCGCCGCACGCCGACCGGTCACCTGACCGAGCCGGAGGACGTACTTCCGGTCGTCCGCATGCTCCTCCTGGAGAACACGAACCTCAACGGCCAGGTGCTGGTCGTGGACGGCGCCGCCTCGATCTAGGGCTTGATGTTCTGGTTCCGGCGGAACACGTTGTCCGGGTCGTACTTCCGCTTGATCGCCACGAGGCGGTCGAACTTGTCCCCGTACGACGCCCGCAGCCGGGCCTCGTCCGCCTCGTAGAGGCCGTTCACGTAGCTTCCGATGTCGGGCGTGTATGGCTGCAGGGCGTCCCAGAACGTCCTTGTCCAAGCGCGCTCTGCCTCCAGCGCGTCCAGCGTCGGCGTCGTCGCGATGGCGAACAACACGTAGCGCTCGGACCGCTGCCCGCCGAACGCCGTGGCGTCGTCCGCCGTTTCGAGATAGCCCGTGTCGAGGTGGTAGAGGATAGTGACCGACAGGGGCGCCGTCTTCCGGGGGAAATGCTCCGTGATCACCTCGATCGCCCCGTCGGACAGCTCTTCGAGATACGCGCCCTTCTCGTAGTGATAGCTGCCCCAGGCGTTCGGCTCGTCGATCAACTGCTGAACCGCGACGTACGGCATCGGCGTGGCGAACTCGAACAGCGGTGGCAGAAGTCCACGGACCTGCGTCATCGCCTCGGCGTGCTGCTCGGGCGATCCGAAGCCAACGACCACGAGCGCGTACCCCGGCTTGAAGTGGTGCTCCGCCGGAACAAAGGGCGCCGGCGGCGCATTCACGCAGACGATCACCACGTTGACCTCGCGGGGCAGCGCCGGAATCAGTTCGCGCGCCGCCCGCAGCATTTCGGCGCCCTGCTCCAGACTCCAGAACGCCATGCCATAGTGAACGATCGGGCCTACCCGGTGCAGCCGGAACTCGAACTCGGTGACCACGCCGAAGTTGCCGCCTCCGCCCCGGACCGCCCAGAACAGGTCGGGATTCTCGTCCTCGGCGGCCCGCATGATGCTGCCGTCCGCCGTCACGATCTGGACCGACGCCAGGTTGTCGATGCTGAGCCCGTGCATCCTGGTCAGGAAGCCGATGCCGCCACCGAGCGTGAGGCCGCCGATACCTGTGTGGCTGACCATGCCCACGGGCACTGCGAGGCCATGCTCCTGGGCCGCGGCGTCGAGATCACCCAGCAGCGCGCCGCCGCCGGCCCGCGCCCGGCGCGTCTCGGGATCGACCGTTACCTGGTTCATGCGGCTCAGGTCGATCATCAGTCCGCCGTCCACCGACGCCAGACCGTGCGGGCTGTGCGCACCGCCGCGCACGGCGATCTCCAATCCCTCCGCGACCGCGTACCGGACTGCGACCTGGACGTCCGCGGCCGACCGTACCTGGGTGATCACCGCCGGCAATCGGTTGTGCTCGGAGTTCCATAGCCTCCGCGCCTCGTCGTAACCGTCCTCGCCCGGCGCGAGCACCGTCCCCTCCAGGGCCGCGCGTAACGCGTCGAATCCGGTTTCCGCAAGCTGAGTCATTGCTTCCCCTCCCCGATGTTTGTCGTCAGGCTAGGTGCCCGACCCCCTGTGGACAGCGGCCTTTCGTGCAGACCTTCGGGCCGCTGTCTCCAGTCAGACTCCTGAAGCAAGGGTTTGTCCACAAGGGAACGGATTCCCGTTTGGGCGGGAACTTCGCTCGGTGTCAGACTCGACGGCGTGAGTGACCAGGAAATCCTGCGATTGTTACCGATCACGGCGGCCGTCGTCGCTGTGCGTGACGATCGCGCCGACGCGCACCTGGCCCAGCTGGGTGCGTACGACGAGCGCGACCAGGCGCAGGTGGATCGCTGCGTGCAGGCGTTCCTCACCGGCCTGCTCCGCACCGCCTGGGAGCGTGGCTGGGCGCCGACCGATGTGGTCCAGCACGGCCGCCGCACGCTGGATGCCGGCGTCGAGCCGTTGCTGCTGGCCGCGATCTCGGCCGAACACCGCGGTTACCGGCCCGCCACCATCGATCCGCGCTGGCTCGGCCAACTGACAGATCTCGGCGTGCCGCAGCCCTTCACCGAGCTGAGCCTGACCGCTTGGGCGGCCGGTGCCCGCGTCGGCCGCTACCTGACGCTGCATCACGCCCTGTCCCTGGCCGGGTTCCTCCAGACCCTGCCGGTCCTGGCCCGGCTCTACCCCCTGCCTGGTACGACGGTCCGCCGCACGCAACCCGCCGTACCGGCGAACGGGAAGATGCTGGCGCGGATCCGCGGTCTGCTGGCGAAGGCGGAAGCGACCGAGTTCCCGGACGAGGCGGAAGCGCTGTCCGGTAAGGCGCAGGAGCTGATGGCGAAGTTCTCCTTGGACAGCGCCCTGGTGGAGGCGGAGGTCGAGATTCCGGATGATTCCGCGGGGCGCCGGCTGTGGGTCGAGACGCCGTACGTCTCGGCCAAGGCGCAGTTGGTCGGCGCGGTCGCCGCGGCGAATCGGTGCCGCACGGTCGTGATCGACGAGCTGGCCGTCGTCACCATCGTCGGTGCTGAGGTGGACCTGCAACACACCGAGATTCTCAGCACCTCCCTGCTGGTGCAGGCGAACCGAGCGATGCTTGCCGCCGGCAAACACATCGGCCACCGCGGTGAGTCCCGGACGCGATCGTTCCGGCAGTCGTTCCTGATGGCCTATGCGCAGCGGATCGGCGAGCGCTTGGAGCAGACCGCCGCGGCGACCCAGGCCGCCGTACCCGAAGCGGCTGCGGACCGTCTGCTGCCGGTGCTGGCCAAGCGCGAGGAGCAGGTGGACGCGTTGTTCACCCAGCTGTTCCCGAACACGACGACCCGGCGGACCCGCATCACCAACGGCGCCGGGTGGAACGCGGGCGTGACCGCCGCCGACCGGGCCCAGCTCGAGGCCCGCCGGCAGGTACGCCGGTGAAGATCGAGGAGACCGCGATCCCCGGCGTACGGCGGATCGAGCTGGAGGTGCAGCCGCACGACGACGGCTGGTTCAAGGAGAACTTCCACCGCGAGAAGCTGGCCGAACTCGGGATGGAGGTCGTCCAGCACAACGTCGCGTACTTCGAAGCGGCCGGGATCGTCCGCGGGATCCACGCGGAGCCCTGGGACAAGTACCTGTCGCCGTCGTCCGGGCGGGTGTTCGCCGCGATCGTCGACCTCCGCTCCGGCGACGGCTTCGGCCAGGTGGAGACGTTCGAGCTCGGTACGTCGGACGCGCTCTACGTGCCTCGTGGCGTCGGGAACTCGTTCTGCACGCTGACGCCGCACACGACGTACCACTTCCTGGTGAACGAGCACTGGACGCCGGAGCGGGTGGCCGTGGACCTGTTCGATCCGGAGCTGGCGATCGCGTGGCCCCTCGAGCAGCTCGAGTACACCGAGCGGGACGCCGGGAACCCTTCGCTGGCGGAGCTCAGGAGGCTCAGGAGGCAGCGGGCCTGAGCCCGCAGAGCACGATGTCGAGCAGGCGGTGAGCCTGCTCGGGCTCGATGTCGCGGCCCATGTTGATCCCGCCGACGAGCCGCATGACGTCCATCAGCTCCACGTCGGCGCGGACCTCACCGGTCGCCTTCGCCTTGTCCAGCAGGAGATGCCCGGCCTCCTGCACGTTCGCCTTGCAGATCTGGAAGAACGGCGATTCCTTGCCCAGTGCAACGGTCAGTTCGCTGGCCAGGCTGCCCTTGGACAGCCCGTATCCGAGGAAGCTGCGCAGCCACGCCTCCAGCGCCTCGAACGGCTCCAGCTCCCGGTCGAAGTCGTACGCACGGTCGCAGACGGACTGGATCTCGTCGACGTAGACCGCCTCGAGCAGCGCGGTCCGGCTGGGGAACCGACGGTACAGCGTGCCGATGCCGACGCCGGCCCGGCGGGCGATCTCCTCGAGTGAGGTGTCGGTGCCGTGCTTCGCGAACGTCTCCCGGGCGGCCGTCACCAGGCGGTCGTAGTTCCGGGCCGCGTCCGCACGGGTCGGACGTGCGCACGGCAAGGGTTGTGGCGCCATCCAGCCTCCTCGCAGCGTTCGCAACAATATAGCTTGCAAAGCGGAGGACGCCTCCGTATTGTATCCGGAGGAGCGCTCCGCTTTTCTGTCTCAACTGTAACCCCTCAGGGGTAAGGAGCAATATGTCGGCAACATCCACGGCGCCAGGCGCCGGCTCCGGCGCGCCTGCCCGGCGTCCGGGGGTAGTTCTCGCGGTCATCCTGGTCACCCAGTTGATGGTCATTCTCGACGCCACCGTCGTGAACATCGCCATGCCTCACATCCAGCAGGCCCTGCACTTCAGCCCGTCCAGCCTGTCCTGGGTGCAGAACGCCTACGCGCTCGCGTTCGGCGGTCTGCTCCTGCTCGGCGCCCGCGCCGGTGACCTGCTCGGTCGGCGCCGGGTCTTTCTCACCGGCGTCAGCGTCTTCACGATCGCCTCACTGCTCGGCGGCCTCGCGCCGAACGCCGAGCTGCTGCTCGCCGCCCGCGTTCTGCAGGGCATCGGCGGTGCGATCGCGGCGCCGGCGGCCCTGACCCTGCTGATGCTCACGTACCGCGAAGGTCCGGAGCGGATGAAGGCGCTCGGCTACTACAGCCTGATTTCGTCCGGTGGCGGCAGCGTCGGCCTGGTGCTCGGCGGCATGCTGACCGACTGGGCGTCGTGGCGCTGGGGTCTGTTCATCAACGTGCCGATCGGTATCGCGCTGGTCGTCACGGCCCGCCAGGTGCTGACCGAGACCGAGCCCGAGACCGGCCGGTTCGACGTGGCCGGCGCGGTCACCTCGACGCTCGGCATCACGGCCCTCGTCTACGGCTTCATCCGGGTGGCCGAGGCCGGCTGGACCTCCGCCGAGGTCCTGGTCTCGTTCGCGGCCGGCGTCGTACTGCTGGTCTCGTTCGTGCTGATCGAGCGCCGGGTCAGTCACCCGATCGTGCCGCTGCGGCTGTTCCGGTCGCCGGTGCGTGCGGCGTCGTACCTGACCATGCTGCTGATCGTCGGGACGATGTTCGGGATGTTCTTCTTCCTGACGCAGTACCTGCAGGGAGTGCTCGGGCTCAAGCCGTTCGCGGCCGGCCTCGCCTTCCTGCCGTTGACCGGTCTGCTCTTCGCCCAGTCGCGCCTCGTACCGCGGCTGCTCAGCCGGATCGACGGCGCGAAGCTGATGCTGGCCGGATCGACACTGGTCACGCTCGGCACGATCTGGCTGACGCAACTGGATGCCCGGAGCACCTATCTGGCCGACGTGGTCGGACCGCTGGTGCTGTTCGGGGCGGGCGCCGGGATGGTCTTCATCCCGCTCGTCAGCCGGGCGATCTCGGGCGTCGCGCCGGAGGACTCGGGTGCGGCGTCCGGCATGCTGAACGTGGTCCAGCAGGTCGGCGGCGCGCTCGGCCTGGGCATCCTGGTCACGATCTTCGGTACGGCGAGCCGCAACTCGACGTCGACGATCCCCCGGGAGGTTCTGGTCGACGGCGTGCACGCCGCGTTCGTCGGATCGCTGGTCTACGCAGCGGTGAGCCTGGCGATGATCGTCTTCACGGTCCGGCCGTGGAAGTGGTTCCGCAGCGCGCCGGAGCCGGTCGAGGCCCCGGTCGTCGTGGACTCACACGTCTGACGGGATGGGTAGCGCGTAGCTGGTGAATTGGTTGTGAGTGGTGAAACCGAGGTTCTCGTACAGGCCGAGCGCACCGGTCGGGTTGTCGGCGTCCACGCCGAGCGCAGCCCGCTGGTAGCCGGCCTGTGCGGCCTCGGCCAGCACCTTCGCGATCGTCCCGCGGGCCAGACCACGGCCGCGGTACGCGCGCCGCGTGCCGACCTGTCCGATGTACAGCTCGCGGATCCCGGTCACCTCGGTGTCCGCCTCCCACTCGTAGCCGTTGACGTACGCCGCGACGGTCTCACCGTCCAGCACCAGGTACGACTGCCCGCCGCGGAACGCCCGCGATCCGACGTTCCGGGACCGCCAGAGCTCCGGAGTCGGCGGCGTCCAGCCCCAGTGGTCGGAGAAGGCCTCGAAGTGGGCCAGCCGCAGTGCCTCCTCGTACGCCGGGTCGTACGACGTCAGCCGCAGCCCGTCGGCGATCGCCGCCTCGGGCACCGGCTGGTCGAGCGGCCGCCGCATGTCGAAGAAGAACCGCTCGGCCTTGAAGCCCAGGCTCTCCAGCAAGCTGGTCGCGCTGACGTTGTTACTGGCCGCGCCGACGCCGACCTGGCCGGGAAAGTCCGGGTGGGTGGCGGCGTGCAGTTCGCCGGCGCGCTGGATCAGCCAGTGCATCAGCGTCGTACCCAGGCCGCGCCGGCGCCACTCCGGGTGGATGGTGCCCCCGACGTGCACCCGGTCGACGTCGACCACGGACGGCGCGACGTGCGCCATGCCGTAGCCGATCATCCGGCCGTCGGCCCACAGGGTGATGCTGTTCCTGGGCAGGTCGAGATTCGGGCGGTCCAGCTGTTCGGCGAGATCCTCCGCGCTGAAGTTCTCGCCCTCCTGGTCGACCTTCTCCTGGGCGGCCGTCAACGCCGCCCACGCCTCGACGTCGCCCTTCTCCATCGGGCGCGCCGTGATCCCCTCCGGCCAATTCATGGCTTGAAGGTACGACGTTCGCGCTGCGACGGCACGTCAATTAGTTAGTTGCTCCGCCAGCCACCGCACCGCCATCGGGTAGCGGTACTCGATGCCGCCGTGGGTGCCCTCGAACAGCTCGAAGTGGATCCGCTCGTCCGCGAGACCGGCTTCCCGCGCGGCACGGTGGAACGCGGTGGCGCCGAGGTCCAGGTAGTACTCGTCCTGCCGGCCCGCGTCGATCCACACCGCGCGCAGCGATCGCAGCGCGTCGGCGTACCGCGGCTCCTTCACCATCTCGACCGGGTCGCGGGACAGCCAGCGCGCCCAGATGTCCGGGACGATCGCGCCGAGGTCGTCGAACGGCAGGAGCACGGTGCCGTCGGGTTCAGCGGAGTACGCCGACGCGTAGCCGTACATCTCCAGCAGGTGCAGGTCCTCGTTGGTGGTCCGCCCGGTCTTGGTTGCGAGCACCTCGAAGTACTTCTCGTAGCTGCCGTCGTACTTGTCCCGCAGCGTCCGCGCGCGCTCCGGGAACTCCGGCCGGTAGCAGACGTCGAAGAGCGCGTCACCGGCGTGCGTCGCGAGCGCCCCGAACACGTCCGGCCGCAGCAGCGGCGTCACCATGGCGGTGTAGCCGCCACTCGACTTGCCGGTGACCGCACGGTGATCGCGGTCCGGGACGGTCCGGTACGTCGCGTCGACCCACGGCACGATCTCGTCGCAGAGGTACGACTGGTACTGCCCGGTCCCGGGGGAGTCGAGGCACTGGCTGCCGCCGTACCTCGTCCACGAGTCGACGAACACCACGACGGCCCGCGGCACGCTCTCGTCCTGGAACATCGCGTCGAGCAGCTCCGGGTACGGCTGCCGGAACGGGACCCGGTTGAACCACATGCCGACGTGGCCGGTGTAGCCCATCGTCACGTAGATCGACGGGTACCGCTCGGCGGCGTTGTCTGGTTCGTCGTACCCCGGCGGCAGGTACACCAGCACCGGCCGCTCGTGCGGATCGCCCAGCGGGTTCCCGCGGAGCAACTCACTTGTGTACGTCGTCTGGTCCAGGCGTCCCATGAACTCGGCCGACCACGGCAGCATTCGTCCTCCAGTGACTCACATCGCGTCAGGGGCCTCGATCCCCAGCAGGCCGAGTCCATCCTGCAACACCTTCCGTGTCGCCGTGCAGAGGGCGATCCGGCTTGCTCTGGTCGCGCCCTCGCTGCTCAGCACCGGGCACTGCTCGTAAAAGACGGAGAGCGCGGACGCGACGTCGTACAGGTAGGTGCAGAGTTTGTGCGGCTGGAGCGTCTCGGCGACCTGCTCGACGGTCGTGGCGAACCCGGTGAGGAGGAGGGCGAGCCGCTGCTCAGCCGGGTCTTTCAGCTCGGTGAGCTCACCTGGTGTCCCTGCTTTGGAGAGCAGTCTGGTGAGCCGGGCGTGCGCGTACTGAAGGTACGGGCCGGTGTTGCCGGTCATCGCGACCATCCGGTCCAGGTCGAACACGTAGTCATTGCCCCGGTCGCTCGACAGATCGGCGTACTTGACCGCACCGATCCCCACAGCGCGAGCGGTCGCGGCCCGGTCGACACCCTCCCGGCCGGCCAGCAGCGCGTCGGCCCGGGCGACCGCGCTCTCCAGCAGGTCGACGAGCTTGACGGTGCCGCCTTCTCTTGTTTTGAAGGGCTTTCCGTTCGGACCGAGTACGGTGCCGAACGAGACGTGTTCCGCCGGCACGGCTGCCGGGAGCCAGCCGGCGGTCCGCGCGAGCGTGAAGATCATGTCGAAGTGCAGGGCCTGCCGGTGGTCCACGACGTACACGATCCGGTCCGTGTGCAACGTGCTCACCCGATGCCGTACGGCGGCGAGGTCGGTCGCGCTGTAACCGAACCCGCCGTCGGACTTCCGCACGATCACCGGCAGCGGATCGCCGTCGCGGCCGAGGAATCCTGGCAGGAACGCGCACATCGCTCCATCGGATTCGGTCAGCAGGCCCTGGGCGTCCAGCTCGGCCACGACCCGCGGCAGGTCGTCGTTGTATGCACTCTCGCCGACCACGTCTTGTCTGGTCAGCGCCGATCCGAGCAGCGCGTACACCTCGTCGAAGTCGTCCAGTGACACGTCGACCATGTGCCGCCACATCGCCCGCGTCTCCGGATCACCCGACTGCAACGCGACGACCCGCAGTCGCGCCTTGTCCGCAAAGGTGCCATCGGCATCGAAATGCTTCCGGCTCCGCTCGTAGAGCCGCTGCAATCCCTCCAGATCAAGGGATTCCGCGGCGATTCCTTCCTCGAGCAGCTGCTCGATCATCATCCCGTACTGCGTGCCCCAGTCGCCGACATGGTTCTGCCGAATCACGTCATACCCGGCGAACGCGAGCACGTTGCACAACGCGTCGCCGATCACCGTCGACCGGAGATGGCCGACGTGCATCTGCTTCGCGACATTGGGCTGCGAGTAGTCGACGACGACCCGCCGGCCGTTGCTGGTAAAGGTTTCCGGCTCGTTGACGGTCTTGGCGAGTGTGGATGGCAGCAGCGTCAGGTTGATGAACCCAGGTCCAGCGATGGATGGCTGCTCGCACAGGTCGTCGAGCTGCAGCGCGGCGACCAGGCGTGCGGCGACGTCCCGCGGCGGCAGGCCGAGAACGTTGCCGATCCGGAGCGCGAGATTGCTCTGGTAGTGGCCGAACTCCGGTTTGGTGCTCGACCGCAGCTCGGGATCGTACGACGTGCCGAAGGCGGCAGCGGCGGCAGCGGACAGTCTGGCGGACAGGACAAGCAGAACTGCGGACATGACGAGGTCCTTCGATGAGACGCGACTGGAACAGGCTGAGGTGTTCAGACAGTGCGTCGTCGTCGCAGGCTGAAGCGCACGCGCCGGGCGTGGACAGGCTTCAGGCTGATCGACATGTCAGCCATTATGCACGAAGTACGCCGACGGCGCCGGTGACCGTTCGGCCGGCGGCGCGATCGCGGGTACGTCGGTCTCGCCCAGGAACACCCGTCGTACGACGCGTTCTGCCGCGCGCCCGTCGTCGAACTCGCAGAACTTCTCCCGGTACAGGTGCCGGTGCTTGGCCGCCTCGGGCGCGGCGAACGTGCCGTTCCGGAGCGCGGCGTACAACTCCTCCGCGGACCACGCCACGACGCCCGGCGAGAACTCGGCGACGTCGAAGTACGTGCTACACCGGCTGTTCTGGTCCAGATGCAGCAGGATCGGCCGGTCGAGGTTGGCGTAGTCGAAGGTGATCGACGAGTAGTCCGAGATCAGTACGTCGGCCGCGAGCATCAGGTCCTCGATCCGCGGATGCTGCGACGCGACCAGGACGCGGGCGTGCTCGCCGGCGGCGGCCGTCAGTTCGCGCAGGTCGACCCGGTCGGGGAGCGTCGGCGCGTACAGGATCACCAGGTGCGAGTCGTCGTACCCGAACCTGGCCCGGATCGCCCGGACCTCGTCGAGCGTCGCCGTCAGGAGCCGGTCGTTGCGCGGGTAGCCGTACTCGAGCTCCTCGAAGTACGACGGGTAGGTGCGCTCCCAGATTTCCGACGAGTACCGGTTCGAGGACAGGTTGAAGTCCCAGCGGTCGACCTCGCGCAGCACCTCGTCCCTGTCCTCGTCAGGGAGGGTCACGGTCTTCAGCGGCGTACCGTGCTGGGTCTGCAGGTGGATCTGGCCCTCGCGCTTGTCCAGGCTCTTCGGCCAGTTCATGTTGCTGACGAAGTACGTCGCCTTACCGAGCAGCTTCTCGTACGCCGGGGAGTCCGCGACGACGTACTCGACGCCCTCCGGGATCGCCCCGACGTGCTCGTTGTCGACGACCCAGACCCCGCGCAGGTGCGGCGCCAGCTCGGCCGCCTGCTCGTAGATCGCGCGCGGGTTGCAGGCGTACTGCTTGAACCAGTACGCGGCGTACGCGACCAGGTTCGGGTCGAGCTTGCTGCGCCGCAGCAGCTTGCCGACCGTCTTGCGTGGACTCGGGACCTGCAGCATCCGGGCGCTCAGCTTGAGCGTCGAGTAGGTCGCGTAGTCGTCGTGGATCAGCAGCCAGCGCTTGAACCCGCGGGCGGTCCGGTCGGCGCCGTACCCCTCCGGCTTCCAGCGCTTGGCGAAGGCATGTGCCGCGTGGAAGAAGTCGGCCCGGTCGTCGGTGTCGATCCGCTCGGGCTTCGCGAGGACGGCGAGGATGTGGTCCAGCGACCGGTCGAACGCGAACCGGCGCCAGCCCGCCAGTTCGGGGTCGGACTGGATGAACGCGTGCACCCGGTCGTACTGGTCGAAGATGTCCCACTGCCGGCGGCCGCTGGTGGCGTGGATGTTGCCGCCGGTCCGGTGCTGCCGGTAGTGCACGACGATCCGGTCCAGGGTGGCGATCCGCTCCGCGGTCAGCATCGTCGAGTAGGTCCAGGGCGCGTCCTCGTAGAAGCCGCTCGTGAACGCGAAGCCGTGCCGGGTCAGGAACTGGCGGCGGTAGGCCTTGTTCCAGACGACCTCCAGGAAGGTCAGGAAGATCGGCCGCTCGGCCGCCGTGAACACCCCGGCGCCCTCGCGCGCGAACGCGTCGTGCCGCTGGCTGCCCAGCACCCGGCCGTCCCAGAAGATCCGCTCGTAGTCGAACAGCACGATGTCCGGCTGCCGTGCGTTGTCGATCCTGGTCGCGATCGCCTGCAGTGAGCCGGGCAGGTATTCGTCGTCGGCGTCCAGGAACAGCACGTACTCGCCGCGGCACTCCTTCAGGCCGGCGTTCCGGGCCAGTCCGAGGCCGACGTTCTCGTCCAGGTGCAGCGCCCGGACCCGCGCGTCGGCGGCGGCGTACTCGTCCAGGATCCGGCCGGAGCCGTCCGGGTCCGCGTCGTCCACCCCGATCACCTCGAAGTCGGTGAACGACTGCCCGAGCACCGAGTCCAGACACGGCCGCAGCCAGGCCCGCGAGGCATGGCAGGGGACCACGATGCTGAACCTGGGGACGGTGCCGAGCGCCATGCCTAGTCATCCTAGGGTGCAGCTATGAGTACTGATGTGTTCGAGCCACTGGCCGGTCTCGAGGGGGTCGCGTCGGCGGCACGGGCGGCCCGGGACGCGGTCGACGTACTGCTCCGGGATCGCGGGCTGCGCCGGGTCGGTTCGGACATGACCGCCGAGGCCCTGCTGCGGGGCGCGCACGCCTCCGCGGCGCTGGCCGGCAGCACCAGCACGCCGGACGACGTACGCCGGGGCTCCGCCGACGGACTGGCCTCCGGCGCGGTCCGGATGACCAGTGAGCTGATGGCGCTCGCGCCGCAGGTGGACAAGGCGCCGGTGCAGGTCTGGACCAGACTGCACCAGTTGGCCGCGGCGGATCTGGTGGCGGAGGACCAGTTAGGCCATCTCCGGACCAGTGCGGAACCCGTGCCGGACGACATCCCGGGGCTGCCGCCGGCGCCCGGCGCCGACGAGATGTGGGAGCGGCTGAGCGCCCTCGCGCAGAACCTGACCCGCCCGACCAAGGCGCCCGGTCTCGTCGTCGCGGCGATCGTCCACGCCGAGCTCGCCGTACTCCGGCCGTTCCCGGCGGCCAACGGACTCGTGGCCCGGGCCGCCGAGCGCCTGCTGTTGGTTGCCCGGGGCATCGACCCGGTGGCGGTCACGGTACCGGAGGGTGGTCACTATGTGTTGCGGGCGACCTATGCGTCCGGCCTCACCGACTACACAGCGCGAGGATTGACCGGGGTTCGTGATTGGTTGCTGCGGTCCTGCGAGGCCGTGACAAAAGGTGCCGAGCTCTCGCCGCTGGCTTCCTGACTGCCCACTTGACGATGCCGGCCTGAACGTGCGGACGGCGCTCTCGAGTGAGAACGCCGTCGCTGGCACGTAGCCCCGGTTACCATGCGTGCACCGGTTTGCCGCCACAGGACTGGCCTGGGTCGCGCTGCCCGTTTGGGATGGGCTCGTCGCCGCGTGGGTGCCGGGGTGCCGTGCAATTTCTACCCGGATCCGAAGATCCTTCGTGGTTCCTTTGTACTCCTGAAACCCCTTTCTGGGAAGGGGATGCGGAGGCCTTCATGGAGTTGAGAACAATGAAGCCAGCTTCAGGTTTCAGCTCGTCCGGGACCTTCGGCGGGAGGCCAGCAGCAGCGCCCCGGCGGCGATCGCCGCGACCAGGCCGGCCGCCAGCGCGGGCCGTCGTACGGCGGGGAAACCTGCCCGCTCGGCCGGCTCCGCGAACTCCAGGACCGGCCAGCCGCGCTCGACCGCGACCCGGCGCAACGCTTTGTCCGGGTTGACCGCGAACGGGTGGCCGACGGCGGCCAGCAGCGGCTCGTCGGTGATCGAATCCGAGTACCCGTAGGAGCTTGCGAGGTCGTAGCCCTCGGTCGCGGCCAGGGCCTCGATCGCGGTCACCTTGTGTGGACCGTACGCGTACTCGGCGATCTCGCCGGTGTACTTGCCGTCAGCAACAACCATCCGGGTGGCGATCACCCGGTCGGCGCCGAGCATCGCGCCGATCGGCTCCACCACCTCGGCGCCGGACGACGACACGATCACGACGTCCCGGCCGGCCGCGTGGTGCTGCTCGATCAGCTCGACCGCCTCGATGTGGATCATCGGACGGACGATGTGGTCCAGCGTGTCAGCGACGATCGCCTTCACCGTCGAGACGTCCCAGCCGGTGCACATTGCGGAGATGTACTCCCGCATCCGCTCCATCTGGTCGTGGTCCGCGCCGCCGAGCAGGTAGACGAACTGGGCGTAGGCGCTGCGCAGTACGGTCCGGCGGTTGATCAGGCCGCCGGCGTAGAACGGCCGCGAGAACGCCAGCGTGCTCGAGCGGGCCAGAATGGTCTTGTCCAGATCGAAGAAAGCCGCCGATCGAGCCGGTCCGGGGTGCGCCATGGAGTCGAGGATAGGCAGCCGGGAGAAACGCCGGGGGACCCGGGCTTTTGCGTGGGCCGGTATCCCGTTAGACTGATAGGCAGTGTGACAGTGACACTGGCTGGAAGCGCCCGATCGGGTGCGGCTGGCACCCGGGCGACAGACTTTCGGTTGAAATTCAACTGAGATGTGTGGAACCTGGTCTCAGGGGGTACATACCCCCTGACAGTGGCAGACTGTCGCCTCCTGAACGGCCCCCGGCTCCTCCCCCCGAGCCCGTGGCCGAAGACGGCCCCCGGTCACCCCCCCGCCGGGGGCCGTCGCCTTTCTCCCGTCAGCCAAGTAAGCGTAAAGATTCTCGCTTTTCTGCGCGTGGGAGCGTTCTCACTTTATGTAGGGTCTTGACAATGTAATTGAGCAGTCACAGGTTGTAAGGCATGAAACCGCCTGCACACCGCCCCCAGGCAGCGGTCGTCATCAGCCTGCTCGCCGTCGTCATGGCCTTCCTGGTCCCCGGTTCGGCCTCCGCGGCCGCCAATCTCGTCACGAACGCCGGCTTCGAGTCCGGCACGCTCTCCGGCTGGTCGTGTCCGGCCGGCGGCGTCACGACGTCCGCGCCGCACTCCGGCTCGTACGCCCTGTCGGCGGCGCCGAGCGGCAGTGACATCGCCAAGTGCTCCCAGTCGATAGCGGTCCAGCCCAATACGGCGTACACGCTGTCGGCCTGGGTGAAGGGATCGAACGTCTACCTCGGTGTCGACGGTGGTCCATCGACGTGGACGACCAGTTCCGGCTGGAGCCAGTTGACCGTGCCGTTCACCTCCACGGGCTCCTCCGTGACGATCTACGCGCACAGTTGGTACGCGCTCCCGGCGTACCAGGTCGACGACGTCGTACTGGACGGACCTGGCGGGACGCAGGACACCACGCCGCCGTCGACCCCGGGCGGTCTTACTGTCGGCAGCCCGACGTCCTCCTCGCTGAAGCTCACTTGGTCGGCCGCGTCCGACGCGAACGGGATCGACCACTACGACGTCGTACGGGGGACCGGGGCCGCGCAGAGCGTCGGCAACGTGACCAGCTGGACCGCTACGGGTCTTTCGGCTGCTACGACGTACTCGTTCAAGGTTCGGGCGTGTGACCCCAGTGGCAATTGCTCGCCGTACAGCGCGGCTGTGTCGGGCACCACGTCCGACGGCGGTACCAACCCGCCGGTCGGCAGCCTGCCCGCCCATGTGCTCACCGGGTACTGGCAGAACTTCAACAACGGTGCGACGGTGCAGAAGATCTCCGACGTGCCGGCGGCGTACGACCTGATCGCGGTGGCCTTCGCGGACGCCGACGCGTCGAAGCCGGGCGGCATCACGTTCAACCTGGACAGTGCCGGGCTCGGCGGGTACACGGTCGCGCAGTTCAAGGCGGACATCGCGGCGAAGCAGGCGGCCGGAAAGAAGGTCATCCTCTCCGTCGGCGGTCAGAACGGCACCATCTCGGTCGCGGACCCGACGGCGGCGTCCAACTTCGCGTCGAGTGCTCTCTCGGTGCTGCGCGAATACGGGTTCGACGGGATCGACATCGACCTGGAGAACGGGGTCAACGCGCAGTACATGGGTCAGGCGCTGCGGAGCCTGCAGAGCCAGTTCGGCAGCGGCCTGGTGATCACCATGGCGCCGCAGACGATCGACATGCAGAGCACGTCGTTCGAGTACTTCAAGCTCGCACTGGCGATCAAGGACATCCTGACCATCGTCAACGTGCAGTACTACAACTCGGGCTCGATGAACGGCTGCGACGGCCAGGTGTACTCACAGGGCTCGGTCGACTTCATCACCGCGCAGGCCTGCATCATGCTGCAGGGCGGCCTGCGGCCCGACCAGGTCGGGCTCGGCCTGCCGGCGTCGTCGCAAGCGGCCGGGAGCGGGTACGTGTCGCCGGCTGTGGTCAACAACGCGCTGGACTGCCTGACCAAGGGCACCGGGTGCGGGAACTACAAGCCGAGCACCCCATGGCCAGCGCTGCGCGGTGCGATGACCTGGTCGACCAACTGGGACGCGTCGAACGGCAACCAGTTCGCGACCCAGGTCGGCGGCCACGTCCACTCACTGCCCTGATCATGCACAACTATCGACCGGCTCCGCTGCTGGAGGCGCTCGGTGTCTGCTCGGAGGACGAGCAGCTCTACCGGGCGCTTCTGGCCCGCCCGGAGTCCACAGCGACCTCTCTGGCTTTGTCGGTGGACTGGCCGGCCAATCGCGTCGGTCGGCACCTCAGGTCACTCCTCTCGCTCGGCCTGGCGTCCCGGACGCCAGGCCGGCCGGCCCGCTACCTGCCCGCCGTACCGGAAGCTGCTGTCGAACTGCTGGCACTGCGGAAGCAGGCGGCGATCGTGGAGGCCCGACTGGGTGCTGCGGCGCTGACGGCTGAGTTCAGACAGCCGGACGCGTTCACGGTGATCCGTGGCGCCGAGGCGATCGCCCAGCGGTTCTACCAGGCGCAGCAGTGCGCACAGGACGAAGTACTCGTGCTGGACCGGCTGCTCGTGGAGCCGCGTCGTACGCCTGGGGTGACCTACCGGACGATCTACGACATGGCATCGCTGTCCGAGCCTGGCGATCTGGTTGCCGCCCGATCGTCAGGCTGCTGCCGCATGCTGCGCGATGTACCTCTGAAGTTGGTCATCGTTGACCGCCGCACCGCGCTCCTGCCGACCGGTGTCGATGTCGTCGTGGAGCTAGGCCCGTCGAGCCTCCTGGAGGCCCTCCTGCGCCTGTTCGAGCTGCTGTGGCAACAGGCCAGCCCGCTGACCCCGTCAGTCTCCGAAGGCCCGTTGAGCGCCGAAGACCAGCAGCTACTGTGCCTGGCCGCCGCCGGACTGACAGACCAAGCCATCGCCCGCCGCCTGGGCGTGGCCCAACGAACCGTGGAACGCCGAATGCAACGCATCCTCAAAGCCCTGGACGCCACCACCCGCTTCCAAGCCGGCCTCCGCGCCGGACAGCAGGGGCTCCTCGTCTAGCCGCTCTTTTTGCCTGGTTCAGTCGGTTACGTCCGCCACGGTGGCGCTCAGGGCCTTCGTCAGGGCCTCGGCGTCCACCGTGATCCCCACCCCATGATCCCCACCGCCGATCGAGATGGTGCCGGTGATCCGCTCGTCCGCGATCACCGGCCAGTCGCGCGTGCTCCCCAGCGGCGTGATCGTCCCGCGGACGTAGCCGGTGACGTCGAACGCGGTGTCCTTGTCGGGCATCGAGATCCGGTTCACGCCGAGCAGCGTCCGCAACTTCGGCCACGCGATCTCGCGGTCGCCCGGCACCAGGACGAAGCGGTAGTCGTCGTCCGACAGCCGCACCACGATCGTCTTGATCAGCCGCGCCGGCTCGATTCCGCGCGCCGCAGCGGCCTCCTCCAGCGAGTTCACCCGGCCGTGCCTGGTCACCTCGTAGGTGAGTCCCAACTGGTCAGCCGCTTCGGTCGCTTTCGTCACCTGGCTAGTTTTGCACCCGGCTGGGAACGTTCCGGAGCAGGACCGCGAGGATCAAGGTGACGAGGAACAGCACGCCGGCCTCTCCGGCAACACCGGTCCACTCGGCGCGGCTCCACGCCGTACCCGCTAGCCCTCCGAAGACCGAGGACCCCAGGTAGAACGAGAAGAGGTACATGCTCGACGCCTGGCCGGTCCCGACACCGCTTGCATGCGCCCGGGCCGGTACCCAACCGCTGGCGACACCGTGCACCGCGAAGAAGCCCGCGGTCATCACAGCCAGCCCCAGCACGATCAGCGGCAACGGAGCAGCCAGTGTGATCGCCACACCGGCCAGCGTGATCAGACACCCGACCGGCACCACGGCCCGCCGCCCGTAGCGATCTGCGAGCGTCCCCGCCGTAGCCGACCCGGCTGACCCGAGGAGATAGACACAGAAGACCAGTCCGGCCGCGCCGGCGCTCAGCTCGTACGGCGAACCGGACAGCCGGAAGACTGCCCCGTTGTAGACAGCCACGAACGCGCCGACCGCTGTCGCAGCGATCCCGTACAGCGCGAGCAGCGCCGGGTCACGCAGTACACGGAACAGGTCGTGTGGTCGCGCGGCGCTGGGGTGGAAGTTCCGCGACGCAGGCAGCAACAGCCAGACGACAGCCGCGCACAGTACGCCGACCACGGCGATCCCGGCGGTCGCGAACCGCCACCCGCCGACGTCCGACAACCCGCCTGCGATGAGGCGGCCCGCCATACCGCCGACCGCCGTACCCGCGATGTAGAGGCCGCTGGCTCGCGCGTGGCTGTCCTGGTGCACCTCCTCGCGCAGGTACGCCATGGCGACCGCCGGCAGCCCGGCCATCGCGATGCCTTGCAGACCGCGCAGCGCGAGCAGCAGGTGCCACGTCGGCGCGAAGGCACTGAGCAGCGCGAACACCGACGTCGCAGCGACCGACCAGCGCATCAGATTGGTCCGGCCGAGCACCTCGGACGCCGGACCGGCGATCAGCAGCGCCAGACCGAGACCGAAGGTCGCGAACGACACGCTGAACGCGCTCTGGCTGGGCGAGACGTGGAACGCGTCGACCAACTGAGGCAGCAGCGGCTGCGTGCTGTAGAGGAGAGCGAACGTCGCCAGGCCGGCGGCGAACAGTGCGACGGACAGCTTGCGGTACTCCGGGTCTCCGGGCAGGTACCCGGTCTGGCGGGCGACGGACTGGTGCATGTCTTCGACGGTCGCACGGCATTTGCGATACGTAAAATGTCGATCTCAGCAGAAATCGATACGCTTCTCGTATGCATGTCGAGGATCTGCGGTGGTTCGTCGTCCTCGCGGAGACCGAGCACCTCACCGAGGCGGCCGCCGTACTGGGGACCAGTCAGCCGAATCTGTCCCGGTCGCTGCAGCGGGTCGAGCGGGCGTTCGGGGTGCCGCTGTTCGAGCGGGAGCGTCGCGGCGTACGGCTGAATCCGTACGGCCGGCTGGTGCTGGACGCGGCGCGGGCAGGGACTGCGGCGATGGACACGGCGAAGCGGCGGATCGACGCGTTGCTCGACCCGGAGTCCGGCACGGTGCGGCTCGCGTTCCTGCACTCGGTCGCGACCAGCCTGCTGCCGGACCTGTTGAAGGCCTTCCGTGCGGTGGCGCCGAACATCGGGTTCGCGCTGCGGCAGGAGCCGGCGCACGACATCGTCCAGGACCTGGAGACCGGTGAGGCCGAGATCGCGATCATTGCGCCCCGGCCGGATCCCGCACGCTTCGGTTGGCACCTGCTCGAGCGGCAGCGGCTGTATCTCCACGTGCCGCCCGGGCACGCGTTGGCCTCCCGGCGCCGGGTCGAGCTGGAGGCGGCCCAGGACGAGGCGTTCGTCGGTCTGCAGCCCGGGTTCGGCTTCCGGCGGGTGACAGACCGGCTGTGCCAGGAGGCGGGGTTCAGTCCGCGGCTGGCATTCGAGGCGACCGACCTCGCGACGATCGACAGCCTGGTCGGCGCGGGCCTCGGTGTGGCGATCCTGCCGGCCGGTGCGGTCCGTGGGAACGACAGCGGCGCGGTGTCCGTCCCGCTGGCCGGCGTACGGGCCCGGAGGGAGATCGGTATGGCGTGGCGGCTGAGCATGCCGCTGACGCCCGCGGCCGAGCGGTTCCGGACGTTCGTCCGATCGCGTCCGGTGACGACCAGTTGACTGGATTGGCAACGTCTTAGGTAGCGTTCGTCCCAATTTCGCGGTGTCGACTTGCACCGAGAGGGCTTTCCCCCGCACCCTTTCCCTCGTGAGGAAGCGTCTGGGTTCGTTCCGGCCGAGTCGCCGGCTGCTGTTCGCGGCCGGGACCGCGGCGGCTGCGTCGACGGTCGCCGCCACCGCGGCGGAGGCGGTCCCAGGTTCCCCGGCGGCCACCCTCGACACCGCGGGCGGGCTGCTCTCCCTCGGCGCTTACGGCTCGGGCGTGCTCGGTGCCTGGGAGCGCCAGGCGCGGGCGATCTCGAACGAGCAGCAGATCCGCCGGACCCGGGAGTCCGACGGCGTCTTCATGTTCGGCGACAGCATCGGCGTTCAGGACGGACCGGCGCTCGCCCGGCAGCTCACGCAGCTCGGGATCAGCATCGCCGTACACAACTGGGCTGGGCGGCCGGTGACCCCGGCGGTCGACGCGCTCGACCTCTGGGCGCAGCAGTACGGCCTGCCGCACCGGATCCTGATGTCGGTCGGGTCGAACGACATCTTCACGCCGCCGGCCGTCGAGGCCCAGGTCGACCGGACCATGAGGATCGTCGGCGACGAGCGGATCGTCTACTGGGTCAACGTGCAGGCTGCCCGCACCGCGCACGGACCGGACATCAAGGTCGCGGACCAGCGCAACAGCGCCTGGATCAACCTGCAGCTCGCCGACGCCCAGCGTCGCTACGACAACCTGCGGATCGTGCACTGGGCCGAGCACCTGGCGTCCAGCCCCAACCGCCTGGCCCGCCTGCTCCGCGACGGCCTGCACCCGTCGGTCCCGCTCGGGCAGAACGCCCGCAACGGCCTGATCATCGAAGCGATCAAGGCCGGCTGAGTGCGGCGTCTCCGCCGCACCCAGCCGTACTCGTTCAGAACCCTGCAGTGATCCGGGTGAAGTCCCAGTCGCCCTGGGCGATACCACTGCAGTTGGACACCACGCCGCCGCCGGCGCAGCCGCGGTCCCGGTTGACCGACCAGAACGCCAGCCGGCTGAGTCCGTTGCTCTTCGCCCAGTTGGTGATGTTCTGCCAGGTCGCGGTCGTGGTCATCTCCTGCTGGTCGGACAGACCGTTCATACCGGAGATGCCCTGGTGCGCGTACGCCTCCGCGGTGGACCAGCCGAAGGTGGCCTTCAGCTTGTTGTTCAGGCCCTGGGACGCGCCGACCGTGTCGTTGTAGATGTTCGAGCTGCCGAAGTCGAACGGCATCAGCGTGAAGATGTCGATGTTCGCGCCGAGTTCCTTCGACCGGTCGATCAGCCGGTTGCCGTAGTACGTCGGACCCGTCGTCGACGTACCGAACGTGAGAATGGTCTGGATCCCCGGGTTGTTCTGCTTGACGATCTTCAGCGCGTTCAGGATCCGGTCCTGGACAGCCTCGTTCTCGAACTCGTCGGAGTTCTCGATGTCGATGTCGATCGCCTTCAGGCCGTAGGCGTTGATCACCTGCTGGTACGCACCGGCCAGCGCCTCGGGCGTGCTGCAGTTCGGTCCGAGCTTGTTACCGCTCCACCCGCCGATCGACGGCACGATGTCGCCGCCGGCCGCACGGATCTGGGCGATCGCGGTGGCGTCGGCGCTGCCCTGGAGCGGACGGCTGCCGTCCCAGGCCGGGTTGCAGCCACCGGACGACAGGATGAACGCCATGGTGAACCACTTGATACCGGTCGCGTTCATCACGGCCGTGGGGCTCGGCGGGTCACCCCAGCCCATGTAGAGGTACGGCGCGGCCTGCTTGGTGCCTGTGTTCCCGCCACCGGTGCCGGTCTTGACGGAGATGCTGCTGCTCTTGGCGCCCTCTCCGGCGCTGTTCGACCCACTCACCTGGTAGCTGTACGTCGTGTTGGCGGCGAGTCCGGAGTCCGTGTACGACGTACCGGTCGGGCTGCCGACCTTCGCGCCGTTCCGGTAGACGTTGTAGCTGGTCGCGCCGGACGCGGCCGACCACGTGAGGCTCACCGACGACGCGGACGACGTACCGGAGAGACCTGTGGGTGCACCGGGGACGGTGCCGCCACCGCCACCTGCGCACGAGCCGCCGTTCAAGCGGCACGCGGCGAGACCGGGGAAGTTGCCCGGGCTGCCGTTGAAGCCGAACGTGACAGTCGCGCCAGGAGCCAGCGGACCGGCCCAGCTCGGCGGTGTGAATGTGTGCGTCTGTCCGCTGCCGGTGTGGGTGGCGTCCCAGGTAGTGCTGACGGTGTAGCCGGACGGGAAGTCCAGCGCGACCGACCAGGTGCTCAGAGAGCTGGTGGTGCCGTTGGTGACGGTCACCTTGCCCTCGAAGCCGCTGCCCCAGTCGGACACTTTGGTGAAGCTGGCAGTGACACCTGCCGCGTTGGCTGCCTGTGCGGTCAACAGGGCGACAACCACGGCCGTGACGGCCGCTATCGCCAAGGTGATGCGTTTCATGATGCTCCGATCAGTGGGCGGTACGTGATCAGACCCGGCCCCAGAGTGCGGGGACGTTCGGCGGCTCCCAGCCGACCAGGGACGTGTGGCCCTGGATGCACTTGTAGGTGACGCCGTCGTAGCTCACGAGCGCACCGGTCGCGTACGCCGTGTTCGGGGCCCACGGGGTGGCCGTGCCGGGCGGAGTGGTCGGCGGCGTCGTCGGGGGAGTCGTGGGTGGTGTGGTGGGTGGTGTGGTGGGTGGTGTGGTCGGCGGCGTCGTGGGAGGCGTCGTCGGCGGAGTAGTGGGCGGGCCGCTGCAGCCGGCCGTGTCGGCGTTGACGGAGTCGACCACGTTGTTGAAGAGGGTGACTCCCGGGTCCAGCGCCTCGAGCGAGTACATCATCGCGCCGGCCAGCCCGTTGCAGTGCTGGTAGTCGGCCTTCGCCTTGATCGACTGGGCGTTGTCACCGGACCAGAACGTGCCCTTGCTGTAGAACCAGGACGACTTGGTGGCGTCGTCGAAGTGTGTGGCGGAAGGGTTGTCCACGAAGCCCGTGAGCTCCTTGTAGAACGAGACACCCGGCACGTTGCCGCTCAGCGCGTGTCCGTCGGCCGGTCCGGTCGCGGTCTGGTACTTACCGTTGTCGGTGGCCGGAACACCCTTCCATCCCCTGTAGTAGAAGGGATATCCAATCGTCAGCTTGTTCGCCGGGAACCCGCCCGGGATGCCGTACGCCGAGTCGCCGGTGGTCCACGCCTTCACCGCGGAGTCGACCGAGTACTTGCCCTGACCCGGCGGGATCGGGTTGCTCGGATCGTTCGGCGCCGTGTAGAGCGGGTCCTGGAAGTTCGTCGGCCCGGTGGCCTCCCAGCCGCCGTGCATGTCGTACGTCATCACGTTGTTGTAGTCGAGGTACTGCCCGATCTTGTCGGTCTCGATCGTGGCGATCTTGTCCTGGCCGGCCGGGGTCGCGGCGGTCAGGTAGTACTTCTTGCCGGTCTGGCCGCCGTACGCGTCCAGCTGGGCGCGGAACTCGGCCAGCAGCAACGTGAAGTTCTGCTTGTCGGCGGCGCTGTAGTGGTTGCCGACGTGACCGTTGGGCGAGCCCGGGTACTCCCAGTCGATGTCGACGCCGTCGAAGATGCCGGCCGCCGTACCGGGGCCGCCGAAGCCGTCGATCACCGGCAGGTCGCCCTTGAGGAACATGTTCACGCAGGAGCTGACGAAGGCCTTGCGCTTGGCGTCGGTCGAGGCGGCGTCGGAGAAGTACTTCGAGTACGTCCAGCCGCCGATCGAGATCAGGATCTTCAGGTTCGGCAGCTTCGCCTTCAGCTTCTTGAGCTGGTTGAAGTTGCCCTGGATCGGCTGGTTCCAGACATCGCCGACCCCGTCGACGCTGATGTCCGCGCCGTACGACTTGCCGTAGTCGGCGAACGCGTCCCCGGCGCCGTCACCGGCGTTCGGGTTGTTCTCGTCCTGCGACGCGGCCTTGTTGGCCATGAAGCAGGTGTGGTTGACCGGATCGATGTTGGCGAACGCGTAGTTCAGGAAGTCCAGCTTCGCGCCGGCTCCGGTGGTGATCAGGTTCTTGGGATAGAAGGCGTTGGCGTAGATCCCCCACTGGGTGAAGTACGCCGTCTTGACGCCGCCGCTGGTCGCCTGTGGCGCCGCGACGGCTGCGTTGGCCGTGGTGGCGTCCGAGCTCGCGAGAGAGACGCCGGCGGCGGTGATCAGGGCGGTGGCCGCGACGGTTGCCGTGGCGGCGAGCATGCGCAATCGACTCATCTGTTCCTCCGGAGCGATGGGGCGGAAGCGGTCCGGTGAAATTTAGTTAAAGACGCTTCGAAAGGAACCGTAACCGTTCCCGGCGGGTTGGTCGCGGGCTCGTCGTGGCGGGTTCCCGCTGCTGACGGAAACCCGACAACCCTTTGTCCACAGGGCTCCGGTCGCGTTCCCGGAAGCGGCCCGGCAACGGCATGTTCTTGGTATGGACACGAACTCACCAACCCCGTCGGTGCTGATGGCAACTACCAACGAAGCCCTGCTCGACGACCTGCTCCGGCTGGCCGCGGCCGCATCCGTCACGCCTCGCGTCGAGCACAGTTTGCTCAACCTGCGGCGCAACTGGCATGCCTGTTCACTGGTCGTCATCGGCCGCGACCTGGCCGAGCGGCTGGCGCGCGTTCAGCCCGCGCACCGGCCAGGAGTGGTCGTGGTCGGCTCGACCTCGGACGGCGACGATCTCTACCGGTGCGCCTTCGACGTCGGCGCCGACGCCGTCTGCCGACTGCCCGACGACGAGCCGCTGCTTGCCGGCAAGCTCGCGGATGCCCTGGACGGTGTCGACCGCTCCGCCGTCACGCTGGCGTTCGTCGGCGGCTGCGGGGGAGCGGGTTCGACCACGCTCGCCGCCGCGGTGGCCGTCCTCGGCAACCGGCGCGGGTTCCGCACGATGCTGATCGACGGCGACCCGCTCGGCGGCGGCATCGAGCTTGCCCTCGGCATCGAGCACGACCCCGGCGACCGCTGGCCCAAGCTGCTGAACGCGTCCGGCCGGGTCAGCGCCGCCGCCCTCCGCTCCGCACTACCTTCCGTCGACGGACTGTCCGTTCTGTCCTGGGACCAGTCCGACGTCACCGTCCTGCCGCCGGACACGATGAGCTCGGTGATCGGCGCCGCCCAACGCAGCACCGACCTGGTTGTCCTCGACCTACCGCGCCGCGCAGACCCTGCCGTCGAAGAGGGCTTCATCCGCTCCACGGCAACGCTCCTGGTCGTCCCTTGCGACGTCCGCTCCGTCGCAGCCGCCAAACGCCTCTCCGGCCCTCTCCGAGCAGTCGCCGGCGACCTCCGCGTGGTGGCCCGAGACTCCCGCCCCGGCCTGGCGCCCACCGACGTAGCCACCCACCTCTCCTTGCCCCTAGCAACAAAACTCGGCCACGACCGAACGCTCTCCACCGCCATGGACCAAGGTCACTTCCCCCTCAATGCCCGAAGCCCTGTAACCCGAACCGCCACCGCCCTCCTGGACCTCTTCCCTCCACCTCAGTTGAACCGCAGAACAGAGGCGCCCGCATGACCAACACCGTCGTACCTGCTGGTCTTCTCGACCGCGTCCGCGGCACCCTCGCTCTCACCGGCGCCGAGCCAACTCCAGTGCACGTAGCAGCAGCCCTCCGCGCCGATGGCACCATCTGCGGCGATGCCATGGTCCTCGCGGTCGTCACCGCCCTGCGCAGAGAAGCCCTAGGAGCCGGCCCACTCGACAGCCTGCTCGCCGAGCCCGGCGTCACCGACATCCTGGTCAACGGCCCCGACGAGGTCTACATCGACCGTGGCCGCGGCCTCGAGTTCGTCGCCATCCGCACCGGAGACGAACCGGCCATCCGCCGCCTGGCCACCCGCCTCGCCGCCGCAGCAGGCCGCCGCCTCGACGACTCCACCCCGTACGTCGACGTCCGCCTCTCCGACGGCACCCGCTTCCACGCCGTCCTGTCCCCGATCGCCGCCCCAGGAACCTGCCTGTCCCTCCGCGTCCCGTCCCGCAAGGTCTTCACCCTCGACGACCTGGTGTCCGCTGGCGCCCTCCCGCAAGCAGGAGCCGCGATTCTCCAAGACCTCCTGGACTCCCGCCTGGCGTTCCTCATCAGCGGCGGTACCGGCACCGGCAAGACAACCCTGCTCAATTCCCTGCTCTCATTGGCCAATCCCGCCGAACGCCTCGTCCTGGTGGAAGATGCCAACGAGCTCCGCCCCGATCACCCACACGTGGTCCGCCTGGAGGCCCGCCCACCCAACATCGAAGGCACCGGCGAGATCTCCCTCCGAGACCTGGTCCGCCAAGCCCTCCGCATGCGCCCCGACCGCCTGGTCGTAGGCGAAGTCCGAGGGCCAGAAGTAGTAGATCTCCTGACCGCTTTGAACACCGGTCACGAAGGCGGCTGCGGCACCATCCACGCCAACTCCGCCTCGGACGTACCCGCCCGCCTGGAAGCCCTGGGCGCCCTCGCAGGCCTGTCCCAAACCGCCGTCCACAGCCAAGCAGCCTCCGCCCTACACGCCGTCATCCACCTGACCCGAACCCCCACCGGCCACCGCCGAATCACCGAGATCCACACCCTCACCAAACCCCCGAACGGCCCTCTGATCACCCACCCCGCAGTCACCTTCCATCCCAACAACACCCTCACCCTCCACCCGCCATCCCGCCTCTTCACCGCCCCCGCTCAGGCAACCCCCGCAGGTGCCGCATGAACCCAGCCGTCCTCGCCGCCTTCCTAACTCTCCTCACCTGCACCTTCGCCCTCCCGCCCCGATCTGCAGGCCTCCACCGCCTGACTCCTGCCGCCCGCGCACAACGAACTCGCCACCACCTCAAATCCCCCCGCTCCCGAATCTGGCTCCTAGTCCCGCCAACCGCAGTAGCCACGGCCGTCCTCGGCACCCCAGCGCTCGTCACCGCCCTGGCAACAGCCGCCGTCCTGGCCCTGATCGCCCACCAACGAGCCCACCACCGACAACAGAAATCCATCGCAACCCGCCGCGCCAACATCATCGAAGCGCTCGACGTACTCTCCGCCGACCTCACCGCCGGCCGCCCGCCCATCACTGCCCTGGAAGGCGCCGCCTCGATCAGCCCCGACTTCGAACTACCCCACGCCGCAGCCAAACTCGGCGCCGACGTCCCCGCCGCGCTGACCCGAGCCGCCACCAAGCCCGGCGCAACCAGTCTCCGAGCCCTGGCCGCAGCCTGGCGCGTCACCGAAGAATCCGGAGCCGCCTTCGCCACCCTCACCGAACGCCTGGCGGACTACCTCCGAGCCAACGAAGCAATCCACCGCCAAACCGAATCCAGCCTCGCCGGCGCCCGCTCCACCGCCCGAATCCTCGCGATCCTCCCGGCCTTCGGCATAGCCCTCGGCTACCTCCTAGGAGCCCACCCCCTCACCTTCCTAACCACCACCCCACCCGGCTGGCTCTGCCTAGCCACAGGCCTAGCCCTAACCGCCACAGGCCTCCACTGGACCACCCAAATAGCCACCCCCCAAACCTGACCCCTCACCGCACGCGCCCGCACCCGACGAGACTTCGCATGCTCCACGCACTGACCGCAGCCATAGCGGTTGCCCTAAGCACCTACTTCCTCATCCCACCTCATCCCAACCTCCGCCGCCTCACCCCACCGCAACCTCGCGTCCGTAACCGGACCCCGCGCTCCCACCGTCTAGCCGCAACTGCCGCGACACTCGCCGCGCTCATCCTCATCGGCCTCCCCTGGGGCCTGATCCCAGCCGCGATCGCGTACTACTTCATCCCCCGAGCCCTCTCCCGCCTAGAACCAACCACCACCAAACAGCGCAACGCCCACATAGCCCGCGACCTCCCCCTGGCGATCGACCTCCTCACCGCATGCCTCCGAGCCGGCCGCCCACCCCAACACGCCCTGACCCTCGTAGCCGAAGCCCTCCCAGGACCACTAGCCGACGTCTTCACCAAGATCGCCCACCACCTGGCGTTAGGAGCCGACCCGACCACCGCCTGGGCCCACCTACACACCGAACCATCCTGCGCCCCAATGGCCCGAGCCATCACCCGCTCACTCCGCTCCGGAGCCCCACTCTCCAAAACCCTCGAACACCTCGCCGACGAAACCCGCCGAGCCCACCATCACACGGCCGACCAACAAGCCCGAGCCGCAGAATCCCGAGCCACCCTGCCACTAGGCCTGTGCTTCCTCCCCGCGTTCGTACTCCTCTCAATCGTCCCAACAATCGCCGACGCCCTAATCCCCTACCTCTTCCACCCCTAACCGCTCGAGGCCCGGCGGTGGAACTGGGTGGTGAACGCGTCGGCCGGCACGACCACTGGCTGCTTGTGTCACCAATCGCGGGTTGTGCAACCCGTGAGCGGTGCAACAACCCGCCGTCCGCACGAGACACGCCCCACGCGCCCCCAAACCGGCTCTTGTGACGTATGTGTGGGTCGGCTGGGTTGAATTGGGCGTCGCTGGGTGGCCGGTCTTCGGGCATTGGGCTGGATAACCCCTCGCGTACAGGGTTCTCCCGTCGCGTATCAGTAGAGAACCCACCTTTCGAGGGGATAACCGTTCTATGCCAGGCACGTGGTGGGGCGGGGCAAGAAGTCGTCGCTATATGCAACTTTGTTTCCCCACTCTTGGGGTTGGCGCGGATCGGGCAGGAGTTCTCCCCACTGACCTCCGTCCCGGGTCCCTGGCTGGGGCGGACGGTCACCCACACATCGGACAGAAGAGCTCCCAAAACCCTTATCCACAATCCAGAACTCCTTTGAAAAAAGGCGATCCAACAACGGCATGTTTACCGACAACCGCTCGCAGCGTCGCACCCCATCCCGCAGGAGGCCCAAATGCCCAAGGCAGCAGTAGCCACCAGCAACCATCTACTCCCCACCGAAGCCAAGGCCTCGTCGCACCCGGTCCCATACCCCAATAACCAACTGGAGGCTCACACCCCCGACACCAACCGCCCCCGCCGTACAGAAATCCGCCTCCTCCGCAGTACGGGGATCCGTCGCCTTTGTGGCAAGGGCATCGACCGCCTCCGCCACCGCGCAGAACGCGGAGCCGTAACCGCCGAGTACGCCATCATGATCGTCGGCGCCTGCGCGATAGGCGGCGTTCTGGTCGCCCTCCTCAGATCTCCTGCGATGCAGAACGCCCTCAAAGCGATCATCAACTACGGCCTCAAGATCGCCGGCGTAGAAGGCGTACACATCTGACGCCAACCCCCGAGGCCAGCAGATCAATCGACCCTCTCGAGCTGGCGACCCCCTCGATCCGGCGGCCGGTCGATGCCCCCTCCACGACCGGCCGCCACCCAAAGGACCCCCATGCCCCACCGCCCGAACTCGTCCGCCCCGCACACTCCAGCCACACAACCAACCACCGCAACCGGACCCGACCACGCAACCGGACCCAACCACTCGACCCGAGGCCATCACGCGACCCGACCCGACCATGCGACCCGACCTGACCATGCGACCCGAGGCGATCATGCGACCCGGGGTGAGCGGGGGGCTGTTACGGCTGAGATGGCTCTGGCGCTTCCGGTGTTGGTTTCTGTTTTGCTGTTGGGGATTTGGTCCATCGGTCTCGTCGTGTTGAACATCCGGTGCATCGATGCCGCCCGCGATGTAGCTCGGGCAGTTGCGCGTGGTGAGTCGCTGGATCAGGCGAAAGCGATCGGTCGCCGAACCGTTCCCACGGGCACGATCGTCATCAACCGCGAGGCATCAGACATCCAAGTGACAGTCACTGCCATTCCTGCCCACAAGCCACCCCTCCTCGCCTTCCTATCTCCCACAAGCCTCACAGCAACCGCCACCCTCCAAGCGGAACCGGACACGCCATGACCCGTACCGAACGAGGCAGCGCCACCCTCCACACCCTGTTCGCAGCCGTACTCCTCTTCACAGCCCTCACCGCAGCAATCCTCTGGTCAGCGATCTCCACCACCCGCCACAAACTCGCCGCAGCAGCAGACCTAACCGCACTAAGCGCCGCCCAATCCCTCAACACCATCCAGTCCCCAACCACCGCGCAGCCCTCAGATATCGCGCAGCCCTCAGGCACCGCGCCCTGTGTGACAGCCGCGCGGGTTGCTGTGGTTAACAAGGTGCGGCTCGCTGCGTGTGTTGTTGCTTCCGGCGCAGTGACTGTTGAGGTCTCGCTTGAGCTTGATCTGCGCGTGGCGCGGCCAACTCTGACCGCGGCGGCGCGGGCCGGACCGCTATGACGTCGCCTCGTCAACCACTCGTCGCGCGCTCGGTTCTGGTGTGATCGCGATCTGGTCGCAATCTGGTAGAGATGCCGCGTTGATGTGGACGACGTACGGGAGGGCGCTCCATGATCGGGAACCGAGTACAGCTCATCTTCCCGGACGTACTTCCCCGGCGCCCGGACGGTTACCTCGGAGGCTCGTTTGCCCAACCGGATTCGGCTGCTGCTGGTCGACGACCAGATCCTCAGCCGAGGCTTGCTTCGCAGCGGTCTGGAGCGTGAGCGCGATCTGGAGATCGTTGCCGAGCTCAACCGATCTGACGATGTCGTCGGTGCAGCCAAACGGCACCGTGCGAATGTCGCGCTGGTCGATGCGGGCGGCCCGGGCAGCGACAGCATCACCGTCACGACGAGGTTGCGTACGTCGATGCCGGAGTGCCGGGTCGTGATGCTCACGACGTACGGGCGGCCGGTGCACATGCGTCGCGGGCTCGATGCCGGAGCGAAAGGGTTCGCGTTGAAGGGCAGTCCGGCGCCGCAGTTGGCGGACGCGGTGCGGCGGGTGCATCTCGGTCTGCGCGTGGTCGACGCGAATCTCGCGGCCGAGAATCTCAGGTACTCCGAGACTCCGTTGAACGCGGACGAGACCGACACACTGCGCGCGGCGCGTGATGGTGGATCGGTTGCGGTGATGGCACAGGAGCTCGATGTGTCCGAGCGCGTCGTCCGTACCCGGCTGTGGTCGGCTATCGGTAAGACCGGTGCGCATACCCGTTCCGACGCCGTCGAGATTGCGGAGCGAAACGGCTGGCTTCTCGACTAGGTGCCGTCGCTGGTCTGCGGGGAGGGGCAGACTGGGGTGGTGGATGGTGGGCGGAGTCAGGTCGTCGTTGTCGATGCTGCGAACGTGGTTGGGTCACGGCCGGATGGGTGGTGGCGGGATCGGGTTGGCGCGGCTCGGCGATTGCTGACCAGGCTTGCGGCGTTGCAGGAGCGATTGCCTGACACGGATGTGGTCGTGGTGCTGGAGGGTGCTGCTTGCCGGGCGGTGTCGGGGGATGGTGCGCCTGAGACCGGTCGTGTTCGGGTGGTGCTGGCGCCGGGGTCCGGTGACGACACCATCGTGAGCGTGACTGCGGAGGTTGTTGCGCAGCCGCAGCATCCTGTCGTCACTGTGGTCACCGCAGATCGCGGGCTCCGGCAACGAGTAGAACCCGCCGGGGCCATCACGACCGGACCTCGCTGGCTCTTGGATCAACTCGACGCACTACCTGGCTAGCCGACGCACGACGCCGACGGTTCCTGGGCGCAAGCGAGCTTCCGGGTAGGGGGCGATCGGCCTACTCTGGTTCGGTAGGGGAGGCGCGATGTCCAAGTTCATGGGGGCCTTTGCCGTGCAGGCCGGTGAGGGTGCGAAGTACACGACGCCCACTTCCGGCTCGGTCATCGTCAAGGCTGATACCGGCCAGACGAACGGCTCGTTGACTGTGCTCGAGTTGTTGATACCGCCGAACGACGGTCCGCCGGCGCACACTCACCTGCGTGAGGACGAGGTGTGGTACGTCGTCGACGGGAAGTTCCGGTTCAAGGCGGGGGACGCGATGCTCCGGGCGTCGACTGGAGGTCTGGTGTTCGGGCCGCGTGGGGTACCGCATGCTTTCCAGAACGTCGGCGACGAGGTAGGGCGGTTGCTGGTGATCACTACGCCGTCGGGGCTCGAGCGGTTCTTCGAGCAATCCGATGAGCTGTCGCGGCCGGTGGATCCAGAGGAGCTCGCGGCCATCGGGCGCGCTACCTGGATCGAGTTCTCCGGCCCGCCACTCGCAATCTCCAACCCCCTCTAACATTCCCACTCACGCTGCCCCCAGGTTGCGGGGCGGATGCTGGTTAGGTGCAGGTGGATAGGAGCTCGCCGGTGTGGGTTATGAGGAGGTGGGGGCCAGGGGCGGCGGGGAGGTGAGCTCTGTCGGTGCGGACGGGGTGGCGAGTGCCGTCGGGAGAGATGACCAGCGTGTTGGGGGCGTCGAGGGCGATGAGTTCGTCGTCGGCTCGAACCAGGACTGGGGCGGTGTAGGACCAGGAGAGGGCGGTTCGGCCGGCGGCTAAGGCTTCGAGGGTGGCGGCGGGGAGTTCGGCGGGGCCTTCGGCGGACGCGTCTACGGCGATCCAGGTGGTGGGTGAGCCGGGCGGCGTGATGGAGGTTGGGTTGTGCCAGTCGCTGCCGCCGATCGGGGTGGTGCCTTCGAGACCCCAGGCCTCCCACCAGGCGATCGGCCCGCCCCACGTGTGGTCCAGCCAGGAGGAGTGCCAGATCTCGGCGAGCGGTGGGTGTTCAGGGAGCGGGTGGCGCCAGGAGCAGTCGCCGCCGAGCGGGTGGTTGATCGAGAGGAGACCACCGCGGCGAGCGACCTCCGTGACCCACGTGGCGGCGGGTTGGCGGAAGTCGATCGGGCCGATGGCGCCGAACGCGTTGGCGTGGCCGGTGTCGGTGGTGACTTCCTGGCCGGGGATGAGGCCGAGGCCGAAGCGTTTGCTGAGTAAGGGGAGCTCGGCGTGGTGGGAGACGGTGTTGTGGTCGGTGACGGCTAGTACGTCGAGGCCGGCCGACACACCGAGTGCGGCGAGGTTGGCGATCGGGGTCGAGCCGTCGGAGTGGAGCGAGTGGGCGTGGAAGTCGCCGGCGATCCACTTCAAGCCGGAGGATGCGGGGAGGGTACGGCGCGGTGGTCGCTGGGGTACTGCGATTGCGGCCGAGGCATCGGCGTACTCGGTGAGGCCGGGGATGGTGTCGACCGGGCCGGTGACTGCTTCGACGAGGAGCTCTACGCCTTCGACCGGTACTCGATGCAGGCCGAGGACGACCCACCAGGTGCCTGGCTCGAGTTCGCCGGGGACATAGCCGGGGGTGGCTGCGTCGGGCGTGATCGCGAAGGTTTGGCGGGCGCCGCCCGACCACCCGCGCCAACCCGCGGCGCCTTCGCAGCCGATGTCGATGACGGCGCCTTCGACCGGCGGGACGGTGAGGGTGACGAGCAGGCCGGGGCAGTCGGCCGGGATGTCGACGGGCAGTGCATGCCAGACCGACTCGGCGCGATCGTCGAGTGTCCAGCGCCGACGGTACGACGTGACAGCCATCAGGCGATCTCCCTGCTCACGAACGAGCTCCGGTGGTGCGGTCTGCGGACGTGAGGAGTTCGCCGGTGTCCTGGGTGTAGAGGAGGACTCGAGTGGCAGGGGCGGTCAGGACTACCGGGGTGCCGGGGGCGGGTTCGGTTTCCTCGGGGACGGTGACGCCGATGAGGGTGCCCCCGCAGTCGACGCTGACGAGGGACTGGGTGCCGAGGTTCTCGGCGACGACGACCTCGCCGCGGAGGGCGGGGCCGGCGACGTCTCCGGTCGACAAGGTCAGGTACTCGGGCCGGATGCCGACCGTGATCTCGGCGTCGGCCGGCGTCGAGACGGTTGTCGCAGGCAACGAACCGCCGGCTACGGATACAGTGCCGTCGCCCAAGACCTTGCCCGGGAGAAGGTTCATCGGGGTCGACCCGATGAAGTTCGCCACGAAGGTGTTGGCGGGACGCGCGAAGACCTCACGTGGGGAACCGAGCTGCCGGAGCTTGCCCGAGTCCATGACGGCGATGCGGTCGGCGAGCGCGAGGGCCTCGGCCTGGTCGTGGGTGACGAAGACCGTGGTGATGCCCAGGTCGCGCTGGAGCTTCTTCAGGAAGGTACGGGCCTCGAGGCGGAGCCGTGCGTCGAGGTTCGACAGCGGCTCGTCGAGCAGCAGGACCTTGCCTTCGGAGGCGATCGCGCGGGCGAGGGCGACACGTTGCTGCTGGCCGCCGGACAGTTGCCCGGGCTTGCGTTCCAGGAGTCCGTCCAAGGACAGTTCGCCGGCGGTACGAGAGGCGACGTCGGCGCGGGTGGCGGCAGCGACCCGGCGTACCTTCAAGGGATAGGTGATGTTCTCGGAGACGCTCATGTGGGGGAAGAGCGCGTAGTCCTGGAAGACCATGGCGACGCCGCGCTTGCCCGGCTCGGTGCGGGTCACGTCCGCCGCGTCGATGCGGACGGTGCCCTCGCTCGCGGTCTCCAGGCCGGCGATCGTCCGGAGCAGCGTCGTCTTGCCGCAGCCCGACGGGCCGAGGAGGGCGAAGAACTCGCCGTCGGCCACGTGCAGGTCCAGCCCGTCGACGGCGCGGACGCCGTTCGGGTAGACGGTTGCGAGGCCTTCGATGTCGATGCCCGCCATCAGCTCTTGATCCCTCCGTGGAAGCGGAACCCGTATCGCGAGTTCACCAGCAGGTACAGCACGACGACCGGGATCGAGAACAGCAGCGAGAACACCGGCAGCACCTGCAGGTTCACGCTGCCGCCTTCGTCGGTGAGGGTCTGCATCAGCACCGCACCGGGCTGCTTGTCGATCGACCGGATGAGCAGGAAGGGCACCAGGAAGTTGCCCCAGGAGTTGACGAACGCCCAGACCATGATGGTCGCCAGTCCGGGTCGTGCGACCGGGAGCACGACGTCGCGCAGGATCTGGCCGGTGGACGCGCCGAAGACCCGCGCCGACTCCTCGTAGGACTTGGGGACCGCGTCGACGAAGTCCTTCAGGATGAAGATCGCCGCCGGCAACAGCCCGCCGGTCATCACCAGCGCGACGCCGAACCGGGAGTCGATCAGCCCGAGCTGGAACATCATCACGAAGATCGGCACCATCGCCGCGGTTCCGGTGACGACCGAGGACAGCAGGAGCAACCCGTACAGCAGCGCGTCCCGGCCCGGGATCCGCACTCGCGACAACGCATAGGAAGCGAGCGCGGCAAAGGCAGTCACAGCGACCGCGGTCGTCACGCAGATCAGCAGCGAGTTGACCATCGAGTGCATCGCATACGGATGGTCGAGCGTTTTGCGGATGTTCTCCAGCGTCCAGTCCGGCCAGTGCACGCCGAGTCCAGGATTCCGATCGAACGGGGCCGATGCGATCCACAGCATGGGTACGGCGAAGAACAGCGTGACCGCGCAGATCAGGACGTAGAACCCGATCCGGCGGACGACGTACGCGGGCCTCATGAGCGCCTCCGGAGCAGCCGCAGGTACACGAGCGAGACCAGTAGGTTCGCGATCAGCAGCAGGAACGAGATCGCCGACGAGTACCCGAGCTCACCGCCCTGCAGCGCCACGTTGTAGATGTAGACCGGCACCGTCTCGGACTCGTGGTTCGGCCCGCCCTTGGTGAGCAGGAACGGCGAGAAGTCGTTCGCCGTCCACAGCGAGATCAGCAGCGTGTTGGTCAGCACATGCCCGCGGATGTGCGGGAACACGATGTCCCGCAGCGTCTGCCACCCCGACGCGCCGACCATCCGCGCCGACTCGAGCTGTGACGGCGGGACGGCCTGCAGCGCGGACGAGTAGAGCATCATCGAGAACGCCGTACCGCGCCACGTGTTGAACACCACGAGACACGCCATCGGGTAGTCGATGAGCCACGCGGTTCCCGGCGTACCCAGCAAAGCATTCAAAGTGCCGCCGTCGCGGTCGTAGAACGCGACCCACAGGTACGCGACCACGGTCGACGGCAGGATCCAGGCCAGCAGCGTGAAGGCCTCGACCGTACGGCGGACCACCGGGCGGGTACGGCGCAGAACCCACGCCAGCGTGAACCCGAGGACGTTCTGCCCGATGATCGCGGAGCCGAGCACGAACAGCAGCGTCAGCCACAACGCGTTGTGGAAGAGCGCGTCGTTCAGCGCCTTCGTGTAGTTCGACAACCCCACCATCGACGGCGACACGGCCTCGACGCCGGTCAACCGGTAGTTGGTGATGCCGATGTAGATGGTCCAGAGCGCGGGGAAGATCAGGAACGCGCCGATCAGCAGCATCGCGGGTGCGACGAAGCCGAGTGCGCGGCCGACCCCGAGGCCCGCGACGTCCCGCGCGGGGGCACGCCGCGCGGGTGCGGTAGCAGAAGTCATCAGTTACTGGTGACCTTGTCCTTGCCGCCGGCCGCGGTCTCGACGACCTTCTGGTACGCCGTGGCGGCGGCGTCGGTGCTCTTACCGCCGACCACGTCCGCGGTCGCCTGCTGCAGTGCCGCAGAGATCTTCGGGTACTCGGCGCGGCCCGGACGGTACTGCGTGATCGGCAGCACCTTCTCGGCGACGAAGCTCAGCATCGGGTCGCTCTTCAGCACCTCGCTGTTGACGTCCGACCGCTGCGTGATCTTGGCGGCGCCGGCCAGCGACTCCTTCACCATCTCCGCGGAGTTCATGAACTGCATGAACTCCCAGGCCTGCTGCGGGAACTTGGTGTTCGGGTTGATCACGGTCGCGCCGCCGCCGGACATCGAGACGAAGTCCTGACCCTTCACGCCCGCGCCCGGCTGCCGTGCCGGGATCAGTGCCCAGCCCACCGCGCTGTCCCGGTCGGCCATCTTCGCGACGCCGGCCTTGGGCTCGACGACACTGCGCCAGAAGTAGTCGCTCTCGAGCAGGATGCCGATCTTGTTCGCGGCGAACTCGGCGAACGACTTGTCCCGGCCCTTGGCCTCGCGCTGCAGCACCGGGTCACCGAGACCGGTCGAGTAGACCTGGTGGTAGAAGTCCAGGACTTGGCGCAGTTGCGCGGTGTTGCCCAGCCACTTGCCGTCGGAGTTCACCGTGGCGCCGGTGCCGACCAGCAGCGGCAGCACGCCCTGCATGGTGGTCGCCTCGCCCATCGCGGTGCCGGCGTTGATCTGGATCGGGGTCACGCCGGAGATCTTCTTGAGCGCCTGACCTGCGGAGATGATGTCGTCCCAGGACTTCGGCTGCCAGTCGGCGGGCAGTCCGGCCTGCTGGAACAGCTTCTTGTTGAAGTACAGGACCCGGCCGTCGGTGCCACCGGGTACGCCGTACCGCTGGCCGTTGTAGCTGCCGAGCGCCTGGACCGATTCCGGGATCTGCTTCCAGCCGTCCCAGCCGTCCACCTTCGCGGCGTCGCCGACGGTGTCGGTGAGCGGCTTGATGTAGTTGGCCTGGGCGAACTCGCCGACCCAGATGCCGTCGATCTGGAACAGGTCCGGTCCGGACTTGTTCGACAGGTCGAGGGAGAGCTTCTGCTTGTAGACCTCGTCGTCGGAGCCGTCGCCCTGGAACTTGACCGTGACGTCGACGCCCTTGCCCTTCTGCTCGGCGACGAACTTCGGGATCAGCACGTCCTCGATGAAGGTTGCCCCGGCGCTGCTCTTGCCGCCCTTGACCGAGTTCGACCCGAAGGTCAGCTCGACCTTCTTGGCGTCGGCGTTCCGGTTCGCGTCCTGGTCGCCGCTGCCGGAGTCGGACGAACCGAGGCATCCGGTGAGCAGGGCGAGGGCCGCGGCGCCGAGTACGCCGGCGGTGGTCAACCGCGAGAGTGATCGCATCAGGGCTCCTTGCAGAAGTGGTCCAGCAACAGTGCCGGTCAAACATTGGCACTCATCCGCGACTATGTGAAGACTTTTTTCCAACACCGAGGCGAACGTTGTCAGGTGCTGTAGGCAACCAACCGTGAACTGTCAAGTTCGGATCCCGCGTGATGCGTTGCGGAAGAGTTAAAGGATGCTCAAGGTTCTGCGACAACAGGTAATGGAGTAGATACAGAGGGTGATCAGCCGAGCTACTGTCTAGCCGTTCGGTTCAGCGGATCGGAGGTGAAAGACGTGACACTGCTCCATGGAGTCGCTTGCCTTGTCGACGACCTGCTCGGGCATTGCTGGTGCTGGTGGTGACCGTGGCCGCGCGGTGACGACACCGGGCTCCCGCTGACGCGCAAGCAGCGGGGCATCCCGGAACTCATCCCCGAGCACCGCCAGGCCCCACCACCAGAGACAACGCGAGAGACAAGGAGTGAAAAACGGCCGGCCCCGACGATGTCGGGGCCGGCCGTCCTCTCGTTGGCCAGTGTTCGAATCGACTCAGCTCTGCGCCAGCTGCATCATCTGCTTCGGCAGCGTCGTCATCTGCGCCGGGATCGGGAGCAGGCTGCCGATAGCTGACAACAGGCCGGCGGCCGCGCCCGCGATCGGCAGCGGCAGGGCCAGGCCCAGCGATGCCAGCAGCGCGTTCACGAGGGCCAGCACCGCGCCCAGGATGTCCAGGCTCGGCACCGGAAGACCGGCCCAGGCCTGGATCGGCGTGCCGGCAGCGCTCATCGTGCCGGTCGGTTGTGCCTGCTTGGCCTTCCCCTTGCCAAGCAGCGACGTCAGGGCGAGCCCACTGGCTTCGTTCACGAACGTGCCGGTGTCCTCGTCGTAGTTCCACTTCTGCCCGTCGCCGCTACGGCACGGCAGGACCAGCAGTGGAGCGGAAGCCGGCACCTTGGCCAGGTCCGCGCCGCTGTCCAGGCAGGCTCCGGTCGTCGCAAGGGCGCCACCGACGCTCTTGCTCATCGCGACCTGCAGCTGGCCGGACTCGGTGTAGATCCACTCCTGGGTCTTGCCTTCCTTGCCCGGGGCGCACGCCATCATGACCGCCATCGGGACCTTGTCGGCCGCGACGAACGTCAGGCAGTAGCGCGTGTCGGAGCGAGTGGCGATCTGTTGTGCCACACCCACCGATACGCCCGGGGTCTTCGAACCACTGGGTGCCGGGTTCGCGGCTTGGGCCGGTATCGCGGTGGCGATGGCCACGCTGACCGCGAGCACCACCACGCCGGTGCGGCTGAACAGCTTTCGGATGATCAAGACAACCTCCAGAGGTCGTGCCATCTCGTGGCGTCAGGTCGTCGGGACCCCGTGGCGCGAGCCGGGTATGCCGGCAGTGACTCAGCGCGACGTTGACGCCACAACCAGTAAGGCACAGGTGTGACCGAGGGGGTTATGCCGATCTCGTGAAACTTGATGCCAATGGCAACTAACTGCCACCCGAATGTCGTTGCGCAAGGCATCGATATCCGGTTGCCGGGTCGCCGTGCGACCACCGTGCGGAGGCTGTGAGATTTCTGAGATATTACAGCAATCCAAGGGATTTCGGATAGCTACTGATGCCGAGGGCAACGGTGTTTGATCAGTGGGGCTGGTGGGTTTCTTTGGGGTCCTCGACGGCCCGTTCCTCGATCTCCGGACGGTCGTCAGAGGTGGTGTCGGAAGTCACGGCCTCGTCGCGCTCAGCGGATACCTCTGGGACACCCTCGGTGACCTTGGCGCGCAGCTGGCGCATCTCCTTGCGGCGGCGCAGGTCGCGCCCGAGGCCCTTCTTCATCAGCCACAGCCCGACGACGAGGGCGGCGCCGGTGACCGCTCCGAGGAAGTAGATGGTCGGCACCGAGACGCCGAAGTCGACGCCGAAGACCTCCAGCTTGGTGGACGCGGTCGACGAGACCGAGACGCCCAGCCCGAACAACACGGCCAGCACGATCAGGACGATTCCGAGAACGGCCATGGCGACCCGCCTATCTGCCGGCGTACACCGGCCCTTCAGGCCTCACTGCTCAGTAGTGCGGAGAGCAGCGCCACCGCGCCGCTCTTGTCGAGTGGGTTGTTCTGGTTCCCACACTTGGGCGACTGTACGCACGACGGGCATCCGTCCGTGCATTCACAGTGTGCAATCGCCTCGCGTGTCGCCGTCAACCACTCGCGCGCTGCGGCGTACCCGTGTTCGGCGAAGCCGGCGCCACCGGGATGGCCGTCGTACACGAAAACCGTCAGTTGGCCGGTGTCGGCGTGGCGGGCGGTGGAGACGCCGCCGATGTCCCAGCGGTCGCAGGTGGCGAAGAGCGGGAGCAGGCCGATCGACGCGTGTTCGGCGGCGTGGGCCGCTCCCGGTACGTCGGCCAGCCCGAGCGCCTCGACAGCGGTGTCAGGCATGGTCCACCACACGGCCTTGGTCCGCAGGGTGCGCTCCGGCAGGTCGAGCGGCTGTTCGTCGAGTACGTCGCCGGTCGCGATCAGCTTGCGCTGGTACGAGATGACCTGGCTCGTCACCTGGACCCAGCCGCGCGACAATTCCGCCGTACCCCACGAGCACGTCTCCTCGGTCGCGAGGATGCTGATCTCGGTGACGTCCCGCGCGAAGGTCGTGTAGTCCGGAGAGGCCGGCTCGACGACCGCGGCGTGCTCCTCGAGGTCGAGCGAACGCACGAGATACGACTCGCCTGCATGGACGTAGACAGCACCCTCGTGGACCGACGCGTGGGCCGAGCCGCCGTCGACCGTGCCGAGCAATCGACCGGTCTGGTCCTCCACAATCTGCACTGTCTTCCCACCGGCCGACCGGATGTCGATGGCGTCGACGGCCCGCTCGCGGCGCGTCCAGAACCACCCGTGCGGCCGTTCGCGCAGCGCGCCTTGCCGCACCAGCTGTGCGATCACAGAAGACGTCGTCTCCCCGAAGACCTCGAAGTCGTCGGGAGTCAGCGGCAGCTCTTGGGCCGCGGCACACAGCTGAGGCCCGAGCACGTACGGGTTCTCCGGGTTGAACACAGTCGCCTCGACCGGGCGCCCGAAGATCGCAGCCGGATGCCGCACCAGGTAGGTGTCCAGCGGGTCGTCCCGTGCGATCAGCAGCGCCACCGCGTCCCCACCGGCTCGGCCTGCGCGCCCAGCCTGTTGCCAGAGCGACGCGCGCGTACCTGGCCAGCCAGAGAGCAGTACGGCGTCCAGCCCGGCAATGTCGATGCCCAGCTCGAGAGCGTTCGTTGCCGCGACGCCAGTGAGCTCACCGCTCTGCAGCATTCCCTCGAGCCGCCGACGCTCCTCCGGCAGGTAGCCGGCCCGGTACGCCGACACCTGGTCGATCAGCGTTGGGTCGACCTCAGCCAGGTTCTCCCGGGCCGTCATCGCGACTGACTCGGCTCCACGCCGCGATCGGACGAAGGCGACCGTACGGACACCTGTCACGACCAGATCGGTCAGGAGGTCCGCCACCTCGGCTGTCGCGGACCGACGTACCGGTGCGCCGTTCTCGCCGTGTAGAGAGGTCAGGGGCGGCTCCCACAGACCGAAAGCGATGCCCCCGCGTGGAGAGCCGTCCTCGACCACCTCCACCATCGGCAGCCCGGTCAAACGCTCGCCTGACACCGCTGGCTCGGCCACAGTCGCCGAGGCGCAGACGAAGATCGGATGGGCGCCGTACTGCGCGCACACCCGACGCAGGCGCCGCAGTACGCCGGCCACGTGCGCACCGAAGACGCCGCGGTAGTGGTGGCACTCATCAACCACGACGTACTGCAGGCAGCCCAGGAAGCGCGCCCAGCGTTGGTGGTTCGGCAGGACCGACCGGTGCAGCATGTCCGGGTTGCTGAGCACGTACGTCGCGTGGTCGCGCGCCCAGTCGCGCTCGGTCCGCTCCGAGTCGCCGTCCAGCGTCGTGGCCCGCAGACCGGGCACGGTGTACGCCGAGACCGCGCGGAGCTGATCGTGAGCGAGTGCCTTGGTCGGAGACAGGTACAAAACAGAGGCGGTACGGCGGTGTGGTGACGCTGCCTGGGCGGTGCTCAAGGTGGCAAAGGCCGGCAGCAGGTACCCGAGCGACTTGCCGGAGGCTGTCCCGGTCGCGACGACCACGTGTTTCCCGCCGTACGCCGCCTCGGCCGTCGCCACCTGATGAGTCCACGGCGCCGTGATGCCGGCGTCGCGCAGCTGGTCGAGGACCTCGGACGGGACCCAGCGCGGCCAAGCACATGTTTGTCCTACTCGCGGCGGCACCGACTCGACATGCGTCAGCCGGTCGTCACGACCGGCGGCCAGGCGCTTCAGGACGGCAGCCGCCTCACCACCTGCACGCATACCGGCACCCTAGGCCCTGCCACGGACAGTTGCTTGCTGAGGACCAGCTGAGAGATGCACGTTCGGATGCACGGCCTTTTTCCGGAGGGGAATCGACTTCGGGTGGGCGAGATGAAAGAGTTTTCGGCAACGGGTCTCACTCACGGTCCGTACATGGTTGAATGCAGCAGTTCACGGGATCGGAGGCCGAAGTGGATCTGTCGCTGACCGCGCGCGCCGAGGGCGGGCGCACCGTCATCGAGGTGGCGGGGGAGATCGACGTCTACACCGCACCGAAGCTCCGCGAGAAGATCGCCGCGCTCGTCGACGAAGGGGTCTACGACCTGGTCATCGACCTGGAACGCGTGGAGTTCCTGGACTCCACCGGCCTCGGCGTTCTCGTCGGCGGACTGAAACGGGTGCGCACCCACGACGGATCCCTGTCCCTGGTCTGTACCCAGGAACGGCTGCTCAAGATCTTCCGGATCACCGGCCTGACCAAGGTCTTCGACATCCACCCGGACGTCGCCTCGGCGATCTGACCAAGCGAAACGGTGTCCACATCACTACGTTCGGTGATCGTTCCGCCCAGGTTCCGGCACGGGACTTGCCGGGCCGGCCAGTTATGACGTAGACCACCCTGTCGTCAGGTCTGGTCGGGAACCCGTTAGAGTAACCCACCGCGCCAGGCCACTGGCGCTGTGTCGTATTTCCCCAACCCTTCGGTTGCGGCAGACGGGGGCCGTCAAGCCTGGATGGGTTGCCTACAAGGAGGACGGATGTCCGCGCTGCTTGCTGCACAAGCGGTGGATCTTTCGTCGAGCAACACCACACTGGTGATCGTCGTCGGGGTGATCGCGATTCTCGCGGTCGTCATCGCGATGGTCTTCCGGGGCCAGGTGCTTGCCGCGAACGATGGCACCGAGAACATGAAGACGATCGCCGCGGCGGTTCAGGAAGGCGCTTCGGCGTACCTGAACCGGCAGTTCCGGACATTGTCGATCTTCGCCGTGGTCGCGTTCCTGTTGCTGTTCCTGCTGCCGGCGCACACCGACGGCGGCAACGAGACCACGCTGAAGATCTTCCGCTCCGTGTTCTTCCTGGTCGGTGCGGGCTTCTCCGCCGCGATCGGCTACCTGGGGATGTGGCTCGCGACCCGCGCCAACGTCCGGGTCGCCGCCGCCGCGCGGGACGAGGGCCGCGAGCCGGCCATGCGGGTCGCGTTCCGCACCGGCGGCACCGTCGGCATGGCGACCGTGGGCTTCGGCCTGTTCGGCGCCGCGCTGGTCGTGCTGCTGTTCAAGGGTGACGCCCCGACGGTGCTCGAGGGCTTCGGCTTCGGCGCCGCGATGCTCGCGATGTTCATGCGGGTCGGCGGCGGTATCTTCACCAAGGCCGCCGACGTCGGCGCCGACCTGGTCGGCAAGGTCGAGCAGAACATCCCCGAGGACGACCCCCGCAACGCGGCGACCATCGCCGACAACGTGGGCGACAACGTCGGTGACTGCGCCGGTATGGCGGCCGACCTGTTCGAGTCGTACGCCGTGATGCTGGTGGCCTCGCTGATCCTGGGCAAGGCCGCGTTCGGCGAGCAGGGCCTGATCTTCCCGCTGATCGTGCCGGCCATCGGCGCGCTCACCGCGGTCCTCGGTGTCTTCCTGACCCGCCCGCGGACCGGCGAGAACGGTCTGCGCACCATCAACCGCGCGTTCTACATCTCCGCGGTCGTCTCCGGTGTGCTCTGTGCGGTGGCGGCGTTCGTCTATCTGCCGAGCAGCTTCAAGGACCTCACGGACGCGAGCGAGTCGATCGCCGCGACCGACGGCGACCCGCGGCTGATCGCGACGATCTCGGTGATCATCGGCATCGTGCTGGCGGCCGTCATCCTGGCGCTGACCGGTTACTTCACCGGCACCGAGGACAAGCCGGTCAAGGACGTCGGCAAGTCGTCGCTGACCGGTGCCGCGACCGTGATCCTGTCCGGTATCTCGGTCGGCTTCGAGTCCGCCGTCTACACCGCCGTGGTGATCGCGGCGGCCGTGTACGGCGCGTTCCTGGTGGGCGGGTCCGGTGTGGTCGCACTGTTCGCGATCGCGCTGGCCGGTTGCGGTCTGCTGACCACCGTCGGCGTCATCGTCGCGATGGACACCTTCGGCCCGGTCTCCGACAACGCGCAGGGCATCGCCGAGATGTCCGGTGACGTGGACGGCGAGGCGGCCCAGATCCTGACCGAGCTGGACGCCGTCGGCAACACCACGAAGGCCATCACCAAGGGCATCGCGATCGCGACCGCCGTACTGGCCGCGACCGCACTGTTCGGTTCGTACACCGACGCGATCCGCACCTCGCTGGCCGAGAACTACGCCAAGTTCGAGGCGGACTCCCTGGTGTTCAACCCGGGCACGCTGGTCGGTCTGATCCTCGGTTGCGCGGTCGTGTTCATGTTCTCCGGTCTCGCGATCAACGCCGTCGGCCGCGCCGCCGGTGCGGTCGTCTACGAGGTACGTCGCCAGTTCCGCGACATCCCCGGGATCATGGAGGGTACGGGCAAGCCGGAGTACGGCAAGGTGGTGGACATCTGCACCCGCGACTCGCTGCGGGAGCTGGCCACCCCGGGTCTGCTCGCGCTGACCGCTCCGATCGCCGTCGGCTTCGGTCTCGGCGCCCCGGCGCTGGCCGGCTACCTGGCCGGTGCGATCGGCTCCGGCACGCTGATGGCGGTCTTCCTGGCCAACTCCGGTGGTGCCTGGGACAACGCCAAGAAGCTGGTCGAGGACGGCAACCACGGCGGCAAGGGTTCGCCCGCGCACGAGGCCACCGTCATCGGTGACACCGTCGGCGACCCGTTCAAGGACACCGCCGGTCCGGCCATCAACCCGCTGATCAAGGTGATGAACCTGGTCTCGGTGCTGATCGCGCCGGCCGTCGTCGGGATGTCGTCGATCGGCGACGACACCAACACGCCGCTGCGGATCGTCATCGCGGTCGTCGCCGTGGTGATCCTGGCCGCGGCCGTGTACGTCTCGAAGCGCCGGGAGTCGGTCATCTCCGACACTCCGGCCGAGGTGAACGCCGCAGCCTGATCGCAGGAGCTGCCCGAAACGGCTCGCCGGTTCCGACCGGCGGGCCGTTTCGTTTGCCTGGACCCCGACGTCCCGCTCACTTACTGTCATCATGTGAGGATTGCCCGAGTGCCCGCGCTGCTGCTTCTCGTTGTGGCAGGCGTTCTGGCCATCGTGCAGCCGGCGAACGCGGCGACACCGCAACCGGATGTCGCCTATCTCAACACCGCTCACCAGCTCAACCTGACCATCATCGAGGCCGCCCAGACGGCGACGGCCAAGGGCCGAACCTCCTGCGTACGGCGGGTCGCCGCCCAGCTGGAACGGGACAACCGCAAGCTGTCCGCGCAGGAGCTCGACGTCGCCACACGACTCAGCATTCTGCTGCCGACGGCACCTTCGACGGCCCAGCGCCGCCAGCTCGACGTACTCGCGGCCAAGGCCGGGACAACGGCGTACGACGGCGCGTGGCTGGCCTTCCAGCGCCAGCTGCATCAGCAGTACCTGGCACTCGTAGAAGGTGAGCTGCCGATCAGCGCGTCGCCTGCGGTCGAGGCAGTGGCTGACGGCGCCAAGCCCGTGATCCAGATGCACCAGCGTGCGGTCACAGGTACCTGTCGCGTCGAAACCACCACTCCGGTGGTGCCTACGGGAGAGGGTGGCCAGCAGGCAGAGGCCAACCTGGCCCGCACCCGGGCCGCACTGATCCTGATGGGCATCGGTGCGGTGCTGATTCTGGTCGGCAAGTCGATCCCGCTGAAGCGGCGCCTCCTGGGGATCGCAGCCCTCGCAGCGGGTCTCGTGATGCTGTTCGGCGGACAGCCCAACAACACCGGGAAGGTCCCGGACGCGGGCAAGACGACCGCGGACCGCGAGGCCGCCGTACCGCCTGTCCGTTTGAAATTGCCCGGCGTACTGGAAGCGTCTGTGCAGCCGGTTGCGACCGGCGGCAACGGTCAGCTGCAGGTGCCGAAGTCGGCAGCGGACGTGGGCTGGTGGGCCGCGGGCGCGGCGCCAGGCTCCGATGGTGGCACCGTACTGCTTGCGGGGCATGTGGACACCGCCAAAGGGCGCGGAGTGTTCGCAGCGCTGTCCGGCGTACCGGTCGGCACCAGTGTCGCGGTGACAGGTGGGGACGGCGGCGAGCACTGGTACCGCATCGTTGCGCGCCGTACCTATAAGCAGGAGGCTTTGCCCGCCGACCTGTTCCACGGTGCGGTGAAGCCCCGGCTGGCGTTGGTGACCTGCACGGGTTCCTATGACCGTACGGCGCACCGCTACAGCGAGAACCTCGTGCTCTACGGCGTTCCGCTCGACTGAGTTTTGGTAGTTACTTCCACCAACGGCCGACCGAAGTACGTCGTACGTCGACTTTCGGCTGATGTGCTGAGCCGCGGCATGGGGGATCGTCGGGGTTGTGGTCAGGGGCATAACCGATAGCAGCCGCCCGCGCACCGGCGGCAGAATCAACCCACGGGTGGACACACCGGATCCGCCCGCGGTCCGATGCCCGGCCCCCCTCAGACCTCGATACTGATCTCATCACGACACAACCCGCCCGACTGGGGACAATTCACGCCACCGAACGAGGAGCACGGCGATGATCGAGGCAAAAGGCCTCACCAAGCGATACGGCGCAACAGTTGCCGTTGACAACCTGTCTTTCGAGGTGAAACCCGGCAGGGTGACCGGCTTCCTCGGCCCGAACGGGGCCGGCAAGTCCACCACCATGCGGATGATCCTCGGACTCGACACCCCGACGTCCGGCGAGGTCACCATCGACGGCCAGCGGTACCGCGACCTGCACCGGCCGCTGACCAAGGTCGGCGCGCTGCTGGACGCCAAGTGGGTGCACCCGAACCGCTCGGCGCGAGCCCATCTGATGTGGATGGCCGCGTCGAACAAGTTGCCGAAGTCATCGGTCGACAAGGCGCTCGACATGGTCGGCCTGACGTCGGTCGCGAACAAGCGGGCCGGCGCCTTCTCGCTGGGTATGTCGCAGCGGCTCGGCATCGCCGGCGCGTTGCTCGGCGACCCGGAGGTGCTGCTGTTCGACGAGCCGGTGAACGGTCTCGACCCGGAGGGCATCGTCTGGATCCGGACCTTCATGCACCGGCTGGCCGACGAGGGCCGCACCGTGCTGGTCTCCAGCCACCTGCTGTCCGAGATGGCGCTGACCGCCGAGGACCTGGTCGTCATCGGCCGCGGCAAGCTGATCGCGCAGAGCACCACGCAGGAGTTCGTCGACCGCGCCAGCGGTACGACGGTGAAGGTGCGGACCCCGCAGCTCGACCAGTTCGCCGGTGTGCTGAACGAGCAGCACCTCGCGACCCGGATCGAGGACGTCGAGGACCAGGGCAAGGTGCTGTTCGTCGAGGGCGACCTGACCACCGACCAGATCGGTGAGACGGCCGCCGCGCACGGCATCGTGCTGCACGAGCTGACGCTGCAGCGCGGTTCGCTGGAGCAGGCATTCATGCAGATGACCGGTGACTCGGTCGAGTACCACGCGCACGAGGAGATCGCCGCTGTGACCTCGCTCGACGCACCCGACGCCGCCGAGGTGGCCGCGGGTCCGAAGGAGGACAACTGACATGTCGGTGATCGCTGTCGAGCGGATCAAACTCTTCTCCACCCGGTCGCCGTGGTGGTGCATGATCGTCGCGGCCGTGCTGACCGTCGGGCTCGCGGCCTTGACGACCGGCTTCCTCAAGGGCGCCGAGGAGCAGCAGGCGACCATCTTCATCACCCAGCCCGGCGCGCAGCTCAGCCAGATGGTGATGATGGTGATGGCCGCGCTGGCCGTCACCACCGAGTACCGGTTCGGCACCATCCGGACCAGCTTCCAGGCCGTTCCGCAGCGCGCCGCGCTGCTGCTCGGCAAGACCGCCGTGGTCGCGTTCCTGGCCGGCATCATCGGCCTGATCGCGTCCTTCGGCGCCTGGGGGATCGGCAGCCTGTTCGCGAGCAACGCGGACCTGGCGATCAACACCGGTGCCGAGTGGCGGCTGCTAGCCGGCCAAGGCCTGGTGTTCTCGATCTCCGCGGTGTTCGCGGTGGCGGTCGGCATCCTGATCCGGCAGAGCGCCGGTGCGATCGCGATCCTGATTCTCTGGCCGCTGCTGGTCGAGAACCTGGTCAACCTGATCCCGAAGGTCGGCGACGACCTGGCCCGGTGGGCGCCGTTCGCGAACGGTAGTTCGTTCCTCAACCAGGGTCAGGACTTCGGTCTGGCCGGGGCGGGCGCCGGCGGTAGCGACTTCGCGCTCAGCCCGTGGTGGGCACTGCTGTACTTCGCCGGCTGGGCGGCCGCGCTGATGACCATCGCTCTGGTGTCGGCGAGCAAGCGCGACGCATAACAAGTCCACCCCGGTCGAGGTTGAGGGGCCCTGACCGGGGCGCGGGGCTCGGCCAGGCTGAGGGGTCCTGGTCGCGACGGCCCGTGGTGCATCCGGTCTCCGGATGGGCCACGGGCCGTTTCCCATGCTGATTCGGGGCTGGCCGGGTGGCCCGTCGACGGATTACGGTGCCGCGCATGACGGACTGGGCGCAGGTGCGTGAGGCAGGTTTCGCGGTTCCCGAAGGGCGGCCGCTGGGTGAGCTGGTGGCCGAGCTGGTCGGGATGCTGCGGTCCCCCGATCCCGTCGTACGGGACCGGCAGGCGTACTCCGTGCTCGCGACCTGGATCAGCCGCGGCGTGCTGTCGACGGACGAGCTGCGGGCGCTCGGCGACGAGATGGTGCCGCGGTTCACGGACCCGGAGATCCAGGCGCGGACGTTCGCGCCGTTGATCCTGGACGTGATCGTGACGAGCGGGGTCTTCGAACCCAGCTGGGTGGCGCCGTTCGAGCGCTGGTACGTCGCGGAGGAGGACCTCCGGGGGTACGACGAGAAGCTCGGCTGGCTGCATGCGGTGGCGCATGGCGGGGATCTGCTCGGGACGCTCGGGCAGCACACGGCGGTGGAGCCGGTACAAATGCTGCAGCTCGGGATCGGGCGGTTGCTGACGCCGACCCCGTACGTGCTGCGGGACATGGAGGACGACCGGCTCGGGTACGCGCTCGCGGCGACGCTGACGCGCGACGAGCTGACCGGCAGCGACGCGACCGACTGGCTGGACCCGGCGATCCGGCAGCTGGCGAACCCGCCGGCCGAAGGGATCACGCCCGAGGTGACGAACACGATCCGTACGCTGCGGGCGCTGTACGTGTTCGCCGACCACGGTCTGCGGGTCGGGGATGCGAAGAAACTCACACGGATTCCGCAGGCCGACCAGGTCAAGACCAAGCTCGCGGACGTGCTCCGGATCGTCACGCCGTACTATCTCTGAGCCTGAAGTGGTCGGCGGCAACTACCTGGTGGGGTAGGACGCATCCGACTTTCGTCTGGACTTTCCCTGAATCCTCCCCGAGGAACGGCATGTCGTAGTCCAGGGCGGAGTACAGGTGGTTTCAGGTGGCAGTGGAGGCTCGGTCCGTGACAAGGTCTCTGCTGGCACGCCATGGCCCCCTCCCATGGTGGTGTCAACGCCACTACCGAAGTAGTGCCAACACCATCAGATCTGGTCCCCGGCGAGGTTAGCTTTGAGTTACACAGCCGTTTGGGGGCAGCGGGTTTTAGAGAGGGCGCGTGGAAGTCATGGTTGCGACATACCTGAAGAGATGGGTCGGCAACCGCATTCTCAACAGGACCACCCGCAAGGGTGGCCTCGACCTGTCGAAAATGCGGATGTTCCCGCGCCAGGTCTCGATGCCGTTGCGCCGCGAGGGGCTCGATCCGGTCCCGGAGCTGGCCCAGGTGCGCGAGACCGAGCCGGTGCACAAACTGGCTCATCTGTTCGGGCTGAACGTCTTCGTCGTGAGCGGTCACGCCGAGGCGAAGGCCGTGCTCGCCGACAGCACGAACTTCAGCAACGACATCCGGCCGCTGGTCGGCTCGGACCCGAACAAGCCGTCGGAGGGCATCGGGGGTCTCGGGTTCACCGATCCGCCGGACCACACGCGGCTGCGGAAGCTGCTGACGCCCGAGTTCACCAAGCGCAAGCTGGCCCGGCTGGAGCCGGCGATCGAGAAGATCGTCAACGACCAGCTGGACCTGATGGAGGCCAAGGGCCCGGTCGCCGACATCGTCGCCGATTTCGCCTTCAACGTGCCGTTCCTGCTGATCGCGGACCTGCTCGGCGTCGAGGAGTCCGACCGTGATCGGTTCCGTGCGCTCGGACCGGCGCGGTTCGACCTGTCCGGTGGCGGCATCGGGGTGTTCGGGTCGGCGTCGGAGTCGCGGGACTTCCTGTTCGAGATCGTCCGGAAGCAGCGGGAGAACCCCGGCGACGGGCTGATCGGGTCGATCATCCGCGAGCAGGGTGACGACCTCGACGACATCGAGCTCGGCGGGCTGGCGGACGGGGTGTTCCTGGGCGGGTACGAGACGTCCGCGAGCATGCTGGCGCTCGGCACGCTGGTGCTGCTGCGCGACCCTTCGAACTTCGAGCGGATCCGCAACGAGCCCGGTGCGGTCGACGTGATCGTCGAGGAGCTCCTGCGGTACCTGACCGTGGTGCAGGTCGCGTTCCCGCGGTTCGCCCGGCACGACCAGGAGCTGTTCGGTCAGCAGGTGAAGAAGGGCGACCTCGTCGCGGTGTCGCTGTCCGGCGCGGATCGGGACAAGAAGGTCTTCGGCGCGGACGCCGAGGACTTCTACCCACGTCGTACGGTGTCGTCCGCGCACCTGGCATTCGGCCACGGCATGCACCGCTGCGTCGGCGCCGAGCTGGCCCGGATGGAGCTCCGCGCGGCCTTCACCGCCCTCGCGCACCGCTTCCCGGACCTGTCCCTCGCCGTTCCCGAGGAGCAACTCCGCTTCCGCGACTTCTCGATCGTGTACGGCGTCGAGACCCTTCCCGTCCGCCTACACGCAGCCGCCGCCGAACAGGTCGCCGGCTGAGCGGGTGGGTTAGGTCAGTTGGAAGCGTTTGGCGAACTGGGTTAGTTCGTCCAGGTCTGGCGTGGTGACGACCAGGCGGGTGACGCCTTGGGACTCGTAGGAGGCTGCGGCGTCTGGGGTCAGGTCGATGGAGGCCCAGCGGGTGTATTCGAGGTCGTCACGGGTTGACGTGGCCAGCTTCCACTGGGTTGCGCGTTCGGCTGGGGTTAGCGCACCGCCTGGGAAGTAGCCGTCGCCGCGGGTGCCTGCGCGGCGGGCTGCGGCGCGGCTGGAGCCGCCGATGTGGATCGGCAGTGGCGCCAGTGGATGCGGGAAGCTGCTCAGGTCCTCGAACTCGAAGAACTCGCCGGAGAAGCTGACGCGATCACCCGACCACAGCAGCCGCAGTACGTCGATCGCCTCGTCCGTACGTCGCCCGCGCGACGCGAAGTCCACACCCACTGCCCGAGCCTCGCCCGGCAAACTGCCCACGCCGACGGTCAGCAACCGCATCCGCCCCTTCGACAGCACGTCAAGCGTCGCCAACCGCTTCGCCAGCACCACCGGATGGTGGTACGGCAGCAACAGCACAGCTGTCCCGAGCAGGAGCCGTTCCGTAGACGCCGCCACGAACCCGAGCAGCTCGAGCGGATCGCCGTACGGCAGGTCGGTCGGCATCTCGTACCCGCCGAAACTGGCGCCGCGATACAGCGCCACGTGCTCCGGCACGTACAACCCCTCGAACCCGCACTCCTCGGCTCGCCGCGCGAACCTGACCAGGCGCTCCGGATCCATCCCGTACGCCGGCGTGCTGTAACTCACCGCGAATCTCACCACCGAACCGTAAAACCTTGTCCCTGGGGTCAACGCAAACGATTGAGTCATCCGTACGCCGAGTAGGTTTCTTGTGGCACTAGGTGGCCGATGGCCGGATCGGGTCGTGACAGAACCGGGGGCAGGTGGTCACAATGGGCGGTCCGGCCCGAGGTGCGGGTTGACGGAACAGGGAAGGGCCGTCGGCGGTATGGGGAATGGCGAGATGGCGGCGGACGATGCGCTGACCGTACGGATCGCCGCCGCGATGACCGCGGCGCAGTCGGGTGGGCATGCGACGGCGGCGGCGGAGATCGAGGCGATCCGGACCGAGCTCGGCGGCGTGCCGAGCTACCGGCTGGCGGCCGCGGAGTACGTCCGGGGCGTGACGGCGCACCATGCCAGCGATGCCGACGAGGCGTTGCGCGCGGTCGACGCGTGTATCGAGATCGCCCGCGCGATCGACGAACCGGGTTGGGAAGCGAACGCCCTGCCGATCCGCATCATCAACCTCGCCCGCAGCGGCCGCGGCGGTGACACGGTCAACGACCTGGTCGCCGCTGAAGCAGCCTTGAACCGCACCAGGGACGCCGGCCTGACCGCCTGGGCGCACACCGGCCTCGGCTACGCGTACGACGTCCTACGGCTTTTCGAACTGTGCATTCCGCATTACGAGCTCGCCACCCAGCTGGACGTCGATGTCTTCGAGTTGGCGGAGTCGCAGGCGATCGACCGGTTGAACCTCGCCGAGACGTACCTGCGCTGGGCGCACGAACTCGAACGCCTCGGCGATCCTTTGTATACAAGGGAGATCGAGGAGCGTCTGGCCTCCGCGGCGTACTGGGCACGCGAGGCTGAGCGGGTGGTGGTCGACGACGAGACCCAGGAGTTCTGGAAACTCAGCGCCCGGCTGTGGATCGCCGCCGCCGCGACCGCCGAGGACCCGGACCGGGCGGTCGCCGACCTGACCGAGATCCGTGACGAGATCAGCAAGCTGGGCGAGACCGAGCGGCTCGCGATCGCCGGTGCCTACCTGGCCAGAGCCCTGCAGGCGCAGGGGAAGTCCGAGGAGGCGAAAGCCGCGGCGGACCGGGCGGCCGACGACCTGCTTCCGTTGGCCGACCCATCGACCCACGTCCTGGTGCTGCAGACCCGTTCGGAGGTCGAGGCGGCCGACGGTACGGCGGGTGCCCAGGCGGGGCTGGCCTACGCGCGATCGGTCGCGCGGGGCTGGTGGAAGGAACGGCAGCGCGCGCTGAACGCCGTACGGCATGCGCTTGCCGCGCACGACCTGCCGGCCCGGCACGACGCCGAGTGGCACGCGGCGCGGCAGGATCCGCTGACCGGCGTGGGAAATCGCCGCGCTCTCGACGAGCGGCTGACCGCGGCCCGGGACTCCGGCCGGGCGGTGACGTTGCTGGCGATCGACGTGGACGACCTGAAACTCGTCAACGACACGTTCGGGCACGCCTGCGGGGACGAATTGCTGCAGGTTGTTGCAAATCTCCTGGTAGAACAGGCGCGAGCAACCGATGCCGTGATTCGATCGGGTGGCGACGAGTTCTTCGTGGTGCTCGATCAGCCCGACGCCAAGGGCGGCGCCCAGCTGGCCGAGCGGATCCGGATCGCCGTCGAGGCGATCGCTGCGACGACGGAGAAACCGTGGCTGCGCCGGCTCGGATTGAGCCTCGGGTACGCCGCGACCGCCGAAGGAATCGCCGTCGAGCAGTTGATCTCACAGGCGGATCGGCGCCTCTACAAGGAGAAACGCCGCAAGAAGTGACGAAAGTGGGGAGGTGTGGTGCGGGAGACGTCCGGGGTGACGACGCGGATCGCGGCGGCGATGACGCAGGCGCAGTCGGGCAGTCCGGCCGAGGCGGCGCTCGAGCTGAACGCGCTGCTCGCCGAGCTGGGCCAGGAGCCCACGCACGAACGGGCCGCTGCGGAGTACGTGCGAGCCGTCGCGGCGCATCACGCCACCGACTCGGTCGAAGCGCTCGACGCCGTCGACAGCTGTATCCGGGTCGCCCGCGCGATCGACGAGCCGGGCTGGGAGGCGAACGCGATCGCGCTCCGGATCGTCACCCTGATCCGGACCGGCGAGGGCGGTGACTCGGTCGCCGACCTGGTCGCCGCGGAGAACGCACTGTCTCGGACCCGCGACCTCGGGCTGGCCGGCTGGGCGCACACCGGCCTTGGCTACGCCTACGACCTGCTCCGGCTGTACGAACTGTGCATCCCGCACTTCGAGCTCGCCGCCGAGGGTGACCACGATCCGCTCGGCCTGCCCGAGGCGCCCGCGATCAACCGGCTGAACCTGGCCGAGTCGAACCTGCGCTGGGCCCACGAACTCGAGCGCCTCGGCGACACGTCGTACGACGAGGAGATCAAGGAACGCCGGCGCGCCGCGCACCGTTGGGCGGGCGAGGCGGTCGAGGTGATCCTCGCCGCCGACCTGCTCGGGTACTGGCCGATGGCCGGGCGGATGTGGCTCGCGGCGAGCAACGACGCCGCTGACGCGGGCGAGGCGGCCGTGGTCCTGAAAGACTGCCGGGATCAGCTGGCCAAGCTCGGTGATCTCGAGCTGGCGGCGATCGCGGGCGCTTATCTGGCCAAGGCGTACCTGGCGCGCGCCCGGATCGGTGAGGCGATGGACGCCGCGGACCGGGCGGCGAGTGACCTGCCGCCGACGTCGGATCCGCCCGTGGAGGCGCTGATCCGGCACACCGCCGTACAGATCAGTGCGGAGTCCGGGGACACTGGTGCGTCCTCCGGGCTGCAGTACGCGCGGGCGATCAGCCGCGGCTGGTGGGCGGAGCGGTTGCGCGGGCTGTACGCCGTACGCAGCGCGCTGGCCAACCACGAGCTCTCGATCCGGCACGATGCCGAGTGGCGGGCTGCGCGTGAGGATCCGCTGACCGGTGTGGGGAATCGGCGTGCGCTCGACGAGCGGATGTCGGTGGCGCAGGACTCCGGCCGCTCGATCGCGGTGGTCGCGATCGATGTGGACAACCTCAAGGTGATCAACGACAGCTACGGGCACGCCAGCGGCGACGAGGTGCTGCGGCGGGTCGGGACGCTGCTGACCGAGCAGTGCCGCGCGGAGGATGTCGTGGCGCGCGCGGGCGGGGACGAGTTCGTCGTCGTACTCGACAACCCGGACGAGCGCGGTGCGCCTGAGCTGGTCGAGCGGATCAAGTCCGCTGCGGATCGTGAGGCGGAGCGGGCAGAGGAGCCGTGGTTCGCGCTGCTGCGGTTGAGTGTGGGGCAGGCGAGCAGCACGGACGGTACGGCGGTTGCTGAGCTGCTGACTGAGGCGGATCGGCGCATGTACGCCGAGAAACGCCGACGCCGGCGCGATGCTCAGTAGTTGCTGATCAGTAGTCCAGGAAGCCTTCTACTACGAGGTTTCTGATCTGTGGGAGGTAGTCGGCGAGTACGTCGACCACTGGGCGGTCCATGAGGTCGGCCAGCGCGGCGAGGATCTGGCCGGTGCTCAGGTCGCCGTCGCACGCGCCGACGAAGCCTGCCATGACAGTGTCGACCTGCTCGGCTCTCCGCATGCCACGCTGCCGTCGGAGCACGATCGTGGCCGGGTCCTCGGCTCCTGGCTGTCCGGTGGCCTCCTGGATGACGTCGTCGGCCACGTGCAGGTGGAGCGCGGTGAGGTCGGCCGGGAGGCCTTCCAGGCGTTCGAAGCGGTGCAGGACGTGTGGGCCGATCGGGCGCTCGATCTCGTACGGCCAGGCCTCCGCGGTGAGGGAGCCTTCGACATTGTGCAGCGTGATCCAGCCCATGCCGATCGCCTCGACATTGTGCTCGTCGAGATAGCGCATCCATTCGTCGTACCTGGTGGTGTACTGCGGCGAGCCGTGCAGGCCGGCGTCACGGAGCCAGAGCTCGACGTACTCGGACGGGTCGAGTTGCTCGCGCTGCACTGCCCAGGCGGAGCGGTCGCCCGTCCAGGCGGCGATGCGGTCCTGCCAGTTCTCGCCGCGGACACAGGTCCAGTTGGCGAGCAGCTGACACCAGCCACCGTCGGTCAGGTGATCCGGCGCTTGCCTTATGAGCTGCTCGACGACACCGTCACCGACGTACTCCGTCTCGCGGTAGGTGAGATCGCCGCCGGGCGGAGAGATCACGTACGGCGGGTTGCTGACGATCAGGTCGAAACGCTCGCCACGGACGGGTTCGTACAGGCTGCCGTCGCGGAGATCGAGCTCGATGTGGTTGAGCGCCGCCGTCGCCTTGGCGAGCTGAAGGGCGCGCGGGTTGACGTCGGTCGCCGTCAGCTGGTTGACCCGATCCGTGAGATGGAGCGACTGGATACCGCACCCGGTGCCGATATCGAGCGCCCGCTCAGCCTTGATCGGGACGGTCAGGTGAATGAGGCTGAGGCTGGCCGGCGCGATGCCGAGCACATAATCGGATCGCATCGCCTCCCGCCGCCCGTCAAGCCCCGGCGTGAGGTCCGCCACCACCCACCAGTCCCGCTCATCCTCCGCAAACGGCCGGACATCGACCACCGCCCGAACCTCGCCCCCACTACGCTCAACGATGCCCAGAGCAACCAGATCAACCCCCGGAAACGCCTTGTTTACAGCGTTTTCCGGAACGTTCTGCTGGAGGAGGAACAACCGGATCATCGTGTCGAGCGCATCCCCCGACGCCGTACGACGGGCCGCCGCCGAGGTCTCGTTCCGCGCCAACGCCGCATTCGCCTGTACACCGAGCCGCTCGGCCACTCCGTCCGTGGTGTACCCCGCCCCGGCAAACGCCGTACGCAACCCCTCCACCACATGCCCCGTCAGTTCCCGCATGCGCACATCCTCCCACCCCGGGGCCCACTGAGCTGGAGGGTTGCCCCCTGAGATTCTCAATGGGCAACCCTCCAACTGGGGGGATGTCCCCTCAGTTGGAGGGTTGTGCCACCCGAGGGCGGGCGGGTGGCCGCGGCTCGGGTGGTGGGGTGGGTGGGCGGGTGGTTAGGGGTTGCAGGTGAGTTTGGGTTCGGCCCAGTCGGCGTGGTCGCTGGTGTTGCCGTCGCCGCCGTCGGTTACTTGGAGGGTCAGGGTTTGGGCGCCGGTGACGTCGACCGTGGTGGTGGCGGTTGGGGAAGTGCCGGTCAGCTGGTCTGATGTGTAGCGGGCGGTGCCGTCGGTGAGGACCTTGAAGGTGACCTTGCCGCGGTCTTCCATTTCGTCGTCGATGCCCAGTTTGCTGGTGAAGCTCGTGCAGTTGCCGCCGAGGCGGACGCTGACCGACGAGGGGGCGTGAGCGCCGAGCCCCTTCGCGTAGTGGACGCCGTCGAGCGTGATCGGTCCGCCGTCGCCGGCCGCGTCCTCGCCGTTGCTGTGGTCGCGTTCGACCGGGCCCCAACCGTTGGTGGAGTCAAGGAACTCGAGGTCGCTGACCCAGTTCTCCCCGGTAGGTGCCGGTGGCAACGGTTTGTCGGCGATCGTGGCCGCGAAGAAGCCCAGTCCGCCGCCCGGCAGCTTGATCGCCTTCACGGTCTTCCCGGGATCAAGCGGTACGGCGGTGTAGAACACCCGGTAGTCCGTCGTCGTATTGCTCAACCCGGCCGCCGTATACCGGCCCTTGACCGACATGGCCAGCTTGGCGCCACCCGTCGTCGGATCCTGACAGCACCAGTTCGGCAACTGGAACGTGCCCTCCGACGTCGATCCGTCGGTGTAGATGACCGTCACCGTCCCACGGGCGTTCAGACTCGCGCCGGCGCCTAGCAGTGCTAGATGCGATCCGGTCCCGGACACGAGGATCGGAGCCGACTGGTTCTTCACGAGGTTCGGCGTACCGGGCGCCCCGCTCGGCCACGTGAAGTCGGCGCCCTGCACGTTCACGGTCGCACCAGGCGTGTACCCGGCCGCCGCCAGCGCCTCACCGTTGAAGCTGTTGCCCGACCCGTCGAAGTTCCCTTGCTTGTACGTCGATGCGTCGCTGACCCCGACCACGTTCGCGGCCTGCGACACCGAGGCGTACGGCAACTGCGCCGTCCCCGTCGAGGTGTTCGTATAACTGTTGCCCTGAGCAACGTACGACGCCTTCAACGTCAACGTGAAGCTCGCGGGTTTCACGTCCGCGCCGGGCGTGACCTGCAGCTTGGTCGTCACGGTTCGGCCGGGATCCACCGACGCGAAGGTGTTTGCGCCGCTGACGCTCCACCCGGCCGGCACCTGGACATCGAGCCGTACGTTGCGCACCGTCGTAGTGGTGCCGTTGCGGAACGACGCGGTCACCTCGGTCGCCTGGCCCGGAGCGTTCCACAGCGAGGGCGTGGTGAGCTCAGGCGTCCCGAAGGTGTTCGTGACATCCGGTCCACCCACTGCGGATGTTCCGGACAGGACAACCACAGCGCTCCGGGAGGTCGGGATCGATGCGGTCTGCACACGGACGATGCCGTTGGCGTAGGTGAATGCAGCCGGGCGCCCGTCGATCGTGACGTTGCGCGGGGCGGAGCCGGTGTGGACGGTCAGCTCGTACGGGCGGGTCGCCGGCTTGCCGTCGTACGACCCGATGCTCGCGCCGATCTTGACGGTCACGTCGCCGCGGCCCTGCGTCGGTGCGTCGACCGCGAACGTCTGCGTCGCGGACTTCCCGGACCGGGTCACACGATCGTCCTCGTACATCGAGAACGACGACTTCCCGGACGGGTAGATGTCGACGGTCACCTGGTCGCCGAATCCTTGTTCGGCGGCGGTGTTGATCCCGGGCTTCCACATCGGCACGACCGCGCCTGCCTTTACGAACAGCGGCAGCGTGTCGAGCGGAGCGTGGTACCCGTTCACGGTCGTCGGGCCCTGGTACACACGGCCCGTCCAGTAGTCGATCCACCGGCCCGCGGGCAGGTAGATCCCGTTCTTCACCTCGTCCGCGCCGTACATCGGGGCGACCAGGAACTCCTTGCCGGCGAGGAATTCGTACTTGGTCGTGTCGTCCCACGTCTTCGGGTCGGTCGGGTACTCCAGCACCAGCGACCGGTTCAGCGGAGCGCCGGTCCGGTGGGCTTCGGCGGCGTACGTGTAGAAGTACGGCAGCAACCGCTCCCGCAGCTTCAGGTACTTGCGGTTGATCGAGGTGTACGGATCGCCGTACGCCCACGGCTGCTTGTACGCCGGCGTCGACCAGCCGGACATCGTCATGAACGCCGGGTTGAACACCTTCCACTGCATGTCCCGCACGTACGACGTCGCGGAGCCACCGAAGATCCCGTCCACATCGCCCGCGCTGTAGGCGATGCCGGAGTTGCCGGACCCGGTGATCGCCGGGATCTGCCACTTGATGGCGTCCAGCGAACCGCTGTGGTCACCGGTCCACTGCACTGCGCACCGCTGCGCGCCGGCCCAGCCCTCGACCATCCACGCGAACCCGCGGGCGTTGCTGTACTGCTCGATCCCGTCGTGCGCGGTGTCGCAGGCCGTCAGTGCGTACCGGTACCCCGGACCGACCCAGGCCACGTCGAGCTTTCGGACGCGGACACCGGCCTCGCCGACCTCGGCCGGCTGCCGGTCCAGGTTCGACTGCGTCCAGAGACCCATCTGGATGTTCCGCGCCCGCAGGTCGTCACCGGCCTGCTTCAGCGCCGGGATGTCCCGCTTGCCCCACCAGGTGCCGTCGACCTGCTCGGACTCGGTGTTGGCGGAGTAGCCGCAGCCGTAGTCGTCGTTGACGAGCATCCAGCCGCCTGGCATGTCCTCGTCCTTGAAGCGCTGCGCGACCTTGACCGCGTCCAGCGTCGTCACCTTGTCCGGGTTGACCTTCCAGTCGTTGCTGGGGTCCGGATCGGTCGCGTAGTGACCGCGGTTGTAGCAGTCCGAGTCGCCGTACTCGAGTCCGTAGATCGGCGGCATGAACGGCCGGCCGGTGAGCTCGGTGTAGCGGTCGAGCGAGGTCTTCAGGTCGCCGATGAAGTAGTACGCGTCGAACCGCGTTTCGTCGTGAGTAGTTGCAACGGGACTAGTGAAGTTGTAACTACCCGGGCTGAACGTGTTGCGGAGTACGCCGTACCCCGCGGTGCTCATGTAGTACGGCGAGGCGTTCGGGTTGCCGCCGTCCTCCCAGTTGAAGTCCCGCGAGATCTTGATCGTCTGGTCGCGGTGCGAGAAGCGGCCGTTCTGCATGCCGCCGCCGAAGAACTGCTCGTTCGCGCCGCGGCCGAGGGTCTGCGTGGTCGACGCGTCGGTCCAGGACAGCGGCGCTGCCTCGGACCACACCAGTTGGCCGTTCGAGCGGTAGACCGAGAACTTCAGCGGCTTCTTCTGCGCGCGGACCTCGATCTTGCCGGTCGTGAGCGAGTAGTAGGTGCCGCGGTCACGCCAGGTCGTCGACGGCGTCCCGTAGTCGGTCTTGGTGACGATGTTCGAGCCTTCACCGGTGTCGGCGGGGTCGGTGAAGTTCCCGTCCGGCGCCATCCACAGCCGGAAGACGTCGTCCTTCAGGAACACCACTCGCACCTTCGCCGCGCCGGCGCTGAGGGTGTACGCCGCTTCGTCGGCCGCGAACCCGGTGACGTCACCGAGCGTAGTGGCGGCGGCCTGCGCGGGAGCCGCGGTCTACACGAGTGCGCCCGCTAACAGAGCTAGGGCGACTACTGAACGTTTCATGCGGACAAAGATGCTCACGACTGCCTCACTTCACGCATCAATGAACAAGATGCGCACATTGAAGCTCACCGGCCGTGGATTGTCATCAGGTCAGCTTCATCAAGTTGAGACGGTGTCGCTATCACGGAGTGAAACTCCGCGATGACGATGAGTCGCATGACGAACAGGCGTCCCAGCAGCCCCAGCAGTCACGTCTTCACCAGGCGTCACGTCCTGTCGGCCGGTCTGCTGGCCGGACTGGCGGCGGCCACACCGGGACTGGCGCACGCCTCGCCGTTCGACCCTGACCGCCTTGGTGGGATCCGCCCGGCGGGTGATCCTGATTTCCACCCGGTGCGGTTCCGGCTGCCTCAGCCGACCGGGCGGAAGGCGCTCGGGACGACCGCGATCCATCTGATCGACCGGTCCCGCCCGGATCCGAGCATGCCGAGCGGGCAGCGGGAGCTGATGATCAGCCTCTGGTACCCGGCGGGCATGTTCGGAGCGGCGCCGTTCGCGAAATACATGCCGCCAAAGACGGCAGTCGAGGTGGACGACACGTGGACGGGTGAGTACGGACTCGCCCTGCCGAGCGGATCGTTCGACTTCGCGAACACCGAGACACATTCGCGCGTCGACGTACCTATGCAGCGGCTGCGGCATCCCGTCGTACTGTTCTCACCCGGCTACCAGTACAGCCGGTTCGTGAACACCGCGCAGGCGGAGGATCTGGCGAGCCGCGGGTACGTCGTGGTGACGATGGACCACTCGCACGAGACGCCCGTGGAGTTCCCCGGCGGGCGATTCCTACCGGGCCTGCCGGCCGCGGAGCCGGCTGATCCGGCGGAGATCCGGAAGGCGGTCGAGACCCGGACTGCGGACGCGCGGTTCGTCCTGGATCAGTTGGAACGGCTCGCCCGCGGCGAGAATGTCGATGCCGAGGGCAAGGATCTCCCCGGCGGGCTGGCGGAGGGGCTGGATCTGCGCAAGGTCGGCATGTTCGGGTTCGCGCTCGGTGGGTACACGACCGCGAACACGATGCTCGAGGACGAGCGGGTGCTGGCCGGGCTCGACCTGGACGGCACGTTGCAGGACGACCGGCTCAAGGGGCCGCTCGGTGAGGTCGCGGAGAAAGGGCTGGACCGGCCGTTCCTGCTGTTCGGCTCGGCCGAGACGCAACGGACCGATCCGGGCAAGGAGTACTACGACAAGTCATGGGCGAGTTTCTGGGAGGCGCAGCGCGGCGGGAAGCTGAACCTGACGCTGGCGAGCACCAAGCAGCGGGCCTTCACCGACTACCAGTTCATCTTTTCCCAGCTGTTCCACGAGATCTACGGCGAGGACCCGATCATCACGTCGGTGATGAAGGCGCTGGTGGGCAGCGCCAAGCCGGCGCGCAGCGTGCTCGCCCAGCGCGAGTACGTCGCTGCGTTCTTCGACCAGACGCTGCGCCGGCGCCCGTCTCTTCTGCTGCGCGGAGACTCGTCCAAATTCCCGGAGGTCCGGTTCGCACGCTGAGACGGCGTACTCTCGTTAGACGCCCCAGGGCAGTCTGTGGCAGTGTCGCGACTCGCGGTGACGGTGGGTTGTTCGCCACTTTCTGACAGCCTAAGGGGTGTGGAGGGGGCGGGACCGGTTACCGTGCGTTGAGAAAACGCGTTGCCGTCGGCCGTACCCTGTCCTCGGTGGGGTCGGTCTGTGCCCGGGGGAACAGACGACGGAGTAGGGGCGTTGTCGGCAGGACGAGAGTAGGGAGCGCAGTGGCAGGGGCAGCAGGGACGAAGACAGCCGCAGGCTCTACTGAATCGGTTGGTAGGCGTCTGGTGATCGTCGAGTCGCCGAAGAAGGCGCGGATGATCGCCGGTTTCTTGGGGTCCGGGTACGTGGTGGAGTCCAGCTTCGGCCACATCCGCGACCTGCCGAGCGGGGCGGACGAGATCCCCGCCAAGTACAAAGGCCTTCCGTGGGCCCGGCTCGGCGTGAACGTCGAGGACCACTTCGACCCGCTGTACGTCGTGCCCGCCGACAAGAAGGCCCAGATCCGCAAGCTCAAGGACCTGCTCAAGGGCGCCGACGAGCTCTTCCTGGCGACAGATGAGGACCGCGAGGGCGAGGCGATCGCCTGGCACCTGCTCGAGGAGCTGAAGCCGAAGGTCCCGGTCAAGCGGATGGTCTTCCACGAGATCACCCCGAAGGCGATCCAGGACGCGGTCGGTAACGCCCGGGACATCGACGAGGCGCTCGTCGACGCCCAGGAGGCGCGCCGGATCCTGGACCGGCTGTACGGGTACGAGGTCTCCCCGGTGCTGTGGAAGAAGGTCATGCCGAAGCTGTCGGCGGGCCGGGTGCAGTCGGTCGCGATCCGGATGGTGGTGGACCGCGAGCGCGAGCGGATCGCCTTCCGCAGCGCGTCGTACTGGGACCTCGACGCGACCCTCGACGCCGGTGAGAGCCGGACGCCGCGGCAGTTCGGTTCCCGCCTGGTCTCGGTGGACAGCAAGCGGGTGGCGCAGGGCCGCGACTTCAGTTCGATCGGTGAGCTCAAGGGCGCGAACACAGTTCATCTGAACGAGCAGACCGCGACCGCGCTGGCCGCCGCGCTGCGCGACTCGCAGTTCACCGTCCGGTCGATCGAGTCCAAGCCGTACACCCGCAAGCCGTACGCGCCGTTCCGGACCACCACGCTGCAGCAGGAGGCCGGCCGCAAGCTCGGCATGTCCGCGTCGCAGACCATGCAGGTCGCCCAGCGGCTCTACGAGAACGGCAACATCACCTATATGCGTACCGACAGCGTCACGCTGTCGGACACCGCGATCACCGCGGCCCGGGCCCAGGTCCGGGAGCTGTACGGCGCGTCGTACCTGCCGGACAAGCCGCGCGTCTACACCTCCAAGGTGAAGAACGCCCAGGAGGCGCACGAGGCGATCCGGCCGGCCGGTGAGGTCTTCCAGACTCCGGCTCAGACCGGTCTGAGCGGCGCCGAGTTCCGGCTCTACGAGCTGATCTGGATGCGGACGATCGCGTCCCAGATGAAGGACGCCGCCGGGAACAGCGTGTCGATCAAGATCGACGCGACCGCTTCCACCGGTGAGAAGTGCGAGTTCACGTCGTCCGGCCGGGTGATCACGTTCCACGGGTTCCTCAAGGCGTACGTCGAGGGTGCGGACGACCCGTCCGCGGGGACCGACGACCAGGAGACCCGGCTGCCGAACGTCGAGGAGGGCGACGTCCTGCCCGCCATCGAGGTGCTCGCCTCGGGGCACGAGACGAAGCCGCCGGCGCGGTTCACGGAAGCGACGCTGATCCGGGAGCTGGAAGAGCGTGAGATCGGGCGGCCGTCGACGTACGCCTCGATCATCGGCACGATCCAGGCCCGCAAGTACATCTACAAGAAGGGCCAGGCGCTGGTTCCGGCCTGGCTGGCGTTCGCGGTCGTCCGGCTGCTCGAGGAGCACTTCACCCGGCTGGTGGACTACGCGTTCACCGCGACGATGGAGGACGTGCTCGACGAGGTCGCGGCCGGCGACCTGCAGCGTGAGGGCGTGCTGTCCCGGTTCTACTTCGGCGACGACGACCTCGAGGGCCTGAAGTCGATGGTCACCGACCTGGGCGATATCGACGCCCGGGAGATGTCGACCTTCCCGGTCGGCGGGGACGACAGCGGGATCGTCGTCCGCGTCGGGCGGTACGGGCCGTACGTCGAGGACAAGGACGAGCGGCGCGCGAACGTGCCCGAGGACCTGCCGCCGGACGAGCTGACTGTCGACAAGGCCAAGGAACTGCTGGAGCAGCCGTCGGGTGTCGAGCACGAGCTCGGCAACGCACCGGACACCGGCCTGAAGGTGGTCGCGAAGGCCGGGCGGTTCGGGCCGTACGTGACGGAGGTGCTGCCGGAGGACGCGCCGAAGAGCGCGAAGCCGCGGACCGGGTCGCTGCTGAAGTCGATGACGCTGGAGTCGATCGGGCTCGACGACGCGATGAAGCTGCTGTCGCTGCCGCGCGTGGTCGGGAAGGACCCGGAGTCCGGTGACGAGATCACCGCGCAGAACGGGCGCTACGGGCCGTACCTGAAGAAGGGCACGGACTCGCGCTCGCTGTCGTCCGAGGAGCAGATGTTCGACATCACGCTCGAGGAGGCGCTGGCGATCTACGCCGAGCCGAAGCAGCGGGGCCGGCGGGCCGCCGCGCCGCCGCTGAAGGAGCTGGGCGAGGACCCGGAGTCCAAGAAGCCCGTGGTGGTTAAGGAGGGCCGCTTCGGTCCTTACGTCACCGATGGGGAGACGAACGCGACGCTCCGCAAGGACGACTCGGTGGATACCATCTCGCTGCTCCGGGCGGCCGAGCTGCTGGCGGAGAAGCGCGCCCGCGGCCCGGTGAAGCGTCCGGCGAAGAAGACGGCCGCCAAGAAGACCGCTGCGAAGAAGACGACTGCGGCGAAGAAGACGGCGGCCAAGAAGACCGCCGCCAAGAAGACGACAGCGAAGAAGTCGACGGCAAAGAAGTCCTGACATGACGAGTCCAGTCGAGGTCAGTGCGCAGCGGTTGCGGGAGCGGGGCGAGCGGGTCACGCCGGCGCGGCTCGCGGTGGTCGAGGTGCTGGCCGGCACCGAGGAGCACCTGAGCGCCGAGCAGATCGGTGAACGCGCCGAGCAGCTCCGCCCGGGCATCCACCGCGCCACCGTCTACCGGGCGCTCGACGCGCTGGGTGAGTTCGGTCTCGTCACGCATGTGCACCTGGGCCGGGCCGGTACGACGTACCACCTGGCCGGGGACCTCGCGCCGCGGCACCTGCATCTGCGCTGCTCCGAGTGCGGCACCGTGTACGACGCTCCTGGCGACGTCCTCGAGTCCGCCCGCAAGAAGCTCGCCCGCGAACTCGGCTTCCATCTCGCCCCCGAGCAGGTGGCCCTCGTCGGAGTCTGTAAGGACTGCCAGTAGCCGATCGGCCCGCTCCGGTCACGACTGTCCATATCTGTTCATCGGTGTGGATCCATGAAGTGAGTTGGCTTAGGGTCGACTCCTGTGACGGACTATGTCGAGGACTTTGCGTCGGGTTTGAACGTACTGGCGCCGCGGGCGTGGCTGGATGACGACTCCGGGCGGGTCGCGCTCAGCGGGGACTGGAGCTTCCGGCTGTCCCCGACCGTGGCGGACGCGCCGGACGACCTGAAGGACCCGGACACCTCCGGCTGGGACACCATCGCGGTGCCGGGCCACTGGCAGCTGAACGGGTACGGCGCGCCGGCGTACACGAACGTGGTCTACCCGTTCCCGCTCGAGCCGCCGTACGTGCCGACCGACAACCCGACCGGCGACTACGTCCGGACCGTGACGGTCCCGGCCGACTTCGAAGGCGCCCGGATCGTGCTCCGGTTCGAGGGCGTGGACTCGCGGTTCGCGGTCTACGTGAACGGCGAGCGGGTCGGCTGGTCGTCCGGCTCCCGGCTGGCGTCGGAGTTCGACGTCACCTCGTTGGTTGCTCCGGGCAAGGAAGCGCGGATCGCGGTGCGGGTGCATCAGTGGTCGACCGGTTCGTACGTCGAGGACCAGGACATGTGGTGGCTGTCCGGGATCTTCCGTGAGGTCAACCTGCTGGCGCTGCGTCCGGACGCGCCGACCGATGTCTTCGTCAAGGCCGCGTGGGACCACATCGACGGTGCGGGCACGCTGCTGGTCGAGTCCGACGTACCGGGCACGGTGTCGGTGCCTGAACTGGGCCTCGAGGTCGCGACGGGCGAGCATGTGCGCGTCGAGGGTGTGCAGCCCTGGAGCGCCGAGGTGCCGCGGCTGTACGACGCCGTACTGCGGAGTGCCGGCGGTGACGTGCGGCTGCGGATCGGGTTCCGGACTGTCGCGATCGTCGACGGGATCTTCACCGTCAACGGCAACCGGGTGCTGTTCAACGGCGTCAACCGGCACGAGTTCCACCCGGACCGGGGCCGCTCGCTGACCGAGCAGGACATGCTGGACGACGTACTGATCATGAAGCGGGCCGGGATCAACGCGGTCCGCACCAGCCACTACCCGCCGCACCCGCACTTCCTGGCGTTGTGCGATGCCTATGGCCTCTATGTGATCGACGAGTGCGATCTCGAGACGCACGGGTTCGGGTACGAGCCGCAGCCGCCGAAGCTGCCGAACCCGGTGATGGACGAGCGGTTCCGCGACGACATGGTGCTTCGGATGCGCCGGACCGTCGAGCGGGACAAGAACCACCCGTCGATCGTGCTCTGGTCGCTCGGCAACGAGTGCGGGATGGGCGACAACCTCAAGGCGATGTACGACCTGGTCAAGGAGCTCGACCCGTCGCGGCCGGTGCACTACGAGCGGGATCGGGACGCCGAGTTCGTCGACATCTACTCGAGCATGTACACCTCGCCCGAGGGCGTCGCGGAGATCGGCGAGGACACCTCGTCGTACCGGGGACTGCCGTTCATCCTGTGCGAGTACGGGCACGCGATGGGGAACGGGCCGGGCGGGCTGGTCGACTACCGCGAGATGTTCGAGAAGTACCCGCGTTGTCAGGGCGGGTTCATCTGGGAGTTCATCGACCACGGCCTGCGGACCACGATCGACGGTCGCGAGGTCTACGCGTACGGCGGGGACTTCGGGGAGACGATCCACGACGGGAACTTCGTCTGCGACGGGCTGGTGTTCCCGGACCGGACGCCTTCGCCCGGGATGCACGAATACATCAAGGTGATCGAGCCGCTGCGGATCGTTGCTGATGGCAATCGGGTGTCGATCACCAACCGCTACGAGGTGCTCGACACCAGCCACCTGAGCTTCAGCTACGTCGTCGAGACCGAGGGCTCACGTGTTGACACCGGGAGCCTGTCGGTTCCGGTGATCGCACCTGGCGAGACCGTGACGGTTGAGCTGCCGTCGGTGGATGCCTCGAAGCCCGAGACCTGGGTGACGGTGACCGCTTCTTTGGCCGAGGCGACGTCCTGGGGCGAGGCCGGCCACCGCATCGCCTGGGGCCAGATCCGTCTGGACGAGCCGGTCGCGGCCGAGGTTGTCGTGAGTGGTTCCCCGGCCTCGGGCGAGGCCGGGGTTGATGGGATCTCTGTCGCGGGTGTGACGAACGCTCGGTTGGATGTTTGGCGGGCGCCGATCGACAACGACGCGATCCCGGGTGTCGCGGCGGCCTGGCGCGAGGAAGGCTTGCATCGCGTGCAGCACCGGATCGTGTCGCAGGGTGAGCGCGACGGTGCCTGGGAGGTCGTCACCCGGACCGCGCCGCCGCAGTTGCAGTGGGGTCTGCGCAGCACGTGGCGTTGGACCGCTGCCGACGACGGCGTGGTGCTGGAGTTGAGCGTCGTACCGGAAGGGCTGTTTCCGGAGGTGCTGCCGCGGCTCGGCATCACGTTCGAGCTGCCGAAGGTGCAGCAGGTCGAGTGGTTCGGCACCGGCCCGGACGAGGCGTACGTCGACACCCGCGAGGCCGCCGCGGTCGGCAAGTACTCCGCCACGGTCGCCCAACTGCAGACGCCGTACGTCCGCCCCCAGGAGAACGGCCACCGCATCGACACCCGCTGGGCCACGCTCGACGGCCTGCGGATCGAGGCCGTCGACCAGCTCTTCGGCCTCACCGTCCGCGACTGGACATCGGCCGACCTGGAGAACGCGACCCACACCGCGTTCCTCACCCCGGGCGACACCACCCACGTCACCATCGACCTCGCCCAAACCGGCGTCGGCACCGCAGCCTGCGGCCCCAAACTCCCCGACCGCGACAAACTGAAGACGGCCCCCGCGAGCCTGAAGCTCCGCTTCATCGCCGGCTAGTCAAGCGCGTCCGCCAGCCGCCGGTAGCCCTCCCCGGGCAACCGGCGGCTGGTGCGGTTCGGAGCGTCGGTCTGCCAGGTCAGGAGCTGGACGGCGACGTGGTCCGCTCCGGCGTCGTGGTGCTCCTTGACGCGGGCCCGGACCGTTTCCAGGTCCCCCCAGGCGACTGTCGCGTCGACCAGACGGTCGCTGCCGCCGTGCGCGAAGTCGTCGTCGGTGAAGCCGAGCCGCCGTAGGTTGGTCGTATACCCGCGCTTGCTCAGGTAGAAGTCCAACGCCTGCCGTGCGATGGCCCGTGCCGTCGACGGATCCGATTCGAGGACCACCTTCTGCTCCGGAGCCAGCACCGGCCCGTCGCCGAGCGCCGTACGGGCGATGGCCGTGTGCTCGGGTGTGATCAGGAACGAATGGGCGCCGCGACTCCTCGCCGCCGCCAGCGCCAGCATGCGCGGCCCGACCGCGGCCAGTATGCGTCTGCCGACAGGCACGTCGGCCGCGTCCAGCCGGTCGAGGTACGACGTCAGCTCGCGAAACGGCGACTGCGACCATTGCTGTGCCTCCCGGGGACCGTTGCCGAGACCGAGCACGAGCCGGCCCGGATGCTGCTTCTCCATCCGGTGGTACGCCTCGGTGACGTCCGGGGCCGCGTGCACCCAGATGTTCACGATCCCGGTCGCGATGGTGAGCTCCTCGGTCGCCTGGAGCGCCGTCGCCGCCAGCTCGAGCATGTTCGGCCCGTTCCCGACCCAGACGGTCCCGAACCCGAGCTCCTCCAGTTCGGCCACAGCGTCCCGCAGCCCGTCTCCCTCCTGCGTCCACAGCGTCGAAGGAGCCCAGATCCCGACTGCGCCAAGTCTCATGCCCGCGACGCTAGGCGTCACCACCACCCCGGTCAGCACCCACTTGTGAGCAAGTGGCCGCAGAACTAGCTAGATCGCGATGGCTGGGCGGGGGTGTACTCGGTCGGTTGGTGGGTGGTAGGCGGACCAGGCGCGGGTTAGGCGGTGGACGGCTTCGGTGAGGTCGGCTGGGTGGGCGCGGAAGTGGAGGCGGATGTAGGCGTCGCTGGCGGCGGTGACGTCGAGGCCGGAGCCGGGGAGGATTGCTAGGCCGTGGCGGAGGGCTGTTTGGGCGAAGGAGGTGCCGTCGCCGTGTGGGAGGCGGGCCCAGAGGCACTGGCCGCCGGAGACGGTTGGGATTTGCCAGGTGGGCAGCGCCTCGGTGAGCAGAGCGTGTAGGTGGTCGTGGCGGGTCTTGAGGGTTTGGTGCAGGGCTGGGCCGTCCAGGAGCGGTAGCAGGTGTACTGCGGCCAGCTGGGTCGGGACGTTGCCGCCAAGGTCGTGGACTGCGCGGAGGCGGGCCAGGCGATTGATCAGCGGCGGCGCGGCGCGGATCCAGCCGATGCGCAGGCCGCCCCAGATGCTCTTGCTGAGTGAGCCGATCGAGATGACGGAGTCGCTGTACGCCGCCATCGGCGTGGGCAATGCCTCGCCGGGGAACCTGAGGTCGGCCGGCACCTCGTCCTCGATCACCGGGATGCCTGCGCCGGCCACGCGCTGACGGGCGAGCGCGGACATCACCGAGCCGGTCGGGTTCTGGTACGTCGGGATGACGTAGGCGATCGCCGGCCGCCGCTCCCGGATCGCCGCGTCGAGCCCCTCGAGTCCCACCGGCAGACCGCGCAGTACGGCGCCCTCCTCCCGGAACACCTCCAGCGCGCCCGGGTACGTCGGTGCCTCGACGAGCACCTGGTCCCCGGGCGACACGAGGGCATGCGCCAGCAGCGAGAGCGCCTGCTGACCACCGTTCGTCACGAGGATCTGTTCGAACGCGGTCGGTACGCCGCGCGCCGTGTAGCGGTCCGCCAGTGCCTCGCGGAGCGCCGGGTAGCCGTATGGGTAGTAGCCGATGTCGTCGGTGACGCGGGCGAGCTCCGGCGCGATCTTGGCGAACGCCTCCGCCAACTGCGGCGGCGGATCGCCAGGTGCGGCACAGATCGCCAGCAGTACGTCGTCGTCCCGGGCCTCCAGCGAGTCCAGGAAGATCGGGTCGACCGGAGCGTCCTCGACCTGACTGTTGCGAGGTATGCCGGCCACGCGTGTCCCGCTGCCCTGCTTCCGGGTGATGCGCCCTTCGGCCCGGAGCAGGTCGTAGGCGGCGACCACCGTCGTACGGCCGACTGCCAACGCGCCGGCCAGCGCGCGGTCCGGTGGAAGCAGTACGCCCGGCGGTAGCTCGCCATCGTCGATCAGGTGCCGCAGGCGGGCCGCGAGCAGCACGTACAGCGGGCCGCGGCCGGACGACCAGCGGCCCAACCGGTCAACCACCTCGATTGGTCTCATCTGCGAACCAATTCTGCCGGATTGGCTCTCCATCGGCCAGCGCGAGTCCAGAACGATGGCGGTATGCCGACCTTTCCGAGAAACCCGATCATCTCCCTGACCGCCGAGCAGCCACGGTACGAACTGGGCGAGAGCTACGGCCCGGACCTCCGGCTCGCCGACCTGCTCACGCCCGAGCTGGACGACCTCGAACTCGGCTACGGCACGGCTGCCGGTGACGTGAGACTCCGTACGGCGATCGCGGACCGGCACGGCGTACGGCCCGAGGACGTGGTCGTCACTGTCGGCGGGATGCACGGGATCTTCCTGCTCGCCTACCTGCTGGAGGGTGAGGTGGTGACGACCGCGCCGCAGTTCCCGATGACGCGCAGCGCGTTCGACACGGTCGGTGCGTCGGTGCGAGTCGTTCCGCTGACCTTCGACGAGGGGTACCGGCTCACTGCGGACGCGGTGCGTGCGCAGCTCACGTCGGAGACCAGGCTGGTCAGTTTGGCCACGCCGCAGAACCCGTCCGGTGTGGCCGTATCTCCGGAGACTCTGCGCGAGATCGTCGACGCGATGAGTGAGATCTGTCCGGACGCGTACCTGATGGTGGACGAGACCTACCGGATCGCGGCGTACGGCGACGATCCGGTCGCGGACACGGCGCTCCGGCTCGGGCCGAAGCTGGTGTCTGTCGCGTCGCTCTCGAAGTGCCATGGGGCGGCCGGGTTGCGGATCGGGTGGGTGATCAGCACCGACGCCGGCCTGGTCGAGCAGTTGACGACGGCGAAGTTCAGCACGGTGGTCTCCGCGTCCACGGTCACGGAGGCGCTGGCGATTCGCGTGTTCGAGCAGGAGGACGAGATCCTCGCCGTACGACGGCCTTGGCTGGAGCAGAACCTGCTGATCACGCAGGACTGGGTCAACGCGAACGGTGAGCTGGTCGAGTGGGTTCGGCCGGATGCCGGGGCGTTGTGCGTGATCCGGCTCAAGCCGGCGGTGGATCTCGAGCGGTTCCGGCGTACGGCGGCGGAGGCCGGTGTCCGGCTGGCCGACGGGGACTGGTTCGGGGACGAGCCGCGGGTGTTCCGCCTCGGGTTCGGGTTCCTGCCCGCGGGTGAGTTGAAGGCCGCACTGGATGCGCTGGGCGAGGCTGTCCACGCTGCCCACTAGGCTTGCGGTGTGCCGGAGGTTTATGACCCGTTGACCGATCCTGCACCGGCGCACGATGTGCGGGCGGTGTTGCGGATCCGGGCGTTCCGGCGGCTGTGGATCGCGTTCGGGCTGTCGAGCCTCGGCGACTGGATCGGCCTGCTGGCGCTGACCGCGATGGCGAAGTCGTTCGCCGGTGACGACTACCAGGCGGCCAACTTCGCGATCGGCGGCGTGCTGTTCCTGCGCGTGCTGCCCGCGCTGGTGATGGGCCCGGTGGCGGGCTGGATCGCGGACCGGCTGGACCGGCGCTGGACGATGATCGTCGGCGACCTGATCCGGGCCGCGTTCTTCGTCAGCATCCCGATCGTCGGCACGCTGACCTGGGTGCTGGTGGCGACCGTGCTGATCGAGATCGTCAGCCTGATCTGGGGTCCGGCCAAGGACGCCAGCGTGCCCAACCTGGTGCCCCGGCACCGGCTCGAGGCGGCCAACCAGCTCAGCCTGATCACGACGTACGGGACCGCTCTGCCGGCCGCGGTCATCTTCACAGCGATCACCCTGGTGTCGCGCTGGGCCGGCGACTTCGCCATCGACCTGGCCGTGTACGTGAACGCCGCGACCTTCGTCATCTCGGCGTTCGCGATCGTGTCGGTCGCCGAGATCGGCCGCGCGATTCACGAGCACGAGGACCATCCGACGCTGTGGCGGACCGTGGTCGAGGGCTGGTCCTACGTCACCGGCACGCCGGTGGTTCGCGGTCTCGTGATCGGGATCTCCGGCGCGTTCGCGGCCGGTGCGGTCGTGATCGGCCTCGGCCGCACGTACGTCGAAGGGCTGGGCGCGGGCGATCCCGGGTACGGCGTGTTGTTCGGCGCCGTGTTCGGCGGCCTCGCGCTCGGTATGGGGTTCGCGCCGCGGATCTTCTCCGGGTTGTCCCGGCGCCGGCTGTTCGCGGCCGGGCTGGTCGGGTCGGGGATCTGCCTGGCCGGGCTGGCGTTGATCCAGCAGATCGAGATCGCCACGATGATCGCGATCCTGCTCGGGTTCTGCGCCGGCGGCTCATGGGTCTCGGGGTACACGTTGCTCGGTCTCGAAGTGCCGGACGCCGTGCGTGGGCGGACGTTCGCGTTCGTGCAGTCCGCCGTCCGGACGGTGCTCGCGATCACGCTGGCGATCGCGCCGTTCGCCGCCGGCGCGATCGGCCGGCACACGTGGACGATCGGCGGCCGTTCGGCGACGTACAACGGCGCTTCGATGACGATGGTCGCGGCGGCGGTCCTGGCCGGGGTGATCGGTCTGCTGGCCTGGCGGCAGATGGACGACCGGCCGGGGGTTCCGTTCTGGCGCGACGTACGGCGCAGTTTCGGCAAGACGCGTGGCGACTATCCGACGACCGGCCTGTTCATCGCGCTCGAGGGCGGTGAGGGCGCCGGCAAGTCGACGCAGTCAGCGCTGCTGGTGAAATGGCTGGAGGAGCAGGGCCAGCAGGTGCTGCTGACCCGCGAGCCCGGTGCGACCGAGCTCGGCAAGACGCTCCGCCAGATCGTCCTCGACCCGGCGACCGGCGACATCTCGCACCGCGCCGAGGCGCTGCTGTACGCCGCAGACAAGGCCGAGCACGTCGACTCGGTGATCAAGCCCGCGCTGAAGTCGGGCGCGGTCGTGATCACCGATCGGTACGTCGACTCCGCGCTGGCGTACCAGGGATCCGGGCGGGACCTGGACCTGACCGACGTCGAACGGGTGAATCGTTGGGCCACCAACGATCTCCGCCCGAACCTCACGATCCTGCTGGACCTGCCGCCGACGAGCGGCCTCGGCCGGTTCAAGGAGCGGGACCGGATCGAGGCGCAGTCCGACGCCTTCCACGAGCGGGTGCGGAACGCGTTCCTCGAGCTGGCCGCCGCCGAGCCCCAGCACTACCTGGTCCTCGACGCGACCCAGGACCGCGAGGACATCGCGCAACAGATCCGCGCCCGGCTCCAACCGATGCTTCCCAAGGTGGGCCTATGAGTGTCTGGGACGACCTGGTCGGGCAGGAGCCCGCGGTCGCCGTACTGCGCAAGGCCGTCGACGGCGCCGCTGCGGTACTGCGCGGCGAGAGGGGCCCTGCGGTCGCCGGGATGACGCACGCGTGGCTGATCACCGGGCCGCCCGGCTCCGGCCGGTCGAACGCGGGTCGGGCGTTCGCGGCCGCGCTGCAGTGCGCGAACAACGGCTGCGGCGAGTGCAACGAATGCCGTACGGCGCTCAGCGGCGCGCACCCGGACGTGTCACTGATCCGCACCGAACTGTTGTCGATCCGGGTCAGCGAGGTCCGCGAGCTGGTCCGCCGGGCCGCGATGAGCCCGACGCAGGGCCGCTGGCAGGTGATGGTCGTCGAGGACGCGGACCGGCTCACCGAGCAGGCCGCGGACGCGTTGCTGAAAAGCATCGAGGAGCCGTCGCCGCGGACCGTCTGGGTGTTGTGCGCGCCGACGGTCGAGGACGTCGTACCGACGATTCGTTCGCGCTGCCGGCTGCTGGTGCTGCGGACGCCGCCGGTCGCCGCGGTCGCGGAGATGCTGAGCCGGACCCTCGACGTCGGCCAGGATCTGGCCTGGTTCGCGGCGCGGGCCGCGCAGGGGCACATCGGCCGGGCGCGGGCGCTGGCCCGCGACGAGGCGGTGCGCGAGCGGCGCAACAAGGTGCTCGAGGTGCCGTTCGCGCTGCGTGATCTCGGGGCCTGCCTGAAGGCCGCGCAGCGACTGGTCGAGGCGGCCAAGGAAGAGGCCAAGGCCAGCGCGGAGAAGGTCGACGAGAAGGAGCGGGCCGCGCTCGAACAGGCGCTCGGCGTCGGCACGAAGGGCGCCCGGCCGCGCGAGGCGAACGCGGCGCTGAAAGAGCTCGAGGACCAGCAGAAGGCCCGCGCGAAGCGCTGGGAACGCGACGTTCTGGATCGTTCGCTGGTCGACCTGATGGCGCTCTACCGCGATGTACTCGTGATGCAGACCGGGTCCGGCAGCGAGCTGATCAACGCCGAGCTGCAGCGCAACATCGAGCAGCTCGGGAGCCGGACGACACCCGAGCAGACGGTCCGCCGGATCGACGCGATCGCGATGTGCCGGGAGGCGATCGAGGCGAACGTGGCGCCGCTGGTCGCGCTCGAGGCGATGACGGTCGGGCTGTTCGAGGGCCGCAGCGACGGCTTCACGATCCCGCGGCGCCCGCAGCGCTAAGAGGGGCGTCTGAGTCGTTCATCACGCCACGTCCGATAACTGGGCAGAACGTGTAACACCGAGACCAGCGGGTCCGATGACTGGGTGACTGGGCGGAGTAGACCGCTCAGCCCTCACCTTGCCGCGAAACGGACGCAAATGACCCAGCCGCCCTCCCCGATCCAGCCCGCGCGGCCATCGCTGCCGTCGGCTGAGTCCTGGTTGGAGGGCGTCCCGACGCCGAAGGGCCGGCAGAACGGGTACGCCGTCGCCGCGTTCGCGACCAGCCTGCCCGGGCTGGTGCCGATCGCGGTCGTGCTGGCCGTCGTCGCGCTGCGGCGCATCAAGCGCGCCGGCGGGCACGGGAAACGGCTCGCGTACGGCGCTCTGGCGGTGTCGCTGTGCTGGGTGATCGCGATCGGTGTCGCTGTCACGCTCAACCTGATCGGCGAGCACCGGCGGGGCATCGGCAAGACCGTGTCGATCTCGCAGGTGGAGGTCGGCCGCTGCTTCGACGCGGACCTGGAAGCCTCGACGCTGCGGCTGGTACGGATCGCCGACTGCGCCGCGGCGCATACCGGGGAGGCATACGCCAAGGTGCAGGCCGCGCTCGTCGGGTTGTCGACCGCGCAGACCGGGACCGTCGCGACGCAGCAGTGCGCCGGCGCGTTCGTCGAGTTCGTGGGGACGCCGTACGAGCGGTCCGAGCTCGACATGTACTACGTCGTACTGGAAGACCGCGCGGTTGCTGACGGCAACGTCCTGTGTCTGGTCGGCATGCCAGGGACCCATCTGACAGGTACGATGCGCGGATCACAGCGGTAATGCCCGCGGGGGATTCAGTGGGGGTAGCGTGACTCAGCCACCGTACGGCCCGGAGCCGGAACGACCACAGGACCGGCCACAGGACAGTCCGCGGGATCCGACGCGTCCGTTCCCGACGTACGGGCGGCCGGAACAGCCGCAGGCGCCTGGTGCGCAGGGTGGTGCGCCGTGGGCTGCGCCTGGGCAGCCGACGTACGGGTCGCAGCAGTCGCCGTACGGGCAGGCCCCGGGCGGTCAGCCACCGGGCGGTCAGCCGTACGGGCAGGGATATGGGCCGGGGCAGTATCCGTCGGCGTACGGGCAGGCGCCGGGGCCGTACGGGTACGGCTATGGGTACGGCGGTTACGGGTACAGCGGTTCGGGTGGGACGAACGGGCTGGCCACCGCGGCGCTCGTGACCGGGCTCGGCGGGTTCGTCATCGGGGTGTCCGCGCCGGTGGCGATCGGGCTCGGTATTGCGGCGCTGGTACAGATCAAGCGGAGCCAGCAAGAGGGCAAAGGGATGGCGATCGCCGGACTGGTGATGGGATCCCTGGTGACGATCGGCTACGCACTGCTGATCGTCCTCGTGATCGCGCTCGGTTCGTCCGACGACAACTACAGCGCACCGGATCCGGTGTCGTCATCGAGCTCGGGTCCGACCACGTACGTCGACGATCTGACGGTCGGGGAGTGCTTCGACGAGGGCAGCGAAGAGGACGAGGTCGTCCGGCAGCCGTGCCCGGACGCGCATGACGGCGAGGTCGTTGCGATCCCGACGCTCCCTGGTACGAAGTACCCGGGTGACAGCGCCATCAACAAGGCGGCCGACCGTGCCTGCGCCCCCGCGTTCGGCACGTATGTGGGGAAGGCTCGTGACCAGTCCGAGCTGTACCTGGACTGGTGGACGCCGAGCAAGGAGGCCTGGGAGGACGGCGATCACCGGGTTCTGTGTGCCGCGTTCGGGCCTGATGACGACAAACTCACTGGCAGCGTGAAAAACAGTCACCGGTAGGGGCGTGACCGGCGCGCCGGGGACGGTGGACAGGTTATTTCCTGTGTAGCGCGACCACTTCCTGTGCAACGCCCCGTACTCTGACGGCGTGGGCATGGTGATGGCGGTGTCGTTCGAGCGGTACGGGCGGCTTTACTACCTTGATCCGGGTGAGTTTCGGCCTCGGGTGGGGGAGAAAGTGCTGGTACCTACTGACGACGGCCCTGAGGTGGCGGAGTGTGTTTGGGCGCCGCAGTATGTGACTGAGGACGTCGGCGGGCTGCCGCTGTGTGCGGGGATCGCGACCGCGACGGACCTGGACCGGGACGAGCAGAACCGGCAGCGGCGGGCGGATGCGCGGGTGATCGCCAAGCGGACGATCCGCGAGCACGACCTGCCGATGAAGGTGGTCGGGATCGATTTCGTCGACCGGCGGCCGGATATCGACCAACTCGTGATCGTGTACTTCTCGGCGCCGCACCGGGTCGATTTCCGTGAGCTCGTCCGGGATCTGGCGCGGGCGCTGCGGGCGCGGATCGAGCTGCGGCAGGTCGGCGCTCGTGACGAGGCGCGGTTGCAGGGCGGTATCGGGCCGTGCGGGCGGGACCTGTGCTGCGCGACGTTCCTGAAGGACTTCGAGCCGGTCAGCGTGCGGATGGCGAAGGACCAGGACCTGCCGCTGAACCCGCTGAAGATCTCCGGCGCCTGCGGTCGCCTGATGTGCTGCCTGAAGTACGAGCACCCGCTCTACCAGGAGTTCAACGCGAAGGCTCCGGCGCTCGGGACCGCGGTGGAGACCCCCGCGGGTGATGGAGTGGTGGTCGGGCACAACGTCCCGAGCGACACCGTCGTCGTTCGGCTGGCGGCGAGTGGCCGGCGCTGCGCGTGCAGCCGGGCGGACGTCTGCTCGCCGCGGCAGCAGTACGAGGCCTCCGGTACGACGACACCGGACGCGGCACCCGTCGTACCGGAGACGAGTGCACCGGAGACGAGTGCACAGCCCGAACCGCCGGAGCCGACCGAGGAGCGGCGGGCCCGGAAACCACGCCGGCGGCGCCGCCTGCACCACGACGACGAGGGAGAAACCGCGCAGTGAGATTCCGCAGGTCGACCGTACTGGTGGCAACTCTGGCGGTGCTCGCGAGCGGATGTGGAGTAGCGAGTCGCGCGCAGGACGCCGACAGCGGTACGGCGCCCGGCGTCGGCAGCAACCCGCCCAGCGGACCGGTGGGCCCGATCCCGGCCGGGCTGGAGAAGTTCTACCAGCAGCAGCCGGACTGGGAGCGCTGCGGCTCCAATCAGCAGTGCGCGACCATCGAGGTCCCGCTCGACTACACCAAGCCGACCGGGCAGACCATCGAGCTGCGCGCCCGGAAGGTGCTCGCCAAGGACCGCGGCGGCCGGATCGGCACGCTGTTCATCAACCCGGGCGGTCCCGGCGCCTCCGGTCAGGACTTCGCCGCACAGGCGCCGATGCTGTTCGGTTCGTCGCTGCTGCGGAAGTTCGACATCATCGGCTGGGACCCGCGCGGCGTCGGCGAATCCACCCCGGTGAAGTGCCTGGACACGGCGCAGCTGGACGCGATGATCGCCGCCGACGGGAGCCCGGACACGCCCGCCGAGGTCGCCGACGTCGACAAGCAGTCCAAGGCCTTCGCGGCCGGCTGCAAGCAGCGCTCCGGCGAGCTCCTCCCGCATGTGAACACGAAGGACGCCGCCCGCGACATCGACGTACTGCGAGGCATCGTCGGGGACTCCCAGCTCTACTACCTGGGCATGTCGTACGGTACCTACCTCGGTGCGACGTACGCCGAGCTGTTCCCGAAGAACGTCGGCCGGCTGGTGCTGGACGGCGCCGTCGACCCGTCGATCTCGTCCCAGCAGATGGGGATGGCGCAGGCGAAGGGCTTCGACAAGGCGCTGGACGCGTTCGCGGAGGACTGTGCGCAGCGCTCCTGCAAGCTCGGCAGCAGCAAGAACGAGGTGCTGGCCAAGGTCGACAAGCTGATCAAGGACAGCGACGCGCATCCGCTGCCGGGTGACGGGCAGCGCCAGGTCACGCAGGCACTGGTCATCCTCGGCCTGGTCTACCCGCTGTACCTGAAGGAGTTCTGGCCGCGGCTCGAGGACGCCGTCGTCGACGGGCTCGCCGGGAACGGCGCGCGGCTGCTCGCGATGGCGGACGAGTACACCGACCGCAAGCCGTCCGGGTACTCCGACAACGCGAACGAGGTCCAGATCGCGGTCAACTGTTCCGACCGGCCGGACGTCACCTCGATCGCGCAGCTCCAGGCGGAGGTGCCGGAGTTCAAGGCCGCCTCACCGCGGTTCGGGGAGTTCCTCGCCTGGTCGTCGGCGTCCTGCGTGAACTGGCCGGTGAAGCCGACCGACAAGCCGCACCAGATCAAGGCGGCCGGCTCGAAGCCGATCATGGTCCTCGGTACGACGCGCGACCCGGCCACGCCGTACGAGTGGGCGGTCGGCCTGGCGCATCAGCTCGAGAACGGCGTCCTCGTCACCCGCGACGGCGACGGCCACACGGCGTACCTTTCGGGCAACGCGTGCGTGAAGAACGTCGTGGAGAGCTACCTGGTGCAAGGCAACACCCCCGCCGCCGACATCAAGTGTTAGTTGGGGCGGGTGTCGTTCGGGTCGACCGGGAGTTTCAGGGTGTCGGTGGCCTGCTGGAGGACCGCGCGCAGGCCGGCCTCGTCCTGCGGGCGGCCGCCGACGGTGATCTCGACCGCTGACGTCTTGCCGTCGTCGAGCGAGACCCAGCGCGACAGACCCATCCGGGGACCGCGGGCCTTGTCGACGTACGTGTAGATCAGCGTGCCGTTGTCGCGGCTGAGCACCTTCAGGCCGCTCTCGTCGATGCTGCGCTCACGGTTCGCGACCAGCTGGTCCGGGGTCTGCTTGCTGCCCCGGGTGTCGAACCGGATCTGCCAGACACCGGTCGAGTCGACGAACTTCGGGCGGGTCCCGCTCTGGGCGCTCTTCCACCCGGCCGGGACCTCGGACGACACCGGGTCGTCGTCGGTGCCGAAGTTCTGGACGACGTACTGCAGTCCGTCGGCCTGCAGCCCGTCCCCACGGCTCGGGGTGCTGGTCGGCGACGGACTCACGATCCCCACCGGCGTGTCGTGGGCGGTGAACGGATTGCCACCGTTCACGGCGACGACTGTGCCGAAAACGGCTACACCGACGGTCATTCCCGCCAGCGTCATCAGCAGCGCCTGGTGCCTGGGCGTGAGCATCCCGACCTCGCTTCCCTCTCTCCCGCCTGATTATCGCCGACGAGAGGGGCGTCACCGCAAACTGCCGCGTACGCTGGCACGTCGTGGAGATGTCCGACCCCGCGTTCCGGCAGGCCTTGCAACGCTACGACGACGGTACGGCGGAACGCGCCGACCTGAAACTGCTCACCAAGGAACTGTTGCAACGCCTGGTCGCGAAGGCGCCGGGTCACGCGGTCGAGGTACGCATTCCGCCGTACGGCGCGGTGCAGTGCATCGAGGGCCCGCGACACACCCGCGGTACTCCCGGCGCGGTCATCGAGATGCCGCCGGACCTGTGGATCGACGTGGCCCTCGGCCGCACCACCTGGCCCGACGCCCGGATGACCGGCAAACTCCGCGCCAGCGGCGAACGCACCGACCTGTCCGCGCTGCTACCCCTGAGCTGAAAACAGGTTCGTCGGGTCCGGTCGGGCCTGTCACTATGTCCCGGTGGCATCAAGTCTGAGCGCGCGGCTGGCCCGGTTGCGCGTCGATCTGACTCCGTGGCGTGGTTCCCGCGATTTCCGCATCCTGCTGGTCGCCGGGTCGGTGTTCTTCCTCGGCGGCATGGTCGGGTACGTCGCCCTGCCGTACCAGCTCTATCAACTCACCGGATCGAACTTCGCGGTCGGCGCGATGGGCCTGGTGACGATCGTCCCGCTGGTCGTGTTCGGCCTGTACGGCGGTGCGCTCGCCGACCACGTCGAACGCCGCACCCTGCTCGTCGCCACCGGCCTCGCGCAGGTCGTGATCTCCGCGCTGATGGTCGCCAACACGCTCCTCCCGAACCCGCAGGTCTGGCTGATCTACGTCTGCGGCGCTTTGAACGCGATCGCCACCTCGCTGCAGCGGCCTTCGCGGGAAGCGCTCCTTCCGCGGGTGGTGAAGCACGAGGAGATCCCGGCCGCGGTCGCGCTGAGCTCCCTGACCTCGCAGATCGGCCAGCTCGCCGGCCCGGCGGTGGGCGGTGTCCTGGTCGGTTCGGTCGGCGTTACCTGGGCGTTCTCGGTCGAGTTGGCCGGCATCGTGTTCGCGACGCTGCTCTACGCCCGGCTCGGTTCGTACCGTGCCGGCGAGCACTCGACGGCGCCGAGCCTGCGGGCGATCGGCGGCGGAATCGTCTACGCGTTCCGGCGCAAGGACCTGCTGGCGACGTACCTGGTCGACATGGTCGGGATGTTCCTGGCGATGCCGATCGTGCTGTTCCCGGCGTTCGCGACGGACATCCTGAAGGAACCGAAGCTGCTCGGCCTGCTGTACAGCGCGGAGGCGATCGGGGCGATGTGCGCCAGCCTGACCAGCGGCTGGGCCAAACACGTCCACCACCAGGGCCGGGCGGTGGTGCTGGCCACGATCGGCTGGGGCGCCGCGGTCGGGATCGCCGGGCTGGCGCCGAACATCTGGTTCGCGATCGCGTTCTTCGCGGTGGCGGGCGCGGCCGACATGGTGTCGGTGCTGTTCCGTTCGGTGATCTGGAACCAGACGATCCCCGACGAGATGCGCGGCCGGCTGGCCGGGATCGAGATGCTCGGCTACTCGCTCGGCCCGCTCGGCGGTCAGGCCCGCTCCGGGCTGGTCGCCGACCTCACCACGGTCCGGACCTCGATCGTCAGCGGCGGTGTGCTGTGCGTCGCCGGCGTCATCGCCACGTCCGCCTGGTTGCGCGAGTTCTGGCGGTACGACGCCCGTACTGACGAACACGCGGTCCGCGAAAGGGAGCTCCGGACCGCGGGTTAAGGTTCGGGTCATCATGCGTATCCGTCGGGTAGTGACCGCCTCCGCGCTGACCGTCGTACTACTCGCGGGCTGTAGTGGCCCGGCGGACGAGAAGTCGCCGAGTGTGCCGCCGCTGGTGCCGATGAGCACACCACCGAGCTCGGAGACCCCGTCGCCGACGCCTTCGGTGACGCCGTCCGAGACGGCCAAGGCCGCGGACACGCTGTGCGTGCGGATGGACCCCACCTTGGTGCAGACGACGCTCGCGGTGCCGGTTGCGAACATCCAGCCCAAGGCGCCGCCGCCCGAGTTCGACATCCCGACGTACGACGTGTGTCAGTTCGCGCTCAGCACCAGCCCTAACGGACCGGTGCTGCGGGTCGGGGTGTCGGTGCTTCCGGCGACTCCGGCGATGCTGGCGGCGACTCAGAAGGCGTACGCCGCGCATCCGCGCGAGCCGGCCAAGCCCGTCAAGATCGGTCAGGGTGGGTACGGCACGAGCCAGTTCCTGGTGTTCCTGCTGGGCGGCAAGATGTACAAGCTCTCGGGGCCGCAGGCGACCCTCGCGAAGTACGTCGCACTCGGCCAGGAGGTCGTACGGCAGGCTCCCGGGCTGCCGGACGCCGATCGGCTGATCACGCGCCCCGATTGTGACCGCGGTACGGCGGCGGCCGAGAAGGTGCTGGGTGTACCGGCGATGGCTCGGCGCGACGGTCAGACCCTCGTCGGCGACCTGGTCTGCGGCTGGGTGACCTCGACGGGCGTGCTCTCGACCTCGGCACGCCGGGAGCCGGACGCCAAGGCCCTGATGGCCCCGATCCGCAAGGCCGCCACCTCGCAGTCGATCCCGCTCGGCGACGAGGGGTACGTCGACACCGCCACCGGCCGGACGACGATCCGCGTCGGCGACGACAAGATCGTCGACCTGGTCCCGCTCCCCGCCCGCAAGATCAACCCGGACCTGATGACCCAGTTCGCCCTCGCGATGGTCCCGCGCTACACCCGCTGATCGAGCGGGGTGAGGTAGCCGACCAGGGCCTGGTTGAGTTCGGTGATCCAGCGTTCGCGGTCGGTGGCGGGAGTGGAGACGATGGCGCCGAGCAGGGCGGCGAAGATCTGGGTGGCGACGGCCGCGGTGGTTTCGAGACGGTCCGCCGGCAGGTGGGGGTAGCGGGCGGCCAGGACCTCAGCGACGCGGCCGGTGACGGCCTTCTGAAGCGCGCGGGTCGGGGCGGTCAGCTTGTCCGGTAGGTCGCCGCTGCCGAACAGGGCCTTGAATCCTGGGTTCTCCAGGTTGACCTCGACCATCGGGCGGATCATCCGGTCGACCAGTTCGGGCAGCGGGAGTTGCGCCGTACCCGGGTCGAAGGCCTTCTGGTGTGCGGCGGCCAGTTCGCTGCGGTAGCGCTCCGCGAGCGCCTCGGCGAGGGCCTCCTTGTTCGCGAAGAACTGGTACAGCGTGCCCGGTGAGACGCCGGCCTGCTGGGCGATCGCGTTGGTGGTCGCCTTCGCGTACCCGGCCTCGGCGAACACCACCGCGGCCGCGTCCAGCAGCTGCACCATCCGCCGCTGCCCGCGCGCCTGGCGTCGCGGCTCCTCGGGCATGACGCGTCCTTCCGTTGACAAACACGAGTAAATGCTCGTATTTTCTGTATGCGAGCAACTGCTCGTGTTTCGTCATCCTACCCCCGCTCACCCGGAGGTCCGCCATGCCCGAAACCACCCCACTCAACCCGCTTAAACCTCCCGGTCCCGGTTTGCTCGAGCGGCTTGGTCGGCTGGTGGTTCGGCGCCGGCGTGTTGTCGCGTTCCTCTCGCTCGTCCTGACGGCGCTCGTGCTCGCGGTCGCGGCCGGTGCGCTGAACGCCCTCTCGCTGTCCCGGATCGCCGATCCGGCCGCGGAGTCGGATCGTGCCCGCCGGGTGCTCGCCGACCAGTTCCGAACCGGCCCGCCCAACCTCGCGTTCCTCGTGACGGCGGAGGCGGGCACCGTCGACGATCCCGCCGTACGCGCCGCTGGTGTTGGTCTGACCAACGAAATCGCCGGACAATCGAGAGTCGCCGAAGCGGCGTCGTACTGGTCCCGGGACGACAGCCCCGCCTTGCGGAGCAGGGATTCCCGGCAGGCGCTGATCCTCGTCCACGTGCCAGGCGAGGTGAATGAGGCGCGACAGCGGGTCGGCGAGCTCGCCGCGCAGTACGCCGGATCGCGCGACGGGATCACCGTACAGTCGGGCGGTCAGGACGAAGTGTTCCGCGAGATCGGGGCCCAGGCCCGCGCGGACTTCCTGCGCGCCGAGCTGGTCGTGATCCCGATGGTGCTCGGGTTGCTGATCGTCATCTATCGCAGAGTCTCGCCGGCCCTGCTGACGCTGGGGGTCGGGATCTTCGCGGTCGGCGGCGCGCTGGCCGGGCTGCGGGTGATCGCGGCGTTCACCGAGGTCTCGACGTTCGCCGCCAACCTCGCACTGGTGATGGGACTGGCGCTCGGTGTCGACTACTGCCTGTTCGTGATCGCGAGGTTCCGCGAGGAGCTCGCGGCCGGCGCCGAGGTCGACGACGCCGTGGTGACCGCGGTGCGCACGGCCGGGCGAACCGTCTTCTTCAGCGGCCTGACGGTCGCGGTCTCACTGCTGGCACTGCTGCTGTTCCCCCTGTCGTTCCTCCGGTCCTTCGGGTACGCCGGTTTTCTCGTTGTCCTGTCCGCGCTGATCGGCGCGCTCGTCATCCTCCCGGCGGCGCTGGCGCTCCTCGGCCGCCGGGCGGTCCGTCCCGTGTCGACCGGTTCCGGCTCCGGCCGCTGGGCAGCACTGGCGACCGCGGTGATGCGCCGCCCGGCACTCATCGGCGGCGCCGTCCTCGCGCTCATCCTGTTGCTCTCGTCACCCGCCTTGGGTCTGCGCCTCGGCCTGCCGGACGCCCGGATCCTCCCGGCGGAAGCGAGCAGCCGGATCATGGCGGACCAAGTGCGCCAGAACTTCGGCCAGGAGGAGTCCGATGCGCTGTACGTCGTGATGCCCGAGACGCCCGATCCGGCGCGGCTGACGCCGTACGCGAAGACCCTCGGTCAGCTCGACGGGGTGGCGCAGGTCGACACCTACGTCCGCAACGGCGGGGCGTACCTGACGGTCATCCCGACCGACGAGGTGCTCGAGGGAGACGTCGGGCAGTTCGTGGAACAGGTCCGTGCGGCTGAGGCGCCGTACCCGGCGATGATCGGTGGTTCGCCGGCCGAGATGTCGGATTGGCGGGCGGCACTCACCGAACGCATCCCGCTGGTGCTCGGGCTGATCCTGCTGCTCAGTGTGCTCGTCCTGTACGTCGCGACCGGCAGCGTGCTGCTGCCGTTGAAGGCGACCGTGCTGAACCTGCTCAGTCTCGCGGTGATGTTCGGCGTCATGGTGTGGGTGTTCCAGCACGGCAACCTGTCCGGAGTACTCGGATTCACCGCGACCGGCGTACTGGAGGCGAGTATGCCGACCCTCATGTTCTGCATCGTGTACGGACTGTCGATGGACTACGAGGTGTTCATCGTGTCGCGGATCCGGGAGGAGTACCTGCGGACCGGGGATACCGAGCAGGCGGTGGCGACCGGGCTGCAGCGATCGGCGCCGTTGGTCACGACCGCGGCCGCCGTGCTCGCGCTGTCGTTCGCGGTCTATGCGACCGGCGGGGTCGTCTACCTGAAGATGATCGGGGTCGGGATGGCCGTCGCGGTGCTCGTGGACGCGACGGCGATCCGGGGCGTGCTGTTGCCCGCGTTCATGAAGCTCGCCGGGCGGGCGAACTGGTGGAGTCCGATCAGCTGACCTTCGCGATCGTGGCGATGGCCTCGGTGATCTCGGTGGGGGTGCGGGCGGCGTAGCCGAGGACGAGGCCGGGGGCGTGCGGGAGTTGGCAGTGCCACGAGAGGGGATGGGTTTTCACGCCTGCTTCCAGGGCGGCTGCGGCCAGGGCGATGTCGTCTCCATCGTTGAAGGTGACGGTGAGATGCAGGCCGGCGGCTGCTCCGTGGATGGTTGCGGTGGGCAAGTGGTTGCGGATGGCGGTGACCATTGCGTCGCGGCGGGTGCGGTGCCGGCGGCGGAGGAAGCGGAGCTGGCGCTCGAGTTCGCCGGACTCCATCAGCGAGGCGAGGGTGAGCTGCGGGAGGCCGGCGTTGCCGAGGTCCGCGAGGCGCTTGCGGGCGATCAGTTCTTCCTTGTATTGCGGGGGTGCGAGCATCCAGCCGATCCGTAGCGCCGGGGCGAGCAGCTTGGACACGCTGCCGGCGTAGATGACCTGGTCGGGCAGCATCGCGCGGAGTGCCGGGACCGGCGGCCGGTCGTACCGGTGCTCGGCGTCGTAGTCGTCCTCGATGACCAGTCCGCCGTCCTTCGCCCACTGGATCAGTTCGCGACGACGTTCGCCGTCCAGTACGACGCCGGTCGGGAAGTGGTGCGCCGGTGTCACCATCACCGCCCTAGCGCCGGAGTTCCGCAGTACGTCGACCTGCAGCCCGCGATCGTCGACGGGGATCGGCGGGGTCCGCATGCCCCAGTTCTGCAGGTGCTGCCGGGAACCGAGCGAGCCGGGATCCTCGACCGCGATCTCGTGGATGCCGTGCCGGTCGAGCATCTGGGCCACGAGCCCGATCGCCTGGGCCACGCCGGCAACGATGATCAGGTCGTCCGGGTCCGCAGTGATCCCGCGGTACTGCGCCAGCCAGGCCGCGACCGCGCGTCGCAACGTCGGCGTACCCGCGGGGTCGCCGTACCCGAACTCCGCCGACTCCAGGTCCCCGAGCACCGCTCGCTCCGCGCGCAGCCAGGCGCTCCGCGGAAACGCCGCCAAGTCCGGCACCCCTGGCGTCAGATCGATCCGCGCCGGGGCCGCCCGCAGATTGTCGAAGATCTCGTCGTTCAGGTCTGGATAACGACAGGAGGTAGTCCCCGGTTTCTCCTCTTCTGGAGGAGCGCTAGGCGGGCGAAGAGGTGTGCGTAGACGACTACGTCCTGTCGTTCGGGCGGCGCCGATCGGCGCGGCGACGACGATGGTCCCGCGGCGACCGTGGGTGGAGACGTGGCCGTCTTCCGTCAGACGCTGGTACGACTCGGTGACCACGCCCCGGGAGAGGCCGAGGTCTGTGGCGAGGGTGCGGGTCGCGGGGAGGCGGGTGCCGACCGGGAGGTGACCGGTGGAGATCGCCGTCCGCAAACGGTCGGTGAGCCAGTCCGCGAGACCGCCGGGCGGTGCTTCGGCCGGGTCGAGCTGGAGGAAGTCCGCTCCGCCAATGGACCTGCCACTTATCGCCGGATTGGACCTGTTCACAGGACCATTGTGGCGCGACCTTGGAGGTATGGGAACCGACTACGTCCACGGCTACACCCCGGCGGAGACCCGCCGGCTGTCCGACCAGGCCGGCACGCTCGCCGACCTGCTGCACGGCGGCACCACCTATGCACCCGGCAGTCGCGTGCTGGAGGCCGGCTGCGGAGTGGGAGCGCAGACCGTTCAACTGGTCACGCGAAGCCCCGGCATCGACCTGGTCTCGATCGACATCTCCGAAGCATCGCTCGCCCAGGCCAAAGCCCGGGTCGCCGAACAGGCGCCGGACGCGACGGTCGACTGGCGGCACGCGGACCTCCACGACCTGTCCGGCGAGAAGTTCGACCACGTCTTCGTCTGCTTCGTCCTCGAGCACCTCCCTGACCCTGCCGCCGCGCTCACCGGACTCCGGGACCTCCTCAATCCCGGTGGCACCATCACGGTGATCGAAGGCGACCACGAGTCGGCCTTCTTCCACCCGCGCAGCGCACAGGCCCAAGCCGTCATCGACTGCCTCGTCGACCTGCAGGCTTCGGCGGGCGGCGACTCGCTGATCGGCCGTCGGCTCCAGCCGTTGCTCGAGCAGGCCGGGTACGACGACGTACAGGTCGGGCCACGCACCGTGTACGCCGACCAGAGCCTCCCGCAGCTCGTCGACGGCTTCACCCGCAAGACCTTCATCGCGATGGTCGAGTCCGTCCGCGACCGCGCGATCGCCGCCGGGATGCGGACCGAGGCCGAGTGGGCCGCGGGCATCCGCGACCTCGAGAAGTCCACCAGGCCCGGCGGCACCTTCCACTACACGTTCTTCAAAGGAGTGGGCAGGAGATGATGGTCGCCGATCTCAGGGCTTGTTCATGAACACCTGGTAAACAATGGGGTATGGCCCCCACCGAGCAGCTCGAGATCGAGACGAAGTACGACGTCGACGCGAGCGCGGCCCTGCCGGCGCTGCACGACTTGCCCGGGGTCGCGAGTGTCGCGCAGCCGGTCGAGCTCGACCTGGAGGCGGTGTACTACGACACCGCCGGCCTCGACCTGGCCGCTCACAAGGTGACGCTTCGCCGACGGACCGGTGGCGAGGACGACGGGTGGCACGTGAAGTTCCCGGGCTCGTCCGGTGGCCGGCTCGAGGTTCGGCATCCGCTCGGCCGGTCGGTGCGCAACGTGCCGATCGCGGTCGTCCGTACGGTCCGCGTGCATGTCCGCGACCAGCAGTTGGCGCCGGTCGTGACGCTGCAGACGCGACGGATCGTCCATCGGTTGCTCGATGCGGATGGCGGTGTCCTCGCGGAGCTTGCCGACGACCACGTGACCGCGACGGTCGCGGGCGGCGAGCCGGAGAGTTGGCGGGAGTGGGAGGTCGAGCTGGTCGACGGCGACAACCTGCTGCTCGAGGACGCGGGTGAGTTGCTCAAGGGCGCGGGTGCGCGTCCGGCGAGCGGTCCGAGCAAGCTGGCGCGGGCGCTCGGCGATCGCGTTCCGGCGTACGACTCCTTTGTCCTTCCGAAGAAGCCGCGGACGTCGGACGTGTTCCGCGCGTACGCCGGCGCGCAGGTGCAGGCGATCCGCGAACGGGACCCCGAGGTACGCCGGGACGTCCCGGACTCGATCCACAAATTCCGGGTCGCGACGCGGCGGTTGCGCTCGGCGCTGGCGACGTACCGCCCGGTGATCGATCGCGAGGCCGGCGACGTGCTGCGGGCCGAGTTGAAGTGGCTGGCCGGTGAGCTCGGGGCTGCCCGGGATGCTGAGGTGCAGCGTGAGCACTTCGCGGCGGAGGTTGCGGAGCAGCCGGTCGAGCTGGTGATGGGACGGGTCGCGGGACGGATCGACGATCACCTGCGGCGGGTCTATCGCGATGGGCGCGCGGGAGCGCTGGCCGCGTTGGAGAGTCCGCGGTACTTCCGGCTGCTGGATGCTTTGGACGAACTGATCGCGAAGCCGCCTGTGACGGGCGACGACCGGAAGGCGAGCAAGCAGATCGGCGAGCTGCTCGAACACGACTACCGGCGGATGCGCAAGGCGGTACGGCGTTCGCAACAGGCCGAGACCGTGGCGGAGCAGGACCACGAGCTGCACGAGGTACGAAAGTCGTCGAAGCGACTGCGGTACGCCGCGGAGTCCGCCGTACCCGTCCTCGCCGACGAAGCCGCGGACCTGGCCGCTCGCGCCGAGCAGGTCCAGGAGATCCTCGGCGAACACCAGGACTCGGTCGTCTCCCGCGAACTCCTCCACCACCTGGCCCTGGAGGTCTACGCCGAAGGCGGCAACCCCTTCACCTACGGCCGCCTCCACGCCACCGAAGAAGCCCGAGGCAACGCCTCCCGCGAAGCCTTCTACAAACTCTGGCCCACCCTCAAATTCCACCTGTAATACCCCCCGGACGTGCAAGACGGACCCGGGAGGGGACCGGGTCCGTCTTGTGGGGCGGGGGTGGGGCTGCCAGGCAGGTCCGCGTCGGTTCCGCAGGGCCTGCCTGACAGGTCTTTAGTGCTGCACCGCCTTCTCGGCGCCCGCGCCGGTGAGGGAGCGGACCTCCATTTCGGCGAAGCGGTCGACGTCGACCTGTTCCTTGCTGGTGATCGTGCCGAGCCAGCCGAGCAGGAACGCCAGCGGGATCGAGACGATGCCGGGGTTGTCCAGCGGGAACCAGTGGAAGTCGATGCCGGTGTCGGTGATCATCGACAGGCTCGCGCCGGTCTTCTTGTCGACCTTGCCGGAGACGACCGGGCTGAAGATGATCAGGATGATCGTCGAGGCCAGACCGCCGTAGATGCTCCACAGTGCGCCGCGGGTGTTGAAGCGCCGCCAGAACAGCGAGTACAGGATCGTCGGCAGGTTCGCACTCGCCGCGACCGCGAACGCCAGAGCCACCAGGAACGCGATGTTCTGACCGTTGGCGAAGATGCCGCCGACGATCGCGACGATGCCGATCACGACCGCGGTGTACCGCGCCACCCGGACCTCGCCGTCGCCGCTGATCTGGCCCTTCTTGATGATCTGCCCGTAGATGTCGTGTGCGAACGACGTACTCGCGGTGATCGTCAGACCGGCGACCACGGCCAGGATCGTCGCGAACGCGACCGCCGAGATCACGCCGAGCAGCACCTCACCACCGAGCTCGAAGGCGAGCAGCGGAGCGGCCGAGTTCGCCTTGCCGGGCGCGGCCTTGATGCGGTCCGGTCCGACGATCGCGGCAGCGCCGTACCCGAGGACCAGCGTGAACAGGTAGAAGATGCCGATGATCCAGATCGCCCAGCTGACACTGCGCCGTGCCTCCTTCGAGTCCGGCACCGTGTAGAACCGCATCAGCACGTGCGGCAGGCCGGCGGTGCCGAGCACCAGGGCGAGCGCGAGCGAGATGAAGTCCAGCTTGGTGACACCGGTGACGCCGTACTGGAGACCCGGGCTGAGCAGCTTCTCGCCGGCTGCCGGGCTCTTGTCGACGGCCGCACCGAGCAGGCCGGACAGGTTGAAGGTGTACTTCGCCAGCACCCAGATCGTCATGATTCCGGCACCGATGACCAGCAGCACGGCCTTGACGATCTGCACCCAGGTGGTGCCCTTCATGCCGCCGACCAGGACGTAGGTGATCATCAGGATCCCGACGACCGCGATCACGATGCTCTGCCCGGCCCGGTGACTCACCCCGAGCAGCAGAGCGACCAGACCCCCGGCGCCTGCCATCTGCGCCAGCAGGTAGAAGAAGCAGACGCCGAGGGTCGAGATCGCGGCCGCCATCCGGACCGGCCGCTGCTTGAGCCGGAACGACAGTACGTCGGCCATCGTGAAGCGGCCGGTGTTCCGGAGCAGCTCGGCGACCAGCAGCAAGGCGACCAGCCATGCCACCAGGAAGCCGATGGAGTACAGGAAGCCGTCGTACCCGTTCAGCGCGATCGCGCCGGCGATGCCGAGGAACGACGCGGCGGACAGGTAGTCGCCGGCGATCGCGATGCCGTTCTGCGGGCCGGTGAACGAGCGACCGCCGGCGTAGAAGTCGGCCGCGGTCTTGTTGTTGCGCGACGCCCGGAAGACGATCGCCAGCGTGGCCAGCACGAACAGCGCGAAGATCACGATGTTGACGGTCGGGTTACCGATATCCGTTGCCATCGGCAACATGAGCGGGGCGGTCACTGCGGTTCTCCCTCGATCTGGTGGCGCAGCTTCTCGGCGTCCGGGTCGATCCGGCGGTCCGCCCAGCGGACGTAGATCATCGTGATCGCGAACGTCGACACGAACTGCCCGAGGCCGAACAGCAGGGCCACGGTGATGTTGCCGCCGACCTTGTGCGACATGAAGCCGTGCGCGTAGTCGGCGAGCAGGACGTAGACGAAGTACCAGACCAGGAACAGCGCGGTCATCGGGAACACGAAGCGCCGGAACCGGCGACGCAGCTCGGAGAAGTCCGGTGACATCTGGACATCCTGGTACGTCGTCAGGTCGCCATCGCGCGTATCACTCATCGCGTGGACCTCCAGAGAGGGATCGAGCCGGGCGGATTGAGGCCGGCGAGGTTGCTGCGTCGTACTGTGGCCTGGGTCACGGGGGTCCCGACAGCACCGGCGCGCACCGGTCGCTCAGCGGAGCACACCAGTCGTTCGGTGGATCACTCAACTGCGGTGAGCGGTAGGAATCGCGCGACGAACGGTGTCACCGGGACGGTAGGCCTCGGTCCACATCGACGGCCTCAGGAGTATGCAGCCGGACCATACTGCGCGCTGTCCCGGCCGGGATGCGGTCCGGAGTGAGCTTCGAGACCACGATGACGGTGAGGAACGCGAGTGGCATCGTCCAGGCGGCCGGCTGGCCGACGAGCGCTCGTGGCCAACCGCCCTGGGGCGCGCCGGACACGTTCACGAGGGCGGCCGCGCTGGCCGCGATCCCGCCGACGATCAGGCCGGCCGCGGCGCCGGTCGTCGACATTCGCCGCCACCAGATCCCCAGCACCAGCAGGGGACAGAACGTCGACGCGGCCAACGCGAACGCGAGTCCCACGGTGTCGGCGAGGCTCAGCGCCCCGGTCACCGTGAACGCCAAGTACGGCACGATCATCGCGATCAGCGCCGCGATCCGGAAGCTGTTCACCGCGACGTAGTCACCACTGGTCCAGCGGTGCAACCGGCTCCGCAACAGGTCCTGGTCGATCACCCCGGCGATCGCGACAGTCAGCCCCGACGACGTCGACAGGAACGCCGCGAACGCCCCGGCCGCGACCAGTGCACCGAGCAGATCCCCTGTAGTACCAGGGAAAACTCGCCCGGGCAGCTCGAGTACGACGGTGTCTCCGCCCGCACCCACCAGGTCGGGCGCGAACATCCGCCCGAGTACGGCGTACATCGGTGGGAAGAGGTAGAACAGTCCGAGCAGTGCCAGTACGACGACCGTGGTACGCCGGGCCGCGCGGCCGTCGGGGTTCGTGTAGAAGCGGACCAGGACGTGCGGGAGCCCCATCGTCCCGAAACAAAGGGCCAGGAGCAACGAATAGGTCGCGTACAACGGGTGGTCGCGACTACCCGCGCGGGACAGCGGCTCGGCCCATTCGCCGGCCGCGCCGTGCAACGCGTCGAGGACGCCGACGGGCTGGTGCCAGACGAGCAGGATGACGAAGATCGGCGTCGCGAGCGCGGTCAGCTTGAGCCAGTACTGGAAGGCCTGCACGAACGTGATCGACCGCATCCCGCCGGCGGCCACGTTGATCACCACGATCACCGCGACGATCATCGCGCCCACCTGCGGCGGGGCGCCCGTGACGGTCTGGACGGCGAGGCCGGCGCCATGCAGTTGCGGCAGGAGGTAGAGCGTCCCGATACCGACAACGAGTCCGGCGCAGATCCGTCGTACGAGGGGGGACTCGAAGCGGGTCTCGGCGAAGTCGGGCAGCGTGTACGCACCGGACCGGCGCAGGGGAGCGGCGACCAGGACCAGCAGCATCAGGTAGCCGACGGTGTAGCCGACCGAGAACCACAGCATGTCGGCGCCGTTTACCAGCACCAGCCCGGCGACACCTAGGAACGACGCTGCGGACAGGTACTCGCCGCTGATCGCCGACGCGTTCCAGCGGGGGCTGACCGCGCGGCTGGCGACGTAGAAGTCGCTGGTGGTCCGCGAGATCCGCAGGCCGAACAGCCCGATCCCGATCGTTGCCAAGACCACCAAGCCGATAGCAGTCAGGCTGAGTGCCGGTGACACGCTATTGCCGCCCCACGAACTCGGTGAACTCTGTCTCGATCCGCTCCGCGTTCCGGACGTAGATGCGAGCGGCGACGTACACCACGGGGTAGATCAGGATGCCGAGGATCACCCACGGCAGCGGGAGGCCCAATACTGACAGCGTGCGGGTCGGCGGGACCAGCCAGAAGAGCAGCGGGATGCTGCCGAGCACGAGCACCACACTGCCGATGACGGCCAGCGTGAGCCGTAGCTGGGACTGGATCAGCGACTGCATGTAGACCTGGCCGAGACGGGTCTGCTCATCGATCTCGCGCGTACCGGTGGGCATGATCGGGCGCCGGGCCGCGCTGGTTCGCGGGCTGGTGACGCGGACCCTGCGTGGTCCTTCGGGCGTACTCATGTCATCTCAGGGACGTCGAACGGACCAGGAGGTCGCGGAGCTCGCGCGTGTGCCGCCGACTGACCGGGAGCCAGTCGTCACCGACGCGGACCGCACAGCGGCCGCCGTCCACGCGCATCTCGTCCACGTGCTGCAGAGCGACCAGGGTGCTCCGGTGGATCCGGGTGAAGCCTGCGTCCCGCCAGCGTTCTTCCAGTGTGCTGAGCGGGATGCGGACCAGGTGCGAGTTCTGGCCGGTGTGCAGGCGGGCGTAGTCGCCCTGTGCTTCGACGTACCGGACCGTGGAGCGCTGGACGAATCTGGTGACGCCGGCGAGCTCCACCGCGATCACCTCGTCGTCGGTCTCGTCTGGTGACGGCAGCGCGGGCGGCGCTCCTTGGGTGACCACGCGCTGGATCGCCTGGGACAGGCGTTCCGGCCGGACCGGTTTCATCACGTAGTCGGTGGCCTCCAGCTCGAACGCTGCCACCGCGTGCTCGTCGTACGCCGTGACGAAGACGATCTGCGGGCGGCTGGCGAACTTGGACAGCACCTTGGCCAGGTCGATGCCGTCCAGCCCGGGCATCTTGATGTCGCAGAACACCACGTCCAGGTCGCTGGCCTGCAGGATCTTCAGCGCGTCCGGTCCGTTGGTGGCCCTCCGGATCTCGCCGATCCGGGGGTCCTGCTCCAGCAGGTACACCAGTTCGGCCAGGGCGGGCCCCTCGTCGTCCGCCACCAGCGCGCGCAGGGGAGAGTCGGCCATGGCGTCACACTACGGTGACGCGTGGACTCAGGACAGCAGGTGCGGAGCGTGGTCGGGCCGATGTTCCCAGCGGAGTCGACTCGAGCCGAAGCCGGCGGCATGGACGCCGTCGTGGCCGAGCGGGCGCCGGCAGTAGTAGTACGGCGAGTAGAGGTCTCGGCAGGAGTCCAGGTATGGCGTGTAGGCGAACTCGAGGTCCAGCCGACTGTCACTGCTCATGAGGGTCGCTCTCGTGACGGATTACCTTTCCCTGCAGTATGGCCAGCGAGTTGTTGCCGATATGTTTCGCCGCGGTCACGAGTCTGCGCACGCCACAGTGACGGGAGCCGGGCCGTGGCCCTGCTCCCGTCGGTCTGCCCGGCTACTTGATCAGTCCGTGCGGGTCGAGCACGTACTTGCGTGCCGCGCCGTGATCGAACTCGCGGTAGCCCTCTGGCGCCTGGTCCAGCGGAATGACCGTGGCGTTCACGTTCTTCGCGATCTGCGTCCGGTCGTGCAGGATCGCCTGCATCAGCTGGCGGTTGTACCGCATGACGGGGCACTGACCGGTCGTGAACGCCAGCGACTTGGCCCATCCCAGGCCGAGCCGAAGCGACAGCGAACCGATCTTGGCGGCCTCGTCGGCCGCGCCGGGATCCCCGGTCACGTAGAGGCCCGGGATGCCGACCGCACCACCGGCCCGGGTGACGTCCATGACCGTGTTCAGTACAGTCGCCGGACGCTCCTGCCTGGCGTCCGAACCGTGACCGTGCGCCTCGAACCCGACCGCATCGACGGCCGCGTCGACCTCCGGCTCACCGAGGATCCGCTCGATCTGGTCCCTCGGCTCGCCCTCGGAGACGTCGATCGTCTCGCAGCCGAAGCTGCGGGCCTGTTCGAGCCGCTCCTTCTGCAGGTCGGCCACAATGACGACCGCCGCGCCGAGCAGGAACGCCGACGTCGCCGCCGCCAGACCGACCGGTCCGGCCCCGGCGATGTAGACGGTCGACCCGGGCCCGACGCCGGCGGTGACCGCGCCGTGGAACCCGGTCGGGAAGATGTCCGCGAGCATTGCCAGGTCACGGATCTTCTCGAGCGCCTGGTCCCGGTCCGGGAACTTCAGCAGGTTCCAGTCGGCGTACGGCACCAGCGCGTACTCCGCCTGGCCGCCGACCCAGCCGCCCATGTCGACATACCCGTACGCCGAACCCGGCCGGTCCGGGTTCACGTTCAGGCAGACGCCGGTCTTGCCCTCCTTGCAGTTGACACACCGCCCGCAGGCGATGTTGAACGGGACCGATACCAGGTCGCCGACCTTGATGAACTCGACGTCCCGGCCGACCTCGGCGACCTCACCGGTGATCTCGTGGCCGAGTGCGAGTCCAGGCGGTGCCGTCGTCCGGCCGCGGACCATGTGCTGGTCGCTGCCGCAGATGTTGCTGGCGAGCACCTTGAGGATCGCCCCGTGCGGGATCTGACGTCCCACGTTGGCCGGGTTGACTCCCGGTCCGTCCTTGAGCTCCAGGGTCGGGTAGTCGATCGTCTCGACCGCCACGTCGCCTGGGCCTTTGTAAATCACTGCCCTGTTGCCCGGCACGAGCGAATGCTCCTTCCAGGAGGCTCCACCGCAGATCGCCATGGAGCCGCGCGATTCCGCTACTGCGGGCCGCGACCGCCCAGAGAAGGCGGTCCAGTCGTCGCCTGCCCCGCCCAGGTGAATCCCGATCCACCGGCGAGGCTCCCCGCGGATGCGCAGGCCAACGCCATCAGGGATTACTTCCGACGCTAGTCCGCCGCGCAAGCACCGTCAACGCGAGACGGCGTGCACTCCTGAGGAGTATTTGGGGATCCGGAACGTCACCTTGGTTCCGGCGTCCACTGCGGTCTCCACGACCAGGCCGTACGTGTCGCCGTACACCTGCCGGAGCCGGGCGTCGACGTTGCCGAGGCCCACCGAGTCGCTGCCGGACTCGCCGGACAGGGCCGCCCGGATCACCTCCGGGTCGCTGCCGGCGCCGTCGTCCTCGACGCTGATCTCCGCCTCGTTGATCTGGTCGCGCGCGCGGATCGTGATGTTGCCGACCCCCGTCGTACCCTCCAGGCCGTGGCGTACGGCGTTCTCCACCAGGGGCTGGACGACCAGGAACGGGATGACCACCGGCAGCACCTCAGGAGCGATCTGCAGCGACACCTTGAGCCTGTCGCCGAAGCGGGCCTGCTCCAGTACCAGGTAGCGCTCCACGTTGCGCAGCTCGTCCGCCAGCGTGGTGAACTCGCCGCCACGCCGCAGGGCGTAGCGGGAGAAGTCAGCAAACTCCAGGAGCAGCTCACGCGCCCGCTCGGGGTCAGTGCGTACGAACGACGCTATGGCGGCTAGAGCGTTGTAAATGAAGTGCGGGCTGATCTGTGCGCGTAGTGCGCGCAGCTCCGCCTCCATGGCACGGGTGCGCTCCTTGTTGAGCTCTGCGAGCTCTACCTGACCAGAGACCCACCTGGCGACCTCCTCGGTCGCTCTGACGAGTGCTGCGGAGGTGTTGTTGCTGTACGCGACCAGTACGGCGACCACGCGCTCCTCGGTGACGATCGGCGTGACGACCGCCGTACGGATCGGGCATTGCGGGTCGCCGCACGCTACGTCATGCGCGCCGAGTACCGCCGTACGGCCGGAGCGGAGTGTCGGTGCGGCGAGGTCCTTGGCGTCGCGGCGGTGGTTGCTCTCGTACGGTCCGCCTACGCCGTCCCACGCCAGTACGCCGGAGGAGTCGCAGATCGCGATGGCCGCCGTACCCAGGAGGTCTCTCAGATGGCGGCTGGCCTTGCCGGCGGCGGCAGGTGTCAGGCCCTCACGCAGGTGCGGGCTGGCCAACGAGGCGGTATGCAGGGTCGCATACGTCGCCTTGTCGGCCGGAGTCCCGAAATGCTTCCGCCGTCGCGCGAACACCCCCTGACGGTAACCGCTCAGCCCTCCGCGCGCGGCCTGAACGCCTCCAGCGCCTCCGTGTCGGAGTAGTTGTGCAGCAGGTACTCCGCGACCCAGTCAGTACGACCCGGGTACGTCGACTCGCTCTCGATCCGGGCTGCAGCTTCGGTCGCGTCAAGCGGTGCACGCCGCAGTTGTACGCCGTCCTCGGTCAGGAGCGCCCAGCTCGGACCGGGAGCGCCGTACGGCATCCCCACGCTGCCGGCGTTCACCACCAGCCGCCGATCGACCTGCCGGGCGAACGGCATGTGCGTATGCCCGCAGACGACGGTCCTGACCTCATCTGGCAGCCCCGTGAACACCTCCGCCCACCGGGAGATCGGGCTGTCCACCAGCACCATCTCCTCGTCGTCGCGCGGAGTGGCGTGACAGAACAGCACGTCCCCGATCGTCACGGTCGTAGGCAGTCCGGCCAGCAGCTCAACCTGGTCCGGCCGCAACTGTGCTGCAGCCCAAGGACTCACCGCATCCGGCGGCTCGCCGTCGTACGTCCCCCGAGCCATCTCCACAAGCTCCCGGTCCGCGTTACCGCGCACCCACACCACCCGCTCGCCCAGCCCTGTAAGCACATCCAACGTCTCCACGGGCTGCGGCCCACTCGCGATGTCCCCAGCTAGCACGATCAGCTCGGCCTGCTGTGCATCTGCCAGCACCGCCTCCAGCGCAGGCAGCACGCCATGAATGTCAGCCAGAACGGCAACCGTCGTCATAGCCGCAGTCTGCCGCGTAGACCCTTGTAGTGAAGGGATATCTGCTCAGAGCAGATCACCGGGCGAAATCGATCTGCTTGGCGGTGACGATCCCGGTCGCGCGTTCGCACGCTGCGGTGGCGAGGGAACAACGCACGACTGTGCTCTTCGTGTTCGGATCCTGACCGCCGCCGGCCACCACCGCGACCATCAGCAGATCCTGCTCGTCCTCTGCGACGGCCTCGTAGAAACAGCCACTCCACTGGTGCTGTACGGCGCCGGTCCGCGAGTCCAGCGCGGTAATGATGTTGCTGCAGTAGCTGTCGCCGTACGCCGGTGTACCGATCGCAACGGCGCCATCGGGGGTGAAGCCGGTGACCCGGTAGTCGCAGGTCTTGAATCGCTTCTTGCCGGTGGCGATCTCGATGACTGTGGAGCAGCCGTCGCCGCTGCTGTTCGCAGGCAGTGCAGACGCCAGGCGGCCGTCCTGCGAGACAGCCATCGCGTCTCCGGCGACTGTCTTCACCAGTACGGCCTTTGCTGCGCCCGGCGTCCAGGCGTACAGCTTCAACGTCGTCTCGGCGCCCTTGACGGAAGCTTTGTAGTAGATCGTGTCCTTCGTGTAGGCGAGCACATAGATGCTCTGGACATCCGGGAGCTCCAGGGACTTCTCCGAGGCGCCGTCGTCCGCGTAGAGCGTCGCGCCGTACGTCTGCTGTCCGACGACCACTGCTGGGGTGGTCGCGTACGCCACGGCCGATTGGTCCGCCGTCCCAGCCAGCGTCATGACATGCGGCGTACGGCGAACCACTGCGCCGGTGGAGCTGACCTTGAGCAAGTCGCCGCCGGAGGTCGTCGCGAGCACGCTGGTGCCCAGGCGGGCGACCTCCATGAGGCTGCCGCTGCTAGGGACCTTCAGCTCCTTCCCGGCGCCGAGCACCGTGCGGTCGAAGCGATAGGCCAGCTGCGGATCCCGGCCCTGCGTCAGCTTGGCGGCCTCGAGAGCAACCGGACCGGAGGGGATCTGGGGTGTCGTCGACGCAGACCTCGGCGTGCGCGACGGCTTGGGTGTCGGCGTCTGGATGGGCACTACGACCGGGGTCGTGCTGAGCACCGGGGCCGGCGTGGGTGACGGAGTAGGGCTCGGGGCGCCGCCTAGTGGTGCGGCGATGGTTGAGGACGCTGGCTTGGGGCCCTGGCGGTAGGCGAGGCCTCCGCCGGCGGCGACAGCAGCCACAGCGGTGATCGCCACAACGGCGATCAGACGGCCAATGCCGTGTCGCATCGGCGGAGTCGTCACGTCAGGCGCCGATCAGCAGCTGGCCCTTGGCGAGCGGAGTGGCGAGCTCGCAGGCGCCGGTGGAGATGGTGCAGCGGACGATCGATGCCGGAGTCTCGTCGCCGTCGTCGGCCAGCAGTAGTACGTGCTGGTCGTCCTCGGGGACCGCCTGCCGGAACACACCGGACCATTCGTGCAGCAGGGTGCCGTTCTTCGCGTCCAGAACCACGGCGATCCCGTCGCCGTACCCGTCCTGGTACTTCGACCCGGCGATGACGGTGGCACCGTCCGGCGTGAAGCCGGTGATCATGTAGTCGCAGGTGCGCCACAGCCGCTTGCCGGCCGGCACCGTGAGGAGGCTGCTGCAGCTGCTCTGGTCCGACAGTGTGGTCAGCGAACCCGCCGTACTCGCACTGGACACAGCCAGTGCGTTCGGGATGCTCTTGAGTACGGCGGCCTTCGACTCGCCGGGCGTCCACTCGTACAACGTCGACGGCCCGTCCTGTGTGGTGGAGGCGTCGAAGTAGATCTTGCCGTCGACGTAGGCCTCCAGCGTGGTGTTCCAGATGTCCGGAACGATGATCTTCTGGACGCCGCCCTGTCCCTCGGCCTGCTCGGCGTAGATGGTCGCACCGGCGGTCTCCTCACCGGTGTCCTTCCGCTTCGTGCCGGCGTACGCCGCGGCGTTGCCGTCGTCTGTGGTGACGATCTGGGTGACGTCCGGCGTCCGACGGGTGACGTTGCCCTCGCTGTCCAGGGTCAGCATCTCGTTGCCGAAGCCCTTGGTGACCACCGCGAGCGCCGACCCGCCGACGCGGGCGACCTCCTGGATGTCCGTGGTGCCGGGGACCTTCACGTCCTCGCCGGCTCCGCCGCGGATGGTCCGGCCGCTCAGATAGGTGATCTGCGGTGTCCGGCCCGGGTTGAGCTTCTTGAGGTCGATCTTGGTCTTGACGGGGCCGGACGGCGTGCTCGCCGGGGTCGACGGCTTGGAGGAGGGCGTCCCGGTCGGCTTCGACGTGTTGGTGGTGCTCTTCGTCGGGGTGCTCGCCACCGGCGACGGGGAGCTGGACAGGGGAGCCGCGTCGGCTTCCGCGTTGGCCTGCGGGCCTTGGCGCCAGGCGAGGGCTCCGCCGCCCGTGACGGCGGCGACGGCAACAGCTGCGACGAGGGCGACCAGGCGGCCGTTCTGCACTCGCATCGGCGATCTCCTCAAACAATTCACGGTCAGGTCATGGTCAGGTCACGGTTACGGACCGTGCGGCGGACCACGGCCGGGCGGGAGATCAGCATCCCGCTGTCGTAGATGGGACGCCGGAAAATACCGCTTTGTTCACTCCAGCGAACGGGTCGCAGAACGGATCGAGCATAATTACGTCATGGACCAGCCACCGCGGATCGGCCGGTACTCCCTGGTCCGCCGGGTGGGTGCCGGGGGTTTCGCGACCGTTTGGCTGGCTCGCGACGAGCAGCTGGACGCCGAGGTCGCGGTCAAGATCCTGTCCGAGAACTGGGTCGAGGACGAGGACGTCCGCCGCCGGTTCCTGGCCGAGGGCCGGTTCCTGCGCAAGGTCGACTCGCTGTACGTCGTCGGCGTGCACGACATCGGCGAGGCCGACGACGGCCGCCCGTTCATGGTCCTCACCTACGCCGACGGCGGCACGCTCGCGGACCGGATCAAGGCCGGCCCGCTCGAGTTCGGCGAGGCGGTCCGGATCATCACGCAGGTCGGCCGCGGCCTGAAGCACCTGCACGCGCGCGGCGTCCTGCACCGGGACGTGAAACCGGCCAACGTCCTGTTCCGCACCGATCCGAACGGCGACCGCGCGATGCTGTCCGACCTCGGGCTGGGCAAGTCGCTCGCCGAGGTCTCCCGGATCACGATGCCCGGCGGCACCCCGGCGTACGTCGCTCCCGAACAGGTGATGGGTGAACGGCTGGACCACCGCGCCGACCTGTACTCGCTCGGTGCGGTCGCGTACGCCGCCTTCACCGGCCAGGCGCCGCATGGTGTCGCGAGCCTCGGTGCGGTGATGCAGATCGAGGCGCCACCGCCCTCGATGACCACACTGCGCGAAGACGTGACGGATGCGGTCGACGTCGTCGTACGGCGTGCTCTCGAGCCGGACCGGGACAAGCGCTGGCCGGACCTCGACAGCTTCCTCAACGCACTACGCGAGGCGCATACCACGGGCAAGATCCCGGCAGGGCTGGTGCCGGCCGCAGAGATGCCCACACCGAGCCCCACGACCGCTCCGGTCGACCAGGCCACCGCTTTGGCCAGTGCGAGCCAGTCAACCGTCGGAGCGAAGCCCCACCGTCGTAGGCGGGCAGGTGTCGTCACAGCACTCGCTGCGGTGGTGCTGGCAGCAGGTGGTGGGTACGGCGGCTACCAGTACGTCTTGACCCGGCCGGTGACGGTGGAGAACCGGGGGCTGTCTGTAAAGGTCCCGCGCCAGTGGGGCGAGCAGGCGACCGCTGACATGTCGCTGGTGGTCAGCACGGACACCTCAACGTGGCGGACCAACCCGGAGACCGAAGGCGTCTACGTAGGCCTGGTGAACGCCACTCAACTGCCGACGAGTGCCTCAGCTCCGCCTGGGTGCAGCGCAGCTGACCCGGAGACGTCTGGAAATGTCGTCACCTTCAGGTACAGCTGCAACAACGTGCCAACCGTGCTGGAACAGTACAAGAAGGTGAACGACACGACTCTCCTCTGGGTCCAGGTGCGCGACGACAACGCGAAGAGTCGGCAGGCAGTAGTGGACTCGGCGAAGTACGCGCCCTAAGGCACCAGGGACGTCAGGGACGAGATGGTTGCCTTGTGCATGCGGGGGATGACGTTGAGGGTGGCGGGATCCGATGCGTACAAGTACGAGCCGGACTCGTAGACCAGGTACGCGGTGCCGTTGTACTCCGTGATGCCCTCGGTCATGCTCGGGGCGCGGAAGCAGCTCAGCGCCGCCGCGTCCAGATCCTTCTGACCGCGCTTCACCACGTAGAGGTTGCTGCGGTTCCCACGCCCGTACGACGTGCTGTAGATGAAGTGGTTGGCGGTGACCGTCAGCCCCTGCGTCTTCGTTGGGACCTCCCAGGCGCCGGCCAGCGTGGTCAACGTGCCGTCGTCCGCGATCTTGTACTCGTACATGGTCCCGCGGCCCGTCTCGTTGAACGTCCCGGAGAACAGCGAGTCCCCGTAGCTCCCGATGAACGACGACCCGGCCACGTCCCGCGCCGTACCGACCTGCGCGAGGTACGGCGTACCGGCGGCCTTCAACGCGTCGCGCAACTCCGTCAGCCGGTACTTGCGGATGCTGCTGCCCTGGCCGGCCACGAACGCCCAGCCCTTGCTCACGGTGATCCCGCCGACGTGGGACTCGGCGATCGCGACCACGCCGACCGTCGAGCCGGTGGACGGGTCGATGCCGTAGATCTGCGAGTCGGCGCCCTCGCGGTACGCCGCGATCAGGATCAGGTTCTTGCCGGAGCCGTCCCAGTTGTACCAGGTGCCGGCGCCTTGCGGGGTGTGCGTGGTGAGGTTGGGGATACTCGCGCTGTTGCTGAACCGGGCGTCGTACTTGTAGGACGCCGACGGTCCGTCGTAGAACGTCGAGCCGCCGCTGGTCGAGGTGTCACAACTGATCGCGGCCTGCGCGGGCAGAGTGCTTGTGAGGGCGGCGGCGGTGGTGAGGATGGCGGTCGAGATGGCAAGAAAGCGCATGGTGACCTCCGGAGGTTGGGCGGAAACCTACGAGATTTTCAGAGTAAATCGGCAATGAGTAACGCGCGAGGGTTCACCGGGCGTCGGCTCCGCGAACGGACGCCGTACGGTTGTCGCATGAGCGATCTGTCAGCGGCGATCGACCGCGTTCTGCCCAGCGTCCGTGCCGACCTCGAGGACCTCATCCGGATCCCGTCGGTCAGTTACGAACCGGCCCGTGCGGCCGACGTCCAGCGATCCGCGGAAGCGACCGCGGCGTTGTTCGAGGCCGAAGGCTTCACGGTGAAGATCGTCCGGGCCGGTGAGGGCGCGCCCGCGGTCATCGCGAAGAAGGCCGCGCCGGCCGGCAAGCCGACGGTGCTGCTCTACGCGCACCACGACGTCCAGCCGACCGGACCGGTCGAGCAGTGGACGTCGGACCCGTTCGAGCCGACCGAGCGCGGCGACCGGCTGTACGGGCGGGGCGCGGCCGACGACAAGGCCGGGATCGCCGCGCACCTGGCCGCCGTACGGGCCTTCGGCAACGATCTGCCGGTCGGCGTGACGGTGTTCGTCGAAGGCGAGGAGGAGATCGGCTCGCCGACCCTGCTGCAGTTGCTGGACGAGTACTCCGACGAGCTCGCCGCCGACGCGATCGTGATCGCGGACTCGGGCAACTGGGATGTCGGCCGGCCGGCGCTGACGGTATCGCTGCGCGGCCTGGTCGAAGCGTACGTCGAGGTGCGGACGCTGGATCATGCGGTCCATTCCGGTTTGTTCGGCGGCCCGATCCCGGACGCACTGTCGACGTTGTGCCGGCTGCTCGCGACGCTGCACGACGACAAGGGCGACGTTGCGGTGGACGGACTGCACGCCTCCCGGGCGGCCGATGTCGAGTACCCGGAGGACCGGCTGCGGGCCGAGTCGAGCGTGCTGGATTCCGTCCGGCTGACCGGATCGGGTTCGCTGGTCGACCGGTTGTGGACCCGGCCGGCGATCGCCGTACTGGGGATCGACGCGCCGTCCGTGGCGGAGGCGAGCAACACGCTGGTGCCGGTCGCGCGGGCCAAGGTGAGCCTGCGGGTCGCGCCGGGCGACGACGCGATCAAAGCGAGCGCGGCGCTGAAGACGCACCTCGAGAACCACGCGCCGTGGGGTGCGCAGGTCACCGTCACCGAGGGGCAGAACGGTCAGCCGTGCAGCGTCAACGCCCGCGGCGCCGGGTACGAAGCGGCCCGGTCCGCGTTCAAGACCGCGTGGGGTGTCGAGCCGATCGACATGGGGATGGGCGGGTCGATCCCGTTCATCGCGGAGTTCCAGCAGACCTTCCCGCAGGCCTCGATCCTGGTCACCGGCGTGGAAGATCCGGACACCCGCGCCCACGGCATCGACGAGGGCCTGCACCTCGCGGAGTTCACCAAGGTCTGCCTCGCCGAGGCTCTTCTGCTGCAGAACCTCGCAAACCAGTCGTGACCGGGCTTTTCGGCGACCCAGTGTTTGGCATAGGTTTCGGCGAGTGAAGATCGCAGTCGTACGGGAGACCAGACCGGCGGAGCGCCGGGTCGCGCTGGTGCCGGAACAAGTCGCGAAACTGATCGAGCTCGGTTACGAGGTCGCGGTCGAGCCGGCCGCCGGTGAACGCGCGCTGTTCTCCGACGACCAGTACCGGGATGCCGGCGCCGAAGTGGCCTGGGGCGCCGACCACGCCGCGACCATCGTGGCGTCGGTGCAGCCGCTCGAACGTGAGCGCCTGCAACGGTTGCACGCCGGTACGGCGTTGATGTCGTTCCTGCCGACGAACCCGCCAGACGTGGTCCGGACCGCAACCCGGGCCAAGCTGACCGTGTTCGCGATGGAGCTGATCCCGCGGATCTCCCGGGCCCAGTCGATGGACGCCCTGTCGTCGCAGGCACTCGTCGCCGGGTACCGGGCCGCGATCGTCGCCGCCGAACGGCTGCCGCGATTCTTCCCGCTGAACATGACCGCGGCCGGCACCGTCCCGCCGGCCCAGGTCCTCGTCCTCGGCGCCGGCGTGGCCGGTCTGCAGGCGATCGCCACCGCGAAACGCCTCGGAGCGGTGGTCAAGGCGTACGACGTACGTACTGCCGCCGCGGAGGAGATCGCGTCGATGGGCGCCGTACCGATCGAGCTCGAACTCGGCACGCTCGACGGACCCGGTGGATACGCCCGCGAGATGACCCCGGAACGCGCGCAGCTCCAGCGTGAACTGCTCACGCCGTACGTCGCCGCCGCGGACGCCCTCATCACGACAGCCGCCGTACCGGGCCGGACCGCGCCGATGCTGGTGACGCGGCAGATGGTCGAGCAGATGAAGCCTGGTTCGGTCGTGGTGGACCTGGCGTCCGAGCAGGGCGGCAACGTCGAAGGATCCGTCGCCGGGACCGAGCTGACGATCGGCGACGCACTGGTCTGGGGCGGGGCGAACGTGCCGTCGCAGATGGCCGGGCCCGCCTCGCGGCTCTACGGTCAGAACATCGCGAACCTGATCCGGTTGATGACCCGGAACGCCGCCTTCGATCCCGACTTCGACGACGAGATCGTCCGCGGCTGCTGCGTCACCCACGACGGCGCCGTACTCCACGAGCCCACCCGAGAGCTTTTGAAGGGCCAGGCATGACGGAATCCATCGCGTTGCTGACGATCTTCGTACTCGCGGCGTTCGTCGGGGTCGAGGTGATCAGCAAGGTCTCCTCGACACTGCACACCCCGCTGATGTCGGGGGCGAACGCCATTCACGGCGTCATCCTGGTCGGCGCCATCATCGTCACCGGCGCGGCCGACTCCGCGATCGTGGTGATCGTCGGGCTGCTGGCCGTCGTACTGGCGACGGTCAACATGGTCGGCGGGTTCGTGGTCACCGACCGGATGCTGGAGATGTTCAAAGGCCCGGGGGCTCGCAAGAAGGAGCTGCACAAGTGATCCCCACCTGGGCCCAGATCGGCTATCTGGTCTCCGCGGTCTGCTTCATCGTCGCGCTGAAGGCGCTGTCGTCGCCGCGGAGCGCGCGGACCGGTAACCTGATCGGCGCCGCCGGAGCTGTCCTCGCGGTGATCATCACGTTCGCGGCGTACAAACCCGACCACCTGGTGCCGATCCTGATCGCGCTGGCGATCGGCACCGTCGGCGGTGTGATCGGGTCGCGGCGGGTGCAGATGACCCAGATGCCGCAACTCGTTGCCTTGTTCAACGGTGTCGGCGGTGGCGCGGCTGCGCTGGTCGCCCTGCTCGAGGTCGGCGACGTACCCGCCGACGCGACTGTCTCGGCGATCGCCACGGCGTTCACGATCCTGGTCGGCGCGATCAGCTTCTCCGGCTCGGTGGTGACGTTCGCCAAGCTGCAGGAGCTGATGACGACCCGTCCGGTGACCTTCCCGGGTCTGCCCGTGCTCTTCGTCGCCTCGCTGCTGGGCGGCATCGCGCTCGCGGTCTGGCTCGTGTCTGATCCGCGGGTGTGGGTCGGCGTACTGCTCTGCCTCATCGGTCTCGCGATCGGCGTGATGCTGGTGCTGCCGGTGGGCGGTGCCGACGTACCGATCGTGATCTCGTTGCTGAACGCCTTCACCGGTCTCACCGTGGCCGCGGGCGGTTACGTCCTCGGGAACACGCTGCTGCTGGTCGCGGGCACGCTCGTCGGCGCCGCCGGTACGTTGCTGACCAAGCTGATGGCGGACGCGATGGGACGGTCCGTCTTCAACATCCTGTTCGGTGCGGTCCGCGGCGGATCGACGCTGGGTGCCGGTACGGCGTCCGACCGGCCGGTGATCTCGGGCGGTCCGGAGGACGTCGCGATCCTGCTCGGGTACGCGAACAAGGTCATCGTCGTGCCCGGGTACGGTCTCGCCGTCGCGCAGGCGCAGCACACGCTCCGCGACCTCGTCGAGGAACTGCAGAGCCGCGGGGTCAAGGTCGACTACGCCATCCACCCCGTCGCCGGCCGCATGCCCGGCCACATGAACGTGCTGCTCGCCGAGGCCCAGGTCCCGTACGAGCAGCTGCGCGAGATGGACGACATCAACGGCGACTTCAAGACGACGGACGTCGTCCTGGTCGTCGGCGCCAACGACGTGGTCAACCCGGCCGCCCGCAACACGCCGTCGGCCCCCATCTACGGCATGCCGATCCTGAACGCCGACGAGGCCCAGCGAGTCATCTTCCTCAAACGCTCCATGCGCCCCGGCTTCGCAGGCATCGAGAACGAACTCCTCTACGACCCCCGAACCACGCTCCTGTTCGGCGACGCCCGAGACTCCCTCACCAAACTCCTCGCGGCCCTGAAAACGGTCTAGCCCCGCACCAATTGCAACGGCCGTCGGCACCCGCTGAAGCGGCGTGCCGACGGCCGCACTGTTTTCCGGTAACTATTCAGCACCTGGTGGCAGAAAGTTTCCGCAAAGCGGCCCCGGAAGCAGGTGGCCGCCCCCGGCCAACGACCTCCCCCGGCCAACGACCTCCCCCGGCCAGTGCCGACCGTTGCCCGCGCAGCGTGCGCTCTGTTTGACTCTCGTACCGAGAGGCCGGGCGGCGCACCCATTCCTCTCGCCCTTCCCGCCCCACAGAGGAGAACACTGTGCCCTGCCTTGCCAAGCCCCTTTCCCGCTCCTGGGACTGGGGCTAATCCACCCACCCCCGCTGCGCCGCCCGAACCCCCAGTTCAAACCGCCCCGAAGCCCCCACCTGCTCACTGAGCTTCGCCGCCATCCTCCGAACAGTCCGCATAGAAACCCCAAGCTTCCTAGCCACCTGCTCGTCGGTTGCTCCCTGGACAAGGAACCGCAGGAACTCAGACTCCTGGCTACTGATCCCGCCCTCTCTGGCCCGCTGTTGATCCTCGAAGGGGTTCACGCCGCGCGTCCAGTAGCTGAGGAACAGCTCCCGCGCCATCCGTACGACGGCCCGACTGTGATGCACGACAGCCCCAACGGAGCTGTCGTCCGGGTCGATCCCCAGTACAGCTGCGTCGCCATCGAATATGACAAGTCTGAAAGGTGTCGAGGGTGTGACACGAACCTTTCCGCCAAGCTCGAAGAGCAGCTGTGCGAGGTCGCGCCCGCCTGGTTTCCTGAGCAACGTCTCCGGATAGACATATCGAATCTCGACACCGCGCTCAAGGGTCGGACGATCAGGATGATTGTCCGGGTCCATTGCCGTTGACGACTCGGCGCTGAGCAGTCCCCATATAGTTTCTCTCGGCTGGAACAGCTGCATTCGCTGATTGGCCCGCTCGCGGCCCTCCAGGATTTCGACATCCCGGGTCGACTTCTGCACGACGAAATTCGCGTAGTCCGAGATGAATTTCCCGGCCATGTCTTGGTCGGCCCGGAGAGCTTGCGCCAAGCCGTCGATCTCTTGTTGTCGGCGACCGCTCATGCGTTCGAACGCGATGGCTGGATCCACGGCATATTCCCAGCCTTCGATCCAGCCCGGCACGAGAAGGTCCAACTCGCGCAGCGTTTCCAGTGCGCGTTCAGCATCGGCGGAGCTCAGGTTGAGCCGATCGGCAAGGTCCTGCCGACGTGCACTCTGAGTCAGGTCCGGTTCCTGCAGCAGCGCGCGGTAGACCGCGAGCAGTTCGTCCGTGAGTCCGAGCGAACCGAACAACGTCGTCAGACCCAGCCGCGCTTTGCAGCAGCCACGCCGAGTTCGAAGCGGCTCGCGGCGTCGAGGCGTTCGGAGAGGTTGGCGGTGATGCGGCGGGCCGTGCGGAGGGAGATGCCTAGGAGGCGAGCTACCTGCTCGTCCTTAGCTCCGCCGGCGAGCAGACGCAGTACCTCAGCCTCGTGAGGTGTGAGCGGCGTCTCGTCGTCGCGGTCGCCGGGTTCGAACATCTCGGATGCTCGGGACCAATAGGCGTCGAACAACGCCAAGGCCACGGAGACGACGGCAGGTGTGCGGTGGATCACCGCACCGGCGGTCGGATTCTCGGGGTCCATCGGCATGACCGCGATCTCCTGGTCGAAGACGAGAAGTCGCATGGGCAGCGTCGGTGTCACCCGGACCTCGCCGCCGAGCCGGTGCATCGTCGAGACGTACTCCAGCGCCTGTTTCGAAGCAGTCATGCTCTGGAGGTAGAGGGTTCGCAGCTTGATTCCGCGCTCGAGCAGCTCGAAGTCGGGCGACTTGAGGGATTGCGGGATCGATTCGTCGAAGTGCGCCGGCACCAGACCCCAGAAGGTGTCCTTTGCCTTCAGCGCGAGCTCCTCGATCCGGCGAGATGCGTTTGCGCGGCCCTTGAGCACCTCGACATCCCCACTGCTCCGGGATGTCAGCAGTTCGTTGTACTGCTCGGCGATCACCTCGGCGGAGGCTTCGGCTTCTTTCAGCTCGCCGAGTGCCTTGTTCAACTCGGTCCTGCGCCGTTCGGCCAGGCCGGTCAGCCCGACACGGGGGTGAACCGCGTGCTCACCTTCCGGGTTCGTCCAGGTCGGGACCAGGAGCTCGAGGCTTCGGAGCGTGGCCATGCGTTCCAGGACGTCGTTCGTTGAGTGATCCAGTAGCGCGGCAATCTGCTCGGGCGTACTGTCTGGGTGGCTGAGAAGGGCGTGATAGACCGCGAAAGTGGCTTCGTCCACCCCCAGCGGCTCCAGCACGATCTTTCTCCTCCAGAAACTTGTCGGAACCGACCATATACAGAGTGCGTCGACAATGAGCACCCAATGGCGGTTCGGATTCTTTCTGAAGGGACGATACGTGATCAGGAAGCTGCTGACAGTAGTTTGTTTTGGCGCACTTGTGATGACTGCCGCGCCGTTGACCGCGTCTGCCACCGGCGCCAGCCCGGCTTGCAACGTGCTCGCTGTCTGCTGGTAGACGCTGGTCGGTCGCCGTCGTCGCGTCCCGTAGACTGCTGGTGTGGCTCGTGGCGATGGTCGGCTTACTCATGAACTCGACCCGCAGGATCTGGGTCCGCAGGACGCTTGTGGCGTCTTCGGGGTCTGGGCGCCGGGGGAAGAGGTTGCCAAACTCACCTACTTTGGGCTCTATGCCTTGCAGCACCGGGGGCAGGAGTCGGCCGGGATCGCGGTCAGTAACGGGAGCCAGATTCTCGTTTACAAGGACATGGGGCTGGTCAGCCAGGCTTTCGACGAGGCGACCCTCGCGAGCCTGCGAGGACATATCGCGATCGGCCACTGCCGGTACTCGACGACCGGGTCCAGTGTCTGGGCCAACGCGCAACCGACGTTCCGGTCTACCGCGACCGGGTCGATCGCGCTCGGTCACAACGGCAACCTGACCAACACCAGTGAGCTTGCGGCCAGCCTGAACGGCGAAGGTGATCTCGATCTCGGCCTCGACGCCGACGTCGACCACGCGAAGGCGAACGCCAAGCACGGTGCGTCGAGTGACACCGACATCCTCACCTCGATGCTCGCCGGGTACCCGGACCTCACCATCGAGCAGGCGGCCGCGAAGATCCTCCCGAAGGTCAAGGGCGCGTTCAGCCTGGTCTTCATGGACGAGAACACGCTGTACGGCGCCCGCGACCCGCAGGGCATCCGCCCGCTGGTGCTCGGCCGGCTGGAGCGCGGCTGGGTGATCGCCAGCGAGACCGCCGCCCTGGACATCGTCGGCGCGAGCTTCATCCGCGAGGTCGAGCCGGGGGAGATCGTCGCGATCGACGCCGAAGGTCTCCGCTCGACCAAGTTCGCCGAGCCGGACCCGAAGGGCTGCCTGTTCGAGTTCGTCTACCTGGCCCGCCCGGACACCCAGATCTCCGGCCAGCGGATCCACTCGACGAGGGTCGAGATCGGCCGCCGGCTGGCGCGCGAGCACCCCGCCGACGCCGACCTCGTGATCGCCACGCCGGAGTCCGGCGTACCGGGCGCGATCGGGTACGCCGAAGAGTCCGGCATCCCGTACGGGGCGGGCCTGGTCAAGAACGCGTACGTCGGCCGCACGTTCATCCAGCCGAGTCAGACGATCCGCCAGCTCGGTATCCGCCTGAAGCTGAACCCGCTGCGCGAGGTGATCGAGGGCAAGCGCCTGGTTGTGGTGGACGACACGATCGTCCGCGGCAACACCCAGCGCGCCGTCATCCGGATGCTCCGCGAGGCCGGTGCGAAGGAGATCCACGTCCGGATCACCGCGCCGCCGGTCAAGTGGCCGTGCTTCTACGGCATCGACTTCGCCAGCCGCGCCGAGCTGATCGCGAACGGCCTGAACACCGAGGAGATCTGCCGCTCGCTCGGCGCCGACTCGCTCGGCTACATCAGCCTGGATGTCCTGGTCGAAGCCACCACCGTGCCGAAGGAGCGACTCTGCCGGGCCTGCTTCGACGGGGTCTACCCGGTCGCGCTGCCGGACCCGGAGCACCTCGGCAAGCACCTGCTCGAGCTGCCGGTGGCCACCGATGTCGACGGCCTGGCCACGGTCTCCGGTGGCGCCGGTGCCGCCGACGCGCTCAGCCGCCCGTAGTACTTCTAGGGAGAACAGAACGTGAGTCAAGGCGCGAGTTACGCCGCTGCCGGGGTCGACATCGAGGCCGGTGACCGGGCCGTCGAGCTGATGAAGGAGTGGGTGGCGAAGGCGACCCGCCCCGAGGTGGTCGGCGGGCTCGGCGGATTCGCCGGGTTGTTCGACGCGACCGCGCTGACGTCGTACCGGCGGCCGCTGCTGGCGACGTCGACGGACGGGATCGGGACCAAGGTCGCGATCGCGCAGCAGCTGGACAAGCACGACACGATCGGGTTCGACCTGGTCGGGATGGTCGTCGACGACCTGGTGGTGTGCGGCGCGGAGCCGTTGTTCATGACCGACTACATCTGCACCGGCAAGGTGGTGCCGGAGACGATCGCGCAGATCGTGAAGGGCATCGCGGAGGCGTGTGTCGAGGCCGGTACGGCGCTCGTCGGCGGCGAGACCGCGGAGCACCCGGGGCTGCTGGAGCCGGACGAGTACGACGTGGCGGGTGCGGCGACCGGTGTGGTCGAGGCGGACGAGGTGCTCGGCGCGGAGCGGGTGCGCGAAGGGGACGTCGTACTGGCGATGGCGTCGTCGGGACTGCACTCGAACGGGTACAGCTTGGTGCGGCACGTGTTCTTCGACCGCGCGAAGTGGCAGCTGGACCGGGTGGTTCCCGAGCTGGGTACGACGCTCGGTGAGGTGCTGCTGACGCCGACGCGCGTGTACGCCAAGCACTGCCTGGAGCTGATCCAGGAGCTCAACGGCGACGACGAGAAGCCGCTGCACGCGATGTCGCACATCACCGGCGGCGGGTTCGCCGCGAACCTGGCGCGGGTGATCCCGGACGAGCTGTCCGTGCGGATCGACCGCTCGACGTGGACGCCGGCGCCGATCTTCGGGCTCGTCGGACTCCTCGGCGACGTCGCGCTGCCCGAGCTCGAGAAGACCCTGAACATGGGCGCCGGCATGGTCGCCGTACTGGACCCGTCGTCGGCAGACGCCGCGATCCAGGCGCTGGCGGCCCGCGACATCCCCGCCTGGGTGTGCGGCGAAGTCACCGCAACCCCGAGCGGCACGGTCACCCTCGAAGGCACCTACGCCAAGTAGGTCAGCTCACCACCTGCGAGCGGTTCCGCAGCCCAGCCGTCCGACGCCTCGGGCGGCTGGATCGCTGATCCCGTCACAGGTGGTGCTGGTGTGATGGAACACGTCGGCACACGGTGAACTGCCCGTCACCCCGAGGGGCACCGAGCAGCTCAGCCGGGCTGATGTTGCTTACCGACGGGGGTGGTAGTCGTCGGCGTCGTCACCGTCGCCGTCGTTGTCACCATTTGCAGAACGGTCGCCACCCTGGTCACCGGACAGCTCTCGCTTGAGCTGGTCCAAGTCGGTGTCCCAGGTGCGGTACTTCAGGTCGCGTGCGACCTTCGTCTGCTTGGCCTTTGCACGGCCGCGCCCCATAGCGTCGACCCCCTCGCACAAGTCAACCGGGTACGCTGCGTGGCGCCCACGGATCAGTCGTCAGTAATCGTGGTTCAAGGATACCCGGAGCAGCGGATCGACACACGCACCGCCCCCTGGCCGAAGCCCGGAGAGGTCCGATCACCGCGTCGGCGGGGCGGGCCGGTCCCCTCAAACCAGCCCGCCCCGCCGCCTCCGCCCCCGTTACTTGACCTCGCGACGTGAGCTTGCCCACAGTCCGAGGACGGTCGGAAGAACGATCCAGACCCCCACCGAGACGAGCGTCTCGGGCACCATCCCGTGCAGATCACGCTCCGCGATCCGGCCGAGCGCGCCGAACACGTCCAGCCAGTTCGCGTTGTCCTTGAACAGCGCCGGCCCGGCCAGCGCCCAGGCGGTCGGCGCGATGAAGAACGCCAGGAGCGCGACCGCGGTCTGCGGGATGACGGCACCGAACGCGGCGCCCATCACGACGTTCAGCGCCACGGTCAGGTAGGCCCCGGCGAGCTGCCCACCGAGTCCGGCGTACGACGCCGCGTGGTCGGTGATCCCACCCGCGAGCGCGGTGCTGGCGAGCGCCAGCGCGACGACGACGGTCATCACGACCACGCTCAGCACGACCGCCGAGACGAACTTGGCCAGCTGCACCCGGACCCGGCGCGGCGACAGCGTGAACGTGGTCAGCGCGGTCCGCTGGGTCCACTCCGACGTCATCGCCATGATGCCGATCACCGGCAGCAACAGCATCGCGCCGGTGGATGCGGCGCCGAGGAACCCGTCGAAACCGGCGGCGCCCTTCGGCAGGTGAGTCATCTGCCAGGTCAACGCGGCGATCGCGAGCACCACGATCGCGGCGATCAGAACCCGGCCGCTGCGGGTGTTGACGGACTTGCGGAGCTCGATGGTGACGAGCTTCAGGAAGGACTGACCGCGCGCGGGCGGCAGGCTGGTCGCCACCTCGCTGCGGTGCTTGGCGGTTGTCGCAGGTGCGACGTCGGTCACGGTGGTCATGAAGGTCTCCAGGAAGATTCGGGGTGATCAGGCGGCAGCGGCGACGGGCTGTGACGGTTGGGCGGTCAGCTGGAAGAACAGGTCCTCCAGGCCGGCGCCGTCGCTCTGGCGGAGTTCGAGAAGGATCTGACCGGCAGCTGCGGCGGCCCGCCCGACCTGCTCGGCGGTGGCGTCGACGCGGAGCGCGCCGTCGTGCAGCGGCTCGAGGTTCAGGCCGGCCGCGGTCAGGGCTTCGTTCAGGCCGATCGGGTCGAGGCCGCGGACGAGCGTGCCGGAACCGGCCAGCAGCTCCTCCAGCGAGCCGTTGGCGACGATCCGGCCGCCGCCGATGACGACCAGCCGGTCGACGGTCGCCTGCACCTCGCCCAGCAGGTGGCTGGACAGGATCACCGTGCCGCCGCGGGACGCGAAGTCCTGCAGCAGTCCGCGCATCCAGCGGATGCCTTCCGGGTCCATCCCGTTCGCGGGCTCGTCGAGGATCAGTACGGCAGGATCGCCGAGCAGCGCGCTGGCGATACCGAGCCGCTGCCGCATACCGAGCGAGTACTGACCGACGCGGCGCTTCGCGGCGTGGCCGAGTCCGACCGCCTCGAGCATCTCGTCGGCGCGCGCCTTCGGCACACCGAGCAGGCTCGCGTTCAGCAGCAGCGTCTCGCGGCCGGTGCGGCCCGGGTGCTGCGCGGCGGCGTCCAGCATGACCCCGACGACACGGCCCGGGTTCGGCAGGTCGGCGTACCGCTTGCCGGTGATGGTGGCGGTGCCGGAGGTCGGCGGCGTCAGCCCGGTGAGCATCCGCAGCGTGGTGGACTTGCCGGCGCCGTTCGGGCCGAGGAAGCCGGTGATGCTGCCGGGCTGAACGGTGAACGACACGTCCTGGACAGCCGTGGTGCTGCCGTAGCGCTTGGTCAGGTTCTCGACGGTGATCATGACATCGAGTCAACCGTCACCGACCCCGGTCGCACATCGGACGAGCGGCTGCCGTGACCCCCTACGAAAGTCGCCCGATCGGCTCGGGAACCCACCCGGAAGGGGGACGTGATCGCGTCGACGGTCGAACTACAGTGACGGAATGCGACGGTTGCGGAGGTGGTACGCCTGGTGGGTCAGGCATGCCCCGCGCTTGCGCGACTTCCTCTACGTCGCCTTCAGCCTGCTGACGATCGTCCTGCAGGCTGCGTCCGGCCCCGGCTGGAACCCCAAGGACTGGTACGTGCTGGGCGCCGGCGTCGTCGCCTCGGTCGCACTGCTCTGGCGTCGGCGGTTCCCGGTGACGGTGACCGCGATCGCCGTCGTCGCGATGCTGACCGGGGGCCTCTTCGTCCCGATGGGACTCGCCCTGCTGACGCTGTCGATCCGCCGCAGGGACCTCGCCCTCGTCGTCCTGAGCCTGGCCGCGTACGCCGCCTACCTCGCGAACACCGTGAGCAGCGGCGGCGCGTTCTGGGTCACGGTGTTCACGGCCCCGTTCCTGGTCGGGACCTGGGTCGCGATCGGTGCGTACATCGGGGCGCGGCGCGACCTGATGGCGTCGCTGCGGGACCGCGCCGAGCGTGCCGAGGCCGAACGCGAACTGCGCAGCGAGCAGGCCCGCCTGGGCGAGCGTGCCCGGATCGCGCAGGAGATGCACGACGTCCTCGCGCACAAGGTCTCGCTGATCGCGTTGCACGCGGGCGGTCTCGAGGTGAACCCGTCCGTCGGCCCGGACAAGGTCGAGGGCTCGGCCAAGTTGATCCGGGAGACCGCGCGGCAGGCGATGGAGGATCTCCGCGAGGTCCTCGGCGTACTGCGGTCCGACATCAGCGTCGACGGCGCGGACCTGACACCCGTCCCGAAGGCCTCGGACCTGGAGAGGCTCATCATGGCCTCGCGCGACGCCGGCGTGGCCGTGGGGTACGACGTCTCGCTGCCGGACGACGTACCGGTGTCTGTTGGGCGGACTGTTTATCGCCTGGTGCAGGAGTCGCTGACCAATGTGCACAAGCATGCGCGGGGCGCCGCGACCGACGTACAGGTCCATGGCGCACGGGGTGAAGGCGTGACGGTCAGGGTGACGAACGTCCGGCCGGTGGCGGCTGGTTCACTGCTGCCTGGTGCCGGTGCCGGCCTGGTCGGTCTGCGGGAGCGGGTGCAGTTGGTCGGCGGCCGGCTCTGGACCGGGCCGACGACGGAGGGCGGCTGGCGGGTGGAAGCCTGGCTGCCCTGGACCGACGGCCGCGAGCAGGTATCGGACCAGGTCGAGGCCCTGCACGGAGAAGCGGCGCTGCGCGGAGACGCGGTATCGCACGGAGACGAAGGAGAGCGATGACGCGGCTGCTGATCGTGGACGACGAGGCGCTGGTGCGGGCCGGGCTGAAGATGATCCTCGAGTCCGACGAGGAGCTCGAGGTCGTCGCCGAGGCCGACGACGGCGCGGACGCAGCGCGGATGGTGAAGGAGCACCGGCCGGACGTCGTCCTGATGGACATCCGGATGCCGCGGCTGGACGGGCTGGCCGCCACCCGGGAGGTGCAGGCGCTGCCGGATCCGCCGAAGATCGTCGTACTGACGACGTTCGACCTCGACGACTACGTGTTCCGGGCGTTGCAGGCCGGGGCCAGCGGGTTCCTGCTCAAGGACACGCCGCCGCGGGAGCTGGTGCAGGCGATCAAGGTGGTGGCGGCCGGGGACGCGATGCTGTCGCCGGCGGTGACCCGGCGGCTGATCGGGCACTTCGCCGGGGATCCACGCGCCGACCGGAAGCGGGCCGCGCAGGTGCGGATCAACAAGCTGACCGAGCGCGAGCGGGAGGTGCTGGTCGCGGTCGGCCGCGGCCTGCAGAACGCCGACATCGGCCGAAAGCTCTTCATGAGCGAGGCCACGGTCAAGGCCCACGTCTCCCGAGCCCTGGTGAAGCTGGACGCGACCAACCGCGTCCAGGTAGCGATCCTGGCCTACGAGGCCGGCCTCCTCGACGACTGAACCAGTTGCACGGCAAAAGGAAACCGGCCCGATCCGTCGGAGGGGTGGGGGCGACGGTTCGGGCCGGTTTCGGAAGTCAGCGTTCCTGGGGGGATAGGACGCTGACGACCGGCGGCGTCCAATGGGGGGAAAGGACGCCGGCCGGTCAGGACTCAGACGCGGCCGAAGGCCACGCTGCTGGTCCAGATCTTCGCCTTCGCGACCGGGCGACCCGGCCTCGAGGAGTGCCACAGCATGTTGCCGCCGGCGTAGATGCCGACGTGGTACACACCGCCGCCACCGTTGCGGAAGAACACGAGGTCGCCCGGCTTGGCGGCCTTGCGGCTGATGTGCTTGGTCGCGCTGTACTGCGCGCGCGACGTACGCGGCAGCTTCTTGCCGGCCTTCTTGTACACGTAGCCGGTGTAGCCGGAGCAGTCGAAACCGCGGGTCGTCGTGCCGCCGTAGCGGTACGGCGTGCCCTTGAGCTTGGCCGCCTCGCGGAGCACCTTGGCGCGGAACGTGGTAGTGCCGCTGCTGGCGCCGTACTTGCCGTAGAGCACCTTGTGCTTGGCGGCCCAGGTCAGCCGGCCCCAGGTCTTCTTGTCCATGTAGCCGGTGGCCTTCAGACCCCAGGAGGTCTGGAACTTCTTCAGCACCCGCACGGTGCTGCTGCCGAAGTAGCCGTCCGGACCCAGGTGCAGGGCCTTCTGGACGTACTTCACGGTCGGGCCGCGGTCGCGGAACCGGAGCAGCGGCTTGCTCGGGATGCTCCAGTACCCACGCGGCGTCGTCGTCGCAGTGGCGGAGGTGGTCGCCGCGGAGGCAGCAGGGGTGGTGGTGACGGTGAGGGCCGCTCCACCGCCCACCGCGAGGCCGACCGTCAGGACGGCGGCGGCGGCCCGGGGAGTCCCCGGACGGCTGGTGGACCTACGGTGCTTCGCCAGTGTCCGGCCGGTAGGCCGGTTCGTACTGGACTCAGCGGTCTGGCTGACGGCGCGCAGAAGCGACGTCCGTCGGGCAGTGACGGGCATGGTTGTCTCCCGACGCCTGTGAAGTTAGCTGTCGGGTTCGGGCTGGGATTCATAGCCCGGTCCGCTCCCGCGGACTTCACCCCAGGGTCTCGGCCACTCACGGTCGAGACCCAACTTCATGGGTCCCCCACCCCTGCCATGTCATTCGAGGGGAGCACATGGGCCCTGGCAGGGCTCGGCGTTGACCCGTGTGCAGTTCGTGTTGTTTACCGAACCGCCGACGACTGTATAACAGAACGATCACGACGCAAACCCTCAGATCCACAGAGTCGCTCCCAAAAGCCCCTGAGGGGGCACCTGACGGGTCAGCGAGCCATGGTGAACACCAGGTGTCCTGAGCGCGTCTGAGCGGGGCTGAGGCGGTAAATGAGAGCTTCGATGTGGCCTCGGTCACATTCCATGGTGGCTTTCTGTGACAACGCGCACAGAGGGTGGTCAGGGCACCCTAAAGTTCTTGCGTTTTCAGCTATTTCCAAGCGGCTCGTGGAAGCGCTCCAGCCCCACGTTCCCGCCTGACAGCACCACTCCGACGCGCTCCGGAACCCCGTGGATCCGTCCGGCCAGCAACGCGGCCAGCGCGCTCGCCCCGCTCGGCTCCAGCACGATCTTCAGCCGCTCGAACGCGAAGGCCATCGCGTCCAGGATCTCCGCGTCGCTGACCAGCTCGAACGACTCCACCAGCCGCTGGTTCACCGCGAAGGTGAGCTCGCCCGGCGTCGAGATCGCCTGCCCGTCCGCGATCGTCCGCGGGATGGCGATCTCCACCCGCTCGCCCGCCGCCAGCGACCGGGCGTGGTCGTCACCCGCGGCCGGCTCGACGCCGATCATCCGGATCCCGGGCGACATCATGGTCGCCGCGGTCGCGCAACCGGCCATCAGCCCGCCGCCGCCGACCGGGACGAGCAGTGCGCCGAGGTGCCCGACCTCCTCGATCAACTCGAGCGCCACCGTCCCCTGCCCGGCCATCACGTCGTAGTGGTCGTACGGCGGAATCAACGTCCGCCCGCGCTCGGTGGCCAACTCCTGAGCCAGCGCGGTCCGGTCCTGCGTGTAGCGGTCGTACGTCACCACCTCAGCGCCGTACCCACGGGTCGCGGCCAGCTTCGTCGGAGGCGAGTCCTCCGGCATCAGGTTCACCGCCGTCGTCCCAGCGAGTCGTGCCGCCAGCGCGACGGCCTGCGCGTGATTTCCCGACGAGTACGCCGCCACGCCGGCCGCGAGCTGCTCCGGGGTGAGACGGCTGATCGCGTTGTACGCCCCGCGGAACTTGAAGGCGCCGATCCGCTGGAAGTTCTCCGCCTTGAGGAACACCTGCGCCCCGACGCGCTCGTCGAGCGTCCGCGACGTGAGGACCGGCGTACGGTGTGCGACACCCTTCAGGCGCTCTGCGGCGGCCTGGACATCTGTGAGACTCAGCACGATCTGACGTTATCCGTGAGCGATGTCAAAGTGCGGCGGCTCGCTCCGTACTGATGGATGAGAGGCGCCCACCACCGGGGGCCGCGTGTGAAGGAGACATCGTGAAGTACCTACTGGTCCTGAACATCAACCCCGACGTGCTCGACGCGCTGACCGAGGAGGAGCAGCAGGCCATCGGCAGCGGGCACCAGAAGTTCATGGACACGATCAAGGCGTCGGGTGAGTTCCACAGCACGGTCGCGCTGCAGCAGCCGGCCGACTCCGCGGTGGTCAAGGTCCGCGACGGGCTCCCGGCCGTGACCGACGGGCCGTTCGTGGAGTCGAAGGAGTTCCTCGGCGGCTACTACCTGGTCGACGTGGCGTCCCGGGAACGCGCCTGCGAGCTGGCCGCGCTGATCCCGGACGCGGGCATCGAGGGGCTCGGCGTCGAGGTCCGCGGGGTCGTGTTCGCGGACGGTCTCTGAGACGAACGAAGGAGGGTTTCTCCACGGGATCGTGGAGAAACCCTCCTTGTTTTACGCGGTTTACAGAGTTGTGCAGCGGTTTCAGTCGGTTTGGTCGTCGACCTTCGCGTCGGCCGCGTTCTTCTTGATCGACTCGATGCCGTTCTCGGCCGCGGCCTTGGTTGTGTAGCTCTCGCTGCTGGTCGCGATCACCTCGCCGTTGCCGGCCTTCAGACGAAACCGGAACTCGCCGGACTTGTCCTTGTACAGCTCGAACTTCCCCGCCATCGGTGTACCTCCATAGAGAGTGGTATCGCTCCGTTTCGGAGCGTAGTCCTCTCCGGCCGCTCGTGCCGCGCGCACACGCCTTAGGTCCTAGCTTCTGGCGACACCGCGGATGCCGGCGACGACGAGTTCGAGGCCGAGGGTGTAGTACCGGTCCCGGGATGACGGGCAGATCAGCGCGCTTGCGGCGGAGGTGATCAGCGGGTAGCGCTCGGGTGACAGGGCTCCGAGTGAGGCGCGCTTCCGCCGCAGCGACGCCTCGCGGGCCTCCGGGTCGCTCACCTCGCGGACGATCGGGTCGGTCGTGACCAGCGCGATCAATGAGCAGATCGACTGCCGGCCGACCTCGGCCGCGTCGTCGGTGGAGAATCCGCCCTCGATCAGCAGTCCCAGCGCCCGCTCGGCCAGCGCGAGTCCGGGATCGGCGACCAGGATCCGGGACAGTGTCAGATCCGCCAGTCGCGGGTGCGCGCGCAGCGCGGTGACGAACGCGCCCAGCAGCGCCTGTAGCTGCACGTCCCACGGCTCGTCGGTCGGCTCAGGGAGTACGACGTCCGCGAGCAAGCGGTCCCCCAGTGCCGCCAGCAGGTCGTCCTTGTCCTTGAAGTGCCGGTACAGCGCCATCGGCGTGACGTCGTGCTGCGCGGCCAGCTTCCGGAACGAGACCGCGGCCGGTCCCTCGTCGTCGGCGATGGTCAGCGCGGTGTCGACGACCTTCTCCGGGTCGAGGCGGCGGGAGGTCTCTTTGGTGATCACGTTGACAAGTCTACACCGTACACCTACTGTCTACTCCGTAAGCTTACGCCGTATACATACGGTGTAGACAAACTCTGTTACCGAATGAGGTACGGCGATGCGACGCAGTCCTTGGGCCACCCTGGCGGTGCTTGCTCTCGCGCAGTTCATCGTGGTGCTGGACGTGACGATCGTGAACGTCGCGCTGCCCCACATCCAGGCGGACCTGAACTTCTCCGCCGACTCCCTGCAGTGGGTGATCAACGCGTACACGCTGCTCTTCGGCGGCTTCCTGCTGCTCGGCGGGCGGATGGCCGACTTGCTCGGCCCGCGCCGGGTGTTCACCGGCGGTCTGCTGCTGTTCGGTGTCACCTCGCTGGTCGCGGGGCTGTCGAACTCGCCCGAGTTCCTGATCGGGGCGCGGGCCGTCCAGGGTCTCGGCGGCGCGCTGCTGTCGCCGGCCGCGCTGGCGATCCTGACCATGACCTTCGCCCACGGGCGCGAACGCAACATCGCGATGGGCGTCTGGGGCGGTCTGGCCGGCCTCGGCGGCACACTCGGTGTCGTCGCAGGCGGCGTACTCGTCGACTCCTTGAGCTGGCAGTGGGTGTTCTTCGTCAACGTGCCGATCGTGATCGCACTGATCGCGCTGATCCCGGTGTTCGTCCCCGACGTACGGCACGCAACGGGTCGCCGTACCTTCGACACGCTCGGGGCGGTGCTCGCCACGACCGGCTTGATGGCAGTCGTGTACGGCGTGGTGCGGTCGGAGCCGTCCGGATGGGGATCGTTCGAGGTCGTCGGCGTACTGACCGCGGGTGTTGTGCTGCTGGCGGCGTTCGTCCTGGTCGAGACCCGGTCGGCCGCCCCGCTCGTCCCGATGAGGTTGTTCCGGTCGCGGGCGTTGAGCGTGTCGGGCGCGTCGCTCGCGTTGAACGGCGCCGGCTTCCTGTCGATGTTCTTCCTGACTGCTATCTACCTGCAGCAGGTTCGCGGGGACAGTGCGCTGGATGCCGGCATCCACTTCCTGCCGATGGGCGGCGCGGCGATCGTCGGCGCGGTCCTCGCGTCGCAACTGGTGCAGCGGTTCGGGACGCGGACGGTTCAGCTCGCGGGTGCGGTGCTCAGTGTTGTCGGGCTGCTTCTGCTGTCGCAGGCGGACGCCACCGGTAGCTACAGCTCGCAGTTGCTTCCCGGTCTGATCGTCTTCGGATTCGGCATCATCGGCGTCGGCGTACCCGGTCAGATCAACGCGGTCTCCGAGGTCCGTCCCGCTGAGGCCGGTGCCGCGTCGGGTGTCGTCAACGCGATGTACCAGGTGGGCGGCGCGCTGGGGCTGGCGATCGTCACCACGCTCTCCATCACCCACACCACCAACGAGCTCACACACGGCGCGACTCAGTTCCAGGCGCTCCAGTCCGGGTACGAGCGCGGCTTGCTCGCGGCTGCTGTGTTTGCCGTCGCCAACGTCCTGCTGACCTTCGCCACACCGCAGCTCCAGCCCACGCCGGAGCAGCTCGCCGAGGCCACCGCCGCCGCATAAGTTGCCTGCAGCAACGTCCGGTCCGATCTCCGGGGCGACCGCGGGGTGACTCAGGGCTGATCCCCGATGTTTGTGCTGTCCGGTGCCGGGAGGGTTGACGGCATCGGACACGCAAGAGGAGATCAGGATGTTGGTGGCGCTGGTGACGGCTGCGGTTGTGGGATTGGGGTCGGGGGTCCCCTCGCCTTTGCAGAAGGGGCTCGACGGGGTGGTGGGCATCGGGGCGCTGGCTGAGGTGCGGGACGGTGGGGCGGTTTGGCGGGGGAGCAGTGGGGTTGCGGAACTCGGCAGTTCGCGGAAGGTTCCGGTGGCGGGGCGGTTCCGGATCGGGAGTATCACGAAGACGTTCGTTGCCACCGTCGTACTGCAACTCGTTGCCGAAAAGCGGATTCGCCTCGAGGACTCTGTAGAACGGTGGTTGCCGGGTGTCGTGCCGAACGGCGCGAACATCACGGTGCGCCAATTGCTCAACCACACCAGCGGTTTGTACGACTTCAAGGACACGTTGCCGATGCCGCCGAGCGCGGAGTTCTACGCGCTGCGCTACCGCACGTGGACCGCATCCGATCAGATCGAGCGAGCGCTCGCAAATCCGCCGGTGTTCGACAAGCCCGGCTCGCGGTACGACTACTCCAACACCAATTACCTGCTCCTCGGCGAGATCATCAAGAAGGCGACCGGCCGAACGTACGCCGAGCAGATCGAGCGCCGACTGATCCGCCCGCTCGGGCTGCACGGTACGTCGCTTCCCGGTACGTCGCCGTACATCAAGGGACCGCACCCGCACGGGTACATCCCGAAGGACGGCGCACAACTCGACTTCACCGAGATGAACCCGACGCTGTTCGGTGCCAGTGGCGACATGATCTCCACGACGCGCGACCTGAACCGCTTCTTCGCCGCCCTGCTCGGCGGGCGTCTGCTCCCGGCCCGGCTGCTCGACGCGATGAAGACGCCAGGGACCGCGGACGGGAAGTACGGCCTGGGGCTGTCGTGGCACGACACCGCGTGCAAGGTCCGGGTGTACGGCAACGACGGCGACGCCCTCGCGTACCAGGCCTACTCGTTCTCCACGGAGGACACCCGGCGGCAGGTCACCGTTGCCGTGACTCCGCACCTCCCGGACAACCCGGACAAGTCCGTCGACGCCTTCGTGGACCAGGCCATCTGTCGCTGAAACCGGTCACCGGATGTGACATTGTCCGCTCGGCGGTTTGGTGCTCTGCGGTTTGGTGATGGGGAGAAACGGCGACACTGGTATGGATGCCTTGTTGCCATCTCCCGAAGGGGTCCGGGACCTTGGAACTCGCCATACTCGGTGCCGACGACTGGCCGATCGCCCGGGAGGTCCGCCTCCGGGCCCTGAAGGACTCGCCGTCGGCGTACATCGCCGACTACGAGGACGAGCTGACCGTCGGTGCGGCCGGCTGGCGGGAGCGCTTCACCCGGACGCGATGGGTCGTCGCCCGCGACGAGTCCCGGATCATCGGCCTCGCGAGCTCGGTCCGCGTCCCCGGCCGCCCGACGTACGAACGCCACATCGAGTCCGTCTGGGTCGACCCCCGCTACCGCCGCAACGGCGTCCTCCGAGCCGTCCTCGGCGAACTGGGCGCGGCCGAGCCCGAGGTCACCGAATGGCGAGTATGGGTCCTGGACACGAACACAGTCGCACGCCAGGTCTACGACCGCCTCGGCTTCAACCCGACAGGAGAACGCCAACTCCTGTCAGACGGCTCCGGCCGGCGCGAGATACGACTGCGAGCTGTCCGATAGTCCGTATCCGCACAGCGTCCAGTCCGAAAGTTCGAGCTCGGCCAGTGCATCCCGGTTGTTGAGCTTCGACGGGAAGTTACTCAGCATCAGCTGCCAGCTCCGCTCGTCCTCCTGCCAGCTGTCGATGAAGTTGACGCAGAGGTCGGGGGTGATCGTTTCGGCCCACTCGTTCGCCGTGCGCAGCGAATTCTTGATGTCGTCGTACTCGGAATGGTCGAGCCACTTCTCGACACGTTCGAGCTCTTCAGCCGTCTGCTGGATCGTCTCCAGCCGAGCCTCTTTGAACTCCTCCCAGAGCCGGGGCTTGAGCGCATCCGCCAAGTGTTCGTCGACGCTGCCGCGCCCATGGAAGGCAAGGTAAAGGCCCTCGGCGAGCAGGTCGCCGAACTCTTCGCGGGCGGCCCGTTGCGGATCCGCGAACGGCTCGTAGCTCTGCTGGCTGACCTTGCCGATATTCGGCAACCGGCGCCGTGCCGCATGCCGGGCGAAGAAGAACCAGTCCTCGTTGTAGATGTCGGCGAAGAAGGACTGGTCGGGATGTTGCAGGTTGACGCCCAGGGCGGCTCCGCTGACGAACACGTCCTGTTTGAACCCAACCCGCCGGCGTGCGTGGCAGACCACCGAGTTGTCCGGGTACTTCCAGCTTCGCAACGATGCGACCGGATAGTTGTCGAGGTAACCGGACAGCCGGCTGACGTCTTGTGTGTTGAAGCCGTACAGGTCGTCGTCGAGGAACAGGATCTTGTTCCACCCGCGCAGCCGGCCGAGCAGCAGACCGATGTTGCGCTTGGCGCTGAGATCGCTGGACCGGCCGGCCGAGGCGATCTGGAACTCCTCGGCAGACGTCAGCGGCTTCATGCAGCGTGGCTGGTAGCCGTCCACCTGGATGACCAGCGCCTGGGCGCCGAAGGTCTTCTCGACCCGTCCGACGACCTGCGCGAGCCGTGCCTGCCGGCTGCACAGGATGACGAGCGGGACGCCTACCTCGACGGACAGGTTGATCACAGGTTGGAGTGCGGATGCCGGCCGTGCGGTCGGCACCACGATCGCGTCCAACGGGGTTTTCGCCCCACCCACGAGCGGGACGGAGGCATCCAGAAGCAGCCGGGCATGGGACTGGGCTTGGGTGATCCGGCGATTCATTTGTCGTCCTCAGGAGACCACTCGAAGAGGCGGTTCTCCGCGATTTCCAGGTCGGGGGTCACGGATTCGCCGTTGACCACCGGGACCCGCATCAGGAGGCCGAAGACGCCGTTCGGGAACCTCTCGGCCAGATAGGCCTCGTTGCGTTCGCGGACAGCGTCGTCGGTCAGCATCCGGACCGCGCCGAGCACGCCCCTGCTGTAGACCCCGTTGCAGATCGTGATGGTGCGGCTGTGATTGAAGGGATTAGGCAGCCTCGCGAACAGGGCGACATCCTCCACCAGCTCACGGGGGGTTTCGTCGCGCCACGCGTCCTGGGCCTGCTCAGCCTCGAGCTCTTCCTGCGACGGCGCCTCGTCCTCGGGGACGGGTTCCTTGCTCTCCTCCCAGATCGGCCGGTACTCCTGACCGTCGCGGGAGCGGAAGATCTCGCCGTCGGCCAGATCGGGCACCGACATCTGCCGGATCGGCAGGTTGTCGAGGACCCGCAGCAGCCGGCTGGTGACCCGGTTCCAGGCGATACCGCCGATCAGGATGAGGTGGCCGGACAGGTGGTCCGCGCTCACCTCCGTCGGCAGGCGGTGCCGTACGCGGAGCTCCGGGTTGGAGGCGCGGACGTGACCCCACATCTCGATCAGTGCGTCGAGATCGGCGTACTTGTAGAGCTTGGTGTGGTTCGGGTTCTTCTCGTCCGCGAGCGAGGAACGTCCCAGCTCGGGCACCTCCGGGCAGATCAGCGTGATCCGGCCGGACTCGAAGTCGAAGGTGTACGAGCTGCTCGACGTCGGCGAGCCCGCCTGCTGGTGGCGTACGTCCTCCCGCAGCATGCTGAGCTCGCGCTGCAGTGCGTTGAAGCGGTCGCGTTCGGCTCCGGTCAGGTCCTGCTCGCGCGGCAGCCGTTCGGGTACTTCGGACATCGCGAAGAGCAGCGCGTACGAGCGCAGCCGCTCTTCCGGGGGAAGTTTCGGGTTGGTCTGCGACTCCCACGAGCTGATCGTCGCCACCGCGACGCGGAACTCGCCGGTGGTAAATCGGCGCGACAGGTCCTTCTGAGTCAGCCGCTCGGATTCCCGGAGGTCCCGAAGTCGCCTGGCGAGTCGTACGGCCTCTGGAGAAGGGGCCACTCTCACTCCCGTAAATGGTCGACCAACTTGCGGGTGCGGCGGATCGGCTGATCCTACACCTCGCTCTACCCGACTTCACCGAGCCCTGCTGTACTGCGCACCGCCGGGGGTCACCCGGCCGTCCTGCTGTCCTAGGGAGGAGGGCTCTGTTATACGGATCGGATCGCCATTGCTCCTGACAAACTGGCGATTGACCGCAGTTACACCGTGGATCTACCGTAATACTGAAGTCGACCTGAAGCCAACTGAAACCACGCGACGCGCGGAGAGAGGAGTTCCCGAGGAGCCGGACGGGGTGTTCGTACCAACCTGAGCAGGTGCCCGATGCGCAGATCATCAGCCTCACCGGCGATCGCGGCAGGCGATCTCGAGGCGATCGGCGCATTGGAGTCGGGGAACTGGCGAATCGCGCTGCGGATGCTCGGTGCGGGCCGCGTCGCGGACGCGTTTCTCGGGACGAATCTGCGGACCGTTGCGCGGGCGATGGCGTTCCGCGCGGCCGGTGAGCACGGGCGGGCCTGGGAGACGCTGGGGATCGCGGCGGCAGGTATCGCTCGCCACCAGCCAGGCGTACCGGTCGTGACCACTGACGTCGTACGGCTGGCGCTGCCGCCGGAGCATGCGGGCCCCGCCTTCCGGACCGTCCGGTTGATCTGGCGGGAGCAGAGCGAACTCAGCAACCTGCGTAGCTTGGCCGCGGACCGTCCGAGTGGGATGCCTCAGGACCGACACATTCTGGTACTGGCGTTCGTCGAGTACCTGTCCTGGCTGGAGCTCGATCTCGACACCAGCCTGACCGAACTGGCAACCGACGAGGGCAGGCCGCTGGTCGGTCAGCAGCTCAGCGAGCTGCGGGATCGGCGCCGGGAAGGGTTCCTGCGCAGCGCGACCGACCTGCGACAGCTGCCGCTGCCGCGGGCGGGCACGATGACGAAGACAGTCTGGGGCCGGGCCGGCGGGTACCACGGTTTGCGCCGGCTGGCCCTGTTGGAACTGGCGGAGCGGCCGGAGCCGCCATGGACCGATTCACCCGCGCCGGCGAGCTGCCCGGCGCGTACCGGTGCGCGGATGGCGTGGATGCTGGCGCAGGCCGCCTGAGCGGCGCTCTTTACCTGGCCTTTACCAGGCGGAACTTGGGTCATAACCTTTGGAGATCGTCTCCATCCGATGGTGCGCTGTTCGAGATCGTTGACTTCGACAACGATGGCGGGCGCCGACCGGCCGCGCGTGAAGGAGGGTTCGACCTGATGTTGACCCTCCGGACTGCCCCCGGGATCCTCGGGCGGCCCGACGTACGGCTCACGAGCTCGACGCCGGCCGACCTGGTGCGGACGACGGAACTGGCGCCTGGGGTCGCTGTCGAGATCGATCTCGCCGACCCGTCGCGCTGGCATGCGATCGACGTACGGCGCTGGACCGCGGCGGACCGGGATCTGCTCGAGGCGCTGCTCGGGCCGCCCGCGGTACGGGAGGTGACCGGGCTGCTCGCGTCGGGTGATGCGAAGGTCGGCGTACCGCTCGAGGTCGCGCCGGCCACGGTCTGGCGGCGGCTCGCGGTCATCGATGCGTTGAACTGGTGGTTGCAGCTGCCCTTGAATCAGGGGCTGCTGGATGCGGAGCGCGCGATTGTCCGCGCTCGCGCTGCGACGTCACTCCGGTCGGGTGCGCTCCGGCGTACCTTTGTCGATCGTGCCGTCGTCCTCGCTCGCCGATCGGCCGACGAGGTCAGTGTCTATCTGAACGGGCTCGCCGGGGCATCGTTGCCCAGGGCCCTCTTTTCGGGGTTGTCCCGATTGGCAGGCGGGTATGCGTCGTTGGCGCGTGAGGTCGACGGGCCGGACGCGGTGCTGGCCGCGGTACAGACCGCATGGGAGCGCGTCTCCCTGGCGCCTTTGAAGTCAGCGGCGTCGGTCGGGGTGCTCCCGGCGCTGGCAAGTTCTGGAGTTGACCCGCGACAAGTACGTGCTCGCATCGTCGGTAGCGACGTACAACTGGTCCCAACAGGTACGGCGGTGCGCGTGGTTGTGCCCGCTTTCGTGCCGCTGCCGTCGCCTGTCGTCGCCGATCGGCTGATGGTGCGCCTCGTCGACCGTCGCTCCGGTGAGGCTCAGATGCCGACACTGCTGACGCTGGACACGAGCGCTGCCGGAATGCCTGTGTTCACTGAGGTTGTGCCGCTACGGGGCGCGTCGGTTGAAGACCTGCGCGCGGAGGTTTTCGACGCCGACAGTGTGGAGCCGGCTGCGTCCGACACCGACCTGCGGCGCGCTCAGCTCGTTCTGAGCGAGTGGCGACGTGCGGCGGCGGAGTCGCGGCTGTCACGCAGTCTGCGCGCCCGCAACCGCCGGCTCGTTCGCCTCCTCGATGCACTCGCTCCCACCACCGGACCGCTCTTCCAGGGCGGTCCTGCTCGCTCAGACATCTCTGACCTCGTCAACGGCAGCAGCAATCACCCGTGGTTCAGCACCACGGCTGCGGCCGGGGGTCCCTTGGTGGCCGAGTTGGCCGCCGCGTACGACGACCACTGACCAGGCGGTGCCGTCGCGGCATCGATGTTCGCCCTGTGTGCGCAGGTCATCGCGTAATGGATTGCGCGACCGATCGACCTCCCGAGGAGCGAGCCATGACCGTCGTCTCTCGAGCCACCAGCCGCCGCACCCGCCCCGGCAACAACCGCCGTACCCGCAACACTCCCCGCGCAGGCCGCGGACCGACCCGCGGCCGGGCCCGCAGTACCAGGCGCTATCTGGTGCCGGCACTGCTCTCACGCACCTCAGACCGCGCAGTGGTCCGCAAGCGGGCCGACGTACGCGCCGCGATCGTCCTGTGGATCCTGATGGCCTCCGACCTGGCCACGGTGATCTGGATGTACACGCTGGGCGAGTGGCTGGACCACGCCTCCAAGTTCACCGCCACCGCAACCCTAGGCGGCCACCACTACATCGTCCTGGCCACAGCCGCCGTAGCCTTCACCACCCTGGCCGCCGTAGCCATACTCTCCGACGGCTTCACCAAAACCACCCGCCCGCTGACCATTGTCAGAACCGCCGCCTGCCTCCTCTCTCTAACAGCCCTGACCGGCCTGGTGGCCCTACTCCTAGCTGCCCTCGTGACCCGCCTGTTGGTAGGCCCACTCCGCCCCTGATGGCCGCAACGATTTGCCGTGCCCACCGCGTCCTCTAGATATGAGGCCCTTCATTCCTGCGTTTCTACTTGCTGCCCTGACTCTGTCGGCGTGTGGGAACGAGGCAGCGTCGACCCCTACCGCAAGCAGTGCAACCCCTGCCTCCCAGACGCCTAGAGACGCGGTTGGGGCTCAGATCCCGTCAGGCCCTGCGACTCCGGCTTTTCTCGACCGGGCCCGCGCTGTCGCACAAGCCGTCCGGGCCGCAGGGATCCCGAACCGTCCGGAAGGGATCTTCCTGTACTCGTCCCGGACGCCGGGTCTGGGCTTCGACACGACCGAGCAGAAGGTTGCGTGGATGGCCGGGTACGTCGCCATCGCGCAGGGCGTAAAACTCGGATCAGGCGGCACCACCAGCATCGATTTCGCCGACGGACCGAGCGTCTCGGTGAACGTCCTCGATCCCCGGCCCGCGCTGACTGCGGCGATCGGAGCGACGTACGACAACTGCGGACACATGGCACTGCCCGCATCGAAGTGCAAACTCACGATCACCGGCGGCTCCCTGAAAACAGCCGACGTGGACACGAGCGCCGGCCGCGCGACCGTGCCTGTGTGGTCCTTCACCGCGAAGGGCCTGTCGAGACCGATCGTCGCCTTGGCCGTTTCCCCAACGGTTCTCAAGCCTCTGCCCGAGCCCGCCTCACTGCCAGGCCTCGCCAAGCCGGACGGCGACCTCCTCACAGTCGGGAGACTGACCCGAGCCGACGACAAGACGCTCACCTTCAACCTCCACCACGGGAAATGTGACCCCGACCTTCGAGCCCATGCCGTCGAGTTCGAGGACATGGTGATCATCGGCGGAAGCCACGCTCCATTCGGGGGCGGCTGCGTAGCCGTAGGCCTCAGCACCCCAGCCACCATCACCCTCACCAGCCCTCTCGGCGACAAACCCATCATCACCGCCGACACAGGCACCAGACTCATCGTCTACCCCCACCTCAGGTAGACAATCCAACGGACTTACAGTGCGGGCGTGATCGCACGAGTTGTGGCCGACGAAGCCGGCCTCTGGATAACTGAGTCCGGGAGGACGTACGGGTTCTCGTGGCCGGAGATCGCGGGGGCCAGCATCTACGCGTTGGATGTCCCGCCCAACGATGAGCGCGTACTGACTGTCGAGATCGATCACGTCAGCGGCGAATCTCTGACTATCACCGACGCCTTCCAAGGGTTCACCGAAACCGTCGCCGCCCTCGCAGCACGCAGTGGGGCTATGGTGCCCGACCTGGCGGCACTGACTCCCGCTGACAGCCTCGTTGAGATCCGGCTGGCAGATTAATACGTCCGCGCGGGTACGGTCTGTGGATGGGATTCACCTCGCCCGTGGAGCGGGCCATGCCGAATCGTCTGGCTGACGAGCGCGACGCGCTGACCCAACAGCTCGACTTCCACCGCGCCACCCTGCTTCGCAAGCTGGAAGGGCTCGATGACGAGCCGCTGCGCCGACCGATGACGGCCTCCGGACTCAGCCTGCTGGGGTTGGTGAAACACCTGGCCGAAACGGAGCATGGCTGGTTCCTCAAGATCTACGGAGGGCTGCCCGAGCCAGATCTGTTCTCGACCGACGGTGACGCAGATGCGGACTTTCGGATCGGTCCCGATGAGACGGCCGACGTCGTGGTCGGGCAATACCTACGGACCTGCGAGCGGGCCCGGGCCGTCGTGGCCGCCGGCGCCCTCGACGACGTGGTCACCACGCCGTCGGGAGCGGAGGCCAACCTGCGGGCGATCCTGGTCCACATGATCCAGGAAACCGCCCGCCACAACGGCCACGCCGACATCATCCGAGAGGAAATCGACGGCACAACAGGCCACTGAAGCCGCTTTACTCGGAAACACTCGCCGATCGGGCAGGCTCGCGCTCGGAGATGGTGATCCGGGCCGGTCGCCGGTTGAACCAGGCTGGTGTCCACCAGTTTGCGTCGCCCAGTAGCTTCATCAGGGCCGGTACGAGAACGAGTCGCACGATCGTCGCATCGATGAGGACGGCGGTGGCCAGACCGAGGCCGAACATCTTGGCTGTTGGGTCGTCGGCGAGGGAGAAGCTGACGAAGACCGCGATCATGATCAGCGCCGCCGAGGTGATCACGCGGCCGGTGGTGGTGATGCCGTGGATGGTCGACGCGGTGTTGTCACGGGTCCGGACGTACTCCTCGCGGATCCGGGAGAGCAGGAAGACCTCGTAGTCCATCGAGAGCCCGAACACCACGGCGAACATGAACATCGGGATGAACGGCAGGATCGGAAGGGTCGACTCCAGCCCGATCAGGTCCGCACCCCAGCCCCACTGGAAGATCATCACCACGACGCCGAACGACGCGCCGATGCTGAGCAGGTTCATCAGCGCGGCCTTGAGCGGTACGACGACCGACCGGAACACCACGGTGAGCAGTACGACGGACAACAGGATCACGGCGCCGATGAACCACGGCAGCCGATCGTTGACCTTCGCCCCCACATCCGCGAGGGTCGCCGTCTGACCACCGACATGAGCCTTCGCCGGACTGTCCCGCAGTACCGAAGGAAAGACTTCCCCACGTAGCCGCTTGACCGTCGTCATCGTCGCGTCGTCCTGCGGTCCGGTCGTCGGTACGGCGATCAACGTCGCGACGCCCGCATTCACCTGAGGAGGTGCGACGGATGCGATGCCGCGATCGGCCCGGACGGCGTTGAACAGGGGTTGTACGACGCTCGGATCGCGCGAGATGTCGACGGCGATCACCAGCGGACCGTTGCTACCGGCACCGAATCCCGCGGCAACCAGGTCGTACGCCCGGCGCTCGGTGCGCTGTGCGGGAAGCGCGCCGTCATCGGGCGTGCCGACGCGGAGCGCGAGCACGGGTGCAGCCAGCGCAAGCAGGAGGACGGTGGCGCCGACGGCGTACGCGACGGCGTGCTTGGACACATGCCCTGCCCACCGCTGCCAACCCGAACCAGGAGACGACCGCACCCGACGTACCCGAAGCCGGTTGATCCAGTGCCCGGCGAGACCCAGGAACGCGGGCAGCAGAGTGATGGAGGCGAGCACCATGGTCAGCACGATCAGCGAGATGGCGATCCCGCCGGCGGTCATGAACGGTACGCCGGCCACCACCAGCCCGAGAATCGCGATCACCACTGTGCCGCCGGCGAAGAGCACAGCCCGTCCCGCCGTGGCGACCGCACGCCCGACCGACTCCTCGACCGACATCCCGCTGGCCAGGTACTCGCGGTGCCGGGTGACGATGATCAACGCGTAGTCGATGCCCACGCCGAGGCCGATCATGCTGCCGAGCACGGGGGCCCAACTGGGCAGATCGACGATGTACGTGACCAGGGACAGCGAGCTGATCGCCAGCGCGAGGCCGAACACAGCCATCCCGATCGGAAGTCCCATCGCGATGATCGACCCGAACGCGAGCAGCAGGATGACCATCGCAGCGATCAGCCCGACCGCCTCGCCGAGACCGGCCTGCGCTTCCTCGAACGCGTAGAAGAGATCCCCGCCCAGCTCGATCCGCAGCGGCGAGTCGACCGCCGCCAGGGTCTTGAGCTGCTCGAGGTCGCTCGGCTCCAGTTCGTCCAGCACCGGGTACTGAAGCCGGATCAGCCCGACGCGGCCGTCAGGCGAGATGACGGGATCGTCGGCCTCCAGTACGTGCGGCAACGACGCCGCCGTCGACTGAATCCGCGTCAGAGCGGTCCGCAGGTCAGGCGAGTTGAGCGTCGACGTCGAGTCGAGCGGAGTCACGACCACCTTCGCGGTCAGCCCGGCCTGATCCGCTCCCGCGGCCGACAGCAGGTCGGTCGCGTACTGCGAATCCACGCCAGGCGCTCCGAACGATTCCTCGAGTTTCTTGCCGAAGGCGCCGGATGCGGCGACCACGAGCGCCGCGACCACCAGCCACGCCCCGATCACCACCCAGGGCCGACGTGCGGCGTACCGGCCCAGTCTGTACAGAGTCGACCTCATAATGAGTCCCTTTCACTGAGAGCTGGACTCATGGTGTGGTCGAGCAGGCGGCCGCCACCTCGGGCGATGGGCCGGACTTCCCTCGGCCGAACAGCTGGGTCGCGTCCCGTACTTTGAGCCGATCCGCTCGGCGCCTGGAGTCCCTACTCTGTGGGCATGTGGAGAAACGCCATCCGCTCGCTGCTGGCCGAGCCGCGAGCACCCGAGCCGCCCAGGCGGGTGTGGCGTGACTGGGTGCTCGTCGCCGGCCTGCTGACGGCGGTCGTTCTCGAAGGCGTACTCCGCGAGGACGTCGTCTGGAGGCCTGCCGCGCTCGTGGTCGCCGTCGCAGTCGCATGCGCTCTGCTGTGGCGTCGTACCCGCCCGTTGGCTGTGGTGGCCGCCGTGTTCGGCGCCCTGATCCTGATCAACCTCGTCACCCTGATCAGTGGAGAAGCGACCTTCGGGCTCTACTCGATGATCTGCGTGGTGTTGCTGCCGTACTCACTCGTTCGCTGGGGATCCGGCCGCGAGATCCTCATCGGCATGGCGTTCGTCCTGGTGGCGCTGGTGCTGGGAATCGCGAGTGATTTCACCGGGTACGGCGAGGCCGCCGCCGGCAGCATGTTCCTGCTGTTCCCGGCGACGCTCGGGGCCGCGTTCCGCTATCGGTGGACCGCCCGGAACCGCCAACTGGGCCAGGTGCGACTCCGGGAGCGCGAGCTGTTGGCCCGGGAGCTGCACGACACGGTCGCTCATCACGTCTCGGCAATCGTCATCCGGGCCCAGGCCGGCCGAGCCGTCGCGGCCACCCGCCCGGAAGCCGCGGTCGACGCGCTCGCCATCATCGAGGCGGAGGGCACGCGAACCCTGGAGGAGATGCGGGCGATGGTCGGCGTACTGCGCGATGACGGTAAGGCGGCGCTCGCCCCACAACCGGGAGTGGCCGACCTCGAGCGGCTCGCCCGCAGCGTCGGGGACCGGCCGCGGGTCGAGGTCGAGATGTCGGGCGACCTCGACGACCTCGGACCAGCGGTCGGCGCAGCGATCTATCGCATCGCGCAGGAGTCGATCACGAACGCCGTACGGCATGCCCGGCAGGCAACGCGCATCGACGTCCGGCTGACGTCGTACGACGACTCCGTCCGGCTGACCGTCCGCGACAACGGGGAAGCGACCTCGAGGAACCCGGGTGGCTACGGCCTGGTGGGGATGACCGAGCGCGCGACGCTGCTCGGCGGCACGCTCGCGGCGGGCCCTGATCCGGACCGGGGCTGGTCAGTTGACGTCGTGCTTCCTCTTCCGCGATCGGCTTCCGGCCGATGACGATCCGGGTACTCGTCGCCGACGACCAAGACCTCGTCCGGACCGGACTCGCGATGATCCTCGACGCCCAGCCCGGTATCGAGGTGGTCGGTCAGGCGGCCGACGGTCTGGAAGCAGTCGAGTTCGCCCGCCGGTTGCGGCCCGACGTGTGCCTGTTCGACATCAGGATGCCCGGGCTGGACGGAATCGCGGCAACCCGCGAACTCGCCGGACCCGGCGTCGACGACCCACTGGCGATCGTGGTGATCACCACCTTCGATCTCGACGAGTACGTGTACGGCGCGTTGAAGGCCGGCGCGCGTGGATTCCTGCTGAAGGACGCCGGCCCCGACCTTCTGGTCCAGGCGATCCAGGCCGCCGCCAACGGTGACGCACTGATCGCGCCGAAGATCACCGCACGACTGCTGGCCACGTTCTCCGAACCCCCGAGCACCCGCACACCAGTCCAGCCCGTAGATCCGCTCACCACCCGCGAGGAACAGGTCCTTCTCGCCGCAGCCACCGGCCACACCAACGCCGAAATCGCCACAGAGCTACACATCAGCCTCAGCACCGTAAAGACCCACCTAACCAGCGTGATGGCCAAGATCAGCGCCCGAAACCGAGTAGAAATAGCCATCTGGGCCTACGAAACCGGCCGCATCAAGCCCTAGCCCAGAGCCTTTCCACCTTCTGAACCTGACTCTCCAAGTCGAGTCCGTCCACCTGAATACGGTGGTCAGCGGCCGGCGGGCTCGCTACATCGGCCTCGTGAAGCATCTGGAACTCATCATCACTCAGCCAGACCTTGCGCGATGTCGCACGCCGAAGCGCCTCCGAAAAGCTGACCGTCAGGTGCACAATCAGGCACCCGGGCAGCTCCCGCCTGTACAAGTCGCAGGTCTCTGGCGTGAGCACATCAGCGACGACGACTTCAATGCCCATCGCCACGAAATTCCTCGCGAGGCTGCACGCGTTCGTCACGCCAAGCCGTTGCTGCTCCCGCCCTGCCTCTCCCTCCCACGGCGCAGCAGCCCCCGCGACAACCAGCTGCCGCACATCATCCACATCGACAAACGCACACCGCGGCCGGCCTTCCGCAAGAGCCCGCCCCGTCACACTCTTCCCCACCGCAGGCCCACCCGTGAGAACCAACCCCCGACGAGCCACAACTCAGCCAACCATCGCGGATACACGAAGCGCAACGAGGCTGGTGGGTCGAGTCGTGGCGAATGGCTGGTGCTTGCAACCGCGAGTCGTGGATCGAGGTCGCCGGGTACGGCGTGTCTCCCGCCGAATCCCACGACTCGACGGACAGCTCGACAGGTAGAGCACCGGTGAGACGCCGTACGCGCGGACGCGATCACGCTCAGGTGCACTACCCAGCCACCGAACACCTCCTGTCGAGATGCACGTCGCTGGCGCGCACACCGGCAACGAAGAACGAGAGTGATGGTTGCGGTACGGCGGTGCCTCCTGAAGACCGTTGCCGTTGGTTCACTCACCCTTGTAGCAAAGGCAGAACGGATGGCCGGCGGGGTCGGCGTACACCGGGCAGCTGCCGCCCTGCGGCGGTAGCCGTGTCCCTCCAAGCTCGAGGGTGAGGCGTTCCTTCTCGGCCCGGTCGTCGACGCCGATGTCGAAGTGCATCTGTGGCGGGTAGTCGGGGTCGGGCCAACGTGGTGGCTGATAGTCGGGGACGCGCTGCAAAGCGAGCATCGGCAGCCGGTCGTCGTCACGGGCGATCACGATCCGGTCGGGTGAGTCTTCGACCGTACGGGGCATTTCCAGTACGCCGGCCCAGAACCGGGCCAGCGGTAGTGGATCGGCGCAGTCGATCACCACGCGGACGAGCGTGCCGAATCGGTCAGTGGGTTCAGTGAGGCCGGGGTACAGGCAGAACGGATGGCCCACCGGGTCGGCGTACACGCGCCAGCCGGGGAAGTCTTCCAGCTTCGTCGCGCCATGCTCCAGCACCGCGCGCTCGGCGGCCTCCAGCTCAGGGACCTGCACATCGAGGTGAATCTGCGTCGGGTACGCCGGGTCGCGCCAGCGTGGAGGGCGCATCCGGCCCTCGCCTGGCCCGATCCGTCCATGGGTGAGCATCCTGTAGAACGCGCGCAGCTCGTCCTCTTGCTCCTCGGGGCAGCCCACGACGACCCAGAATCGTCCGTCCTGCTCGTCGGAGTCGACCGACGTACCAACGACCTTGCCCGCTTCATCAAGCACCACACTCACGAAGGCCTGCCCACGGTCGCCAACCAGAACGACGCGAACCATGCGCCCGTTGACCTGCCGCGCACTACTCACCGACCGGCCCGAACCCGCGAGCTCCTCCACCCTTGGCTGCCACGCCTCGACGATCCACGGACCCGGATCCCATCCGAGAAGACCGCTGACCGCGTTGGCCGCCGGCACGTCCGCTCGCTCCAACGCGTCGACCCAACGGCATGCGACTTCGACGAGATCTCGCGACATCTCCGCAGTCTCACGCCGGCGGACCACCCAATCAAGCCTCGACCAGCCCAGGATGCTGGACCTGGACCAGTGAATTGGTCGGCGGTCTCGCGACACGGAACCGGACGTCAGGGGCGTGCCCTAGGCCACCTTGGTGATCTTGCAGTCAATGCCTGCCGGTCCAATGGGAGCTTGCGCCGGGTTGGTTCCTCCGAAGGTGGTCGTGTCGCGGACCTCGAAGGTCTGTCCGCCGATCCTCTCCTGAGAGGCTGCATCCAGTACGTCGACGGTCACTGTGTAGCTCGTCGCGTCGAGGACCGGAGTACCTTCCCCTGGCGCACCTGTCATTTGGCGCACGGCGAAGACGCCCAGGCACACCAGCATGCCCAAGGCGATGACAATCTGAATCCTCCGCAAGGGGCGCCGAGGCGAGCTGTATCCATCGCCGGCCGTAGTCCACTCGTGAGTCGGCATTCTCTGTCCCCCCAGAACCCTGATCGATCGTGCTGCACGCCGCAAGCGCCGGTCAGCTTGCAGCGCAGATGCGCCACGAGGTCAGACGAGTTCGCAGTTGCTGTTAGCACGGTCGGCGTAAGCCGGAGGGTGGGCGGGAGCTCGCGTAGTGGCGCGCTGAGGAGCGGAGCGACGAAGATAGCGGCCGCGTAGCGTGCGTGGGAAAGAAAAATCCCTCCCCGGTGTGCGGAGAGGGTGGTGGTGGTCAGGGGCGGTCTCGAACCGCCGACCTTCCGCTTTTCAGGCGGACGCTCTACCAGCTGAGCTACCTGACCGGGGAGAAAGTTCGGCGGCGGTGTTTTGGACACCGCCGCCTTCTCCTGGCGACCCAGACGGGACTCGAACCCGCGACCTCCGCCGTGACAGGGCGGCACGCTAACCAACTGCGCCACTGGGCCAAATGACTCGATGATCTTACAGCATCTTCGAGGTACTTCTTGCACCGGTCTTTCGACCGTATCCCCAACGGGATTCGAACCCGCGTTACCGCCTTGAAAGGGCAGCGTCCTAGGCCACTAGACGATGGGGACTCGGACCCGCGGGAGCCGAAGCTCCAGGGACAGCCGTAAGCATAGAGGAGACCGTGCCAGCTTCCAAAACGAGATACTGGCGGGGTGATCGAGATGAGTCGGGTCGACTTCGAGGGGCTCGTGGCGCAGGCGCTGGACGAGGTGCCGGAGGAGTTGGCGGCGCTGATCGACAACGTCGCGGTGTTTGTCGAGGACGAGCCGCCGGCGAGCGATCCGGACCTGCTCGGGATCTACGAGGGCATCCCGCTGACGGAGCGCGGGCACGACTACGGCGGCGTACTGCCGGACCGGATCACGATCTACCGCAATCCCACGCTCGCGATCTGCGAGGACGTCGACGACGTCGTCGATGAGGTGAACATCACGGTCGTGCACGAGATCGCGCACCACTTCGGCATCGACGACGCCCGCCTGCACGAACTCGGTTACGGCTGACCGTAGGCCGATCGCGGATCGGTGAGGTAGCCTCGGGCGGCCGGTTTCGGGGACCGGACCGCCTAATCTTTTGAACGATCTAGTGAGGCCTCGCCGTGAGCGATCAGCAACCGCCTGCCTGGAACCCCGACCACCGCCCGACCGGGCCGTACGGCGCCCCGCCGCCACCGCCCGGTACCCCGTCTCAGCCGTACGGCGCGCCGTCCGAACCCACCGTTCCACTGCCGCAGTACGGCCAACCGCAGCCCGGCGGCCCGCCGTCTCAGTACGGCAACCAGCCACCGCAGTACGGCAACCAGCCGCCCCAGTACGGCAACCAGCCACCGCAGTACGGCAACCAGCCACCCCAGTACGGCGGCCAGCCGCCGCAGGGCCTGTACTCGGGCAGCGGTCAGCCGCCCGGCAAGCGCCCGAGAGGCCCGTGGCTGTTGGTCAGCGCCATCGCTGTAGTGGTTGCGCTCGTCGGCGGTGCTGTCGTCCTCCTGACGAGCCGTGGCGACGACACCACCGACACCGAGGCCCCGATCCCGACGGCCACCTTCACCGATGAGGTGGCCAGCCCAACCGCCAGTCCGTCCTCTGAGCCCCCGTCGGCAACCCCGTCGACCAGGCCGACCCCGACCCCGACCCCGACGCCCACGCCCGCCGAACGGCGTCGGACCCTGAAGGACGTCGACCAGGGCATCGCCGTGTACGACGACGTGTACGTGAACCCGGCCGCGGGCTGGCGTAAGAGCCGCTCGACGACGTACTCCGTCACGCTCGGCGCCACCACCCGAGCCGGCGCCGCCATGGTCGTCGTCAGCCCGGCCGGCATCTCCCCGCGGACCGCGGTTGTCGCGGTCGCGCAGGCGCTGATCAAGGCCGACCACCTGAAGGCCGCCAAGCAAGGCCCCGTGCGGACCGTCAGCCCGGCGAACTCGAACATCGGCGCCCAGGCCGAACTGACCTACTCGGGCCGCTACACCGCACCGGACGGTGCTGTGTTCTCCCTCGTCTCCAGGTGTACGACGATGACCGGCGTCGAGTCGATCCACAACGTGACGGTCACGCTGTGCGTCGCGGCCCGGAAGGACGCGCAGAAGCCGGTCTTCAGGGACGGAGCCCGCATGCTGGCCTCTGTCGCCCGTTCGATCTAGAAACCCTAGGAGCGGCCGAAGAGGAGTTTCCAGGGCATGAGGGCCGACTCGAGCTGCACCTTGAGGGACATCTTGGAGACGCCTTCGGTGCGTTCCTCGAAGTGGATCGGGACCTCGGCGATCTTCAGGCCGCGCTTGACCGTGCGGTAGTTCATCTCGACCTGGAACGAGTACCCGTTGCTCTCGATCGACGACACGTCGATCCAGCGCAGGGTGTCGGCCTTCCACGCCTTGAACCCGGCGGTGGCGTCCTTCACGTGCAGCCGCAGGATGGCGTTCACGTAGAAGTTCGCGAACGCGGACAGGGCCCGCCGGTGCCAGCCCCACTCGGCGGCGGCCGAGCCGCCCGGCACGTAGCGGGAGCCGATCACCACGCCGGCGTCCGTGGTCCGCAGCGTCTCGACCATGGTCGGGACGACCGAGGCCGGGTGCGACAGGTCCGCGTCCATCTGGATGACGATGTCGGCGCCTTCGTCGAGCGCGCGGGTGATCCCGGCGACGTACGCGCGGCCGAGGCCGTCCTTCGCGGTCCGGTGCAGTACGCCGACCTTCTCCGGCGACTCCTTCGCCAGTTCGTCGGCGACGTCGCCCGTACCGTCGGGGGAGTTGTCGTCGACGACGAGAAGCTCCAGGCCGGGCAGGTTCAGGTCGGACAGCAGCCCGGCCAGCACGGGCAGGTTGTCCCGCTCGTTGTAGGTCGGTACGACGACCACGATCTTGGCTAGCTCACCCATGACTTTCCTTCGTCGGAGACACCGAAAGCTACCGTATCCGCGGTCAGAGCTGGGTGAGCGCCTCTGCGACCGTGCTGAAGATGCGGAACTGACCGCCGAGACCGGTGACGCTGAGCGGGCGGTCGACCGGGCGGCCGACGCCGACCAGCGCCAGGGTGATGTTGTGCTGTCCGGCCAGGTTGCGGGCCTCGACCAGGTTGCCGAGGCCGGCCGAGCTGCAGAACGTGACGGCGGACACGTCGATCAGCACCAGCCGGGCCGGCGGCGCGACCGCGGCACGGATCGCCTCGGCGGCGAAATCGGTGCTCGCGATGTCGATCTCACCGGACATCCGGACCAGCAGTACGCCGGGTTCCAGCTCCTCGGCCACAGCGTCGAAGGTGGTCCTGATCATCTCGCCGTCACGCGGCTCTGGGTGGCTGGTCACGCCGAATCTCTCCCCGGGTAGCGCCACGAACGCAAGGTCCTGGCGGAGTGGAACTGCCCTGCCCTCACCGTATGCCTGAACGCGCAGGCATAACAACGGGTCTGCCTCGGATGACCCCGGAGCGTGACCTCCGACCTGTAAGCGCTGCCAAAATCAAGCAAACGAAGGACCCAGGACGGGTGGTAGACAGGACGACATGGGCGTTCTCGACGGTAAGACAGCGCTGGTCACCGGTGGCTCGCGGGGGATCGGTGCGGCGATCGTACGGCGGTTGGCCGCGGACGGCGCCGTGGTGACTTTCACGTATGCGAACAGTGAAGCGGCCGCGGCCGACGTGGTCGCCGAGGTGAAGGCAGCCGGCGGCGAGGCGATCGCCGTACGGGCGGATCAGTCGGACCTGTCCGCGATCGACGAGCTGTTCGACAAGGCGGCTGAGCCGACCGGGACGCTGGACATCTTCGTCTGCAACGCGGCGCAGGCGATGGTGAAGCCGATCGCCGACGTCACCGTCGAGGACTACGACCAGCTGTTCGCGACCAACGTCAAAGGTCCGTACTTCGCGATCCAGCGTGCCGGCCGCGTTCTCCCCGACGGCGGCCGGATCATCGCGTTGTCCACCCTCAACACCGTGATGCCGGGCCCTGGGATCTCGCTGTACGCCGCGAGCAAGGCAGCGCTCGAACAGTTCGTGAAGATCGCCTCCCGCGAGTACGGCCCGCGCGCGATCACCGTGAACACGGTGTCGCCGGGCGCGACCGACACCGACATGTTCCACGACCACAATCCCCCCGCGGTGAAGGACGCCCTGGTCGGCATCACCGCGCTCGGCCGGATGGGCGAGCCCGCCGAGGTCGCGGACGTGGTCGCGTTCCTCGCCGGTCCGGACGCCCGGTGGATGACCGGGCAGAACCTCCGCGCGACGGGAGGGATGCTGGTCTGAGTACGACGGACTTGCTCGCCGAGATCGACGCCGCCGCCGATCCCGCGGTGGCGGAGGTACTCGCGCGCTACTTCAAGCTCGGGCCCGGCGAGTACGGCCACGGCGACCAGATGATCGGCGTGAAGCTCTCGACGATCCGCGGCATCCTCAAGCCGTACCTGCGCGCTGACCTCCCGCTGCCCGAACTGGAGCAGGCCCTGGCCAGCCCGGTGCACGAGCATCGGCTCGCAGTCCTTTGTGTGTTGGCCGATCGCGCATCCCGCAGTCTGAAGCCGCGTACGGCGAACCCGGACGAGCTCACCGCGATCTACGAGCTGTACACGCGCAGTACGGCGTACATCAACAACTGGGATCTGGTGGACTGCAGCGCTCCCCAGGTCGTCGGCGGGTACCTGCTCGACAAGCCGCGCGATCCCCTCTACACGCTGATCGGCTCCAACCAGCTCTGGGAACGCCGGATCGCGCTGGTCGCCACGCAGTACCTGATCGGCCAGGGGCAGACCGCGGACACGTACAAGCTGGCCGCCGAGGTCCTCGACGATTCGGAAGACCTTATTCACAAGGCCTCCGGCTGGATGTTGCGCGAAGCAGGCAAGCGGGTTTCCGAGGACGAACTGCGCGCCTTCCTGGACCAGTACGCGACCCGCATGCCGCGCACCATGCTCCGCTACGCCATCGAACGCCTCGACCCGGACAGTCGCGCGCACTACCTCAAAAGATAAGTCGACATATCAGCTCGGTGTGCGGCTGTCGGCGTACGGCGGGGCCTCGAGCGCGCAATGTGTGTGGTGGTGCACGAGGTGATGCTTGCGCGGTACGCCGCGATCGCCCAGGGTCACCCACGCGATCACGCCGCCGGCTGCCGCGAGGACCGCGGAGATCCACAACGCGTGCCCGAATCCGTTGTGGAAGGCAACGGGATCGCGGTACGCGTCGCCGGTGATACCGGCCGCCATCGGGATCGCCGCGACCGCCATCAGCTGCGCCGACCGGGCGACCGCGTTGTTCACCCCGGACGCGATCCCCGCGTGGTGGTCCTCGACCGACGACAGCACGGTCGCGGTCAACGGCGCCACGGTCGCGACCAGACCGAGCCCGAGCAGAACGACGGCGGGCAGTACGGCGGTGTAGTAGCTCGTGCCGGTGTTGATCCGCAGCATCAACAGGAACCCGCCGGCCATCAGCGCCGGCCCGACGGTCATCGGGATGCGCGGGCCGATCCGGTCCGCGAGGCCACCGGCGTACCCGGACAGGCCGAGCATCAGTACGGTCATCGGGAGCAAGGACGCGCCGGCCCAGAGGGCTGAGTAGTGCAGCGCGGTCTGCAGGTAGACGACGACGAGGAAGGTCGCCGTACCGAGGGCGCCGTACACGACGACGGTGACCAGGTTCGCGCCGGTGAAGCGGCGGTTGGCGAAGATGTTCAACGGCAGCATCGGGTGCGAACCGCGACGTTCGACCTCGATGAACGCCACGAAGGCGACGACCCCGATCGCCAGGCTGGTCAGCACCATCGCGTCGCCGAAACCGTGGTCGCCCGCGCTGATCAGGCCGTAGGTGATGCCGGCGAGACCGACGGTCGCCAGGATCGCGCCGTTGATGTCGAGCTTGCCGGCGGCCTCTTCGTCGCGAGTCTCCGGTACGTGCCGGAGCGTGACCAGGACGGTCGCCAGAGCGAGCGGTACGTTGAGCAGGAAGATCAGCTGCCACGATCCGCTGTCGACCAGACTGCCGCCGACGAACGGGCCGACGGCCGCGGCCACCGAGGTGAGACCGGACCAGGTGCCGACCGCCTTACCGCGATCGGAGTGCTGGAACGTTGTCTGCAAGATGGCCAGGCTGCCCGGGGTCAGCAGCGCACCGCCGATGCCTTGCAGGACGCGGCCCGCGATCATCACCTCGAGGTTCGGCGCGATCGCGCAGACGACCGAGGCCACGGCGAACCAGATCACCCCGACGACGAACGTCCGCCGCCGGCCGAGCCGGTCGCCGAGCGAACCGCTGAGCAGCACCAGCGACGCCAGCATCAGCATGTAACCGTTCACGATCCACTGCAGACCCGCCATGTCGGCGTTCAGGTCCTCGCCCATCGCCGGTAGCGCGACGTTCACCACGGTCCCGTCCAGGAACGCCATACCCGACCCCAACGCGGTGGCCGCCAGCACCCACCGGCCTCGCGCCGTACCCAGCGCGATCCGCTCATCACTCATGGGGTCAGCGTGGCAGATTCAGCTGCAGTACGACGAGGGCCTTGCCGGCTGGGATGGCGGGCCGGACCGTGAGGCGGGGCAGATCGCCGACAGCGCACCTGGGTTCGTCCAGCAACGGGCAGACGACGTTCAGCAGCCCGCTGGTGACCGTGACGTCGGTCGGCAGGGTGCTCTCGACGCTCGCAGTGAGGGGACGAATGGCCGCGGCGGCGCGGGACGTCTGCGAAGGTGTGGCGCGCACCGTCGAGCCGGACAGCTTGTAGGTCAGCTGGATCTTGGTCGCTCCGGGGGCCAACCGAATAAAGCTGGTGCCTGTGATCGTGGTGTCCCGGAGCGGCACCGCCCGGCCGTTGGCGAGCACCTTCAGGTTCGTCACGCGTGGTGTCGTCGGGGCCATCATTCCGGGCAGGTTCTGACCGGACGCCGGTAGCTGCAACGGCAGCCTGCCGGCGGCCTCGGGCAACACCACGTTCTCGGTGATGTCGAACGAACCGTCCGAGCGCGGTACCACGGTGAGCTTGATCCCCGGCTTGGCCTGGTTGGTGCCCGGCGTAGTCGCCGGCTGAGACGAGACCGGCGTACTTGTGGTCGCCGGCGCGGACGGAAGGGAACCGCTGACTCCCGGGCTCGGGGCAGCCGGGCCCTGCGACCCGTCCGAGCAGGCGGCGGTCGCGCTGTACCCCAGCACCAGCGCGACCGCCGCCAGGTATCGGGTCGTCGTGGTGCGCCGCGACTCCTCCACCCCCCAAAAAACGGACCTGGCCGCAAAGAAGATTCGCTACCCCTGGCGATCAGGTAGAACTTCCGCATACGATACGCCCGAATTCAAGGGGTCGGGCGTTTGTTTCACAATTTTCCGGTGAACTCCGGAGGGGGAGAAAAATGCGGAGACGGAGCGTGTCCGGGCAATCCCGGGCGGTGCACGGAAATGTTACGAGAATTCACGGTGCGGTAATTCGAAGGGTAGTTCCGCTGCTGCTCGCGGTGTTGATCGCGGCCGCGCCGGCACTACTCACCGTGCCCGCCGAGGCAGCCGCGGGCGCCAACCTGTACTTCGTCCAAGGCCTGCCCGGACGCACTCTGGACATCAGTGTCGACGGGCGTCAGGTCGCCACCGGAGTCGCCGGTGGGAAGCTCGTCGGGCCGTTCGGGGTCGCGTCCGGCAAGCGGACGATCACCGCCAAGCAGGACGGGAAGGTGGTGATCCAGCGCGCGATCACGGCGGGCTCCGGCACGAGTCTGGACGTCGTCATTCATCAGCCGGTGTCGCCGACGGGGGCGCCGCTGATCACGACGTACGCGAACAAGTTGACCGCGGTGCCGAAGGACAAAGCCGGATTGCGGGTCGCGCACGATGCCGCGGTCGGTCCAGCTGACATCCGGGTGAACGGAAAGGTACTTTTCCAGAACGTCGCGAACGGCGAATCCCTGGACGTGGTCGTTCCGGCGGGCACGTACAAGGTCGACATCGTGCCGACCGGTGCGACCTCACCGGTCGTACTCGGTCCGCTGGATCTGCCGGTGCAGGCGGGGTACCTGACCCGGGTGTTCGCGATCGGCGCTCCGAGTCAGAAGACCATGACCGTCGCGCTCGGCACGATCAAGGTTCCGGCCACCGGATCGGCCAAGCCGGGCGTGGTGGACACCGGAACCGGCGGACAAGCGGCGGGGCTCGACCAGGCGCAGAGCCCCGCCGCCCAGTCCGGGCTCTGGATCGTGGTGTTCCTCGCCGCGCTCGGGGTCGCGGTCGTCACCGGCCGGAAGGTGGTCCGTCGCTGAACCGGCGACTCGCAGGTACGGCGCTGTGCTGTCTCGCCTTGGCCGGCTGTTCGGCCGAGGCGGACGGCGCAGCGCCTGTACCCACGCCCACGGCATCCATCAGTTTCAAGCTCGGCGGTACGCCGTCCGCCGCCGAGTCGACCGCACCGAAGTCCGCGCCACCGGGACGCGTCGGTACGCCGGCGCCGAGCCAGCGCATCCGTTTCGTCCCGGAACAGGTCGTGCTGCCCGGGGGAGCCAACGCATCGGTGCTCCCGGCAACTACCGTCTCCGGTCAGCTCCAGGTGCCGGCCAAGGCGCAGCGGGTCGGCTGGTGGGACGGCGGCGCCCAGGCCGGTGATCCGTTCGGGTCGGTGGTGCTGGCCGGACACGTCGACACCAAGACCGAGGGGCTCGGGTTCTTCGCCCGGTTGCTCGACGTACGGCGCGGTGAGGTCGTCGTACTGCACGGGTCCGGGCATACGGCGTCGTACCGGGTCGTCTCGGTCGTGTCGGTGCGGAAGGACGCGCTCGCGACGAAGAGCGGCGCGTTCGACCAGACCACCGGCCACCGGCTCGTGCTGATCACCTGCACGGGTGCGTACGACGCGTCGCGCGGCGGCTACGAGGACAACCTGGTGGTGACCGCGCTGCCCGTCGGCCTGGCCAAGTAGGCTCGGCGGTCATGGCCAGGTATTTCGACATCCATCCCGAGAACCCTCAGCGGCGGTCGATCGGGCAGGTGGTGGACCTGCTGCGTGAGGACGGGTTGATCGCGTACCCGACCGACTCCTGCTACGCGCTCGGCTGCCAGCTGGGCAACCGGGACGGCATCGACCGGATCCGCACGATCCGGCACCTGGACGACCGGCACCACTTCACGCTGGTGTGCGAGAACTTCGCGCAGCTCGGTCAGTTCGTGCACATCAGCAACGCGGTCTTCCGCTCGATCAAGGCGGCCACGCCGGGCAGCTACACGTTCATCCTGCCGGCCACCAAGGAAGTGCCGCGGCGGCTGCTGCACCCGAAGAAGAAGACCGTCGGCGTACGCATCCCGGACCACGTCGTCACCCAGGCGCTGGTCTCCGAGCTCGGCGAGCCGCTGGTCTCCAGCACGCTGCTGCTCCCGGGCCACGAGGAGCCGATGACGCAGGGGTGGGAGATCAAGGAAGAGCTCGACAACCAGATCGACGCAGTCATCGAGGGCGAGGCCGGCACCGACCCGACCACCGTCATCGACTTCTCCGAGGATCTCCCTGAGGTCGTCCGCGTCGGCTCCGGAGACCCGACTCCGTTCGAGTGAACTACCTGCGGTCTTGTCATGGGGTAACAAATGACCGATGGTGGCGGGCGAGCGTTAGTTAGTTACCTCGTCCGCCCCGGAGGGACTCATGCGACGTGTTCTGCTTGCCTTGACCGTTCTGCTCATTACCGCTCTCGTGCCGCCGTTTGCGCAGGCCTACGCCAACGCCTTCTTTCCGACCCAGAGCCGCGGCAACCGTGGTGCCGACGTACAGGCGATCCAATTCCTGCTGCAGCACGCTGGACAGTCCGTAGGTGCGGACGGGGTGTTCGGCGCGACCACTGTGACCGCAGTGAAGGCGTTTCAGACCGCCAAAGGTCTGGGGGTCGACGGGATCGTCGGACCGCAGACCTGGGGTGCGTTGGCGCCGACCATCCGTTCCGGCGACAGCAACGCCGCGGTGAAGGCGTTGCAGGTCGAGTTGAACGCCAAGCGCCGCCTCAGCCTCCCGGTCGACGGTGTCTTCAGTACGGCGGTCCGCGACGCGGTCGTGTCCTTCCAGTCGCATGCGGGGATCGGCGCGGACGGCGTCGTCGGCCCGATCACCTGGCGCAACCTGGCCTGGCACTACGACTACCCGGACTTCAGTGCGAACCTGTGCGACCAGGACCCGGACGGCAACGGTACGGCGGCCAACTGGGCAGCTGCTGCACCTGTGGCGCAGCTGGAAGCCGCCGCCCGCTCGTTCGCGTCCACCGGCCAGGGCAAGGTCCCGTACGGCGATGCGGGATTCGAGCACGGTGGCGACATCCCGGGCCACGCCAGCCACGACAACGGGATGGATATCGACATCTGGCCGATCCGTACCGACAACGCGCAGTGCACCGCGGGCCGGATCACCTGGGAGTCTTCGACGTACGACCGGGCCGCTACTCGCCAGCTCATCCAGGCCGTTCGCGCCGCGGCGCCGGGGCACGTGAAGTACATCTGGTTCAACGACCCGACCCTGATCGGCGAGGGCCTGACCCAGAACTGGCCGGCCCACGACAACCACCTGCACGTCCGGTACTGCGAGAAGGTCCACCCGAACAGCACCTACGTCTGCTGACAGACTGGCCGGCGTGACCTACACACTCGACCTGAACCCCGACGAGCTGCTGACAACGACCCGTACCGTCCGCAAGCGGCTCGACCTCGAGCGGCCGGTGCCGATGGAGCTGGTCCGGGAGTGCATCGAGATCGCGTTGCAGGGCCCGTCGGGGAGCAACCGGCAGACGTGGCATTGGCTGGTGATCACGGACGCTTCGAAGCGCGCTGCGGTGGGTGGGTACTACCGGCGCGCTGTCGAGTCGTACCTGGCCGGCCCGGGCGCGGCAGGGAAGCTCCACGCCGACGACCCCGAGCGTGGTCCGGTGCAGCGCCGAGTCGGTGACAGCGTGGCGTACCTGGGTGAGCGGATGGGAGAGGTGCCGGTGCTGGTCATCCCCTGTTTGCAGGCGCGAAACCTGCCGGCCGGGAACCAGTCCGGGTTGTGGGGCTCGATCCTGCCGTCGGCGTGGAGCTACATGCTCGCGGCGCGGGCGCGTGGCCTCGGTACGGCGTGGACCACGCTGCACCTCACCTACGAGCAGGAGGTGTCCGAGCTGCTCGGTCTGCCCGAGGACATCCGCCAGACGGTGCTGATCCCGACGGCGTACTCGATCGGCACGAACTTCAAGCCGGCGCCCCGGCAGCCGCTCGACGACGTACTGCACATCGACGCCTGGTGATCACGAGGCGGCCATCTCCTCGATGGTGAGGCCGCTCAGGACCGAGCGGGGCTCCGTGACGGTCAGATCCAGCGCCGGGTCGGCGTCCGCGTCCTTCACCTTGACCAGGAGCCAGTCGCCGCCGGTACGGGTGAAAGCCCAGGCCCCGTTCAGCTTCACGCCGTGCAGTTGCACTTTCAAGTGCCCGCGTTCGATCGCCTCGGCCGGGTCGACCAGTTGCCGGCGGTCGTCGCGGGTGAGGTTCGTGTAGACGCCGGCGTCCCAGACGATCACCGCGCCGCTGCCGTACTGCGCGTCGCGGTGCACCCCCTCGTACGACGCGTACTCGAGATCGTGGTCCGTGGTGAACACCGCGAGCCGTTTCACGATCGGATCCAGCGACGGCCCGCGCGGCACGGCCCACGACTTCAGCACCCCGTCCACCTCGAGCCGTACGTCGTAGTGCAACCGCCGGGCATCATGCAGCTGGACGACGAAGATCGGCTTGGACAACGGGGCTCCTGGATGAATTCGAGTTACCGCTAACGGTCGGTCATGTTGCGGTTGTACGCTTGCGACTGGTCGGGAAACCGGCCCACAAACTTCCTCCATCATCCGCCCCTGTCCCTAAGCAGGTGCCCATGTCCGTAGCCCCCTCACCGGCGCGGCCGATCGCAGTCCAGATCCGCATCGGCGGCCGCTGGATCGCGGGTCAGGAGCTGGGTCGCCGGACCGGGACGGCCGGGACCGACGAGGTTCTCGTCAGTCACCACGGCCATCTCGTCTGGATCGATCAGAGCTCCGTCCGCGAATCCTGAAAGTCCTTACAGGTAAGGCTTTTCAGCAAAGAGTTTTCGCAACCAGGTTGCCGATCTCGACCGCCGACCCTGACCCCGTCGGATCGAAGAGCGTCCTGGTCAGCGCGAACGTGACCCCTGACCGCGTGTCCGCCCAGGCCACACTGCCACCCATGCCCGGCCATCCGAACGACGCCGGGCTCTCCTCCGCGGTCGACCCGAGCCGGCCGATCGCGTAGCCGAGCGCCAACGTCGCCGGATTGCCGAGCAGTTCGTCCTGCGCGACCAGTGCCGGTCCGGTGATCACCGGGACCGCTTCCGGTCGGACGAGCCGGACCCCGTCGACCTCGCCGATCAACCCGGCGTACAGCTTGGCGATCCCACGAGCGTTGAGGATTCCGCTCGACGGGTCCTCGATCGCGAGCTGCTCGGGCCGGTTCAGTACGGCGGCCCGCGGCTGCATCGCCCGCGGTACGACGTTCTCGAACATCCCGGCCAGCATCGCGAACGTCTCCTCGGCACCCTCGGGCTCCACGAGTTCGGCGAGCCGATGCCGCTGATCCACGGGCAGCGCGAAGAAAACGTTTTCCTGCAGGCCGAGCGGGGTCACGATGTCCCGGAGTACGGCGGAGATCGTGCGGCCCGTCGCGCGGCGGACGATCTCGCCGACGAGCAGGCCGAAGGTCTCCGCGTGGTAGGTCATCTTCGTGCCCGGTTCCCACCACGGCTTCGCGTCGGCGAGGCGCTCTGCCTGTAAGGGGAGCGTTTTCCGGGTCGCGTCAGGCGGCAGCGCGGGCAGGCCGACGGAATGTGTCAGGACGTGCCGCAGGGTTGCAGTTTCCTTCCCGTGCGCACCGAACTCGGGCCAGACCTCGACGATCGGCCGGTCGTAGTCGAGGACGCCGCGATCCACCAGCACATTCGCCACCGTCGCGGACGCGCCCTTGCCGGTGGAGGCGGCGAAGTACAACGTCTCCGAGGCCACGCCGTCGCCGGCCACCGCGTCCACGACGAGCTCGCCGTGTCGATACACCGCGACCTGCAGACCGAGTTCGGTCTCCACGAGTTCGTCGATCCGCCGCTGCACCACGTCCTGAAGCTCCATGCCGGTACGTCGTAGCAGACGCGGGCCGCTCTACGCGTAGTCCAGGGCGAACCGGATCGTGCGCTCCACCTCCGCGTCGGTCCCGACCGGGCAGACCAGGAACTCCGTCGTACCGGCGTCCGCGAACCGCTGCAGTTCCTTGGCCACCGTCTCCTCGTCACCGAGGACCGCGGTGTCCTCCGGGCCTGCCTTGCCGCCGCGGTCCAGGACGGCCCGGTACGACGGCATGTCGCCGGCTGGCCCGAACTTGTCGTGGATCCACTGCCGCGTCGCGTCCGGATCGTCCGTGACCGCGACGCAGACGCCCGCGATCACCTGAGGCTCGGGCCGTCCCGCTGCGGTCGCGGCCCGGTCGATCGTGGGGCGGATGAAGTTCTCGATCACCTCAGGACCCGCCCAGCTGGTCGTCGTACCGGCAGTCAGTTCGCCGGCCGTCTTCAGCATCCGCGGACCAAGTGCGGCCAGGATCAGCTCGGGTGCCTCGGCGCCGGCGATGTCGACTTGCCCGCGGGCGGTCAGCCGCTCGCCTACGTAGTCGGTGGGCTCACCGGCCAGCAGCGGGCCGAGCGCCTCGACGTACTCGCGGACGTAGGCCGCGGGGCGGTCCATCGGCAGGCCGAGCATGCCTTCCACCATGTGCGGATGGCTCGAGCCGACCCCGAGCGTCAAGCGGTTTCCGGTCAGCACCTGGACGCTGAGCGCCTGCGCCGCGAGGGCCAGCGGATGCCGCGGGTACACCGGGACGACGCCGACGGCGTACCCGATGGTCGAGGTGTACGGCGCGACGCCCGCGATCAGCGTCAGCGCGTCCCACCCGAGCCGCTGGCTGAACCAGATCCGGTCGATGCCCGCATCCTCAGCGGCCTTCGCGGCCGCCCCGATCTCGTCGATGGTCTTGCCCTCTTCGTCGATCCACAGTCCGATCCTCATGTCCACCAGTCAACGAGACCGGCGGGCGCCGACCCAGACGCAGTTACGCTGTGCAGCGATAAGGGATCGTGATCGCCGGAGGTGTCCGATGGAGCTGCGGCAGCTGCGGTACTTCGTGACCGTCGCCGAGGAACTGCACTTCGGCCGCGCCGCCGAGCGGCTCAACATCGTGCAGCCGGCCGTCAGCCAGCAGGTCGCCCGGCTCGAACGCGAACTCGGTCTGCAACTCCTCGACCGGTCCTCGCGACACGTCCGCCTGACCGGCGACGGCGAGCGGATGCTGCACGAGGCCCGCGCGGTCCTGTCCGCCGCGGATCGGGCCGGCGAGGTGGCCGCAGAGCTTGCCTCCGGGCGTTCCGGCGTACTGCGGATCGGGATCGCGCCCGGCCTCCGCGACCGTCTGGAGCGCGGCCTGACGACCCTTCGCAAGGGCACAGCGAACCTTGAGGTACAGCTCAGTTCCGGGTCTACGGCTGAGTATCTGAAGGCGCTGCGTTCCGGGGAACTCGACGTCGCATTCGTCCGGGGCGAGGTGGCGGCCGCCGACCTGCGAGTCGTCGAACTCTGGCGCGATCCGCTGTCCGTCCTGGTCCCTTCGTCCTACCGAGCCGACGAGGGCGTCAAGCTGATCGATCTGGCGGACCTGCCGCTCCGGCTGCCGAGCGACCCTTGGCTGAATGATCGCTTGCTAGCTGAGTGCCGGGCGGCCGGGTTCGAGCCGAGGATGGGCCGGCCGGCGGATGATCTCGAGGCTGCGATCGTCGAGATGTCGACCGGGTCGCCGGCCTGGACCGTCGTCTACGGCACGGCCTGTGAAGCCGCCGAGGGCGCGCTGTGGATGGGGCCGTTCGCGTCGCCGCTGAGCGCCCCGGGGCAGCTGGTCGTCGGACCGGGGCCGACCGCCGAGTGCGTCGACGTACTGGTGGCCGCCTTCTCGTGAGGACCTCCGGCGGGCCCTGACAGCTCCGCCGGAGGCCGGGTGTTGATTACTCAACAAGCACCGGATCGTACGTGGGAAATCGCCTTCCGAGGAGGGCCCGTCTCATAATGCGCCGATCACGCGTTTGATGGCTCCCGGTGAACAGTTGCTGACGGTGCGGGATTAAAGTTGGTAGTTGCAACCAAATAATCAGGTCGGGTGAGGGCATCGCCGGCCGTTTCCGCCTCGGAGCAGCACACCCCGCTGCTCCGGTCGTCGCGTTCCCGCCGTACGAAACGGAAGCTGATGTCTGCCACCCAGGCCTCGCCGGCCACACCTGCCGCCGGCTCCCCACCGGCCGGCTCCACGCCGCCCCGGTACCGCTCGCGGTACGCCGCCGGTGGCCCCGACCCCGCGCCCCCCGCAGCACCCCCGGCCGTAGATCCAGAGCTCTCGCACCGCGAGATCCTGGAGATCCTCGCCGGGCTGCTCGCCGCGCTGTTCACCGCGGTCCTCAGCTCGACGATCGTCAGCAACGCGCTGCCGACGATCATCGCGGACCTCGAAGGCACCCAGACGCAGTACACGTGGGTGGTCACCGCCAGCCTGCTCGCGATGACCGTGTCCACGCCGGTGTGGGGCAAGCTGTCCGACCTGATGAGCAAGAAGCTGCTGGTGCAGTTCGCGATCATCATGTTCGTGACCGGCTCCGTGCTGGCCGGCGCCTCGCACAACGTGCCGTTCCTGATCGGCTCGCGGGTCCTGCAGGGGCTCGCGATGGGCGGTCTGATGGCGCTCGCGCAGGCGATCATCGGGGCCGCGATCCCACCGCGGTCGCGGGGCCGGTACTCCGGGTACATGGGCGCCGTGATGGCGCTCGCGACCGTCAGCGGTCCATTGGTCGGCGGCGTGATCGTCGACACCTCGTGGCTCGGGTGGCGGTGGTGCTTCTACGTCTGCGTGCCGCTCGCCGTACTGTCGCTGATCGTCCTCCAGCGGTTCCTGCACCTGCCGGTGGTGAAGCGCAGGGTGAAGATGGACTACCTCGGCGCGCTGCTGATCGCGGGCGCGGCCAGCCTGCCGCTGATCTGGGTCTCGTTCGCGGGCGAGCACTTCCCGTGGTGGTCGTGGCAGACCGGTGCCTATCTGGGCGGTACGGCGGTGCTCGCGATCCTGGCCGTGGTGGTCGAGGTACACGCGGCCGAACCGCTCGTGCCGATGCGGGTCGTCCGGGAGCGGACGACGGCGCTGGCGATCCTCGCGAGCGTGGCGGTCGGGATGGGGATGTTCGGGAGCGCGGTGTTCCTGGGTCAGTACTTCCAGGTGGCCCGCGGGTACAGCGCGACCGAGGCCGGGTTGCTGACCATCCCGATGATGTTCGGGTCGTTCCTGGGGTCGGTTGGGTCGGGGCAGTTGATCACCCGGTTCGGGAAGTGGAAGCGGTACCTGGTGATCGGCGCGTTGTTCCTGACCGCGGGGCTCGGGTTGCTCGGCACGATCGACCACACGTCGCCGTACTGGTATGTCGGGCTCGGGATGCTTGCCATGGGCATCGGGATGGGCATGACGATGCAGAACCTGGTGCTCGCGGTGCAGAACACCGTGGACGTCAGCGAGGTCGGGGCCGCCGGCGCGTCGGTCACGTTCTTCCGGAGCCTTGGCGGTGCGGTCGGCGTGTCGGTGCTGGGGGCGATCCTTGCCACGCGGGTGACCGATCTGATCACGGAGCACCTGCGCGAGCTCGGTCCGGGAGCGGCGGCTGCGGCGCAGGGCGGTTCGGGGAGTTTGCTGGACGTGAACTCGCTGCCGGGGCCCGTCCAGGAGATCGTGCGGCACGCGTACGGCGACGCAACCGGCCGAATCTTCGTGATCGCCGCCGGCGCCGCGCTGGTGAGCTTCCTGGCAGTCCTCTTCATCCGAGAAGTCCCCCTCCGCCAAACCGTCGCAATCCGCCCGTCGGAGGCTGAAGCACCTGTGCGTGAAACCGTTGCTGACGATCCGGCGGAGCGGGCTGCGGTGGTTGCGCTTGATGTGATCACGTCGGCGGAGCGTACGGCGCGTGAACGTGAGCGGGAGGCCAGCGAACGGGTGCAGGCCGCCGCGAACACGATCCGCCAGATGCGGACCGATGTCGCGGACCTGTTCACCCGCGTGGATCAGCAGATCGCCGACCTGGAGAGCACTCTCCCGGACGCCGAAATCCCGCAGCCGGCCGCAGCACTCCTGGACGCCCAGCGCCCCGCGGGCGAACTGGTCGACGAACTCCGCCGGTACGAGCTGAGCGTCCTCAGCGCCAGCCAGCGCACCGCCGACCACCTCCGCGAAACCGCCCGCACCGAAGCCGACCACCTCCGCGGAACAGCCCAAGCCGAGGCGGACCAGCTCCTCGCCGAGGCCCGCGCCGAAGAACACGAAATCCGCACCCGCATCACCGAACTGGAAGCTGTAGAACACCGCCTCCTAACCACAGTCCGCGACAACCTCTCCAACACCCCACCCCCACCCGCTGCCCCATCCACCCACGCATCCGGGCATCAGATCCACCCACCGACCCACGCACCATCCACCCACGAGGCCGCCGCCTCCGGCAACGGCTACCCCGACGAACACCACAACCGCCAACCCTTCGGCTGATCCCCATTTGCCTGGCAGACCCACCAATTTGCCTGGCTGACCCACCAAATGCGGGGTTCCACACCCGCGTTCAGGGTCCGGAACCCCGCATCTCGTGGGTAGGCCAGGCAAATACGGCGGCGGGTGGGACTCGTCGAGGCCAACCCGGAGCTCGCGTCCGACGGTCCGGGCCGCAGCCTGACGTACCTCCGACCCGTTCTCGGCGAACCCTCCAGTTCGGTGGGCGCCCACTCAGCTGGAGGGTTGCCCGCTGAAAATATGAGGGGGCAACCCTCTGCCCCAGTGGGCAAGCTCAGGTGGGTTGAGTGGGGCGGTGGGGGGTGGGGGTGTCGGTGGGGGGTGGCATGCTTCGGGTAGGGCGTGGTGAAGGAGTGGTGTGGGGTTGTGGGACGTGGAGCAGGTGGTGGGGCTGGCGCCTGATCCTGCGTCCGCGAAGGCTGGGCAGGGGCTGGCTCGGGGGGAGAAGTGGTCGGGCGCCGGGGCGACGGATCGTGCGGTCTGGGGTTTGTGCCAGGGCAGCGGGAAGCAGCCGTACCAGACAGTCGTGGATCTCGGCGGCCCGGCGTACAAGTGTTCCTGTCCGTCCCGGAAGTTCCCGTGCAAGCACGCGCTCGGGCTGCTGTTGCTCCACGCGAAGCACGAGGTGCAGCCGGGCGACGAGCCGGACTGGGTGAAGAGCTGGGTCGACCAGCGGGCCGAGCGCGCTGAGCGGCCGGAGCGGAAGCCCGGTGAGGTGGCCGACCCGATTGCGGCTCAGGAGCGGGCTGCCCGGCGCGCGGATCGCGTCTCGGCGGGACTGGCCGAGTTGGCCGGTTGGCTGGACGACCAGGTGCGCCAGGGGCTCGGCGGGTTCGACCAGCGGGCGTACACCGAGCTGACCCGCCTCGCCGCGCGAATGGTCGACGCGCAGGCACCAGGAGTGGCAGGAGCGGTACGTCGGGCAGCGGGTGTAGTCGGACGTGGTCACGGCTGGCCGGGTGAACTGCTCGAAGAGTTGTCCCTCGTCCACCTGGTCGTCGCGGCGCATGGGCGTCTCGCGGAGCTCCCGCCGTCGCTCGCCGACACGGTGCAGAGCCGGATCGGCTGGACGACCGAGACGGCCCGCGTACGAGAGGAAGGAGAGAAGGTCGAGGACGACTGGCTCGTACTCGGCCGTGTGATCGAACCGGACGACCGCCTCACGGTCCGCCGCGTATGGTTGCGCGGGGCAAAGACCGGCCGGATCGGACTGATCCTCACGTTCGCCGCCGCCGGACGCCCGTTGGAACCGCTCCCGGCTCGCCCCGGTGAGTACGTCCCCGGCGCGCTCTCGTTCTACCCGGGCGCTCTCCCAATGCGCGCGCTCCTGACTCAGACCGATCCGCGCCTGCCCGCACCACGTCCCGCCGGCCTCACCGTCCGCCAGGCATTGGCGTCGTACGTCGAATCACTCGCCGCCGACCCGTGGAACGAACGCTGGCCGCTGGTGCTCCAGGATGTGCGACCCGCACGGCACGGCGACGGCTGGGCGCTGGTGGACGAAGCCGGCGATGGGCTGGAGCTCCTGCCGGGTTGGGATGCGTTGAAGCTGCTCGCGGTCTCGGCAGGCGACCCGCTCACCGTCGCCGGTGAGTGGAACCGCGCCGGCCTCCGCCCGATGACCTGCTGGCACGGCGATCGGCCGGTGATCGTGTGAACGACGATCGGTGGGTGAGAGTGTGAAGGGCTGGGACGGGCTGGTCAGTTCGGCGTTGCTCGGCACCGATCGGCGGCCGCCGCACTTCGATGAGCTGCCCGAGCACATCCAGGAGCGCCTCGGCGACGGCAACCTGCTGGACGCTGCTGCGCTGGCGACCGTGTACAAGCGGGCCGGACGTAAGCCGCTGCACGATCTCGAGCCGCTTCCAGCCGCGCCCGGTGCGGATCGGCCGTTGCCGCGGCCGAACGCGGTTCGGCGGTTGGCCGCGATGCTGGGCGGGTTCCAGACGTCCGCGCTGGGTGAGTGGTTGAGTACGGCGGACGCGCACGGCTGGGGCGTTCCGCCCGAGCAGCTGCCGGCGTTGGCAGACTACGCGCGCAACCGTGCGCAGTACCGTCCACTCGTCATCGCCGCTGCTGGCCGTCGTGCACGCTGGCTCGCGGAGCTCAACCCCGAGTGGCGATTCCTGCACGCAGCGGTTGCTGAGAGCAACGACTCGGAGTTGTGGACGCACGGCAACGCGATCCAGCGGCGTACCTGGTTGCACGCCGCTCGCACCCAAGATCCCGCCGCCGCGCGGGAGTCGCTCAAAGAGGTCTGGCCGAGCGAGTCCGCCGCCACCCGGGCGGACTTTCTTGGGCTCCTGCAGGACAACCTCGCGCAATCGGACGAGGAGTTCCTCGAGTCGGCGCTCGACGACCGTTCCCGTGAGGTACGGCGGGTGGCCGCGCGGCTGCTCGCACGGTTGCCGGGATCGCAGTACGGCGTACGCATGACGGAACGCCTGCACGCGCACCTCCTGCCCAGCCAAGGCGTGCTCGCCGTCGACCTTCCGCGCAACCTGACCCACGCGATGGAGCGTGACGGGATCGACTCGCAGAACCCGGAAGGTGTCGGCAAGCGCGCGTGGTGGTTCCACCAGATCGTCGCCAACACGCCGTTGCAGGCGATGGACCTCACCTGGCTCCAGACGCCGGTCGAGGGATGTGCCGTCGAGGTACTGCAGTCCGCCTGGACCGAGGCCGCCATTCGTGAGAGTTCAGTCGAGTGGTCCCGAGCGATCCTGCAGACCGGATCGAATACGGGCAGTCGAGGCCCCGCCGAGCTGTTGCGGTTGTTGCCCGCCGAGGAGTGGGCGAGCGCGGTCGACGTACTGCGGAAGAACGTCGACGTTGCCGAATTGGTCGGCGGATTGCCCGTGCCTTGGCCCGCTCCGCTCGCGACGATGATCCTCGACCAGCTCGCCAAGGTCGGCACCAACCGCGCCTGGGCCCGGCTCGCCAGCATCACGGCCCGCGCCGCGCCGCCCGACGTACTCGACCACCCGATCACCCGCGAACCCACCGGCGAGGAAGACACCTGGCGCCGCCGCCTCGTCGAAACCCTGACCTTCCGCCGCGAAATGTACGAGGAGCTCACATGACCACCGAGGTACTGCGCCCGCATGCGGAAGTCGAGTACGCCGACGAACTCCGGGCGCTGCGCGCAACGGACGACAAGCCGCGACCGCCGGCCTGGCTGATGTCCCCGAGCGCCGTGGTCACGTACCTGCTCGGTGGGCAGGCGGGCGACACCGAGATCTCACCGAAGTACGTCGGTCCGCGCCGGCTGGTCGAGGTCGCGGTCGCCACCCTCGCGACGGATCGGGCGCTGCTGCTGCTCGGCGTACCGGGTACGGCGAAGACGTGGGTCAGCGAGCACCTTGCGGCCGCGATCAGCGGCGACTCGACGCTGCTCGTCCAAGGTACGGCGGGCACCGCGGAGGAAGCGATCCGGTACGGCTGGAACTACGCCCAGTTGATTGCCCAAGGCCCCAGTGAAGCGGCGCTTGTGCCGAGCCCGGTGCAGCGCGCGATGACCGAGGCGAAGATCGCCCGGATCGAGGAACTGACCCGGATGCCGTCCGACGTCCAGGACGCGCTGATCACGATCCTGTCCGAGAAGGCGCTGCCGATCGCCGAGCTGGCCACGGAAGTCCAGGCCCGGAAGGGATTCAACGTCATTGCCACTGCCAACGACCGCGACAAGGGCGTCAACGAACTGTCCAGCGCGCTCCGCCGGCGCTTCAACACCGTCGTACTGCCCCTGCCCGACTCCGCCGAGGACGAGGTGGAGATCGTGTCCCGCCGGGTGTCCCAGCTCGGCGCGGCGCTCGAGCTGCCGCAGCCGGACGACGCGCTGGACGAGATCCGCCGCGTGGTGACGATCTTCCGCGAGCTCCGCTCCGGCCGGACCGAGGACGGCCGGACGGCGGTCAAGTCGCCGTCCGGCACGCTCTCCACCGCGGAGGCGATCAGCGTCGTCACCGGCGGTCTCGCGCTCGCGGCCCACTTCGGTGACGGCGTACTGCGTCCGACCGACGTGGCCGGCGGCATCCTCGGGGCGGTCGTCAAGGACCCGTCCGCGGACCGCGTCGTGTGGTCGGAGTACCTCGAAACCGTCGTCCGCGAACGCGACGACTGGGCGCCGTTCTACCGTGCCTGCCGAGAGATTTCCGGATGACCGTTCACCTGCTCGGGATCCGGCATCACGGGCCGGGATCGGCGCGCGCGGTGGCGACCGCGCTGGCCGAGCTCCGTCCTGATGTCGTCCTGATCGAGGGGCCGCCGGAGGCCGACAAGATCGTCGAGCTGGCGGGCTCCGAGGAGATGGAGCCGCCGGTCGCGCTGCTCGCGTATGCGGTGGACGACTCGACGCGGGCGGCGTTCTGGCCGTTCGCGGTGTTCAGTCCGGAGTGGCAGGCCGTCAGGTACGGGCTGGCGGCCGGGGTGCCGGTGCGGTTCTGCGATCTTCCGGCGGCACAGCAGTTCGGCTCCTCGGGCGGGCGGTCGGTATCGATGGATCCGCTCAAGACGCTGGCCGAGGCGGGCGGGTACGACGATCCGGAGCGCTGGTGGGACGACGTGATCGAGTCGCGCCGCGGTGGTGCCGAACCGTTCACGGTGATCGCCGACGCGATGCGGGAACTGCGGCACGGCGAGGAGGCGATCGGCCGCGAGGCGCAGCGCGAGGCCTACATGCGAACCGTTCTGCGCAAGGCGATTCGCGAAGGTTTCGAGCGGATCGCGGTGGTCTGCGGTGCCTGGCACGTTCCTGCTCTGGAATTGCCGTTGCCTCCAGCAACACATGATGCGCGGATCCTGAAGGGTCTGCCGAAGCGGAAGGTCGCCTGCACCTGGGTGCCATGGACGCACGGCCGGCTGGCGGCGGCGAGCGGTTACGGCGCCGGCATTACGTCACCGGGTTGGTACCACCACCTGTTCACCGCGCCTAACCAGATCACGACTCGTTGGCTCTCCAAGGTGGCGCAAGTACTGCGCAACGAGGATCTGCCGGTCTCCAGCGCGCACGTGATCGAGGCGGTGCGGCTTGCGGACACGTTGGCGGCGATGCGCGAACGGCCGCTGGCCGGGTTGAGCGAGGTGACCGAGGCGACGCGGGCAGTGCTCTGCGGCGGGAACGACGTACTGCTGGACCTTGTGACGCGCGAAGCGGTTGTCGGTGAGCTGCTCGGGTCGGTACCGGGCGAGACGCCGCAGGCGCCGGTGGCGGCGGACCTGGCCGCGCACGCGCGACGCTTGCGGATGAAGCGGGATGCGGCCGAGCGAGTGATCGAGCTCGACCTGCGGAAGTCGAACGACTTGGAGAAGTCCAGACTCCTGCACCGGTTGCGGATTCTCGGGGTGCACTGGGGTGTGCCGGCCGCCGACGAGCGGCGGGCGCAGGGCACGTTCCGGGAGATGTGGCGGCTGGCCTGGGACCCCGGGCTGGAGGTAGAACTGGTGGCCGCGGGCGCTCACGGTACGACGGTGCTCGGTGCAGCGACGTCCGTGATGCTGAAGTCCGCGGACTCGCCGACGCTGGCCGATGTCACGGCCGCGCTGGAGAAATCGCTCCTCGCCGACCTCGCGGACGCGCTCCCGCCGCTGCTTCAAGGTATCGATACCCGTGCTGCGGCCGACGCTGACGTAGGGCATCTGATGGCGGCGCTGCCCGCGCTCGCACGAGCCTCGCGGTACGGCGACGTACGTGGGACCGACACGGCCGGGCTGGCTGCCGTCGCGGGGCGGATGGTGTCGCGCGTGTGCGCCGGTCTTGCGCGGACCGTTCACGGGCTGGATCCGGATGCGGCGACCGCCGTACAGGAACTGATCGACGGGGTGCAGGACGCGACCGTACTGCTGGCTGAGGACGTGCGGTCGGAGTGGCTGAACACGCTGCAGGGGTTGAGTGATCGGGCGTCGGTGCCGCCATTGATCCGGGGGCGGTTGACGCGGTTGATGTTGGACACGTCGCGGTTGCCGGATCACGAGGTCGGGCTGCGGCTGGGGCGTTCGCTGTCGTCTGGCACGCCGACTGCGGACGCGGCCGGGTACGTCGAGGGCTTCCTGGCCGGCGGCGGGTTGTTGCTGGTGCACGACGAGCGGCTGCTGGCGATGGTGGACGGGTGGCTGGCGGCGATCCCGGACGACGCGTTCGTGGAGGTCCTGCCGCTGCTGCGGCGTACGTTCGGCACCTTCGCGGCGCCGGAGCGACGCTCAATTGGTGCGCGGGCCCGGGTGCTGAGCGATCCGGCGTCGTTGGTCGTTGCTGATGACAACGAGCTGGACGCCGAGTTGGCGGCGACCACGTTGCCGGTGGTTGCGCAGTTGTTGGGGGTCTCATGAGTGACGAGCGACTTCGCCGGTGGCGGCTTGTGCTGGGCGGTGAGGCCGAGGAGGAGACGGGTACGACGTTGTCGGCCGAGGACCGGTCTGTCGACGCGGCGTTGGCGGCGTTGTACGACGCCGCGGAGGGGGAGTCGGGTACGCAACGGTCAGCCGGGTTGGGGGCGTCGGCGCCTCGCGTGGCTCGGTGGTTGGGCGACATCCGGCAGTACTTTCCGAGCACCGTCGTACAGGTGATGCAGCGGGACGCGGTCGAGCGGCTCGGGATCACGCGGATGCTGATGGAGCCGGAGCTGCTCGGCGCGGTCGAGCCCGACGTCCATCTGGTGTCCACGTTGCTCGCGCTCAACGAGGTGATGCCCGAGGAGACCAAGCAGACCGCGCGGGACGTGGTCGGCCGGGTGGTGGCCGAGCTCGAGGCGCGGCTCGCCGAGCGAACGCGGGCGGCGGTGACCGGCGCGCTCGACCGGGCCGGGCGGACGGCGCGGCCGCGGCATTCGGACATCGACTGGGACCGGACGATCCGGGCGAACCTCAAGCACTTCTCGCCGACGCTCGGCACGATCGTGCCGGACCGGCTGGTCGGGTACGCGCGACGGAACCACAGTGTGCAGCGGGACATCGTGCTCGCGATCGACCAGTCGGGGTCGATGGCGGAGTCCGTCGTCTACGCGTCGCTGTTCGGGGCGGTGCTCGGGTCGATCCGGACGTTGCGGACCTCGTTGGTCGTGTTCGACACCGCGGTGGTCGACCTGACCGATCAGCTCGAGGATCCGGTCGACGTACTGTTCGGGACGCAGCTGGGCGGTGGGACGGACATCAACCGGGCGCTCGCGTACTGCGAGGAGCTGGTCACGAAACCGGCCGAGACGGTGCTCGTGCTGATCTCGGATCTTTACGAGGGCGGGGTCCGGGAAGAGATGTTGCGTCGGGCGCGTTCTTTGGTGGAGTCCGGCGTACAAGTGATTGCTCTGCTGGCGCTCGCGGACTCGGGTACACCGTCGTACGACGCCGAGAACGCGGCCGCGCTCGCCGACCTCGGCGTACCGACGTTCGCCTGCACACCGGACAAGTTCCCTGACCTGATGGCCGCTGCCATCCGCCACGAAGACATCGGCGGCTGGGCAGCAACCAACATCACCTGAGAGGTACCTCGATGTCGACTGTCGAACTGACCCGTTTCCGTGTGCTGCCGTCGCGCTCTGAGGAGCTGCTCGCGGCGCGCGCCGACATGCTCAAGGACTTCGAGGCGGACCGGGCCGGCTTCCTCGGTGCGCGGCTGGTGCAGCTCCCGGACAACGAATGGCTGGACATCGTTGACTGGGCGACCCCTGCGGATTTCGCTGCGTCTCGTGAAAAGGGCGCCAATCTGCCCGGTATCGCGCGTTTCTTCGCGGCGATCGACTCGCTCGTGGTCGCGGAGGAAGGCGTCAGCGCGGCGTAATTCGCCTGACAGCCCGCTGGGTGCGGTGCGACGGTGGCGGGATGGAGATCAGCGACATCCGGCCGGACGAGTACGACCGGGCGGCCGAGTTGTGGGAGGCGTCGGTCCGGGCGACGCATGCGTTCGTCACCGAGGCGGATCTCGACGTGTTCCGGCCGTTGGTGCGAGCGGCGTTCCCGGAGATCGCGCAGCTGGCCGGGTTGCGGGGCGACGACGGGCTGCTGATCGGGTTCATCGGGGTGGCGGACGGGAACGTCGAGATGCTGTTCCTCGACCCGGCGTACCGGGGGCGCGGCGGCGGGAGCTTGCTGCTGAAGCACGCGTTCACACACTTCGCCGCGACGTCGGTCGACGTCAACGAGCAGAACCCGTTGGCCGTTGGGTTCTACGAGCATCACGGCTTCCGACTCGTGTCCCGTAGTACGCACGACACGACCGGGAAGCCGTACCCGATCCTGCACCTGAAGCTTTAGCCGGCGACCTCCAGGATGTCGATCTCGGTGTACGGGTCGGCCTCGGCGAAGCGGAGGGCCCACTGGACGGCTTCCTCCTTGGTGTCGACGCGGATGATCGAGACGCCCGCGACGAGCTCCTTGGTTTCGGCGAACGGCCCGTCGATCACCCGCGGCTGACCCGGTGCGGGGAACGTCACCCGGGCGCCGCGGGAGCTCGGCATCAGGCCCTCGCCGAGCACCAGCACCCCGGCCTGACGCATCTCCTCGAGTACGGCGTCCGCCCGCTCGAGGATCTCCGGATCCGGCGGGTTCCCGGCCTCCAGACTGTCGTTGGTCTTGTGCAGCAGCATGTACCTCATAGCGCTGACCTTAGTGCCGTCCAGAACGCCGGCGGCACCTCATAGTCGTGCCACGCCGCGACCTCGGCGATCTCCCGCGGGCTTCGCGCTCCCACGACCACGGCTGGTACGGCGGGATGCGTCAGGGGGAACTGCAGCGCAGCAGCCAGCAGAGGTACGCCGTACGCGCTGCAGAGCTCCCGCAGTACGTCGATCCGCCGCAGCACGTCCCGCGGGACCCGCTCGTACCCGTGCGGCGCCCCGTCCGCGGTGTCGGCGAGCACCCCACCGTGAAACACCCCCGCGGCGAGCACAGCCACCCCAAGTTTCTCGCACAACGGCAACAACTCATCCGCCCCCGACTGATCCAGCAAGCTGTAACGCCCCGCCAACAAAATCACGTCCGGCCCATCCACCGCGGGCCCGCCGGGCCCTCCGCCGGGGTGTTCGCTTGGTGCTGTTGTGGTTTCGCGGAGGAAACGAGCTGCTACGTCGGCGTGGTTGACGCCGAGGGAGATGGCTCGGATCGTGCCTCGGCCGCGCAGTTCAACGAGCGCGCGGAACGCCTCGGTCGACGCGGTCGTGAAGTCCAGCTCCGGGTCGTGGATGTGCAGAACGTCGATCCGGTCGATCCCCATCCGTTCCAGACTCGCCTCGAACGACCGGATCGTCGCGTCGTACGAATAGTCCAACCGCGGCCCCACTCCAGCGGGCGGCTCCGCCCAGATCGGCTGCAGATCCGGCCCGCCCGGCTCGATCAGCCGCCCCACCTTCGTACACAGCACGAACTCGTCCCGCGGTCGCCCCCGCAACGCCAGCCCGGCCCGCTGCTCCGACAACCCGTACCCGTACACCGGGGCCGTGTCGAACAACCGCACGCCCAACTCCCAGGCCCGATCGATCGTCGCCACCGCCTGCCGCTCCGGCACCGCCGCGAACATCCCCCCGACGGACGCCAGCCCCAACCCCAACTCACTGACCCGCAACCCCGTCCGCCCGAGCTCCACCATCCGCATGGGGCAGACGCTAGATGCGAGCACCGACACTTGGAGGCGATCCCCAGCCCATCACAATCGCGCCGAGGACGGTCCCCGCCGCGGCGACCGGCCCTCGCGGTCCGATTGCGATGGCCTGGAGATCCCCACTTCAGGTTGACCCTTCCCTCGGTGCGTGCGGGCGCGCGACCATTCGGGGATGGGTGAGATCGCGGAGCGGTACCGGCGGCGGGCCGAGGCGTTCGAGCGGAAGGTCGCGGCGGTGCGTTCCGATCAGTGGGGGAACCAGTCACCGTGCGCCAAATGGACCGCGCGGGACGTGGTCGAGCACGTCGTCACGATGCACGCGGTGATGCTGACGCCGGTCGCGCGGAAGCTGGAGCCGGCGGACGACCCGCTCACCGCGTTCCAGGAGGCACGGGCCGCGATCGAGGACGTACTCGACGACCCGGTGGCCGCGCTGACCGAGACGCAGACCCCGGCCGGGCCGTTGACGACCGAGCAGCACATCGACCAGGTCGTGTCTGACGACCTCGTCCTACACGGCTGGGACCTGGCGCGCGCCACCGATCAGGACGAGACGATGGACCCGGCCGACGTCGCGCGGCTCTGGGCGACTGCGGTCGCGATCCCGCCGGAGCTGATGATGAAGTACCGGACGCCAGGTGCCTTCGGAGAGGGCATCGAGGTGTACGGCGCCGAAGTACCGGTCGAACCGGACGCCCCGCTACAGGACCGTCTACTCGGGTTGCTCGGCCGCGAGCCGTGACAGGGTGCTCGGCGCGTAGTAGCTGCTCGGGTCGTCGCACAGCGGTGCCTCGGTGAGTTGTCCAGGGCGAGACATCAGCAGCGCGTGACCCTTGGCGATCGCCGGGTCCAGGTACTCGTGGCCCGGGAGGTCCGCGACCGCCGTACGGCAGCCGAGCGCCATGCCCTCGAACAACGCGGTGGTCGAGACGCCGACCTGGTACGTCGCCGTCGCGAGCAGATCGAGCGTACTGCCGCCGGTCGAGAGCTGGACGCCGGCCGGAATCGTGTAGTCCTCGGCGCGCTCGCTCGGATGCAGACGGTAGAGAACCTCGAGGTCGGAGTGCTCCTTCGCGACTGCACCCGCGACCTCGACAAGCTCCGATCCGACCGTCCCCTGCGACAAGAACACAACGCGGCGCGGTTCCTTCGGACCAGGCGGCGGCAGGAACGGCGCGCCCATCACCTCGGTCCGCATCCCGGCGGCCAGGTCCGCGACATCGGTCCAGTACGACCCGAAGCACCACAGCTCGTCCGGCTGATCCGCGACCACGGGCCGGCTCGGGTAGCTGTACCCGAGGTGGAACGGGCTGATCGCGCCGTGCTGCAGCTCGACGACGCGGATCCCGAGATCGCGGGCGGCGCCAACGATGTGCTGGTGGAAGTACGCGACGACCAGGTAGACCGTCTTGATCCGGTGCTTCTTGAGGAGCGCGCGGTACAGGGCCCGCAGCCTCAGGTGCTTCGGGACCTCACGGGCCAGCAGCGCACCGATCGGGATCCGGACCCCGGTGAGTTTCTCGAGCGCGGTCGCGATGCCGCGGTCGTCGGCGGTACGGCGATGGACCGCGCCGGCGGCCGACGTGAAGAAGTCCAGGTTCTTGCTGCCCGGAAGCGGGGTGCCGTTGATCCCGGAGTCGAGGATCAGCGCGCGGTCGCCGAGCGCGGCGCGGAGCTCGTCGGTGTAGATCTCGACACCGTTCGGTTTCCGCGGATGCGGTACGACGAGCGCGTCGTACCGGCCGGGGAACGGGCTGCGCGTGGCAATCCCGGTCACGTGGCGAGCGACCAGGGCGGCCTTGTCGTACGGCGTACGGCGTACCGGATGCGGCGCGCCGTGGATCCCGGTGCGGCGGGTCAGCTCATGAAAGACGCGCATCCGGATGATCGGCCAGGGGTGCGCTCCCCGGATCTGCCACGCGAGCAGCTCCAGGTCCCGTTCCACCGTCCAGATCGCCCGGCACAGCTCCGCCACCGTCGGCCGAACCGTGCCGTTCCCGGTACTCGTCATGGTTGATCCCTACTATCCCCGCGAGACTCCCGACGCCCGAGAAGAACCGGCGGACTGCCTTCAGCAGGTGCGTCTTCCGGCCGAGCAGCAGCCCGGCGAGGGCGAACCCGATCGCCGAGATCACCCGGGCCGAAGCATAGGCCAGCACCAAGACGTAGCTGACTGCGCCCGGGCGGATCAACAGGCGGCTGATCGTGTCGCCGCTGCCCGAGCGGAAGGCCCGCCGTACCAGCCAGCGCAGCGTGGTGCGGCCGACCGGAACCTCCTCGGCGATGCAGGCCTCCTCGCACCAAACGATGCGGAAACCGGCGCGGTGCACGCGGAGGAAGAAGTGCAGGTCGCTGGAGCCGGTGTACCGGAACGCGGGATGGAAGCCCGGCGTGACGGCATGGTAGACGCGGCGGCTGACCAGCGTGTTGTTCGTGTACGCCTTGCGAAGCTCCTCGCCGGTGGTGTGCCGGCCGGTGGAGTCGTGTACGTCGCTGTAGGCGTTCCACGGCGGCGCGCCAGGCGGGAGATTGCCCTTCACCGGACCGGTGACGACGTCGGCGCCGGTGGACTCCCACGCCTGGAGCAGCGTTTTGAGCCAGCCTGGGGGCGCGGTCTCGTCGTCGTCCACGAAGATCAGCGCATCGTCGTTCCAGCACAGCTCGACGGAACGCTCCCGCGCGAAGGGGATCCCCGGCTCCGCTTCCACGACCGACTCGATCGGGTACGGCGTACCGTCCCCGAACTCCTCCAGCACCCGCGCAGCAGACCCTTCCGCGTCGTTGTCCACCACGACGATCCGGATCGCGTACTCCCCGCCCGAAGGCAGCTCCTGAGCCTGCAAACTCGTCAACAACCCCCGCAACAGAGCAGGTCGCCTGAAGGTAATCACCGCTATGGCGACACTCGTGCTCATGCCGCCCGAGACTATCGGTCCCTACCCACAACCGCCCATCCAACGCGTGTGACATTCCCAGTCCCCGCCTCGCGCCGCCGCGAAGCTGGAACAACCGCCGGCGACTGGAAACAAGCAATTGCCTGTCTCCAGTCCCCGTCGTGTGTTCCCACCGGGACGGTCAGGTGGGTGCGGGGGTCGCCGGGGTCCAGTGCGGCGACGGAGATCTGGATGTCGGCCGGCTTGGCCGTCCGGGCTGGGAACAAGTGGTGGGTTCTGGGGACAGGGGATTACCTGTCTCCGGGTCCCGCGGGGTGTTCTTGGTTCCGTCCGGTGGCGGGTGTGACGGAGATGAGGGGGAGGCCGAGGTCGCGGATTCGGGCGAGTAGGCCGTGGAGCTCGGACTGGTCCGTGATCGGGCCGCGGAGGGTGGTGGTGTCGTCGGGCTCGGGGATGAGCGTGAAGTCGGCGAACCAGCCGGACCAGCTCGGGTCGAGTCGCCCGGCGACCCGGACCTCGTAGACGGTCAACTCCCGACCGCAACCGGCTGCCGCACCGATGTCGTGGTGCGCCAGAGCGAGTAGCCGAGGGCGATCATCGCGATGCCGTTCGGGTAGGCCAGCAGGCGGTAGAGCGAGTCCGGCGCCACGGCCAGTGCTGCGGTGACGAGACCGCCGGCGGCCAGTAGTAGCGGCGCCCAGCGGGCCAGGACGTGAGCGCGGTACAGCGCGATCCCGAAGACGAGTCCGCCGGCCAGGTACGCGAAGCCCTGCAGCTTCAGGACCGCGCCGAGCGGCCCGATGTCGCCGACGGGCGATCCGTTGCTCGCGGCTTCGAGGACGTCGCGGACGTACCCGGGATTCGTGTCGGCGATCGACGGCAGCACGTAGCCGGACACGAAGGTGGTGCTCAGGATCGACAGGTAGCCGGCGCCGAGTACGACGTACCCGATCAGTCCGAGCAGGCCGTTCCGCCGGATCTGGCTCAGGTACAGGCCGGTGATCCCGACCAGCGCCAGCGCGGCCATCACCAGCTTCAGCGTGTTCCGTACGGCGACCTCGGTCGTGACGATCGTCGTGACGTCCAGGTGCGGGTGCCCGATCTGCACCCCGATGAAGATTGCTCCGGCAGCGACTGCGGCGGCGCCGGCGGCCCGGGTCAGTGTGGTTGCGGTGATGATCATTTCCAAGCCCCTCGTTCGTGGTAATCGGAACGTAGGCCGCGACATGTGGAGTAGGCGTCACCACATGTGGTGATTCAGGTGGTGACTAGTGCAGGCCGCGTTCGCGCGCACGGCGTACGGCGCCGGAGCGGTTGGTTGCACCGAGCTTGGTGAAGATGCGTTTCGTGTGGGTGCGCAACGTGTTCAACGAGACGTACAGCCGCCGGGCGATCTCCGGGCCGGTGAGCTCGGTGTCGAGGAGCCGCAGTACGTCGAGTTCGCGCTCGGTCAGCGGGTCCGGCAGAGTCGTTGACGAGAGCAGTCAGCGCAGCCGTCGTCGATACGTCGGCCGCGGGCGGCGCGACCCGGATGCCAGGCAGGGCCGCCCAGAGGTGAGCCAGGAACCGCGGAAGTGCGTTGTCGCCGTCGTCGAGCGACAGCCAGCCCACCCGCTCATGACCGGCCGCCCACTCCGCGACGAGGGTCGTCTTGCCGAAACCGGCCGGTGCGGAGACCAGAGCGAGCCGATGGCCGGGCTCCAGAGTGCGGTCCAGCCGCTCCACCAGCCACGGTCGCGCCACCAGCCCGGACCGCCGAGCCGGCGCGAACAGTTTCGTGGCGAGCACCGTGGTCGACACCTAGGGATCATAGAACCTGTAACGCCGAGGGTGCCTCCAACGATTTAAGGCCTGGACCGAATACGGTCGGTTCACTCAACTTGGGGGTCCCCCGTTGTCCCGTCCCACTCAATTGCTGCGCCTGGCCCTGCCCGCGGCCCTCGTCGCAGCCGGCTTGGTCGCCCTCTCCGGATCGTCCGGCACCGCCGCGGTCTCGGCCGAGCCGAACGTGCCGCACGCGAAGTTCCGGCCTAGCACTGCCAACGGACCCGCGTACGACGCCAAGTCCGTGATCGTGAAGTTCAAGCCGAAGGCAACCACCTCGGCCCGGAAGGCCGCGCTGGCGAAGGCCAAGGGCACGCCTGACGTGTCCGTCACGTCCGATGTCGTCACCGTGACCGGTGACACCCCGGCGCCCGAGCTGCTGAAGAAGGTCAAGGCCGACCCGTCGGTCGAGCTTGCCTCGCTCAACTACGTCCGGCAGAAGTCCGCGACCCCGAACGACTGGCTGTACACGAACTACCAGAAGTACCTGTCGACCGTCCGCGTCAACAGCGCCTGGGACCTCTCGAAGACCGCCGGAGACCAGACGATCGGTGTCCTCGACACCGGTGTCGACGCCGGCCACCCGGACCTGGTCGGTCACCTGCTGCCCGGCTACAACACGTTCAACACGGCCCTGCCGCCGAACGACGGCGACGGCCACGGTACGGCGGTGACCGGCATCATCGCGGCCGGTACCAGCAACGGGATCGGCGTCGCCGGTGTCGCCTGGAGCGCGAAGGTCCGCCCGGTCAAGGTCCTCGACGACAACGGCTCGGGCGACGACTCGAACCTGATCAACGGCATCAACTGGGCGGTCAAGAACAAAGTCCGGGTGATCAACATGTCGCTCGGCGGCGAGGGTGACAACCCCGTCCTGCACCAGGCGATCCAGACCGCGGTCAACGCCGGCGTCGTCCTGGTCGCCGCGGCCGGCAACACCGGCGGCGACTCGTCGAACCACTTCCCGGGGGCATACCCAGAGGTCCTTTCGGTCGGCGCCACCAACCAGGCCGGCGTACTGACCAGCTTCAGCAGCTACGGCGACGCGGTCGACATCGCCGCCCCCGGCTACGACATCACGAGCACCGCGCCCCGCGCGAAGACCCCGGCCGGCTACGAGCCGTACCTGCTCGGCCTCGCCGGTACGTCGTTCTCGTCCCCGATCGTCGCCGGCGTCGCCGCCCTGGTCCGCAACAAGTGGCCGTCGTACACCCCCGCCCAGGTGATGGCGCGACTGAAGGCCACCGCCCGCGACGCAGGCCCACGCGGCACCGACCCGTACTACGGCGCCGGCATCCTCGACGCGTACCAGGCCCTCGGCGGCAAGTGGACCACCGACTTCCCGCAGGGCGCCGCAGACAAGAACGACCAGCCTTCCCGCGCGGGTGAGCTGATCGCCGGAGTCGCGGTCTCGTCGACGATCAGCGTCGAAGGCGACGTCGACTGGTACAAGCTGCCGACGGACTACGCCCACCAGGTCCGCATCGACGTCACCGGGCAGATGTTCGACTCGGGCGCCTTTGCCCAGAACTTCGGCCCGGTCGTGTCGGCGTACGACGAGAACCTCAAGCCGCTGGCCTTCGTGCAGAAGCCGGAGCCCCCGACGGACAGCCAGGGGTACGAGATCCCGCAGCCGCTGACCGCATCGACGTACGTCACCGTCCCGGCCGGACCCATGTACGTCGCCGTCCGGAACGCCAACGGGTCGCGGGACAGCCGCACGTACTCGCTGAAGCTCACGAACGCCGACGGCACCCCTGGCGCGGAGGCGATCGATGCGTACCCGGTCCGGGACGCGCTGCCGGGGAATCTGTCCTCCGGCGTCTCGGTCCTGGTCAAGCCCACGATCACCTTCCCGCGGAACGTCGACGAGAACAGCGTCGCCAACGGCGGCGTGAAACTGCTCAACGGCAAGACCGGTGCGGTGATTCCGGCGACCGTCTCGTACGACCCGGCCATCCGCCGGGCGGAGATCACGCCGGCGTCCCCGTTGGCCGAGGCAACGCCGTTCCGGATCGTCGCCGACGGTGTCGTCTCGCTCGATCCGACGGTGCCGATGGTGCCGTTCACCTCGGTGTTCAGCACGGAGGACCTCGTTCCGCAGAAGGTGCAGCTCGTCGGGGTCGGCGCCTACCTGGCCGCCAACCTGTCGTGGACGATCCCGCCGACCACGGACCTCGATCAGGTGATCATCCGGCGGAACGTCGGGAGCAAGGCGCCGACGCCGACGACCGGGACGCTCGTGTACGCGGGCACCGGGGAGTCGGTGAAGAACACCGGGCTCGCGCAAGGTACGACGTACACGTATGCCGCCTGGATCAAGGACCGCGCCGGGCACTACAGCGCCCAGCCCGCGGTCAAGCAACTGCTCGGGATGAAGTCGGGTATCAGCGTGACGTCGACGCTGATCAACTACGGCGGGGCGATCACGATCAAGGGCAGCACGCTGCGGATCGACAACGTCGCGTACGCCGGGTTGCCGGTGAACGTGTACGTGCGGCCGAAGACGTCCTCGAAGTTCACCTTGCTGGCGGCGCTCAAGACGTCGTCGACCGGGACGCTTGCAGTGACGCACAAGCCGCTCGTGTCGTCGGTCTACATGCTGACGTTCCCGGGCAATGCGACCCTGATGGGCACCCGTACCGTCGACGTCACCGTCCAGGTCAAGCCGACGATCTCGGCCACGCTGTCCCCGGCCTCGATCCGCCTCGGCGGCACAACCGCCTTCACCGGCTACGTCGCCCCGGCGCACGCCGGCCACACCGTCTACCTGCAGCAGTACGGCAGCAAGGTCTGGAAGTCGATCGCCTCGGTGAAGCTGAGCACCTCAGGCAAGTACGCCTTCGGCATCAAACCCGCCATCCGCGGCCAGATCGCCTACCGCGTCTACTTCCCCGGCGACACCGACCACGCCCCGACGTACACCATCAACAAGATCGTCACCATCAGCTGACGGTCACTTGGGGAGGATTCTGTGCCGATCCGGGGACAGGATCCTCCCCACCTTCATCTCCCGGTGTTGTACCTGTGGGTACAGTGGGGTGGGTGGAGACGGTGGAGCGGTTGATTCGTAGTACGCAGGAGTTGTTGTGGGAGCGGGGGTATGTGGGGACCTCGCCGAAGGCGATTCAGCGGGCTGCGGATGCGGGGCAGGGCAGCATGTATCACCACTTCACCGGGAAGGCGGAGCTGGCGAAGGCCGCGATCGAGCGGTCGGGGGCCGAGTTGCGGGCGGCTGCCGAGCTGCAGTTGGCCGGCGACGGTACGGCGGCTGAGCGGATCAGCGCGTATCTCGGGCGGGAGCGGGACGTGCTGCGCGGGTGTCAGGTCGGCCGGCTGGCAGCGGATCCAGATGTGGTTGCGGATCCGGAGTTGCGGGCACCGGTCGCGGAGACGTTCGAGTGGTTGCGGGGCAGGCTCGCTGAGGTGGTTGCTGAGGGCAAACGTACGGGCGAGTTCCCGGAGTCGCTCGACCCGGAGCGGACCGCTGCGACGATCGCCGCCGTACTGCAGGGCGGGTATGTGCTCGCCCGTGCGGCCGGATCGACCGAACCGTTCGAGCTTGCCGTCCAGGGGCTCGTCGACTTGTTGGGAGCGAAATGAAGATCGGTGCGGTGTTCCCGCAGCTCGAGGTCGGCGCCGACCCGAAGACAGTGCGCGACTGGGCGAGGACCGTGGAGGACGCCGGGTACAGTCACGTGCTCGCCTACGACCACGTGCTCGGCGCGGACCCGGCGAACCGCCCAGGATGGACCGGATACACCGACAAGTCCTTGTTTCACGAGGTTTTCGTCCTCTTCGGGTACCTGGCCGCGATCACCACGGAGCTCGAGCTCGTCACCGGCGTACTCGTCCTCCCGCAGCGCCAGACCGCGTTGGTCGCGAAGCAGGCGGCCGAGGTCGACCTACTGAGCGGCGGCCGGCTCCGCCTCGGCGTCGGCATCGGCTGGAACCACGTCGAGTACCAGGCCCTCGGCGTACCCTTCAAGCAGCGCGGCGCCGTGCTGGAGGAGCAGGTCGACGTACTGCGGAAGCTCTGGGCAGATCCCGTGATCTCGGTCAACGGCAAGTATCACGAGATCGAGGAGGCCGGCCTGAATCCCTTGCCCGACAGGAAAATCCCGATCTGGTTCGGCGGCAGCGCAGACGCCGTACTGCGCCGCACCGGGCGGATCGGCGACGGCTGGATGCCGCAATCCGCGCCGGACGAGAAAGCTCGCCAGCAGATCGCGACGATCCGCAAGGCCGCGGAAGCAGCCGGCCGCGACCCACAATCCATCGGCATCGAAGCGAGACTGACGCTCGCCGCCGTACCAGAACAGGACTGGCGCTCCTTCGCCGACGCCTGGCGAGACCTCGGCGCAACCCACCTCTGCGTCAACACCATGAACCTAGGCCTCTCCGACCCGGAGGAGCACGCCCAGCTCCTCCGCGACGTACTACCGCGCCTCCGCGACTGACGGCACGAACGGGGCGAACGGGCTGCTACGGAACCACCCCGGGAACTCCTTGCACAGCCGCGGCGGTCCGACCAGCTCGACGCGCCCGGTTCGGATCGCGCTCGGGTAGGTCAGCTGCTTCAGATGCAGGTCGACGAGCGTCGAGGCATCGGTCCGGCAGACCAGGTCCTCGGCGTACCCGCTGGACCTGCTGCACAGCTCGGGTTGGGGTCGTCGCAGGAGCAGCCAGTACTGCTCCGCCGGACGGTCGCGCAGTTCGAACCTGATCACCGTCGTCCCGTCCGGGATCCTGTCCAGGTCCACGAGTTTCATCGTTGCCCAGAGCACGTAGGCCGGCTCCAGATGACCCGGCTCGATCTCCAGCCAGCGCGCACCCCACTGGCCCATCGCGTCGAGCACCGGGCGCAGTGCCTGCCCCCTGTCGGTCAGCTGGTACGTGACCGCTCGTCCGTCGACGGTACGGCGGAGTACGCCGTGCCGCTCGAGTACGTCGAGACGCTGGGCGAGGAGCGCCGTCGAGATCCCGGGTGCCCCTTGGCGGATCTCGTTGAACGTGCGGCAGCCGTTCAGCAGATTGCGGACGATGATCGGCGTCCACCGTTCCGCCAGCAGCTCGGAGCTCCTGGCGATCGGACAGAACTGGCCGTATCCGCGCACACCTTCAGCGTCGTCCGCCCGCAGCCGGATGGCAACTTCAGAATTTGATATTGCCTGACACCCCGGGCCGGACGACTGTGGGAGCAATCGAGCAGGAGGCGGTGGGGACGATGACAGGTCAGGCGCATGTGGTGACGAAGGATGCCGGGCGGACCGTGGATCTCGGGGTGGCCCGGATGCGGGTGCTGGCCGATGATGCCGTCACGCCGACGTTCTCGTTGACCGAGTTCGCCGGGGAGGCCGAAGGTGCGTGGACGGTCCCGCATCTGCACCACGGGTTCGAGGAGTCGTTCTTCGTGCTGGAGGGTGAGTTCACCTTCACGGTCGGCGGTGAGCCGGTAGTGGCCGGCGCCGGAACCTATGTCCTGGTTCCGAAGGACACCGCGCACACGATCACCGCCGGCCGCGGCGGCGGGCGCTTCCTGACCCTGATGGTCCCGGGCGGTCTGGAGAAGATGTTCCTCGAGCTCGGCGAACTCCCACCGAACGCGGTCACCGACCCGGTGGCCCGGAAGGCCGTCTCAGCCCGCTACGACTCGATCCCGGTCTAGATGCGCCGGTGAGCCGTTGAGCCGCGGATCACCAAGGGGCACGGGAGAGTGATCACTTCGGTCGGACGATCGGGGTTCGCGATGCGCTCCCGTAGCAGGTCGATGCCGGTCTCCACGATGGTGTGGATCGGCTGCTCCACCGAGGTGAGGTCGAAGGCTTCCCAGGCGGCCATTTCGGTGTTGTCGAAGCCGATGACCCAGACGTCGTCGGGGACGTGGGCGCCGACCGCGCGGGCGCCGTCGAGGATGCCGAACGCGAGGAGGTCGGTGACGGTGAAGATCGCGGTCGGTGGCTTCTTGCGGGAGAGGAGTTTTTCCGCGGCTGCGTGGCCGTCCGCGTGCGGTACGCCGACCGTGACGATGTTGCTCGGCTTGAGCTTCACCCCGGCGTCGGCGAGGGCGGCGCGGAAACCCTGGTCGCGGTCGCGGGACGTGGTGCCGGTGGGGGTGAGGGTGACCAGTCCGATGTCGGTGTGGCCGGCGTCGACCAGGTACCGGCCGGCGTCGTACGCGCCCTGCCAGTTGTCGCCGATGACCTGGTCGCAGTCGAGCCCGTCGATCCCGCGGTGCAGCAGGACCGTCGGTGTCCCGGACGCCAGCGCCATCGTGTGCAGCCTCGAGTCGAACGTCGCCGACGTCAGCAGGAACCCGTCGACGAGGCGCTGCTGGAGCACCTCCGCGACCGTCTCCTCGGGATCGTGCTCGATGTTCCAGAGGATCATGTGCAGGCCGATCGAGCTCAGCACCCGGCCGATCTCGTCGAGCAGTTCGGCGTGGAACGGGCTGGTCACCCGCGTCATGAACACGCCGATGGTGTCGGTCCGGCCGGTCTTCATCGCGCGGGCCAGTGCGTTCGGCGTGTAGTTCGCGTCCTTCAGCACCTGCAGGACGCGGGCCCTGGTCTCCGGGTTGACCTTCGGGTTGTTGGTCAGCACCCGTGACACCGTCGCCTGCGACACCCCGGCCAGACGTGCCAGGTCGCGGCTCGTCGGTGGTCGTGTCATCGTCCGCCTCCCCTCGTGGTCTCCGAACCCTACTCAAGAGTGTCCGCACGAGGCGTTGACCACGCCAAGGGACCTGTGTATACGTATTCAGTATCTGGAAGTGTATACGTATTCATCCCTCGCGGATGGGAGATTCCGGTGCAGACCAACCTCTCCAACCTGAACCGCCGCAGGTTTCTCGCCGGTCTGACGGGCCTGACGGCCGCCGGTCTGCTGGCCGGCTGCGGTGGCAACGGCAGTGCAAGCGGTGGTGGCGGCAAGAAAGGCCTGACCTTCCTCAACTGGGAGCAGGTCAAGGGCAACCCGCTGGAGCAGGCGATCCAGGCGTTCGAGAAGGAGTCCGGAACGCAGGTCACCATCCAGCCCGCGGTCACCCAGGAGTACGACACCAAGATGCGCACCCTGATCGCCGGTGGCAGTCCGCCGGACGTGATGCGGATCAACGACGACTTCGTCCGCGGCTTCTCGCAGCAGGGGGCGCTGCTGGACCTGAAGCCCTACATCGAGAAGGACAAGCTCGACACGTCGCAGTACGCCAAGGAGACGTTCGAGTTCCCCCTGCAGCCGGACGGTTCGCACACCGCGTGGGTGCTCGGGTACCAGCCGCGGCTGATCTTCTACAACGTCGATCTGTTCAAGCAGGCCGGCGTACCGCTGCCGCCGACGACCTGGTCGTCGGCGGGCTGGACCTGGCCCGATTTCGAAGCGGCCGCGAAGAAACTCACCGACCCGGCGAAGAAGCAGTACGGCGCTCTCGTGTACCTGGACACCGGCTACGAGCAGACGTTCACCGTCAACCACGGCAGCGAGACCGGCATCTTCTCCAAGGACGGCACCCAGTTCACGCTGCCCGGGTCGAAGGAGGTCGAGGCGCTGCAGTGGGCGACCGACCTGACCTGCAAGGACCAGGTGCAGCCGCCGTGGTCGATGCTGCAGCAGGACAACGTGCAGAACCAGATGTTCGCCCAGGGAAAGATCGCGATGATGTTCGCGACCTTCGGGACGGTTCCGTACCTGCGGTCCGCGGTCAAGGACTTCACCTGGGACGTCGCTCCGCCGCCCGCTGACGTGGCGCAGAAGACCGAGTCGAGCGTGATCGTGTTCTGCGTCCCGAAGAAGGCGAAGAACCCGGACCAGGCATGGGACCTGCTCAAGTACCTCGCGAGTGAGGACGGCGGCAAGATCCTGCTCCAGGGCGGCGCGTTCACGCCGATCAACCTGAAGGCCGCGGCCGAGCTGGCGCCGAACGGCAAGGCGCCCGCGCATATCGGGCTGTTCGCCGAGGCGGCGAAGCACCTCACCGCGACCAATCAGACGAAGAACACGATCGGCGCCCGCGAGCTGTACCGGCCGGCGCTCGACACCGCCTACAACTGCGAGAAACCCGTCGGCGACGTGCTCCAGGGCGTCAAGTCCCAGGTGGAGAACGCCTTGAAGGGTTGATGTCGATGGCAACCATCACGATGACGCGGAACCGCGGCACCGTCCAGGTCGCCGACGTACGCCGGGCGCGGCGCCGGCAGAATCTCACCGGCTGGTTGTTCATCAGCCCGATCGTGGTCGGCGTCGTGGCGTTCCAGTTCTTCCCGATCCTGGTCTCGATGGCCGCCTCGCTGACCGACTGGAACGGCATCGCGGCGCCGAAGTTCGTCGGGCTGAAGAACTTCACCGAGATGTTCAGCGACGATCCGTTGTTCCTGCAGACCTTCAAGAACACGGTGTACTTCACGCTGGCGAGCATCCCGTTGACGATCGGCATCGGCCTGGTGCTGGCGTTGCTGTGCGCCCGCCCGATCCGCGGCGTCGCGTTCTTCCGGACGGCGTACTTCGCGCCGTACGTGACCAATGTGGTGGCGATCGGGTTCGTCTGGTTCTGGTTCTTCCAGCCGGACAACGGGGTGATCAACGGGTTGCTCGACCAGGTCGGGATTCACGGTCCGCAGTGGCTGTCGAGCTCGAGCTGGGCGATGCCGGCGGTGATCATGGTCAGCGTCTGGCAGGGCATCGGGTACCCGATGATCATCCTGCTCGCCGGGCTGCAGGGGCTGCCGAGCGAGTACTACGAGTCCGCGAAGCTCGACGGGGCGAGCGCGTGGCAGCGGCTGCGGTTCATCACGCTGCCGCTGCTGACACCGCATTTTCTGTTCCTGCTGATCACCCAGTTCATCACGTCGTTCCAGGTGTTCGGCCTGATCTACGTGATGACCAAGGGCGGGCCCGGCCACGCCACCAGCGTGTACATCTTCAACATCTACCAGAACGCGTTCAGCTACGGGAAGGTCGGCTACGCCTCGGCGATGGCGTGGATCCTCTTCGCGGTGATCGCGGCCGTCACCTACCTGCAGTGGAAGCTGCAGAGGAGGTGGGTGTTCTACGCATGAGACTCGTCTCCAAGACCTCGCAGTACGTCGTGATGTCCTTGTTCGCACTCGTTTTCCTCGCGCCGCTGGTGTGGATGATCAGCGCCTCGCTCCGGCCGGAGGCGAAGGTGCTGAGCGTGCCGCCGAAGTTCCTGCCGACGGACGCGCACTGGGACAACTACCGGCAGGTGTTCGAGCTGATCCCGGTGTTCCTCTGGAACAGCGTGAAACTCGCCGGGCTGAACGTGATCGGGATCCTGATCGTCGCGTCGATGGCCGGCTACGCGTTCGCGCGGCTGAAGTTCGCCGGCCGGGACGCGGCGTTCATGGTGCTGCTCGCCACCTCGATCATCCCGGGCATCGCGTACCTGATCCCGCAGTACATCGTTTTCCGGCAGATCGGGTGGGTGGACACGCAGTACCCGCTGTGGGTGCCGAAGGTGCTCACGCCGGTGTTCGCGACATTCCTGATGCGGCAGTCGTTCCTGACCGTTCCGCAGGAGCTCGAGGACGCGGGCAAGATCGACGGGGCGTCCACGTTCGGCATCTACTGGCGGATCATGCTGCCGCAGACCAAACCGGCGCTGGCCGCGATCGGGGTGTTCACGTTCCTGGAGTCGTGGAACGACCTGTTCGGCCCGCTGATCTACATCAATTCCGAGAACCTGCAGACGCTGCCGGTGGCGCTGGCCCAGTTCCAGGGCGAGTACTTCACCCAGATCAGTCTGCTGATGTGCGGTGCGACGATTTCCGTCGTACCGGTGATCGCCGTCTTCCTCTTTGCCCAGCGCTATTTCATCCAAGGCATCACGATGACAGGAATGAAGGGGTGAGCACCGTGCCGGACCGGCTCGTTGCCATGCAGATCGGAGCGGTTTCGTTCGTCGACGAAGGCGTCGACCAGACACTCGACATCCTGGCCGGACGCGGCGCGGTGAACGCGCTGTTCCTGGCCACGCCGACCTGGACCCGGGGGACCGGCGGGCGGCAGATCCCCGGCCATCCGATCCCCGACCACGGCGGAGCGGAGTACGACCTCGGCTGGGTCGGCGGGAACTACGCGACCCCGCACCCGCAGTACTACGGAAATACCGTGCTCGGCGCGGTCGGAAAGGCGCCGGAAAATCCGGAATTCGATTTGCTCGGTGAGGTGATCCCGAAGGCCCGCGAGCGCGGGATGAAGTCGTTCGCCTGGATGGAGGAGAGCGGGGGCGCGCGCGAGCTGCGGACCTACCCGAACTTCGCCAAGGTGCTCGAGGTCGACGCGTGGGGACGGCCGGGGCGGCGGCCGTGCTTCAACAACCCGGACTACCGCAACTGGCACCTGGGATTCGTCGAGGATTACGTGCAGAGCTACCAGCTCGACGGCCTGGCCTGGTGTTCGGAGCGGCCCGGGCCGCTGAACATGCTGATGCAGGGCACGGTCGACGTCGCCGAGATCGGTTGCTTCTGCACGCACTGCCGGCGGATCGCCCGCGAACGGGGCATCGATGTCGACCGTGCGCTGCGTGGGTACCGCGAGCTGGTCGACTGGAACCAGCGGGTCGGCGCCGGTGAGCGCCCGGTGGACGGCGCGTTCGTGACGTTCTGGCGGATCCTGCTGAACTTCCCCGAGGTTCTGGCCTGGCAGACGTTGTGGACCGAGAGCCAGCAGCAGTTGTACCGCGACATCTACGGCGTGGCCAAGGCGATCTCGCCCGAGGTGCAGGTGGGGTGGCACGTCTACCACAACATCTCGTTCAGCCCGTTCTACCGGGCGGATCAGGACTACGCCGAGATGGCGAAGTTCTCGGACTTCGTCAAGGTCGTCATCTACAACAACTGCGCGGGGCCGCGGTTCTTCACCTGGGTCAAGAGCATCTGCGGTGCGCTGTTCGCCGACGCCGAGCCGGAGGACGTCTACCCGCTGATGATGAAGCTGCTGCAGCTCGACGAAGGAGACTACGAGAAGCTGCCGCAGACCGGATTCACCGCGGACTACGTACGGCGGGAGACCGAGCGGGCCGTCGCGGGCGTCGGCGGGCAGAGCAAGATCTACCCGGGCATCGACATCGACATCCCGGTCGGGGTCGCGAAACAGCGCGGGCTGGAGTCGCCGCGGGACCTCGGCACCAAGATCAACTGGGACGACAACGAGGGCGAACTGACCCGGTGCACCCGGGAGTCCGTGCGGGACGCGACGCTGGCCGCGTTCGAGGGTGGCGCGGAGGGTGTCGTACTGAGCCGGAAATACTCGGAAATGCTGCTGGAGAATCTTTCCGGCGCGGGCGACGCGATCCGGAGTCTCGCGTGAAGCCTTGGTACCAAAGGACCTTGCGGTGGGCGCAGACCAACCTCACCGAGAAGGACCCGGCGCGGTACGACGCCGAGTGGTGGCGGGAGCACTGGCGGCGTACGAAGATCCAAGGGGTGATCGTCAACGCCGGCGGTATCGTCGCGTACTACCCGAGCAAGTTCGAGCTGCACCACCGGGCGGAGTACCTCGGCGATCGCGACCTGTACGGCGAGATCGTCGACCTGGCCCGGCAGGACGGTCTGACGGTGCTCGCCCGGATGGACTCCAACCGGGCCCACCAGCCCTTGTACGACGCACACCCGGACTGGTTCGCGGTTGATGCCGACGGCAACCCCTATCGGGCCGGTCGCCTGTACGTCGCCTGCGTCACCGGCCCGTATTACCAGGAATTCCTGACCGGGATCCTCGAAGAGATCATCGAGCGCAGCGCCCCGGACGGTCTGACCGACAACAGCTGGAGCGGTCTCGGACGGGACTCGATCTGCTACTGCCCGAACTGCCGAGACAGCTTCGGCCAGGAACTGCCGGCCGCCCCGGACTGGACGGATCCGGTTTACAAGCAATGGATTCGCTGGAGTTACGACCGGCGGCTGGCGGTCTGGGATCTGAACAACGAAGTGACCCGCCGCGCGGGCGGCCCGGACTGCTTGTGGATCGGGATGAACGGGGGCGAGGTCGTTGCGCAGAGCAAGAGACTGCGCGACGACGTCGAGATCTGCAAGCGGGCGTCGATCTTCCTGCTGGACTCGCAGTGGCGGCACGAGGAGTCCGGATTCCAGGCCAACGCGGACGCCGGCAAACGCCTCCACGGGTTGCTCGGGCCGGAAACACTGATTCCGGAAAGTACTGCAATGTACGACGCTGGCGTTCCGACGTTCCGGCTCGGGAGCAAACCCGAACCGGAGGCGCGGATGTGGGCGATCGAGGGCTGGGCCGGCGGGATCCAGCCGTGGTGGCACCATATCGGCTCGGTGCACGACGACCGGCGGCAATACGCGACGGCGCAGCCGCTCTTCGAGTGGCACCAACAACACGAGGAGTTCCTGGTCGATCGCGAGCCGGTCGCCACGGTCGGGCTGCTGTGGAGCCAACGCAGCGTGGACTTCCACGGAAAAGCTGATCCCGAGGCGGTGAGTCAGCTGCCCTACCGCGGCTGGGTGGATGCGCTTGTCAGGGCCCGCATCCCGTACCTGCCGACGACTGAGGTAGATGAGCGCTTCCAGGTGCTTGTCGTGCCCAACGTGGGGGTGCTGACCGACGAGCAGATCGCACAGCTGCAGGCGTACAGCGGTCGTCTTGTTGTTACTGGGGAATCGGGGCTCTACGACGAGTGGGGTGATCGCCGGGACGACTGGGTGCTGGGTGATCTGCTGGGCGTACGGCACACGGGCAAGCGGCTCGGTGACGGGACGGTGACGGACTGGGAGAACTACGACAGCCACAGCTACCTGCGGATCGAAGACCGATCGGTTTTCGACGGTGACACCGACGTCCTGCCGTTCGGCGGGCAGTTGGAGGTCGTCGAGTCCCAGGCGCGGAAAGCGTTGTCGTGGATTCCGCCGTTCCCGATCTACCCGCCGGAGAAGTCGTGGATGGAGGAGCCGCGCAGCGACGTACCGGCGCTGGTCCTCGGTGAACGTACGGCGTACCTCGCGGCCGACCTGGACCGGTTGTACGCGAAGTACCACCACCCCGACCACGGACAGGTCCTGGCCAACCTCGTCCGCCATAACAGCCCGCTACATGTCGAAGGGGCCGGCGTCCTGGATTGCCAGCTGTACCGGCAGGGCGACCGGCACGTGCTGCACCTGGTCAACCTCGATCAAGGCGGCGCCTGGCGCGGTCGCCTGCAGGAGCTGACGCCCGCCGGTCCCTTCACGATCAAACTCAAAGTGAGCGGATCCCGGGCGCGGCTGCTCGTCTCGGGCGGTGAGGTGGACGTGCAGGAGCAGGACGGCTGGATTACGGTCGGGGTAGACCGGATCACCGATCACGAAGTCGTAGTACTTGATTAAGGAGTTCCCTGTGGCAGTCGAGGTCAGCGGCCCGATGGGCGAGCGGTACGACGAGATCCTCACCGAGCGTGCGCTCGGACTGATCGAGACGCTGCACCGTGCGTACGACGGGCGGCGGCGGGAGCTGCTCGAGCGGCGTGCGCAGCGGGTCGCGGAGATCGCGGCCGGCGCCTCGCTGGGATTCCTGGCGGACACGAAGGACGTCCGGGACGACCCGGAGTGGCGGGTCGCGCCCGCCGCTCCGGGGCTGATCGACCGACGGGTGGAGATCACCGGGCCGACCGACCGGAAGATGACGATCAACGCGCTGAACTCAGGCGCCAAGGTCTGGCTCGCCGACCAGGAAGACGCGAACACGCCAACCTGGGAAAACGTTGTCGGCGGCCAGCTCAATCTGCTCGACGCGATCACCCGGCGCATCGACTTCAGCACCGACACGAAGAGCTACGAGCTGAAGCCGGACGAGGAGCTCGCGACCATCGTCGTACGGCCGCGCGGCTGGCACCTGCCGGAGAAGCACATCCTCGTCGACGGCGAGGAGACGTCCGGCTCGCTGGTCGACTTCGCGCTGTACTTCGCGGCGTGCGCGCAGCTGCAGCTCGTCCGCGGCCAGGGACCGTACTTCTACCTGCCGAAGATGGAGTCGCACCTCGAAGCGCGGCTCTGGAACGACGTGTTCGTGACCGCGCAGGACGAGCTCGGGATCCCGCGCGGGACGATCCGCGCCACGGTGCTGATCGAGACGTACCCGGCCGCGTTCGAGATGGAAGAGATCCTGTACGAGCTGCGGGACCACTCCGCCGGACTGAACGCGGGTCGCTGGGACTACATGTTCAGCGTGATCAAGACGCACCGCACCCGCGGCAAGGACTTCCAGCTGCCGGACCGGAACAGCGTGACGATGACGGTGCCGTTCATGCGCGCGTACACCGAGCTGCTGGTGCGGACCTGTCACAAGCGCGGCGCGCACGCGATCGGCGGGATGGCGGCGTTCATCCCGAGCAAGGACCCGGCGGTGAACGAGCAGGCGTTCGCGAAGGTCGAGGCCGACAAGACCCGCGAGGCCGGCGACGGCTTCGACGGTTCGTGGGTCGCGCACCCGGGGATGGTCGAGACCTGCCGGAAGGTGTTCGACTCGGTCCTCGGCGAGCGTCCGAACCAGGTCGACAAGCTCCGCGAGGACGTCTCGGTGACCGCTGAGCAGCTGCTGGACGTCGCGGCCACCCCTGGCGAGGTGACCGAGGCAGGCCTCCGCAGCAACGTCAGTGTCGCCATCCAGTATCTGGCCGCCTGGCTCGACGGCACCGGCGCCGTCGGCATCTTCAACCTGATGGAGGACGCCGCCACCGCCGAGATCTCCCGGTCGCAGATCTGGCAGTGGCGCCGCAACCAGGTCACCCTCGACTCCGGCGATACGGTCACCACCGAATTGGTCGAACGCATCGCCGACGAGGAGATCGGCAAACTCGGTTCGCCGGAGCGCTACGACGCGGCCCGTGCCCTGTTCCTGGAGGTAGCACTCGCCGACGAGTACGTCGACTTCCTGACGCTCCCGGCGTACGAACGCTTCAGCTGACCCGAGTCTGCCGCTAGGGGGAGACCGATCTAGATCAATTTCGGTAATGGCCGTAAAGCGTTGACATCGACGCTCGTACGGCCCTACGGTCGCGCCATAAGTCGAGTTCAGGACGCCAGAAAGGCGACACTCCATGGCCAAACGCGCGAGCTCGGTTCCCCCTGTCGGCCAGACGCGGCGCGACTTCCTGCGACTGTCCGGTCTGACCATGGCCGCCATCGGCGGTAGTTGGTCGCTGACCGGTTGCGGTCTGTTCGGTGACGAGACCAAGGCGGCCGACGGCCAGTCGACGCTGAAGATCGATTACGTACCGGTCGAGGTGCTGGACCCGCAGGTGATCACCAACGGCATGTGGATCCTCAGCCGGGGGATCTCCGAGGGCCTGGTGACCCAGAACGAGAAGGGCGATGGCGTGCTGCCGGCCGTCGCTTCCGAATGGAAGGTGTCTGACGACCACCTGACCTACACCTTCACGCTGCGCGACAACGCCCAGTGGTCCGACGGCAAGCCCGTTGTGGCACAGGACTTCGAGCGGACCTACAAGCGGCTGTTCACCCCGGCGGCGACGTCCGCCGGCGGTACGACGCTCGGCGCGAACAGCTACCAGGTCTCGACCGGGATCAAGGGTGGCAAGGACTTCCTGGCCGGCGTACTGACGGACTGGGCGCAGGTCGGCGTGAAGGCGAACGGTGACCACGAGCTCGTGCTCACCCTGTCGAACCCCAACCCGGACTTCCTGCTGGCGCTGACCCACCCGGCGATGCTGCCGCTGCCGATGGACCTGGTCGAGAGCAAGCCGAAGGACTGGCAGAACCCGCCGAACTACGTGTCCAACGGGCCGTACACGGTGACCGAGTGGGTCCAGAACTCGAAGCTGATCCTCGTGCCGAACGAGAAGTATTGGGACCGCGGCAACGTCAAGCTCGGACGGATCCAGGTCAACCTGGTCGAGCCCAGTGCGGCCGCGACCGCGACCGTGGCCTACGAGAACGGCGAGACCGATCTGGTGCAGCTGGCCGGACCCGATGTACTGCGGTTCCAGAAGGACGCGAACCTGTCGAAGGAGCTCGAGCAGACCGAGAACTACAGCATCCTCTACCTCGCGAAACTGCGCAGCCAGCACCCGGCAATGGAGGACGTCCGGGTCCGGAAAGCGTTGTCGCTGGCGCTCGACCGCAAGACCCTCGCGGGCGTGCAGCCCGGTCAGGAGCCTGGGGTCTCGTTGGTGACGAGCCGGACCGGAGGCTGGGACGCAAGCCTCGGGATCAAGGAGGACGTCGCCGAGGCGAAGCGGCTGCTCGCCGAGGCCGGTTATCCGAACGGCCAGGGCCTGCCGCCGGTGCGGATCCTCGTCGGCGTACCGGACACCACTCTCGCCGACGCGATGGTGGACAGCTGGACCAAGCAGCTCGGCATCAAGGCGAGTGTCGACCACGTCGAGTCCGGCGTGTACACCGAGCGGCGCTGGCAGGTTCAGAAGGGCAACTACATCGGCTTCTACTACGGCACGTTCGCCGGGCTGCCGACGTGGCCGACGATGGTCGGTTCGCTCTGGTCGCCGAAGAACGTGCAGGAGATCAGCCTGCCGAGCGACCAGTGGCAGAAGTACCAGAGCCTGCAGGACGACAAGAACCTCAAGCCGGCGGAGAAGACCGCGCAGCTCAACGCCATCCTCGCCGGGCATGCCACGGCGCCCGCGAAGGAAATCGGTACGCTGGTCGACAAGGCCAACACCGAGCCGGACGACGCGAAGCGGATGGATCTGTACAAGCAGGCCGCGAAGCTGCGCGAGGAGCAGTACCTGTACCTGCCGGTGCTCTGGCTGAGCCTCTTCCACGCGGTCAAGCCGAAGGTGCACGGGCTGCAACTGCGGGCCTATCCGGACTACTTCTACCTCAAGTCGCTGAGCGTAGGGAGCTGACGTGGGGCTCGCCGGCTACATCGGCAAGCGCGCGGTGCGCCTGGTCCTGTCGTTGATCGCCGTCTCGATCCTGACGTTCACCCTGCTGCAGCTCGCGCCCGGCAACTTCGCCGATCTGCAACGGGTGAACAGCGGCGCCACGAACTTCGGCGGCGTCGGCACCGAGTCGATGGTCGGCGAGCTCGAGTCCCGGTACGGCGCCGACGTACCGGTCTGGAAGCAATACCTGATCTTCATGAAGGGCGCGGTCGTCTGGGACTTCGGACCGTCGTACAAGTACGCGAGCCGCAACGTCCAGGACATCATCGCCGAGGCGTTCCCGGTGTCGGCGACGCTGGCGGTACTAGCGGTTCTGCTCGCGCTGCTGATCGCCGTACCGATCGGGGTGTTCGCGGCGTTGCGGCAGAACACCAAGACCGACCACGCGACGATGTTCGCGGTCACCCTCGGGCACGCGTTGCCCAGCTATCTGACCGCGGCGTTCATGATCCTGCTGTTCTCCGCGACCCTGAAGCTCCTGCCGTCCGGCGGCTGGAACGGCCCGGAGGACCTGATCCTGCCGGTGCTCGCGCTCAGCCTCGGCCCGGCCGCGGTGCTGGCGCGGTATGTGCGGTCGAGCATGCTGGAGACCCTCCGCGAGGAGTACGTCACCGCGGCGCTGGCCAAGGGCGGCCCGCGGCACACTGTCATCATTCGGCACGCCCTGCGCAACTCGCTGATCCCGCTCGTCACCGTGGCCGGCCCGCTGCTGGCGGCGCTGATGACCGGCACGGTGTTCGTCGAGGCACTGCTCCGGATCCCCGGTCTCGGCCTGTACTTCGCGAACGCGGCGGCCAGCCGGGACATGCCGTTGCTGATGGGTACGGCGATGTTCTTCGCGCTGATCCTGATGGTGACCAACCTGGTCGTGGACCTGATCTACGGTCTCCTCGACCCCCGAATCCGTACCGTGGGAGGTGGGTCCCATGACGGCCACTGAGGGCGTCGAGGCCGTGGTCGGCACGACGGGTACCAGTGAACCGGAGCCGATCGAGCGCGGGACGACCGCGCGTGGGCCCTGGTCGCGGGCGTGGTCCCGGTTTCGCAAGCACCGGCTGGCTTTCGGCAGCCTGATCTTCTGCGCATTGCTGATCCTCACCGCGATCGCGGCGCCGCTGATCGCGCCGTACGGCTATGAGGAAACCGACATCCAGCACAAGCTGGCGGGGCCTGGTTCCCCAGGGCATCTGCTTGGCACGGACTTGCTCGGCCGGGACATTCTCAGCCGGCTGATCTACGGGCTGCAGACGGCGTTGACCGTGGCGTTCGGTGCTGAGTTGACGGCGCTAGTGCTGGCGTTGGCGATCGGTTTGCTCGCGGGCTATCTCGGCGGTCGGGTCGAATCGTTGCTGATGGCATTCACCGATGTGATGTATGCGTTCCCCAGCTACTTGTTCGCGGTGGTGATGGTCACCGTGCTCGGTCGCAGCATCTTCGCGTTGGTGGTCGCGATCGGGATCGCGTCGTGGGTCACCCAGGCGCGGCTGGTCCGGGCCCAGGTGATGACGCTGAAGGAACGCGAGTACGTCGAGGCGGCCCGGTCGATGGGCGCCAAGGGCAGCACGATCGCGATCCGGTACATCCTGCCGAACGCGATCGGGCCGATCCTGGTCACGACCAGCTTCGCCATCCCGGCCGCGATCGCCGCCGAGGCGGGGCTAGCGCTGCTAGGACTCGGCGTACAGCCACCGACCCCGTCCTGGGGCGCGATGATCAGCGAGGGCAGCCGGTACCTGCTGGCGGCGCCGCACATGCTGGTCGCGCCGGCGGTGCTGTTCGCCCTTACCCTGCTGGCGTTCACCTGGATCGGCGACGGCGTACGGGATGCTTTCGACCCGAGTGGAGAGCAGCGATGAGCGAAGACGCGTTGCTGTCCGTCCGGGAGCTGCGGACGACGTTCCGGCGTGACGGCGCCGAGCCGCTGACGGCGGTCGACGGGGTGTCGTTCGACGTACGACGTGGGCAGGCGCTGGCGATCGTCGGCGAGAGCGGTAGTGGCAAGAGCGTCACGATGCGCAGCGTGATGGGCATCCTGCCGCGGACCGCGCGGATCACTGGTGGGCAGGCGCTGTTCGGTGGCCGGGACCTGCTGGCGATCGGGGACAAGGAACTGCGCAAGGTCCGCGGACGCGAGATCGCGATGGTCTTCCAGAGCGCGATGGAGGCGATGAACCCGACGCTGACGTTGGAGCGTCAGCTGACCGAACATCTGCTCTGGCACGGGCTGTGTACGAAGGCGGAGGCTCGCAAGCGCGCCGTACGGGCGCTTGGCGATGTCGGTATTCCCGACCCGGAGAAGCGGATCCGCACGTACCCGTTCCAGCTGTCCGGCGGGATGCGGCAGCGCGCGATGATCGCGATGGCGATGGTGACCGAGCCGGCGCTGCTGATCGCCGACGAGCCGACCACCGCCGTCGACGTCACCGTGCAACGGCAGATCCTCGATCTGCTGGCGGAGCTGAAGGACCGCGGCACCGGCGTCATCATGATCACCCACGACCTCGGAGTCGCCCGCTACTTCTGCGACGACGCGGTCGTGATGTACGCCGGTCGCGTGGTCGAGCGAGCGCCGATGGACCGGCTGCTCGACGATCCGCGCCATCCGTACAGCGTCGGACTGCTCGGGTCAGGGGTCGAGGTCGGCGGCCGGGAGCTTCCATTGCGGCCGATCCCGGGTAGCCCGCCTGACTTGTCCCACCGTCCCGAGGGCTGTCCGTTCCATCCGCGGTGTGCGCAGGCCGAACTGCCCAGGTGTGCGACGGAGCAAGAGACTTTGACGATCGGTCCCGGCCGGGACGCCGCGTGCTGGAAGGTGACCGTCGATGCCTGACGAACTGGTCCACGCTTCATCGGTGACGAAGATCTTCCGGACTCGCGCCGGTGAGGTCCGCGCTGTCGATGACGTCTCGTTGACCGTGCACCGTGGCGAGACGCTCGGCCTGGTGGGGGAGAGCGGCAGTGGAAAGTCCACGATGGCGCGGTTGATGATGGGCCTGCAGACGCCGACCTCGGGCCGGGTCGAGTTCGACGGGCAGGACCTGAGCAAGCTACCGGCCCGCGAGTTGCGGACGTTGCGGCCGCGGATGCAGATGGTCTTCCAGAACCCGTACGGTTCGCTGCTTCCGCATTTCAGTGCCATCGGCAACGTGATGGAGCCGCTGCGGCTGCACGAACGGGGCGACAAGGAGTCCCGACGTACCAAGGCTCTCGAACTGCTCGACCTGGTCGGTATCAACACCGGCCACGCGGAGCTGTATCCACGGCAGTTCTCCGGCGGTCAGCAGCAGCGCATCGCGATCGCCCGCGCGCTGGCCCTAGAACCCGACCTGCTGGTCTGCGACGAGCCGACCTCGTCCTTGGATGTCTCCATCCAGGCCCAGATCCTCGAACTCTTCACCGACCTACGAGACCGCCTAGGCCTGTCCTTCCTGTTCATCTCCCACAACCTCGCAGTAGTAGAACGCCTAGCCGACCGCGTAGCAGTAATGAACAAAGGCCAGGTAGTCGAGGAGAGCACCACCGAAGCCCTTTTCCGCGCCCCCCAAGACGCCTACACCAAGCAACTCCTCACCGCCGTACTCCCCATCCGCCAAGCCTCGGACCATTAGCTGAGGGCGTTGGTGAGGGTGGTGGCTAGGGAATGGGTTTGGGAGTCGGTGCCTAGTAGGTAGGGCTGGGGGAGCCAGATGGTGTCGGTGGAGACTTTGTCGGCGTTGGGGCAATCCGGCTCGGGGTAGGGCTGGTTCAGGCGGGTGGTGATTGTTTTTGCTTCTTGGAGTACGGCGGTGTTGCGGTGGAGGGGGACGTAGCCGCTGGATGCTCGGGTGATGCCTGCGGCGGCGAGGGACTGTAGTACGGACTCGCGGCGGCCGGGGACTCGGAGCATGAAGAGGTGGCGGCCGTGTGCGGTGATCGCCGGGTCCTCGGGGGCGAGTTGAATGCCGTCAACGTCGGACAGCAGGTCCGTGAGCAGCCGCGCGTTGCGTTCACGCAACTCCTGCAGCCGCGGATGCCGCCGAAGCTGGACCCGCAGGATCGCCGCCTGGAACTCGGTCAGCCGCAGGTTGTACCCGACCGCCTCGTGCTGGTACCACCCACCGCCCGGCACCCGGCCGACGTTCACCAGCGAATACACCGCGCCCGCCAATTCCGGGGAGTCGGTGAGTACGGCGCCGCCCTCGCCGGCGGTGATGTTCTTGCTGCTCTGAAAGCTGAACGTGCCGAGATCGCCGATCGCGCCGACCGGCCGGCCCTTGTACGCCGCCCCGTGCGCCTGGGCCGCATCCTCGATGATCGTCAACCCGTGCTTGGCGCCGAGCGCATTGAAGGCGTCCATGTCCGCCGGCCGACCCGCGAGATGGACGACCACGATCGCCTTCGTCCGCTCGGTGATCGCAGCCTCGGCCGCGACCGGATCAAGGAGATGGGTGTCCGCATCGACGTCCGCAAAGACCGGCACCGCACCGACGAACAGCGCCGCCGAGGCGGTCGCGATGAAGGTGTACGGCGGCACGATCACCTCGTCGCCGATACCGACGCCGGCCGCCCGCAGCGCCACCGCGATAGCCAGCGTCCCGTTGGCGAGGCAGATCGCATGACCCGCCTGCTGGTACTCCGCGAACTCCTGCTGGAACGTAGCGACCACATCCCCGCTGGTGCTACCCCACTTCCCCGAGCGCAGGACCTCAAGCAGAGCCTTCTCTTCTTCGTCGCCAAACTCGGGCCATTCCGGCATCCCAGAAGTCATGGTGTGATCACCCATCTGTTGTCTCCGGCAACGATGTCAGCGGTCAGTTCGACGAAGGTCCGGCCGAGCCGTACCACCGTCTGGGCGGACCCTTTGCCCTCCTTCACGATGGGGCCAGTGCTCTGTACGGCGAGCAACACCGCAGCGCCCGGCACCGGCTCCAAGGCCTCAGCTCGTACGGCGAGACCGTCCGGATGCGGCTCGACGGACAGCACGACCCCGCGCCGGCTGCGCTCCCAGCTGTTGATCCGGGCGGCCGTCCACCACGGCATCCCGCGCCGACGGGCCTCCGCGGCGAGCTCGATACACGCCGCACGCGTCGGCGGACGCAGATGCAGATGCGGCCCGTGGAACAGAAAGTGCGCGACGCCGTGCACCGACTGGGCGCCGTCCAGGATCACGTCCCGTACAGACTCATGCCCCGCCCAGGCGAGATCCTGCGTGTGCAGCGGCAGGTTGAGTACGTCGTACAATCTGTTGCCCTCAGCAACCGGTGCGAGAGGGAACGACACGTGTGAGGCGCCGAACGTGAAGCCCACATCACCCTGTTTACTGGGCCCACGTGACTCGTCGATCTGGATGCCGAGCCGTTCGCACCAGGTGTAGAACTCGGTCCAGCCCTCCCAGCGCGTGTAGTGGTTCTTGTTCGAGACGATCTGCTCGGTCCCGGTCACGGCCTGCGCCCACACGTACTGCGCTCGCATGAACGGCCAGCCCCAGACCGCGAGGTCCGCGTCGCCCATCGCGTTGTAATGCAGGGCATTCTCGTGTCCGGCCGCGGTGATCGCCGCGTATAGTTCGGGGGAGTACCCGCCCGGGAACACGTGGCACCACGTGACCTGAACGTCGGCCTCGGCGAAGGCATCGATCGCCGCCTGACCATGTTCCTCGACGTTCTGGTCGGAGTCGTGCGACATGTGCGCGACGGCGTCGACGCCCGCCGGCCAGTACCAGAGCCAAGGCACTGCCGCGCCGGCCCCTGAAGTGCCCCACCACAGGCTCTGCGCGAACAACGAGCACCACCAGTCGGCGTGCGGCTGGTCGAACATCGGTACGGCGCTCGGCGGCGGATAGGTGTGCTCGTACGTCGGGAGCAGTTCCGGCTCACCCGGTGGCATCGCCCGGTCCCGCTCGAAGCTCAGCACCATCCCGTCCTCGCACTTGAGGATGCCGTCGTCGATCGGCGCGGTGCCGTCGGCGGCCGGTGCACCGTCGGCGGTGACGGCGTACCCCTGCTGGATCCGGACGATGGTCTGCCACAGGTCGACGCCGTACGTCAGCACGACGCCCGCGTCGAGTCGCCGGAGGGTGACCGCAGCCGTGTCGTCGTCCTGCCAGCGCGCGAGGATTTCGACATCCTGGCCGGTGAGTCGACGACCGCCGACGGCATGCAGTGCGACCGGCGGGTGGGATGACCAAACCGGGGTTTCGGACAGTACGACGTGGCCGTCCGGGATGCTGTCGCCCGCCGATACACCCGCAAGCGCGGAGAGCGGACCGGGATCGCCGACGAGGATCAACACACCGCCGTCGCGCACCCACTGCTCGAGCCCGGCATCAAAGGAGGCCGGTGTGGTTGCGAAGACCAGCACGGACACGTCGTCCGGAGGAGCAGCGGCTTCGTGAGGGGAGATCGACTGATACGGCAGCCGCAGGTGCCCGAGCACCTCGGCCAGGTAGACCCACCAGGCGTCCTGACCCGCCTGGTGGGCCCGCTCGGTCGCCGCCCGGCTGTCCACCACTGCGACTGCATGAAGGGGTTCTGGCACGCGACCAACCCTGCCCCAGGCGTCCTGCTTCGGCAAGGCCTAAATAGCTGTTATGGACGACCGTAATAACTATCGAGGAATCTTCTCGACCAGCAGTTGGTACGGGCGTGGTGGTCGGCCGAGCTTGCTCGAGCGGGGTGGCGGCATCGGCCAGGCCAGGCCTTCGTCGACCAGTGTGCTGAGTGTTCGGCGGGCGGTTCGCAGGGTGACGCCGAGGAGTTCGGCGACCCTCTCCGCGTCGACGATCCGCTCGGTGTCGTTCGCGTTCTCCAGTTGTTCGGCCAGCGTGGCCAGGATCTGCAGCGCGCGCGAGTCGCCCGGCACCGGGCGCTCGGCGGCACGCGTGCGTTCACCGGGAACCTGCAGTACGAAGCCGTGCGGTCCGACCACGAACGCAGTACCGCCGCCGGCCGCCTTGTCGACGGCGGATTGCGCGTTCACCTCCGCCTCGCGGGTCGACGTACCGAGTCCGATGCCGATCTCGAGCCGGATCCCCAGCTCCTCGGAGATCCGGTCCAGGAACGGCGCCATCGACAGGTTGTCGGTTGCCAGCCGCAACGAACCCATCGTCGTGACGATCAGGAAGCTGTGCTCGTCGCGCGGCACCACCGCCGCGTCCATCGGCCGGGCGTCGCGCAGCAACTCGCGGTGCAGCGACAGCCGCAGCTCCTGGTACCAGTACGCGCTGGCGCTCGCGTGCGCCGGCAGCGACGCGGCGGGAACCCGGACGATCATCGTGACGATCCGGGACTCCTCGAGCTTGGCGCCGCTGCCCATCAGGATGGCCGTGGTCAGCGCCTGCCGGATCGTCATCGACGACGGCGTCATCCGCAGCGTCGGTACGCCGGCCTTGCGCAGTGCCACGTCGACGGTCGGCACCGTGGTCACCGCCCCGGTGGTCCGCCCACGCTCGTGCAGCGAGCGGTGAAAGTCGAGGAACGTCTCGGCCGACTCCGGACCGGTGTATTCCTTCAGCCGTACGCCGGAAGCGCTCAGGCCGATCTCTTCGTAGACATGCGTGAGATCGCGCCGCGACATGGTGTCGACGCTGATCCGGGCCGGATCGAAGACCTTCTCGAGCACGCCGCGCAGCAGGGTCGAGAACAACGCCGGCCCGCCGCTCGGCACGTACGTCGCCGGTACCGGCAGCCCGCCCGCGACCGCCACGTCGTACGGCAGCGGTCCCGCGAACAAGAAGGAGTCGACGCGCGAGGCGATCCGGGCTGCCTGCTCATGCGCGTCGTGCTCGTCGGCGTACTGGGCGGTGACCAGTCGCAGGCCGGGGTTGTCCAGCTCGCGGGCCAGGTTGATGATCCGGTGCACGATCTGCTCCGCGCCGACGACGCCGACCGTGACCTGTTCGTGGGACGCCACCCCGTCAGGTTAACCGGCTCACCCGCGCAGGGGCGGATCGACGTTGACGGTGGGGATCCCGCCGCCCGCCCGAGCGATGATCGCCAGCGACGGGTCGTCGGTGGGGTTGCTCTCGCGGTGCACGGTGAAGGCCGGCACGTGCACGAAGTCGCCTGCGACCGCGTCGAGGTACTCGTCGGTGCCCTCGAACTCCAGCCGCAGTACCCCGGACAAGATGTAAAGGCTGCTCTCGTTCCGGTCGTGGTGGTGCCAGCCCGAGATCGCACCGGGCTGCGTGATGACCTGACCGGCCCACAGGATCGGGAGCTCGAAGGCTCGCATCCGGAGCATGCCGGCCGTCGGGTCGGCGGCGACCAGGTCACCCGCTTTGATCACACGGACCGGCTCAGTCATGGCAACAGTCTGCCTCTGCGCGAGCTGCCCAGGCCATCGGGGCGGCGCGTAAGGTTCGGCTATGGCGAGGATTGTGTTCCGGATCCGGATGATGAGCGGCGACCACCTGGATGTCATCTACGAGGAGCCCGGGGCGGCGGACGACGTGACGATCCAGCATGCCGTCACAGCACTCGCGGGTGACAACGGACTGCTGCGGTGCAGACATGGCGACCGGGACATGGTGCTGTTCGCGCGCGGAGTCGCCGCCGTCGAGATCGCACCACGAGGCGCTGTTCTGTAAAGCCGGATGCCCTGGCCGCGGCCGGCCAGGGCATCCGGTGTCAGTTCAGCCCTCCAAGGTCAGTGCCGCGGGTAGGCCGCGTCGACTTCTACCTCGACGAGCCAACCGCCGACCGGGAGGTTCTCGATCTCCAGGGCGAACCGGGACGGGCGGGACTTGTTGACCACGAACGGTTTCGCGGGTGCCGCCGTACCGAGGGGGACGGGGACGTAGGCGCCGGTGGTGAGGTCGGTGTTCGCGAAGTACTGGCGGTACGCGCGGTTCCACCCGGCGAAGTCGGCGACCGTCGCGCCGGCCGGGTTCTGCAGGAAGACCCGCATCGTGTAGACGTCGGCGTAGGACAGCCCGGCGGCCGCGAGGTTCTCGCCGATCCGCCGGAGTGCGTTGATCCCTTGGGCCTCGGTGATCGTGACGCCCGCGGGCAACGTCCCGCCGGGGAAGATCGCGGTGTCGATGTACGACGCCTCGGATCCGGCCGGGGCGCCGGCGTTGAGTGCCGACGGCCCGATCCCACTCGTCTTGTAGACCGGGGTGTTGGCGCCGATCCCGACACCGCTCGCGATCATCGGGTTGGACTGCCCGGCCGGCAGCGCAGGCACGACGGTGCCAGGCTTGGGCGGCTTCGGGCCGTTCCACCAACCCACAGCGGTTCCGGCTCCTGCACTGAAGGAGACGACGACCGCGACCACACCGACAATCAGACGTGATCGCTTCATCGGCTCGCCACCCGACTGTGTAGGGCGGTCACGGCCGCGCGGGCGGACACCATCGCACCGTGCTGCCAGGCGATCGCGTGCGACAGGTGGTCGCCGGCGAAGTAGATGTTGCCAGTGGCATCGAGCAGCCGGGCGTAGATCCCGTCGGTCTGCGACGGCCAGCTGACCCAGGACGCCTCGGAGTACTTGGTGCCCAACCAGTTCACCGAGAACGACGCCTTCACGTCCTTTGTGTAGACGTCCCCGTGCATCTTGGCGCCCTGCATCAGCGCGCGCTGCAGTCGAGCCGCCGGCGTCAGAGCGCCGTACGTGTTGGCGTTGGTGCCGGTGTTGTAGTAGCCGATTAATGTGCCGCGGTCGCCGTGGAAGCCGTACGACGGGTACCACGTGTTGACGGTGTCGAGGTTGCTGTTGGTGATGCCGCCGTAGATCCGGTGGTCCTCCTCCCACCAGCGCCGGCCGTACTCGATGCCGATCTTGCCCGCGTTCGTCGGGCGGGCGTACTTGAGTGCCTCGACGATCGGCGCGGGCAGGTTGGACGGGACCTTCGCGGCCAGGTGCGGCGGCAGCGTGCAGATCGCGTAGTCCGCGGTGATCAGCTTGGTCCGCGACCCGGTCTTGTAGGTGACCTGGACACCGTTGCCGGTGTTGGTCATCCCGGTCACCTCGGCGCCGTACCGGATCTTGTCCTTGCCGACCGCTCGCTCGAACGCGTACGGGATCCGGTCCATGCCGCCGACCGGCTGGAACATCATCACCGCCTGGTCCCAGCCGAACTCGAACGAGAAGTAGTTGCCGACGCCGCTGGCGAAGACATCGCTCAGTGCGTACGGCGCGGCGGTCGTACCGCCCTCCATTCCGGCGCCCGGCTCGACCGTGTAGCCGCGTCGGCCGTCAGTCCCGGTGTAGGCGAACCCGGAGGCCTTGTTCCCGATCGAGCCGAAGCTGGTCAGGAATCCGATCAGTGCCTCCTTGTCGGTCGCCGTCAGTTGGCTGTCGAGCGCGCCTTGATCGGCGGCCGTGGCGAGCAGTTCGGCGACGTAGCCGTACACGTCCGCCTTGGCGGTGCGGTGCCGGATCGGCTTGTTCGACAGGCTGGTGGCGCCTTCGCGGTAGAGGTACGCGTCCGCGTTCTGGTTGACGAACGGCTCGATCGCGACGCCGAGCTCACGGCAGTAGTCGAGCGTCACGTGGTGCTGCGGCAGTCGCGCCGGCCCGGCGTTCATGTACTGACCGGGCGAGAACGTCGCTCGCTGGGTGTTTCCGGCGAGGTCCGTCTCGACGGTGCCGCCGCGGACGGTCCAGTTGCGGCCGCCCGGACGCTGCCGGGCCTCGAGCAGGGTGACCTTGTAGCCGGCCTTCAGGAGTTCGTACGCCGACGTGAGTCCGGCGATCCCGGCGCCGAGGATGACGACGTGCTTGGCGCCTCGGCCGTTGAGATCGGCCCGCGACGGAGCGGCGTACGCGGGAGTTTCGGCGACGCCCGTGAGGCCGAGCGCCGACATGGTGGAGTAGAGCACCCCCGCTCCACCGGTGAGTCCGACCTGTTGCAGGAATTGACGTCTCGTCTGCGCCATACCTTCTCCTCACTGGGCAACTGGGTAGCTGACCAGAAAGGTAAGGACATGGTGTTTTGATCGCGTGTCATGACCGTAACGAGCAGACGCTCGTACTGACAGGTATGTTTCGGCTTAACGAACCTGTTGGAGCAACGCCTTCGCCGCGCCCGCGATTTCGGTGTACACGCCGGGCTTGCCGGGCTGGGCGCAGCCCTGGCCCCAGGAGACGACGCCGAGCAGCCGGCCGTTCAGGACGAGCGGGCCGCCGGAGTCGCCCTGGCAGGCGTCGGTGCCGCCCGCGAGGTAGCCGGCGCAGACGTTGGTCGCGGCGGCGTACCCGTTGGAGACGTAGCTCTTGACGCCCAGGCACGTCTTGTCGCCGAGGTCCGGTACGGCGGCCTTCTGCAGGGTCTCGTCCGGGCCGGTGTCCTGCGTGTCGCCCCAGCCGTAGACAGTCGGTACGGCGCCGGTCCGGTCCGCTCGCGCGCGGGTCTCCAGTGGCAGTACCGGTACGCCGATGAACGGCTTCGCCAACGTCAACACCGCAACGTCGTACCGGTGGTCCTTCGTGTTGTAGCCCGGGTGGACCCACGCCTTGCTGATCGCCGACACCCGTCCGACCGAGTCGTCCGCGAGGTCCGCCCGACCCTGCACCGCGTAGTACGTCGACACCGCCTCGTCCATGCAGTGTGCGGCCGTCACGATCTTGTCCGGGGCCACCAGGGCGGCTCCGCAGTACCGGCCGCTCGACGACATGGACTGCGTGTTGTTCAACGCGATCGCCCACGGCGCCTCGGTCGGGCTGGCCACCGTCCCTCCGACGATCACCGGCTTTGCGCCGGCAGTGACAACCAGGAGAACCCCGACAAGAAGTACAACCCGCTTCAGCATTCACTACTCCACGTGAGACAACGATCGCTTCAAGTAAAGTCCCACACCGAGCGCGATCGTCCACAGCCCCCACGCCGTACTCCCGAGCAGTCCCGCCGCGTCCCACACCGGGAAGCCGGGGAACGCGGTCGCCAGGACGTCGCCTTGGTTGGCGAAATACAGCACGCTCGCCGCGAGGCCCATCCATCCGATCCACCGCGGTAGCGCGTGCGTCCGCAGGATGACGAGACTCACAATCACGCTCCACGCGATCGCGAGCAACTGGCCCAGGTGTTCGCCGAGTAGTGCACCGCCGAACTGATGCTGTGTGGTCCATGCCATGGCCGCCGTCGGGTCCCCGGCCGCGTGCGCGCGGGCCAACGGCGGTACGACGAAAACCCAGCGCAGGAAGCCGATCAGCGACAGCAGAACGGATGCCGCGCCGAGTGCGGTGCCGACGCGTAGTGGCTGGTTGATTGCCTTCGGCAACATCAGGATCGGGATCGCCAGCAGTCCGTACGTCCAGGCGGTGGCGAACCAGGTCCAGGTCAGCCCGGACCCGCCCTCGACGTACTCGGTCAGGACCTTCGCGGCCGGCTCGCGGAGGATGTCGGGCCAGTCGAAGGTCGCGGACAGGACGGATGCGGCGACGGCGAAACTCAGCGCGGCGAGGACGAACAGGACTCCAGTGGTACGGCGCATGATCCCCCCAATAGAAATTGTACGGTGTACAGAGATAGTGTGCAGGTAATTCTGTACGCTGTCCAGAGATGGCTACGCGAGGGCGGCCCGGGCCGCGACGAACCCTGACCGAGGATGAGCTGCTCGACGCTGCGCTCCAGCTGCTGGACGAGGGCGGGCAGGCGTCGATCCGCGGGATCGCGGCGAAGGTTGGGGTGGCCCCGAACGCCGTCTACACGTACTTCCCGGACAAGTCCGCGGTGATCGCCGCGCTGATCGAGAAGCTGCTCGGCGACGCCGACAGCGGCGGTTTCGCGGACGAGAGCCGACCGTGGCGCGAGCGGATCGAGGCGCTCGCGCTCGACGTCCGCACGAACCTGGTCGCGCACCCCGGCGCCGGGGCGCTGTTGATGAGCGGTCCGATGGACGGTCCGCGGACGACGGCGCTGAACGAGCGTCTGCTCGGTCTGCTCATCGACGCCGGCCTCGAAGCGGCCGACGCCGCGCGGTCGACGTACCTGCTGATCGTCTACGTGCTCGGGTCGATCGCGCTCGAGGTCGCGGACGAGACCGACCCCGGACCGCTGCCGCCCGAGGATGCGCGCGTGGCGCGGCGGCGCGCGACGTACGACCAGATCCCCGCTGAGGTGTTCCCGCGATCAGCCGCGGCGGTGCCGACGATGGCGCGCTACATCACCACCGAGCAGTACCTGTGGGGTCTGCGCCGGATCCTGGACGGCATCAAGAGCTGACTGGGGCCCGCAGACTCCCGTAGCGCTCCATGCGTTGCCAGCGGAGCCTGGTGCCGGCCAGTGCGGTGAAGACCGACTGGATGACCACCAGGTACATCAGCTGCCGGTAGACGAACTGCTGCAACGGCAGCGTCCACAGCGGTCCAGCCCGCTCTCCGTCCAGTCGGAACGCGTAGAAGCCCATGGCCACCTGCAGTACGACGAAGCCGGCCCAGACCGCCAGCACGCGGACCGGGTCGAGGAACACCAGGCCGTAGATCGCGAACACGTCCACGACAGGTGCCAGGAGCGGCAGCAGCACCTGAAAGAGCATGAGGTACGTCAGACCGCGCCGGCCGAACTTCCCGGCCCGGCCGCCCTGCACCATCGCCCCGCGGTGCTTCCACATCGCTTGGAGCGTCCCGTAGCACCAGCGGTACCGCTGCCGCCACAGTGCACCCAGCGACGCGGGCGCCTCGGTCCACGCCACTGCACTCTCCTCGTAGACCACCCGCCACCCGTCCCGGCACAGCGCCATCGTCAGGTCGGTGTCCTCGGCCAGCGTCACGTCACTCAGTCCGCCGATCCGCTCCAGCGCCGTACGACGGAACGCGCCGACCGCACCAGGCACGGTGGGCATGCACTCGGCGAGGTCGAACAACCGGCGGTCCAGGTTGAACCCGATCACGTACTCGATGTGCTGCCAGCGGCCGAGCAGACCGCGCCGGTTGCCCACCTTGGCGTTGCCCGACACCGCCCCGACCGACGGGTGCCCGAACGGCTGGATGAGCTTGCGGACGGCGTCCGGCTCGAACACCGTGTCGCCGTCGACCATCACGATCAGCTCGAACCGCGCCGCGCGCAGCCCGGTGTTCAGCGCGATCGGCTTGCCTGAGTTGGCCTGCCGGATCACGCGGACCCCGGGGATGTGCAGCGCTTCGACAAGGTCCGCCGTACCGTCCGTCGACCCGTCGTCGACGACGATGACCTCTAGCGGGTGGTCCGACGCCACGAGCGAGCGGATCGCGGCCTCGATACCCGCACTCTCGTTGTACGCCGGAACGATGACACTGACCGGCTCTGTCACCGGGGGCCCGTAGCTCCAGCCACGCATCTTCACGTGCCGTCGGGCGGCGATAACCGTGGTGATCGCGCGCAGCACGCTCAGCGCGCCGGCTGCGTACAGCAGCCAGCCGATCAGGGCCATCACGGCATCGCTGATCCGCATCACCCAGATCACCGCGAGACCTCGACCGCGGTCCAGCAGACTTGCTTTACGGGTGGGGTCCGGCAGGCCAACCGAGTCGCTGACCGTGGCGAACCGGAAGCCACGGGCCTTCAGCCGGGGGAGCAGTTTGCTCAGTGCCTCGACGGTCTGGCTGCGGTCACCGCCGGCGTCGTGCATCAGCAGGACCTGTCCGGCGGTGCTGCGCGGCATCGAGTTGGCAATGACCTGTGCGGTCCCGGGCTTACGCCAGTCCTCACTGTCCTGCGTGCTCAGCACGCTGAGGTAGCCCGCCTTCCGGATCTGCTGGAGGCTTGCCCAGTCGCGGTCGGTCAATGCGTTCGGCTCGGAGGAGTAGGGCGGCCGGAAGAGCGTCGTACTGGCACCTGTCGCTCCGGCGAGGATGAGCTGGCTCTGGCGGAACTCGAGCGCACGGCGCCAGGAGGCCGCGGTCGACAGGTCCGCGTGGGTGAAGGTGTGCAGGGCGATCTGGTGCCCTTCGGCAAGGATTCGGCGGGCCAGCTCCGGATGCGCGGCGACCTCGGTGCCGACGACGAAGAACGTCGCGTGCACCTGCTGTTCCCGCAGCAGGTCCAGGATCTTCGGGGTCCAGACGGGATCGGGGCCGTCGTCGAAGGTGAGCGCGATGGTGCGGGCCTTCGGTGACGCGGACCGGGGAGTGCCGTCGCCGGCGTCGATGACCGGTCCGCCGGTGACGATCTGCCGCGGTACCGAGCCGGATCCGCCGGTCGGCTGGATCGCGCCCTCGGACAGCGTACCGAGCATGTGGTGCGTGTAGCCGTTCAGCAACAGCATGCTGGACAAACAGACCAGCACCATGGTCAGCACGATCCAATGCGTGCGGAGCGGGACCTGCTTGGCCCGCCGCGCAACCGGTCTGCTCACGGCGCGGTCGGCGTCTTGGTCTTACCAGGCGGAGTGGTCGGCTTGTTGCCGTGCGTGGCCGTCGCCGTCGGTGTGGGGGCGGTCGTCGGCGAGTTCGTCCGGCCCGGCGGTGTGGTCGTGGTCGTCGTCGGAGCAGTCGTCGGTACGACGGTCGGCGGCGGCACCGGAGTCACCGGCGGGATGCTGGTCGGGACGGTCGTGGGGCTGGAGGTCGGTCCGCCGGTGGGGGTCGTCGACGGCGTCTGCGCGGTGGAGCTCGGCTCGTCACCCGGCGTACCGGACGTGTTCGTCGGCCGGGGCGTTTCGATCGCGATCTCGGCCGGCGGAGCGGTCGGCCGGTGCTTGGGTTTGGCCGCTTCGGGAAGCGGGATGAGCGGCGTATCCATCCGCGGTCCGCCGAGGAGGCTACTGGCCATGAGCACGAGGTAACCGACGGTAGGTACGGCGAGGAAGGCGCCAGTTCTGCGGATGGTGCGACGACGACGCCCGGTCGAGTCCAGGAAGACCGGCCGCCGGGCGGAATGGTGCTTCACAAGGGCGAGAGCTTAGCCGAATCGAGTCAGGATTGGGATGTTGCAAGTCTTGCAGCTTCCTGCAAGCCCTTCCCCGGTGAATTCTCGAAACCGAAACACCCGGCGGTGCGGTGGCCGGAGGCCGGGGTGGCTACTGTCGTCAGGTGCAGAAATGGCCTGGTCGTCCTTACCCTCTCGGCGCCACGTACGACGGCGCCGGGACGAACTTCGCGGTGTTCTCGGAGGTTGCCGATCGAGTGGACCTGTCGCTGGTCGGCGACGACGGAACCGAGCAGCTGGTGCAGCTGACCGAGGTGGACGGGTTCGTACATCACGCCTACCTCCCCGGAGTGCAGCCGGGAGAGCGCTACGGCTTCCGGGTGCACGGGCCGTACAACCCGGCCGAAGGTGACCGATGCAACCCGTCCAAGCTGCTGCTGGACCCGTACGCGAAGGCTGTCGACGGGCAGATCGACGGTGACGAGTCGCTGTTCAGCTACCGGTTCGCGAAGCCGGACGAGCTGAACACCATGGACAACCGCGAGCACACGATGCTCTCGGTGGTGACCAACCCGTTCTTCGACTGGGGCAACGACCGTCCGCCCGAGCACGCGTACCACGAGACCGTGATCTACGAGGCGCACGTCAAGGGCCTCACCAAGACCCATCCGGGGCTGCCCGAGAACATCCGCGGCACGTACGCCGGTATCGGCCACCCGGCCGTCATCGAGCACCTCAAGGAGCTCGGGGTGTCCGCGATCGAGCTGATGCCGGTGCATCAGTTCGCCCAGGACGGGCACCTGCAGGAGCTCGGCCTGTCGAACTACTGGGGCTACAACACGATCGGCTTCTTCGCGCCGCACAACGCCTACTCGTCGACCGGCACCCGCGGTCAGCAGGTGACCGAGTTCAAGGCGATGGTGAAGGCGCTGCACGAGGCGGACATCGAGGTGATCCTCGACGTCGTCTACAACCACACCGCCGAGGGGAACGAGTTCGGTCCGACGCTGTCGTTCAAGGGCATCGACAACGCGGCGTACTACCGCCTGGTCGACCAGGACAAGTCGCACTACTACGACACCACCGGCACCGGCAACAGCCTGCTGATGCGGCACCCGCACGTACTGCAGCTGATCATGGACTCGCTGCGCTACTGGGTCACCGAGATGCACGTCGACGGCTTCCGCTTCGACCTCGCGGCCACGCTGGCCCGCCAGTTCCACGAGGTCGACCGGCTGTCGGCGTTCTTCGACCTGGTCCAGCAGGACCCGGTGGTGAGCCAGGTGAAGCTGATCGCCGAGCCGTGGGACGTGGGCGACGGCGGCTACCAGGTGGGCAACTTCCCGCCCCTGTGGACGGAGTGGAACGGTAAGTACCGCGACACCGTGCGGGACTTCTGGCGGGGCGAGCAGTACACCCTGGCCGAGTTCGCCTCCCGGCTGACCGGCTCCTCGGACCTGTACCAGGACGACAGCCGCCGGCCGCTCGCGAGCATCAACTTCGTCACCGCTCACGACGGCTTCACGCTGCGCGACCTCGTGTCCTACAACGAGAAGCACAACGAGGCGAACGGCGAGGGTGGCAAGGACGGCGAGAGCCACAACCGCTCCTGGAACTGCGGTGTCGAGGGCGCGACGGACGACCCTGAGGTACTGCGACTGCGCGCCAGGCAGCAGCGCAACTTCCTCACCACGCTGCTGATCTCGCAGGGCGTGCCGATGATCGCGCACGGCGACGAGCTGGGCCGGACGCAGAGCGGCAACAACAACGTCTACTGCCAGGACAACGAGATCGCCTGGGTCGACTGGGGTCTCGGCGAGCCGCAGAAGCACCTGCTCGAGTTCACCAGGGCCGTGGTGCGCCTGCGCAACAACCACCCGGTGCTGCGCCGCCGCCGCTTCTTCCACGGCGACACGGGGATCGACGGACTCGGCGACCTGGTCTGGTTCGCACCGAAGGGCGCCGAGATGCAGAACGGCGACTGGCAGCAGAACGACGCGCGGGCGATCGCCGTCTTCCTCAACGGCGACGCGATCTCCGAGCCGGATCCCCGCGGTGAGCCCGTGGTCGACGACTCGTTCCTGATCCTGCTGAACAGCAACTACGAGGCGGTCGACTTCCTCCTCCCACCTGAGGAGTACGGCGAGAACTGGACGGTCGTCGTCGACACGACGAGTGCCACCGGCGCCGGGACCGATGAGCCGCACGCTGCCGGGACCACGGTCCAACTGGAGGCCCGCAGCACGCTGGTCCTGACCCGCCCTAGGCAGGCGGCCGGATGACGGGAGTCCCGCAGGCGACCTACCGGTTCCAGCTCCGCGCTGAGTTCGGCTTCGACGCCGCGGCCGCGGTGGTCCCGTACCTGGCCGGCCTCGGGATCTCCCACGCGTACCTCTCCCCGATCCTCCAGGCCGCACCCGGTTCCACCCACGGGTACGACGTGGTGGACCACAGCCGGCTGTCCGAGCCGATGGGCGGCCGCCCCGCGTTCGACCGGTTGTCCGCGCAGCTCACCGAGCACCGCCTGGGGGTCGTCGCGGACGTCGTACCGAACCATGTCGCCGTACCGACGCCGGAGAGTCTCAACAAGGCGCTGTGGTCGGTACTGCGGCTCGGGCCTGGTTCGCAGTACGCGGACTGGTTCGACGTCGACTGGGGTGCGGGGAACCAGCCGTTGCTGATGGCGGTGCTGGGGCAGCGGATCGGCAAGGTGCTGGCGGACGGTGAGTTGTCGGTCGACGGCGACGTACTGCGGTACTACGAGCACGAGTACCCGCTGCGGCCGGGGACCGAGGGGCTGCCGATCCAGGAGCTCGTCACCGAGCAGTGGTACCGCCTCGCGCACTGGCGGGTCGCTGACGAGGAGCTCAACTACAGGCGGTTCTTCGACGTCGACACGCTCGCTGCCGTACGTCAGGAGACGCAGGAGGTCTTCGACGCGACGCATCAGCTCCTGCTCGCACTGCTGCACGAGGGCAAGCTCAACGGCTATCGGATCGACCACCCCGACGGTCTGGCGGACCCACGCGGCTACCTGCGCCGACTGGCCGAGCGCACCGGCGGAGCCTGGGTCGTGGTGGAGAAGATCCTGGAAGGCGACGAGCAGCTCCCACGCGACTGGCCCTGCGCCGGCACCACCGGGTACGACGCCCTGCTGCGCGTCGGCGGCCTGTTCGTGGACCCTGCCGGTGCTGCACCGCTTGCAGCACTCCACTCCGAGCTCACCGGTGCACCAGCCGACTTCGGGCCCGTGGTGGAGGAGGCGAAGCGCGAGATCGTCCAGCATGGGCAGTACGCCGAGGTGCATCGACTGGTCGAGTTGCTGGCCCGCATCTGCCAGGACGACGTACGGCTGCGTGACCACACCAGGCGGGCGTTCCACGAGGTCGTGGCCGAGCTACTGGTCCAGTTCGACGTCTACCGCGCGTACGTCGTACCAGGTGAAGAGGCACCGGCTGCTGCGGTTGCTGCGATGGAACGTGCGGCCGAGAAGGCACGGGCCAATCTCGACGAGGACCGGCAGGCGACGCTGGACGTAGTACTGCACCTCTTGCTGGGACGTGAGACGAACGCGATCGACGAGCAGGCGCGGGCCGAGCTGATCGTGCGCTTCCAGCAGACCTGTGGGCCGGTGATGGCCAAAGGCGTCGAGGACACCGCGTTCTACCGATGGCTGCGGCTCACATCGCTCAACGAGGTCGGTGGGGACCCAGAGCACTTCGGTGTCACGCCGGAGGAGTTCCATGCGTACGCCTCCCAGCTGAACCGTCACTGGCCCAAGACGATGACCACGCTGTCCACTCACGACACCAAGCGGTCCGAGGACGTCCGTGCGCGTCTCGGCGTACTGTCCGAGCAGCCGGCCGCCTGGTCGGAGGCGGTGCGTGAATGGCGCAGGCTCTCTGAAGACCACCGGAACCCGTTGCTGGACGGCAGCACGGAGTACCTGTTCTGGCAGACGCTCTTCGGCACCTGGCACGACGGACCGCTCGCTGAGGACCGCCTGCAGGCGTATCTGTTGAAGGCGATCCGTGAAGCCAAACGGCACACTTCGTGGACCTCACCCGATGACGAGTACGAACAGACTGTCGCCGCCTTCGCTACAGCAGTCCTGCACGACAACACCGTGCTCGACTCGGTACGCCGCTTTGCTGACGAGCAGACCGACTACGTGCGCGCAGCCACGCTCGGACAGAAGCTGGTGCAGCTGACGATGCCCGGCGTACCGGACGTGTATCAGGGCACCGAACTGGTCGATCTGTCCCTGGTGGACCCCGACAACCGACGTCCCGTGGACTACGAGCAGCGCATCGGTCGGCTGCAGCGGCTGGACGATGGTGGCAAGCCGGAGGACCTGTCCGACGAGAAGCTGCTTGTGACGTCCCGAGCGCTCCGCCTCCGCCGGCAGTACCCGGAGGCCTTTGCCGGCAGCTATACGCCGCTCCCGACGTCAAACGGACATGCGGTTGCTTTCGCTCGTGGAGACGCGGTCATCACCGTGGCAACCAGGCTGCCGGCCGCGCTGCAACGTCTGGGCGGTTGGGGCGAGAGCATGGTGGTACTGCCGAGTGGCCAATGGAAGAACGTACTGACCGGCCGCGACGTCGGTAGCGGCGCTGCCAGGATCGTCGACCTGCTGACCGACCTACCGGTTGCCCTGCTGGTCAGGAGCTGACAGCCATGCACACCTTCCGCGTCTGGGTACCCGGGGCGACCAACGTCGACCTGGTACTGCGGGACGGTGTGCTGCCGATGCGCTTCGCCGCCGACGGCTGGTGGGAACGTCAGGTGGTCGAGGCGCACCACGGCACCGACTACGCGTACTCCGTCGACGGCAGTGACCCGCTACCCGATCCACGCAGCCCCTGGCAGCCGGACGGCGTCCACGGGTTCAGCCGGGTCTTCGACGCGGACCGCTTCGAGTGGAACGACGACAGCTGGACAGGTCGCGACGTACGCGGTGCTGTCTTCTACGAGCTCCACCTGGGCACCTTCACGTTGGAAGGCACGCTGGACGCCGCCGCTGAGCACCTGGACTACCTGGCTGTGCTCGGCGTGGAGGTGGTCTCTCTGCTGCCGATAGCCGCGTTCCCCGGCGCACACGGCTGGGGGTACGACGGTGTGGACCTCTACGCCGTGCACGAGCCGTACGGTGGCCCGGAAGCACTGCAGCGGTTTGTCGACCGGTGTCATCTCGCTGGACTCGCGGTCTGTCTCGACGTCGTCTACAACCACCTCGGCCCAAGCGGGAACTACCTGGCCAGCTTCGGTCCGTACTTCACCACTCGCCACTCCACGCCGTGGGGCCCTGCGGTCAACCTCGACGACACGGGCAGCACCGAGGTACGGCGGTGGATCTGCGACAACGCACTGCGCTGGTTCCGCGACTTCCACATCGACGTACTGCGGCTGGACGCCGTACACGCGCTGGTCGACGACAGCCCGACCCACCTCCTCCAGCAGCTGTCGACAGAGACCGCAGCGTTGTCCAAGGAACTGGGACGGCCGCTGGGGCTGGTGGCTGAGTCCGACCTCAACGACCCGCGCACGGTCGAGCCTGTGTCGCAAGGCGGGATGGGCATGACCGCGCAGTGGAGCGACGACTTCCACCATGCACTGCACGCTCTGCTGACCGGCGAGCGGTTCGGGTACTACGTGGACTTCGGGGATCCGGCCGTGTTCGCGAAGACGTTGACGCGGGTGTTCCTGCATGACGGGGAGTACTCGACGTTCCGCGGCAAGGACTGGGGCCGGCCGGTCGATCCGCGGAACCACCGCGGCGGCGAATTCCTCGTCTACACGTCGAACCACGACCAGATCGGGAACCGGGCGCTCGGCGACCGTCCGGCGTTGACGCCGGGACAGCTCGCGATCGGCGCCGCGCTGGTGCTGACCTCGCCGTACACGCCGATGCTGTTCATGGGTGAGGAGTGGGGTGCCTCGACTCCTTGGAGGTTCTTCACCGATTTCACCGAGCACGCGCTGGCCGACGCGGTGCGGACCGGGCGGCGGCGGGAGTTCGCGGAGTTCGGCTGGGACGCGGACGAGATCCCGGACCCGCAGGATCCGCAGACCTGGCGGAGCTCGGTGCTCGACTGGTCCGAGCCGGACGAGGCACCGCATCGCGACGTACTCGCCTGGTACCGGCACCTGCTGAAGTTCCGGGCCCGGATGCCCGAGCTGCGCGACGACCGGCTCGAGTCCGTCGGGATCGCGTTCGACCCGGCCGGCGCCTGGCTGGTGGTGACCCGCGGCAGCCTGCGGGTGGTCGCGAACCTGACCGCGTCCGGCGCGGTGGTGCCGGTCGACGCGATCCCGGAGTACGTGGTGATGTCGTTCGCCGGGGCCGAGCTGACCGGCGACGGGGTCCTGTTGCCCGCTCACGGCGTCGCGATCCTCGCCGTCTGAGACTTTCTTCACAAACAGCACGTTTGTGGGTCAATCCAACACAAGACGGCGTTCGAGCGTGTTGATCCGTGGTGATTTCCGGAATCACTTGCTGCCGGGCCCCTCGTGACCGACTGTAGATGAGCCAGCAGGGGACGGGGGGTTTGACGGGAGGACCGGATGACAGTCGGAGGCGTCGACACCTACTACGATTACGAAGAGAAGCAGTGGAAGAGCCGGAAACTGGGGGGCGGCCCGATCCGCCGCGGCCCCGTGTGCCCGGCCCCACGCACCCCGGACCACGCGGTGCACGACACACTCCCCGAGCGCCGTCGCGACCACGACGTGCCGAACCACACGCTCAACTGAAACCACCCTGGTGGCAGGGCCCGCCAGACCAGGTCACCGATCGGACCACAGCGGCCGCCGTACGACGGTCGCTGTGGCATGCCCCGTTCAGCCGGCGGCGGTGATGACGTCGGCGGCGAGGAGGGAGCGGAGTTCGTCCATGGAGGGGCGGCGGCCGAGGGCTCGGAGGCGTTGGGACTGGGCTTTGCGCATGCCTTCGACCAGGCGGCGGGCCTCGCGGGCGTTGCCGAAGTTCGGGCCGTCGGCGATCCGGTCGAAGTAGGACGTCAGCGGTGCGCCGGCTGCCGGGTCGAGCAGATAGTCGCCTCCGGCAACCATCCGGTCGGTGATCAGCAGCAGCTCCTCGGCGCTGTAGTTCTCGAACTCGATCGTCTTCGAGAACCGGGACGCCAGGCCGGGGTTGGCGGCCAGGAAGTCGTTCATCTCGGCGGTGTACCCGGCGACGATGATCGCGATCTCGTCGCGGTGGTCCTCCATCAGCTTCACCAGCGCGTCGATCGCCTCCTGCCCGAAGTCGCCGTTCCCGGCCGCGCGGGACAGCGTGTACGCCTCGTCGATGAACAGCACGCCGCCGAGTGCCTTCTCGAAGACCAGCGCGGTCTTCTCCGCGGTGTGCCCGATGTACTGGCCGACGAGATCCCGTCGCGACACCTCGATGAACCCGCCGTCCGGCAGTACGCCGAGAGCCTTCAGCAGCTTCCCGTACAGCCGGGCCACGGTCGTCTTCCCGGTCCCCGGCGCACCCGCGAAAATTAGGTGGTGACTGACCGCGCCGATCGACAGCCCGGCGGAGCTTCGCCACTCGTTGACCTGGATCTCGTCGACCAGCGCCCGTACCTCGGCCTTCACGCCGGGCAGCCCGACCATCGTGTCCAGATCGCCGAGCAGATCGTCCACCGGGCCGTTCTCGGCCGACGCCGTACTCTGCTCGATCACCTCGACCGTGCTGCCCGCCGCGATCGAGAGCGCGGGGTCCGCGGTGTTCGTCGCCCGCAGCCCTTCGACCGCTCCGCCGCAGCCGGGCGCGAACGTGATCGCCGACCCGCGGGTGTCGTGAACAACAGGACGCCGGACCGTCGGTGTACTGCCGTGCGCGACGCCGATGCCTTCGGTGCCGGTCTGGCCGATCTCGACGTCGACGAGTTCCGGACGGCTGTACTGGTAGATGTACACGCCGCGCCCGCCGCAGCCGGTGATCGTGCAGCCGCGGATCAGCGGATCGGCGCCCAGGGCGACGACGATGCCGTCGCCGAAGATCTCCCGGACGGTCGTGTCGAGGATCTGCCCGCCGGCGCCCTCGACCACGATCCCGGTCTCCGCGCCGCGCACCGTGCAGTGCTCGATGGTGAACGACGTACTCGCGTGCACGCTGACCGCCGGCCGCGTCTGCCCGGCCACGGTGCACCGCGAGAGCGTCAGCGCCGTACGGTCGACCGAGACCGCGATCCCGTCCGTCGCGCGGATCTCCAGCCCGCGCAGGGTCAGCGTGCCGTCGACGGCGCGGATCGTCGGCCAGTCGGCGCCTGATCCGTCCAGTACGACGTCCGCGCCGTCCTCGGCCTGCAGCGTCACCGAACGCCCGGTGAGCTCGAGCGTCTCGGCGTACGTCCCGGCGGCGATCGCGACCGTGGCCCCGTCCGGCGCCTCGAGAAGAGCGGAGCCGACGGTCTGGTAGGCGCCGGGACGATCGGCGGCGACGGACAGGATCCTCATGACGCGCGCTCGAGGAGCCAGCCGCGGTCGGCGGCCTTGACGCCGGCCTGGAAACGGCTGCGGGCGCCGAGGCGGTTCATGATCTGCGCGACCATCCGGCGTACCGTCCGGACCGAGATGTCCAGGTGCGCCGCGGCCACCTCGTCGGTCGCGCCGAGCGCCAGCAGCCGCAGCATCTCCTGCTCGCGGAGCGACAGGTCGGCCTCGTCCGGCAGGTCGCTGTCGGCGAGCGGTACGGCGTCCGGCCAGATCCGCTCGAACAACTCCAGAGCCGTCACGACGACGCTGGTCAGCCGCAGTACGGCGATGCTGCCGTTGGTGGTGTCGGCGGGGAGTACGGCGACCGAACCGTCGATCACGATCGCGTTCATCGGCACATGCGGGATCGTCCGTACGGCGACACCGGCCAGCGACAGCGCACCGAGGTGCCGGCCGACGGTCGGCGTGGTGCGCGCGTGGTCCGGGAAGATCGCCCGGTAGCGCACGCCGTGCTTGACCTCGCGCGGCCCGAACGTCGGACCGGCGAGGGTGCTCATGGTGATCACCTCGTCCTCCGCGGATGCGAGCAGTTCGGCGAGCCCGCTGTGGGCCGGGATGTGCTGAAGACCAGAGGGGCGGTTGAGCATGGTTACGGTCATGAGAGAGGGACCCCCAGAGGTAGCGTGGCGGCGACGCCGGCGGCGTGCCGCCCGTCGAGGCGTTCGGGCTCGACCCCGAAGGAGCGGGCCAGCGTGGTCAGGACGGAGAACGCCGTGTCGAGCGTGGCCGGATGGGATGCGGCCAGGCGGAGTACGACGTCGTGGCGGGCGGAAGTCGAATGGGCGGAGCTGGAGGTGGCGGTGACCGCGATCGTCTGCGCGGCGCCGGTCCCGGTGCCGAGCAGTGCGCCGATCAACGCGTGAGTCGTTGCTGCAGGCAAGGATGCGGATCCGGCCAGCCGCACGGACAGCTGCCGGACCGGCCCGCAGGACCACGAGGTCCAGCGCTCGTGGAGCTGTCCGCGGCCGGCGTTCGCGTGGGCCAGCGCGCCGAGGGACGCGAGTACGTCGGACTCGTCGAGCGGCATGTACTCGACTTGCTCGCGATCCAGCCGCCGAACGAGTCGCCGGACCGTGTTGGCCAGCACCTGCCGCAACTGCTCATCGGTGGCGATGTCCGGGGTCCGCTCGGCCGCGACCGCGATCCACGCCCGCGGCGGTTGGTTCTGCTTGACCCCGGTGTGCAGGATCAGCTGTACGCCGACACCGACCGGCTGCTCGTCCGACGCCTCCGCGAGCTGCCCCAGCTGCGGCAGCAGTCGGTGCTGCGTGTCCGAACCGAGCCTGAGCGCGACACTCGCCCCGGCAGGCCGGCTGAGCACGCCGTACGGCTGCTCGCGGACTACCACCTGGTCGGTCGAGGTCCGGCCGTGGAACGTGCTGACCAGCCGGACCGCGATGTCCTCGCCGAGGTCGTGCTTGCGCCGCCGTACCAGGAAGACGAGCAGGACGCCCGCCCAGCGGTACAGCCACAGGCCGCGGATGCGGACCGCCGTGAGCAGGACCAGCGATACCGCGGCGACCGAGGTCAGGATCAGTACGGTCCGGGACGCGGTGGTCGCCGCGCCGACCGCCACCACGGCCAGTTGCCAGCAGATGATCTGCCCGACGTGGACGGCCCGGTCCGGTAGCTCGACCCTGTCGGCGACCGGTGCCGGAGCGGGCGGCTCGGCGGTCAGGTGCAGCTTCTGTTCGGCCGGCTTGACCGAACCCACCGACGCGATCAGGGTGCGCGTCGGCGGCTGCTGCACCCGAGGCTGGGCCAGCGGCATCCCGACCGCGGTCGCCTGCGGGAGCGTCGTGGTGGTCGCGGCGTACTGCGACTCGCCCTCGTGCTGCGGCGCTGCGCCGTAAGCGGCGGACTTCATGCGACCAGCTCCGCTTTGGGGCCGGCGATGACCAGCAACTGGCCGGCGTGATCGCGGACGATCGGGTGCAGCTCGAACCGTCCCGGTGCCGGCTCGGTGACCAGGTTGAGGTCCATCAGCTGGTCGACCATCAGTTCGGCGTCGGACGGGCTGGTGCCGGTGAGCCGGGCCGCCTGGCGCAGGTCGAAGCGCGCCGTCATCCCGATCTGCCGGTACAGCCGCTGGACGGGGCCAGGGAGCGCCTCGTACGCGGCGTCGAAGCGGGCCAGGACCTCGCCCAGCGCCTGGCAGCGCGCCGTCTGGTCCTCGAGCCGGGCGGCCATCCGCGCGACGGTCCACGGCTGCCGGTTGCGCAGGCGCTCGACCAGGTTCCGGATCGCGCCCGGGTGACCGCCGCAGCAGCTCAAGATCTGCTCGAGGTCGGTGAGTTTCGCGGCCTCGTCCGGTGCCAGGACGTCGAGCGTCATGGCCGCCGTACGGTCGAGATCGGAGAGCCTGCGGCGACTGATCACGAGCACCAGCGCGGCCGGGTCGTTCGGCAACAGGTGCCGGACCTGGTCGGCGTGCTCGACGTTGTCCAGGATCAGCAGGCCAGTTGCTGACGGCAACGATGTCGGGCGGTTCAGGTCGACGTACTGCTGGGTCTCGAAACCGGAGGCGGCGGCGACCTCGAGTGCGAACGCGGTCTTGCCGATGCCCGGCATTCCGTCGATCGTGACCACGCCGGTGGCGCCGCGCAGCGCGCGCAACTCGGGACCGCGGCCGACGAAGATACGGACCCGCGGCGGCAGGTTCGAGCTGACGGGCGGCACCGGCGTCGGCAGGACCGCGGGGGACTCCTCGCTGAGGATCTGCTGGTGCAGTGCGGTCAGCTCGGCGCACGGCTCGATCCCCAGGTCGCGGACCAGCGCGGTCCGGGCCCGCTGGTACGCCGCCAGCGCGTCGTGCCGTCGCCCGACCTGGCGGTACGCCGCCATCAACCGGGCCCACGCCAGCTCCCGGAGCGGCTCCTCCTCGGTCAGCGCCCGCAGTACGGCGATCGCCTCGGCGGGCCGCTCCAGCAGCAGCTGCGCGTCCGCCAGATCCTCGCGGAGCGCCCGGTGCAGCTCGGTCAGCCGATCCACCGCCGACGTCGCATCGGCCGTCAAGCCGTCGTACGGCGCACCGCGCCAGAGAACTAGTGCGCGCTGGACGACGTTGACCGCCTCGGCTGCATCGCGATGGCTGAGCAGGTCGCGGGCCTCGTCGCACAGGGCGGCTGCGACGTCGGCGTCGAGCTCGCCGGGCAGCACGTGCACCCGGTACGCACCCGGGCGGCTCTCGATCCGCTCCTCGGGCAGCGAGCGGCGGAGCTGCCAGACGTACGTCTTCAGGTTGTTCTGCGCCGAGGCCGGCACGTCCCGGCCGGCCCAGACCGCGTCCACGAGCTGCTCGGTGCTGACCCAGGCGTTGCGGTGCAGCAGGAGCAGGGTCAGCACGGTCGCCGGCTTGCCGCCGCAGAGGTCCAGCGGGTGTCCGTCGGGCCCGTCGACCTCGAGCGGGCCCAGCACCCGGAAGCTCAACCGGTCTGGTGTGTGCGCTGCGTGACCGTTCATGACACATACGATCCGGGGGAACGATGACATTTCGATGACACACGAGGTTGACCGTGCGCGTACTGGTGGTAGAGGACGACAAAGAGCTGCAGGTGGCCGTCCCGGCGGCGCTCCGCTCCGCCAATCTCGCGGTCGACCTGGCCGTCGACCTGGACGACGCGGACGAGAAGCTGTTCGTGAACTCGTACGACTGCGCCGTGTTCGACCGGATGTTCGAGATGAACGGCCGGAAGGTCGACTCGCTCGCCTACGTCAGCCGCCGCCGGAAGGAGGGCTGGACCCTCCCGGTACTGTTCCTGACCGGACGGGACACGCTGGCCGACCGGGTGGACGGATTCGAGCACGGCGGCGACGACTACCTGGTCAAGCCGTTCGCGGTCGAGGAGCTCATCGTCCGGGTGCTCAGCCTGGTCCGGAGAGGCCCGACCATCCGTCCGCCGATCATCAGGTACGCCGACGTGGAGCTCGACACCGCCCGGCGTACCGTGCACCGGGCCGGCGTGCTGGTGACCCTGCGAGGGAAGGAGTTCTGCGTGCTGGAATACCTGATGTCGCGGCCCGAGCAGCTGGTCACCCGGACCGAGCTGATCGACCACTGCTGGGACGGCGACGGCCCGATGTCGAACGTCGTCGACGTCACGATCACCCGGCTGCGGAACCGGCTGCGCGGCGGTCCGGATCTGGTCCAGGCCGTCCGCGGCCAGGGGTACCGGCTGCACAGCCCGGGCGGTGCCGGATGAGTCAGCGCGGGATGCGCGGTCCGTCGGCCGACCGGCTGCGCCGGTTGCGCTGGTGGTTGACGGTGCTGTTCACCGCCACGAACACCGTCGCTCTGATCGTGCTGGCGCCGGTCATCATCGTCCTGGACGCGCAACGCGGCGCCGATCAGCTCGACCACGACCTGAGCGTGGTGACGCAGCCCGTGCTGCGGTTGATCGACGAGAACCACGGTGCGTTGGTGACCGCCCGAGTCCCGGCGGACCCGCTGTCGTCCGAGTGTCCGCAGTTCGCCGTCATGCCGGGGCAGACGAGAGGTTTCGATCCGTACTTCAGCACGAAGGAGTGCGTGAAGGTCGACCAGCAGGTGCTCGCCGACCTCGCCGCCCAGGCGGTGGACAACGGCGGTCCGCTGACCGCCGACAAGAAGGCGGTGAACGGGCACGAGGTGCAGATCGCGGTGGAGCCGTTCAAGGACTCCAACGGTCGCTACTTCGGCGCCGTACTCGCCTGGAAAGACACGCATGACCAGAGCGATCAGCACCAGCAGCTTACGATCGCCGTGCTGGTCGTCTGCGCGATCCTGATCGGAGCGGCCGCGCTCGTCGGCTACTGGCTGTCCGGTCGCGCGATCCGTCCCGCGATGGCCGCTCTCGAGCAACAGGAGACGCTGCTCGCCGAGACCGCCCACGACTTGCGTACGCCGGTTGCCGCATTGCGCGCCCTCGCCGAGACAGCGGCGCGGGATCCCGAACAGCGTGCGGAGCTGCTGCCGCGGACCGTCCGGCTGGCCGGGCGGATGGGCGACATCATCGACGGACTGCTCGTCCGCGCCCGGCTCGCGGCGGGTGTTGAGCACCTCGCGATGCAGCCGGTCTGGCTCGATCAGCTGGTCGCCGGTGTGGTCGAGGACATGCCGACCGACGGCGCCCGGTTCTCGCTGGTGACCGCGCCGACCATGGTGCGGGCCGACCCGACGCTGCTGCAGCGGGCGATCGGCAACGTACTGGGCAACGCGATGCGGCACGGCCGGGCTCCGGGTGCGGACCAGGCGATCATCACGGTGACGGTCGCCGACGGCCGGGTCACGGTCGCCGACCAGGGCCCGGGGATCGATCCCACCGTCGGCGCGGACCTGTTCGAGCCGTACACGACCGGCGGCGCCTCGACCGGGCTCGGCCTGTCGATCGTGCGCTGGGTCGTACTCGCGCACGGCGGCGACCTGAAGGTCTACAACGCGGACGAAGGCGGCGCGATCTTCGAGCTCCAGCTCCCTACCGTCCAGTAGTAGACCGGTTCTGTACGGCGGATGGACCACGGCTGAGTAGGGTCACTCAGTGCAGTCCGGCGTACACCTGGGGAGACATCTATGAGCGCGACCATTCCGCCTGGCGAGGCGTACCGGCTGGTGGCGGACAACCTGGCGAAGGTGATCCACGGGAAGCCCGAGGTGATTCGGCTGGCGCTGACCGCGCTGTTCGCCGAGGGGCACCTGCTGATCGAGGACGTGCCGGGGCTCGGCAAGACCACGCTGGCCCGGTGCATCGCCCGCAGCATCGACGCGAGCTGGAACCGGATCCAGTTCACGCCGGACCTGCTGCCCGGCGACATCACCGGCGTGATGGTGTACCACCAGGGCACCGAGTCGTTCGAGTTCCACCCGGGCGGCATCTTCGCCAACGTGGTGGTCGCCGACGAGATCAACCGCGGTACGCCGAAGACGCAATCCGCGCTGCTCGAGGTGATGGCCGAGCGTCGCGTCACGGTCGACTCGAACACCCGCGCCGTACCGGACCCGTTCCTGGTCATCGGCACCCAGAACCCGATCGAGATGGAGGGCACCTACCGGCTGCCGGAGGCCCAGCTCGACCGGTTCCTGATGCGGATCGAGATCGGTTACCCCGACCACGACGCCGAGGTCCGGATCGTGCTCGGCGACACCGGCCGGGTCGGACCCGACTCGCTCAGCCCGGTCATCGACGTACCCGCACTGCGGAACGCGATCGCCGCCGTCCGGTCGGTGCACGTGGACCCCGCGATCAGTTCGTACGCCGTGAAACTGGCCGCCGCGACCCGCGAGCACACCGCGGTCCGGTACGGCGCCAGCCCGCGCGGCAGTATCGCCTTGGTCCGTGCGGCCCGGGCGTTCGCTGCCACCGACGGCCGGGCGTTCACGACACCTGACGACGTCAAGCAGGTCGCGCATCCGGTGCTCGCGCACCGGTTGGTGCTGACGCCGGACGCGGAGCTGAGCCAACGGCCGCCATCGTCCGTGGTGGACGAGGTGCTGTCCGCCGTACCGGCGCCGACGGCCGGCGCGACAGCGAGCTGACATGCGGCCGGTCAAGGAGTTCCTGCGGCAGGAGGCGTGGCGCTCCCGGGCGGCGCTGGCCTCTGTCGTGACGGTCTGCGTGGTGGCCACGACGCTCGCCGTGACCGGCGCGGGCGCGGACACCAACGGGATGAAGTTCCTGCAGACCGGCCATCTGATCTACAACAGCACGCTCCGCACGGTCTTCCACATCGACGGCGGCACGAAGGCCGTCGACGGGCAGTTGCCGGTGCCGGAGCTCGGCTCGGGCGTCCAGACCGTGCAGACCGACAAGCACGGGTACATGCTGGCGCGCGGCAGCATCACCGAGTTCGGCAAGTCCGACCTGAAGGTGGAGGACCCGGTCAAGGCGCCGTCCGAGGAGCGTCCGACCGCGCTCGAGGCGGCGGGAGCGGCGTACGCCGTGTACCGCAACGCCGGTGCGATCGCTCGGCTCAGCGAGGATCCGGTGACGTTGCCGGGCAGCGGTTCGCTGGGTCCGCCGGTGACCACCGCGGACGGGACGTTGTGGGTGCACCGGCTGACCAGCCGTGAGCTCTGCCGGCTGCCGATCAAGGCGGACCGGTTGACCTGCACGGCCGAGGTGCCGAGTGGTCACACTGGTGCGCTCACCGTGGTGTCGGACCGGGTCGTGTTCGTCGACACGACCGCACGCGAGTTGCGGGCGGTGGACTCCGACGGGTTCGGCCGGAAGGTGCCGGTCCCCGAGGTCGCGATGACGCCGGCGTCGATGGTCGCGCCGTACGACGTGGACGGCCGGATCGCGATCGTGGATCCGACGAGCAACGAGCTCCAGTTGGTCGACGCCGCGCCGGTGGTCGGCGACCAGCAGGCGGCGGCCCCGGTGGTACAGAAGCTGCCGGCGGGCAAGTACTCGCAGATCGCGTCCTCCGGGCACGGCCTGGCACTCATTTACTCCACCAACGACACCTTGGTGACATTGGGTGCTGACGGCAAGGAAAAGTCAGTCCGGCGGATCCCGCCGGCGAACAAGGCCAAGCCGGACCAGAAGCACGAGCCGACGCTGTTCCGCGGTGCGGACAAGCGGCTGTACGTCGACAGCGTGGCCGGCGAGCACTCAATGGTCGTCGACGACGACGGCGAGGTCACCGAGGTCGAGGCGGTCGGACCGGCACGGAAGCCGGAGAAGTCGCGGCCGAAGGAAACCATCACGCCGTCCACGCCGCCGCGGACCGAGGAGACGCAGAAGCCGCCGCTACCTAAGAACACCGAGGGGTCGGACGGGGACAAGCGCACGCCGCGGCGGACCGAACCGCCACGCACCGAGAAGCCGCAGCGCAAGACCACGCCGCCGCCGTCGAAGCCGACGCCGACCAAACCGACGACCACCAAGCCGACGCCGCCGCCGGTCAAGCCCACGAAACCGAAGCCGAAGCCGCCGCCTGTGAAGGCGAGCCCGGCCGCGGCTCCGCCCGGGCTGAAGGCGACGCCGGGCGACAACGCGGTGACGCTGACCTGGCGGCGACCGAACCTGAACGGCGGCACCTTCGTCAGCTACAGCGTCAGCCAGGACAGCGATCCCGAGACGACGACGTCACCCAGTTACACCTGGGACGGGCTGAAGAACGGTACGGCGTACACCTTCGAGGTCCGTGCGGTGACGCGCGGATCGGACGGCGAGATGCTGATCGGGGTCGCCGCGACGGTCACCGCGACGCCGGGTTCGGGAACGTTCTCGATCACCTACGGGCCGCAGGTCACCAAGTTCACCGACTCGAACTGCCCGGAAGGTACCGAGCAGGACTGTCACTACATGGTCTTGCACGCCAGGGGATTCGAGCCGAACACCGACTACACGTTCCGCGCGTACTCGAACGGCACCCAGATCCATGACCCGTACACGCTGAGTACCGATGACAACGGCGACCTGGACCAGGAGAAGTTCCACAACTCCCGGGTCGGAGAGACGGTGTACGTGACGGTGACAGGGCCTGGTGGGCCGTACAAGTCCAACTCGTTCAAGTGGCCGGCCGGATGAGGCTCACGGGACGCGGGGTGGCGGTGCTGCTCGGGTCGATCGCCGCCTACGTGCTGGGCGAAGTGGCCGGGTACTCCGTCTTTCGCGCACTGGCCGGGATCGGGCTCGGGGCGTTGATCGCCGCGACCGTACTGACGGTGCGGCAACCGCAGGTGACCGTGCAGCGGGTGCTGTCGCCGGACCGGGTCGAGCGCGGCCGTCCGGCGCTGGCGACCTTGCGGGTGCGGAACGAGGGCACCCGTTGGCAGGCCGCGTTCGCCGCGCACGACTCGGCGGGTGACGAGCGGCAGGAGGTCAAGATCCGGCGGCTCGGTCCCGGCAGCGAGGCGACGTACCGGTATGAGCTGCCGACCTTGCGGCGCGGCAAGATCGCGGTCGGACCGCTGACGCTCGAACGGCGCGACCCGCTCGGCCTGGCCCGCAACCGGAAGGCGACCGGCGACGTCGCGACGTTGTGGGTGCATCCGAAACGGCATCCGACCAAGACCGTGGTCGCCGGCCGGCCGCGGCACCACCACGTCGGCCGGACCGCGGACGACTCGTTGCGCGGATCGGCCGACCTGCGCGACGTACGCCCGTACGTCGTCGGCGACGAGGTCCGCCACCTGCACTGGAAGGCGACCGCGCGGACCGGGCAGTTGATGGTCCGCGACTACGCCGATCCGGATCAGCCGCGACTCACCGTGCTGCTCGACACCCGGCGCGAACCGTTGTCTGAGGCAACTTTCGAGGAGGCGACCGAGGTCGCGGCGTCGATCCTGTTCGCCGCGTCCACGGCCGGCCACCGCTGCCGGTTGGTGACCACGGCCGGCGCTGACCTCGCAGCTCCTGGCGGCGCCGTCGCGTCCCGGATGTTCCTCGACGAGCTGTGTGTCGTGGAGCAGCGGGACGACAAGTCCGGTCTGGTGCCCCTTGTGCTGACCACCGGAACGTCCGCGGGCGGCGCGATCGTCGTCGTCACCGGTGCGCGCGGCTCGGCCGCGGACTTCGCTTCGCTGCTCAGCCGGTACTCGTCGGTGACCGTCATCGGCCTCGGTGAGGCGCAAGGTGTCGCGCCGATCCTCAGTGCCCAGGTCGTCCTCGGCGGATCCGCGCAGGAAGCTTTGCAGCAATGGACAGGAGTCTTGCAATGAGTCGCCGGCAGACGATCGCGGTGCTCGCCGCCGTACTCGTCGGTGGGTTGTGCTTCGGGCCGGTGTTCGGGCTACGCAACCTGTGGCTGCCGGTGGGATCGGTGTGTCTGATCACCTTCGTCGTCACGGAGATCTGCCGGCACTGGCTCGCGGCGTGGCGGCCGATTCTGATCGTCCTCGGCGGGCTGCTCGCCGTCGTCGAAACGGTGCTGCGGGCAACTACTGTCGCCGGATTGCCCACGGCGGCGTCGATCCGGGCGCTCGGGGACGGGCTGACGGGCTGGCGGTTGACCTTGGAGTCGACCTGGCCGGCGCGGCCGGATCCCGAGCTCGTGGTCTTCGTCCCGCTGCTGACGTTGATCGCCTGCCTGCTCGCGGTCGAGCTGCTCGATCGTGCGCCGCCGCTGGTCGCGTTGATTCCGGGACTCGGGGTCATCGGTGCGAGCCAGTTGTACATCGCGGCGGACGGGTGGGGCGCCGTACTGATCGCGGCCGCGCTCGGGTTGATCGTGGTGGCGCTGCTGATCCCCGACAACCTCGAGTACCGGCGGATCGCGCCCTGGGTCGCGACCGCGGTGGTGACCGTCGCGGCGATCGTGTGCGGGCTCGTCGTGAGCACGATCGATCCGGTCGGGCGTACGCCGTACTCGCTGCAGAAGGTGCAGTCTGCGACGGCGCCCGGCGTACGGCAGACGAGTCCGCTCGACGAGCTGGCGAGCCGGTTGAGTGCGCGGGAGCGCGACGAGGTGGTGTTCAAGTACACGGCCTCGAAGCCGGTCGATCGCTGGCGGCAGGTCGCGCTCGACGACTTCGACGGGGCGAACTGGACGACCGATCACCCGTTCCTGCGGATGGGGTCCGAGGTGGCCTCCGACGTCACGGTGCCGACGTCGCTCGAGTCGGCGAACGTGCAGCTCGAGGACCTCGACGGTCCGTGGTTGCCGAGCCAGTTGCTGCCGGCAACGGTCAGCGGCGTGACCGATCCGCAGGTCGAGCCGATCGGCGGAACGCTGATGTCGTCGGGCCGGCCGGATGACTACAAGCTGACCTGGCGGAAGCCGGACATCGACGCGCAGTACCTGCTGGACGCCGGGATCGACGGGGACGTGATGAACGGCCTGAGCGACCTGCCGCCGGTGCCGCCGGAGATCGCGTCGATCGATCCGTTGCAGGGCAAGCGCGCGACGTTCGAGACGGCGATCGCGCTGGAGAAGTACATGCGACAGCACTACACGCTGGCGGTCGGGGACAACCTGCCGACCGGGTACGGGTGGCCGCAACTGAAGAGTTTCCTCCTCGACGAGAAGCCGGGCGGGGCGCAGGCCGAGACCAAGCAGCCGGGCACGAGCGCGCAGTTCGCCGCGGCGTACGTCGTACTTGCGCGGCTGAACGGGATCCCGGCGCGGTTGGTGGTCGGGTTCCGCGCACCAGCGAAGCCGGAGGCGGACGGGTACTACACCGTGCGGAACTCGGACGCGTTCGCATGGCCCGAGGTCGCGGTCGACGGCCTCGGTTGGTGGCCGCTGGATCCGGCCGAGGACGCGGCCACCGGGAAGAGTACGGTCGCCGGCTCGATCGACGACATCACCAGCCAGGCGCGGGCCGCCGTACCGTCGGTGGAGAAGATCAAGGACCCGGAGGTCCCGCCGCAGACCGACCGGGGCGACGACACGGGCACGCCGATCCTGCCGCCGATTTCGCTGACCGCCGTGTTCGCGGTGTCGGCAGGGTTGCTGCTGCTTTGGCTGGTCGGCGTACCGCTGTTGAAGCTCGTCCGGTCGGCGCGACGCCGGCGTCGGGGCGGAAGCGCGGCGGTGGTCGGGGCCTGGGCCGAGGCGCGGGATCGGTTGCGTGCGCACGGCGTACCGGTGACTGCCGGTATGACGGTGCGGGACCTCGCCGATGCCGCGAAGGAGTTGCCGGAGACCGCGGGCGGGCTGACGCGGGTCGCGCGGGCGGTCGATCACGCGCTGTGGTCCGGGGGAGCGACGACGCCCGACGTACAGCGCGACGCGTGGACAGGGGTCCGCGAGCTGCAGAAGGCGTTGCGCGGACGGCCGTGGGTCGACCGGTTCCAGGCGTCACTCGAACTGCGAACGCTGTTCACTCGTTAGCTTTGCTGTGACTTGCCGGGGCCGGGAGCGAGGTAGTTTCCGGGTCGCATAGAGTGACATCTGTCTCTACGAGGAAGGATCCGCGCGGTGGCCGATGCAGGTGAGAACTCGCCGTTCCCGGGCTTCGACACGACCAAGCCGAGTATCGCGCGGACGTACGACTACCTGCTCGGGGGCAAGGACAACTTCGCGGTCGACCGCGCGTTCGGGGACCGGTTCATCAACGAACTGCCCGGATCCCGCGTGATCGCATACGACAACCGCGGCGCCTTGATCCGTGCGGTCCGCGAGATCGTCACGACGACGCCGGTCCGGCAGTTCATCGACCTCGGCAGCGGCCTGCCGACCGCGGACAACGTGCACCAGGTCGCCCAGCGGTACGTGCCGGACGCGAAGGTCGTGTACGTCGACAACGACCCGATCGTGCTCGCGCACGGCCGCGCGCTGCTCGCCGAGAACGACAACACCGCGGTCATCCAGGCCGACCTGCGGGAGCCGAAGGCGATCATCGACCACCCGGAGACCGTGCGGCTGATCGACTTCTACCAGCCGGTCGGCGTGATCTTCAGCGCCACCCTGCACCACGTGAACGACGACGAGGACCCGGCCGGCATCGTCGCCTTCTGGAAGGACCGGATCGCCTCCGGCAGCCACGTCTTCATCAGCCACTTCCGCAGCGAGAACGACCCCCGCAGCCAGGAACTCGAGCAGGTCCTCCAAGGCTCCCTGGGCCGCGGCCGCTGGCGCACCGACGACCAGATCCTCGCCCTCTTCGGCGAAGGCTTCACCGTCCTGGACCCCGGCATCGTCCCCGCCACCAACTGGCGCAACCCAGAACCCCCCGACGACCTCACCGACTACCAACACCTCATCGCCGCAGTCCTCGCAGTCAAGAACTAACTGTTCTACCCGGCCTTGGCTTGGGTGGGTTGGTCAGGAATTGATAAGCGGGTGGCTGGGGGCGCGGCTAGCGTGGGCGGCAGGTAGAGGGCCGGAAACGTGATGTCGGGAGGGTGACCATGACCGAGGTGTTGTCGGGAGTGCAGGATCGGACGTTTGAGGGTGCTACCGCGGCGACGGCGAGGACCTATCCGCCGGAGCGGCGGTTGACGGCCGAGCAGTTGACGAGTTATCTCGGTCGGCGTGAGTACGCGGTGGTCGGGACCACTCGGCCGGACGGGCGGCCGCATGCGTCGATGTCGATGTACATCCGCAGTGGCAGCGCGTTCTGGCTGCCGGCAGTCGCCGGATCGGTCCGCGCCCGCAACCTGAAGACCAACCCCTGGCTCACCCTGGTCGTCGCCGAGAACGACGACGAAAGCCACATCGCCGTCATCGCCGAAGGCCCCGCCGAACTGGTCACCCTCGACGACCTCCCCGCCGACCTCCGCACCTCCGTCGACGAAAACTGGCCCCACGTCTGGAAGTGGGTCGGCCTCTGGATCGTGCTGAACACCGAACGAGTCCTCTCCTACGCCGCCGAAGACGCCGAGCCGTAAAGACCCGATCGCGGTTCGGTCAGGTGTCGGATTTCCAGAAGAACTTGTTGGAGGTGTAGGTGCCTTCGGGGCCTTGGACGGTGACCCAGGTGAGTTGGCCCACGGCGCTGCAGGGGAACTGGTCGGGGACGAGGAGTTGGCCCGCGGAGTCCGTCTTGATGCTGTAGCCGGGGTTGAAGTTGCCCCACTCGGACGTGAACGGCTTGATGGTGTACGTCGTGCTCGGCGTCAGGTTCTCGATCCGGACCTGGACGTACGCGCACTCCGGGTGCTGACAGTCGTCGCCGTACGTCGTACCGTCGCCCCGCGAGGCCACCACCCGCTTGGTGGGCTGGTCCTTGCCGATCGAGGTCGCGGACAGGCTGGTGTACTTGCCCACCACCTCCTGCCCGTCCGACGCCTTGGTGATCGCGCGGACGTAGAACGTGGAGTGCTTCCCGTCGGTCAGACCGTTGATCGTCGCGGTGGTGGTGGTCGACTTCACCCGGACCGGCGCGGTCCGCGACCCGATCGACACCTCGTACCGCAGGAACGTCCCGTCGCCCATCGTCGGTTGCATCCACTCGAGCGTCAGCGACCCGCTCGTACCGTCGCCCCTCACCAGGAGTTCGCGCGGTGACTCGGCCGGAGCCCATTTCAGCTCGACCCGGTTCGACTTCACGGCGGGGCCGTTGCCGGCGCTGTTCACCGCGTAGACCGTGAAGTAGTACGCCGTCTTGGTCTTCAGCGTCGGGATCAGCGCCGACCGCGTCGACCCGCTGACCGTCGTCGATCCGCCGGTCCAGCTCAGCTTGTACGCCGTGATGGTCGCGCCATGTGCCGCCGCCGCGCCCCACGTGACGACCGCGCCGCCGTCGATGATGCGGGCCGCCACGTTCAGTGCGGCACCGGGCCGGCCCGGTTTCACGGGCGGCGGTGTCGGCGGAATGGTCTTGCGGGTCGGCGGTGGCGTCTTCGTCTTGCCGGGATCCGGTTTGTCGGGTTTGTCGGGTGTGTGTTCGTTGCCGGGCCGATTCGTCGGCGTGGTCCGCCGCGGCTTCTCCGGCTTGCGAGTGCTCGGAGGAGTGCCCGGCGGAGTGGTCTTCGGAGGTGTGGTCTTCGGCGGGACCGTGGGCTTGGCCGGCGGCGTGATCGTCGGTTTGCCGGTGTTCTTGGGGTTCGGCGTGGTCGTCGGCTTGCCGCCGCCGTCCTTGCCGTTGCCGATGTCCACGGACTCGGTCTCGCCGTCGCGGTCGACCACGACGACGCGGTCGCCGATCCCGTTCTCGACGTACACCCGAGAGTCATCGCCGCGGTACAGGTTCGCCTCGGGCTTCTCGCGCCCGTCGGCCGGCCGGCTCGGGAGCTTGGTCGCGTCGACCTGGTGGCCGTCGCGGCCGAGCGTGATCAGGTTGGAGTTCTTCCGGTCCAGCAGCGCGAGTCCGTCGCCGGAGGACGCGACCTTGTCGTAGTTCCCCTTCGGGATCGACGTGCTGATCGGCGCCTCGGGCTTGTCCGGGTGCGCGATGTCGACCAGGTGCAGCCGGTTGTGGTCCCGGTCGACGATCGCCAGCCGGCCGTCGACGTCGTTGCCCGCGACCAGCGCGTCGTCGGGTACGTCGATATCGCCCAGATCGGGGCCGGTGTCCATCCCGCCGGCGTTCAGCGTGTACACCTGCTGCGCGGTCAGGTCGACGAACACGGCGTTCGCGCCGACCGCGGTCAGTGCTCCCTTGTGCCCCTTGGGAGCCTTCGCGGGACAGGACATCCGGTCCGCGGTCATCGGCAGCCGGCACAGGTCGCCGTCTCCGACCTGGTGCACCCACAGTGTCCCGTCCGACGTCACGACCGGATCGCCGAGCGGCCCGGCCGTGAACGCGATCGTCTCCTTGTCGCCGAACCGCACCACCCGCCCGGCCTGCTGGTACACGGCGAACGCCGCACCGGCCGCCTCGAGGCCGACCGGCTGCTCGTTCGTCGCCGGCGGCTGCACCGGGTCCAGGACCGTCAGGTCGGACTTGCCGAACTGGTCGATCCGCGACCGGGACAGTACGTACCCCTGCTTGTCGGTCTGCACGACCTGGGCACCGGGCGTCGCGCCCTTCAGTTCGGCGTCCGCGTCCACCTTGCCGGTCGCGCCGTCCAGGTGGAAGATCCGTCCGACGACGCTGTTGTAGACCCAGTGGCCGGACTGCGTGAACTTCACACCGCTGTTCGGGGAGCCGGCGCCCGTCAGCACGACCACGCTCATCAGTGCGACGCAACCGGCCACCACTGCGGCCAGCGTGGCCTCGGAGCGGCCACGCCTGCGGAGCAGTTCGGTCAACCGCCTGGGGCGGAACGGGATCGGCCTCACGCGCTCAGACTAGGCGATCGAGGTCCAGAACCGGTCCAAAGTCCGTCCACGGTCAACCACTGCAGGTTGCACCGCGGATGGCCCTCGGCGCGCTCTCGAACTTGTCCACGCCATCGGTGCCCTGCACAAGGAAGCAGTACTTCAGGCCGCTGCTGACCTGCACGGTCAGCGAAGTCATCGTGCCCCGCAGCGTCGTTTGCGGCTGCTTGGCGCCCTGCTCCGCCACGATCACGGCATACGTCAGCCTCGGCGGGCCTGACCAGGTCAGAACAACCGAGGTGCCCTTGTCCACGGGCGGATTCAGCTTGATCGTGGCCTGTTGTGGGGCCGTAGGAGTCGGTGTCGGCGTACTGACAGCCGGCGGTGGCGCGGCCACGTGATCGGCCGGGTCGTCGCCGCCCGGCCGGAACACCACCGGTACGACGGCCACCAGTGCGACCGCCGCGCCCGCGCCGATCAACAGCGGTTTCCGGGACTTTCCGGGCGCATCCTTGACCTTGTCCTGCTTCTGTTTCGCGGGCGCCTTCTTCTTCGGCGCCTCGACGACGGCCAGGGGCGGAACGCTCCGGCCCGCGGCCAGTTCGTCGCGGAAGTCGTCGAAGTCCAGCTCGTCCTCCGGCTCCGCCTCCGCCCCGGCCAGCAACGCCTCGAACTCGCGGACCACGGCCGCTGCCTCAGGACGGGCGTCCGGTTCCTTCGCCATCATCCGCTGCAGCAGCGCCGACAACGCCGGCGGCACGTCCCGGCCGGTCACCTCCGCGGGCGGTTCCCGCAAAACCCGCAGTACGACGCCGTCCGGCGGCTCACCCGTCCGCGCCGGGAACGGCGGCCGCCCGGTCAGGGCCAGATACAGTACGGCGCCGAGCCCGTAGACGTCGGCCGCCTCGGACAACTCGCCTTCCCGCAGTACCTCGGGAGCCGTGTACGCCGCGTCGCCCATCAGGTCGCGCGGAAACCGCAGCCGCAGCGCCATACCGAAGTCCGACAAGGCCGGCTGTCCGCTGGATCGCTCGAGCACGTTGGCGGGCGTCACCCCGCCGTGCACAAGACCGGCGTCGTGCGCCTCGGCCAGCACCGAGCTGAGGATCTGTCCGAGGACGATGACGTCCCCGATCGGTAACGGGCCTCCTGCAACCAGATCGGGCAACCCCTGTGGGCAGAACTCCATCCGCAGCCCGGTCCGCCCGTCCGGCAGGTCGTCCATCGACTCGACCCGAACGATCGACGGCGCCGACCGCAACCCGGCCAGCTTCGCCTGCTCGACCTCGATCCCGTTGTAGGTGCGCCGGTCGAGCGGCTGCGGGTAGACCTTCAACGCGACCGTCCGGCCGCCGGGAGGCGCGAGCAGATACACCGTGGCCACCGGCCCGGTGGCCCGCGGCACCAGCGCATCGGGGGAGATCTCAGCCATCAGGGTCATCTTGTCATCCCGCAACGTCCAGGTACGCGCATCCGCGTGCCACCAGGAACCGCAGGTCGCCGAGGATCTCGGCCAAGGCGGCGTCCGGATCGGGCCGGCCGGACGGCTCGGCGGACACCGTCGCGCGGACCTCGCAGCTGTGCCACAACGTCGGCGCCACCGAACCCCATTGCCACAACTCGTAGCAGTCCGGGTCGAGAATCGCGACGGTCCCGAGGCCGGGAATCCCGACCGCATGCCCTTCGAGCCGGTCCGGAGCGTTGCCGAGGCCAACGAACATGATGTCCAGCCGGTGCCGCTGCGCGAACTGCCGTCTTTCCTCCACAACCGCGATCAATCCCGCGTCGGCGAGGCGCTCGACGTACGCCGCCGGTTCCGCGACCCCGGCGCGCTGAGCATGTACGACGACATCGTCGACGGTCCATGAACCCTTGCCGACCTCAGGCACCCCGTGAGCCAGCACCCAGACCGCGAAGGTATCCGCATCGAGCCGGTGCTGACTCCACCCGACCCGGACGACTTGCTCCTCATCCCGAACACCGTTGTAGTGCCCGATCGGGAAAACCAGTGCGGTCATCGGAGCCTCCGCCGGTCGAAGTACGCCGCGCGTACGCAGAGCAGACCGTGGATCTGCCCGAGCACACCGGACAACACGTTCCGCGGATCCGTCTCCTCCGGCGCCGTCACCCCTGCCTGCACGGCAACCTTGGCCGCATCGTGGCAGCCGCTCCACAGCTCCGGTGCGAGCTGCGCCCACATCAGTACGTCGTACACGGCGACGGAGACCTGCGCGACCGGCTGGTTCAGGAGCCCGACGGTCTGCATCCACGGCTGGTCCGGATCCGGCCCGAGCCCCTGCAGCAACGGGAACAGCTGATGCTCGCAGGCGAACTCGACCGCATCGTCCGCTTCCGGATCGACCGCCGCCAGCAGCCCGTCGCGAAGGAACCGTTCGGCGACCTCAGCCACCTGTCCGGCCTCCAGCCCGATGTTGACGGCGCGCTCCGTCAGCGACGACCGGGTCGGCCGGTCCTGGTCGTCGACCCCGTGCGCCAGCAACCAGACCGCGAATTCGCGGTCCTGCAACTCGGCGACCTCGACGCCCACCCGGACCTGCTGCCGTCGCTCATTCGCCCCCGAATACACCACACCCAGGTCGTGTCCCACTGGGATCAGCAGCTCTCGATCGGTCGTCACGGTCCCTCCACGTCTGCCGGTACGCACAGCACGCTAAGGCGGTCCGACGTACGGCGGTCGTCGACGGCAGGAAGCTGTCGCGCCCGCTCCCGACCGCGCGATCGCCAAGACAGTGGGGGACATGAACATCACAGGTTTGGTCCGGGTGACAGTCGTGGCTCCCCAGCGGCGCCTCGACCTGGCCTTACCCGAACAAGCAGCAATAGCCGAAGTCCTTCCCGGCCTCCTGACCAAGGCCGGTGAACACCTCGCCGACCAGGGCGCGCCGGGCGGCGGTTGGGTCCTGCGCCGCAGCGACGGCATGGAGCTGAACCTCGGCCGGACCCTCGGCTCGCACCGGATCCGGGACGGCGAGATCCTGCACCTGGTGTCGCGCGCTCTCGACTGGCCGGAACTGGAGTACGACGACCTCGTCGACGCGGTCGCCTCCGGCGTGGGCAAACTCGGCGTACCGTGGACCGCCCGTCACACCCGGATCGCAGGCCTGACCGGCGCCGCGCTCGCCCTGCTGGTGGTGCTGGCCGTCGTCCTCCGCCGCGGTGCGCCCTGGGCCGACGCCGCGAGCTGGCTGCTTCTCACCTCGGCGCTACTGGTCGCGGCCGGTGTCGCGCTGGCCCGCGTGGTCGGGGACTCCGGCGCAGGTGCACTGCTCGGTGGTCTCGGACTGCCGTTCGCGACGATCGGAGGCGGCCTGCTGTTCGCCGGTACGTCGACCTGGCCGGCGATCGGCGCGCCGCAGATCCTGTCCGCCGGTACGGCGTTGATGCTCGCCGGAGTCGCGTGCTACCTGGGGATCGTCGACAGCGGCTCGCTGTTCGCGGCGGCCATGAGCACCGGCCTGCTCGGCCTCATCGCCGGCTGGATCGGTACGGCGGAGTCGCTCGACGGCCCCGACGTGGCCGCGATCCTCGGCGCCGCGACGTTCGCGTTCTCACCGCTGCTCGGTCCGCTCGCGCTGCGGCTCGGCCGGCTCCCGATGCCGATCCTTCCACGCACGACGGCCGACCTGGTCCGCGACGATCCACAGCCACCACGCCGGCACGTGTACGGCGCGGTGGTTCGCGCCGACGGTCTGCTCACCGGCATGCTCACCGGCATCGCGCTCGCGGTCTCGGTGTGCCTGGTGCTGCTGACCACGGACCGCAGTACGCCGGCCACCGTCCTGACCGGACTACTCACCCTCGGATGCTTGCTGCGGGCAAGGATCTATCCGGTGGTGAAGCACCGCCTGATGTTGCTCACCACAGCGTTGACCGGAATCGCCTGCCTGGTCCTCGGTCCGCTGAGCGCATCGGCCGCCGACCCGGTCTCGCTGATCGTCCCGTTGATGGTCATGCTGGCCGCCATCACGATCTTCTGCGGCCTCCGGTACAGCACGAAGCTCCCGAGCCCGTACCTGAGCAGGTACGCCGAGATCCTCGAAGTACTGGTCACACTGGCGCTGATCCCGCTCGCCTGCTCGGTACTCGGCCTGTACGCCGTGGTCCGGGGCTGGGGAGGCTGACATGGCGACCAGGAAGGACCAACTGCAGTCGCACCAGTTCTCGGTGCAACGGATGGTGTCCGCGCTCGTCACCCGGGAGACCGATCCCGAGCAGCCGCCTTTCAAGCGAGCCACCTCCGCCGCGTTCGGCGGAGTCGCGATCATGATCCTCGCACTGGCCGTCGTCTGGGTCTACGGGATGGTGGTCCCGGGCGGCAACAAGGCCTGGAGCAAGGGCGACAGCGTGATCGTCGAGAAGGAGACCGGCACCCGGTACGTGTACCTCGACGGCCATCTGCACCCGGTCGCCAACTACGTGTCCGCGTTGCTTGCCATCGGCAAACGAGGACAGACACTGCGGGTCTCGCAGCGGTCGCTCGCCGGTGTCCCGCGCGGTCCGCGGATCGGGATCCAGGACGCGCCGGACGCGCTGCCGCCGGCGTCCAAGCTGCTCGGCGGCGGGTGGACGCTGTGCTCGCAACCGTCCCGCGACCAGGCCGGAACCCGGACCAGCGAGTCGGTGCTCATGATCGGACAGCGGCCCGGCGCCGGTACGGCGATGACCGACGACGCGATGCTCGTCCGGGTGATCGAGACCGGTGACGAGTACCTCCTCAGCGACGGCTACCGGCATCGGATCGCCAAGAGCGACATCGCCACAGTGGCGGTCGCGCTGCATTCGCAGCCGGTTACCCAGGTCGGTGCGGCGTTCGTGGCGGCGCTTCCCGACGGTCAGCCGATCGCCCGCCTGCGGCCGGCAGGCATCGGTACGCCGACGACCGTCGTACCCGGCCGGCCGAAGACGTTGGTGGGACAACTGTTCGTCGTACAGACGTCTGCGGGAAGGCAGTACTACCTGGCGACGCAGAAGGCGTTGCTGCCGATCAGTGACGTGCAGTACGACATCCAGCGTGCGTACGCTCCGCTCAAGGCGGCGTACGGCGGCAAGTCGCCGACGGCGATCGAGCTCAACCTGATGTCCGTCAGTGAGGCCGAACTTCCGGCGGTCAGCACCGAGGAAGGTGCGGTGCCGCGCGTCTGGCCGCGCTTCGTCGGCCCGCAGGACGGCATCGGTACGGTCTGCGCCGCGTTCACACCCGGGCAGTCGCTCCCCGCGATCTTGATCGACCCGGCGATGCCGCTGCCAGATGCGATGACCGCGACCACGAAACGCACCCGACGTGACACCGTCCTCGCTGACCGGATCCTGATCGCCCCCGGTACGGCGGCGGTCGTCGAGGCTCGCCCGTCGGATCATGCCCCGGCCGGCACGATCTCGGTGGTCACCGATATGGGACGCGTCTACCCGTTGTCCGATCCCAAGCTGATCCAGACCCTGGGCTACGGCGGCGTTCAGCCGGTCCCGATCCCGGCCGCCCTGGTCGCCCGAATCCCCCAGGGCCCCGGCCTCAACCCCACCGCCGCCGTGCAGCCCGTGTCCTAGTACCGCAGCGGCAGTTCGTGACGTTGCGCGACGAACAACGATCCGCGGTCACCGACCACACCGCACGGACCAGACCGCACGCACCGCACCGCCGCACGCACCGCCGCACGCACCGCATCCGGCGTGCACCGCCCGGTCCGTCCCGCCGGCCGGTCCCAACCGAGCACGACGGGAGGCCCGGCACACGTGGGGATATCCGACGGCGTTGTGAGTTCTCCGTTGGTATACGAAAGGAGAAGCCACAACACCAGGGGATATCCGGCTCTCTGCCGTCTGTGTGTGGGGTGTTGCATTGCCGGCTGGCGGGAAGCAGCAGGCCAGCGGTGACATAACCCGCCAGTGTGACCTGACGGCGAGCTGGCGTGGGGCTGTTCCGCCGGGCGGTTCAAGCCCGCCACCGCCTACTCCACCCCCCACTCCAGGTCAGCGAGCACCCAGCAATCCACCCCCGCCGATCCAGCTCTGTCATCTTTGAGCTCCCACCAACCATTTTCGAGCCGCTGAGATGGTTGGTGAGGGCTCAAGGATGACCGTGTGCGGTGCCGGGGGCGGATGCCAGCAGCAGCAGGGAAAAGCCCGGCTCGAGATCGGATATCTCGAGCCGGGCTTTTCGGTGATCAGTTGGCGGGCCGGCGTTCCTGCCGCGCGGCGGGCGGCGCCGCCTTGGCGTCGGTGGCCTCCACCTTCCAGAGGTCCTCGTCGAGGAGCTGGAGGGTGTTGGCCGCCTCGGTCTTCTCCTTGCGCCTTCGGGTGTTCACCGGTACGGCGGGGAACGCGCCAGGCAGGTCCTTACCCGCCCTGCCGCGCAGTCCGACCGGGACGCCCGGCGTATCGCCCTGCTGCCGATCACGCCGACGATTCCCCGGCGCGATCATGCCGTTGCCGGGACGCCCGGCCTTGGTGCCGGCACCAGCCGCGCCGCCCATCATCGGCGGCATCATCGGCGGCATCCCGCCGGCACCAGCGCCCGCGCCGGCCGCAGCACCGGTACCACCGGCCAGCCCGCTCGGTGCAGCCGGCGCCCGCCCGCCAGACAGCGGACCTTGCGACGACACGGGTTCGGCCACTGCACCCGGCAGCTTGGAGTCGATGCTCTTCTGACTGCCTCCGCCACCGGGAACACCTGGCAGACCGCCGCCACCGACCCCACCGCCAGGAACCTTGCCGACACCACGTCCGCCGGTGGACCCGCCCGGCACCGCACCGACCGGCAGGTTGCTCATCGGCGGCACAACCGGCGTATGGGTCGTCGGCGGCGCGATCGGCATGTTCGGCAGCGACCCTTCGAACCGGGGCGCAACCGTAGAGGCCGCAGGCATCCCGGCCAACCCGGTACCACCACCGGGCACCCCCGGAATCGATCCGGCACCGGTACCACCCGGCCCACCGGCCCCGTCCGTCCCGCCCCCGCCGGCACCTGCCCCGGCAGCGGCGTCCTGCGCCCCACCACCTTGCTCGGCCGGCCCCGCCTGCTGCCCACTGGGATCAGCGGCCGCCGGGTCAGCACCCGTAGGCCCACCTGGCGAACTGGGCACCGAGGGCGCGTTGGTCGGGGCGCTCGTCGTGGGCGCCGCGTTCCCACTGCCGGGACCGTCCCACTTCAGCTTCGCCGCGTCGGACGTCAGAAACGAACCAGCGAGGCTGTATTTCCCCGCAAGCCCAATCATCGCGTCGCCCGCCGCCTGCAGCGGCACCTTTGCCTTTTTCGCCCAGGCTCTCTCGAAGCTTTCGGGGGATTGCCGTTGCGGGGTCGACGAGTTGTAGCTCTCCACCACCTTGTTGAGCTCGTCTACCTTCGTCGCGACGGTCGAGGCCGTCGTCCGGATCTGCTCAGCCAGGGCATTGAGCACCCCCTGCACCGGAGCCATGGCGCTGTAGGACGTCGACAGCGAGGCTTCAGTGATCGTCCGGGCAGCCACGAAGTCCTTGGCGTCCTCGCTGCCCCACTCCTGCAGCAGGGTGTCGGTGACCGAGTGGAGCTCCAGATGCGCGGTGTTGACGGCATCCGCGGACGAGTTCCACATGATTCCCGCCGTCTCGAGCGGGCCGCTGAGTTCCGCGTCCGTCCTCATCATCACGGAGAGGGTCGTCATCAGATCGACGCAGGCCTGAACCGTCTGCGCACCGCCGATCTGGCTGGTCACGGTGGTGATGGACGAAGCGCCTCCGTCTAGTTTGTCGGCCATCAGTGGCCTCCTGCCGGTGCGGGATTCGGGCGTGGGTGGTCGATTTGGTAGGTGATGGCGTGTCCGGGGTCGAACACCTCGTTCGGCCGGACGTTGCCTTCCAGCGGGTTCAGCAGCTTGGTCAGACGGGCCTTGGTCACCTCGACGTTCCGGTCGAGCGCGCCGCCGATCTCGGTGATCGCGGACTGGTAGCCCTGCAGGCCGTCAGCGGTGTTCGACATGTACTGAACGAGCGTGTTGCGGGCATCTCGTTCGACCTTCATGAAGGCGACGCTCTCGGCCGTTCCGCCGCCGGCGGCCGGCGATGCCGAGTTGTTTCCGGCCTCCCGCATCTTCGTCGAGAAGTCGTCCGTCACGCTGGCGAGGCCGCCGCTGGCTGTTTGGAATGCTTCTGTTCTGGCGTCTAGGTCCGCCATCAGTCCTCCTTGGTCGGTGGTTGGGTCAGTTGGATCAGTTGGTTGGTGCCTTGACGGGTGATCAGCCAGCCGCGGCCGGGTGGCATCGGCTGGGCGCGGAGGCCGCCGAGGAGGGGACCCTCCTCGCGGCTGCCTGACATCAGCAGGCCTGGTGAGCCCACGTCGCGCATCCGGGCGAGGACGGGCTCGAAGAGCCCGCGCATGGCGCCGCCGGTCCGGCGGGCCACGTAGATCCGCAGACCCAGGTCGGCGGCCTGCGGGATGAACGGCAGCAGCGGCATCAGCGGATGGTTCTCCGCGGAGGCCACCAGGTCGTAGTCGTCGATCAGGACGAACAGCTCGGGTCCTTCCCACCAGCTACGATCACGCAACTGGTCGGGAGTGACCTCGGGACCAGGCAGCCGTTCCTGCAGCACGTTGGCCAGGCCGTTGACGAGCTCGGCCGTGACCGCGTGGTTGGTGCCGTAGCCCAGAAGGTGCTCACTCTCGACACCGCCCAACAGACTGCGCCGGTGGTCGACGACCAGCAACCGTGCCTGTTCCGGTGTGTACGTCTCCCGGATCCGATGCGCCATCGTCCGCAGGAAGCCCGACTTCCCGGCACCGGTGTCACCCAGGAGGATGAACGTCGGGTCCGCGTTCGGGTTGAGCAGCACCGCTTCCAAGCTGCGCTCCGCGACGCCGACAGCCAACCCGTGCTCGCGGGAGCTGGCGCCGTTGTTGGCCGCGTACGGCACATCACCTGGCAGCAGTTTGATCTCCGGCGCCGGCTTGCCGGACCAGGCTTCCTTGACGGCGGCAACGAGCTCGCCCAGCCCGACTGAGACCCGATCCTCGCTGTCGGCGAGTCGTGGCGCCGCGATCAGGAAGTGGTGCTTGCTCGTCGTGACCCCGCGCCCGGGTGCATGCTCCGGGACGAGCGCCGCCGTCCGGCGGTCGATCAGAGAGTCGATCGGGTCACCCAGGCGCAGTTCGAGCTTCGTACCGCACAAGTCGCGGACGTTGGTCCGCAGGTCGAACCAGCGCGGGACGCTGATGAGCAGGTGGACGCCGTACGCGAGACCGCGGGCGGCGAGGTCGCCGAGCGATTGCTCGAGATCCTCGAAGTCGTTGCGGATCGTCTGCCAGCCGTCGATCACGAGGAACACGTCGCCGTACGGCGAATCGCCCGCCTCGCCCCGCCGGCGCCGTTCGCGGTACGTCGCCATGCTGTCGATACCGTCCTGCGCGAAACGCTTCTCCCGCTCGGCGATGATGCCGAGCAGTTCGATGACGGTCCGCCGTACGGCGTTGGTGTCCTGCCGGCCCGCGATCGTTCCGATGTGCGGGAGGTCGCGGAGGCTGGAGAGCACGCCGCCGCCGAAGTCGAGGCAGTAGAACTGCACTTCCTCGGGGGTGTGAGTCAGGGCGAGGCCGGTGATGATGCCGGCCAGCGCGGTGCTCTTGCCGCTGTGCGGTGCACCCGCGACAGCGACGTGGCCGGCACCACCCGACAGGTCCAGCAGCAACGGGTCGCGGCGCTGGTCGAGCGGCCGGTCGACGACGCCGGCGACCGTCTGCAGCCGGCCCGGGACGAACGAGTTGCCGGGATCCTGGGCGAGCTGCGAGAGCACCTCGGCCAGCGCCGGCGGCTTGTCCAGCGGAGGCAGCCAGATCTGGCGGGCCGGCGTACCCCGGCCTTCCAGACGATCGACGAGGATCTCCAGCAGCGTCTCGCCGCCGGACTCGTCGAAGACACCGTCCGGATCGTCGTCCTCCTCGACCTCTTCGGTGACCGCCGGGGCGACGTACCGGCTGGAGTAGTCGAGCAGTTCGACCGTGTTGTCCTGGAGCGGCAGACTGTCCGCGGTGGGCCGCCGATGGATTCCGGACACGTACGCCGAGCGGAACCGGTCCATCTGCTCGGTGCCGACTTTCAGGAAGCCGTGGCCAGGAGCACGCGGCAGCTTGAACGCGTCGCTGACACCCAGCACGGTCCGGCTGTCGATCTCGGAGAAGGTCCGCAGGCCGATCCGGAACGACAGGTGCGTCTCCAGCCCGCGCAGTCTGCCCTCCTCCAGTCGCTGGCTCGCCAGCAGGAGATGTACGCCGAGCGACCTGCCGACGCGGCCGATCTGGACGAACATGTCGATGAAGTCGGGGCGCGCAGTCAGCAACTCGGAGAACTCGTCGCAGATGACCAGCAGGGTCGGTACCTCCTCGAGCGGCGCTCCGGCCGTACGCGCCTTCTCGTAGTCGCGCAACGACGCGAAGTTGCCCGCGGCCCGGAGCAGCTCCTGGCGGCGGAGCAGCTCACCGTTGATCGCATCGCTCATCCGGTCGACCAGATGGAGTTCCTCGGCCAGGTTGGTGATCACCGCGCTGGTGTGCGGCAGTGCGTCGAGTCTGGTGAACGTCGCACCGCCCTTGAAGTCGACGAGTGCGAAGTTCAGGGATCGCGGCGGGTGCGTGATGGCGAGCGCCAGTACCAGGGTCCGAAGGAGCTCGCTCTTACCCGAGCCGGTCGCACCGATCAGCAGCCCGTGCGGCCCCATGCCTTCCTGGGCCGACTCCTTCAGGTCGAGTTCGATCGGCTGTCCGTCGGCCCGCAGACCGAAGCGGACCCGGAGCCGCTCCCGCATCGGCCGCGGCAGCCAGGTGTCGTCGGGATCGAAGTCGAACGGATCGCCCAGATCGAGCAGTTCGGCCAGGCCGAGGTCGGCGCTCAGCGGCTGGTCGCCCTGCGAGCCCGCGGTCAGCCGTAGCGGGGCCAGCTGCCGGGCAAGTCCTTCTACAGCAGCGATGTCGAGGCTGTCGGCCTGCCCGAGATGCTCCTCGCCCTCCATGGTCTCGGCGGTAATGGCGCCGTCGGTGGCGATGTCGAGGCTGATCGCGGTCGAGTCGATCGCTCGCGGTGGCGGCATGGTCAGGTCGAGTACCGTCACGCCTTCGAGTCCCGGGCCGACGAGCAGGTGGTCGGATCCGTCGATGTCGCCACCGGCCACGACAACCACCAGGTGCGGGCCGTTGACCCGTCCGGCGACATCCGGATCGAAGCGCGGACGATTGCTCACGACGTCGTCCAACATCGCCTCGATCGCGGTGATCGATCCGGCGATCAGCCGGAGCGGCCCGAGCGCATCGCTGCGTTCCGGGTGCAGGGTGTGGGGCAGCCACTTGGCCCAGTCCCAGTCCTCGAGATCCTCCGCCGCGGCACAGATCGCGATCCGCAGGTTGTCCGGCGCCTGCAGCGTCACCAGTTGCGCGATCATCGCGCGGACCATCGCCCGGGACCGTTCCCGATCACCCGGCAGATAGATCCGGCTGAAACCGGTGATCGCGATGGCGAGCGGCAACCCCGGCACCGTGGAGTACGTCGCCACGAACCGACGTAAGGCCAGCGCGGACAGAGGTTCGAGGCGCTCGAGCGGCTGGGTGTCGGGTGGGACCACCGTGGTGGCGGGACTCTGCGAACCGACGCCGATCCGGGTGGCGCCGAAGTCGGCGTCGTCCTGACGGCGTTCCCACAGCCGGTAACTGCCGGCCAGCGCCCAGAGCGACTCCGGGTCCGGATGCAGGTAGCCGAGAGCTTCCCGCTGCTGTTCGATCGACCTGCTGAGGCGCATCCGCTGCTGGGCCAGATGCCGCAGATACGTCCGCCGGGCCTGGCTCATCTCGGTCTTGCCGCCGCCGGTGCGGGCGAAGAACGCCATCACGATCATGCCCAGCATCGCCAGGCCGAAGAGCCCGAAGATCACGTAGCGCAGACTGCTGCCGATGCTCCCGGAGAACATCAGCATCATCGCGCCCATCATCGCGACCATTGGCAGCACCATCAACATTTGCATCCACTGCCGGCTGCCCGGTTCCGGCACCTCGGGCGGTGCCTCGAGCAACAATTCGCCGCTCGGGAGCTCCGGGGCGAGCCGCCGCATCGGACGCCGGACCAACATGGTCGCCATCGTCGAACCCCTTCCGTGAGGCCTGTCCATGAGGATCCTCACGCGCACCGACCCGTCCGCGGACCTGGATGGCAGGAAGGTGCCGCCCAGACCTCCCGGTGTCGTGCGGTCCTTAGCTTGTGAGCGGAAGCACCTGACAAGAAAGGAGACAGTCATGGCCGGAGCCTTCATTCAGGGACTCACGCCCGAGATGGCCCACCACGCCAACCAGACTGCGGCGTACGCCGAAACACTGGGGGACAACGTCCGCCGGTCGCAGGCGAACACCATGGATCTGGGCGGGTCGATGCGCGGTGAGGCGTACCAGACCAACGTGGCGGGGCACGAGAACTGGAGCCAGTCCGCAAGCCTCAAGGGCCAGAACCAGGCCGGAGTGCAGTCCGACGGAATGATGCAGATCACGAACATCTACGACCAGCTGAGCGCGGGCAACGTGCACTCGTTCGGCACGGTCAACATGCCCACGGCCTGATCGGACAGAGAGGAGTCACTGATGGCTGAGATCTTCCAGCAGTTCGGCGGCATGATGGACGCCGCCCAGGGATACCGGAACCTCGGTCAGGAGCGGATGACCGCCGCTCAGGACCAGGCGAGCGCTGCGAACGCTCTCGCTTCCGGGGCGTGGTGCAGCGAGGACTACACCGACTATTTCGCCAACGTCCAGCTGCAGACCAACGAGACCCACGCACACGGTACGGACGCCGTGCAGCGAGGCACTGTGATGGACAATGTCGTAGCCGACGGTCAGTCCACGCTGGCGACCTGCCGCGGTATCGCGGCCAGCCTGCGGGTCTGATCGCAGCTGCGACAGCATCCAGCGGATGAGCCCCAGCCGGAGATCCGGCTGGGGCTCATCTGTTGCGGGACTCAGACGTCGCGGTCGGGACGGGTGAAGAGGAACTCCGGCGGCAGGTCCGCCTGTTCGCCTCTGGCGTTGCGGGCGATCGCCGATCGGCCGACGGCCCAACGACGACGGTGCCCGGCTGTCGTCAACCACGACAGCAGTACGACGACCGCCATTCCGCCGGCGGCCAGTACAGCGGTGATCCGCGCCCGTGATCCACGCGATTGCCACCAGGCCGCGAGCGCGAGTTCGTGCTCGTCGGGTGGCGGAACATGGGCCGCCGGCAACTTCTTCGCCGCGCCGACGGCGAGCCCTTCGGTGACGGCGCGGTACGGGTCGACGATGCCGGCGCCGTACTCCTGGCTGCCATTGCCGCCACGGGCCGGGTCGGCAGTGGCCATCAATCGTTGGGCGACCTGCGCAGCGGTCAGCTTGGGCCATGCCGCCCGCACCAGCGCCGCCGTACCGGCGACGAACGGCGCGGCGAAGCTCGTACCGTCCTCGTAGGCGTGTCCGGCGACACGGGTCGGCGCGAGTACCGAACCGCCCGGTGCGACCAGGTCGACGTACGGACCGACCTGGGATGCGGTCACTCGTGCCCCGGCGTTGTCGATCGCGCCGACGCCGATCACCCCCGGATAGGACGCGGGGTAGGACGGGAGCTTCCCGCTCTCGGAGCTTTGTCCGTTGCCGACCGCCGCGACCACGACGACGTCGTGGGCGACCGCGTAGGCGATCGCCTGCCGGACCGGTCGTTCGTCGCGGAAGCCGGCCAGCGAGAGGTTGATCACCCGGGCCTGCGCGTCGACGGCGTACTTGATGCCCTTGGCAAGGATATTCGGATTGATCTCCTGGGTGGTGCCGGTGTTGTCCGTCTCCCGCTCGCTGACCCGCACCGGCAGGATCCTGGCTCCCGGGGCGATGCCCGCGAAACCGACCCCGGGCCGGCCGTCGGCGGCGATGATGCCGGCGACCCCGGTCCCGTGCGAGATGCAGTCGTAGTTGCCGGGCAGCTTGCCTTTCAGATAGAAGTCGCGACCGGGAAGGACCTTGCCGGAGCGGCGCAGTTGCGGATGGTCGGCGTCGACACCCGAGTCGATCACGGCGACCGTGACTCCGCTGCCGGTGCTGAACGGCCAAGCGCGCTGCGGCATCAGCAGCTGTTGCGCCCACGGCAAAGCCTTCTGCACCGGATGAGCTGGTTCGGCGTTGCGGCATGCGCCCTTCGGAGGCACGGCGTACGCCGGTACGGCGGCCGCAGCCGGCCCGAGAGCCAGTGCACCGGCCACCGCGGCGGCCTCGAAGCGGTTCTTCGCGTGGGATCTCACCCCCCGAGCGTCGGAGATCCCCGTCGGGCGTAGTCCCGGGTGGCCGGAAGAGGTCAACCGCCCGAGCGCGGAGCCGACCGGCTACAGACTCTCGTTCGTCCCCAGATTCGAGGAGGCAACATGAGTTCCTTCGGCGCTGAGACCGGCAGTGCGCAGGGCAGGGTCAGCCAGCTCGAGGACCTGAACCGCGAGACCCGCCGGATCCGCACCACGATGGAAGGCGCGACCGGCACGGCCGAGTCTCCCGACGGTCTGGTCGAGGCCACCGTCGGTGTGTATGGCGAGTTGGTCGACCTCGCGCTCGACGCCCGGATCTACCGGATGCCGGACGCGGACGTGCTGGCCGAGCAGATCCGGGCAGTGATCAACGAGGCGCACTCGAAGGCCCAGGACGCCGTCCGCACGAAGCTGCCGGACCTCTTCCCGATGGACCTCGACGGCGCGGAGGACTTCGCGTTCGAGCCGTTCCTGCGGATGGCCGGCCGATCGACCGACGGCGGAGCCCGCTGATGGCCGGCGAGCAGATCAGCCTGCACGGGAGCGGTGGAGACCTGAACATGTTCCCGTCCGAGACGAACGCGGCGGCGCACACCATCGGCGACGCCGGCCGCATCATCGGGGACACCTGGAAGGCGGTCGGCCCTGCTCTCGCAGCTGACGAGGCCGCGGTCGGAACCGGGCTGGACGACCTCAGCGCCGCGTTCCGGAACAAGTACAACGCCAGCAAGCCGCAGCTGGAGAAGCTCGCGGCGGGTGCCGAGGACAACTTCACCAAGATGGGCACGAACGCGAACGAGATCGTGGCCAAGTACGTCGAGCTCGCCCGCGAGCAGGCCGACCGGTTGCGCAGGGTGTAGTGATTCCCGAGCCCTCCGGTCCGCTGTGGGACTGGCTGCAGAAACTCGTCGACTCGACCCAGATCTTTCCGAATGTCGACGAGGACGCCGCGGACCGGATGGGCGCCGGCTGGAAAACGCTCGAGAAGGCGATGGCCGACACCATCGCGGCGGCGCAGGCGGGGAACGACCGGATGCCGGCCGTCTGGGGGGACCAGAACGGGCAGCTCTATCACGAGAACCTGAAGCAGGCGCTCGGCAACGAGGGCTACGGGTTGGCGATCGACTCCTTCGAACAGATGTCGGCGCTGTGCACGAAATTCGCCACGGACGTGCGGCAGACGAAGAATCAGATCTGGTCCGAGCTGATCATGAACGCGTTCTTCTTCGCCCTGACGTTCCTGCTGCCGCCGGGGATCGGCGACCTGTTCCGCTGGCGGCTGGCCGCGATGCTGATCGAGCGCTTCTCCGGGCTGATCCGGGCTGCGGCGGAACTCACCCACGCGGCCGCCGGCGGGCTCGGCGCGCGGGCGCTGTCGCTGGCCGGCCACACCGCCTGGGAAGGCGTCGAGGAGGTCCTGACCGAACTCATCGCACAGCAGCTCGACATCCGGGACGGTACACGGAAGAACATCGACTGGACGCAGGTCGGGATCTCCGGGCTGGCCGGCGTCCTGGGTTCGCCGATGAGTATGGGTCTGAATGCCGGCGGCAAGGGTCTGCGAAGGCTTGTGGGTCTTCCCGACGGGACGCGTCTCGAGCGCCGGATTCCGTACATCTTGCAAGGCAGCGGCAACGCCTTTGTCACCAACTCGATCACGTCGCCGATCTCCAGCGAGTTGGCGAAGTACCTCGTCACGGGGCAGGCGCCGGAATTCGGCAGAGCGTTGGCGGAAGGCTGGTTCCAGGCCGGCGTACTCGGCGCCAGCCGCGTGCACTCGGTCCATGCCGGCGACGCCATGGGCCAGAGCTTCTTCAACGGGGTACGCGAGGCCCGCGGTATAGCGCCGTACGTCGACGCGCACGGCGGGCCACCACATACTCCGACATCCCAGTCCGCGCAGGATCCGGGGAACACGACGCAGTCGCCGGCAGCAGCGTCGAACCCCTCTGGAGGTACCACGGCTGCTGCTGGCAGCACGGCAGGTGCAGGCTCGTCGGTCGGCACTGGAAGCGGGTCTTCCTCGGGTGGTTCGGCCAGTGGCGGGACGTCGACAGGCAACTCCGGCGGATCGTCGTCGCAGGATGCGCACGTCGATCGGCATGTGCAGCCCAACAGGACAGCACCGTCGGACCAGCAGCATGACGATCAGCAGCAGAACCAGCAGCACCAGGATCAGCAGCATCAGGACGAGCAAGTCGCCGATCAGCAAGCACCGAACGACCAGGGAGCTCCAGGGCTTGCTGATGCGACCACGCAGCATGCCGGTGACACGTCCGCGCCGAGAGGGCCTGCTGGCCCTGGCGACTCGCACAACGCTGCTAACGACGTGTCGCCCGGTACGACGGACTCGGGCAACCATCCCGTGCAGAGTGAGCACGCACAGCCTCACGCCGAGCAGCCTGGAGCACCTGCTGCCGTGAACACCGGTCAGGATGTGGGTGGGTCGGTGGCCCCGGTTGCGGGTGGGACGGCCGCACCCGCGGCGACTCAGGTGACTGGTGCGGGATCGCATCTCGCCGGTCAAGGGCCGGCACCTACCGCCGTCGGCCAGCAGAGCAGTAGCCCGACCGCTCCACCCAGCACCATCCCGGCCGTCGTCCAGAAGGCGGATCCGGCGGAGGCCACCGGACCAGTTGCTCAGAGCAACATCGCCACCGCGCCGCAGAACGACGTACCCCGGAAGCCGGGTGCCGGCGCGGCGACCGAAGAGTCCGGTATGACGCCCGATGCGACTGGTGAACAGTCCGATGCGGCACCCGCGGCGGACGTGGACGTGGATTCGAACGTGGTGACGCCTGGCGGCGCGGCAATGGCTGGTGAGGCACAGGCCCAGGCGGCCGCCGTGACGGCGGACGCGACCGAGGAGTCGAACGACGCACCCAAGCCGCTTCCGGCGCACACCACGTCAGAGCGGTCTGGGCAGTCCAACGGCCCTGCAGCGGACACCGAGACGGCTGAGGATCCCAGTGAAGTGCTCGCTCAGGAGGGCGACAACATCGTGCGCCGAACGGACGCTCGCGACGGCAAGCCTGCTGAGGTGCGCATCGAGTTCCGCGGTGCCAACCAGCACGGTACGCCGAGTGCGAAGCGAACCAATCCGTTCTCCTGGGTCGCCGGCAAAGTGCGGCACCGTGACATCGTCCCGTCCGGCACGCAGTTCCAGATGTGGGCCTTTCACACCATGCAGCAGCAGCTCGCCGCGCTGGCCCGCGCCGGCCACAGCTTCGATCTGGCGTTCCGCGCCGTACAGAACGCGGAGACCGGGATCATGGAGCTGCACGCCGAGATCACGCTGTTCCGTGCCGATGGCGAGGTCGTCCACGTTGCCCAGACGAACCTGGCCGAAGCAGCCACGGCCGTAAAGCGCGGTGACTTCGGCTCCGGACACCCGCCGGTGCCGCGGACCGCGCCGGGTGACCTGGAGGTCGGGGAGTCGGCGATGTTCCGTCCGCGGGTGATCGACGTCCGCTCGGCGATACCGGACAACCTGGTGGCGAACCCGGAAACCCTGGACACGCTGCACGAACGCCTGGCCCTGCTGGAGAAGGCCGGCCTCGACGTCCGCGTCGAGGTGACCCGGGTACCGCGACCGCACACCAAGGTGGACGGCGTACGACTGACCGTCGAAGTGAGCCACCCGAAGGGAAAACACACCTTCGGCCCCAGCACGCCCGAGGACCTGGTGCAGACCCCCGACCGAACCGCCCATGTCGAGGAGGTCACCGGGGTCGAGGAAGCTCAGGTCGATTCGGACGGGCAGCCCGTGGGCAGACGGCTGTTCCGGACAGAGGATCCCGAGACGTCCCCCGAGGACTTCAGCCGGGTCGATCCGGACGCCTACAGCGTCCTCCGGGACCACGCCGACGCTCTCGTCCAGTCGGGCCACAAGGTGTCGCTCCAGGCGGTTCGGGACGGCGTACTGCTCGAGGTCACCTCGCCCGACGGGACGACCGAGAGGATCACCGGCACGGCCTGGGATGTCCTCGACCAGGTCAGTCCGATCCCTGCCGTCGTCGTCGACGCGGAGGCCGTGGCGGCCGCGGGTTCGGTCGAGGCCGCTGCGCATCAGGAACTGATGGCGCGGCTGAACGAGCGGGCAGCGGACGGCTCGTTGACTGCCGCCGCCGGCCGCATGCGCAAGGCCCACTACCAGGTCGGGCCGGACAGCAAGCCGCGCAGAGGAATCCTGTCCCGGCGCGCCGGGCGAACCGAAGCTGCCCCGGACCGGACGTTCCAGGTCCGATTTGGAGAGCAGGAGCTGTCGGTACGGCTGCCTTGGGTCGAACAGCGTCCCCATCGGACGATCCAGGACCGGAACCTTCGGCCGACCGTCATCGAGCTCGCCCAGGTGGTTGACGGTCATCGGATCGGCAGGACGCAGGTCGAGTTCTCCGACCCGGTCCTGGATCTGTCCGAGAAGGTGCTGGATTCGCTCGCGTCGACCCTGAACGCCTGGCAGGACGGCGGGCCCGCTCTGGGACCCGAGCAGCTCGGCGACGACTTCGCTCGCACCATCGAAGGCTGGCTGGCTGCCAGACATTCCGGTGACCGCGTGTTCCGGGTGTATCTGGAGGTGGCCGGGCGTGGCACCTTCGACCAGCTCTACGTCCGGCTGAGCGCCGACGGCACGGTGACCGGGTTCGCGGTCGTCGAGGCGAAGGGCCCGAACGCCGATCTCGGTGCCGCCCAGGGGATCGACGAGACGACGCGGTACGCCCAGGGTCATTGGGAGTATGTGCGCTCGCTGCTCGCTGGGCTGAGCGATCCAGAACGCCAGGACCGCGTCGGGGTTCTGATGTCGGAGATCGTCGTGGTCCAGCAGTCGGCGGAAGAGTACGCCGGCCGGTATGCGACCCGGACGGTCTCCGAGACCGAGAACTACATCGACGAGTTGCGCAACGCGTATGCCGAGCGTGTGGCCGCCGAGGCTGTGGCCGACCAGCAGGACGCCCACCGGGCGGCGCAGGGGGCTGCCAAGAAGGCTGCCAAGGATGCCGGTCTGAGCGTCAAGGACCAAAAGAAGGCGGGCACGGTCGCACATGCGCAGGCACGGGAGGCGACGCGACAGGCGGCCTATGCGAAGGCCGTTGCGGAGTTTGCGCAAGGGGACGTTGACTGGGAGGTGCAGGCCTGGGCAGACCGTGCCGAACAGCTCACCAAGCAGGAACTGGCCGAGCAGAAACGAGTCGAGGCGAACCCTCGCCCGCAGGAACCGAATCCGGCCTGGGAGACGTACGTCAACCTAAGTCGTGAGGCGGGGAAGGCCAGGGTGGTGGCCAACTGGGCGGCCGAGCATGTGGAGACCGTGCGCGAGTTCCTGGCTGATCCCGACGCGGCGCGGCGGGCCTGGCACGATGCGGCGTACGCCGTTGCGTACGAGGCCGCGTCCGAGGAGGGCGGAGGTCCACTGACCAAGGCTCCGGCCCGGCCGGAGATCCAGAATCCCTTCAGCGACAGCGCTCAGCTCGCCGCCGCGCTCCAGCCGTTCCTGGACGACGGTTCGCTCGAGTACTTCGTCGTACGGGCGCTGGTCGCCGATGAGACCGGTGCCCGTACGCCACACGGGATCGAGATCACCGAGTACTCGATGGACCCGGACGGTGCCACCGAGCCGGCGTCGCCCGGCGTACCTGAACACACCGCGGTGGCTGATCAGGACCTGTTGCGAGCGGCCGAGCACGAGCATGAGCATGAGCACCTGGATCCGGGTGGGCGGCGGATCAATCAGGATGCGGTGGACAACGGCCGCGGTTTGGAGCGTACGGCGGAGACGGTCGAGGAGGTCGCGACGGCGGTCGGCGTGGATCTGACCGGGATCGAGGTGGTCATACTCTCCGAGACCACCGAGTACGCGTACCTCGACGACCGGCGGGCGATGGCGAGTGTGGTCCAGTTCGCCGACGGTACGGTCCGGGTCGAGTTGGGGCCGGCGAGTTTCGCCGATCGGAAGACGCTGGCTGCGACACTCGCGCACGAGAGGACCCATGTCGACCAGTTCCGGGACGGCCGGGTCACCGGCGCCAACACGCCGGAGATGGAGCAGGAGGCGCACGCGAGCGAGGCGCCCGCGCTGGAAAGGTTGCAGGCACATGACCAGATTCACGATCGAAGCGACGTACGACCTGCCGAGCCGACCCGGCATCGTGACCCCCGGAACGATCCACAGCGGGGCGGTCCGGGCCGGCATGGTCCTCCGGATCGAGGGAACGAACCAGGACGTGAAGATCCTGGGCGTGGAACTCACCTGTACCGCGGGGTCGAAGATCACCCGGACGGCCCTGATGATCGACCGCGAGCACACGCCGATGCTGCAGCCGGGGACGGTTCTCGTCAGCCCGACCTGACGCTGACCTTCCGGGGCGTGCGCGTGGGCGTTTTCCCGGCAGAGACGCAGGTGCCGTGGCAGGAGCTCGTGCGGCTGCAGGAGGCGGTCGAGGCCGCCGTACGGCGCGGGCTCGAGGTCGAACTGACCTTCGCGATGGACCCCCAGACGAAGTGGCTGGAGGCAACCGCCCACGTCACCGACCCGCACACCGGCGAGACCGTCACCTACCGCCGAGCCACCATCGCCGACCTCACCAACCGCCTCCGCCCCCTAGTCGCCCGCACCGCCAACCCCACCCCAAACCCACAACCCACCCCACCCTCACAACTAAACCCGGCCTCGCAACCGAACCCGGCCTCGCGACCGAACCGGTCCTCGGTGGAAGCGCCCGCCACGCAGAACCCTCCGACCGAGGCCCCTCGCCGTTCGCCGCGGGTGGAGAAGCCGCGTGGGGACCGGTTCTTGCCGGGGTGGTTGCTGGTGGGAGTCGAGGCGGCACGGGCGATCATGCTGCCGGAGGTCCACCGGGCCGCGGAGGTCCGCGAGATCGTCCACGTCGACGCCGACCGGTATCAGGTCACGACGGTCGGCGGCCGTACGTTCGTCCTGCAGGTGCGAGTCGGTCCGCTGGAGCCCACCACAGTCGCGCACTACCTCGCCGTACCCGGACTAACTCCGACGGCAGACGTGACGCTGTCCGATCGCCTGGCGTTGACCGAAGTGCCGCAGGTGCTGGCTCGTGTGCTCGCCGAGACCGTCGCCGCGACACTCAACCCGACGCCCGCCCAACTGGCCGGCACCGACGAGACCCCCGTACTCCGGCCGGACAGCGACCCGGAGCTCGATCCGCTGCTGAAAGCCGAGGACCACGGCACCCTCGCCGAGGGGCGGCTGCTCGCAGCCGAGTTCGACGCAACCGCATCGGCCTCGCAGCGACGCCACATCCGCGGACTGATGGCCGCCCTGGTCGCGTCGATGAGTCTCGGCAAGCAGCAACCGAACTCAGACCTGCTGCACACCATGATCACCGAGGACGACAGCGCGCTAGCCCAACGGTTCGAGGACCGTCGGTCGCTCAAGGACGACCGGCTTCCGGTGAAGGCGTACGTCGTCAAGTCGCTCCGCAGCTCGGTCCTGTCCGCCGTACTGATCGGATCCTCGGCCTACCTGGCCACCGGCAGCATCGTGACCGGTGTCGCGCTGTCGGTGCCGACGATCGTCAACTCGCTCGTCGGCGCGCTGACCGAACGCTGGCTCGACGGCCGCAAGGAGACCGGCAGGCAACCGGCGTACGACGCCGACCGGGCAATGCGGGATCGCGAGTACCCCGGGATGAAAGGCCTCCTCGACGGGGCGCCGGAGCAGGCCCCCGACCAGGTCGCCAAGGCGCCGCGGGCCACCAAGCAGGTGCATTACCTGGTGCGTCACGCCGTACCGTTGCTCGCCGCAACAGGTACGGCCGCGGCGTTGACAGCGGCCGGTATCCCGGCGATGTCCGCGATCGTCGCAATCGGTCTGTCCGCCGTCGCGAAGTCGTTGGCCGAACGCCTGGTCGACATCAAGAAGCTCGACTTCCGCCTCGGGCGGGTGGATGCCACCGTCCGGAACCAGCTCGCCGACCCCACGGCCCTGCAGAACCAGTTGGTCGCCATCCTCCAGGACTATCGCTCGCAGTTGGAGACGCTGCGTGGTCACTTGACCGGTACGGCGCGCAACGCTATTCAGCCGACCGGCGAACTGGCGACGGCCGAATCGCCCGGTACGCCGGGATTCGGCGTCCACGCGGCCGCCCAGGCGATCGACAACGTGACGGCGGCCGCCCGGCGGTTGATCAGCCATCTCGCCGCGACCCAGAGCCAGGATCCGGCGAAACCCGTGGTGGACAACGATCCTACGGAGCTCGCGAAGCACCTGAACCTCTTCGCCGAAGGGCTCGTCAATGCGGTCGGCCCAGCGATCACCAGCCTGCTGCTAGGGGCTGTCGGCGACAAGATCTTCGTCAACCTCGAGGAGAAGGCCGGCGACGCGCAGAAGAATTGGGACCACGCCCAGCGCGAAGCGGTCCGCAGCCAGGCGCTGCTCGACGCACTGGCGGACCAGGTGCAGCAGGTTGACGAGGCGATCCGGCAGCTTCGGGAGTTGGTCGCCGTCCACCGGCCAGGCGTCGATCTCTCCGACCGTACGGCGGATCGCGCGAGCTTCCCCGCCGCGCCGGAGCTTCCGGAGGGAGCGCGGCCGCCAGGACAGTCGAAGTACTGGGTCTATCTGCAGCAGGTCGCGTTCGCGGCGATCGGTGCCGCGGGCGGCGTACTGGTGCTCGACCAGATCTTCGACCTCGACACCGTGAGCGTGGTCATCACGGTGGCCGGCGCGGTCGGTGGCGTGACCGGTACGCCGGTTGCGCGCCTGCTGTTCCGCCGGGCCGAACTGGAGCGAAAGGAGGCGAACGCGACCGACCTCGCGAAGCAGGCCGTCGACCGGCGCCAGCTCACTCGGCAGGCGGCGATCGGGAAGTACCTCATGGCGCAGCTGCTCGATCAGATCCAGCAGATGCGCGAGCTGCTGGTCACGTCCGGACGGCCGGTCGCGGAGGTGCGGCCGGGCGATCCGGAGTACACCGACCGGGTCCGGGCGGCGACCGAACGCGCGTACCTCGACAACCTGACGCCGGGGCCGGCCGCCACGGACCTGGATGCGCGGGCGCAGCGGATCGAGGCGCTGGAACGGATCGACCGGATGGCGGCGGCACTGGACTGGGCGGACTCATCCCAGGCCGATGTCGCGGAGGCCCGGTCGCGACTGGTCCACGCGATCGCTTTGTACGAAGGGATTGCGGACCAGAGCGGCGCGCGGAAGACGTTCCCGGACCTGGCGCAGGCATCGCCGGAGCGTGGCCGTCGGGTGACGGGCGGGCCAACCGATCAGGTGCGCGCCGGAGCCGGGAGAGCGCTCGGGCGGATGCTCGGCGAGCCGGCCGGGAAGCCGCTGCTCGAAGACCGGCTGGTCGCGCTGGAGGAGATCGTCCGGGCCGCCGGTGCGGTGGATGCGCACACGGCGGCGGGCACGCCGGAGTCGCTCGCGTACGTCCAGCAGCAACTGACAGACCACATCGCGGCGTACAACGAACTCCTCCAACAAGCCGCCCTCCCCGGCACCTTCCCGCGCCCCGCGATCAGCCCGGACGACCCGCCCGACACCGGCCCCGCGACCCCGCCGGCTCCACCGGATCCCCTGACAACCCCACCTGGACCGGTGGTTCTCGGGCAGGTTGGCGACAGCGTTCAGATCGCTGTCACGGAGGGCGGTCTGGCGCAGTCGTTGCCCGAGGCCCTGATTTCCGAGCCGCTGGCTCTGGCCGCGCTGGAGGCTCGCTGGGTAGAGCTCGTGCGGGGCGGCTACCAGGTGAATGTCACCGTGACGAAGGTCGCCGGCCGGCATGCGACGGTCGACTCACTGGAGCTCACCGTCGAGGTGACCGATCCGCACAGCACCGTGCCAGCTGAGGCGCGCAACGTGTACGGGCCGGCCGACGTACGGACGCTTGTCGAGCAAATGATCACCAACCAGCAGTCGCCAGGAGGCCGCCACCGCCAGCCCGACGCCGCGCCGACCGAGGACGGGGCGTCGTCGTATCTCACACCGGCCGCGTTCGATCCGGCGGGCGGTGCGGTGTCCGGCCAGGTGGCGTCCAACGAGTCTGCCAACCGCGCGACCTGGAGCTTCGGTACGCCGGGACAGGCCGACGAGGTCGTGCTGGAGCTGCGCGAAGTTCACCGGCCCGAAGCCCTCGTGAACCCCAACGGAAAGCCCGAGGCTCTGCCCCGGATCCCGCTCGACTGGGCATTCGCGCGCGATCGGGCCCGCGGTCTGATCCCGCCGGGGGCGGCGATCTCGCGGCAGGAGTTCGCGGCGTTGGAGCAACGGATCCAGCAGCTGATCGCGGATGGGCACGCTGTGAGCGTTCGGCTGCGGGTCCTGAACGGACAGCTGATCGTCGACGCGTACGTGCGAGATGCGGCGACCAGGCGCAGCGCGGTACACGAAGATCTGTCGCTGGCGGAGTTGGTCGTTGCTCTGGACAACCAGGTGCTGGTGACACCAGCTAGAGCGGCTGAGGTTGCCGTACACGCAGCTGTCGCGAACCTGGGCGCGATCCACCTGCAGGACGGCAGCGTCCGCGTGACCACGACCGACGGGCGGCAGGTGGTGATTCCCGCCGAGACCCTCGCTCGCATCACCGCCGAGCTCGGACAATCGGGAGCCACCCAGGATGCCCTCAACGCCGAAGCAGTACGGCGCGTCGCCGGGCATCTCGGTCAACCGGAGACCCGGCCCGCGAGGCGTTCAGCGGCCGACGTACTGCGGGCAGCCGCTCATCGTGTCTCCGCCGACGAGATCATCCGCCGCGACCGGGAACTCACCGGCAACCCGGCACCCACTGCGCACGACCAGAACCCAGCAGGCGAAGGAGGCTCCGGTCGGCAGACGCACGCGCCCGAGGTCAAGGACACCAGGTTCATCGCGAACGGACGAGCGGCGGCCGAAGGCCCACTCACCGTCGACCGAGTCATCGCGGCCATCAACGGCGTACTCGGCTCGGATCTTGGTGCATTGAGTGTTGGGGATCCAGCCGTCGTGGGGCAGTTGGTTGTGGTTGCGACGCAGCACTTCAGCGTGCGGGTTGGGCGGGTGCGGCGGGGGAAGGTTGCGGCGACCGAGGTACGGGCGGGAACTGCGCTGGACCCGCATGTGGTGACGTTCGCGACGGGAGTTTCGGACAGCCAGCTGGCGCGGGTGTGGGTGCATGAGCTCAGCCACACGCTGCAGGAACTGCGGGCGCCCGAAGGCGGACCGGTGCGTCGGCTGTGGAGCCGGCTCACCGGCACCGGGCCGAACGCCTGTGTCGATGCCCAGTTCAACGAGTTCCGGTACCTCCAACGGCAGTGGGCAAGGGGGGACAGCCCAGAGCTTCGTCAGGACATCGAAGGGCTCGTCAACGCGATCCGCAAACGCGGACACGTCCCGCCGACGCTTCCGTGGAACTCGCCGATCCCGCTCGACCCGCGGGCGGAACTCAAGGCCGCGATCACGCGGCAGCTCACCGGCATCGACGAGACCATCGCATCGCTCAACGCCCTGATCGCCAGCAAACAAGCGGCTGCCAAGAAGGCGATCGAAGCGGCCGGCAAAGAGGCCGAGAAACGCGATCAAGTTGCCAAGGACAACGGAGCGGCCGCGCGCCGTCGTGCGGCCGAGGCCGAGGAACGCAAGCAGACAGAACTCGCCGCCTGGCACAACCAGATCGCCACCGACTACCAGCGCGCACTCGCCAAGCTGACCGCAGCGCGCGCCGGCTACGCCCAACTCCTCCAGAACGTCGCAACCGCCACACCACGTCACCTCGTCGCCGAAGCGCACAAGTTCGCTGCCGAAGTCGCGGCGTACCAGACGGCTCTGGAGGGCCTCGCCCCGCCGACCGCCGCGCTGCCGAGCATGCAGCCGACCGGCCGCCTCCCGCACCTCACCGCGCTCACCGACCGTATCAACGCCACCTTGGCTGCGAACCGCATCGACCACACGTTCACGGCCGACGAGCTGCAGGACCTGCTCAGTGCCGAGTTCGGTCGCATCCTGACCGATGACGGTGTCGTACTGCGCGTCGGTACCAATCACCCCGCCGATCTCCGCATCAATCTGAGCGTCGACGAGCTGATCGAGGTTCGCGATCCGAAGCTCAAGGCCTCGGAGATCATCAACGGCTTGTTCCCGCAGGGCGGCCGGCGTGTCGCCACGGCTGCGACTTCCCGTCTCGGTACGACGTTCACGGTGCCGATGAAGGCGCTCCTGCAACTCCTCGGCAGGCTCATCCACCAACCGTGGCTCGGCGACCTGACGCTCAAGGGTGAGATCGGCACCGAACGCACCCGCACGGTCACCGGGAACGCCGCCGAGTACTCCCAGACCGGCGCGGTCGAGGACATCCGTGGTGAGTCCGTCCTCTATACGGGCAAGGCGTCCTGGCAACTGGACGTCCGCATCGACCGGACGTGGTCTGCTGCGGAAACAGTTGCTGAAGGCAACGCAGTCGACGCGACCGAGCTCCGCGCCTGGGTGTCGCACGCGTACACCGTCGACGCCGCCAAGGACACCGACCAGCGGCTCGACCTCGCCAACGGCCGCATGCCCGCCCATCTCCTCACCTCGGTCACTGGCTTGGAGGAGCTGACCGACAAGGTGGTCGCGGACAACGAGGGCCGCCTCGCCGAGCTCGGCTCCGACCGTACGCAGGTCGAGGAACAGCTGCACGCCATCCTGAACAACGACCTCCCGAGCCGGTTGGCCGAGTCGACCGACCACGCCGTGCTGCGGCCGCTGACCGTCGACGGGAAGCCGGTCGGGCACGTCGAAATCACGACCCGGATCCGCTACGAGAAGGTCGAACTGGTCGGCGCACAAAGCACCACCCACTGGCAGGAGTCGGTCCGGATCGGTTTCAGCACCACCAGCACCCAGCAGTCCTTCGGCGCCTCGGCGTCGGGGTCCCTGAAGGCCGGGTACGACGGTGAAGCGGTGCATGACATCGACCCGGACGGCACGGACGTCGGACCGACCGTGAGTGGCGGTCGTACGGCGACGCGGTCGGAGGCCCTGTCCGGAGGCGGTACGTCGATCCACGTCGGCGTACACCGTTTCACCGGACCGACGCAGGCCTACAGCATGGAGCTGGAGCACGTCGTGAAGGTGGTCCTGGACGGCGAGCCGGCGACCACGCCCGGGGATAGCGCGGTCGTGGCGCGGGTGCGTGTCAAGGACGCTTACCGGTATGGGCTGCCGGTTGATCGCAGTGCAGTGCACAGCGGCGGGCAGACCGTCGACGGCGAGGTCGACCCGAATGCCGTCGTACCAGGGCGGAAACTGGAGTTTCCTGCGTGGGCCAAGGACGCCGCCGGCCGGCTCAACACGGCCGGGCCGTGGAACGTGCAAGCCGTCACCGGCGGAAAGGCGGCCTTCAAGGCGATCATGGCGCGACTGGCCGGTCGCGGATTCGTACCGCCGCTGGACGGCAACGGAAACCCGGACCTCAGCAAGCTCTCGACCGATCCGATCGAGCGGAACGCACAGCTGCTCAACCTCGAAGAGCTGCGCGAACAACTGTCGACGGAACGTCTGGAGGCCGGGTACGACATCGCCGCCCAGGACGGGATCCTGATCACGCTCACCCACGCGCGGACCGCCCAGGCGACGGAAAACGTTGTACTTCGGATCAGGATCGAACCGCACGCCTCGAAACCGCTTGGTGTCACCAACGACGAGGCCGTCGTACTGCTCAACATCGGATCGGAAACCGCCGGCCGGTCGGCGTCCCGGTCAAAGGTCTGGCCGTGGCGGGCCGATCCGCTGTCGACGAGTTCGACGACCGGCCTCGACGGAAAGGCAGCGCTTTCCTACGGACGGCAGGCTCTTGGTCGCGTCTTGGCCTGGTTCACCGGCGGCACGATCAACCAGGTCACGCTGATCGAGAGCACGTCGCCGGTCGCGGTCTTCGACGTGCGGCACACGCTTTCCGTCTCCGAGGGTGCGGAGACGTTCTACACCAGTTCGCCGGACGAGACCGCGCACATCCTGATCGACAGCGACCTCCTGCCGTACGACGACGCGCTCCCGCCGACCCCGCCCACTGGGCCCATGCGGCCGTCCGTTCTGCAGCGAATGACGTTGCTCGCGCTCGGTGCTACCGAATTCACCGCGAAGTTGCCCAAGGCAATCAGAGATGAGGCGACCGCGCTCCAGCAGCTCGGTGCCTTCCTCAACCCGCGCAACCTGCTCTCGCATCCGGAATGGACCGGCACCGGGTACAGCACGACCCTTCTGGTGCCCGGTTTCGGCGGGTTCTCGCGACGGATCGCGGTCTCGCTTACCGGCCGCCTGCAGAACGCGCAACTGGTCGCCGTGACGGACGGCGTCAGCGGCGACATCAACCTCGCACTCGGTAGCCACGGCTCGGCGACCGGACGCTCGTACGGCGGGAGCACCCAAGCGTCCTTCGGCGCCTCGGAGAACTCGGTCGGCGGCGGCGTCAACGCGTCGCTCGGAACCAGCGGCTCCACGTCCCGGACGGACCAGGACATCTGGGGCGTCGAGCGGCTGACGATCGAGACCGGGCGGCACTACGTCTTCACCGCCGCCGCCGAGGTGTCGTTTGCGGTGGGCAACCATCAGCCGGCCGAGTTGTCGGTCGGCACCGTGTTCCAGCTCGCCGAACGGGAGGCGCTCCGGTTCTACGCGCAGAACGAACTCGCCCTGCCGCTGCAGCAGGTCGCCGACGCCGTAGAACGTTTTCTGCACGGGCACCTGAAGCTCGACCGCCGTGCGGCGACAGGTCTCGTACGTCGCTACCGCGCGGATCTCGCCGCGGCCCGTCGGAGCGGGACGCCCGTACCCGCTCTGTCCGCCGAGCACACCGCGCAGGTTCTCGTCGCGAAGTTGCGCCCGAGCCCGCGACCGCACCCGGGGACCCCCGAGCAGCGGTTGGCCGAAATCTTGCGCGATCAGCCGCCGCCCCGGATCGATCTGCCGGAGCACTACCGGGAGCACCTCGGGTTCAGCCTGATCGAGAGCACGGAATTCGATGCGAACCACGAGTTGCTGGCGGAGGTGTACGACGTACTACGCAGCGAGTTCGGTGTCGATCCGGCTGAGGATCCGGCGTTGGCGGAGGCGCTGTTCGTGGACCTTGCCGGGAAGCGGTGGTGGGGGCGGCTGGAGGACATGCTCGGGCGGAGCGGGTTCACGCGGAGCTATCCGGTGGGGCGTCCGGGGCAGCTGTCGGCGGAGCAGGTGACGTTGCGGATCCGCGCCGAGTTCGCGGACGCGGCGGAGAAGTTGGGCGAGGCGAAGGATGTCGTCGGGATCGTGCAGCGGTATCTGTACGGAGATCGGAGCCGGTCGCGGAGCAGCGGGCGGTCGAGCGGTGTTGGAGCGGATGGGTCGGCCGATCCCACGCGGTCGTGGTCGGCTAGCACGGATCCGAGCGGCGGTACGTCGGCGGCCGCCGGCGATCAGGTGACGCGGCTGGAACGTATCGCCGGGTTCGACGGGATGACGCGGGTCGGGCGGCGGATGCGGCTGCGGATCGAGGTCGAGCACGACGCGGCGGCGCCGACGCGGTCTCCGCTTGGTCAGCGGTTGTCGCCTCGGTTGCCGGTGGTGCCGAAGGTGCGGAACCTGACGGGGACGATCGTGCAACTGATTCCTACCGCTGCGGTGGGGCGGAAGGTGCCGTCGGTGCCTGTTGTGCCGGGGGAGGTCCAGTTGCCGTCGATGTACCACGTCGAGGGTGTGGGGGCGGTCGATGGGCGGGCCGATTTGTTCGACGTGGTCGTCGACGCGTTGGCGGACAAGGAGTGGCTCGGGGTTGACGGCGTACGGGCGCATCTCGCGGAGCTCGAGAACAAGCTGTCGGCTTCGGCGCGGAACGCACAGTTCAGCCGGATGGCGTCGGCGGAAGGGTTCACGCTTGCTCCGTTGGAGGTTCCGGGGACGAAGCAGGACACGGTTGAGGTGACGATTCGTGCGCGGGTGTCGACTGTCGACGTCGTGTCGGCGCCGTTCGCCGGGGAGTTGGGTGAGGTCAATCGTCACCAGGAGACGGCTTCCACGACCACGACCATGGGCAGGATGCTCCCGGTCACGGCGTCCGGGACGTACGCCATCGGATCGGCCAGCACCGGCGACCAGGTGTCGGACGCTACGACGGACCTCCGCGGCGCCCGCACCGAACGCAGCCATTTCGAGAAAGGCAACCTCGTCACAGTCCGCGTCCGCGTCGCCTACGACCTCACCATCACCCGCACCCACCACACCCCAACCGGCGCCACCCGCCAACGCTCCATCACCCACCACCCCTCCGCCACCCAAGGCCACGCCTACCTAACCCTCCACCAATCTGACCACCAATCCCTCACCCCAACCACGCCCCCAGCCCCACCCACGCCACCGCCCCCACCCACTCCACCCACGCCGCCGACCCGACCCAACGCCCCGATGCCACCCACTGCACCGATGCCGCCGGACCCGCGCCCTGCGCCGATGCCGACTGTGCCGATGCCGCCGGACCCGCCCACTGCGCCGATCGTGCCGACGCCACCCGCTCGACTCACCGCACCTATTCCACCGGCGCCGGGCCCGCGGCCTGCTGGAGTGGTGTCATCGCGGTGGAAGCCGATTCATACTGGGGCTTCGGCCGAGGATCAACGGAGAGCGGAATGATGTTGCCTGTAGCAAGGACGCGCGACGAGTCCCGGCTCTACCTAGACCTGACGCCCTGCGCCTGCGGACAGCTGGACGCAGACTGGCAGCACGCAACCGGCCTGCTCGACGGCGAACTGGTGAGCGTGTACGACGCAACCTGTCCATCCTGCGACGCCGAACGCGAGTACACCTTCGGCCTCCCCGAGCACGAAACCGCAGGAGAGTTCCCCAACTTCGGCGGCGCCGAGCCGTCGCAGCTCATCGACCCAGGCCGCTGGATGGCGCTGGCCGACCACCTGGCCGCCAACCTCCCGGCAGACGACCCCGAAACACGCACCCAAGCCCTGCAAATCGCAGCCGCCGCACTCACCGAGGTCATGAAGTTCATCCCCCCAAACGCAACCGCCGTACCAGCCGAAGCCTTCTGGACCCCCGAAGGCCAAGCCACCTACTACGCCGACCCCGCCCGCTTCCACCAAACCCGCCTCGAGATCACCCAACAGACCTACCGCACCACCTGATCCCGCGAATCAGGCCGACGGATCAGGGCCGGCGGGTGAGGAATGCGAATTGGGCGGTCTTGGTGGTGCCGTCCGGTTGGGTGATTTTGGCTTCGGGGCCGAGGGTGAAGCCGCTGCGTTGGAAGCGGTCGATGGCGCGGGTGTTGCGTACGTCGGGTTCGACGACGATGCGTGGATGGCCGAGGTGGGTGAAGGCGAAGCGGGCGAGTGCGGCGACCAGGTGACCGGTGAAGCCGCCTCGTGCCTCGCCGGGTGCGATCAGCAGGTGTACTCCGAGGTCCCCGGCCGCGACGTCGTACGCCGCACCCGCTGGATCCGCCTGCGGATCATAGGTCTGCAGGAGCGCGACCGGTACGTCGTCCAGTCGTACGACGTACACGTGATGCGTCGGCACCGAGTCCAGGAACTGGTACGTCGCCGCGATCTCGTCCCGCGACAACGCGCCCATACCCCAGAACGCCGCCCGCTCCGCCGTCACCCACTCGTGGATCAGCTCGAGGTCGCGCGTCGGATCCGCCTCCTCGATCCGCACGGTCCCGAACCCGTCGACGGTGACCGAGTACGTGCGATCCTCCCGGACCACCGCACCGTCTGCAGGCACGAGCGAACCGCGCAACCACGACGGCAACTGGTCATGGTGATGTGGATCCCCGAGTACGCCGGACGCGCCGAGCGGCACCACCCACCGGCTGGCCGAACGGTCGGCGAGGTCCCACGCGTAGCGGGCGGCGGACGCGCGAATGCAGACGTCGGTGAGCCCAGGCAGGCTCGACGTCGACATCACGCAATGGTGGTCTCCGGACAGGCTGAGGTCGTACGGCTCCTCGTTCGGCGCAAAGACCGGACCGCGCAACGCGTGCAGCGGTGCGAGTTGGTGGGTCTCGCCCCACGGCGGGCGCGGGCTGTTGGCGGCGACCTCTTCCAATGCCTCGCGGGCCAGCCATTCGACGTTGACGTGGGGGATCAGGTCGGTGACGAGGAGGTTCTCGAGTGCGTACGAGACGTAGGTCAGCGGGTCCATCCACGGCGTGAAGATGTCGGCGACGTCGGCGTTCTCGAGCATCGTGAAGTGGTCGGTCAGGCGGGACACGAGTGCCTTGCGGATCGCGGCGTACGACGAGGCCGTCGTACTCGTGGCGTCCATGTGGCGGTCCCAGGCAAGCAGTTCGGTGCGGAGGGCAACTGCTTTTGTGGAAAGGTCTTCGAGGGCGGTCAGCAGGTCCAGGACGGAGCCGGCCGAGCCGAGGTACGTGTCGCGGTGGATGGTCGGCATGTCGTCGAGCGTCCAGTCGGTGCGTGCTTCCACGAGTTCGCGGATGCGGTCGGCGCGGTGCGGCGCGGCGAACTCGACGCCCAGCGGCGTGGCCAAGCCCCGCGCGTTGGCCATCACCGCCGGGCCGTCCACGTCCGCCCGCGGCATGTCGTGCCAGCCGTCCCACGCGTGCGCAGCCTCCCAGGCCGGTACGACGCGCAACCTGTTCTCCTGCGCCCGCCGAGGCACGACACCGGCCGTCCGATGGAGCAACCCACCCGCGGTATCAGCCGCCAGTACGACGTTCACCGGCTCAACCCACGAGTCGAACGCCGAGTCGACATCACCCACAGAAGTTGCCCGCAGCAACCGCCCCATCACCTCGAACCCGAGCCGACCGGTGACCCGTGGTGGATAACGAAGACTGATTCCATCCTGAATGATCGGGCCGCGGGCGGTTTCGATCACCTCGATCTCGACGGGGTCGGCGTCGGCGACCTCTACGACCTCGGTGTGGAGCGATGCCGGCTCCCAACCACCCGGGCCCAGCGCCTCCACGCCCGACTCAGTTCGGCGGAGTTGTTCGGCGTACAGGTCCTGGTAGTCGGCCATCGCATTCGTGATGGACCAGGCGACGCTGCCGGTGTGCCCGAAGTGCGCGAGCCCCGGGATGCCAGGAACCGCAAGCCCCAGTACGTCGTACTCCGGGCACGTCAGCCGAATCTGCTGATACACACCCGGACTCTCGATGTACCGATGCGGATCGCCCGCAACAATCGCCTGCCCACTGGCGGTATGAGACCCCGGGATCAACCACCCGTTGCTCCCCGCCCCATGCGGCCCCTCCGACGTGAACAACTCCAGCGACGCATCCCCGAGCTGCTGCGCAACATGAGTGCGCCAAAGCTTCGACGGGAACCCCGCGAACAGGATGTGCACCGCCAACCAGATCCCGAGCGGCGCCCACGGCTCCCACTCCTGCGGCGTCAGCCCGGTCTCGGCGAACTCCGGCGCGCGCGAGGCGCCACCCGGCAGCGCATGGTTCACCCCCTCGACGTACGCCGTGACCCATTCGCGCGTCTCGTCGTCGAGCGACTCGAAACACCGCTGCGCCGTGTCCGCCAACCGCGCCTGCCGCGCGAACACGTCCCACCCGACGGCTTCCGCCCCGAGGAACGCGGCGCTCGTCCCGAGGTACCGCCGACGCTCCAGCTCCAGCTGCCACGCCCGGTCCCGCGCGGCGTTCACGCCTTGCAGGTACACCAACGCGAGCGGATCCCCGGCCTGCAGGTGCGGTACGCCGTACGTGTCCCGGAACACCCTCGCGTTCACAAACAGTCCCCACTTCAGTTAGGTTAGGCTGCGCTAACTTACAAGGCAGCGATCCGCCGCCACAACCGCAATTCTCGCTGGAGGTCCATCGTGAGGCATGGCTGGGAAGGCGTGGTGCTCAAGCTGTTCCGGGCGAAGGACTTCTCCTTCACCGTGACCGGTGCCGAACAGGTCACCGAGCGCTACCGCCGGGTGCATTTCACCGACGGCGGCCTGCTGCAGACGCTCGGCGTGCACCCGACAATGTGGGTGCGGCTGTGGTTCGACAACGCCGGCAAGCCGCACCAGCGCGCGTACACGCTGGTCGATCCGGACGTCGAGGCGGGCACGTTCAGCCTGGAGTTCGCGCTGCACGACGGCTGTGCGAGCGACTGGTCCCGCAAGGCCGAGCCCGGCGACACCATCGAGGCGACAGTGCAGGGGACCGGGTTCGACGTACCGGATCCGCTGCCGCCGCGGATGCTGGTGGTCGGTGACCCAGCGTCGCTGCCCGCGATCAACTCGCTGCTGGGGGTCGCCCCGAAGTTGCCGGCGACGATCTGGTTCGAGACCACCGACGACGCCGACCACAAGCTCCCGTTCCGGATCGAGGACCACCACGACCTCCGGACGGTTCCGCGGCCGCAGATGGTCGAGCAGGTGAAGGCGGACCTCCAACAGTTCGTCACCCCGGACGCCTACGTGTGGATCGCGTGCGACACCACGACCACGCGCGAACTCACGTCGTACGTCCTCAAGGACCTCGCCGTCCCGAAGCACCGCGTGAAATCCCTCGGCTACTGGAAGGCCGCGTAATCTGGCACCCGTGATCACGCCGCTCGACCTGACCGACCGCGCTCTCGCCGAGCGACTGCTGGCGATCCAGCACGCCGCGTACGCCGTGGAGGCCGAGCTGATCGGTTTCGACGGCATCCCGCCGCTCCGGGAAGACGTCGACGGACTCATGTCCTCGACCGAACTCTGGCTCGGCCGGTACGACGGAACACACCTCGTCGGCGCGGTTGCCTATGAGTTCCCCGACGAGCGCACTGTCGAGATCTCTCGCCTGATAGTCGACCCCGCGCACGCCCGTCGCGGGCACGGCCGAGCCCTCCTCGACCAACTGGACCGGATCGAACCACGACCGGTCAGCCTGGTCTCGACGGGCTCGGCCAACCTCCCGGCCGTCAACCTCTACAAGTCCCGCGGTTATGTCGCCCTAGGCGAGGTAGAAGTTGCCCCCAGCATCTACATCACGCAGTTCCGCCGCGGGTCCTGACCTGCTCGAACCCGTAGTAAACCGCGAGCAGGAAGACGAGCAGCAAGGTCACCTGGGCGGAGATGAACGACACCCCGATGCAGGCGCCGTAGATCACGGTGCCGAACGAGTATCTGATCAGCGACCTCCGCATCTCGGCGCTGTCCATCTCGTGCTCGACCAGGTGCTTGCGCAGCACGTGCCACCAGATCGCGCTGAACGCGATCGCGGCCAGGGTCAGGTTCGCGCTGTAGACGGCGGCGGCGACGTTGGCGTTGATCGTGTGGTCTTCCAGGTGCTCCGCGAACATGCTGGTCGGGAACGGCAGCAACGTGACCCACAGCAGCAGCAAGAGGTTGAGGAACATCAGCCCGCGGTCCGCGCGCTGGATCTGGCGGAACATCGAGTGATGGTTGACCCACATGATGCCGAGGATCGCGAAGCTGGTCAGGTACGCCGCGAATTGCGGCCACTCGTGCAACAGCGCCGGCCACAACCGCTCACCCTCCTCGAGCTCGGGGCTGCGGAGTTCGAGGACGAGGAGGGTGATCGCGATCGCGAAAACGCCGTCACTGAAAGCTTCGAGACGACCCGTCTCGGCAAGGTCAGACTGTGTACTCACGGGGACACAGTCTGAGCCCGCGTGATCAGTTCGTCGACAGAGAAAGCGCTGTCCAGCTGATCGCCGGTAGCGTAATCGTCAAACGACCGTCGACGAGCCGTGCGTCGGCCGGTTGTGGGGTAATGCGGTCGGGCTGGTCGGGAGTGTTCGTGGCCAGCCCGTCCGCGTCGTGCACGATCACCGCCTCGTCGATGGTCGTCACTCCGCTTCGGCTGACGTCGACCGTGACCTCGATCGGACCCTCGGTCGACCGGTTGACCGCGAACACCGCGAGCTTGCCGTCGTCGTAGGTTGCGACTGCGTCGACGGCGGGTACGTCGCCGTACTTCGCCGTGGTCACGACGGGCGAGTCGGTCTCCACCCGCAGGACCTGGCCGGCCGCGAGCCGGGAGGTGATCGCGAACGGGTGGAACGTCGGCTGCCGCCAGGCCGCGCCGCCAGGCTCGGTCATGATCGGTGCGATCACGTTCGCGAGCTGCGCGAGACAGGCCACGCCGACCCGGTCGCTGTGCCGCAACAGCGAGATCAGCAGGTTGCCGACCACCACCGCATCGGTGACGTTGTACTCGTCCTCGATCCGTCGCGGCGCCACCTCCCACTGGTCGCCCGGTCCGTCGGTACGGCGGGAGCGGTCGCCGTACCAGACGTTCCACTCGTCGAAGGAGATGCCGATCTTCTTGCTGCTCTTGAGTTCCGCGCCGACGTGGTCGGCGGTCGCCACCACGGAGTCGATGAAGTGGTCCATGTTCACCGCGGACGCCAGGAACGAGGCGGTGTCGCCGTCGTCGTTGCCGTAGTACGCGTGGCACGAGATGTACTCGACGAATTCGTACGTCTCCCGCAGGACGTCCCGCTCCCAGGTCCCGAACAGCGGCATCTTCGACGACGACGAGCCGCACGCGACCAGTTGCAGGTCCCGGTCGATCATCCGCATCGCCCGCGCGGTCTCCGCCGCGAGCCGCCCGTACTCCGTCGGCGTCTTGTGCCCGACCTGCCACGGCCCGTCCAGCTCGTTGCCGAGACACCACAACTTGATCCCGTACGGCGACGCGCCGTGCTGCTCGCGCAGATCGGAAAGCGTCGTACCGCCCGGATGGTTCGTGTACTCGAGCAGGTCGAGCGCCTCCTGGACGCCGCGCGTCCCGAGGTTGATCGCCATCATCGGCTCGACGCCGGCCTTGGCGCACCAGCGGCTGAACTCGTCCAGCCCGAACTCGTTCGTCTCGACACTGTGCCAGGCGAGGTCGAGCCGCCGGGGCCGGTCCGGGCGCGGTCCGACGCCGTCCTCCCAGCGGTAGCCGGAAACGAAGTTTCCGCCGGGATAACGAACCACGGAAACACCCAGCTCACGGGTCAGTTCCAGGACGTCCTTGCGGAAACCGTCCTCGTCGGCGGTCGCGTGGCCGGGCTCGTAGATACCGGTGTAGACACACCGGCCCATGTGCTCGACGAAGGTTCCGAAGGTCCGGCGATTCACGGGCGCGATCGTGAACGCAGGATCGATGGTCAGGTTGGCAGCGGGCACCAGGTTGCTCCTGTCTTGTGTCTAGCCCTTGATCCCCGCGTCACCCACACCGCGGACGACGTGGCGCTGGAACAAGGCGTAGACGATCAGCAATGGAAGGCCGCCCAGGACCGCGGAGGCCATGATCTGGGCGTAGCGCAGGCCGTACGAGCCCTGCACGTTGGCGAGGCCGACCGGGATCGTCATCATTGACGGGTCGGTGGTCACGATGAAGGGCCAGAGGAAGTTGTTCCAGGACCCGATGAACGTGAAGATGCCGACGGCGACGAGGATCGGTCGGGACATCGGCACCATCACGCTCCAGACGATCCGCCAGCGGGACGCGCCGTCGACCCGGGCGGCGTCCTCGTAGTCGCGGGAGATGCCGTCGAAGAACTTCTTCAGCACGAACACCATCACCGGCGCGACCACCTGCGGCAGCACCATGCCCCAGTAGGTGTCGACCAGGCCGAGCCCGGTCATCTCCTGGAACAACGGCACGATCAGCACCTGCGGCGGCACCAGGATGCCGGCGATGATGAGGCCGAACAGCACCTTGCGTCCCGGGAACTTGGTCCGCGAGAAGCCGTACGCCGCCAGCACCGACACGACCAGCGTCAAGCTCGTCACGAGCACCGACACGATCGTGCTGTTGAAGAACCAGCGGATCAGGTCGCCTTGGTCGATCACGCTCCGGTAGGCGGCGGTGGTCGGTGCCTCCGGCAACCAGGTGATCGGAGCGCGGGTCGTCTCCGGTTCCGGCTTCAGCGAGGTGTCGAGGGCCCAGAGCAGCGGAACGAGCCAGACGACGGCGAGGATCACGGCGCCGACAGCGGTCGCGGTCCCGCCGAAGCTCCAGCGTGGTTTCACCGGGCCGCTGCGTGGCGACCTGGCCGTCGACGGGCTCGTGGTCGGCAGCGTGGTGGCGGTCATTCTGCCTCCCCTCGGCCGGAGAACAGTTTGAACTGCGCGACCGCGACGATCACGATGATCGCGAAGAACAGGTACGAGATCGCGGACGCGTAGCCGATCCGGTAGCTGGTGAAACCGGACTCGTAGATGTACTGGATGATCGGCCGGGTCGCGTGGTTCGGGCCGCCGTTGGTCATCAGGTAGATCTGGTCGAAGATCTTCAGCGACGCCACCAGCTGCAGCACGATGATCAAGCCGGTGGTGCGGCTCAGCAACGGCAACGTGATCCGGAACAGTTGCTGCCGGCCGTTCGCTCCGTCGATCGCAGCCGCTTCGTACACCTGGGCCGGAATCCCTTGCAGGGCAGCCAGATAGAGCAGGAAGTTGAACCCGACCGTCCACCAGACGGTCGTGATCACCACGGCGAGCATCGCCCGGTTCTCGGTGTTCAGCCAGTCGATCTCGGCGAACCCGCCGGCCGTCAGCAGGCCGTTCACCAGGCCGAATCCGGGCTGGTAGATCCACACCCAGATCAGCGTCACGACGGTGGCCGGCAGGACGAACGGAGCGAAGTACGAGAATCGCAACAGCCAGCCGAGCAGGCCTTTGCGGTTGGCGAGCAGCGCCATCACGAGCGCGATGATCACCAGCGGAGGTGTGCTCATCGCGGTGAAGACGAGGGTGTTCTTGAGCGACGACCAGACGGCCGGGTCGCCGAACAGGTCCCGCCAGTTCTGCAGGCCGAGGAACTCCTGCTTGACGCCGGCGAGGCTGGTGTTGAAGAAGCTGTTCCACAGGCCCGAAACGATCGGCCAGAGCATGAACAGGACGAACAACAGGAGGAACGGCGCTACGAAGAACAGCCCGCCCCAGCGTTCCTTCCAGGGCTGTCCGGTCCCCGCCTTCGCCGCGGTCGACGGCGTACCGGGGGTGACGCGCGGTGGTGTCTCTACGGCCATGACCGACCTCCTTAGACCGGGGACGGGGTGTCGAGGAGCTTCTGGGTGGCGGCCTTGAACTGCGCGAGCGCTGCCTGCGGCGTCGCCTGACCGGAGAAGACACCGCTGAACGCCGCGGCGGCCTCGTTCTGCAGTTGCGCACCGGACCCGCTGAACCACGCGTCCGGGTCGAACAGCACGTCCGGCGCGACGCTGCGGTACTCCGCTTGCGGCTTGAGGTTGAGGTACTCCTCACTCTTCGCCACCGGCTGGTACGCCGGGATGTGGCCGCCGGCCGCCCATTCCGCACTGTGCTTGAGCATCCAGGCGATGTACTCGACCGTCGCCTTCGTGTCGTCCTTGTTCCGGTTGCTCTGGTGCGGCAACACGAACGTGTGCGCATCACCGGCGTACTTCGGTACGTCGTACACGACCGGGAACGGCGCCATGCTGAACGGCATCTTCGCGGTCTGGTACGTCGTGACCTCCCACTCCCCGTTGAAACTCAGGCCGGCGTCGCCGTTGCTGAACTGCGCGACCAGAGCCGAGTAGTTGGATGACCGCGGCGTGAGCCCGTCGGCGGCGAGCTTCGCCATCAGGCTCAGGGCTTCCAGCGCCTTGGCGTCGTCGAGGATCAGCCGCGTGCCGGTCTCGTCGAAGAACTTCCCTTCGAGCTGCCCGTACAGCGTCCACCAGAGCCGCCACGGGTTGGTGGTCTCGACCGACGCGCCGAACTTGCCGGTCACGTCCTTGACCGCCTTCAGCATGTCCACGAACGCGTCGACGCCCTGGACGGTCTTGATCTTGCCGTCCGCACCGAGCAGCCCGGCCTTCTTGCAGATCTCGGTGTTGTAGTAGAGGACGAACGGATGCGTGTCGAGCGGTACGGCGTACAGCTTGCCGTCCACGACCGCGCGGTTCCAGGACGTCGGCAGGAAGTCGGACTCGGTGACGCCGGCGTCCGCGAGCACGTCCACCGGGATCGGATCCAGCATTGTCGCCGGGCTGAAACCCTTCAGCCGGGACAGGTGCAGGGTCGCCACCTCGGGCGCCCGGCCGCCGGCCGCGGACATCGCGAGTTTGGTGTAGAACGGCGGGCCCCAGGCCAGCGTGTGCGCCTCGAACATGACGTCCGGGTGCTCGGCGACGTACTGCTGGTGGATCTGCAGCAGGCGGGCGCCGTCGCCGCCGCCGAACAGGTTCCATTCGCGGACCTTGGGTTCGGAGCGGAGGGCGCCGCAACCGGTGAGGGCGAGGGTGCCGAGCAGGCCACCAAGTACTGCTCGACGCCCAGGTCGGAAGGGGGCGGGGTCAGGGGGCATCTGTCCTCCAGGCGGAGTGGAGTCCGGATTTCTACACCGATGTACTACATCGGTGTAGAGAGGATGCCCGAGTGCTCCGGGAGCGTCAAGGTCTCAGTTCGGACCGAGCGTGGATTCCCTGGTGTGGAGTTCGTACGGGGCGACCACCTCGTGGTGTTCGGAGGCGTCGCCCGCCATCCGCTGGACCAGGAGCTCGACCGCGGTCCGGGCGATGTGGACCCGGTCGGGGTCGACCGTGGTCAGGGTCGGGCTGCTGTAGCTGGCCTCGTCGATGTTGTCGAAGCCGGCGACCGCCACGTCGTCCGGGATTCGTACGCCGTGCGCGGTGAGAGCCCGGATCGCGCCGAGCGCCAAGGTGTCGTTCAGCGCGAAGACGGCGTCGAACGGCTGTCCGGTCTCGAGCAGCTCCGCCACCGCGTCCGCCCCGCTCGATCGATGCCACTTCCCGCCCGAGACGGCGAGCTCTTCCCGCACCTGAACGCCGTACTCCGCCAGCGTCTCGATGTAGGCGCCGTACCGGATGGCCGCGGTGCCGACGCCTTCGCGGGGCCGGATCCCGATCACCGCGATCCGCCGGCGGCCCTGGTCGAGCAGGTGCCGTACGACGGCCTTCGTGCCCGCGACGTTGTCGATCATCACGTGGTCGACCGGGCCGTGGAAGATCCGCTCGCCGAGCAAGACCATCGGCGTCTCGGTGCGCAGTTGGTCGACGTCCTCGGGGCCGAGGCCGAGCGGGCTGTACAGCAGGCCGTCGACCAGGTGCCCGCGCGGCCGGGCCAACGCGGTCAGTTCCCGTTCGCGGTCGGCGCCGGTGGTCTCGATCATCACCGTCAGGCCGTGCTCGCCGGCCGCCGCGATCGCCGCGTCGGCGAGCTCCGCGAAGTACGGGTTGCTGAGCTCCGGTACGGCGAGCGCGATCACACCGGTCCGGCCGGACTTGAGGTTCCGGGCGGAGATGTTCATCCGGTAGCCGAGGGCATCGATCGCGGCGAGCACCTTGGTCCGGGTCTCCTCCCGGATGTACGGGTAGCCGTTCATCACGTTCGAGACCGTCTTCGGTGACACGCCGGCCTTGCGCGCGACATCGCGCATCGTCACAGCCATGGCCTCAGCGTAAAGGCTGTGCGACCTATGGCCGCGGTGGTGCGGTGCTGCCTCGGGTGATGAGTTGGGTTGCGAGTTCGAGGCGGTGGTGGGCCGGCGACTCACCGCGATCGAGGGTGATGACCATGTCCGCGGCCGCGGCGGCCATGTCGGTGAGTGGCTGGCGGATGGTGGTCAGCGGGGGCGTGACCCAGCTGGTGATCGGCAGGTCGTCGAAGCCGACGACGCTGAGGTCGTCGGGGATGCGCAGTCCGGACTCGGCGGCTGCGCGGTACACGCCGAAGGCCTGCAGGTCGTTCTGGGTCACGATCGCGGTGGGCCGGTCCGGGCGGCTGAGCAGGGCGCGCCCGTGCGTCAGGCCGTCCTCGGCCTGGAACGTCCCTTCGCAGATCAGATCGGGCGCGATCGGCGTACCCGCGTCGTCCATCGCCGCGCGGTATCCGTCCAACCGGGCGCGGCTGGACAGCATCCGGATCGGTCCGGTGATGGTGGCGATCCGCCGGTGCCCGAGCTCGAGCAGATGGCGGGTGGCCGAGAATCCGCCACTCCAGTTGCTGGCCACGACCGACGGGAACTCGTGTCCGGGGTCGCCGGTCGGGTCGACCAGGACGAACGGGATGTCGCGGCTGCGGATCTGGTCGCTCTGCGCGGGAGTGAGTCCGGAGAACACCGCGATCACTCCGACCGGCCGGCGGGCCAGCACGCCTTCGATCCAGCCGCGCCCGGGGGTGTGGCCGTGCATCTCGGACAGTACGACGGCCAGCCCGTTCTCGCCGGCCACGCGTTCGACGCCCTTGATCACCTCCATCGCGTACGCGCCGGCGAGCTCGTGGAAGACGAGCTCGATCAGCGCGGCTTTGGTGCCGGGCTTCTTCAGCCGCCGGAAACCGTGCGTGCGAATGATGTCCTCGACCATCGCACGGGTCCTGGGCGAGACATCGGACTGACCGTTGATCACGCGGGACACGGTCGGGATCGAGACGCCGGCGAGTTCGGCGATCTGGGCGACGGTCATGGCCCGGCCTGACGGCTCCGCCGCGGAGTCGCTGCTAGCGGTCATGGCGGTGAGTTTAGCTGCGGCCACCTGGACGCTCTCTCCGGATGTTTCGGCAGGAATCTCGAAACGACCTGTTGACCCTCCGCAATCGCAGCCCTACAGTTCCCCGCAATGATCGGCGGGGACTCCGAAATTTTCGGACTTGGCGCGACTCGATCGAGCCAGGGTCGGTACCGCCGCCACCACTGCGTCCGCAGTGTGAGGGAGGTTTGCCGTGAAAGTACGTCTTGCGCTCGCTGTCGGTGCTGCCGCCGCGCTGGTGGTCGCCGGCTGCTCCAGCAGTGATTCCGGTGGTTCGGCCGACCCGAAGTCGTTCGATTTCTGGTCGTTCTCCGGGATCAACCAGAAGTCCGCCGTCGACGAGTACCAGAAGAAACACACCGATATCCACATCAAGCTGACCGAGGTCGGATCCTCGGTCGAGACGGCGCAGGCGCTGACCACTGCGCTTGCCGGGGGCAAGGTTCCGGATCTGGTGCTGATCCAGGGCGACGACCTGCCGAAGTTCGTCGAGCAGCCGCAGAACTTCGTCGACCTGCGCAGCCTTGGTGCGGACGACCTGAAGAAGGACTACCTGGACTGGGTGTGGTCGCAGAGCGTCGCCAAGGACGGTCCGGTGCTCGGCATCCCCACCGATGTCGGTGGTCTGGCGATCGCGTACCGGAAGGATCTGTTCGCGGCCGCGAAGTTGCCGACCGACCGGGACGCGGTCGGTAAGTTGTGGCCGACGTGGGACAAGTTCATCGAGGTCGGCAAGCAGTACAAGGCCGCCACCGGCAAGGCGTTCGTCGACAACGCCTCGACGAGCGTGTTCTACCAGGCGGTCAACCAGGGGTCGATGAAGTACTACGACGCCGACCACAACCTGGCCTACGACCACAGCCCGCAGGTCAAGCTGGCCTTCGACTACACGTTGGCGGCCGCGCAGGCAGGCATCACCGCGAAGCTCAGCTCGTTCACGGAGGGCTGGACGGCAGGGATGGTCAAGGGCGACTTCGCCGTCGTCGCGGCACCGTCCTGGATGCTCGGCAGCATCCGCTCCAACGCGCCGGCCACCAAGGGCAAATGGGACGTTGCCACGATCCCCGGCGGGTCCGGGAACTGGGGTGGCAGCTATCTCGCCATCCCGAAGAACGCCAAGAATCCCCAGGCGGCCTGGAACTACATCAAGGAGATGCAGTCGCCGCAGTCCCAGCTGACGCACTACGTCGGCTCGGGTTCGCTGCCGTCGACGCCGTCGGTGTACAAGGATCCGCAGTTGACCTCGCACAAGGATCCGTTCTTCTCGAACGCACCGACCGGGAAGATCTACACCGACTCCCTGCTGGGCCTCAAGCCGTTCTACATCGGCCCGGACAGCTCCGCCATCGGACAGGAGTTCCAGAACGCCCTCACCAATGTCGAGCAGGGCAAGGGTGATCCGGCGAAGGCCTGGGACACGGCGTTGCAGAACGTCAAGACCGCGATCGGGAAATAGTGTGACCAGCAGCCTCACCGCTCCGCGTGCCTCGACGCGACCACCGGTCGTGTCGAGGCGCCGGGTGCGCGAAAGCATCGGCGAGCGCGTCGCGCCGTACGCCTATATCGCGCCGTTCTTCGTGATCTTCGCCGTCTTCGGCCTGTTCCCGCTGCTGTTCACGTTCTACGTCGCGTTGTTCGACTGGAACCCGGTGGCCGAGCACACGTTCGTTGGGCTGGCCAACTTCTCCCGGCTGTTCGACGACCCGCGGTTCTGGAACGCACTGCAGAACACGATCAGCATCTGGGTGCTGTCCACCGTGCCGCAGTTGCTGATCGCCCTCGGCCTCGCGCACCTGCTCAACCACGCGCGCCTGCGGTGGGCCACGCTCTTCCGGATGTCGATGCTCGTCCCGTACATCACGTCCGTCGCGGCGACAACGGTCGTCTTCGCGCAGCTCTTCGACCGCGACTACGGGCTGCTGAACTGGGCGCTGCACCTGATCGGCGTCGGTCCGGTCGACTTCGTCCAGTCCACGTGGGGTAGTCAGGCGATGATCGCCACGATGGTGATCTGGCGGTGGACCGGCTACACGACTCTTCTCTACCTGGCTTCGCTGCAGGCGATCTCGCGCGACATCTACGAGGCTGCCTCGGTCGACGGCGCCGGCAACTGGAAACAGTTCCGCTACATCACCATTCCGTCGCTGCGCCCGGTGATCGTCTTCACCATCGTCACCTCGACCATCGGCGGCCTGCAGATCTTCACCGAGCCACTGCTGGTGTCGACGAATTCGCCGATGACCTGTGGAGCGGTCCGGCAATGCCAGACCCTCACCCTCTTCTTGTTCGAGCAAGGCTTCGGCCAGTTCAAGTTCGGGTACGGCGCGGCGATCGGCGTCACGCTCTTCGTCCTCGTCGTCGCCTTCGCGCTCCTCAACTATCTGCTGTCGACTCGTTTCCGTAGGGAGGGCCGATGATCACCAGCCGCCGGATCGAACGAGTGCCGTGGTGGGTCTACGTCCTGCTGACCATCGCCGTGGTGGTCACAGTCTTCCCGCTGTACTGGATGTTCGTCGTAGCGTCGAACGACTCGGCGACCGCCTACAAGATGCCGCCACACGTCATCCCCGGTGGGAATCTCTTCCACCTCGCGGAACTCGTTTTCACCACGGTTCCGTTCGTTCGGTCGCTCGTCAACAGCGCCGTGGTCGCGCTGGCCATCGGCGCCGGCCACGGCGTGCTCTGCGCGCTGGCAGGGTTCGCGTTCGCCAAGCTGCGCTTCCCGGGCCGGAACACGCTGTTCCTGATCGTCGTACTCACGATGACCGTTCCGACGCAGCTCGCCGTGATTCCGCAGTACATGATCATGTCGAAGCTCGGCTGGGTGGACACCCTTCAGGCGCTGATCGTGCCCGGGCTGGCCAGTGCCTTCGGCATTTTCTGGATGCGGCAACACATCGCCTCGACCGTTTCCGACGAACTGCTCCAGGCGGCCCGGATCGACGGTGCGAACTCCTGGCAGATCTTCTGGCAGATCGCCTTCCCACTGGTCCGTCCGGCCGCCTTCGTCCTCGGGCTTCTGGGTTTCGTCACTTCCTGGAACGACTTCCTCTGGCCCTTCATCATCCTCAAATCCCCGGAGATGTACACCGCCCAGATCGCCATCAAAGCTCTGCAGAACAGCCGCGTCATCGACCTCGGCCTCGCGATGGCAGGCTCCTTCCTCGCCACCATCCCGCTCCTGATCCTCTTCGCCTTCGTCGGCCGCCGCCTCGTTACCGGCATCATGGACGGCGCCTTCAAAGGCTGAGCGCCGCGCTTGTTCTCAGCGGTCGGTCAGGGCCCGGCGGCGTTGGGTGAGGTCGGTGAGGGATTGGGGTTGCCAGGCGGCGTCGGCGCGGTACACGTCGGTGCCGGGTGGGACGATCTCGTCGATCCGGTCGAGGGTCTTGTCGTCCAACGTCAGGTCCGCGGCGGTGATCAGGCCCTCGAGCTGCTCCATGGTGCGCGGTCCGGAGATCACGGACGTGACCGCCGGATGCGTGGTGACGAAGGCCATCGCCAGTTCGGGCAGCGTCGTACCGATGCCGTCGGCAACTTCGACCAGTTGCTCGACGGCGTCGTACTTCGCCGCGTTCGCGGGCAGCGCCGGATCGAAGCGATCGGGCGCGAGCGCGGCTCTGGCGGACCGGTCGAGCGGCTGGTTCTTGCGGACCTTCCCGGACAGGAACCCGAAGGCGAGCGGACTGTACGTCAGCACGCCCATCCCCAGTCGGCGGCAGGTCGGGAGGACGGAGCGTTCGATGCCGCGGGCCATCATCGAGTACGGCGGCTGGTTCGTCCGGAATCGCCCGTACCCGCGCCGGTCCGACACGTGGTACGCCTCGACGATGTCCTCGGCCGGGAACGCCGAGCACCCGAACGCGCGGATCTTGCCCGCGCTGACCAGGTCACTCAGCACCCACAGCGTCTCCTCGATGTCGGTGGTGTGGTCCGGCCGATGGATCTGGTAGAGGTCGATCCAGTCCGTGCCGAGCCGGCGCAGGCTGTCCTCGACCGCGCGGGTGATCCAGCGCCGCGAGTTCCCGCTCCGGTTCCGGCCCTCGGTGAACGGGAAGTGCACCTTGGTCGCCAGTACGACGTCGTCGCGGCGATCCTTCAGCGCCTTGCCGACGATCGTCTCGGACTCGCCCGCGGAGTACATGTCCGCGGTGTCGACGAAGTTGATGCCCTGGTCCAGCGCGGCATGGATGATCCGGATGCACTCGTCGTGATCCGGGTTCCCGACCGCACCGAACATCATCGCCCCGAGACAGTGCGTACTGACCTCGATCCCGGTCCCACCCAGCGTGCGATAACGCATACGTCCAACTCCTTCGTGGTCTCTGCCCCGCACGCTAGAAGCTAGAGCGCTCTCTAGGTCAAGCCCCGCACTTTGAGCACCCACCAACCGTTTGCGGTCCCTGGAAACGGTTGGTGGGTGCTCAAAGTTGGTCCGTAGGGTGGGGGAGTGGAGATTGCAGAGCTTTGGGATCCTGAGCCGGGCTGGTTGAACACTGCGTCGTACGGGCTGCCGCCGCGGCCGGCGTGGGAGGCGTTGCAGGCTGCGTTGTCGGACTGGCGGGTCGGTGCGACCAGTTGGGAGCCGTGGGACAAGTCGACGACGCGGGCCCGGGAGTCGTTCGCGCGACTGGTCGGGGCGCCGGCGGCGGACGTGTTCGTCGGCAGCACGGTGTCCGCGGCGCTGGCGCCGATCGCGGCCGCGTTGCCGGACGGTGCGAAGGTTCTGACCGACGACGTCGAGTTCACGTCGAACGTGTTCCCGTGGCAGGTGCACGCGGACCGTGGCGTCGAGGTGATCGCCGTACCGGGTGACGAGGTGGTCGCCGCGATCACGCCGGGGATCGACCTGGTCGCGGTGAGTGCGGTGCAGTCGTCGACCGGCGTCGTCCTCGACCTGCCTGCAGTAGTTGCTGCCAGCAAGCAGGTCGGCGCGCTCGTGGTGATCGACGCGACCCAGGCGGTCGGCTGGCATCCGATCACGGTCGACGGTGTCGACGCGCTGATCGCCCACAGCTACAAGTGGTTGATGTCACCCCGCGGCGCGACGCTCGGGTACCTGTCGCCGCGGTTGCAGGAGCGCTGCCGGCCGTCGGCGGCGGGCTGGTACGCCGCACGCGACATCCATGGCTCGTACTACGGGCCGGTGATGGAGCTCGATCCGGCCGCCCGCAGGTTCGACCAGTCGCCGGCGTGGTTCAGCTTCGTCGGCGCGGCGCCGGCGCTCGAGCTGATCGAGGAGATCGGCGTCGAGACGATCAACCGGCACAACCTCGCGCTCGCGAACGAGTTCCGCGCCGGGCTCGGGCTCGCGCCGTCGAACAGCGCGATCGTCAGTACGAGACTGCCCGGCGCGCAGGAGGCGTTCGCGGCCGCCGGGATCCGGGCCGCCGTACGGGACGGGAAGCTGCGCGCGTCGTTCCACATCTACTCGACCCGCGACGACGTACAGCAGGCTCTCTCGGCGCTGAAGCCTTTGATCCGGAGTTAGGGTGCGGACATGGATGGACTGAGCATCGGGCAGGTCGCGGAGCGGACCGGGTTGAGCGTGCACGCGCTGCGGTTCTACGAGCGCGAGGGACTGCTCGCGGACGCGGTACGGCGGGAGTCGAACGGGCGGCGCGTCTACACCGAGGACGACGTCGACTGGCTGAACATGTGCATCAAGTTCCGCTCGTCCGGGATGCCGCTCGACACCATCCGCAAGTACACGGAGCTGGTTCGCCAGGGGGCCGGCAACGAGGCGGACCGGCTGGCCCTGCTCAAGAGCCATCAGGACTACGTGCGCGCGCAGATCGAGGAACTCAACGAGTGCCTCAACGTGATCACCTGGAAGGTCGACATCTACCAGGAGCACGTAGACGCCGGCACCGCCGACTGCCTGTGGACGACTCCGTCCACACAGACCGCCAGCGAGGCGTCCTGATCACTTGAGTGCCGACTCCATGGCGGCGAGGGTGGTGCGCATGTTCGCTGCCAGTTGGTCGAGTCGGCCCTGGATGACCTCCGCTGCTCGGTCCGGGTGCTGTCCGACGCCTATCCGCAGCCCGCTCTCGCCCGGGCCGTGGGTGAACGACTGACGGACGAGGGTCTCGGTGCCGCGGTCCTCCAGCTCGTACTCCCAGTGCGCCAACGGGACCGCCTCGTCGCCGTACACGTCCCAGCCGAAACGCTTCGGCTCCTCGAGGACGGTGACTGTGCAGGTCACGTACGTCTCCAGGCCGTCCGGGAAGCGGTTCCGTGCCTCGAAGCGGGCGCCCTCCTCGAGCCAGGCGCCATGGATGCACTCCGGGCTCCACTCGCCGTACCGCTCGATCGCGGTGATGCCGGACCAGACCTCGTGGATCGGCAGCTTGATCAGTACCTCGACGCCGGTGGTCGCACCGGTCACTCCGTAGTCGTTCATGCCCGGTACGTCGTATGCGCCTCAGCGGCCTCGACATTTACCCGTTCCGGGCGGCTGTACAGGTTCAGGTTGCCGTTGCGGATGAAGCCGGCAAGGGTCAGGCCGGACTCGGCGGCGAGGTCGATGGCGAGCGAACTGGGAGCCGAGACCGCGCCGAGGATCGGGATGCCGGCCATCACCGCCTTCTGAGCGAGCTCGAACGAGGTCCGGCCGGAGACGATCAGGATCAGGCCGCGGGCGGGGATCCGGCCGTTGAGCAGGGCCCAGCCGATGACCTTGTCGACGGCGTTGTGGCGGCCGACGTCCTCGCGGACGACGAGCAGCTCGCCGGTCGGCGTGAACAGGCCGGCCGCGTGCAGGCCGCCGGTGCGGTCGAAGACCTGCTGCCTGGCGCGGAGCGCGTCGGGGAGCATCGCGAGTACGTCGTACTTGATGGTGACGTCGTCCGCGGCCGGGGAGTGGCGGGTCTTGGTGCGGACCGCGTCGAGGGACGCCTTGCCGCAGACGCCGCAGGACGAGGTGGTGTAGAAGTTGCGCTCGACGCCGGTGACGGGCGCGGGTACGCCGGGTGCCAGGCCGAGGTCGAGGACGTTGTACGTGTTGCGGCCCTCGTCGTCGCGGGAGTCGCAGTACCGCGCGTCACGGGTGTCGTCGACGCTGCCGATCACGCCCTCCGTGTGCAGAAACCCGTGCGCGAGCTCGACGTCGTGGCCGGGTGTCCGCATCGTCACGGCCAGCGGTTTCCCGTCAACCCGCAACTCAAGTGGCTCCTCCACCGCAATCGAGTCAGGCCGCGAGCGGCTACCGGCCGGGGTAACCCGCACCACTGGCCGCCGCGCAATCAACCGGCCCACGGCTTGCCTCCTCCGGGTGTGATCGGGCGTCCCACGGCTTGCATTCGAGGGGATATCCGCTCGTGTTGTGGGTTCTCCCCTGCTGTATCAACAGAGAACCCACCAGAGGAGCGGATATCCCCTCCGCTGCGGGCGCACTGGGGATGCGGGTGGGTCAGGTGGGCCATGGGGCGGCTGCCGGGTTGAGGGGGAGGAGGCGGGCGGCGATGGCTTCGGCGGGGCCGGGGGCTACTACGGCGAGGGCGTCGGCGGTGGCGGGGCCGCGGAGCATGGCGGCGCCGCCGTGGCCTACGGGTACGGCGCCTTGTGCGGTGAGGCGGACCGGGACGAGTCGGGTACTGGTGGGGTGGCAGGGGATGCCGCCGGGGACTGCGATGTTGGTGAGCTCGGGGAGCGGGAGGCCGCGCATGCGCGTGATGGCTGCGACGCCCAGCGTCAGGAACGCGACAAGCGCCGCGAACGGGTTGCCGGGGAGGCCGATCACCAGGCGGCCGTCCGGTAGTTGTGCGAGCGCTTGCGGATGCCCGGGACGGCACGCCACTCCGTCGACAATCAGCTCGGCACCCAGCGTCTTGAGCGCCGGCCAGAGGTGATCGGCCGGCCCCGAGGCTGAGGAACCGGAGACGAGGATGACGTCCGCCTGGGTCTCCCGCAGCGCACTCACCAACTGATCGAGCGAGTCCGGCAAATGCCGCACCGAGGCGGCGGGTGTGGCGCCGGCGCGGGTGATTAGGGCGGGGAGCATGGGGCCGATGGCGTCGCGGACTCGGCCGGGGGTTGAGGGGCCTTGGCGGACCAGTTCGTCGCCGGTGATCAGGGCGGCGACTGTGGGTGGGGAGATGGCGGTGAGCCGGTTCAGGCCGACTGTCGCCGCGAGGCCGAGGACCGCTGGGCCGATGACAACTCCGGCCGGCAGCAGCTGGTCGCCGGGTCGGCATTCCTCGCCCGCCCGCCGGATATGCCGCCCGTCCTCGACCGGCCCCTCCAACCACTCGCCCGTCATGACGGCGTCTTCTGAGCGGAGGACGGAGGTTGCTCCGGTTGGCACTGTCGCGCCAGTGACGATGCCGGTTGCCTCGCCGTCGGCCAGCTCACCTGGATCCGCGGTCCCGGCCTTCACGTGCCCGATCACGCGCCACGGTCCAGCGCCACGTACGGCGTACCCGTCCATCGCCGCCCGATCCACCGGTGGCACCGCAACCGGCGAGACCAACGGCGTGGCCAGCACGCACCCGTCCGCCTCGTCGAGCCCGCGCCGTACGACCGCTCCCGGCCGGGCCACGGCATACGCCAACCCTCGAGCCACGTCCCAGGGCACCACGTCCCGCCGCGCCCTCGCGACACGGCCTCCAGCAGTTGTGCGCCCGGGCCCGTCCTCCACAGGCCCACCCTCTCCGACCCGCCCCCGCTTGTCGAACCGATCCCGCACGCCGGACGGCATTTCCGCCTTGGTCGTGTCGGGCTGGGTCATGCGGGGGCCTGGAGTTGCTGGGCGGCCAGTGCGGCGGCGGGGTCGAGGTCGGTGGCACCGGATGCGACGTGCGCGATCAGCGCCTGCTTCATCCGCGGGTCCCAGACGGCCTTCATGTGGTTGGCGATGGCGGTCGCAGCATCCGCGGGCGGACGGTGCGCGAACTGGGCCGCGATCTCGTTCGCCAACCGCACGTACGGCGGTACGCCGCCGCTCATCGATTGCCGCCAGCAACGACAGGCTCACGGGCGGACTCGTCCGCGACCGGCTCCGGGATCAGATCGACCTGGACCGCGGTGACCTTGTACTCGGGGCAGTTGGTGGCCCAGTCGGAGTTCTCCGTGGTGACGACGTTCGCGCCGCTCACCGGATGATGGAACGTGGTGTAGCAGACGCCCACCGGCATCCGGTCCGAGATCGTCGCGCGTAGCTCGGTCCGCCCGACCCGGCTCGACAACGCGACCGTGTCCCCGTGCGTGATGCCACGCACCTCGGCGTCGTGCGGATGGATCTCCAGCACGTCCTCGGCATGCCACGCGACGTTCGCCGTACGCCGGGTCTGCGCCCCCACGTTGTACTGCGACAGGATCCGCCCGGTGGTCAGGATCAACGGGAACTTCCGCGTTGACCGCTCCGACGTCGGCACGTACACGGTCTCCATGAACCGCCCCTTGCCGCGGGTGAACTCCTCCTCGTGCATGATCGGCGTACCGGACGGGTGCTCGACGTTGCACGGCCACTGGATCGACCCGAGCTCGTCGAGCTTGCCGAACGACACCCCCATGAAGGTCGGCGTCGTCATCGCGATCTCGTCCATGATCTGCGCTGCCGAGTCGTAGTGCATCGGGTACCCCATCGCCTGCGCGATCTCGCAGATGATCTCCCACTCCTGCTTCCCGGTCCGCGGCGCCATGATCGGCCGCACCCGGTTGATCCGCCGTTCCGCGTTGGTGAACGTGCCGTCCTTCTCCAGGAACGATGTCCCCGGCAACAACACGTGTGCGAACTTCGCCGTCTCGTTGACGAACAGGTCCTGTACGACGAGCAACTCCAGCGCACCTAGTGCCGCGAACACGTGCTGCGTGTTCGGATCGGACTGGGCGATGTCCTCGCCCTGCACGAACAGCGCCTTGAACGAGCCCTCGATGGCCGCGTCGAACATGTTCGGGATCCGCAGCCCGGGCTCGTCGAGGATCGGCGTACCCCACAACTTCTCGTAGATGTCGCGGACGTCCTCGTTCGACACGTGGCGGTACCCGGGCAGCTCGTGCGGGAACGAACCCATGTCACACGAGCCCTGCACGTTGTTCTGCCCGCGCATCGGGTTCACCCCGACGCCCGGCCGGCCGATGTTGCCGGTCGCCATCGCGAGGTTCGCCATCCCCATCACCATGGTCGAGCCCTGGCTGTGCTCGGTGACGCCGAGACCGTAGTAGATCGCCGCGTTCCCGCCGGTCGCGTACAGCCGGGCCGCTTCCCGGATCTTCTCCGCCGGTACGCCGGAAACTTCGGAAACACTTTCCGGGCTGTGTTCCGGCCCAGCGATGAACTCCTCCCAGGCCGCGAAATCCTCGCACCGGCTCGCGACGAACTCGCGGTCCACCAGCCCTTCGGTCACGACCACATGCGCGAGCGCGTTGATGATCGCGACGTTCGTGCCCGGGCTGAGCTCGAGGTGGTACGCCGCCTCGATATGCGGCGACCGGACCAGGTCGATCCGTCGCGGGTCGATCACGATCAGCCGGGCGCCCTGCCGGATCCGCTGCTTCATCCGGGAGGCGAACACCGGGTGCGCGTCGGTCGGGTTCGACCCGATCACCAGGATCACGTCGGCCTCGTCGACGGAACGGAAATCCTGGGTTCCGGCGGATTCCCCGAAGGTCTGCTTCAGCCCGTACCCGGTCGGCGAGTGGCAGACCCGCGCGCAGGTGTCGACGTTGTTGTTTCCGAAAACTGCGCGGACCATTTTCTGGACCGCGTACACCTCCTCGTTCGTGGTCCGCGACGAGGTGATCGCGCCGATCGAGCCCTGGCCGTGCGCCGCCTGGATCTCCCGGAGCCGGCTCGCCGTGAACGAGATCGCTTCTTCCCAGGAAACTTTCCGCCACGGTTCCGAAATCGTGTTCCGCACCATCGGCTCCAGCACCCGGTCCGGGTGCGAGGCGTACCCGAACGCGAACCGGCCCTTCACACACGAGTGGCCCTCGTTCGCGCCGCCGTTCTTGTACGGCACCATCCGAACCAGTTCGTCGCCCCGGAGCTCGGCCTTGAACGAGCACCCGACACCGCAGTACGCGCAGGTCGTCAGCACGGTCCGGGTCGGCATCCCGAGCTCGACCACCGACTTCTCCTGCAACGTCGCGGTCGGACAGGCCTGCACGCACGCGCCGCAGGAGACACAGTCCGACTCGAAGAACGACACCCCGGCACCGGCTGCGACCTTGGAATCGAACCCACGCCCCTCGATCGTCAGCGCCAGCGTTCCCTGGACTTCGTCACAGGCGCGCACGCACCGCGAGCACGCGATGCACTTCGACGCCTCGAAGTCGAAGTACGGATTGGAGGAATCGGTCGGCAGATCCATGTGGTTGGCACCGGCCTCGACGCCGGAGCCGTAGCGGACTTCGCGCAGCCCGGTAACGCCGGCCATGTCCTGCAGTTCGCAGTCACCGTTCGCCGAGCAGGTCAGGCAGTCGAGCGGATGGTCGGAGATGTACAGCTCCATTACGCCGCGGCGCAGCTTCCCGAGCCGCTCGTTCTGCGTCCGGACCACCATGCCGTCCCGGCACGGCGTCGTACACGAGGCCGGCGTACCTTTCACGCCGTCGATCTCGACCACGCACAAGCGGCACGACCCGAACGCCTCCAGGTTGTCGGTCGCGCACAGCTTCGGCACGTCGACGCCCGCTTCCTTCGCCGCGCGCATCACCGACGTACCAGGTGGGACCTTGACCGGAACCCCGTCGACCATCAGCTCGATCGTTGCCGCACCGGCGCGGGCCGGCGTACCGAAGTCAGGTTCCTTCAGGAGCGTCATACGTGGAAGTCCTCTCCGAAATGGCGGACGGCACTGCGTACAGGCATCGGGGTGAGGCCGCCCATCGCGCAGAGCGAGCCGTCGGTCATGAGTTCGCACAGGTCCTCGAGAACGACCAGATTCTTGGCGCGGTCCGTGCCGGACACGATCCGGTCGATGGTCTCGACGCCGCGGACCGCCCCGACCCGGCACGGCGTGCACTTGCCGCACGACTCGGCCGCGCAGAACTCGAACGCGAACCGCGCCATCGCCGCCATGTCCACGGTCTCGTCGAACACCACGATCCCGCCGTGCCCGACCATCGCGCCGGCCGCCGCAAACGCCTCGTAGTCCATCGGCAGGTCGAACTGCTCGACCGGAAGGTAGGCGCCGAGCGGTCCGCCGACCTGGACGGCGCGGACCGGCCGGCCAGACGACGTACCGCCGCCGAAGTCGTTCACCAGTTCGCCGAGCGTGATCCCGAACGCGGTCTCGACGATCCCGCCGCGGGCGACGTTCCCGCCGAGCTGGAAGACGCTGGTGCCGAGCGAGCGGCCGGTGCCGTACGCCGCATACTCGGCGGCTCCGTGCGCGAGGATCGTCGGGACTGTTGCCAAGGACAACACGTTGTTGACGACCGTTGGGCGACCGAAAAGCCCTTCCAGTGCAGGGATCGGGGGTTTCGCGCGGACCATGCCGCGCTTGCCCTCCAGGCTTTCGAGCATCGAGGTCTCTTCGCCGCAGATGTACGCACCCGCGCCGACCCGGACGTGCAGGTCGAAGCCGAACCCTGAGCCGAGAATGTCCGGCCCCAACCAGCCTTCGTCACGCGCTCGCTCGATCGCGTCCTTGAGCGTCGCGACCGCGTCCGGGTACTCCGAGCGCAGGTAGACGTAGCCCTCGGAGGCGCCCACGGCGTACGCCGCGATCGTCATCCCCTCGATCAGGGTGAACGGGTCGCCCTCGATGAGCATCCGGTCCGCGTACGTACCGGAGTCGCCCTCGTCCGCGTTGCAGCACACGAACTTGAGGTCCGCCTCGGCGCCAAGCACGGTGCGCCACTTGATGCCGGTCGGGAACCCGGCCCCACCGCGTCCGCGCAGCCCCGAGTCCACGACGGTCTCGACTACGTCGGCGGGCGGCATCGCTAGCGCCGCTAGCAACCCGCGCGTCCCGCCGTGCGCCACGTAGTCCGCGGTCGACAACGGATCAACCACACCCACCCGCGCAAACGTCAACCGCTGCTGCCGTTTCATCCACGGCAACTCCTTCACCAGCCCGAGGCCGTCACCCTCACCCTGGAACATCCCGGCTGCGATCAGCCCGTCGACATCCTCCGGCGCGACCGACCCGTACCCCACCCGCCCCGCAGCCGTCTCCACCTCCACCAACGGCTCCAACCACAACATCCCTCGAGACCCGGTGCGGACAACCTCAACACCGCCGGCCGCGGCGATCCGCTCGGCAACCTCGTCCGCCCCGACGGAGCAAGCGGCCGAGTCACGCGGCACAAACACCCGAACCGTCATCGGGTTTCTCCCAGTAGGGCGTTCAGGCGGGTGGGGGTTACTCGGCCGTGGAGTTTGCCGGCTATCTGGACTGCTGGGCCCAGTGCGCAGTTGCCGAAGCAGTAGATTTCTTCGAGGGTGACGCGACCGTCGTACGTCGTCTCGCCGAACTCGCACCCGATGGTGCGGCGAGCGTGCTCGGCGAGTTCGACCGCGCCGACTGAGCGGCACGCCTCCGCCTGGCAGATCGCGACGGTGGTGCGACCGGCCGCCGTACGCCGGAAGTCCTTGTAGAACGTGACGACGCCGTGCACCTCGGCGACCGCGAGGTTCAGTACGTCGGCGATCACCGCGACATCGGGCTGGTCGACGTACCCGAACTCCTCCTGCACCGCGTGCAGGATCGGTATCAGCGCACCACGGAGACCGCGCAGTTCCTCCGCGATCTCCCGCACTCGTTGGGCGCGCCCGGGGACCGGGGCGGGGGCGGCGGCCACGACCTCACTCGTCATGTATACAACATTCCGTCGCCAATCCACCACGGTCAAAGCAATGCTGCCTATCAGCTGATAGACGGTAGCTATCAAGTCAGGCTGTACGCCGGACCGTAGAGGGCAGTCGGGTGGTGCTCGAGGAAAGCCCAGTAGCGGTCGCCGTACGACCAGTGCCACCACTCCGTCGGGTAGTTCACCAGACCGGCAGCAGACAGTACGTCGGCCAGCAACGAGCGGTTCGTCCGCGCCTCGCGGCTGATGTTGGTCGCGGCGAAGAAGCATGCGCCGTTGCTCTGCTCAGGTGTCGCGTCGATCGGCGTACCGAGGTCGAGCGCACCGTGTGCGCCGATCAGCGTCAGATCGACCGCCGCCCCCGCGACGTGCGGCGCGACCTCAATGGGGGACACGAAGCGGCTGGCGAGCTGATCCACGTCGCGCGAGGAGATGCCGGGATGCAGCCGTTCCAGCTCGGCGCGGTACCCGTCCCAGATCGCCTGCTGGCTCTCGACCGGCCGCAGCCCTTCGACCACGTGCAGACGGATGCCCACCGGCAGGAACGTGTCGGCCACCGCGAGCCGATCGGCCACGCTCTCCCGCGCGAACTGCTGCCCGGTCGTCAGCACGTCTCGGGTGAACAGGTCGACCAGCGGCTCACCGTTCTCGATCGCCGGGATGCCGGTGATCCGCTGGTCGCTTAGTAATACGGTCATCCGCGCGCCACCGCCGTACGGATCAGGGTGTCGACGACCTCGGCGTACGACATCCCGGCCGCAGCCCACATCCGCGGGAACTGCGACGCCGGCGTGAACCCGGGGAACGTGTTGATCTCGTTCACCACCGGCTCACTGTCGCGCGTCACGAAGAAGTCGACCCGCGCCAGCCCCTCGCACCCGAGCACCTCGAACACCTCGATCGCCGTACGCCGCAGTCGCACCGCCAGCTCGGGATCGATCGGCGCCGGTACGACGAAACGCGTGGCGCTGCTGTCGTACTTCGCGGTCGCGTTGAAGAACGGCTGCTCCGGATCCGGATGGATCTCCAGCGCCGGCGCGGTCTCCACCCGCCCGTCCGGGAACTCCAGCACCGCGAGGTCGATCTCGCGACCAACCATCTCCCGCTCCACCAGAACCTGCGGTCCGAACGCGGTGGCTTCCGCGATCGCGGCCAGCAGCGTCGGCAGGTTCGTCGCGCGGGTCACGCCGAAACTCGAACCGCCGTTCGCCGGTTTGACGAACAGGGGGAAGTCGAGGCCGGCCACCTTCAGCTTCTGCAGCGCCGCTTCGGTGTCGGTCAGCTCGGCGCCGCGCAGTGTGACACCTGGCGTCACCGGGATCCCGTGGGCCTTCAGGACCGCCTTGGTCAGGTGCTTGTCCAGTCCGACCGCGCTGGCGGCGATCCCGCTGCCGACGTACGGGACGTGCAGCTGTTCGAGGAAGCCTTGCAGGCTGCCGTCCTCGCCGCTCTCGCCGTGCAACGCCGGGATCGTGACATCGCACGCCTGCAGGATCTCGATCGCTTCGTGCTGCCCGTCCAACCAGTTGCCATCAGCATCGATCACCAGAGGGATCGCCATGTGGCCGAGCAGTTCGACGGCCTTCGCGATCCCCCTGCCGCTGGCCAGCGAGACGTCGTGCTCCGGACTCGCCCCACCCATCACGACCGCGACCTTCATTGGTTCCCCTCCTCGTAGCGCCGTGCCACTCGGCCGCCGATGCCGCAGTAGATGTCGTGCGGGATGGTGCCTGCCCAGTCCGCCCAGTCCTTGGCGGTCGGCTCGCCGTGGGAGCCGTCGCCGAAGATCGACACCGGTTCACCGGGCTCGACCGTGAGGTCACCGGCGTCGACGACGAACTGGTCCATCGCGATCCGCCCGATCACCGGCATCCGTACGCCGCGGCACAGCACGCTCGCCTGCCGTACGGCGGCCCGCGGGACACCGTCGGCGTACCCGATCGGAACCAGCGCGATCGTCGTGTCCCGATCCGCCACGAAATCGTGCCCGTACGAAACCCCTTCGCCGGCGCGGATCCGCCGTACCTGGGTCAGCTTGCTCAGCAGCCGCATCGCCGGCCGCAATCCGATCCCCAGCTCGTCGATCCCGTACAGGCCGGCGCCGATCCGGACCAGGTTCGTATCCGGCGCGTCGAGCGTGATCGCCCCGGCCGAGTTGGCCAGGTGGACGACGCCGGGCCGCAGACCGGCTCGCTGCGCGAGACCCACCCCGGTCCGCAGGAACTGCAGTTGCCGCTTGCTCTGCACAGCGTCGGCGGAATCGCCGTGCGAGAGGTGCGACCAGATCCCGCGGACCGTGACGGCGCCGAGCGCCTCGTAGTGCGCCGCCGTTCGGGTGAGCTCGATCCACTGGTCAGGTGCACTGCCGGCCCGGTGTAAACCGGTGTCCAGCTTGAGGTGCACGAAGTGGACGGATGGAATGGACACGACATGGTGCAGTTCGGCGACCGTGGAGACGCTGACGTCGACATCCACATCGCCCAGAAGCATGAGTTCCGCGGCGTCGTACAGCCAGGTGAGGATGGGTACGGTCAGCCCGGCCGCGCGCAGTTGCAGCGCTTCGTCGGCGTGTGCGACGCCGAGCCAGGTCGCGCCGGCCTCGACGGCTGCCCGGGCCACCGGTACGGCGCCGTGCCCGAAGGCGTCGGCCTTCACCACGGCCAGAACGTCCTGCGGAACACGTTTTCTGAACGTTCTGACGTTGTCGCGGACGGCGGACAGGTCGACGACGGCCTCCGACAGTCCGGTGATCCCACGTGCTGCCGGGCGGTGGCGGGACTGAACCAGGGTCATACCGTCATTGTTGTTTCTGGCAACGATCGGGATCATCGGAGTGCGGACGGATGTCTGCCTACGACCCTGGTATGACCTGCCTCCTCCAGAGGAATGAGGGATACTGGGCCGGTGCAAGCCACCGATCATCTGCAGGCGTCCTTGCAGGCCGCGATCGCGCTGGCCAACACCTTCGGATCCGCCGAGCGGCAGGGGCGCCCGGCAGTTCCACCGGACGCCGCCGCCATCGACGCCGTACTGCGGCTGACCACCAACCGCCCACCCGTCGTCGATCCCGCCGACTACGCAGCCGGCGGGAAAACGCTGTACGACGCCCTCGGCAGCCTTCCCGACGTCGATCGCGCCGTCGAGGTGGTGAACGCGTTGCTCCGGGAAACCAAGGCCGCGCCGCAGCTGACCCGCGACGGGGGAGCGCCGTGGCACCTGCACTTCGGCAGCCCCGACGACGCGAACGGCTGGCTGGCCGAATTCGCCACCGCCGTGGCGATGCTGCTCGGCAGCGACGAGGCGGAACGGCTCCGCCGGTGCGACGCCGACCGGTGCGACGACCTGTTCCTGGACTCGACGCGCAACGGAAACCAGCGATTCTGCTCAACCGCCTGTCAGAACCGCGCCAAGGTCGCCGCTCATCGGGCGCGAGCCCGCAACTCCTGACGCGGTCACCATGGTGGCCTCCGGCGACCAACCGAGCTTGCGATAGAGATGGAAGCCGTCGGTCGTGGCCATCAACAGCCCGGTCCGCGCGCCGCGTTCGAGCGCTCGTCCGGCCAGCGCACCCATCACCACGCTGCCCAGTCCCCGTCGCCGGTACGCCGGATCGGTTTGGATGTCGTGCATGACGGCGTCGTCGCCGACGATCGCCGCCATGCCATGCGCCGCGACGGTGCCGTCCACCAGGACTTTCACGTACTCCAGTGGGCCGTCGGACTCGATCTCGGCCGTCGCGCGCGGGTGCGCGAGCAGGTCGATCGACATCAGCATCTTCTGTTCTTCGAACGGCTGTGTCCCGGCAGCGGCCAGGCGGCGGGCGATCTCCGTGCCGTGCTGCGTGGTGACGGTGAGCCAGGTGTCCGCGGGCAGGTTCCGGGCCAGCCGGTCCACGGTCATCGGGTCGTCGGTGCGGGTGAACAGTTCGCGGTCGCGCCCCGGGAGTCCCAGTACGGCGGCGTACGCGTCGTCGTACTCGATCACCGGCGCCAGGCCGCGGCACAGCCGCCAGCCTTCCAGCCATCGCCTCATCATTGTCCGAGTGTAACTGCCTATTGAGAAATAGCCAGTTACTCGATCCCGAGGACGAAGGTCTGGATCGCGACCACGGCCGCGCCGCGGGCCCATTCGCTGAAGTCCGCAGGCTGCAGGACCATCGTCAGCTCGGCGGCGGACGGGTGCCGGTTGGCGTGCAGGCCGGCCAGCAGTTCGTCGTGCGCGACCTCAGCCAGCCGGACGCCTTCGCCGCCGAGGACGACCAGCTCGGGCATGGTGAAGTTCGCGGCCGCCGCGATCAGCTTGCCGAGCGCGCGACCGGCCCGGCCGATCACCTCGCGCGCGGCCGGATCGCCTTTCGCCGCGAGATCGAGCGCCTCCTCGTACTCGACCGGCCGGCCGAGCGCCGCACCGACCTGGGTGGTGATGGCGCCGACCGTCAGCAGGCTGAGCGCGCAACCGCGGTGGCCGCGGTCGCAGGGCGGACCGTCGTGAAGCAGCGGGTGGTGCGCGACCAGGCCGATGGTGACGTCCGGACTGTCGACGATCCGGTTGTCGACGATGAGCCCGTACCCGACGCCGGCGCCGATCGTGAGCAGGACGAAGCGGCGCGAGTTCCGCCCGGCACCGAACCAGTGCGTGGCCTCGGTCAGCGAGGTCAGGTCGTTCGCGACCACGATCGGGACGCTGGTGTGCGCGGCGAGGATCTCTCCGAACGGTACGTCGACCCAGTTCAGATACGGGCCCCAGCGGACCTCGGAGCGGTTCGCCACGCGGCCGCCGAGCGAGACGCCGAGCCCGGTGATCGGCGTACCTCCCGGAACCTGGATCGCCAGCTCGTCGGTGATCTCGAGGACGAGGTCGGCGACCACGGACGGAGTCGGGTCGGTGATCGGGCGCTCGACGCTGGCGAGCACGTCTGCGCGCAGCGTCGTGAGGACGCCCATCGCGGAGTCGGCGGTGAGCTTGATGCCGACGAAGTGGTGGGCGTTCGCGTCCAGGTCGAGCGGCTGCGAGGGCCGGCCGACGCGGGCGTCCGTGGGCCCGCCCTCGACCTCGACCAGCAGACCGGACTCGACCATCGGTTTCGTCAGCCGGGTCAGGCTGCCCGGCGACAGGCCGACCCGCCGCGACAATTCGGCGCGCGACAAGGGCCCGTCCAGCAGGATCTCCAACGCCACCTGCCGCGAGGGCCCCGCCAACGGCCGCCACTCACCCATTGCGCCAGACTAGCTTGGGTCAGAGAGAGGGCTTGAGACGCCGGGACGTGACCCGGTCCGCGGTACTGGCCGCACAAATCCCGGCGTCAAGCTCCACCCGAAGTATGCAACGGATTGGGGTGGGCGGAGCCGGGACAACGGTGTCAGATCCTGTTCAGTGCGGAAGCTTGCGCGTATCTATCAGTTGCTGAGCGACGTCGCGCAGTTTGGTGTTGGTGTCCTGGGAGTACCGCTTGAGGATCGCGAACGCCCGGTCGCCGTCCACGTCGAAGCGTTCCATCAGGATGCCCATCGCCTGACCGACCAGCTTCCGCGCGTCGACGGCCTCCGCCATCGTCTCCTCGTGCCGAGCGGACGCTACCGCCACGGACGCGTGCCGCGCGAGAATGTGCGCGATCGCCTCGTCGTCCTCGGTGAAGGCGTCCGGCTCCGAGCTGTACAGCCCGAGCACGCCGACCGTGCCCCTGGGTGCGTCGCCGGTCGCCAGCGGTACGTCGAGAACGCTGCGGATCCCGAGCGCGGCGACCTTCGTACTCCACTCGGGCCAGCGCTCGTCGGAGGTCGTGTCGCCGATCAGGACTGTCTTGCGGTCGCGCAGTGCCGTGACCAACGGACCGCTCTCCGTACTGATCTGCGGGTCGTAGATATCAGTGACGACCTGATCCGTGACCGCGGCGATCTCCGCCTGCGAACCACGCGAGTAGAGGGCCACGCCGGCGTACGTGCAGTTCACCGCCTGCAAGGCGAACTGCACCACGGCATCGATCGTCTCCTCGACACCAGGCGCATCGTGCAACTCGATCGCCAGCCGGGCGAAAGTGTCCGCCGAATGGGCACGCTCAGGCTCAGTCACTGGAAACTCCAGGGCATGGTCACGCAGTAGGGCAAGGTAATAATGCAGCCCAACCCGCCCGCACCGTTAGCCGCCACCAAAAGCTTGCCGATTAGAGTGGGCGGCATGGCGGAGCTGGCCGGTCTTTTGAGTGGGCGGACTGACTGGCGGCGGGGGTTTGCGGCGCCGATGCGGGCGTTCTTGCGGACCGAGGCGGGTAGTTCGGGGGTGCTCGCGGCCGCGATCGTGCTGGCTCTGGTGTGGGCGAACGTGTCGCCGGGGACGTACGGCGAGGTGTGGCGGACCGATCTGTCGATCGGGCTCGGGCCCGACGTACTGAGTCTGGATCTGCAGGAGTGGATCAACAGCGGGCTGATGACGCTGTTCTTCCTGGTCGTGGGGCTGGAGGCGCGTCGCGAGTTCGATCTCGGCGACCTGCGGGAGCGCAGCCGGTTCGTGCTGCCGATGCTGGCCGGGATCGCGGGGATGGTCGCGCCGGTGCTGATCTACCTCGCGTTCAACGCCGGCGGCCCGGGGTCGCACGGCTGGGGTGTCGCGATGTCGACCGACACCGCGCTCGCGCTCGGTCTGCTCGCGTTGGTCGGTCGTGGGGTGCCGGATCGGGTGCGGGTGTTCCTGCTGACGGTGTTCGTGGTCGACGACCTGCTCGCGCTGGTGGTGATCGCGGTCGTCTACAGCGAGGACATCAGAATGATGCCGCTCGTGCTGGCGATCGTCGCGTTCGCGATCGTGCTGGTGCTCTCGCTGCTCCACGTCCGCAAGGCCTGGGTCTACGTGATCCTCGGCGTACTGATGTGGGCTGCCCTCCTCAAGAGCGGCGTGGACCCCGTGGTCGCCGGGCTCGCGATCGGGTTGACGGCGCCGGCGTACTCGCCCGGTCGTGAGCAGCTGGAGGAGGCGACCGGTCTGTTCCGGTTGTTCCGTGAGCAGCCGACGCCGGAGCTGGCACGGTCCGCGACGGTAGGCCTGACCACGACGATCTCGCCGAACGAGCGCCTGCAGTACCTGTACCACCCGTGGACCAGCTACCTGATCGTCCCGCTGTTCGGGCTCGCGAACGCCGGTGTCACGATCGACGCGGCGTTCCTCGGGCGGGCGTTCACCTCGCCGATCACGCTCGGCATCCTGCTCGGGTACGTCGTGGGCAAGCCGCTCGCGGTGACGACGGTGTCCTGGCTGCTCGAACGTGTGAGCGGCGGGCGGATCCGGCCGGGAGTGGGCTGGGCCGCGGTCATCGGCAGCGGGACGATCGCCGGTATCGGGTTCACGGTGTCCTTGCTGATCGCAACGATCGCGTTCGACGGGCCGGAGCTGGCCGAGGCGAAGGTCGGGCTGCTGTCCGCGGTGGTGGTCGCGTCGGCGCTGACCTGGGCGGTGTTCCGCGCGGCCAAGCTGCTCTCCCCGCCGAAGAAGGCGCTGGCACTGCTCGGCAACGCGGAGCAGCTCCAAGACCTGACCGATCCGGTCGATCCCGAGCGGGATCACATCCGCGGCCCGGAGACGGCGTCGGTGACGCTGGTCGAGTACGGCGACTTCGAGTGTCCGTACTGCGGGATGGCCGAGCCCATCGTCCGGGATCTGCTGCAGGACGACGACCTGCGGTACGTGTGGCGTCACCTGCCGCTGTCCGACGTACACCCGCGGGCCCAGATCGCGGCCGAGGTGGCGGAGGCGGCGTCCGCGCAGGGGGCGTTCTGGGAGATGCACGACCTGCTGCTCGCGAACCAGGAGAACCTCCAGCCGAAGGACCTGATCGGGTACGCGGAGCAGCTCGGTCTGGATGCCGATCGGTTGCACGACGACGTGAAGCGGCACGTGGCGGCGGCGCGGGTCGCGCAGGACGTGGAGTCGGCGGACACGAGTGGCGTTTCGGGTACGCCGACGTTCTTCGTGAACGGGCAGCGGCACTACGGGGCGTACGACGTGGAGACGTTGAAGCAGGCGATCAAGGTGGCGCGGGCCCGGGCGAAGATTCGTGGCTGAATCTTGATGCACTAGGGCATTTCTGCCACTGTTGCCGGTGTATCGGATCCCCGACGCTTGGCTCCATGACCAAGCAGATCGATGAGGGCGCCGTCGCGCACTTCGCAGGACGGCTGGCGTACGAGACGGACGTAGCGGATGTCGCCTCCGACATCGGCGCCGGCGTGACCGGCTGGGTGCTGATCGACAGCCGCAGCCAGGAGAGCTGGGACCAGGGGCACGTCCCGGGGGCGGTTCACCTGCCGACCCGAGAGATCGCGGCGCGCGCGGCGTCCGTCGTACCTGAAGGCGTGTCGGTTGTGACGTACTGCTGGGGGCCGGGATGCAACGGCGCGACCCGTGCCGCGCTGGAGTTCGCGCGGCTCGGGTATCCGGTGAAGGAGATGATCGGCGGGTTCGAGTACTGGGTGCGCGAAGGCGGGCCGATCGAGACCGCGGACGGGATCGAGCGCCGGGAGTCGGACCCGCTGACAGCGCCGCGCGGTGTCGCCTGCGCGTGCTGAAAACCCCTGTCAGGGTTGAGGTTTTACAGAGATCGAACTCGCCGTTGTGAAACGCTGACTCTCTGTGCGTTACGCTCGTTGTGACCGTGCGCCCCCGCGTCGCGAGGAGACAGTGTGACCGATCAGCCGATGTACGACGGTGGTCTGGTCGCGCACGGGATCGACACCACGCGACCGAGCGTCGCCCGTGTCTACGACTACTTCCTCGGCGGCAAGGACAACTACGAGTCCGACCGTCAGCTGTACCAGCAGATCATGAAGATCGCGCCGGAGGCTCCGGAGTGGGCGCGGGCCAACCGGCGGTGGCTGAGTCAGGTGATCACGTGGCTGGCCGGGGAGGCCGGCGTACGGCGGTTCATCGATGCCGGCTCCGGCCTGCCGACCGCTGAGAACACGCACCAGATCGCCCAGAAGGCGAACGGCGAGGCCTCGGTCGTCTACATCGACAACGACCCGTCCGTGGTCGCGCACGGGCGGGCGCTGCTGGTGGACAACGACCGGACGCAGTTCACCGCGGCGGACCTGACCAAGCCCGACGAGGTGCTGGCGGATCCGGCGGTCGCGGAGCTGCTGGCCGCCGGCGAGCCGGTCGGGCTGGTGATGGCCCTGATGCTGCACCACATCTCCGACTACGAGGAGACGCGGGTGGTCGCCCAGACGTACGTCGACGCGCTGCCGCCGGGGTCCTATCTGGCGATCACGCACGCGTGCAAGCCGGGCGACGGCGGTCCGGTCGACGAACTCGTGACCGAGCTTGCGGAAAAAATCCGGACTGCGTTTCCGACGCTGGCTTTCCGGTCGGTTGCGGAGATCTCGTCCCTGTTCAGCGGGCTGGAGATCCTCGAACCCGGTGTCGTGCGGCTCGCCGACTGGCACGTTCCCGGCGGCCGGGTCGAGGACGACCCGCCGACGGGTGTCCGCGACATCATCTTCGGCGGCGCCGCGCACAAGCCCTGACGCGCGCCCTAGTAAGAGTCCTAGCTCAGGCCGGCCAGGTAGTCCGCGTTGCCGCGGATGGCGGCCTCGTACCGCTTGATCTCGGCGGAGTCGACCTTGTCGGCGATCACCAGCAGGAGTGTCGCGAGCGCTTTGTCCTTCATCCCGGCGGCGTGCAGCGTCAGCGCCTTGAACACCCGCAGTGAGTCCGACTCGGGGAACTCCGCGCAGGCGGACTTGAACAGCGCGAGCGACTCGTCGAAGCGGTCGAGGTTCCGCAAGGTGCTGCCGTACTGCAGCAGGCACTTCCGGCGCGTCTCCCCGGTCAGTCCGGGCAGCGCGCGCTCGTAGTACCCGACGGCGGTCTCCTCGTCGCCGGCGGTGTCGTACGACCCGCCGACCTCGTACAGCACGTAGGGGTTGTCCGGGTGCTCGGTCAGCAGCTTCTCGAAGAAGGCGATCGTCGGACCCATGTTCGCCCGGTCCCGCCGCGCGAACGCCTCATCGATCGTCGCGGCCAGTTCCGGCGTCAGTTCAGTCGTCACAGTTCCATCATGCCGCGTCGGTCCGGCGGGCCTGCCACGGCCACGATCCGAAGATCGTCCGGGCGACGTCCGCGAAGACCTGCTCGAAGTCCAGTCCTCAGAGTTACCAGTCACGCGGCGGACTCGTTGTCAGGCTCGCCGGGCCGGATGTTCTGGTTCAGGTGGAACACGTTGGCCGGGTCGTACGCCGTCTTCAGCGCGATCAGCCGCTTCAGCGTCGCGGGCGGAAACGCGCGGTGGATCGGGTCGTCGTTCAGCGTGTTCACGTACGCCCCACTCGCGTACGGCGCCAGCGTCGCGGCGTACCCGCGCAGCCGGCCGATCCACTCCTCGTCCTCGGCCGGGTCCTCCCACCGGGTCGCGGTGACGAACTCGAACAACGTGTCCCGGTGACTGAATGCAGCGTTTTCCGTGGGGACGTCGGCGATCGCCCCGCCGTACGCCTGCAGGCTCGCCGAGACCCCCGGGTTGTCCACCAATGCCCGGATCGCCTCGTCCGGCAGCGACTTGAAGTAGTGCCCCTTCCAGTACCGCCGAAAACGGTGTCCTTGGACGTTGTCGTCCCGCGTCTGCAGCTTCAGGTACGTCGTTTCCTCGACCATCTCGTCGCTCACCGGCCCGAGCGCGCGGAACGCCGGCAGCACGTCGTACCCGCCCTCGCCGACCCACACGTACCCGACCGTCACCGAGTCGCCCGTGATGTTCGCGGTGAAAGTCGCCTCCCGCGGCGCGTCGGCGTTCAGCTCCCGCCACCCGCGCAGTACGTCGAACCCCACCGACACCGGATAGGTGAACTCGACGATCAACGCCCGCGTCCCCACCTGGTGCAGCTGGAACTCGAACGACGTGACGATTCCGAAGTTTCCGCCGCCCCCGCGCAGGCCCCAGAACAGCTCGGGGTTCTCGTCCGCACTCGCCCGTACGACGTCACCGTCCGCCGTCACGACCTCGTACGACACGACGTTGTCGCAGGCCAGCCCGAGCCGCCGGGCCAGCCAACCCATCCCGCCGCCGAGCGTCAGCCCGCCGACCCCGGTGTGCGAGACGTTCCCGGCCGTCGTCGCCAGCCCGAACTCCTGCGCCGCCTTGTCCAGCTCGCCCAGCATCGCGCCGCCTTGGACCCAGGCCCGCTTGGCCGCAGGATCCACGCGGACCGCGCTCATCGGCGTCAGGTCGATCATCAGCCCGCCCTCGGGGACGGCGAGACCCGCGATGTTGTGCCCGCCGCAGCGGACCGCGATCTCCAGCCCGGCCGCGCGCCCGAACCGGACCGCCTCGGCCACGTCCTCGCTCGAGGTGCACCGGGCGATCACGGCCGGCCGGCGGTCGATCATCGCGTTCCAGACGGTGCGCGCCTCGTCGTACCCGGCGTCGCCGGTGCGCAGAAACTCGGTCATCTCAGCTCTCCTGGGGTGATTTGGTCTGTCCCACAACCCTGACAGCGCAGCGGTACGTCGATAAGGTCCAGTTCTGTGAGCCGAATGAGGACCAGTTCCGGGGCCGGCGAGCTCCTGGTCGAGCTGCAGCGCGACAGCGGCGTCCCGCTGCACCAGCAGCTCGAGAGCGGGATCCGCACCAGGATCCGGGCGGGGCTGCTGCGCGCCGAGACCGTGATGCCGTCGACGCGCGCCCTCGCGCAGGACCTCGGCCTGTCCCGCGGCGTGGTCGTCGAGGCGTACCAGCAACTCGTCGCCGAGGGGTACCTGATCAGCCGCGCCGGGGGCTACACGCAGGTCGCCGACATCGCCGTGATCGAGGCGTCGACCGCTCTGAGGCCCGACGCGGGTCCACCGCGGATCGACTTCCGCTACAGCCGCCCGGACGTCTCGGAGTTCCCCCGCGCCGCGTGGCTCCGATCGGTACGGCGCGTGCTCAACGAGACGCCGTACCGCAGCCTCGCCTACATCGACGGACGCGGCACGATCGAGCTGCGCACCGCTCTCTCCGACTATCTGAATCGGGTTCGCGGTACGGCGGCGCGCCCGGAGAACATGCTGATCTGCAACGGGTTCGCGCAGGGCTCGCGGCTACTGCTGCAGGTGCTGGCCGCACACGGGCGCCGACGACTCGCGGTCGAGGATCCGTCCGACAACGACCTGCGAGAGGTCGCGCAGGCGGCCGGGCTCGAGGTGGTCGGCGTACCGATGCTGGAAACGGGCATCGACGTCAACGCGCTCGAGCGGTCGGGTGCGGACGTCGTACTCGTGACGGCTGCGCATCAGTTCCCCACTGGAGCGGTGGCGTCGGCGGAAACGCGGGCGGCGCTGGTCGCGTGGGGCGGGCTGGTGATCGAGGACGACTACGACGCGGAGTACCGCTACGACCGGGAGCCGATCGGCGCGATGCAGGGGCTCGCACCCGACCGCGTCGCGTACGCCGGGACCGCGAGCAAGACGCTGGCGCCCGGGTTGCGGCTGGGGTGGCTGATCCTGCCGACGTGGCTGGTCGAGCCGATGGCGCAGGCGAAGCTGATGGACGATCGCGGGTCGCCGGTGTTCGATCAGCTGGCGTTCGCGGATTTCGTGGCGCGGGGCGAGTTCGACCGGCATCTGCGGCGGATGCGGCCGCGGTACCGGACGTTGCGGGACACGCTGGTCGAACGGTTGGCGGCGCGCCTCCCGGAGCTCGAGCCGGTCGGCATCTCGGCCGGACTGCACGTGATGACGTGGCTGCCGCCCGACCTCAGCGAGGACGCGTTGCGCGACGCGGCCCAGCAGCGCGGACTAGGGGTGTACGGGCTGGCGCCGTACTGGGTGTCCGGGGAAGGGCCCGCCGGGTTGGTGTTCGGGTACGGCTCGCTCTCCCAGAAGGAAGTTGTCGAGGGCATCGAGTTGCTCGCGGACGTGGTTGCCACGATCCGCGGTCGATGAATAACTATCCATTCGATTGCAATTCGATCCGGGCGGTTCTACGCTTGGTGGAGTGATCGCCGAAGCTCGCATGGATGCCCTGATGAACCAAGGCTGGCCCGCCGCGCACAGCACCGAACTGGACGGCTGGCTGGTGCGGCACAACGCCGGAGTCACCCTGCGAGCCAACTCGGTGCTGCCCGCGAGTGCACCTTTCGACCTCGACAGGGCCTTGGAATACGTGGAAAACCTGTACGCCGCACATCAGATCGCGCCGTCCTTCCAGGTGGGTCCAGCGGCGCAGCCGGGCGACCTCGACGAGTACCTGGCAGCCCGCGGCTACGAACGCCGCAACCCGACGCTGGTGATGTGCGCGGAGGTTGCCGACGTGCTCGCGAAGGTGCCCGACCCGGCCGTCACGGTGAATATTTCCTCGACGCCCGACGATGACTGGATGGACTTCTGGTGGGCTGTCGACGGCCGCGGTGGATCCGCCGCGCAGGCCGCTGCCCGGCAGATCCTCAACCGCGGCCGGGCCCTGTATGCCGTGATCCCGGCCGGCAGGCCGCTCCAGGCCATCGGCCGCCTCGCTCTGGTCGACGACTGGGCCGGGATCTACTGTCTCGCTGTCGATCCCGGCCATCGCCGGCGCGGCCTCGCTCAGGCCGTGATCCACGGTTTGTTGCAGAGGGCAACAAACCTCGGCGTCAACCGCGTCTGGCTCCAGGTGGTCGAGGCCAACGCTGCGGCCCGCGCACTCTACGACCGCTTGGGTTTCCAGGCCGTCTCGCGCTACCACTACCGCGTCAAAGCGTGACCTGCTGCAGGTGATCGAGGACGACGAACTCGGCGCCGGTCTTCTCGACGGACGTGCGGAGCGGGGTCAGGTCGGTCCACGGGATGCCCGGGTCGTCGAGGGGCTTGTCGAAGTCGTCCCAGTGGGTGGCGAACACCTTCCGGACCGGTTTGATCGTCTGCAGCAGGCGGTCGGTGATGCCGGGTTCGCCGCCCGGAGCGGCCAGTACGACGTCGACCTGGAGGCCGCGCAGCGCGTTCGGGTCGAAGTTCGCCGTACTGAGGCTGAGGATGCGCAGGCCGCCGATGGTGATCACGAACGCGAGCGTGCCGCCCTCGACCAGGTCCTCGATCACGCGGGGGCGCGGCGGGACGTCGTACCGGTAGCCCGGGTACGCGTACGTGTGCCGCTTGCCGCCGCAGGAGTGCAGCGACGGGAACACCTCGATCGTGAAGCCCTCGAACGGCAGGTACTCGCCGCCGCGGACCCGTGACAGCAGCTCGTTCGGCGTCTTCATCGCGCGCAGCATGTTCGCGTGCGTCTCGGTGCAGAGCACGGTCGCCTGCGTCTTCTTCGCGACGTACGGTACGTCGGCCATGTGGTCGTAGTGGCCGTGGTGGACCAGAATCGCGTCGGCGGTGCTCAGATGCCGGTCGATCACGTCGGGCTTGATCACCAGCTTCGTCTTCGGGTCGGCGCCCTCCGGGGTGAACGTCCCGGTGTGGAACCGGGTCAGCCACGGATCGGTCAGTACGACGCTCTTGCCGCACCGGATCTGCCACGCGTGCGTCCCGAACCAGGTCAGCTCCACCGACTCCCGGACCGCCTCACCCACCGCCTCGGTCCCACCCGCTGCCTCGGTCGCGCTCGCCTGCGCGGTCGCCGCCTCGCTCCGGTTCTCGAGGCCGATCGCCCCCGCCACGCCCGCGGCCCCGGCCGCCGCCGCTCCTGCCAGCATCCCTCGTCGACTCACCTTCACGCTGTCTCCTTTCGTTGCCGTCAGTCAAAGCGAGTGCCGCGCGGTATGTCGAATATGCTCTTGCGCATGGAGCGATTGGCCGGAGATATCACCGCAGGTCAGTCACGTCATGATCACTGAAAGGCACCTGCAGATCTTCATCGCGCTCGCCGAGGAGCAGCACTTCGGTGACGCGGCACGGGCCGTGGGTATCACCCAGCCCCCGCTGTCCCAGGGTCTGCGCCGCCTGGAGGCGCTGGTCGGCGCGAAGCTCTTCGAACGCGGCGCCGGTGGCGTCGAACTCACGGCCGCCGGCGTCGCGCTACTGCCGTACGCACGACGCGCGCTCACCTCGATCGAGGAGCTCCACCAGGCGGCCGTCGCGCGTGATCCGGAGGGACCGGAGATCCGGCTCGGTCTGGCGCCCGAGGTGCCGCCGTCGGCGGGTGCGGCGGTGGCTGCGGCCTGCGGCTCGGTGATTCCGGGCAGTCGGGTGACGGTGGTGACCGCGCCGACGAGTTCGCTGGTCAACCAGATCGGCACGGGCCGGTTGACGTTGGCCGTCGTACTGCATCCCGCCGTACTGGATGGTCTGGAAGCCGGACCTGTATCGCTCCTGCCGACCTGGGCGCTGGTGCCGGCAGCGACCGTCGACAGTGAGATCGTGGCGTTGCGGCAGTTGAAAGGGCTGCCGATCGCGGTGCGGCCGCGGGCCGAGGCGCCGGCGGCGCGGGACCTCTTCCTGGACACGCTGGCGTTGCACCGGCCGGACGGCGGGACGGTCGTGGTGACGGACGAGCGCGCCGGACTCGCGATGGCGGCCGCCGGGCAGGCGATCGTGGTGACCGCCGACCCGGCGCTGATCGCACCTGGTGTCGGGCGGCACCGACTGGCCGACGATCCGCTGCCGTTGCGTCTCCGGCTCGTCTGGTCGAGGACCCGTACGCCGTTCCTCCGCCCGAACGACGTGATGGCTCAGCTCACGGAAGCGCTGGCATCGTGAACGCCCGGATCCGTGGGATCTTCGAGGACGCCGGTGTCCGCGGCTGGATGCACGCGGTCTCGCTCGACGACCCTGCAGCGTCCGTCGACCTCGACGCCGACGCCGTCGTACCGCTGGCGTCGGTCTACAAGTTGCCGTTGCTCGCCGGGTTCTGCCGACTGGTGGACCTGGGGGAGCTCGATCCGCGCGAACGCGTGACGCTCGAGCCGTCGGCGCGGACTGCCGGACCCACCGGGCTGTCCACGTTCGCGGATCCGGTGACGGTGTCGCTGCGCGATCTGGCGCTGTCGATGGCGACGGTGTCGGACAACGCGTCGGCCGATGCGCTGCTGGACATCGTCGGGCTGCGTCGGCTGGCCGAAATCCTCGAGTCCTTCGGTCTGCGCCGCACCTGGGTCCGACGCGGTACGGCGGCCAACCTGCGAGACCTGCAACGCCGTACGGGTGCCGACGATGCGGACGCGGCCCTCGCCGTACTCGCGGACAACGACCGGACCGATCCGGCCGGGGTGTACGAGGCTGCGAACGGGTCAGCGGCCAGTGCGCGCGACCTGACCCTGTTGCTGCGGCGGTTGTGGGCGGGGGAGTTGCTGTCGGCCGGGCAGACCGAGTTCGTGAAGGCGACGATGCACCGGCAGATCTTCCTGCACCGGTTGGCGTCCGGTTTCCCGTACGACGGCGTACGCGTCGCGGGGAAAACCGGCACGTTCGGCGCGTTGCGGCACGAGGCCGGCGTGGTCACCCTGCCCGGTGGGGCGGCGTTCGCGATCGCGGTTCTCACGCTCGCCGCCCGCGGCGACCTCCGCCAACCGCGCGTCGACGCCGCGATCGGCGAGGTCGCTCGGGTGGCGGTCGACGTACTGCGCTAGACGATTGCGAAGGCCTCGATCTCGAGCAGGGCGAGTGGGCTGAACAGTGACGCCACCTGCACCGCCGAACTCGCGGGCTTCGGACCCGGGATGTACTTGTCGCGGACCACGCGGATTTCCGGCAGGTAGTTGACGTCGGTGACGAAGTACGTCAGCTTCACCACGTTCTCGAACGTCGCGTCGACCGCTGTCAGGCAGCGCGCCAGGTTCGCGAAGACCTGCTCCGCCTGCACCCGCGGACTACCGCGGCCGACGAACTGCCCGTTCGCGTCCAGCGCGACCTGCCCGGAGATCGCCACCCATCGGCCGGTCCCGGTCACCACGTGGCTGTAACCGTTGCCTGGGGCAACGCCTTGCACCTGCGGATACTCCAGCTCACTCATGGACCACATATACCCCGGACAGGGGTTGAGAAACCGGTTTCCATCGGGAGAGGATACGGGGGTGGGACGGACACCGAAGGACTCGATCACGATTGCCGACGTCGCGCGGGCGGCGGAGGTGTCGCGGGCGACCGTGTCCCGGGTGATGAACGGGCGCCTCAGTGTCGCACCCGAGATCGTCGCCCGGGTGCGCGCCGCGGCGGAGCGGCTCAACTACCGGCCGAGCGATCTGGCCCGCAGCCTGTCCCTGGGCCGGACGAACATGGTCGCGCTGGTCGTCCCGGACCTCGGCAACCCGCTGTTCCAGCAGATCCTGCGCGGCATCACGAACGCGTCCGCGGCGGCCGGGTACAAGGTGCTGGTCGCCGAGACCGACGAGGACCCGGACGCCGAGGCGGGGATCGCGATCGAGGCCCGGCGGCGCTGCGACGCGTTGATCATGGTCTCGCCGCGGATGGACGAGGAGCGGCTGCTCGAGCTCCTGCCGCAGGTGCAGCCGGTGATCCTGGTCAACCGTCAGGGGCCGGCGGAGGTCGCGTCGGTGGTGGTCGACTACGGCCGCGCCGTACGGATCGTCGTCGATCATCTGGTCGGCCTCGGACACCGGCGGCTCGCGTTCCTGTCCGGCCCGGCGGCGAGCGCGTCCAACGTGCTGCGGCTGCAGGCGCTCGCGGTCGCCGAGCGGGAGATCCCGGGACTCGAGCTCGTCCGGCTCGAGTGCGGCCGGTCGATCGAGGACGGGTACGCCGCGGTGGAGCGGGTGCTCGAAGCGCAGGTCACCGCGGTCGTCGCGTTCAACGATCTGGTGGCGTTCGGGTTGCTGGCGCGGCTCAACGAGGTCGGGGTCGCCGTACCGGCTGATCTGTCGGTGACCGGGATGGACGACATCGGGCTCGCGCGGTTCGCCGTACCGTCGCTGACGACTGTCCGGGTGCCGCAGACGGACCTCGGCGAACTCGCGTGGCAGCGGTTGCACGCGTCGATCGCGGCTGGGGCGGGCGAGACGGACGCCGTACCCGAGCTGCGGCTGGCGGTGCGGGCGAGCACTGGTCCGGTGCCGCAGGAGCCGCGTTCTCAGGCGTCGGCTGATCAGATCGGGTGGCTGCAGCAGGGGGACATCTTCGCGCTCGGGAGTTCGGCGGGGTTGCTCGCGCGGTACGAGTTCGGCCGGCGGATGCCGCAGGTGCACGCGCCGCGCCCGTACCTGCATCCGGTCCGGACGCTCGGCGGACACCCGCTGACCGAGGTCAACCCGGTGGACCATCGCCACCACTACGGACTCTCACTGTCTGTCGCGCAGGTCAACGGCACTTCACACTGGGGCGGCCGGACCTATGTCCGCGGTCAAGGCCCGACCCTCCTGACGAACCACGGTCAGCAGCGCAGCCGCGGCGTCACCGTCGACGATCGCTCGTTGGTCGACGACATCACTTGGTACGACGAGCAGGGCCGACCGCAACTCGTCGAACGCCGGTGTCTCGCCGGGGACCTCGCCTTCGGTGGCTGGCGCCTGGACTGGCGGAGCGTGCTGACGGCGCGCTACGGCTCGATCCGGATCGACAGCCCGGCGACTTGTGGACGCGAGGGCGCGGGGTACGGCGGGATCTTCTGGCGCCTGCCGTCCGCGCCGACGACGGTCCTGAGCGCCGACGGTGAAGGATTGGACGCCGCCTTCGGATCTGGCAGTCCGTGGCTCGCATTCGTGCAGGGCAATGTCAGTTTGCTGTTGCTGCAGCCGGATCAGGTGTGGCCGTGGTTCTTGCGCACCACCGAGTACGTCGGCGCGTGCCCGGCGCTCGCGTGGGACGAGCCGTTGACGTTGCAGCCCAACCAGGACCTGACGTTGTCGCTCACCGCGCTGCTGCTGGACCGCGCGGTGGACGCGGCGGAGGCTAAAACGTTGGCAGACCAGTTGTAGGCGACGACGCCAACGCCGACTGCCATCGCTTCGGCACACGGCCGGCGAGGCGTGCGTTCCGGCCGGCCGAGACGGCGTCGCGCATCGCGGCGGCCATCAGGGCAGGCTTCTCAGCACGAGTCACCGGGGTCGCGAGCATGACCGCGTCGCATCCGAGTTCCATCGCCAGCGCGGCGTCACTCGCCGTACCGATGCCGGCATCAACGATCACCGGGACGTTCGCCGCCTCGGCGATCAGCGCGATGTTGTGCGGGTTGCGGATGCCGAGCGCCGAACCGATGGGTGCGGCCAACGGCATCACGGCCGCGCACCCGGCCTGCTCGAGACGGCGGGCGAGGATCGGGTCGTCGTTCGTGTACGGCAGCACGGTGAAACCGTCGGCCACCAAGGCCTCCACGGCATCGAGCAGCTCGAACGGGTCCGGCAGCAACAGGTGGTCGTCGGCAACGACCTCGACCTTGATCAGGTCGGTCCCGAGCGCCTCGCGGGCCAGTTTCGCGGTCAGTACAGCCTCGGCCGCGGTGTGGCAGCCGGCCGTGTTCGGCAGTACGTCGATGCCGTGCTTCTTCAGTACGTCGAGCACCGAGCCCTCGTGCCCCGTGCCGAGGCGGCGCATCGCGACCGTGGTGAGTTGGGTGCCGGAGGCAATCAATGCCTCCTCCATCACTTCCAGGTTGGCCGAACCGCCGGTCCCCATGATCAGCCGCGACGTGTACGTGCGCCCGCCGAGCTCCAGTGGATCATCCATGGTCAGCCTCCCTGCGTCGCGCTGACGATCTCGACCCGGTCGCCCGGCCGCAGGGTGGTCTGCGCCCATTCAGCCTTGGTCAGCACGTTCTGGTTCACCGCGACCGCGATCCCGGTGGCGCGATCGGAGTACTCCGCGATCAGCTCGGCCACCGACTTGCCCGGCGGTACGTCGATCGCCGTACCGTTCACCCAGACGGATTCCATCGCTTCCTCCCTACGCCGGAATTACCCGATTCAGGTTCAGCGGTCGGTGACGGTGCAGTCACCCTCTCAGCCCACTTCCTGCGAGCTCCCGCGGACGTCTCGACTATAGCTGACGGCTCAGTCGACTTGCGTGCCGGTGAGGAGGGCGGCGAGCTCCGTCGGGCGGTAGAGGACCTGTTTGCCGGTGCGCTGCGGTTCGACGAGCCCGGTACGGCGTAGTAGTTGGAGGTGCTGGCTCACCGCGGACGGCGTCACCTTCAGTTCGCCGGCCAGGTCGGTCGTCGTACGGGGATGGGTGAGGAGCTCGAGGATGTGTGCTCTCGGCGTACCGATCAACTGAGCGAGGTCGTGGCGGGACGGCGGCTCGACGACGGACCACAGATGGGCCTGACCGCGCGGCGGGTAGCCGAGCAGCGGTTCGGCGCCCGGGTCGAACGGGATGACGGCGTGCGGTCCGAACAGGGTCGGCTGCAGCACGAGCCCGCGACCGTCGACGTGTTCGGTGCGGCTCTGCTCGGCCACGCGGTCGACCTTGAGGAGCCCTTCGGCGTAGGTGATCGCTGGGCCGAGGCCGTTGAGCATGGCGCCGGTCCCTTGCTGGGTGACGACGTGACCGCGGTAGCTGATGTCGGCGGAGAGGAGAGTGCGCATGCGGCTCCAGTACGGCGCCATCACAGCGTCCCAGTACTGGCTGAGTGCCTCGAGGACCTTGTCGATGGTCAGGTCTTCCGGTAGCTCGCCGTTGACCGCTACGAGTTGTCGCTCGAAGGTGTCCGGTTTGACGTTAGCGATCACGTCGAGCTCGTCGGAGAGCTGGGTGAGCGGCGAGGTCGGTCGTGGCGTCAGGAAGTCCGGGCTGCCCATGGTGTCGTTGACGAGCCACCGCAGTACGGACCAGTCCAGGGCGGTGACCTGCGGCTGTACGGCGCGCACCCAGCCGAGCTGCAGCGGGAAACGGCCGGGATCCCGTAGCGCGCGCAACGACAGCACCATCTCCGCGACCGGCGAGACCGCGAACCGCACGTCGGCCAGATCCTGTGAGTTCAGGACATAGGTGAGCACCGCGCCTCGCTTTCAGTCACGACACGAAGTATGGCCGAATTGTCGGTGGCGGGTGGGAGCGTGGTTTTCATGGGGTTTCGAGCGATGGACGACGACGAGGTAGCAGAGTTCCTGGCGCAGCCGCTGGTGGCCGTGCTGGCGGTCGACGACCCGGGCTGGTCGCCGCATGTGACGCCGGTGTGGTTCCGCCACCTGCCCGACGACAACAGATTCCAGGTGATGACGCCGGCCAAGTCGAAGAAGACCAGACTGCACCGGACCGGCACGGGTGAGCTGTCCCTCTCGATCCAGTCCGCCGACGGACCGACAGCGAAGTACGTCAACATGCAGGGCGTGGCGCGCTTCCTCCCGCTCAGTGCCGACCTGCTGAACGCGATGGTCGAGAAGTACCTACCGGAGGAACACCGCGCGGCCTACCTGGCCAACCCACCCGAAGACTCGATGTTCGACATCACCCCACGCCGCATCACCACAGCCGTCATCGACTGACAGTTCACTCGCAGGCGATCCCGTCGTGGTCGGCGTCGAGGCGATATTTGTCGGTGCCGACGACATCGATCGGACCATCGACGTACTCAGGTCCGTTCCCGCTCCCGCCCGAGCAATCAACGTCACTGGCAATCGGAACGCAACCGGAGTAGTTCGGATCGCACCCGCCGGATTCCTCCGGCTCCTCGACCTTCGTACCGACCGCCGTCACCTGCGACCGCGGCTCCTTCGCCACCTCCTGCCGGACCATCCGCTTAGCCGTCTGTACGCCGTTCACATAGGTAACCCGATACACGAGCCGCCGCGTGCCGTTGACCCCCGCCGTACGCACCGTCCGCTCACCCTTCGGCAACGAGTCATCCGTCACCGTCTTCTTCTTGAACGGAATCACCCGAAACTCCACGACCTCCTTCGTCGTGATCACCTTTGGCTTGACGCTCGCCTTGGGCGTCGTCTTAGGCGTAGCGGACGTCTGCGGCGTGGATGTCGCCGTACTGACCGGCGCGGGCGTCAGGCTGGCGATCGCAGCCGGCTCACCCACCCCCGACGTACCCGAATCCGCCCCACACCCTCCAACGAGCGCCGCCACCGCAACCGACCCCAACGCAGCACGAAGCAACAACACGATCCATCCCCCCAAACCCGCCGTCGGTTCCCCCCCGCGGCAGGATTTGTCAGCACCCGGACCACCCGAGCGAATTCCGATCTGTACCACCACCCCGCCCGCCACGCAACCCCTCACCCCAACCCCCCACCAAGCAAACCCCCACCAAACCTGACACACTGTTCCCCTCACCAGATGAGGGCCTCTAGCTCAATTGGCAGAGCAGCGGACTTTTAATCCGCGGGTTGTGGGTTCGAGTCCCACGGGGCCTACCAGTTTCCGCAGGTCAGGCGCACATCGGCACCTCGACCGGGATCATGGGGTCTGCTTTTACTCTGCCAATACGTAGAGTCACCACAGGCGGCTAGTTGCGCGTTGTTCAGCGACGTACCGCATCCGTTCGCACTGCTCGTTTCGCCTGTTCTCCGGCCGCCCAGCCGTTGAGCTGCCACATGCAGCTGGACCTTGGAGAACAGAGATGAGCAGACCGCACCTTCCGATCGGAACGTGGGGCAACGTCCGATCGCGTGGTGTCGTCGGTCCGGTTCCGAGAGGAGGATCCGCCAAACCTCCAGATGAGGACCCAGTTTCCTCGATGCCCGCGGTACACCGAGCTTCTTCGCAGCATCCCAGAGGTCTGGTCGATCAAGTGCGCCTAGAAGACCATCGCCAACGCCGAGGCGGACCGGCGGGCACCTGCGAGAGCAGAGGGTCGCCCGCCGTCGTCACAGGGCCTGGTAGTAGTTGTGGATGGTCGCCGCCATCAGCTTCCGGCGCTCGACCAAGAACTCTTTGTAACTCCCGGCTGTGACCTGGGCCAGCTTGGCCGGGACGGCGTTCTCGGCGAGATTCGCAGCCAAGTCCTCAGGGTCTGTGATCTCTCCGAGGACTAGCTGCGCGGACTCGGTCTGGGTGGCGATCTCGGCCATGTACTGCATCGGCGGCTTGTTGCTGATGCTGATGTTGATCGCCGTCTCGGTGAGCGCGAAGTTCGCGACCTGGTTGTAGTCGCCGCGGTCCGGGTAGCCGTTCTTCTGCAGGTAGTCCTTGGGCACGATGTGGTGAATGTCGCCCGACTGTTGTTGCATGGCCGCGACGGTGATGCCCTTGGACAGAAATCCGCGAGAGTTGTTCGCCACCTGTGCGGCCAGGAATGTCTGGAAGAACGGGCTGACCGTGCTCGTTGTCTCGAGGGCAGCAGGGAGAGCGACTGCCCAGAAGGCATCCGACAGTTCGGATTCCTCAACCTGCTTGAGGTAGTTCGCGGGTCCTTGTTCGCCGATCCGGCGGATGTCTTGCTCCCAGGTTGACTCGAAGCTGCCGGAGTGGCGGCCGGTGAGCATCGACATCACGAACCAGCGCTTCACGATCCGCTTCCGCTCGCCTTCACTCATGGCCTTGTCCTCGCGCAGGCGGAGGTAGAGGGCGTAGGCGAAGTTGAGGGCGTTCTTCGAGTTCACCATCCCCGGCGTGATGAAGCCCGCCGACTTGATGAGCATCAAGAAGTTGTCGAAGTGGTAGTTGTTTACGATCTGCAGCAGGGCACGCTCGAGCTTGTCGTACGCGACCGGGATCCGCTCCTCGTCGACCCTCCGGGTTTCCGGATCGCGCCCTGACAGCTCGCTGACGATGCTTGACGCCTTGCCGCGGCTGAAGCCGACGAGGCCGGTGACTCGAATGATGTCGCTGTACTCGGGGTCGTAGAGGTCCTCGGCCTCGTCCTTCAGCCAACTGATGGCCTTGAGGTAGGAAGTGCCCGCGAATTCGTGGTCGTTGTCGTTGATGTCGGCGTAGGCGTGGGGTGCGACAGCGAGGTGGCAGAAGTAGTCGATGAGCTTGCGCAGGTTTCGGCCGCGATCGCCGTAGGTCGCGATCTTGCTCATGGCGAAGTCGGCGCTGCTAAGGGGGACGCCCTTGGAGTTGATCCGGATAAAGATCTCGGAGACGGTTTCGACGTCGAGGTCGTCGGCGAGCCCGATGATGCCGATCTGGGCGTTCTTGATGCCTTCCAGCCGGGCCAGGTTCGTCTCGAACGTCTTGGCGTCGACGTCGGGGTTGCGCTCGAGGTACTCACGCGCGAAGGACAACGGTGAGTCGGCGTTAAAGTACTCGCTGATATCGGAGATCCACTGCGGGTTCTTGCCTATGACCGGGGTCAGGGTCGCGAACTCCTCGGTGATTGGGTTGAACGCGATGGTGATCCGAACGGCCTTGTACTTCTTGTTGATCACCTTGAGTCCGGCGACTGCGGCGCGGAGGGCGGTGATCCGCTGTTGCCCGTCGATGAGGATCTGCTGGTGGGCTGCGACCTGGCCGCCCTTGAGCTTGGCTCCGACCGACTGCCACGTGATGAGGTAGCCCACGGGGTAGCCCTTGTAGAGCGAGTCCATGAGGTCGCGGACTTTGACGCTGTCCCAGACGAACGGGCGCTGGAGCTCGGGGATGGCGATGTGGTCGCGCTTGACGTCAGCCAGCAACTGCGTGACCGCTGACTGCGTTACCGAGTACTTCGCCATTCATGTCTCCTCTTCGTGCACAGGAAAGGTTAGTGGGGACTTCCGACATCCGCGCCAGCTAAGTGACCGACTTGGCGGTGCTGAACGGGCAACTAGTAAAGCGGTGGCGAGGATTGGAGTTATCCGCCCCCTACTTGGCCGTTACTCGATGAGGCTGTAGGAGCCATCGGGATGACGAACGAAGTACTCCGTGTAGCCCACCGGATTGCCCCGGCCGTGCTTGGGCAGGAAGACACCATATGTGCGATCGGCCCACCCTGGGCAAGTGCGACGCACGTCAGCCGGCCGGAAGCGCTCGGGTAAGTCGCCACGCCTGCGTGCAAGGCGGATGTCTTCGACGAGACGGCTCACGACTTCACTGTCGCACGACTTGCTGACTCGCTCCAGTTCACGACCATCACACCGACGGGCTGGAACCTCCGCCACTCTGGGCTAGGTCGTCGAGAACCGCGTGACGATCACGAATGCCACCTTCCCAACGAAGGCGGTGTATTAAGCCCGGAGTGGCGGAAGATCCGGGCTACAGTCAGTCGCGTCCTGTAGACATTCGGCGTGTGTCAGCTAGTGGCAAAAGGGGCCTCATCTTGAACCAAGAGTCGACAGGTCGCACCGCGCCTACCATTGCAGGCCTCTTGGCGGTCATGCGGAAGCGGCAACACTGGTCCCAAGCCGTCGAGCGCCTTCGGGACCTCGCCGGTTCGCGCGGGGACGGGCCCCATAGGGCCGCTGAAGAGTACGGCGAGGTGTATCGCGGACGCCGCGGGGCGATGGTTTTCGATGTGGTGGTCTCCCGGCAGCGGAAGTATCACAGTGTCGTCTTGCCTCGCGTCGAGAAGTGGGCCGCGGCAGGTGACCCCTCCTTGGCGAGGCTGGCGCAGAGCGAAGTGCCGGCCGAGCAGTTCGGGCTGCAGCGGAGCGAGCCGGTAACGCTTCAGACGGTGGCGGCTAACCTCCTCGCCTTTTGCCGTGACCAAGCGGTTTCGGAGGACGAAGGCTGTCGAGCATGGGCCGACGGGGTTCAGGGTCTCGAGCACGCTCCGAAGTTGGACCCGATCGTTGGTGGGGTGTCGGGGATCGGCCCGGCACTGTTCGCATACATGCGCATGCGATGTGGATCCGACGCCTTGAAGCCGGATCTACGGGTCGCCGGTGCACTCCGCAAGCTGGGGTTCGACGTGCCGGGCGATGAACATTCCATCCTGGTTGTGGCGCGGGCAGCAGCGGCCGAGCTTGGCGTCAGCCTGCTCGTCCTCGATCAACTGCTGTGGGGCCGCGACGGTTGAATCTCAGTGACCAGTCACACCTGTAGCGAACCTGGTGAGCCAGCGCGATTCCTCTGATGCACTGCAAGCCACCATCTCCACTTTGCAGCTTCGGCGCAGGCAGTCCCACTCGTTGTTGAGCGACGTTTCGCATCCTCTCGCATTGCTCTCGTTTCGCCCGATCTCCGGCCCGCCCAGCCGTTGAGCTTCCACACGCAGCTGGACTGTGGAGGGCCGACATGAGCAGACCGCACCTTCCGATCGGAACGTGGGGCAACGTCCGATCCCGTGCAGAGAGGAAGGACGCCGAGGGCAAGGTGGTCTCTTGGCGCGCGTCCGCGTACTTCCGTGACCACGACGGACGTACCCGTGAGGTCACCGCGTCCGCCAAGACCAAGGGCGCAGCCGAACACCGCCTACTCACGAAGCTGCGAGACCGCGCAAAGCTCACACGGTCCGGCGAGCTGAGCCCGACGGACAAGATCAACGACCTCATCGACCTGTGGATCGAGAAGTTCGAGGAACGCATCGAAGACGGCCGTCGATCACCGACGACGCTGACGACGTACCGCACAGCCATCAAGAACTACGTGCGTCCTGCCCTCGGTGAACTCCTGATCGGTGAGGCAACCACGCCCCGCATCGACAGAGTGATCGGAACCATCAAGCGCAACGCCGGCCGCCCCACCGCGAAGACCTGCCGCGCGGTCATCTCGGGGATGATGCAACTCGCCGTCCGGTACGGCGCCCTGACCGTCAATCCGGTCCGCGAAGTCGAGGCGGTCGAGTCCCGCCCGAAGAACCCGCCCCGCGCCTTGACCAACGACGAGATCGCCGGTCTCCGGCAACTCCTGACCACCGACGAAGCCGCCGTACACGCCGATCTCCCGGACCTAGTGCTCTTCATGCTCGGCACCGGAGTCCGAATCGGCGAGTCACTCGCGGTCCTCTGGTCACAGGTCAACCTCGAGTCCAGCGCAGTCGAGATCACTCACACCATGGTTCGCGTCCCAGGCCAAGGCTTGATCCGCAAGGCCCCGAAGTCCAAGGCCGGCGAACGCGCCCTACCCCTCCCGGACTGGGCCATCGCCATGCTCCGCCGACGCCACGCAGCCGGCGTCAGCCTCGACGAACCCATCTTCGCCGACTCCCTAGGAGGCTTCCGAGACCCCTCCAACGTCCGCCGAGCCCTCCGCCGCGCACTGTCCCCCGTAGCCAGCACCGCCCGCCGCGACTTAGGCGAGACCCTCCGATCCGCCCGCCTCCAAGCCGGCCTCACCCGCAAACAGGTCGTCACAAAGCTCGGCTGGCCAAAGACCAGACTCGAGCTGATCGAGAGCGGCCGCATCAAACTCGACCGCGAACTCGTAGCCACCCTCGTCAAGACCTACCGCATAGACCTCGACGCATCCCCCACCCTCAGCGCCCAAGTCGACCAAGCAGCCCAACCCTCACCCTCAGACGCCCTGACCTGGATCCGCTCCCACACCTTCCGCAAGACCACAGCCACCGCCCTAGACCGCCGAGGCCAATCCGCACGCCAGATAGCCGACCACCTAGGCCAAGCCCAAGTCTCCATAACCCAAGACGTCTACATGGGCCGCCGAATCCACAACCCCTCCGCAGCAACCGCCCTAGACCAGGAGTTCGCGGACCTCGACCTCTGGTGAGAAACGTTCGCCTGGTCATCCGGGCCGAGTGGCTTGAGCCGCCTTGGACGCATGGAGTGGTGGGGTCACACGAACCGGCCTAACATGACGGCTCAAGTCGACATCGGTCGGCCGATGTTCAGATTGTTGCTTCACCGTATCGAGACGCCAGCGCGACCTTCTTCGAGCTGGCTGTCCGCTAACCGCTGGGGGGACTAGCGATGACCGAATCTCCAATTGACGTGGACGACTCCGAGGACGATGTTGCGCGGGCGGATGTCGAGCGCGATCGGGCCGAGCTGCGGGAGTTCATCAAAGGGCTGGACGCGGACGACGTCAAGTCGGGCGGCTGGTTCTCGAAGCTCGTCGCCCACGCGCTGAACTCCTACACCAAAAAGGTCGACTGGCAGTACTTCAAGGAGAAGTACGACGGCGTGCCAGCGGACGGCATCGTCGAGCAGCGGATCAGGATGGCATCGCGGTACGCCGCGCTCGAAGGTGGGCTCTCCGCTGGGGCGTACTCGGCGGCCGTCGTCGCGACTATCGGCAGCCTTGGCGGTGCCTCACCGTTGACTATGCCGGCTGCCGCGGTGACGTTCATGGTAGACCTCGCCTACATCACCCAGCTGCAGCTGCGCCTGGCCTACGACATCTCCGTGCTCTATCGGATCCCGCTGGACCTGGACGACCCGGACGACCTGTGGAAGCTCGTGCGCGTTGCCTTCACGATCAAGACCGGGGAGCTGGCGCGGGAGGGCGTCACCAAGTCGGTTCCGTTCGTGGTGCGCCCATTGGTCAAGCGGTTCTATTCCAGGGATGTTCTGACCGCAGCGAGAGCGCTCCCTGTCGTCGGGAAGTACCTGCTGCAACGCAATGCGATCAAGGTCGGCATCCCCCTGGTCGGTATCCCGCTCGCCGTCGTGCTGAACCGCTACACGACGCTCGTCGCGGGCCGGCACGCGCGAGCTGTCTTCCGTAACGAGGCACGGGTGATCGAGCTGGCCGAGAGGATGAGCAGTTCGAGCCGGTATCCACAGTTGATGCTGTGGGTCGCGTGGCTCGTCATCACGGCGGACAACAAGATCCGCGACGACGAGACGCTGCTGATGAAGCACCTGGTGCGGGTCGTCCGCGATCAGCATCAAGTAGTCGATGGTCAACTCGCTAACGTTGTCGATATCGATCCCAGCGATGTGTGGAAGCGTCTGGAGGCTGAGTCCGGAGACCTGACCGAACTCATCGAGGTCGCGGACCGAGTGGCCACGGTAGACGGCGACCTGACCGCACGTGAGAAAGAAGTCATCGCTGAGCTTCGTTCCCGCTGTCGCCGAACTTGAGATAGCCACGAGCCGTTCGCGTTCTTGGCGGCCTACCCTGGCGGGAGAGCCGATCCGGGGTCTCTATCCCACGGGTCCTGGCCCCGACGGGCGCGAAACTGTCCAAGTCGCTGCTGCGCGAGCACGGCCGTGGCGTCCTTCCCGTCGATGTCGAACCATGGATGCTCGACACCACTGCCTCGCCCGGAACGGTCGACAACAACGTCGACGCCTTGGTCTGGTTGGTGTCGCAGCTGCTGGCGGATGCCAAGCACTTCTTCCGATCGTTCACCGTCAAGGAGCTAGGCCGACTGATGACCGCACGCCCCACCGAACCACTGATCAGCACCCACGAGATGCGCATCTACAAGCGCTACTTCGACCTCATCGCCACCGGCCGAAAAACCACCGAGATCCGGGTCAACGACTCCAGCCGCAAGAACATCAAACCCGGCTCCCTGATTCGGTTCCGCTGCCAAGGCGACGAAGTGCTGACCCGGGTAACGAGGGTCGCCCCGTACACCGACTTCGACGCAATGTTCGACTCCGAATCAGTCGCCGCCGTCAACCCCCTCGCCACGCGGGAAGAGCAGCTCGCCAACATCCGCGAGATCTACCCTCCCGAGCGCGAAGCCCTGGGCGTGGTTGCCATCGGCATCGAGCTGGTGAAGCCCTGATGCGGGGTCCGGTCCGTTATGGCCACGGGCCCACTGACCATGGGGAAGCCACACCGGCTGTTGCGGACCAGGCCTAGCAAGATGACCCGCGATGAGTGGCCCAGACCAGCACCTCGTCTGCTACCAGCAGGCGGGTCCCCTAGCCCCGCACAAATGCTCATACCGCGGAGCCAGTATCGCCGCGGGCCGAGGCTGAGCTCTGCCCGGTACCGTTGAAGGATGAGCCGTCCCACGTTCATCCGGCAGGTGACCTCGTCGACGACGTACCACCCGGACGGCAGCGTGGACACCACGAAGGACCCGGCCGTGTGGACGCTGGCTCATCGTGGCTACGGCGGATCTGGAAGGCTGGATGTGTGGGTCTATCCGACCAAGGCGGACGCGCTGCGCGAGGGAGCCGCTTTGGCGATGGCGTGCGGCCTGGACGAAGACGAGCGGGCCGTGAAGCTGTTTGAGGCAAAGCGCTACGACCAGGTTATGGAGCGGTATGAGGCCACCCACCCCGACACCCACCTGCTGCGTGTCCAGCCGGCCTTCCTCCAATACCCCGGCTGAGACTCCCGAAGGCTGGTCCGACAGTCCGACCGGTTGCGGCGGCCTGGTGGTGTCGCGCTGACAGTTGGCCTGGGCGGCGTCAGGATCGGTCGGTATTACCAGTCGTCGAGCAGCACGACGCAAGGCACTAGAGCAGCGGGCAGCACGGTCGTCCCGCAAGGCGATCTGTGCCGACTCGCCAAGTCCCGTTCCTGCCAACTGCAGATGGGGGGGTGCCCCAGGAGGCGCCCGGAGCCAGCCACGCGAGACTTGTCTGCCCCACTGGAACACTTGCCCTACACGTGACGCGCCCACTTGATCGACTCGCTGCAAATGCATCGCACGATCACGCCGACCGGTCGAGGTCAGCCCCAGAAAATGTTGGTGGGGTCGCGTTCGATCTCAGTCAGTAGGTCTTCGATGCCCTGCGACGGGGGGAGCCGGTCGTAGGTATGGAAGCGCTGGTGCTGGTCAGCCCAGTACAGCGTCCAGGACTTGTCGGTGGCGTTGTAGCGCAGGCGAGCGATCGCGGAGCTCGTCCAATCTGGCCCGAGGTCCTCGCGCCACGGCGGGCGTCGTTCCACGATCGTCAGATGGCGCGGGGCGTGCTCGCACTCGATGCGCACCTGGTCGCGAGCGTGCTCGGGGACCCTTGCGGCGCACCATCGCTGTACGCGTGCAACATCCAGTTCAGGAAGAGCCATTCAGATCACCAGTCGTCGGGTGGCTGGAGCCGTGCTTGTCTGGTCAGCGGCTTGGCCGATCGACGTGTGGAGCACGGCCGGTTGGTCGACACCCCTGCTGGAAGCATGCAGGTCGGCGACATTCGTACCAAACCCTACCGACCACGGCCGGTGGGTCTGGCACCGACTGATGCGGCGCCGTCACTCTGGCTCCGGCAACGGGACGGATTGCGTTGGCACCGCAGCGATGCCTGTGCTGTCGACCGATCGTTCGACAGCCTCTGACGAGAAGCTGGCAAGCAACTTCGCGAGTCGGGAGTGCTGACGGTGTCGATCGGCAGCGCCGGCTGGTGGGGCGTCTCCGAGGATCGAGTGGACGTGGATCTGGTAGCGCTCCCTGTAGGCGGCGATCTCGCGGGCGAGGTCGGCGAGTTCATCGGCTGGAGGCTCACCGGCTGCGTGGCCCAACTCGCGGTACCAGGCGGGTGGATGGGCGAGCAGCTGCTCGGCGAGCCAATTGGCGCGTTCGATGATTTGGGATTCGAGTTCGCGGAGTGGGGCGACGAGTGTGGGGTCGCTGACGTGCGTGGCTGGGGTGATGAGGCCGAGGATCTGTGCGGGGTGGTGGCCGGTCTTGTGTAGTGATCGGGCGGTCAGGCGGTGGACTCTGTGGTGGATGACGGCGGCGAGGTCGTCAGCAGTTGTGAGCTGTGATTGGCCGACGGCGCGGTGGAGTACGTCGGTGATGTCTAGGCTGGCGTTTTCGGCGCGGCGGAGTTCGGCGATGAGTGGGCCGTAGGCGGGGGAGGCTTGGAGTGCGGCTTGGTCGGCTGGGTCGAGGCCGGAGGTGGCGATGGCGGTCCGATAGCGGTTCTTGGCGTCGAGTTGGCAGAGGTGTTCGTGGATGGGGATCAGCCGGTCGAGGCTGGTGGCGTTGTCGAGTTCTTGGCGCATGACTTCGTGGGCGGATTGCTCGACGCCTGGGTCTTGGAGGACGGCTTCGAGGACGTCCTGCATGGTCTGTTCAGTGTGGGGCTCATGGAGATCGGTAGCGGTTTGGTGGGTGGCTACGTAGGCGTTGTTGGCGTCGCGGCCGCGGGTCATGCCGACGTACATCAGGGCCCGGGTGAGCTGGTCGGTGACCAGTAGGTGGGCCGTGTCGACGGTGGCGCCTTGGGCTCGGTGGGCGGTGGTGGCGTAGGCGAGTTCGACGGATTCCTGGACGTATACATTGGGGAGGGTGACGGTGTCGCCGGTGTGGTTTTGGACGGTGAGGGAGCCGTCGGGCCAGCGGTGGATGACGGTCCAGTGGTCGCCGTTCTTGACGAATTGGCGGTGGCCGTAGGGGAGGCGGCGGTTGTTGAGGCGGGTGACGATGTGGTCGCCGAGGCCGACGTGGTTGCCGTTGTGGAGTTCGATGCCGTCGGGTTCGACTTCGCCGGTGGTGATGCGGTCGAGGCGGGCGCGGGCGTTGAGCCGGGCGACGGTGGTGTTGTCCGCGGCGATGAGCAGGCTGGGTTTGCCGTGGTGGGTGTCGGTGAGCCAGGCCTTGTAGGCGGCGTCTTCCATCGCCTCTGATGAGCCCGCGGTCAGCCGATCGTGGTTGTCGTAGGCGTCGATCGCGGTGAGGTCTCCGCGGCGTAGGGCAAGGCTGGCGTCGCGTTCCCAGGGGCTGGTGAAGCGCCAGACGTCGGTGAGTTCGGCAGCCTCCGTGTCGCGCGCGATGAGCCGGAAGGCGCCCCCTGTGTCGGCGGCGGAGCTGTGCGTCGTCGCCAACGAGGAGAAGTTTGGCACCAGCGGTGTTGGCGGCGCGGGCGATTGTGGCGAGTTCCATCGTGCCGGCCATGGAGGCCTCGTCGACGATGACGAGCTGGTTCTTGTGGAAGCTCCATCGGTCCTGTTCGGCGTGTAGCGCGGCAAGCTGTGCAGCAAGCCGTTGCTGACGCCGTCGACGGTGCGACCGGTCGGCTAGGCGTACGGCGTACGACGTCTGCTGGATCTGGTCGCGGCGTTGTTCGGCGCCGAGGCCGGCGGACTCGTAGATCCATTTCGCGATGTTCTCGGTGGGGGTGCCGATGGCGCCGGACAGGATGGTTGAGGCAGCTGACGATGGCGCGAGGGCGATGATCGACCCGTCGCCGTACCTGGCTTCCCAGCTGGCGGTGAGTGCGGAGAGAAGGCTGGTCTTGCCAGTGCCGGCCGGTCCGATGAGGGCTTCGAGCTTCTGGCCGCTGGCCGCGATTCGCGCGATCGCGGCGGCTTTGTCAGGGCTGAGGCCGGCGGTGTAGATGGTGGCTGGGGCGATGGTGGGTCCGGTGGTGTCGCGGGCGAGGTCGAGCAGGACTGCTTCGGCGCCGAGGATGACGGGTGAGGTGTAGATCTGGCCGTTGTGGATGGTGAACACGTCTTCGCCGCTGGCGCGGATGACAGGGGTGGTGACCAGGTCGGGTGCGGTGAGGGTGATCGAGTGCTGTTCGGCGCGTCCGACGATCGCCTGCAGCGCAGCGAACCGGTCGCTGGTGCTGACAAAACGGAGGAGTCGGGTTTGGCGTGCGGCTTCGGCGAGGAGGTTCCAGCGGGTCCACGTCGCGCGTTTGGTTTGCAGTGTCAGGACGGTCGCGGCGCCGTACGCGTCGAGCGTTTCCGGGCTCAGGTCTGCGGCTGCCAGAGGACGCTCGCCAGCCGCGTTGAGCGATCGTTGGATGGCGGCGACGGCGTCGTGTCCGATGGCCTGGTCGGCGCGTTTTCGCCACTGCGCCATGAGCACGGCGAGGGGTTGGGCGTGGTGCTTGGAGGGGCGGTTCATGAGGGTTGCTTGCTGCCGTAGGGCGTACATTTCGCGGCGGTCGTGTGGCCGGATCTGGTCGTCGCGGTCATCGAGAAGTGCGTTGAGGTTGGCGTCGATCTGTGCCGTTCTGGCGGAGAACTCGCGGATCAGTTCGTCGGGAATCGCGTCGATTTCGAACGCCGGATTGCGCCGGGAACCGCGTTCGCGCAGCTCCCAATTCACCCCGAGACGGCGGGTGAGATGGTCGGCCAGAAGCACGTTGTGGATCTCCGACATCGCCACCGCGGCCCGGTACAGCACACGCCCATCCAGGGTCCGCCAGGCGCCGTCCGGGCCCTGGACACGGTTCGCGACCACCACGTGAGTGTGCAGTTGCGGGTCGCCGCTGCGACTGTTCCAGTGGTCGTACGCCGCCGCGATCACCCCGCGAGTGTCCAGCTGCGCGATGCCGCCATCGCCGCTCCTGGTGAACGCCGCATGCTGCTCGATCAGCGACACCAAGTCGGCGACAGCCGCGTGATGCGCAGCGACGATCTGCTCCTGCGTCCCCACATCGGCAGTCGCCCATAGCGCCGAAACCGACTTCACCGGCGAGAACGTGAGGTCGAACCCAGCGACCGCCTGCCGCGACTTCTTCCGCATCTCTTCCCGCCGGATCTGCGCCACGGCGTGCTCACGTTCGGGGTCCGGCAGCGCCGGGTCGAGTTCGCGGATCCGGTCGCGGATGCGCTCCTCCGGGCTCTTGAAAACGCGGTACGGCTCGCCAAGTGCCCGGCCGGTCAGCGGATCTTCCGCGCGCCCGAACAGCGCGGCCATCTGCGCCTCGGTCACCTCGCTCCCCGGGACCAGCTCGCCATCGCCCAGACCGCCAAGGCTCTGACCAATCCAACGGCCATGTGGGTATCCCGACGCGGTGTAGTACGCCGTCAACGGCGTCGCCATCCGCCGATCAACATCACCAGCGGCGACATGCCGAAGCAGATACAGATAACCTTCTCCGGCATTCATCCGGTGGATACTCAGCACAGTCGCCCGCCGGGAACGAGGCTGTTCAGTGGGTCTGTCAGATAGCTCATGCAAGCTCAACGGCTGAGCGCTCACAGGCTTGATCGCGACGGCTCTCGCGGGGGTCGCCCCGAGCATGCAAGAGGTGTGCTCGGATCGAGGCTGTCGTAACACGGCCAGCGACGCTCGTCGGCTCGCGACGGCGTTGCTCCGCCTGGATTCAGCGCCGTTACTATTCACAGAGACCTGACGGAATCGCGCCATTTGCGGTGGTTGAGGCGACGAGACAGTTGATGTACTCGGCCTCGAACTCGCTATCAGATTTGTGGCTACCCGCCGAGGAACTCGGGAGGGTCAGCGGTCGCGCCAGGCGAGTGGTGAGGTTTGAAGAGCTGCTTCGGCAAGGCGGCGACCGAAATCGGTTTGGATTCGGGCGCGGGACGACTCGATCCAGCCTGTGACGCGCTTGTAGCCGGCTTCGCCGTACTCGACGGCCTGCATGAGGCATTCGAGGCGATCGGCGTCTTTGGCGCAGCGTGCCTCGATCGTCTCGGCGGCCTCGTACTCGGTGACGGCTTCCCTGATGCTCTTGGCGGCCGCCTCCGGAAGGACTGCGACCTGGTCCTCGGTGATGCGTTCGTTGCTCGCGACATCCATGTACGGCTTGGCGCTGTGCGGGATATCGCCGATGCGGGTCTCCTGGGAGTCGTGCCACATCCCGAGGTACGCCGCCCGCGCCGGATCGCCGCCCTCCTCGCTGGCGATCAGCGCCGCGAGCTGGGCAACGCGCAGGCTGTGCTCTGCGACGGACTCGGGGTCGCGGACGCCGACATGCCACCATCCAGACCGACGGAGCCGCTTGAGTACACCCATCTCGTAGGCGAAGGCAGCGACTCCTGCTGCGTCGCGGTCGGTAGTGTCACGGGTCACGATTACTCCGTTCGATCAACAGTCGGCCACCCGCACCGGAGATTGTTCAACTCTACGGTGCTACTGCGAGCGGGGCTGTCGTCCAGCGCTGCTTCGAGCCGCTCGCCGGTATGTTGTCGTAGGGCTCTGCCGTACTCGCACGCACTGGCTTGATCGAGCTCCTCGGTTCCGGTCTTGCTCCATTGGATGAGGGCAGAGTTGCACCACGCTGTTGACGGTGCTATGAGGCGCGAGCTGTCGATCGGCAGCCAAGGTGACTTGCCTGCGCTGTCGACGTGGATCGAGATCCGCGAGAAGGCCGGAGTACGGAGCGGTCGAGGCTTGGCTCTTTGGTAGTCAGCGGGTGCAGGTCAGTTTCTGTCCGATGCCGCCGGCAACGCAGCCCTGCACCCAGCTAATCGGGTCTATCTCGGTGTTGGGCCATTGGTGGCAAGGGACCACCCCCGGGTCCAGGAGGCGTTGCCCGGGGAACATAGCTCGGATCTCATCGAGGGTTCGGAACCAGCCAGTTCCGAACGAGCTGTTAAGCAGATGCTTCTCGATGCGGCGCAACGCGCCGCTCGCGACATCCTGTGGGTCGAGGAAGTGGGAGATCACCGTGCAAGAGCCCGGTGCCGCGGCGTCGATGTACGTCTGCATGATGCGGGCCACGTCGCTGGCTGAGCCCGAGCGATGGTGGAGGGTTGCGGCCTGGATGATCGCGACCGGCTCAGACCAGTCGATGAACGAATTGACCTCTTTGGACTCCAGCATGTCGTCGGGCGTAAAGATGTCGCCGTCCACCACGCGTACCTGCTCGTTGGCAGAGACAAAGGAGTGGGCGTGCGCCAGCACCTCCGGGTCGTTGTCGACGTACAGCACTTTCGCGGCGGGATTGATCGCCTGAACGATCTCGTGGACGCGATGGCCTACCGGCAGTCCTGGGCCGCAGTCGACGAACTGGGTGATGCCGGCAGTGCCTGCGAGGTGCTGGCAGGCGCGGAGAAGGAAACCCTGGCTGGCGACTGCCAGGTCCCGGAAGCGTGGGGCGATCTCCTTGATGCTGAGTATGAGCGTGCGATCGACTGCGAAGTGGTCCTTGCCGCCCTGCGCCAGGTTCCAGAACCTAGCGTCGCTCGCGTTGCTGAGGAATTGCGCCACGAAGCTGTCGTGCGAGATCGGTTCGCAGTCCGTCATCGCCGGCACGGGGCTCCTTTCGCTCCGAGAATTCTTGACAGGATCTGTGCCGGTGAGCGACCTGGCAGAGCCAGTCGTCGCTCACCGGCCTTCTTGGAGTCCCGGCTTCGGGCCGGTGGTTGGATTCGATCCGCCCCACAGGGGAGAGCAGATCGCCAAAGGGCTCCAGATCGAGGCGCTGAACCGAGGCGTGCGGACGCGCCAGGATCGAACTGTGGCCGTTCAGCGTCAACTCTGATCGCCGTCGAACCGACAGCTAGAGGTCTTCGTCGCGCCAGCGGCGGAACCTGCTGTTGAGTCGCTCCAGGCACCGCTCAAGTCCGCGCTGCAGACCGCAGCGCGTGGCCTGACGGTCGATGAGACCGGCTCGTATCAACAGGTGCGGTGCCGGTCGAGCGTCCCCGGGATCGGCCGGTTGTGAGGGACGTATCAGTGTCGTCATTGGTTTCACCGCTCCATCACTCGTGGTGTCGAGTCACCCAGTGAAGCAGCGAACGTTCCATCATGCAACGTTTCATAACGGCGCGTTTCGTCGTACTCTGTCTCCAGGTCGGCGCGGATAGCGATCGGTCAACGGGGTCCGTTGTAGGGTTCTGGTCGCTGAGAAACGAGGTCAGATGACGCTGGAATCAGCCATCGGTTCGGTGGTCCCGCGGTACCTGCTCGGCCGGCACCTGCGAGAGCTTCGTGAGGCTGCAGGTCTGTCTCTCCGTCAGGCGGGGTCAAGGCTGGAGATGTCGGCATCCACGGTCTCGCGACTGGAGAACGGCGAGTCTCCAGTGCGGAGCCTGGACGTCGAGCAGGCATGCAAGGTGTACGGCGTAGCCGACGCCGAGCTGGTGCGCGCCTTGATGGATCTGGCGAAGGAGACCAGGGCGGCCAAGGCGAAGAACTGGCTGAGCTCGTACGCAGACCTGGTGTCGGACAACTTCGTCCTCTTCACCGGCTTGGAGGCATCCACGTCGTCCCTGGCCCTCTACGAGACGGACCTCATCCCCGGCCTGTTACAGACTCGCGACTACGCGAAAAGCATCATGGGAGACGAGCGCTTCACCCGCTCGGACATCGATCCTGATGTGCTCGAACGCCGGTTAGAGATCCGGCTCAACCGGCAACAGATCCTGGACCGCGAGTCGGGCGCGCCCAGACTCGCCGTCGTACTGAGCGAAGCAGTGGTCCGCCGGCGTGTCGGTGGTGCCGAGACGATGGCAGAGCAATTGACCCACCTACTGGATATGGCTCAGCGCCCAGATGTTGCGATCAGGATCATGCCGTTCGACGTTGAGGAACACGCCGGCATGACGACCGGGCCGTTCGCCCTGCTGGGCTTCCCGTCCCGCGGTCCGCTGGTCGAGTGGTCCGGTGCCTACGTGGACGGCTTCCTCGGGTTCTTCTGGTCGGACAAACCCGACGAAGTCGAACTGCTTCAGAAGGCCTGGGTGAATCTGTGGGAGACCGCCCTCGACGACGCGAGGTCCGCTGAATTCATCAAGCACAGACTCAGCCAACTCCAACCGAACGCCTGACCCAGCGGGGTCAGCGCTGGTCGGCTGGCGCGAAGTAGTTCGTAAGCATGTCGGTGGTCCAGGCCGGCTGGTGGGTCTCGCCCCGCGGCCCGAACTCATCGAACCAGGGCTTGATGTCGAGGACAGGCGTTCCGTCGACGGCGTCGAGATCCTCGACGTGCAGGTCGAGCCCATCGACTTTGACAAGTCGGCAGCGAGAGATGCCGAGCCAGTTGACCCTGCGCATGTTGCGGTGACCGAACGCACCAACCTCGGGCCAGGCCGGGTTGTCTCTGGGGCGGCGGGCGCCGAGGTTCAGATCGGTCTGGTCGGAGAGGTGAAAGAAGAACACGACCTCGAGGTGTGAGAACGCTTCGAGGCCGGCGGTGGATCGTTCGTCGAATCGCTCGTTGTTGATGCGCAGGATGGAGCGGGTACCGCCCCAGTAGTCATCGGTAGGTTCGTTTCGGCCACCGATGACCTGGGCAACGGGTTCGATCGTGAGAGGACTCGGCGTCATCGGGACGTCCTTTGATCTGTGGGTGGTGAACAGGGGGTCATCTCGGCGCGGAGGCGAGGTAGCGTGCGGCGCGATGATCGAGCTCGGCAGCGGCTGGGATGCCGCGGGCCCGGAACGGCGACAACGCCGATCGCATGTCGACGACAGTTTGACGCGTGCGGCCAGAGTGCACGCCGTCCATGGCGTCGAGAGCCGCCGACCAGGTTGAGCAGGCTTCGTCGATCGCACCCTGACGCGCCTGAACTGCTCCGAGGTACCCCAGGGTCACAGCGTGCGTCCGGGTAAACGTTGCCGCCTTCCGCGTACGGACGCTGCGTCTGAACTGGGTGGTGGCCGCGGCCAGATCGCCGAGGTCGCGCAAAGTGCACGCAGTTTCGTGGGCAAGGCTGGCCTCGCCGAAGAAGAAGACCCGGCCGGGCTCGTCGTCACCAGAGCCAGCGGCGGTCAGGTTGTCCTCGGCGCGCAGGAGCGCTTTCGTAGCCGCGCTGCCTTGACCGTCAGCCGCAAGAGCCCTGGCCTGGACGACCTCGAGCAGAGCGCGTTCCCTGGGACTGGCCAATGTCGATCGTGTCCCCGACAGCGACGCCTTCGCCAATTGCACTGCTTGTCGTGAATGGCCGAGATCCACAGCCTGGTGTGCCATCGCGCGCAGGACATGGCCGGCCAGGGGTGGATCGTCGGCCTCTGCAGCGAGTTGGACGGCGACGGTGAAGTACTTCTGCGCGGTTGCGTGCTCGGCGTTGTCGAACGCCATCCAGCCACTGAGGTACGCAAGTTCGCCCGCTGTGGCGAACAGGCCGCGGCGAATCTCGGCGCTCGCGTGGGCGGCTCTCAGCGCGCTGGCGACGTCGGATGTCAAGTACTGCACGACTGCTGTGCGCGCATGCCCGCCGCCACGGCGCTGGTCGATTCGGGTGAACATCTGCGCCATCTCCCGGATTGCTTCCAGGTCACCGGCGCCGATCAATCGTCCGCTGCGCGCAGACCGCTGGGCTCCTCGGTGCGCCATGGTTTCCCACCAAGCCTGTGAAGGAACCGCCAGTGCGGCTACGGAGTAGCCGGCGGCTCGCAGGACTGACCTGCGCTCGATGTCCACGTTGCCTCTTCCCAGATCGGCGAGCGCTGTCAGCGTATCTGCGGACCAATCCGGTGCTGCAGGTGCCCGCGGACCGGACAGGCCGACCTGGTCGAGAGTGATGACCCTGCCGAGGCGGCGCGAAAGTGCCTCCACCAGGATCGCTGGGGCGTCACCCGACGGCGTCGACCCTGCGACCCAGTGGGAGACGTGGGATCTGCCCACCGAGACCAGGCGCTCGTTGCCGGCTTCGGTGGCCACCCGGCCTACCGCCCGTGCGAGTTGGGCATGCGACCAGCCTGCCTCCGCGATCACCGCGGCGAGCTTGGAGTTGCGGCGCGGTCCGGCGCTCGACGTTCCCGTTCGCTCGTTCACCACTTTCACCACTCTCGGCCCCAGAACCGGTATCCCACCCACGGTAGCTAGTGATTCGCTCATCGTATCCGCACCGAAGCAGCAGGAGGGCCCGAGAGTGCAGCTAGAGCACGTCGCGCGGCACGTGGCACGACCAGATCCGCAATGGTGGACCTCGGGCGTGCACGCGGGTCGGCTGCTGCGTGACTGCTTGGCTGAGCAGGACATTCGGACGCTGTTCTTGTTCCTGCGCGATCACGGCTACAGCAGGAGCGCGCTCGCTGCTGCGTCCGGTCTCGCGGAAACCCGGGTCCGGAGTATTTCCCAGGGCAAGCAGGTGGTGACGTCGTACGACGTACTGGTGCGTATCGCGGATGGGTTTGGCATCGACCGCGGTCTGCTGGGTGTGGGGTCTCATGTGCGGAGCGGTGAAGCCAAGAGGGATGGCAGATTGCGCGACCCGGGCGCAGCGCCAGGGTTCGTCGGATCGCTCGCCGCCCTGGCCGTTGGCCCGGTCCCGGCCGAGCTGAATGGGTACGTCGACGCCAGGCAATCCACCGCGACCAGCGTTCCATCGCGGGTGACTGCAGCCCACGTCGATCTGGTCCGCGTGGTTCGTGACGAGCACCGACAGATCGATGCCGCCCATGGCGGCGGGTCCTGCCGGGACTCCGCGGTCAGCTACCTCGCATGGGCGAATGGCATGCTGGCCAGCCGGTTCGAGACGGAACGAACCGAGACAGACTTCAAGGCCGCACTGTCCGACATGTACCAGGTTGCCGGATGGGCAAGTCACGACCTTGGGGACCACGGAGCGGCCCGTCACTACCTAACTGCTGGGCTTGTCCTTGCGCGGGAGATCAACGAACTCGCTCTGATCGCTGGTGGTTTCTACCGCCTTGGCCGCGTCTCGATCCACCAAGGTCGGGCCCAAGAGGCGCTGCGGCTATGGCAGCTCGGGCAGATCGTGGCGCAAGACAGCGGAAATCTCGCAGCAGTCGCTGTCTTGCACGCGAATGAAGCCTGGGCCTACGCCATGCTTGGCGCCGCGGACAGGGTCTCAGACTCACTTGCACGTGCTCAAGACGAACTCGGGCGAATTGACGAAGACACGGTCCCGTCGTGGGCTCGATTCTTCCTTGCGCCTGCAGATCTGGACGGTATCTCGGGGGTCATCTACGCCTGCCTGGCCTCCCACCCAGAGCATCGGACCCGGTTTGCGCCGCGCGCGATCGAACATGCAGAGCGCTCGTACGCGACGAGGGGCGCGGGGGAGGAGCGGAGCCGCACGTTTGACGCGATCAGCATCGCCACCGGCTACGTCCTCGACGCACAGCCAGACCGTGCGGCGGCGGCCGGGCATCAGGCTGTCGACATGGCCATGGCCACTGACTCGGTTCGCGCCGCCGATCGGTTGCAGGCGATGGTGTCCCTGGCTCGTCCGTACACAACCCACGACGGGGTGGGCGGGGTCCTCGAGCGTGTTGGTGCATTGATCAGCGGCTAGCTTCTACGGCGTGACAACTCTCAGCAGCGGCGAACGCGACCGTCTCGACACTGCTCTGCGCGACATCGCCAGCGCGGCAGGGATCGACCCCGCAGGCGCCGTACTGCTCCGCTACACGATGAACGCCGTCTACAAACTCCCCGCCGCCAACCTGGTGCTCCGCGTCGCTCCCGTGGCCAATCGCCTCACCGTCCGCCGCGTCACCAAGATCGCCCACCGGCTGGCTGAACTAGACCTGCCTACCGTCCGGCTGGCGCCCGGACTGCAAGAGCCGATCGAGACCTCAGGTTGGGCCGCCACCGCCTGGATGTACCTCCCGCAGATCCCCGGGCAACGTCACCGGCATGCCGAACTTGCCCGTCCGCTGCTGGCATTCCACTCGCTCCACGATCTCGGATTCCCCCTCCCACAATGGGATCCCATCAGCCGCGCGGAGTCCCGCCTCGAGACCGCTGCGGCAGCTCGGGACGGCGAACTGGACTACCTGCAGACATGGGCATCAGACCAAGTCGGGCTCGCATTGAGCGATCTCGTCGGCTGGCTGCGAGACCGCGTCCGCTCGGTTCGGGCCGCTACCGAGTCGACCGAGTGGCTCCTGCCCACGGCCGTTATTCACGGTGATGCGCACGTCGGCAACCTGCTCACCGACGCTCGCGGCCAATCTGTGCTTTGCGATCTGGACTCGGTGAGTATCGGCCCGCCTGAATGGGACCTCGTCCCGGCCGCCCACGGCGTGGAGCGGTTCGGAGATCCGCGTGAGCAGTACGACGACCTCCGTGCGGCGTACGGCTTCGACCTGCTCTCCTCGCCCACTTGGCCGATCCTGCGGTCGATCCGCGAGCTCCAGATTGTCACCAGCGTGATCGGCGGGCTGCCCGGCCGGCCCGACGTCGCTGATGAGCTGGCTCACCGGCTACGCAGCCTGATCGCGGGCGATGCGGCTACTTGGCACCGCTACCAGTAAGGCGGCGCAGCGGTGGGGGTACATCGTAGACCCCCACGCTGGGCTGAACAACTCCGCGTGTGCCGGTCGAAACTCGGTGATGTAGGCAACGATTCGCCTACATGGGCTGGGGCTTCAGCCTCACTGCCCTCGCCCGAGACCCATTCGACTGAGAACGGGGATGTTCATGATCGGCTGTTGGCTCCTAACGCACGCGCACACGACGGTCCTGTACGCACTCATCGGCATCGCGGTGGCTGCGTACGCCGTGATGCTCCGTGACATCGCGCAGGAGGTCCGCGGGTGACGACAGTCCCCGAGCCTTTGGCCGATCCCATGCCGCAACGTCGTGTGCGGGTCTGGTTCGGCGATCACGTGATCGCCGACTATTTGGTCGGGCCCGACTTGGCCGAGCGGTACGCCGCGGCATCTTCCAGGCGATTCGGTCTGCCGGTGACGGTCGACCTCGTGTCCGGGCCGATCTGGATCGACGGCGGGCAATGAGGTGACCGGCGCTGCCCGACCGGCCATGCTCGGCTACTTCGTCGAGACCTTCCTGATGACGCCGACCGAGCAGGACCGAGCTCGCAACCTGCTGCTCGGGTTCGCAGACCGCGCGGGTTCACAGATGACGGCGATATACATGGAGGCGCTCGACTCCCAGCCGGCGGCGATCGAGGCCTTGATCGAAACAGCGCGCCGAGGAGACGTCTCGGCGGTCGCAATCACTGCCGCCGATTCAATCGCAGCGCAGTACCGCCGTGAACTCGAGGACGCCGGAGTCCGACTCCTAATCGCGCGCGACTCGCCCTGAGCAGGCGAGGCCGAGGCTCCTCAACGCCTCCTCCCTGCGGCCGACCTCACGACCGCGGGTAGGCCTCGGCCTCGCCACTGTCCGGAGTTCCTCGGTCCCGGGATCCCCGCACGCCCCTGTGCACAAGCCCGGGACCGAGGACTCCACCTTGAGCCGGCTGGCTCCCGTCGTGAACACGGCCTGCGGGAGCCAGCCGTTCCAACCCCGAGTCAGCCGGGTTCCTGGCTGGCCTACCCGCTCCGAGCGAAAGGGAAGCAAATGACCGACCTCACCACCGCCGTCTGGCGGAAGGCTACCCGCAGCAACAACAGCAACAACTGCGTCGAGGTCGCGCTCATGCCGGACGGCGGTGCGGCGGTCCGCGACAGCAAGGAACGGGGTCGCGGCCAGATCCTGCGCTTCACCGCCGGCGAGTGGGCGGCATTCACAGAAGGCATGAAGGCAGGAGAGTTCGACGCTCGTGCCTGATCGCTCAATCGCGCGGCTTATCAATCCGCACCAGCGATCACTGCCCGTGTGGGCCTCACGGCGGATACTGTTCGTAATAGTTCTGCTACTTCGAGTTTGCGTTCGCGTGGATAGGGGATGGCTGTGTCCGAGCTGAGAGGTCGTCGTGGCGGCGACGACCCGAGCAAGGGCACCAGGCCAGGGGATCAGGCAGGCAAAACCGGGCGTCCTGAGAACGAGACGCCTCGGCAGTCCGACGGCGGCGTGCGTGATCAGCAGGTAAGCCGTAGAGATGCTCCGACTCCGGATCGCCACGACGCTGCACATCATGAGGCCCGGCGTCCGTCTACTGCTCGCGAGAAGTCCGAGCAGCGCCTCGATGACGTCAACCTGTCGGGCAATGCTCGCGGGGCATCGGCTGAGCAACGCGATGACTCGACCGCCCCGAACTCCTCTACTGTCGTGTCCCGGGCGTCGGAAAGCAGACAAGAGGACGCGCGGGCGTCCGCTGACCCTCGGCTGAGGGAAGTGCAGGCATCCGAGGCCGACTCAATTGAAGGCGAGACCGCGGACCGTCGATCCTCACACCCACTGACCGCTCGCGAAAAGCTCGAGCAACGTCTCGATGAGATGTACTGGCCGGGGTACTCCAAGTGGTCGTCAACCGAGCGGAGCGATGACGAGTCGACCGAGCGACGACCGGTCGATCCTCCCTCGGCCCCGGCGGCGACGCCGGTCGATGATCGACCCGAGCCGGAGGACCCGTTCGCCTCCTACTCGCCAGAGCTTCGGGCCCACATGCTTCACGACGACACCTTGGCACGCCTCCAGTACATCAGCCCGCCCGCTCAAGAAGCCGAGTCCACCTCCCACGACGCAGATCCTCCCAGTCTGGTTGAGTCGCATGGTGCTGACGAGCGAACGTCAGAGGCGGAACTGCCTGACGACGTAGCGAGCGTCGCGTTGACGGCAGACGACGGCACCACGTCGACGTCACGTCTGGCCAACGAAACCGGCGATCAGCCCGCTGCCAGCTCGCCTGACCAACCGTCCACCGACATCGAGGCTGCCGCAGCCAAGGATCAGAAGCTCGCCGTCGATAGCGTTCCGGCCGGTGGCAGCGACTTGCTCGAAACCGATGACGTTGCTGCTGGCATCGATTCCGAACCGGGGTCTGTTGCCGGCGTCGACGAGGTCGCCGAGCTGGAGCACGAGTTCGTCGACGATGCCACCCCGGAGGAGATGGACCAGTACCGCCGAATCCGGGAAGCTGACGACGTCGACGCGCTCGCGGATCACAGCGGGATGCCGCGTGAGGTCATTGAGGAGGCAAAACAACACCTCTTCCAGCGCCAGCACGACGTGGCAGTTCGCCCGGGCGAAATCAGGCACGGCTACTTCACCCCGGACGCGTTGTACGGCGATCTCTGGGAGCGAGTCGCGTCCGGTGCGGAGTTGACTGACAAGAATCGAGTGGAGTTCTGGTCGTTGCTGGCGCACGAGTACGTCGAGTCAAGGCTCATGGCGGCCGGACTGCCGTATCGGTCGCCAGATCCTAGAGCCTGGGACCAATCGGGGACGCCACTGGCCACCTCTGATTACCCGTCGGCGCACAACACGGCACCATTGAGTGCGCGGTCATCGAGGATGGATTTACTGATTCTTTGGGACTCGTCGTTGGACATACCGAGGGGCGACCTTCGGGTCGCGGAAGACCTGTCGAATCTTGACGAGGTGGTACGTGTGGCGAAGGAAGGGCTGGGATTGTGATGGATACAGGAGCGTGCGAGCGGCTCTTGATGCGTCTTACGGCGGCGAGCTGGGACAACCATGAGGCCGAGGAACGGCACTCCAGATCGCGAGGTCTGCTTGCGCAGGAGTATTTGCGGCGGATGGCGATCTGGGCCGAGGTGCTTGGTGTGCCGAGGCAGTGGCCGTTCTTCGAGTTGGCGGTTGTGTTCGATCCATCGGTCGAGACTGACGCAGGCTGGCTACTGCGCCTGGAGGCTGGGGTCGGGCGTGAGCTCGGAACTCGGACGGAACAGGTGCTTACCGACATGTTCAGGTGGGCTTCTTTGGGTGAGCGTCCGAAGGAGCGGTTTCCTGAGTTCGAGGATCCGTATGAGCCGATGGTGCAGGTGTTCGAGCGCGGCGGCGAGATCTATCCCGGCCACGGATCGATCGAGCTCCTCGCAGCCTCGGTTCCATATCTCGGCATCACCGAACGTCTCGCTCAGCCGCCGTTCCCGATCGACGCCGCCACCTTGGACGAGGTCGATGAGAACGAACGGATCAGGGTCGAGAAGTCACGCGCACGCCGAGCGGCCAAACGTGCGGAGCAAGAGCCCACATTGCACGCCGGTGAGGAGGCCGAGCAACCGTCAATTGACTCTTGATCGACATGCGCGCGTGGTCCGGCTGTGCAGTCATCCGTGCGGAGGTCGGCGCATGGTATCGGCGAAAGAGGAGGGATCGGCGCTTTGACCGATTTGGTCTCGTGTGAGCGACTGCTGGCGCAGCTAGCGCTGTCAACGGCGGCCGCGAAGGACGATTGACGAGGCTGAGGACCTCCACGTTTCGTCGCGCGGGCGGTTGGCGGTTGAGTACTTGCGGCGGATGGCGGTCTGGGCTGATGCGCTGGGCGTTCCCGGGCGATGGCCATTCTTCGATCTGGCCGTGGTGTTCGATCCTTCGGACGAGAGGCTCCGCGTCATTCCGCGCCTCGTGTTGGTGGCTGTGTTGACTCGGCTGCTCGCTGGGCGCGTTGGGCAGCTGCCTGCGTAGGGATTCCTCGGCCTTGATCCGGCAGTCCTCGTCCGGGGCGTCCAAGGTGGCGACGAGGTCGGCGAAGAACTCGTTCCAGGCCGGCCCCGTCTCCGATGTAGCCACCCGCAGTCCCAGGACCTCGCGGTGACCATCGCCGTTGACACCGGAGCCGGACAAGCCCGCGCGGGCTTGTGATAAGACGAGTTCGGTGGAAGACGAACCGCCGTCGCGGGGCGCCGTCGACGAGCGGCCGCAGGACAGGGGCGCCAGCGATGAAGCTGGAGATCAGTCGATGCCCGCTCAGTTCATCGCGCATGTCTTCCGGCAACTACCCATGTGGTATCGCCGAAGTGGCCGGCTACTCGCTGCCCACTGGCTGATCCATGCGCCGGCCTGCCCGGAGCTCCGCATCGCCCCGCTAGCAATCATGGAGGGACTGCCCGCCACGGTGCGCGTCAAGGCGCCCACGGCGTCCCGTCGGGATCTCCGGCCCTTGACGCGTACCTGAGGTCAGCAGCTATCGGGGCGATGCAGTAGGACTGCCCGTTCGCTGACACGCATACTTCAGGCGCGTGGGTGTGGTGCGAGTCGCCATCAATCGCGGACCAACCGCTCGATTCGATCGGCAACTTCAAGCAAGTCCTCGTGCTCCCAGACACGCACCACTATCCAGCCCACTTCCTGCAGGCTCGCAGTGTTCATCTGGTCACGCTCGCGGTTGCGGGCCAGTTTCGGGGTCCAATAATCCGTATTCCGCCCTGGTGAACGACCGTGATCCGGGCAGCAGTGCCAGAAGCAGCCATCTACGAACACAGCGACCCGGCTACCGATGAACACGAGGTCAGGGCGAGGCTTGGCCGCTCCTAGGTCCAGACGAAGGTCCTTCCGGAAACGCAGGCCCCGACGATGCAACTCGGAACGGATTGCTCGTTCAGGTGAGGTGTCTGTTCGCCTAATCGCCGCCATCGTGCGGGAACGGCCAGGTGAGGTTCCCGGTGGACTCTTCGGCACTGAGATCGGCACGAGCGCGCTCCCCTTCCGTGAACATCAGCTCTGACACAAGGCTCTCAAGATCGGAGGGTCCCACGACTCCAACCCGGACCTCCCCCAGAATATGATCCCGTCGTCCCGGCACCAGGACACCTGGCCCAACGGCGAACCCGCTGACACTCTGGAAAGCTGGCATGAGCTGATGCGCATAGAAGACCGCTTGGTAGAGCCCATGTGCAACGTAGCCGGGGTCGAGGCTCTCGCTCGGGAACTTGCACTCGAGCACCAACGCACGATGGCCACGTTGAGCCAGCACCACATCAGGTCTGATATTTCGGGCCCGGAACGGACGCCCGTCAGACATGGTTAGGCTAGCCGCGAACTCCTTATAGTGATCGACGACATCGTATATTGCCCAGCAGTTCGCAGCCTCGCACCATAAGTCCCAGGAACCGCGACCTTGCAGATCGATCGTGTAGACAGGCCCATCCGTCATGTATCCGATCGGACGCAAGCTAGTAATCCGAGCCCCGAGCTTCTCACTGGCTAGCAGAACCGCGCCGAGCACACTTAGCTGAAACAGTGCCTCAGGGAATCCGTCAGGACGCAAGAGACGTCGCGCCATGGCCTCGGCGCCTCCGCGCTCTATCGCGGAGAAGACACCTGCAACCTCAGCGACCACGCTCCACGGCCAGCCTGCGGAACGGACTGCGCGTACGTCGTCCTTTGCTGGCGTCGTCTCGTCAGACTCATCGAGTAAATCCAGGATCGGCAGAGCCTGGACAAGGACGTGCTCGACGTCCGTGGCCAGAGCCTGCACGTCCTCCGCGTATGGCCCGACCAAAGTGCTCGAGGCGTCAAAGGCCTCCTTAAGACGGGTAAGTGTCCACGCAAGGACGCTAAGGGTCACCTGGTCTGTTGAACGATGTCGTCGCCGTATGGCGAAGCTGGCTGGCGGCCAGCCTTTCAGCCGCGTCCGGGGCCAGTCGACACGTGTCTGAGGAGTGTCGGACCAAAAGCGACGTCGCATCGATAGAGTTGGCAGGTGGTCCTGCCAGGCCCTCGCCGATCGTGGCCATCGACGGAGAATCGGGGTGCACTCGAGTAGCAGGATCCGCATAGCCCTGCGCTGAATGTCGTTCGAGGACCACTCGCGATTGACTATGTCAGGAGCCACCGTAGCGACAGCGCGATATAGGTTCCCGACGCCCGACCACTCGGACAACACTCGCAATAGGCCCTCTTCGTGCACCGCAGGCCCGGTCGGTTCGGTCATCTCAGGCCCGCATCGCATGAAGATTATCTCTGACCCACCGCCAATTCTCTGGTGTCAGCGCTTTCATCCTCACAATGCTTCTGCCAAGGTCATCCAGAATATCTGGTTCGTACTTAGCGACCATATTTCCGGCAGATAGGACGTACGCCTCTGCAAGAAGTTCCTCTAGCAGGACAGCTTGTGAATCCTCCGGACTCAAGATCTGGTCCCGGTCCCCTGAGGACGGCAGTCCTTCAACATAGTCAAGCGCAGCGTCAGTCTCAGCCGTATCGTCCCGTTCGCCAACCGCTGCGATAACGGCGGAATCATTGGCATCCTCGCCCTCCGGCGGTCCGGCCATGCGCAACCCGTGCTCTATGTATGCCGGAATGTCCACAAAGAGCCCTGCGCCTAAGTGTGTGTCAGCAACCTCGAGATGGGCAGAGTAGAGCCGGGTGACCCGGTCTTGAAACCAGTCCAGGAGAGACTCAGTGTTCACGTGGCCGGCGACTATGTGTTGGAAGTCTTCAGCAGATGCGGGTGGTACCGGCGCATGCTTGAAGCGTCGACTCAATGCCTGCCCCATCCGAAAAACGCGTTGCGCGTCTACAGCATTGTACGTACCCAGCACACGCCAGTCTGACCCAGCGGCGTACTCGATCGACGGCGGCGTGCGCACCTCTCGCATCTCGCTCTCGGGCTGATCGGTCCAATCAAGGTAGACGGGGACAGCATCCTTGCCCGGCAGGCGACGGACGCCTACTCGGACCCGCTTACCAGATAACCAAGTCAGAACACCGCCCAGCACACGATCCATGTCAGCCCGATTAGTTTCATCCAAAACTAGCCACTGGTTTAGACGAATTGACTGCAGTAGGTCGCCTTCTACACTTTGGATTTCGCCATCGACGACAGTCTCACCAAGTACTAGTTTTTCGAAGGTCCACTCTTCCTCCGGCGTGACCCAGACTGCATCAACCCCCTCACCGGAGAAGCCGAAATGCTCTGGGGTTCGGTCAATCTTGTCGATGACCTGCTCGAGTATCTCTGTCTTCCCCGTCCCGGGTGGGCCAACCAAAAGCACCGCGCGCGAAGACGCGATTGCAACCTCCACCATCCGCTCAATCCGGGCAGCGAGTTGTAGTTCGACTGTTCGCGCCACATGCCGTCTTGTAGCAGCTGCCTCGCGTCGCCGATATCGCTGGAAGGCCTCGTCGCCATCAAGAGCCGCAAGACGCATGGCCTCAAAATCCTCGAGGTCAGCAAAGGGGTTGATACTTCCGTCTCGGCGACCAAGCTCGCTGGCAATCTCCCTCAGAGCGGCCAGAGAGTCACCACCGACCAGGCTGAAATTGTCCGCGGTCTCACCCCTTACCGCGAAGAATGTCGCGATCTCCTTTTTTACGGTGGTGTTCCGGATCATTCTCAGCTTCGCGCCTTGACCGTCGTCGAAGGTTGAGATGTCAAGATCCCTAATGTGGGTAACTGGTTCCGGCATCAGGCCGCGTTCTTCCCAGTCGGCTGAGGTAGCAGATGGCCAACGTTCCAATTCCTGCTTATTCTCACCTGTCAGCATCTCAAGCGCTCGAGAGCGGATCAGCGCGGACGCGCGCCCCATCTGATTGTGATTCTGAGTCCCTTGATAGTTGCTGCCTAGGCCGCATGCGACAAGCTTTAACGACGGAAAGCCCATGATCCGGACGCGCCATCCCCGGTTGCTCCTGGCTTGCGGCATGAGAGACAATAAGTGCAGTTGGATGCTGACATACTGAATGGTCCCAACAGCCTCAGCGTACGCTTCGACGGTCACTCCATTTCGCTGCAGCCATTCTTTGAAGTCGCGCTGGCTCTCCACATTGTACAGATTGCTGTGAGCGCCAACCCCATATTTGTTGACAGTATGGTTTGCAACCCAGACGTCGGGGTCGAACAGCTCACTAATGGCGGGAAGCGCCTCAGGCCATAGCGCTGCGGTCTCCGTCTCCGATCCGGACATAAGGAGGTCTCGAACCGGTGATGGATCCCAGTCTGCGATATCGGCCGGCGCGCCGTGATCAGGCATGAAGCAACGCCTTCAGTGCACGACCCACGGCCTCAGCAAACAATGGGGGTACGGCATTTCCGACCTGCGAACACCTAGCGACGTCAAACTTCCTGCGGGGACCGTTGATCGTATAACGCCCCTTGAACCTGAAGTCATCCGGGAAGGACTGAAGGCGGGCCATCTCGCGGACGGTAACATTGCGTGGTTCGACATAGTGAATGAACTCATCGGGGTGAGTGGTAATTGTTGACACCGGTGCGTCTGGGTCAACCACCACCTTCTTATCCTTCTTTGTTCCCATCGACAGGAGGAACTCCTTGGAGAGGCGTCCCCTGGGCTGGGTCTCCTGAGCCTGCTCATAGAGATGAAGAATTCGCTCCCCGTGCTTCGTATACCGATGCGAATCCGGGACAGCCCCCGAAGGTATACCTCGGCGCATTTCAGTCGCGTATGGTCCGACAGCATCGATGTAAGTAGAGCTGTCGAACTTGGGTGAGTCGGGGCATTCAATCCGCTCATCTTGATTCAGGAGATCTGCGATCGCTTCGGCGGCAGTGACCGGTCGATCAACAGGCAATCCGTGCGTCATGAGGTGTTGCTCGCGCACTTTCTCGAGATGCTCAAAGAAGTCGGACGGGGAGATGTCAAGTTCTGATCGAACTCCAACAATAATCGCCCGCCTGCGGATTTGAGGTACGCCGAAGTGGCTTGCATTGGCAATGCCGAATGCTGCGCTGTAACCAAGCTGCCCCAAGGCTTCGACCACCTCAGCAGCGACAGACACCTGAGCGCCGTCACGCGGCCGGGACTTGAACGGTCGAGTGATTCCTTCAACGTTCTCGATCAGCGTCACCTTGGGCTGAACCAACTCGACAAACTCGAGGAGTCGATGGACCAGGTGATTCCGCTCGTCTGCTCCGTTGCGCGCGCCGCCAACTGAGAAGCCCTGACAAGGGGGACCTCCGGCGACGAGCGTGATCTTGCCCCGAAGGTTGAGAAGTCGCTGTCGATTCGAAGGCTCACTCAAGAAGGCGTCGATGTCATGGGGCGATCGGTCGACCCAAGATGGCCACTTCTGGTAGGCCAGGTATGGAGCACCGTCGGCCACAAGGTTGCTGTGCAGTGTGTCGAACGCCATGGGGTCGCGCTCGATCGCGAACAGACCGTCCCAACCCGCCCTATGCAGGCCCAAGGATAGGCCACCACAACCCGCAAACAGGTCGATACTGGTCAGGTCGAGTTCAGCCATGCTGACGCATGCTCCTTCGCTCGTTGGCCCTGTTCGGCCAGGGCCGATCGGTCGATCTTATTCTCTGACAGGTGAACCTAGCGGAGGCCTCCGACACCCCGGCGCGAGCGGGACTGGCCTAGGCTGCCAGGAGACAAGCCCGTACCGCGCCGCATCCTGAATGGGCTGCTCGGTCACGTGGCGACGGGCGTAAGTGGCCGGCCAGGAACCACGCCGCGATCGAACGAGCCACTCGATGGTCTGGGCGATTGAACATACGGGCGCCCAGTCGCCAGATCTGGTTCGGCGCCATTCCAAGGCCAGACCTGGCCATGCCCCGCGTTGGTGTGCTGTTTACAGCGCCCAACAGTGCCGCATCGCCGAGTCGGGTGGGCTCTCCCATGAGGGACTGAACAACGGGCAGTGACGGAGAGTGAGCGGCGTGCTGCTGACGGCGCGCTGAAGGGCGTTGTTAGCTGCGTCTCTCTGCCATCGGATTAATATGAGGTGCTCTGCCACGGGGCTCTCAGTGGGGAGTGCCTGCGCATCGGCGTCACGTAACTGAGCGATGCAGTTGGTGGGGCAGGTCGGTGTCCGACGGCGGACCGGAGGACGGATCCATGTGAGCTGCGTTGGCAGCGCTGACTCCGCAGCAGCGGCGATTCTGTCTGCAGACCCGCCGGTGGTTCGCTTCTGTCGTCAGCTGTCCGCTTTTACCCAGCGGAATCACTAGGAGGCGAGGGCTGTGCACGGTCGCCGATGCGAAGTCCGGTGGTGTGAATCCGCAGGTCACGGGTAGATTTGCTCATCGATGACAAACGATGAACGTATTCTGCCAGAGTCCGCGGGTTGCGGGTTCGAGTCCCACGGGGTCTGCCGCATCTGACTTGGCGTTTGTCAGGTTGGTTGCAGGCGCCAGGCCTGTTTGTCAGTGGCTGGACTTCTCCTATGTGTTCAGAGCAGCGCAGCCGTGGGCGCGTTCGCAAGGGCGGCGACTGCCGGCTGGCGACAGGCTAGATCGCGGCGAAGGCTCTTGAGAGCATCTACGCCCAATGGGGCAAAGTGTTCGGTGATGGTCGGCCATCGCGCGGCCGGCCTGTGCCTACTCGCCTAGGAGGAGGGACTGGAAGCCGGTTTGGGATGTGTGGTTGAGGCCGTTGAAGGTGGCTGGGATTTTGCCGTATGACGTTGTCGCGGTGGCTGTGCCGTTGAATTTGCTGAAGCCGTACTGGTAGGCGGTTTGGGTGTCGTGGTCTACGGCGGTGATGACCGTGGGGCCGTTGACGCCGCACTTGTTGACGACCAGCGACTCGTACGCCGCCCAGCCGGACTTCCGGATCAGCTTCACCACCGGCTTCGCGGCGGCTGTGGTGGGGATGTGGATGGTGTAGAGCGCACCGGCTGTCGTGGTCATCAGCAGGGTGTCGTACGTCCTCTCCTCGCTGATCATGGTCATCGTCTTGAAACCACGGAAGCCAGCGAACGAGCCGGCCGACCGGTACCCGGCGCCGGTCGGGGCGTAGCGGTACAGGTTGCCGTTGCTGTTCAGGCCGTACAGGTACGCGGGCCGGGATCCCTTGAGGGGATAGTTCGAGGTGGCGATGGACTTGAAGCTCGCCCAGCCGGTGCCGACCCGGACGGCCTTCGACTGCGCCGGGCGTCCCCCCGAGAGGACGGTCGTCTGCCGGTACAGGTTCGAGCCCAGCAGGAACAGGCCGAAGGCGTAGTACTGGGTGCCCGCGGCGTTCCACGCCAGGTACCACCTGTCCATGAAGCGGGTGGCGAAGAACTTCGAGGACACGTACGGCGGCGACACCAGGGTCGGCGGCTTGTGCGCGGTGATGTCGACGGTGCCCACGACGTTCGCCTTGGTCGGCCAGACGACCGAGTTCCAGCAGGTCTGGGCTGCAGCGGTGGCCGATCCGGGCGCGGCGACCGCAGTCGCAGCTGTGGTGGTCGCACTGGCGGCCAGCAGACCGAAGCCAGTCAGAACGTGTACAAAGCGCCGCAGCCTCATCGAGCAGTCCCCTCCAGAGAACCCCAGACCACCCCGGTCCCCCCGAGGTCGGTAGTACAGCCCGGGCCGCAGCCTACCGAAACCATCAGCGTTTGATCGGGAACCCGCTCGCCTGCGCCGACACCTAATCGATTGGAAGGTGATCGTGAGGGGAGTGTCGTGCGGGCTTTGGTTGGTGTTTCGGATCGGGAGCTGTGGGATCGGGCCGCGGAGGGGGACTCCGGGGCGTTCGCGCAGTTGTACGACCGGCATGCCCGGGCGGTCTACAACTTCCTGCACCGGCGGACCGGGTCCTGGAGTGATGCGGAGGATCTGACGTCCGCGGTCTTCCTGCAGGCGTGGCGGCGGCGGGCTGACGTCGTACTCGATCGTGACTCGGCCCTGCCCTGGCTGTTGCGGACGGCCGACTACACCGCCCGCAACGAGTGGCGGAGCAAGGTCCGGTACCGCCGTGCGTTGGCCGCCGCGCATCTCATCCACAGCGAGGTCGAGGACCCTGCGGACGATGTGGCGCAGCGGCTCGACGACGACCGCCGGATCCAGGCGGTCCAGGCGTTGTTGAAACGCCTGCCCAGACAGGAGCTCGAGATCGTCGAGCTCTGCGTCTGGGCCGGACTCGATCAGGCCGCGGCGGCGGTAGCGCTCGACGTACCGATCGGCACGGTCAAGTCGCGGCTGTCCCGCGCTCGAAAGCACCTGCGCGAACTCGATCTGGAGACCCAGGCATGAACATTCTGCTGCCCGACGGCGACCTGCGCCCGTCGACCCGAGACCGTCAGCGCGACGAACTGATCGCGATCCTCGAGAGCCAATCCGGTACGCCGTCACGCCGCCGCCGACTGCTTGTTCCGCTGGCCGCGGTCGCGGCGGTCGTCCTCGTCGCGGCGTTCGGCTTCGTCCTCAGGGACAGCAAACCACGGGTTGCGTCGGCGCCGGCGGTCGAACCATTGAGCGCGGCGGAGAAGGCACATCTCGGTCAGCGATGCCTGGTCAGCTACAACCTCGCGACGTCCACGGGCCACGCGGTCCTCGACGGGTTCCGGTTCGTCAACCCGCCCAGCGACGCGTATGTCCGAACGTGGGTCGTCGGCTACGGCGACGGTCTGTGGGTGAACTGCGGGTTCAACCAGGCCGGAGCCATGGTTTCGGGTACCGCGGCCGCATCGAGGCTGGGGTTGTTCAACGAGGTGCAGGCCGGCGGGCCAGGCAGCGGCGCCTACCTGAAGTCGGTCACGCGTATCACCGTCACGCCGCTCGGCGGCGAGCCGGTCGAGGCTGTGCTCCGCAACGGCTTCTACTACGCCCCGGTCAGGTCGGTGCCGGCCAGCAAGGCGCAGACCGACAGCAGCCCTCGCCCGTACGTCGTTCGCGGGTACGACGCCACCGGGAACCTCGTGTACACCAGCGCGGCGACCGAGGCCGACCGCAAGGCCGAACAGGTCGCCTGTCGCGCCGACCCGACAGGCCGCACGTACTCCTTGATCGGCTCGGAAAGACCTCTCCCTGCTCCCAAGGACTGCCGTCCCAACCTCCCCTGGACCTGGCTACCCAACTGACGCCGCACCGGTACGTTGCTACGGTCGGGTCGTGCTTGTGCGTCGTCGGGCTGTTCTGCTTGGTGTTGCGTCTGCGCCGTTGCTGGTCGCGTGTACGAAGAGCGCTGATGAGGCCGCGGCGAAGTTGAGGGTTGAGAAGGTTTGGGCGGAGGCGGTGGTGACGCCTGGGCCGGCCATGCTGGGGCGGGTGCGGGTGGTGGGGGATGTTGTGGTGGTGGTTGACGGGACCGGGACGGAGGGGGCTCGGGTCTGCTGCTTGAACGCGGCGGACGGTGCGGCGAAATGGATCATCGACGGGAAGAAACCGATGTCGGTGCCCGGGTTGGGGGCCGTTCGGGTTTGTGTTGTCGGTCCGGGGTTTCTGGGGAACACGGCGACTTTGGTTCAGCGGCCGGCGGTCAGGGTTGCTGGTGACGTGCTGCCGGTTTCGGTTGCGGGTGCACCTCGGGGTGCGACGACCAGTGGGGTTGCCGGTGTCGACGTACGGACGGGGGATCCGGTCTGGGGATTTCAGGCGATGGCGATTCCGTCCAACGAGCGCACGATGGTCACGGCAGTGGCTGAGTCCGTCGTACTTGCGACTGTCAGTACGCCGTTCGGCCCTGGCTGGCCGACCAGGGCCCAAACGCCGACCACGATCGCGCTCGACGCCAAGACCGGTGACGAGCTGTGGCGTGACGTAGACGTCGTCGGAGTCTCGGGTGACGGGAACTCGGTCGTCGTCGCGAAGCGGACGGCGGCGTCCTGGCAGATGGAGGTCCGGGACGCGCGGACCGGAAAGGCTCGCTGGACCGGTACGCATCAGTCCCGCGGACCGCACGAACACAAGGGAACAGCCGCGGACCACACAGTGCTGCAACACGCGGACCGCACGGATATCGACGTGATCCGGCTGTCCGATGGCGAGCCACTCGTTCTCGATACCGACAGTGTGCCGAACGTGGTGGCGAGCGATCCACCGTTGCTGGTCTGGGACAACGGGGTCGCCTGGTGGGCGAAGGGCCCGAACGGTTTCGTCACCCAGGCCTTGCCCAAAGGCTCGCCCACGAAGGGGAAGCATCGGCCCAAGGGCCTGGAGTTCAAGGCGGCGTACGGCGTTGGGCCGCACATCTGGGGCGTGTACGGCGACACGCAGGAGAGCGAGAAGAACGACCACCTCGTCGGCACGATCGCGGTGGATCGCACCGGCGCACCGTGCTCGCCGAACCTGCCAGGCGTTGCCCTCGCCGACGTCTCCGAGAAGTGGTTGGCGGTAGGTCGAGCGGGGTACGTCGAGGTTCACCGGATCACTCCAGCTTGAGCCGTCCCCCCCGAGAGAAAGACTGCTACAGATGCAGACAGTTCCGTCCGCGCCGGTGCGCGCCGTGCTCGTCGGCGCCGGGCATCGCGGGGTGCTCTACTCGCGCTACGCACAGGTCGCGCCCGACGAGTTGGCGATCACCGCGATCGTCGAGCCTGATCCGACGCGTCGCGAGCGGTGGGGCGCCGAGTTCGGGATCCCCCAGGCGGCCCGGTACTCGTCGCTGACCGACCTTCCGGACGCAGGCGCGGTCGCGGACGTGGCGATCGACGCCACGATGGACCAGGATCACGTGCCGACCGCGATCCATCTGCTCGGCGCCGGGTACGACGTGCTGTTGGAGAAGCCGATCGCCCAGAGTGCGCCGGAGCTCATGACCTTGGCGGAGGCGCAGCGGACGTCCGGGCGGACCTTGATGATCTGTCACGTGCTGCGCTATGCACCGTTCTACAGCGAAGCCAAGCGCCGCATCGTCGCCGGCGAGATCGGCGAGCCGTTGAGCATCGAGATGGCCGAGCACGTCAGCTACGACCACATGTCGATGGCGTTCGTCCGTGGTCGCTGGGGCAACTCCGAGCAGTCGGGTTCGTCGATGCTCCTGGCCAAGTGCTGCCACGACCTGGATCTGATGACCTGGCTGTGCAACGCCGCGGCCCCGGCCCGTGTCGCCGGCTCGGGGTCCCGTGGCATGTTCGTACCCGAGCGGGCGCCGCACGGGGCGGGGACGCGGTGCCTGTCCGACTGCTCGATCGAGGCGACGTGCTCGTACTCGGCTCAGCGGCTGTACGTCGACCTGAACAAGTGGCCGGAGTACATCTGGGAGCAGGCCGAGCACCTGAGCCCTGAGCTCGACCTGGACCAGAAGCTCGAGTCGTTGCGCACGGACAACCGCTACGGCCGGTGCGTGTGGCACGCCGACAACGACGTACTCGATCGTCAGACCGTGAGCGTCGAGTTCGCGGACGGTGTCATCGGGTCGTTCGCGCTGGCGACCAACACACCGGCGTCGAGCCGCACACTCCACGTCGTCGGGACCACCGGTGAGATCTCTGGTGCGCTGGAGGACGGGACGCTTCGGGTACGTCGCATTCGCACCGACGGAGCTGCTTCGTTCGACGAGGAGATCATCACCACGTCGGTGACCAACGACATGCACGGCGGCGGTGATCATCGGCTCGTGGCCGACTTCGTTCGAGTCGTGCGCGGGGAGCCGGCAAGCGTGTCGAGCACGCAGCTTGCTGACTCGGTCAACGGCCACCTACTGGTCTTCGCCGCCGAACGCGCCCGGCAGCAGCACCGCTGGGTCGACCTCACCGAGCTGCAGCCCGTCGTCGACGCCTGACGCCTCACTCCTCCAACCGACCCAGGCTAAGCGCCGGAGCTAGTTGCTCTCAGCAAGGGAATCGCGGCGGGCAGTGCCGCGGTTCAGAGCTAGGTGCCCGCCGAGGAAGCCTGCGCCTGCTATGACCAGGTTCCCGGCCAGGGCGAGCTTTGTGCCGGTCCGGTGCCTGCCGCGCAGACGCGCGACGAGTGAGCCGGCGAAGAGGAAGATCGCGGTGTCGGCGCCGAGCGCGTGGATCGCGCCGATCCGGCGTTCGGAGCCTGACAGATCCGCCCAGTCGGCCGCGCCTGCGATGGCCGTCGGTACGGACGCCAGTACGCCGAACCCGGCGAGGATCGTCGCCCCGCGACGCGACTGCCGACCACCTGCGAGGTCGAGAAGGGTTGTGCCGAGCCAGCACCCGGTGGTCACGTCGGTCAGCGACGGATGGATCGAATGACCGAGTACGTCGGTGTGCATCGGACTGCGCTGTACCCAGTCGATCAACGGCGCATAAGCCAGCTCCTGAGCGCGAGCCACGCGCTCAGAGAGCGAGCTTTCACCCACCGCGCGAACCACACGCTGCGGCAACGGTCTCGACGCCACGTTCTCAAGATACGCGAACGCCCGTCACCCTTGGAAGCACTTAGTCGCGCGAGGGTTTGGGATGGGTCAGGAGGGAGGCTAAGGAGGTCTGGGGAGAGGGGCGGTAGCGGAGTACGGCGATTGAGCCGTCGGGGGACGTGCCGATCAGTAGGGCGCCTGAGGCTGTTGGGAGGAGGGTTGCGTCGGTGAGCTCGAGGGGGTCGAGGCGGCGGCCGGAGGGGAGTTCGAACAGGTCGACCTGGTGGCGTCCGCTGCTGATCAGGAGGCGTGAGTCGGGTGTGACGGCGGCGTTGGTGCGCGACGTGGATGGGCTCGGGCCGCGAGGGGTTTCGAGGCGCGTGTAGCCGGGGAGTCGCCACAGGGCAAGGCCGTCCGACTCCACTACGGCGAGATACTGGCCGTCAGGGGTGACGACGGGCGGGGATTGGGCGTTTGCCCGGACGGCGAGGTTGGCGATCGGAGCTCCGCTGGGGAGTTGCGCGATGATTGCGCGCCATTCGTCGAGTTTGGTCCGGCCTTGGACAACCACGGTGTCTCCGGCGGGCGGGATCAGGAGGGTTCGGACGTCGGTGATCCCGGTGGATTTCAGTGGCAGGTGGGCGACGGTTCGTCCGGTCGGTAGCCGGCGGATGCGAACCTCGCCGCGGCGGCCGATGGCGGCGAGAGTTCCGTCGGGGCTGAGGGCAACGGTCGGGTTCGCGGCGGGCATGTTCTCGGTGAATGTGCGCGCCCGTCGGAAGAGAGGGTCCGCCTCGGATCGGCGCCAGAACCTACTCGACCATCTGCCCCAGCTCGCCACTGCCAGCAGACTTCCGTCCGGGCTGATCGCTGAGCGGTATCCGGTCTCGCTCAGGACGCGGCTCTCGATGGGCGATGCGTCGGCGGGCTGTGGCTCCGCGGGCAGGCGCCAGAGTCTCGTGGACGGTCGCGTGCTGATGAGCGTCGAGCCGTCCGAGGTCACCTTGAACTCCCCAACGTCGTCCGGGCGATGGAGTCGAGCTAGGAGTTCGAACGGTGCTGCGCTCTGGTTCAGGTAGTCGGTGGCCAGGCGGACGAGGGTTTGGTCTGCTTGTGGCCAGTCGGCTAGTTCGACGAGGCAGCGGGCCGACCAATGGAGCCGTGCGCGATCCAGTAGTTGCCAGAGGTACTGCTGTCGGTTGCCGTCGCGTAGCAGTTCGATGAGGGCTTCCCATTCCTCCGGCAGGAGGCGCTCGGGTACTGCTGCCACTCGATAGGCCCAGCCGAGCCGCTTCCCGCGGCGGGCGGCGATTGCGAGCTGGACCCGGAGGGCGGGATCGCCTTCGGCGCGGGCTGATTCGAGGAGGGCGCCGCTGGGGTCGACCGTGGTGTAGCCCTCGAAGTCGCCTAGGAGGAACAGCGTCACTGCTCTCTGGCGTACGTCGGCTGGCAGCCGATCCCTGACGAGCTCCTTGAGCTTCCCGTCGGGCGCCTCCAACCACACGTGCCGGATCGCCTCGTGCGATACCGGATCGGTGAGGGCTAGCAGGCAATCCCATGCCATGTCGGCGACGCTCGGATCGACGAACATCCCGCGTACGGCGTCCCCCGAGCCGGCGACGAAGACCTCGGCCAGTGTGCGGGCGTACCAGGCGACGCGCTCCGGCGAGGGCGGCTTGGCGTTGCGGCGCCGCCACTTCGGCCGCTCCATCCGTTCGAGCTCGCTGAGCGCTCGCATCTGGTCGCGCGGATAGCTGCGTCGGTGGAGGCCCAGCGCGGTCCTGCGGAGGTGATCGTGGAGCGGGGAGATCTCCTGGCGGGGCACCCGAGCGACCTTATCGGTGCGTTCAGCTGACCCACCGGTCCGGTTTGATGGGACTGGCGCGGGTAACTACTTTCTGTAGCGCGGTCGCGCGGTCGCGTACGCCCAGCTCGAGACGGTCGCGGTGTGGGAGCAGGCCACGTTGCTCGGCGACAGCTCGAAGGACCACAAGGTCGAGCGGCTGCGGGTCGGCTTCTCTGGTGCGTCGGGTGGCCAAACGTTCTCGGGAGCCAGTTAGTTCAGTTCGGCCAGGTGGGGTTGCGGCCGAGGTGGGCGATGATGCGGTCGAGGGTGTCCTCGCCGGACCACGGTACGTCGGGTGCGAACGGCGAACCCGGGGTACGGCGGACCTCGCCGGTCGGCACGACCTGCGCCACGTCCTGCGCCGCCTCGAGCGTGGCAGGAGCGAAGGTCACCGTCGTACCGAGCGACTTCGCGACGTCCCAGCTGTGCACCACGTAATCGATGAAGTGGAAGCTGACCGCCTGCGCCCCAGGGAACGAGGCGTCCGGCCCGAACTCGGCAAGCGTGAACGTCCGGTCCACGACCCCCGGCTGCGCGAACGCGTCCAGAACATGCTCAGCAGATTCGACGTACGCCTTCACCGGGTCGTCGCCGAGATCGCGGACCTTCCAGATCGCCGGGTCGGACTCGCCCCGCGACGCGGCCGCGAAGCCGTAGTGCTGGGTGGCCATGTGGGCGAGCAGACCGTACAGGGTCCAGGCACGACACGGCGTCGGCTTGGACAAGTCGTCAGTGGTCGCGGTCGAGACGAGCTCGATGCTGGCCTGAACGGCCTCGGCATCGAGCTGAATGTAATCAATAGTAGGCATGCACCTATCATAAGCGCCAGCATATGATTGCGCCAGTGCTACCTTTCCGGGCATGGCAACCGAGCGCCCCGACCTCGCTGCGATGCTGTATCCGCTGGTGCGGGAACTGATCGCGCTCGAACTGCCCGTGCTCGCCGCGCACGAGGTCTCGATGTGGGGCTACTCGGTGCTCACCGCGCTCGACGACACCCCGGTCCGGACCCAGGCGGCGCTCGCTGAGGCGATCGGCGCGGACAAGTCCCGCATCATCGGCACCCTCGACGAACTCCAGCAGGCCGGCCTGATCGAGCGCACCCCGGACCCCGCCGACCGCCGCGTCCGCCTGCTCTCGATCACACCCCAGGGCCGCCGGGTACGCCGTACCGTCCGCAAGGAGATCCAGGCGCAAGAGGAACAAGTCCTCACCGCACTCGCCCCGGCCGACCGCAAAACCTTCCTCCGCATCCTGCAAGAACTCCACGCCTCACGCTGACTGTTGCTGCGCGGGTACCAATTCGCCACCCGAAAGGCAATCGATTCGGAGTGTGATCTTCAAATCACGCAGCGTTGAACCAAGTAGAGCACTCAATCGTTCGAACCAGGCACACGACCAATCCACACCGCAAGGAGTGAGGCCTGTGCAGGTGCTTGAGCGTTTTCAAAAGGAAGTGATCGGCGTCTTCCGGATCGTCGTCGGGTTTCTGTTCGCCACCCACGGCGGGGCGGCGCTGTTCGGCGTACTCGGAGTCGAGCAGGTCGGCGCGTTCGTCTGGCCGTCCTGGTGGGCGTCGTTGATCCAGACGGTCGGCGGTGCGCTGGTGATGATCGGGCTCGGCACCCGGTACGCCGCGCTGCTGTGCTCGGGATCGATGGCCTACGCGTATTTCAGCGTGCACCAGGCGGGTGCTTTGCTGCCCGTGCAGAATGGTGGCGAGAAAGCGGCGTTGTTCTGCTTCGCCTTCCTGCTGATCGCCTTCCTGGGCAACGGCACCTGGTCGGTGCAGCGGGCAGCGAAAGCACCAGCGCAGGCAGTCACAGCGACGAAGTGACCCAATGTTCGACCCAGTGTCAGACCCGCAGTCCCACAGAGCAGGAGCGCCGATGGCCGACGACCGGGCGACGCTGCTGCGTGAGCTGCACGATGTGCACGCTCCTGCGCTGTGGCGGTTCGTCGTCCGGTTGACCGGCGACGACCGGCTGGCGGAGGACGTCGTCCAGGAGACCCTGCTCCGGGCCTGGCGGCGGCCGAACATCCTGGCCGAGGACGAGGCGGGCGCCCGGGCGTGGCTGTTCACGGTGGCGCGCAACCTCGTCATCGACGACCGGCGCAGCGCCCGGGTCAGCAGGGAGGTCGCCAGCGACGATCTCCCGGAGAACCCGAGCGCCGACCACGCGAACGCCGTACTGGATGCCTGGCTGGTAGCCGAGTCGCTGGCTCAGCTGTCGGAGGAACATCGGCAGGTGATCGTTCGTGCGTACTACGGACGCCGTACGGTCACCGACATCGCCGAGGAGTTGGACATCCCGTCGGGCACCGTGAAGTCGCGGCTGCACTACGGGCTGCGGGCGTTGAAGCTCGCGCTGCAGGAGAAGGGGGTGACGAGCCAGTGAGCGACCCGTACCGGGAATGGGACGCGGCCTATCTACTTGGCGCGTTGTCGGCGAAGGACCGGCGCGTGTACGAGGAGCATCTGCACGCCTGCGAGGAGTGCTCGGCCGGGGTAGCGTCCCTGGCCGGCATCCCCGGAGTACTGGCGGCCTTGCCGGCCGACCGTGCGCTGGCCACGATCACAGCGGATCCGCCGAATCTGCTGCCCGGTCTGGTCCGGAACGTCCAGCGCGACCGGCGCAGGCAGCGGATCCGGTTCGGCGCGCTGACGACCGGGATCGCCGTCGCGGCCGCTGTCGTCGGTGCGGTGGTCGTCGTCCCGCTGACCCGCAACGAGCCGAAGGGCGACTACGTCGTACTGGCCCAGACGGTGTCCAGCAAGCTGTCCGCGGACGCCCGGCTGGTGCCGGAGCCGTGGGGTACGACGATCGAGATCAGCTGCCGGTACGACGAACTCGCGACGCCGAGCGAACGCGCCCGCGGGTACGAGTTGTACGTCACGGACACGTCCGGGAAGGTCGCGCTGATCGCCAGCTGGACGTCCTCGCCCGGGACGACCGTGAAGCCGGCGGCGACCACCAAGCTGCAGCGCAGCGAGATCAAGGCCTTGGACATTCGCAGCTCGGAATCCGGCCGGGTGCTGCTGGCTGTGCATTTCTGACCACGCATGACCACAGCCCGTTCGGGCACCTGGGAGACAAGATCGACGGTCGCTCGAGAGGTCGCCGACCCAGGCCCCGGTGTTCAGGGACGTGCACCGGGGTCGCCGTCCGTCGTGATGCGGCTGCAAGAAAAATCTGGCGAATCTGTAACACTCGCGGCGTCACCAGCGATACACCCTGTGTAACGCCACTGAGGATCCCGTCCCAGGCCGTCCGCCCGAAGGGTCTGGGACGGGGTTCTCGATGCTTCTGAGGCGCCCAAGCAGCGTTACGAACGAAGGCCCCCGGTGACTCATCACCCCGGGGGCCTTCGTACTGCGCGTTCCCTCCCTAGGACGCTTGTTCCGTCGGGCCGTTCGACTCCGGGAGAGCGATCCGGTCCGCCGGTAGGCGTTCCGTCCGCTCGTTGCCGTCGTCGCCCTCGTACTGCACCAGAGCGGTCCATCCCGATTCCTCGTGGTCGCGGCCGATCAGCCAGCCGCGACGCCACTTGCCATCCGCGAGGACGACGACATGGCTGGGCAGAGGGAGTCGGGACACCAGATCGGTGCCGGGCTCGAACTCAGTCATGGCCGAAGGCTAGGGGGTTTCGGAGCCCACCGCCTCCCGGACGCGTGTTACTTCTATGTTTCACGCGGGGAGGGCTGCAATTCTTTGACAACTCTCACAGGCAAACCGAACGCTTGAACCGAACCCGACACCTTCAACGCGCGACCGCCCGGGATGTGCGTCACCCAGTCGTTCCGCAACGCGTGCCTGCATAGCGCGGCCCCGACTGCGCCGGCGAGATGCGGGCGGCGTTCGGTCACATCCAGACACGACCTGATGGCCGGCCGTCCTCGTCGTACCTCGAGCTCGATGCCGAGATCTTCCAACCAGGCTTGGCCATCCGGCGTCAACGCGATCCCCTCCGACCAATCGATCAGGCCGCGCTCGGTCATCGCGTCCGCCAGTGCGACACCGAGCTTGCCGGCCAGGTGGTCGTAGCAGGTGCGCGCCCGCGCGAACGCGTCCCGTTTGCTCACGGCGGCCAGGCTGTTCGCCACCTCGATACGCCGTGGCGTCAGCGCGGCCAGCCCTTCCAGTAACTCGGCCGTATCCGGTCCGGCGAGCTTCACGTACCGGTGCCGCCCCTGCCGCACCTCGGTCAGCAACCCGCCTGCGACCAGCTGATTCAGGTGCTCGCTGATCGTCGGCCGGGACACTTTCGCCAACCTGGCGAGCTCACTGGCAGTCCACGCCCGCCCGTCGAGCAGCGCCAAACACACCGTCGCCCGAGTCCCATCGGCCAACATCCGAGCCCAACCCGCCAACTCCTCACCTTCGGCCGTCATACCCCCATCATCCCGCCCCCACAGTTAGGCGCCCACCGAACGGTCTCGTGTCTAGCGTCGGTTCACGTGACTCATCTGACGATCGAACCTTCCATCCTGTACGTCGGTACGCCGGTCGCACTGCTCGCGACCGTGAATGAAGACGGGACTGTCAACCTTGCGCCGATGTCGTCGGCGTGGGCGCTCGGTGATGTTGTGGTGCTTGGGGTCGGTGTGTCGGGACAGACTGCGGTGAACCTGCGTGAGCGGCCGGAGGTGGTGATCAACTACCCGTCGCCCGATCAGTGGAAAGCCGTCGAACGCCTGGCCCCGTTGACCGCGGCCAACCCGGTGCCTTCGCACAAACAGGACCGCTTCCGCCACGAACGCGCCAAGTTCACCGCCTCCGGCCTGACCCCGGTCCCCTCCGAACTCGTCACCCCACCCCGAGTCGCCGAATGCCCACTCCAGTTCGAAGCCACAGTCGACCATGCGGAGCTAGATGCCAAAGGCAACTTCCTGATCGCCCAGGCCCGGGTCGTCCGAGTACACGCCGCCCAGGAGATCGTCGTACCAGGAACATCACACGTCGACCCCGCCGCCTGGTCGCCCCTCATCTACAACTTCCGCCACTACTACGGCCTAGGCCCCGAACTAGGACAGTCCTTCCGCACCGAAACCCCAAGGTAGGCAGTCAGCCGAGGCGTTGGCGGTCGGAGCCTTCATGCTGGTCGGGTTACAGCGTGGCTTTGTTGCGGCGCAGCCGAGCGACTGCGGCGAGTCCGGCTCCGCTGATGGCGATCCCGCCGAGTGTTCCGGCGCCGACCTGCGCCAGGTCGAGATTGAAGCCGCTGTCTGCGGGGCGGGTCGATGGTGGCTGGGTGTTCGCACCGGGTTCGGGTTTGGTGATGGCACTGGCCGGCGCGGTGACGGTCAGCGGGAGGCCGGCGATGGCGATGGTTGCGGCGATGCCGGCGAGTCTGGTGATGGTTCTGGTGGCCATGGGAATCGGCTCCTTCGTTAGTTGGACACGCCAATGACTGTCCGGGACAAGGACTACCGCCGGCATCGGGCACCCGCGCTCAGATCGGCCGTCGTTCGCCTTACATCGCGGCTACTTGGAGCGTCAGTGCCTTAGTTGCGGTCACTGTGTCGACCAGGCTGCTCTGCGTGGTCATCTCGCGACTGAGGGACAGGCCGACGGCGCGATTGCACGTAGGACCCGCTATGGCGACACGACGATCGCAGCGCATGATGGTGTATGGCCGACTTGATGGTCGGACGTGGGGAAGAGGCTCGGGTACTGCGGGGTTTGATCGCTGATCTGGCGGAAAGCTCAGCGGCCGTGGTGGTTCGGGGTGAGGCGGGCATCGGCAAGACACTGCTCGTCCGATCAGTTCTGGACGAGCAGCCTGGTGTGCGGACCTTTCGTGGCGCCTGCGCGCCGATGTCCGGTGCGACTGCCTACAGCGGCCTCGGCACTACGGTGACGGCTGCGCTGAGCCGATCCGCAGCATCCAGCCAGTTCCCGTCGGCTGCTGCGGCCCGCGCATGGTCAATGCAGACCCTCGCCAGTGTGCTGGACGGCGACGCGGCACACGGCACGGTTCTGCTGGTCGAGGACGTTCACTGGGCGGATTGGTCCACGCTCGACTTCCTCGCCCATGTGACGCGCAACCTGCCCGAGCGGCGGTTACTGGTCCTGCTGACCTGGCGCGACGAGACTGTCGATCACGACCGCCTGACCTGGCTGGGGGAAATGCTCAGAACCCCGGGGTTCGTCGATCTGCCGCTGCGCCGGCTGACCGAGCAGGAGACGTCGCAGCAACTGCGCGGTCTCCAACCCAACTGCTCGGCGGAGACGATCGCTACCGTGTACGGGCGCAGCGCAGGCAACCCATACCTGAACGTCGAACTCGTCCGCGGTGACCTGGCGGTCCCGGCTTCGTTGCGCCAGCTGCTGCTCGCGCGTCTGCAGACACTAACGCCGGCAGCGCGCGCAGTCGTCGCGGCCACCGGCACGTTGGCTCGCGCTCTCGATGACGATGACCTACTGGCGGCGGCCGACTCTGCTGCCGACGCCGTCAGAGAGGCCTGTGACTCCGGCCTGGTGATCCGCGACCCGGCGGTCGGCTGCGCCGCGCGGCACCCGGTGATCGCCGAGGTCGCATACGACCAGTTGCTGTCTTCGGAACGTCGCGACCTGCACGCGCGACTCGCGAAGCATTTGGCGGACCGCGTTGGCAGCGACACCACCGCATCGGAGCTCGCCGAGGTCGCCGAGCAGTATCACCGCGCGAGCGAGCGAGACGCGGCGTTCAGCTGGGCTCTGACGGCGGCCCGTGCCGCCGAGAAGGAGTACGCGTTCGCCGAGGCCGGCCAGTGGTACTCCGTCGCTTCGTCGCTCTGGCGGCAGTCGGACCTGGCCGACGACCTGGCGCCGCAGCGCCTTGTGCTCACCGAGCGCGCGGCCTCGTTGTTGGGAGGCGCCGGCCGGTACGCGGAGGCACTCGCCTTGCTCGAGGCGTCGGTGACTGAGTCCGACGGCGAGGTGGGCACGCTTGAGGCCTTGCTGACGCGGGGCAGACTGCGCTCGCTGGTCGACGACCTCGCCGGGGCGATGGCAGACGTTGAGCGAGCACGGCGTCTGGTGCCGGCCGACGACGACCGAGCGCTCGGCCAGGTCTGCATCTCGCACGCACTGACGCTGAGCGCTTACGCCCGCTCCGCGGACGAGGCCGAGGCAGCCCAGGCGGCGCTGCGGCACGCGACCCGGGCAGGCGACACCCGGACCATCGGCCAGGCTCGGAGAGAGCTGGGAGCGGTCGCCGCCAACGAGGGTCGGATCGACGAGGCACTTGAAGAGACGCTGGCAGCGCTCGAGATCGCTCGTGACCTCGGCGAGCCGGAGGACCTGGCCATGGCGGCGACGACGCTGTCCTATGTGCACGGGTTGCGCGGCGACTCCGACCAGGTGGTGGCGGTCACGGACGCCATCCAGGTTGAGCTACGGCGCTTGATGGTCAACGAGCATTGGGCCGAGGGCATCCTCGAGAACAATGCGGTCTGCCATCTCTATTATCTCGGTCGGTGGGACGAAGCGCTGACGAGGGATGACAGCAAGGGAAGGCCACCGTCCGGACCGGCGTTCAAGGACGCCGATCTCGCGCGGATCCACATGGCACGAGGGGACCTGCAGACCGCCGTCGAACTGCTGCGCGGACAAGAGTTGCTCGCGGCCGACGACCAGCCCATGATGAAGCGCGATTACGCAGGAGCCATGGCCCAGCTGCGCCTCCTCCAGCAACGTCCGCACGATGCCCTGGCCCTGGTACTGGACGCTGCCGAACTCAGCCACGACACCGAAGATGAACTGGTGGCCGACGAGCTGCTGCGTATCGGTCTGGAAGCAGCGGTCGCGTCGCAGTCACCCGACGGCTTCGATCGACTCGTGTCACTCCTTCGGCGCTCCGTATCCGGGGTCGAGGGCCCAGCGCTGGCTGCGATTGTCGACGGTGAACGATCTCGGATCCGCGGCACGCCCGTGCCGACCCCGTGGCTCACCGCCGCACAGGAATGGGCGGCACTCAGCCGGCCGTACTGGGAGGCGCAGGCCCGACTGAGGGCAGCCGAGGCGCTGCTGGCCCAGCGCAGGCAACCTGGAGCCCGAGGACGCGGGACCGGCGAGCTGGCAACGGCGCGACAGATCGCCGACCGACTCGGCGCGGCACTGCTGCTCAGCCGAATTCAGGCGCTGGCGAAGATCGCCCGGATCCATCTCGAAGAGTCTGCGACCGAGCACCACGAGCACCGCGGTGCCACTGCAGATCCACAGTCACCCTTGACCGAGCGTGAGCAGCAGGTCCTTGTCTTGGTCGCGGCTGGGCGGACAAATCGCGAGATCGGCGCGACTCTCTACATGAGCCCCAAGACTGCCAGCGTGCACGTCACGCACATCCTGGAGAAGCTCGGCGTGCAGAGCCGTGTCCAAGCCGCCGCCGAAGCGGTCCGGCTCGGCCTGACAGGCCACCCGGAACCACCCACCTGACGGCTGGCATCGGGCGGCGTAGCACGTGTGGGGCTGCAGGTCAGACGAGGCGTAGGCGGTCGACTTCTTCTTCGCTGAGGACCACGTCGAGGGACGCCAGTACGTCGGGGAGGTCAGCCGGGGGAACGGGGCGTTCTGTGGTGTGGCCGTCGGCGTGCTCGATCGTGAGGGTGTTGCCGACCAGGCGGCGTACGACGCCTTCGGCGACGCGCATGACCACGGGCCGGCCTGTGAAGGGCGAGTTCGGGTGGGTTGAGACGTAGTGGTGGTAGACCTCGTAGTCGATCGGTCGGACCGGCTCGTCGTTCGAGGCATGTTGCGGGACCCACCCGTCCGCGGTCTGCTTCGAGAGTGTCCACAGGTCGCCGTCGAGGGTGAGGCGGTGGTCCCAGCCGGCCTGGTCGACGACGGCGCCGTCTTTCAACGGGGTCGGATACAGCTGACCCGCCCCGAATCCCACATCCGCCAGGAACTCCTGCCCGTCGACGCCCACCTTCAACAGCGCATGCGTCCGCGGTCCGGCCTTGTGCGGCTGTACTCGAGCAACCCGCCGTGCGACGTCGAACCCGAGGTGCTCGAGCGCGGCTCCGAACAGCAGTGCGTGCTCGTAGCAGTACCCGCCGCGTTGCCGGCCGACCAGCTTGGCCTGGATCGTGTCGAGGGCGATGCCGGGGTGCGTGCCGAGGATCACGTCGATGTTCTCGAACGGGATCGCCAGCACGTGCGCCCGATGCAGGCTCCGCAACGCATCGGCCGACGGCGCGACCCGTTCGTGGCCGATCCGGCGTAGGTAGGCATCCAGGTCCAGGTGCGAGATGTTCCACATGCGGGCTACCTCAGCACTTCCAGTTCACTTGAGGTCAAGCTCCGTGAACAAGGTCAGCTGGATCCCGCCCGGGGTCTCGAGGCGCGCGTTCAGCGAGTCCCACGGCGTCCGGGTCGGCTCGGCGACGACCTTGGCGCCGGCGTCGGTCAGCCGTGTCGTCAGGCCCGCCGAGTCGTCGACCTCGAGCGCGACCCGGAACTTGCCGGCCACCCGCCGCCCGACCTCGACCTCGTCGATGTACTCGGCCTGCGCGCGGTTCGCGAGCTCGAGCGTCGCCCGACCGGCCTCGAGGATCATCACCTGCGCATCCCCTGTCGTGTAGGACTCGCGCTCGGGTAGCCCGAGCGCGTCCCGGTAGAACGCCACCGCGGCGTCGTAGTCGTCCACCGTCACAACCAACCGCAACTCTTTGACACCCATGCAGTCAGTATCTACAACCGCGACACCTGATAGTGCGCAATCAGCCAACCATGGTCGGTCCGCCGGAGCAGCACGCTCAGATTGACCGTCAGCGTGGGCCGGTCGGTGAACGAGAAGTCGACCGTCAGGTACCCGAGCACCAGGTCGTCACTCAGCGCACGCGTCTCCAAGATCCGGTACTGCGGAGACAGGCCGAGCGGCTGCGAGTCGTAGTACTCCGCTACGGCATCACGGCCGACGCCGTACGGATGCAGGCCCTGGAAGATGGCGTCCTTCGTGAAGAGGGCGGCGACGCGTTCGGGATCGTGGTCGTCAATGCCCGACTTCCACTGGTCCAGGACGCTCGTGAGTCTGTTGTTCATGTGAGGCTCCTCAAGGGATGGCGGACCAGGAGCGCGGCGGCCGCGGCGAGGGCGACGACGCCGGCGCTTACCAGGAGCGCCTGGTGATATCCGTTGTGTAGTAGGGGTCCGACCGCCAGCGGCCCGACGATCTGCCCGAGGCTGTAGCCAGTGGTGAGGATGGCGACCGCGTGCGGCACGCCGAGTTCGGTGCCGATCGCGATCGCGAGGTTGGCGACGCCGAGGAACGTGGCGCCGAACAATGCGGCGGAGATCAGCGCGGCAGCGACACCGTGCACGAAGGTCGGCAACGCGATACCGACTGCCTGGAGCAGCAACGCGGCCAGGAGGAGGGTCGACCGTGACCATCGGCGGCTGAGACGGGCCCAGAGCGCGGTCGACGGTACGGCGGCGACGCCGACGACGATCCAGGCGCCGTTGCCGACCGGTCCGGAGGCGGTTTCGTTGATCGCGGCAACGAGGAACGTACCGGCGATGATGTAGCCGATCCCTTCCAAGGTGTAGCTGGCGAGCAGAGCGGTGAAGTGCCGTGACCGGGTCCCGCGCTCAGTAGCCGGCGGTGCGGGTGATCCGGTCAGGTGCCACGCCGGCAGCGTGCAGGCGATCGTCAGCACGGCCGTGATCCACCACGCCGTACGCCAGTCGCCACCCACCAGGACCGCACCCGAGAGTGCGATGCCTACGCCGACACCGCCGAAGGCCCAGCCGACGTGGTGGCTGTGCAGCCGGGGGAGTACGGCGCTGACCGCGATCACGAACACCAGTGCGCTCGCGATCCCTGCGATCAAGCGCAGCCCCAGCCAGAGCGGACCGCTTTGGCTCAGTGGCATCAACGCGAGTGTTGCGGCCAGGACCAGCAGCGACAGCCGGAGCGCCCAGCGGGAGTGGAGGAGCCTCGGCGCGACCACCGCCGCCAAGGCACCGGCGAGGTAGCCGGTGTAGTTGGCCGTCGCGAGGGCTGCGCCGAGTCGCGGTGACAGACCTGCCTGCGTGTGCATCATCGGCAGGATCGGCGTGTACGCGAACCGGCCGATCCCCATCCCACCGGCCAGCGCCGCAGCACCCTGACCCGCCAGGCGCCACTGCTTCATTTCAGTGACCTGCCTGCTGGCCGCCGTCCACGTGCAGCACCTCGCCGGTCACGAACTTCGCGGTCTCCAGGAACGTCACCGCGTCGACAATCTCCTCGATCTCGCCGAGCCGGCCGACCGGGTGCAGCGCGGCGAGGAACTCGTGCGTTTCCTCGGGGTGCATCGGCGTACGGATGACACCTGGTGCGACCGCGTTGACGCGGATGTTGCGCGCGGCGTACTCGGTGGCGAGCGACTTGGTCACCGAGTTCAGCCCGCCCTTGGTGAGCGAGGCCAGCGCCGACGGCACAGTGCTGAAGGCGTGGTCGGCGAAGGTCGTCGTGATGTTGACGACATGCCCGCCGTCGCCGTTCTCCAGCATCGCGGCGATCGCCCGGCGGGTCGTGTCGAAGAAGCCGCGCAGGTTGAGGCCGGCGATCCGGTCGTAGTCCTCGTCGGTGTACTCGGTGAACGGCTTCGCGACGAAGACGCCCGCGTTGTTGACCAGGCTGTCGATCCGGCCGAAGGTATCGAGGCCCTGCTCGATCACCCGGGCGCCGACGCCCGGCTCGGCGAGGTCGCCGGGCACGGCCAGCACCTCCGGGTCGTCGGAGCGCGCGATCGTGCGGGAGTTCGCGACGACGGCGTAGCCGAGCTTGCGGTACGCCGTGACGAGCCCGGCGCCGATGCCCTGGGACGCCCCGGTGATCACGGCGACTTTGCGGTGGTTCATGGTTCTCTCTCTCGATCGGGGTGATGTACTTCGATCGTTGTCGAACCATGTGCGCTTTTCCACGACCGGTCTGCTCCCAGCTGAGAGGCGCGGCCTACTACGCTGCAGGCGTGGAGCTGCGCCAGTTGCGGTACTTCGTGGCGGTCGCCGAGGAACTGAACTTCGGGCGGGCCGCGGCCCGGTTGCGCATCGCCGGCCCGTCGTTGTCGCAACAGATCAAGTCGCTCGAGCGCGATCTCGGCGTACGGCTGTTCGAGCGCGATCGCCGGACCGTGCGGTTGACCGCGTTCGGCGAGACGTTGCTGCCGCAGACGCGGGCGTTGCTCGAGCAGGCCGACGCGTTGCGACGTACCGCTCGGGGGTTCGCGGCGAGTGAGCCGGTGCGGTTGGGCTATGTCAGCTGGCGGCCGGCGGATCTGGCGGAACGCGTTTCCGGGGTCGCGCAACTGCTCGTGGACACCTGGGTGATGCCGTCGCACACGCAGGCCGCGCGGGTCGCGGACGGGAGCATCGACCTCGCGATCTGCTGGGTGCGCGCAACCGACCTGGCCGAACAGGAACTGGTCGGCTCGTTGCTGGGTGCGGACCGCTTGTTCGCGTTCTCGATCGGTGACGACTCGCCCGTGCGGGCGCGCGACACGGTCGTGCTGGTCGACGCGGACACCGAAGCCTGGGCCTCGTGGAACATCTACGCGGTGGAGTTCGCCCGCGCCACCGGGGCATCGGTGGTCCGCATCGACGACCACGGCATCACGGGTCCCGCCTTCTACGACCATGTACGTCGTCTGGGACGCCCGGTCGTCGGCTCGCCGAAACGGGACGCAACCCCACTCCCGCGGGACTTCGTACGCCGGCCGATCGTCGATCCGATCCCGGTGTGGACGTGGGCGCTGGTGTCCCGGCAGGACGAGGCCCGCCCCGCCGTACTCGCGACCGTCGAGGCGCTGACGCGGGACGTGAAGGTCGAGTTCGACCCAGGCAGCTGGCTACCGGCCGAGGACCCGTTCCGCCTGGCTTCGACCTGGGGCGGCTGATCGCCCTTCGGGTCACGACGCTTGACGGATCCCCAGCCCATCACAATCGCGTCCGCCGAGCCGCCTCTCGCGGGCCGGTCACCCGGACCGGCGATTGTGATGGCCAGGGGATCGGCTACCAGGCCTGGGCGAGTGCGGTCGTCGCCGGGGTGAGGCGGTAGCCGGCGTTGGCTGAGAACTCGGCGGAGAGGGCGAAGCGGTCGCCGCGGACGATGGTGTGCCGCCACTCGACCGGACGGTTCTGCGCGGTGCCCTGGCGGATGATCGAGAAGACCGCGGCGTCGGCGGGGCAGTGCAGGAGTGCGCGCTCGGCCGGGCTCGGGTTCATCGCGCGGATGTCCTCGCGCCCGTGGTCGAGGTTGATGCCGGTGCGTTCGGCCAGCTCGTTGTACAGGCTGGTGTGGGTGAAGTCCGCGTCCAGCAGCGGCTCCGCGAGGGCGGCCGGCAACCAGACACGGTCGAGGGCGAGCGGCTCGTCACCGGCGTACCGGAGGCGCTCGAGGTAGAGGAGGGGGATCGACCCTTCGAGGTCGAGGCGGGCGGCGACCACGCCGTCCGCGCGGAGATCGAGTGCCCGGACGACGCTGTGCTGTGGCAGGCCGGATTCCTCGACGGAGGAGAACAGGCTGTAGAGCGCGCCCATCGGCTGCCGGATCTCCGGCGCGGTCGCGACCCGCGGCTGCCGGCCGCGTTCCGCGACGATCAGCCCGTCGGTACGGAGCTGCCCGAGCGCCTGGCGGACCGTGTGCCGGCTGACCGCGTACTCCTCGACCAGCGCGAGCTCACCCGGGAACGCGTCATCGAACTCCCCGGAGCGCAGTCGCCGTACGAGATCCTCCTGCAGCTGCTTCCACAGCGGCTCACCGCTGCCTCGCTCAAGCTTCCGCATGGATCCTTCCCGGGTTGCCAAATGTCCGGTCATCTCCTACCGTGAATGTACGTACATTTCTCGCGGAAGGGAACCGGCTAGTGGTGCAGCTTGAGGTTAGGCCACCTCACCCCCACACCGCCGTTCCCACCGTCCGTCGCCTCGGGTCTGCCGTACGGCGGCTGCGCGGGTTGTGGATCGTGCTCCTGGTGACTGCCGTGGCGGTCCCGCTCGGGCGCCTCGTGCCGCTCGTCGGCGGACCGGTCTTCGGGATCCTGCTCGGCGTGATCGCGGGCAGCGTGATCCCGGCGCTGCGCTCGGAGGTTTGGCGTCCCGGGTACGACTTCGCCTCGAAGACATTGCTCCAGCTGTCGATCGTCGTACTCGGCACTGGACTGTCGCTGCAGCAGGTCGCGCGCGTCGGCGTCTCGTCGTTGCCCGTCATGCTCGGCACGCTGGCGCTCGCTCTTGGCGGCGCGTGGTTGTTCGGCCGGATTCTCGGCGTACGGGGCGACACCCAGATCCTGATCGGCGTCGGTACGGCGATCTGCGGCGGCTCCGCGATCGCGGCCGCGACCGCCGCGATCGGCGCGAAGCGTTCGTCCGTCGCCTATGCGCTCGCGACGATCTTCACCTTCAACATCGTCGCCGTCCTGACGTTCCCGCCCCTCGGTCACCTGATGGGCATGAGCCCGGAGGCGTTCGGGTTGTGGGCCGGTACGGCGATCAATGACACGTCGTCCGTCGTCGCGGCCGGGTACGCGTACAGCCAGGCAGCCGGCGATCAGGCGATCGTCGTGAAGCTGACGCGGTCGCTCACCCTGATCCCGATCGTGCTGACGCTGGTCGCGCTGAAGATCCGGCGCGAGAACCGCGTCGCCCGTGCACTCGACGCCGCGGGCGAGGGCTCCTACGCAGGCGCCACGGCGTCGATTCGTAAACCGTTGCCGTGGCGCAAGCTCGTTCCACTGTTCCTGATCGGCTTCATCGCGGCCGCAGGCCTACGCTCCGCCGGCGTGATCCCCGAGCACTGGCTGCCGGGACTGAGCGTGACCGGCGGCGTGTTGATCACCGCCGCCCTCGCCGCGATCGGTCTGTCGCTCCGCCCGCGCGAGCTGCGCGACGCAGGACCCAGGCCGCTCCTCCTCGGAGCAATCCTCTGGATCCTGGTCGCTGTCGGCAGCCTCGGGCTTCAGTCCTTCTCGTAAGCGGCCTGGCGGTCCTGGACTGCCTTGATCCGCGGTACGTCGAGCTTGTTGCTGCGGTCGAAGTTGTAGATGCCGTTCTCTTCCTGGAACACGTCGGTCAGCTGCGTGTAGCAGTAGCCGAACATCAACTCGTTGTCGAGCAGTGCGTCGACCAGGCCGGCGAAGCGGGTGTAGAAGTCCTCTTCGTTCGCGACCCGCTGGCCGTAGCCCCAGGAGTCCGCGGAGTTCCCGCTCTTCCCGGCGGCCGCCTTCTCCGCGTTCCACCAGATGCCGCCGAACTCACTGCAGAAGTACGGCTGGCCGTCGTACGCCAGCGAGATCGGCTTGCCCTCGGGGCCGCCGGTGTTGCCGTACGGCTTGTTGTTCACGAGATCCGCCATCTGCTTCGCGAACTCGGCCGGGTCCTGCTCGTAGTTGTGCGAGTCCCAGACGTCAGTCTCGGGCACGCGGTGGCTGTAGCCGGACGCGTCCAGCACGGGACGGCTCGTGTCCGCGGCCTTCGTGGCCAGGAACATCGCGCGGGTCACGTCGTCGAGCTGGGTGATCCGGTCGTGCAGGAGCTGGTGCGTCTCGTTCAGCGGGCACCAGCCGATGATGCTCGGGTGGCTGTAGTCGCGTTCGACCGCCTCGAGCCACTGGCCGACGTACGACGCCGTCGGCTGCTGGTTGTTCTCGGCGGTGTCGCCACCGGAACCCCAGTCGCCGAACTCGCCCCAGACCAGGTACCCGAGCCGGTCCGCGTGGTACAGGAACCGCTCCTCGAACACCTTCTGGTGCAGGCGCGCGCCGTTGAACCCGGCCGCGAGACTGAGCTCGATGTCGCGGATCAGCGCCTCCTCGGACGGCGCGGTCATCAGGCTCTCCGGCCAGTACCCCTGGTCCAGCACGAGCCGCTGGAACACGTGCTTGCCGTTGATCAGGATCGCCTTGCCGTTGATGCTCACCGACCGCAGGCCGGCGTACGAGTCGGCGGCGTCCGCGATGTTGCCGTCGGCATCGATCAGCTCTAAGCGTACGTCGTACAGGTGCGGATCCGTGGTGTCCCAGAGGCGGACGCGGTCGGCCGGGACCTGCAGCGTCAGGCGCGGCGCCAGGTCGAGGTCGGCGCGTACGTCGGCCGTGGTGATCTCGCCGTCGGCGTCCTTGAGGATGGCGCGTATCTTGTAGCCGGGCTTGTTCGCGGAGACCGGTACTTCGAGGTGGAAGCTGGAGCCCGCGACGTCCGGGGTGATCCGGGGCCGCTTCAGGTGCACGGTGGGGACCGCTTCGAGCCAGACGGTCTGCCAGATGCCGGTGGTGCGGGTGTAGAGGCAGCTGTGGTTGAAGTACAGCTGGCTCTGCTTGCCGCGCGCCTGCGGGCCGCGGTGCGTGTCGCGGGCGCGGACGACGATGGTGGCCTGCTCGCCGGGCTTGGCGACGTGGTGCAGGTTGGCGCTGAACGGGGTGAACCCGCCGCGGTGCCGGACCACCTCTTCGCCGTTCACCCAGACGGTGGTGTCGTGGTCAACGGCCTGGAAGTGCAGTACGGCGTCCTTGCCGTCCCACTCCGCGGGGATCGTGACGGTGGTGCGGTACCAGACCGCCTCCATGAAGTCGACGTCCTCGATCCCGGATAACTCGGTCTCCGGCGCGAACGGTACGACGATCCGCTGCGTCAGCTCGCGTTCCCGCAGGCCGCGCTCCAGCCCGGAGTCCGACCGGTCGATCTCGAACTGCCACTCGCCGTTCAGATTCACCCACTCGGGCCGAACGAACTGCGGACGCGGGTACTCCGCACGAGGCTGCGACATGAACTCTCCCGTGATGCTTGATCGGTGGCGGGACACAAGCACTTTACAACGTTGGAATAGCCCCGGCAACGGCCAGTTCCGCGGACTGGGAATCGGCCCCTCAGGGGTGCGTGAAGAGGGCTGCGTTCAGAAAGTCGGGGGCGAAGGTGGTTTCGCGGCCCGGCTGTACGGCGCGGAGCTCGAGCGGGGTGAGGGCGCCGAAGATCGTGCGGAGGTCGTCCAGGGAGAACGTCATGCCGCCGTATGTATCGCCGGTCATGACCACGTCGAGGTCGCTGGGCGTCTCCATCCGCTCGGCGGCGAACGCGACGATCCCGAACCGCCCACCGGGCCGCACGAGCGGGAGGACGCGCTGCAGGTACGTGATCCGGCGATGCGGGGCGATGTGGTGAAAGCACCCGGAGTCGTACACCACGTCGTACTCACCGGCCGGCAGCGGATCACGCAGTACGTCGACCGCAGTCAACGTGACCGTGGCGGGCATCGTCGGCCGTAGCGTGTCGAGGAGGTCCGTGGCCAGGTCGATCCCGTCGACGGTCGCGCCCTGCTCGGCGAACCACCGGGTGTTACGGCCCGCACCGCACCCGACGTCGAGAACGCGCGCATTCTCGAGCTCGCCGAGCAGACCTCGCTCGTGCCAATCGACCAGCGGTTCGTCCGGGAGCTGGGTGGCGAGCGGATGCCCGGGTGTGGTCAGCAACCCGGTCCAGTACTCCGCGGCGGAGGCGCTGGAGCGGTCTCCTCGCCCGCTCGAACTCACCACCTGATCGAGCACATCGAGCAACTGGTCAACCGTGAAAATGCGAGGTCCCGTCACCACTGAATTCTACCGGAATCCCCTTTGCGTAGCAGCGTGTTCCGGCCTGATCGACGTACTTTCCCCAGGGCACTGTCAGCGTGTATCCGCTCGACTCGTAGAGGGCGATCGCATCAGGCTGAAGGTCACCTGTGGACAAGCGAAGCGTCGGGTAGCCGGCGGTCCGAGCGGCCTCTTCCAGCCCGGCCAGCAAGGCGCGCGCGTATCCCCGCCCACGTGCGGCCGGGACGACGTACATCCGCTTCACCTCACCGTCGCCGGGATGCTCGCTGCCCGGCCCGAACGCCTGTACGGCGCCACACCCGACGGCACGCCGCGCGTCATCGAGCACCACGAAGTACCGCGCCCCGTCCTTGACCTGCGACCGCCCCTCGACCCCATACTTCGCAACAAGCTCACCGAAGGCCGCCGCCAACAACTCACCCAACTCGAGATCCTCGGCCGACCGCTCCTCCACGATGTGCTTCACCCCCGCATCGTAAAAGCAGATGAGTTCGTACGGCGGCGGGCCATAGGCTGTTGATCGATGCAGCGTTTCTGAAGGTGTAGGTACGTCGTGGCGGGCCCTGGACAGGGTCGGCTCGATGTGACGTGCCTGCGCCGCGCTTCGACTGTTCTGTCGATCGCGAGCCTTCAGGAGCCAACTTGTCCGGCATGGTCATGCCCTGCATCACCGATCACCTCGTCCTGCGCACCATCGACGGCGCGGCCGATCTCCTCATCGAGGAACTGCGAGCGATGGCGTCGATCCATTCGATCCGCCAGGCGTCTGTCGACACCGTCGAGTGTGCGATCGCCGGCTCGCTCGACGAGCTCGCCGCCTGTGCGCTCTACTCGACGGTCGCCCTGCGAGATCCCGGGAAGTCGCTGCAATTCGGCGTACTCGGGACCCTTCCAGAGCCGGTCAAGTTCCGGGTCGGCGTGGACGATCCGGAGCGGCGACGGGAGATGATCAACGCGACCGAGCAACGATTCGGCTGGGTGAACCGGCCGGGCGACTGGGATGTCAACCTCGTCCCTTCCGCCGACGGGTGGATCGCGGAGTTCGGCCCGCTGTCGTGGACGCGCCGGTTCGGTCGTTCGGAACGGTTGCCATGGTCAACCAACTTCGTCGTCGTCGAAGTCCTGGTACGGCTGGCGAAGATCCACCCAACCCACCGAGTCCTGGACCCGTTCTGCGGCACCGGCACCATCCTCCACGCAGTACGCCGCCAACACCCCACCACCCACCTCCTAGGCCTCGACCACAACCCAACCGCCCTCACCCTCGCCACGGGGAACTCTCTCGCCGCCGCGCACTCTCTCGTCACGGCGAACCCCCTCGTGGTCGGTCGCTCGCCCTCGTTTGTTCGGGGTACTGCCGAGGTGCTGCCGGTCGCGTCCGGCTGCGTGGATCGGGTGGTTGCGAATCTCCCGTTCGGCAAGCAGGTCGGTAGCCATCGCGCCAACCGCACGTTGTATCCCGCCGTACTCGACGAGATCCATCGAATCCTCACCGGCGACGGGCGCGCCGTACTCCTCACCGAGGACAAGCGCCTGCTCCTCGAAGCGGTCGAGCGGCGGATCGGGCTGAAGATCGTGCGGCAGCGTCTCCTGAGATACAAAGGCGCGACGCCGACCGCCTACGTCCTTGCGCGGACCCGTCTACCCGGAACCGCCCGGCCGCGATAACATCGCCAAATGGCGATGGATCAGATCGAGGTCGATGAGACGGCTGCGTTGGCGGTGGCCGGCTGTTTGTTCCACGGGTTCAGCGATGCGTCGCGGTTGGCGATCGTTCGGCACCTGGCGCTGGGGGAGCACCGGGTCGTCGACCTGACCGAACACCTCGGACTCGCACAGTCGACGGTCTCCAAGCACCTCGCATGCCTACGTGACTGCGGGCTGGTCGAGTCACGCCCCCAGGGCCGGGCATCAATGTTCAGCCTCTCGCACCCCGAGGCGACGATGAACCTCCTGTCAGCAGCCGAGCGCCTCCTAGGCCTAACCGGCGACGCCGTAGCCCTCTGCCCAAACTACGGCCTGCCACCCGCCGCGACCGCTGTGTCGGGGGTGCGTCATGGGTGAGCCGCTGCAGCTTGGGGCGGCGGGGGCTGCCTGGGTGGTGGATCCTGTTGAGCGCCGCCGGTTGGGGAAGCGGGCGCAGTTGCTGGCCGGCGCATCCGTTGCGTACAACGTGGTTGAGGCGGTTGTTGCGATCACCTCCGGCCTGGTCGCCGGCTCGGTCGCGCTGGTCGGGTTCGGGCTGGACTCGGTCGTCGAGGTCTCCAGCGGCCTGATCATCCTGTGGCAGTTCCGCCACCCATTGCCCGAGTCCCGCGAACGTCAAGCCCTTCGACTATTGGCGTTCTCGTTCTTCGCGCTCGCGGCGTACGTCGGCTTCGAGTCGATCCGCACGCTGTTCACCGGCGCCGATCCCGAGGCATCCCCTGTCGGCATCGGCCTGGCCATCGCCTCGCTCATCGTGATGCCGTTCCTCTCCTGGGCGCAACGCCGTACCGGAAAGGCGCTGGGATCGAACGCCGTCGTCGCAGACTCGACGCAGACGCTCCTGTGCACCTACCTGTCCGCCGTGCTCCTCGTAGGCCTCGTCCTGAACGCCACACTCGGCTGGTCCTGGGCCGACCCGATCGCCGGCCTGATCATCGCCGCCGTCGCAGTACGCGAAGGCATCGAAGCTTGGCAAGGCAAAGGCTGCTGCTCACCCCTCGGCGGGCCCTGCAAAGCCTGAACTCCGGGACAGCGCCGCGGTGACGGCGCGAGGCTGTGGAACTCGATCCGAGAATTGTTCTGGCGGACCCCCAACGCCGCGGCCTCGTTGTTCGTCTAGGTCGGTGAGTGGACGGATGGTGGTGTGGTGGCTGACTGGGAGCGTGCGTTCCGGACGTTGCTGGCTACGCGCGGCGGCGCGCTCCGTAGCTACGCCTACCTGTTGACCGGTGATCCAACGACCGCCGGCGACCTGGTCCAGGAAGCGCTCACGCGGGTATTCGGCCGCCGCCGGATCGGCGAGGACATCGACCAACTCGAGGCGTATGTCCGGCGCGCGATGCTGAACCAGTACGTCGACAGTCGCCGGCGACTCAAGCGGTGGAACGCGACCCGTCATCTCCTGGTCGACGTACCTCACCACGATGACGACCGGCTCGCGGTGGCGGACGAGGTCCGGCGAGGGCTAGCGACCCTTTCGCCGCGGCAGCGGGCGTGTGTTGTTCTGCGCTACTACGAAGACCTGACCGTCGCCGAGATCGCCGACGAACTCGGTTGTGCCGAGGGCACGGTGAAACGACACCTGGCCGACGCAAGGGCGAAGCTCGCCGTGCAGCTCGGCATCACGGAGGAGAGCACGCAATGACTGCCAACGATCTACGAGAAATGCTCCGGGTCACGGCCGCTGAGGGCAGCGACGTCGTTGACCTCGCCGAGGACGCGGTCGTCGAACGCATCCAGCGCCGCCGGATCCGCAGCAGACGACTGGCGGTCGGGGGTGTCGCGGTTGCCGCCGCGGTGGTGGTCGCGGGGACCACCTGGGTCGTCCGCCCCGGCGACGGACACCCGCCGACAGCTAGTGGCGGCCTGCCGCCTCGGATCGTCCAGTCCGACTTGGATAATCCCAGTGGGATGGAGGCGCTTCTCCGAGCCACCTTGACCGTCGACGCGAGCGGGTGCGTTCGGGCTGGTACGGGTCAATCCAGGATCACGCTCGTGTGGCCCCGTGGGTACACCGTCCGGGGAGATGCTCAGTCATTCGAGATCCTCGACGGTCCGAACCATGTCGTCGCGAAGTCCGGCACCCCCCTCGACATCGGCGGCGGTGGTGTCGACAGGTTCAAGGACACGTGGACAGGCCGCGACTGCGTCGGCGGCCCGCTGTGGATGGTCGGCGACATCAGCCCCTCCCGATAGCCGTGCCGCTACAGCCGGCACCAAAGCGCGGCGGCCCTGGGCCCGACCCGTACGCCGGTACACGCCGTGCCGCTGCCAGGGCATGGCGGGGCCGCCGATGCGCTCGAGAATTGCAGGGGACGCGGCGGGGTCAGACTGTGGTGAAGGATGGCGGGCCGGCGCCGGATTCGTTCGTGGTCCGGTCGCCCCAGACCGCGAACCGGGCTGCTTCCGCGCGCGTCTGATCGTCGGCATGCCACCGACTCGGTCTGACGCCGGATGCGCCGGCTGCGGGCACGTCGGTCTCACCCCACGGATCGTCTGCTGGGGTGGAAGTCTGGGGCCTTGGCATGCCCGTGGGTCGTTCACCCGGCGGCTCGTGTGCCCGGGATGCGTCATCCGATGATCTGCGTGAACGGGGTGGTGGATCGGCCCATTGGGGGCGGGTTACGTGGACTTCGCCGTTGGTGATGGTGATGGTCCAGTGGCCGTTGTGCAGGTCGGTGTGGTGGCGGCGACAGACCAGGGCGAGATTCTCGACCTTGGTCTCACCGCCGTCGATCCAGGAGATCAGGTGATGCGCGTCGCACATGACCGGCGGCGCGTTACAGATCACGCAGCCGCGGTCGCGTGTGTTCAGGGCGCGGCGGATGGCCTTGGTGACGAGGCGTTCGCGGCGGCCGACGTCCAGGGGTTCGGAGTTGGAGCCGAGCACGATCGGGATGACGTTCGCGTCGCAGGCAAGCCGGCGGATGGTGGCGGCGGACAGGCCGTTGCTGTGGACGGTGTGTCCGATCGCGTCCGCGGTGGCCGCCTTGAGGTCCTGGAAGTCGATGGTGACGGTGAGGTTCGCTTTCGCGCCGAACCCAGGCACCGTCTCCACGACCCCACCCCGCGAACCACCCACGCCATCACACGCATGGCGAGCTACCGCGCCGTCCGCGCCGTTGTCTTGACCGTTGTCCGGCTCGCTCCGTGTCTTCGCAGCTGACGTACCTGAGTCGCCGTCGCCCGGCGTGGTCGGGCGTGGCGTGGTGGGGCGGGGGATGGTGGGTGAGGGGGTGCCTGCGTCTAGGGCGGTGGCGGCCAGGGTCAGTGTGGTGGTGAGGGCGTCGGCTTGGCGCTTCTCGCGGGAGCGCGGGTCACGCTCGCCATCGACGGTCTTGTGCGGGCGGGCACCGGTGAAGATGAGCGTCCGGAACAGCTCGGCGTTCTCGTTGGCCAGAAACCCGGTGAACTTCACCCCCCGATCGGCCGTCTTCAAGGTCAAGGTCTCACGGGCAGCGGCCTTGTGCTCTTCGGGTTCGGGGCCGTCGGTGTCGAGGATGTCGCGGGATTGTTCGGCAGCCTTGCGGAGATCGGCGGGTGCCAGGTGGCGGGCGAGGCGGACGAGTTCTTGTTCGGCGAACTCGAGGTCGTCGACCGGTACGGTTGTCGGGACCTTCTCCAGGGCGGTCACGATTGCCTCGGCCTGTGCCGGGCGCAGCAGCACCTGGGGAGTCTCTGGGCCGGGGAGCGCTGCGGAGACCGCGGAGTACTTGGGGAGGGCGCGGGCCAGGCGGACGTCGCGGTACGCGCGGACGTGGTCCAGGCGATAGCGGAACTCCACGTACTGGACCATGTCACGGGCACCGACCCGTTCGGCGTACCCAGACCTGTCCATCGCCCCGACGATCCGCAACCGACGGGTCTCCACCCGGGCCAGGTCAGCGTCGCACTGGTCGAGGGCGTGGGCCAGTTCGGCGTCGCTCATCAACTCAGGCGGTCTGTCCATGTAGTAAAGCCTAGACACCGCCACCGACAGTTTTCAAAGCCGGAACCCCTTATTTTCAAGGGATTCTGTTATCCACAGCCGGAACCTCCTGTGGATATTGCCGAGGGCAACAAAATCACAAACCGAGGAGCCGGGCGCCGTTCGCCCAGCAGACCGCGCGTAGCCAGTCGTCGCCTAGGTTCAGTGAGCCCAGTGACGTGAGTTGGACGGCGTATTCGTAGGGGATGTTGGGGAAGTCGGAGCCGAGGACGATGCGGTCCTGGAGGTCGGCCAGGCGGGGCACCAGGTCGCGGGGGAAGGGCATGAGGGACTCGGTGAAGGGGGTCAGGGCCATCGTCGTGTCGAGGTGGACGTTCGGGTACGACGTGAGTGCGAGATGCTCGGCGTACTCCGGCATTCCGAGGTGGGCGATCACCGCAGTCAACCGGGGATGCCGTCGCAGTACCTCGCCCATCGGCCCGGGACCGGTGTGCCGGCCGGGGATCGGGCCGGAGCCGCAGTGGATGACGACCGGTACGGCGGCTTCGGCCAGCTGGCCCCACACGTCGTCGAGTTCGCCGGAGCGGGGGTCGTAGTCGCCGACCTGGACATGCACCTTGAAGATCCGCGTCCCCAACTCCAGCGCCTCGCGGACATACGCAGCCGCTGAAGGCTCGGGGAAGAACGTCCCGCTCGCCACACACCCAGGTGTCACCGCCGCGAAGTCCCGCGCCCACGCGTTCAACGAGGCGGCCATGCCGGGCTTGTGGGGGTAGACGAGCGCCGGAAACGCCCGCACCCCCAACGAATCCAGCGTTTTCAGCCGCTCCTCGACCGAGGTCCGGTAGGCGATCGGCCACTCGGTTCCGTAATGCTCGGAGGCTTGGTCGAAGTACGCCCAGACCGCGTTCATCATCCGGTCCGGCAGGAAATGCACATGCACATCCACCAGCCCGTCGAGCCCGAGCCGCCGCCACCAGGTCGGCACATCTGCGTCACGCACGCCTCTAGCCTGCCTGATCGGCCACCCAGAGGTCGGTGAGGCCCTTGAAGTGGGCCATGAACTTCTCCTGTTCGTGGACCGGGTACGTCGCGGCGACCGTCTCCTGGAGTATGCGGGCGAAGTCGGGGCCGGCTACCCAGTCCCGGACCCGCAGGTCGAAGTCGCCCAGGTGGGCGGCGCACCACTCGTGGTACTTCGCGGTTTCGAAGTGCTCGTCCGCGAGGGCCAGGTACGCGTTCAGCTTCGCCTCGTAGTCCAACGAAGAGTCGTCCGCGATCTCGAAGTACCGCTCCGTGTGCAGATCCACCGACGAACGTCGACCGGTCGCCAGGCAGAAGACCGACCACTTCACCAACGCACTCAGCGCCCACGGGAAGTAGTAGTGCAGTGACGTGACCGCAACGTCCGGGCAGGCGTTGGCGTAGTCGATCGGGTGTACCGAGTCACCCTTGACCAGCATCTCGCAGGAGTTGAACTCCCAGCCGAAGAACGCGTTCACGATCCGGCTGATCGCGACCGCCTCGTGGCCGGCGGCGGGGCTGAGGAAGTCGTGCGAGACGGCGTACCGGTTGTGCATCGGCTCGTCCGGGCGGAAGTCCATCACCATCGTCTCGGCGCCGATCGACAGGGCCCGCGCGAACTTGTCGTACTCGATCGTCGCCTGCAGGTGCATCAGCATCTCGCCGGACTCGTCGTACGCGCGGTGCAGATCGTCACGATCCCCGATCCGCGAGACGCCCCGCCAGCCGCCGCCGTCGAACGGCTTCATGTAGAGCGGGTAGCCGAGGTCGTCGGCGATCGCGTCCAGGTCGAACGGCCGGTTGTACGTCGACGACGTGTACGCCCAGCGCACGTTGTCGACCGGGTTCTTGTACGGCACCAGCACGGTCCGCGGGATCTTCAGGCCGAGCCGGAGCATCGCGCAGTACGCCGAATGCTTCTCCATGGCCTGGAACGTGAACGGGGAGTTCAGCAGGTACGTGCCGTTCATGAGCGCGGCCTTCTTCAGCCACTCGCGTGGGTGGTAGTACCAGTACGCGAGCCGGTCGATCACCAGCCCGACGCGCACCGGATCGTTCAGGTCGAACGGCTCGATGGTGAGCCGCCGGGACCCGAACTCGTGCTCGTGCCCGTCGATCGTCACCGGCCCGACCCGCTGCAGCAACGCCTCGAACGCCTGCGGCCAGTCCTCCTCGGCGCCCAGCAACAACCCGATCAAATGCCTTGAGCGGTCAGACACAGAAACTCCTACGAGGTCGGAGAACGAAAGGAAGGAAAGCGGAGAGGAGGGGGACTCCTAACAGAATCGGGGCAGCTGATGGGCGAGCTGTTGCCGCCACCAGGGCCAGTCGTGTGCTACGTCGTACCCCCACATGTCCAGCTCATGCGGGATGCCCTTCTCGGTCAGCACAGCATCAGTCGCGCGGGCCGACGGCAGCGAGCCGGTCGGGTTGGTCTCCCAGTCACCCTGACCCACTGTGAGCACGATGAACAGCCGCCTGCGCAAATAGTCGAGATGGTCGCCCGACAGGTTGGGCAGGTAGTCGGCCGGGTTGTTGAAGTACGTCGCGTCGCCGCGCTCGCCCCACGCGTGCCAACTGGCCGCGTCGTAGTTGCCGGACTGACAGATCGCGACCGGGAACAGGTCGGCCCGTTTGAACGCGAAGTTCAGCGCGTGGAACGCACCGAGGCTGCAGCCGGTGGTGATGATGTCGCTGACGCCCGGCGAGTCCGACCCGATCGTCGGCACCACCTGGTTCACGATCCAGGACTCGTACAGCTTGTGCCGGCGGGCCCGGTCCTCGAGCTGGATACTGCGGTCCGACCAGCTCACATGGTCGTAGGAGTCGACGCAGTACAGCTTGACCCGGCCGTCCTCGATCAGCGAGGCGACCGCGTCGACCATGCCGTTGTTCTCGTAGTCCCAGGCGCGTCCCTGCTCGCTCGGGAAGACCAGCACCGGGCGGCCGAAATGGCCGTACCGGATCAGCGTTCCGCGGCGGTCAAGCCCCGGCGCCTCCAACTCGACCTGCTCCCGTTCCATCAGCCCCACCCCAGGTCCGTCGAAGTAGCTCCGTCAGCTCAGGATCCAGCACATCCCGCCAGGCTGTGAAGTTGTGCATGTCCGGAGTTTCGTCGAGTACGACGTCCAGCCCGAGTTCGGCGAGCCGTGCGGCCATCACCCGGTTGTTGTGCACGTTCTCCTCGGTCGTCCCCGCGGTGATCCCGACGGGCGGCGTACTCGGCGCCGTGGTTGCCGCCAGCACCTGCGCGACGAACCCGGTCACCTCGGCGAAGAACTCGAACTTCGACTCCTGCGGGTCGGTCTCCGGCGTGAAGAACGACCCGGACTGCAGGAACAGCCCGGAAAACGTGTTCGGAAAGTTCCATTCCGCGTGCAGCGCCGCGAGCGCCCCCAGACTCGCGCCCATCATCACTGGCCGCCGACTCTGGTACTGCGCCCGCACGGCCGGTACGACGTACTGCGTCAAAGACAGGGCGTACTGCGGATTCGCGGCGTACCAGAGGTTGCGGGCGGTCGGCTCGATCAGGGCCAGCCGGAACGGCGGCAGCGCGGATCTGGCGACCATCGCGCCGGCGTACTGCGCCAGACCGGCGTACGCGGCGAACTCCGGACCGTCGTGGGCGAGCAGGAGAGGCAGCTCGAACGAGGGTGCGATGCCTTCCGGCGCCCAGACCTGTACGTGGACCTGTCCGACCGGGGACTCGACCGTCATCGAGGTCAGCGTCGACGGGATTGGCTGCACGGTGAGCCACTCGGGCTCGACGTACCCGGGCAACGGCAGCCAGGAGTGGTGCCCGAACGCTCCGTCGACGGTCCGTGGATTGGTCGGATCGGTCCGCGTGCCGAGGCTCGCGATGTCGAACAGATACTCCATCCGGTGCACCGACGGCCGCGGCAGGCGCAGCTCCCAGCCGTAGTCGACCGGCTTGAACTCGAGCAGCTCGGCCGGCAGACCGAGCTCCTGCCACAACCGAACGCCCGTGAACGCATGCGCAGCGTCACCGAGGCGGAACACCACCTCGGCCCCTTCGACCGCGCTCACCAAACCGGACATCCAATCAAGGTACCGGCGGAAATACTGACAAGGGCTGTCAGTGATGCCGTTCTATCGTAGGAAGGTGGTCGATCTCACCGATATCCGCGAAATCACCGCGGACCTCCCGCGCAGCTACGAGGTACTGGTCCGGGACCGGATCAAGTTCCGCGTCGGCCAGATCGTCTATCTGGCGGTCGCGGCCGACGAGCAGACCATCGGCCTCGGCTTCCCGCGCGAGGAACGCGCCGCGGCCCTCGCCGCCGAGCCCGACAAGTTCCTCCCGCCGCGCCCGTCCGACGAACGCTTCCAGTGGATCGAGCTCAACCTGGCGGCCGTCGAGTACGACGAACTCCGCGAGCTGATCCTCGACGCCTGGGCGCTGTGCGTCCCGAAGAAGGTTCGCGCCGAGTACTTCGGAACCTAGCCGGAGGTCACGACGACGGGCGTGTCCTTGCTGCCGATCAGGCCGAGGAGCGCTACGGCCTCCGCCTCGATCGCTTCCTGTTCGGCGGCGGTGACCGGGCCGTGGGCGGTGACCCGCAGACTCGGGTCCGCGCCGCGGTGATGACGCCAGTCGGCCGCGTAGTCGCCGTCGATCAGGACGGTGCCCATCGCGGCGCCGTTGCCGGGCGGCAGCGGTACCTGCCGTCCGGCCGGGTTCACTCGCCGCCGATCCGCGTGCGACAGCAGCAGATTGTCGAACTCCGGAAGGAACCGCACCGGCGCGGGCGTCTCAGCGTCAGGCAACGGACCGTCCGGTACGTCGAACAGTTCGGCCCCGTTCTCGTCGGCGTACACGCGCAACCCGGGCCGGAGCCGGTCCAGGACCTCACGCAATCTCGTCAGCCCCGACCACATCTGGACGTCGGCCGCACTCGCCGGACCGAACACCGCCAGGTACCGCCGGACGAGCGCGTCGATCGAAGGATCCGTCACCTGCGGTCGACCGAGCCAGCTCTCGATCGTCTGCAGCGCGGCCGGACCGGTCTCGCCCCAGACACCGCGCGGTGTCACCTGCACGCTGCCGGTCAGGTAGCTGACGGCGTACGCCATCGCGTTCGCGTCCCAGTCCGGCCAGCGCTCACCGAGCACGTCGCGCAGCCGGCTCCGGCTGTACGGCTCGCGGCTCAGCAATTCCGTGCCGAAGGCAACGATCGCGTCGAGGTCGGCCCCGGCCAGTTGCTTGCCGAACGCGCCGCGGAACCCGCGGTCCGCGACCGGGTGCACGAGCGGCCGCATCAGCAGGCAGTCCTCGGCCGTGACGAGATGGATCGTGGAGCGCAACAGCGAAGCGCGAACGGCCTGGCGTGAAGTCATCAGCGCGGACAGGTCGGCCGGGTCGAAGCCCTCGAGCCTCGACCACAGCGCGACGTACGGCGCCAGCGGGGCCTGCGCCTGCAGACCCACCAGCCGCTCGATCAACTCGGCGACCGTGCCGCTCTCCCGGCGCAGCAACTGCTGCCGCTGGAGGAGAGCACGGTTCAGTTCACGACGGCTGAGCACGCGGACCGGGGTCGAGGCGTTCATCGGCCAAGCGTACGGAAGAAGGCGCGCACGTCCTCGACCAGCAGATCGCCGCACTCCATCGCGGGGAAGTGACCGCCCTCGGTGAAGTCCGTCCAGTGCCCGATCTGCTGCTCCGGATCGGCGATGCGGCGAACGACCGGGCTACTGTTGAAGACGGCCCATCCGGCCGGCACCGACGACTTGGCGCCCCATCCGAGATCGGAGTGCGCGGCCTCGTACAGGAACCGGGCAGCGCTCGCCCCCGCGCGGCAGAACCAGTAGATGCTGACCAGTGTCAGCAGCTGGTCACGGTCCACCGACTCCTCGGGCGATTTGGCCGGATCCGTCCACAGCTGGAACTTCTCCGCGATCCAGGCGAGCTGCGCCACCGGGGAGTCGGTGAGGGCTGCCGCGATCGTGTCCGGCGTGTGGTTCTGCAGATCCAGATAGCCACGTCCCGCCTGCCAGGCAGCCTTGGCCTCCTGGACGACCGCGAGATCCTGCTCGTCGAGGTCGTCCGGCAGCGGTACGAACTCCCCGGCCAGGGCGAGCGTGCCCCGGTCACTGTTGATGTGCGTCCCGATCACGCGGTCGGGCACGGTCGCGCCCAGGTGCCCGGTGATACCGGCGCCGATGTCGCCGCCCTGCGCGGCGAATCGCTCGTAACCGAGCCGCGTCATCAGCTCGGCGAACGCGGCGGTGGTCCGTCCCAGCTCCCAGCCGCCGCTGGACAACGGCGTCGAGAACCCGAACCCCGGCAAGGACGGTACGACGACGTGGAAGGCGTCGGCGGCCTGGCCACCGTGGGCGACCGGATCCGAGAGCGGCCCGAGCAGGCGGAGGAACTCGACCGCCGATCCGGGATAGCCGTGGGTGATCAGCAGCGGCATCGCGTCCGGCTCGGGTGACCGGACGTGGAAGAAGTGGATGACCTGCCCGTCGATCTCGGTCGTGTACTGCGGATAGCGGTTGAGCTCCTGCTCGGCCTTCCGCCAGTCGTACGACGTACGCCAGTACTCGGCCAGGTCGAGCAGGTAGCCGCCGGGGATCCCGCGGCTCCAGTCGTCGGCGTCTCCCGGGACCGGACGCGGCCGGCGGGTGTGTTCGAGCCGGAACCTCAGGTCGGCCAGGTCGGCCTCGTCGATGTCGATCTGAAACGGGCGGATCTCCTGTGTGTTGGTCATACTTCGACCGTAGAAGCCATTGCGGAAGACTTTCTTCCGCAATGTCGGCCATCCTGGAGAAATGCTGAACACGTCGGCTCGCCTGCTCCGGTTGCTGTCGCTGCTCCAGGCCCGCGCGCTGTGGGCCGGACCCGAGTTGGCCGAGCGGCTCGGAGTGACCACCCGTACGATCCGCACCGACGTCGACCGGCTACGGCAGCTCGGCTATCCGGTGGAGGCCGCGCCCGGACTCGCCGGTGGCTACCGGCTGGGGGCAGGTGCTGCGTTGCCGCCGTTGCTGCTGGACGACGACGAGGCGGTGGCGGTCGCGATCGGCCTGCGCACGGCCGCCAACGGAGGAGTGGAGGGCATCGGCGAGACGTCGATCCGTGCGCTCGCCAAACTGGAGCAGGTCCTGCCGCCACGCCTGCGCCATCGGGTGAGCGCGCTGCAGTCGGCGACTCTCGCCGTACCGGGCACCGGGCCGAAGGTCGATGCCGACGTGATGATCGCGATCGCGGCCGCGATCCGCTCCGAGCACCGGCTGCGCTTCGACTACGCGAGCTACGACGGGCGGGCCAGCAGCCGGGAGGTCGAGCCGCACCGGCTGGTCGTCATGGGACGCCGGTGGTACCTGATCGCCTGGGATCCGGAGCGCGACGACTGGCGGACGTTCCGGGCCGATCGGATCACGCCGAAGATCCCCGGCGGCCCGCGGTTCACACCCCGGGAGCTGCCGGAGGCCGAGGTCGCCGCCAGGTTGCAGCGCGGCGTCGGCACCGCGACCTGGCGGTACTACGCCCGCGTGCTGCTGCACGCACCGGCCGCCGACGTCCGCGCCAAGCTCCCGCTGCCCGTCGAGATCGAGGAACTCGGTCCGGACCGCTGCCAGATCAGGGTCGGCTCCGACACCCCGCACATGCTCACGCTCTACCTCGGTCTGCTGGACGTGGACTTCGAGGTCATCGACGCGCCGGAGCTGTCGGCCGCCCTCACCGCACTGGCCGACCGGCTGCACCGCGCGGCCGGGCCGGTTGGCCGTTCGGATGCCCCTGGCAACGACCAGTCATCCTCAGGTAGTAGACCAGAACCATCCTGACGGCCGATGGGTGGCGACGCTTCGCGAGCAACTCTTGAAGCATGACTGGGGACTTCCTACCCCGGCGCCAGAAGGCGTCGGTGCTGAGCCAAGCTGTGACCGTTGTGATTCTGCTTGCCGTAGTGGCGGTCGGGGTCGTGCTGTTTACCTAGGAATCCCAGCGCACATCCGCTTCGCCCGGCCGGACGACTCCGGCCTCGTAGGCGACCACGACGGCCTGGACCCGGCTGGAGAGGCCGAGCTTCGACAGGACCGAGCTCACGTGGGTCTTGACCGTGGTTTCGCTGACGAACAGCTTGGTCGCGAGGTCGCGGTTGGACAGCCCGCGAGCCATCCAGACCAGGATCTCGCGCTCACGTTCGCTGAGGTGTGACAGCAGCCCGGCCCACCGCGCATCCGGTTGCGCCGGCGTGCTGATCGCCGTACCGCCGTCGACCTGACGCTCCAGTTCCATGCAGCGCTCGAGCAGGACGCGGGTCGAGGCCGGATCGACGAGCGAGTCGCCGCGGTGAACCGCCCGTACCGCGGACACCAGGAGGTCCGGATCCGTGTCCTTCAAGAGGAACCCGGACGCTCCCGCACGGACCGCGGCCAGTACATACGCCTCGTCGTCGAACGTCGTCAGCACCAGTACGGCGGGACGCGCCCGGCCCGCCTCCCGGTTGGCGGTCGTGATCCGCTCGGTGGCCACCAGCCCGTCCATCACCGGCATCCGGATGTCCATCAGGACGACGTCCGGGTCGTGCTGCTCGATCAGCCGGAGCGCCTCCTCGCCGTTCTCGGCCTGCGCGACCGTGGTCAGGTCCGGCTCGTGGTCGAGGATCATCGCCAGGCCCATCCGGATCACCCCCTGGTCGTCGGCAACCAGGATCCGGATCGGCTCGCTCACTTCTGCGGCGGCAGCCATGCCTGCACTCTCCATCCACCCAAGGGGCCGGCCGCGACGGCGAGGGTGCCGCCGACCGCTGTGGCCCGTTCCCGCATCCCGATCAGTCCGTTGCCGCGGCCGCTCTCCTTGCGGCGCGCGGTCTCCAGCACGTTCACGGGCGGCGGCCCGCCGTTGCCGTTGTCGTCGATGGTCAGCAGCTCGCCCTGCGGTCCACTTTGCCAGGTCACCCGCGCCGCGCTGGCCTTGGCATGCACCATCACGTTCGTCAGCGCCTCCTGGATGATCCGCACCGCGGTCAGGTCGGTCGCCGACGTCAGCTGCCGCTGCCGTGGCGGCAGCTCCATCGTCACGTCGATCCCGACCGCCTTCAGTCGCTCACCCATCCGCGCCACGTCGGCCAGGTCCGGCACCGGCGCAGTGCCGCCGCCGGATCCGGTGTCGCCGGCGATCTGCGGCGACGCGGTGTTCAGCACCCGCACCGTCTCCCGCATCGCGGTCAGCGCTTCCTTGCCGCTGGCAATGATCCAGCGGATCGCCTCCCGCAGTACTTCGGGTCGCTCGTCGGCCACCCGGTCCGCCGCCTGCGCCCGGATCACGACCGCGCTCACGTGGTGCGAGATCACGTCGTGCAGGTCGCGGGCGATCCGGGTGCGCTCCGCGACCGCGGCGCGCTCCGCCTCGACCGCCCGCAGCCGGACCAGTTCGGCGTTCCGCTGCTCGAGCAGGGCCACCGACTTCCGGCGCCGGCGCGCGTCCGCACCGAGCAGGACCATCCCGCAGATCAGTGCCTCCGCGAACACGAACAGTGACACGTCGATGTACGAGTACAGGCTCGGCACATCCCGCGGGAGGCTCTGGTACCGATCGCCCCGCAGGATGTCGCGGTTGACATGACTGAGGACGATCGCAACCACGGCCGGCAGCCCGATCATCAACCCGGCCAGGCTGCCCATCGTGAAGAACAGACACGTGAACCGCCGTACGCCGGCCGACGCCGCCAGGTACCCGACGACGAGCAGCGGGACCAGGTGGATCTCCGACTGCAGCGCCGCGTCGCTGATCTCGGGCTGACCGAACATCGTGAGCCCGAGCTGCGCCGCCAGGCCGGTGCCGGCCGCGGCGTACAGGAACGGGTACAGCACCGAGACGACCAGGAGCATAGTTCGCGGGATCCGCCGGACGAGGGCGACCGTGGCGACCAGGAAGACGCCCGTGACGACCGAGACGGCTGGGTTGTGCGGACGCAGACCGGTGCCGTTGATGAGGTTCAGCACGACGAACCAGACCAGCCCGATGAACGCCGCGAGCAGCACATCCTGCTGCCCCTGCGACAATCGGCGCCAGACACTCATCATGTCGCCCAGCGTAGTCAGCCTGTGTTTGCCAAAGCTTCATCTGCCCGGAGGGGCACGCTCTCCAACTTTTGGAGGAGGCTCGGCGTCCGAACTGATACTCAGGGGCTACAGATGGGACGTGAGAACGGTCCCTGGGACCGATGTGCCGCCCACCCGGATCCGAGAGGCTGTACCCCATGAGCAACGACCTGCCGTCGCGCCCAAGCAATCAGGCGCGGACGCGGTTGCTGTCCGTGATCGGTGTGGTCGGGGTCGGTGCTGTCGCCGGAGCGCTGCTGCTGTGGCACGCGCAGGTCGGCGAGGTACTCGGCCTGGGTGCGGACAAGGAGCCGGTGGTGTCGACCGTCGGCGCGCCCGCGATCGGTGCACCGCCCACCACCACGAGGCTGGTGACCCCGACGCCGTCCCGCCGTACGACGAAGACCCCGTCGACTCCTCCCGAGACCACGGCGACTCCCACCAAGAAGGCGACCCAGAAAAAGACCCAGCAGCCGACTCTGGTATCGGGTGAGGAGAGCATCGACGGCCTCTCGCCGAAGCTGAAGTCGAGGCTGACGAAGGCGATCGCGGCCGCGAAGGCGGACGGCGTCCGGATCAGCATCACCTCCGGCCGGCGCAGCGCGGCGAAGCAGCAGCGGCTGCTGAACGAGGCGATCAAGAAGTACGGGTCGTACAAGCTGGCGACGCGCTGGGTGCTGCCGCCGAAGTACTCCGCCCACGTGCAGGGCAAGGCCGTGGACATCGGTCCGGCGGCCGCGATGACGTGGCTGAACAAGAACGGCTGGCGGTACGGCGTATGCCGCCGGTACGACAACGAACCCTGGCACTTCGAGGCGCTCACAACGCCCGGCAAGAAGTGCCCGCCGCGGGAACCGCACGCGGTGGCCAAGGCAGATTGATCACAAGGGGGAAACCGAGATGACCATGACCTACGCACAGCCCCTCACCCGGCGCTACACCCGCGCCCGGCTCGCCGTACCCGCCTTGTGGCGCCAGGTGATTCGGACCAGCGACAGGGCCGAGCGCACGACCACCGAGCCGGACCGCTCCGCGCATACGCAGCTGGAGATCTACGACGGCGTACTGGCCGCGTTCGAGCGTCGCGACGAGGTGACAGCGGTACTGCGGGCATCCGCGGACCGTGCGACCGCCGTACGACGTCTGCGCGAGGAGTTCGCCCTCAGCCACCTGCAGGCGACCGCTCTGATCGACTTGCCGCTCACCACCGAGTGCCGCGACCGCATCGCCCACCGCGCCGAAGAGCTCCGCACCGCCCTCGCACGCTGACCCCGCATCCTCCGCGCGAGCCGCACTCGGTGGTGGCGGCTCGCGTGGACCTGCGGAGTTTGCGTGCCGTGGGGAGGATGGAGGGGTGATCACGATGGAGCAGGCCGGACGACTGCGCAAGGCCGGGGTGCTGTGGACACCGGCGGCCGGGGATCGTTTCGTCGTACCGGACCGAGATATGGACGATGACGTGTTCGTGGTGAGCGACATGACCGTCGAGGTGCACGACTACCAGGGCAGCAAGGTGATCGGCTTCAACGGCACCACCGAGTGGGCCCTGGACAGCATCGAGCAACGCGAAGTCATCTGGCTCCCGCGCGAGGAGCAGCTCCGCGCTCTCCTCGGCTCGCACTTCCAGTCCCTCGAAGCCACCTCCGACGGCTACCGAGTCACCCTCACCAGCAGCACCCACACCTCCGCCGACGCCGAACAGGCGTACGCAGACGCCGTCATCCACTTGCTCGGCGCTTAGGGCGTTGCCCGCCAGTACTGCTTCTTGTCCTTGTCCTTGACGCTGTAGCCGAGGTTGGCCAGGTCCGTGCGGAGTTCCCGCAGGTCGGCCTTGCCCTTGTCGCCTTGGTCGAAGGCCTTGGACCGAGCCCTGAGGAGCGCGTTCGCCGCGGGCGAGAGGTCCGGGTCGGCCTCGACCCAGCGGCGGAACTCGGACTCGTGCGGGTCGCCGGAATCCGACCACGGGTAGCCGTGGGCGCGGAACGCCGCCGGGATCTGCTTCGCCTCGGACTTCAGCTGGTCGTGCTTCTCCCGGGCCAGCTCGCGGGACGCCGCATCCTGGAGGACGATCTCCTTCCCGTCCAGGAACGCCACCGCGACCTTCACCCGCGGCACCGTCACGGTCTTCTGGTTCTTCAGGAACTCGACCGACTGGCTGGTGATCGTCACCTTCAAGGTGTCGTCGAGCGCCATCCCGGCCAGCAGTACGCCGGCCACCAGCCCGACGGCCACGCAGATCACCACGACCCACCAGCTGTCCCACTCGGCGATCAGCGTCAGCGGGCCCTGGAACGGCACCCACTGCCGCCCGGCCGCCCAGTCGGCGATCCGCGGCAGGAAGAACCCGAGCACCAGCCCGGCCAGCGGCAGCCCGCCGAACAGCAACGTCTTGTCCGCGGCGGAGTGGCCGATCACCGTGCGATCCGCAGTCGTAGACCCCATGCTCCGAACGTAGCGTGACGGCCTGAAACTAAAGTATCGACCGACGGCAACCGAAGGAGCCACGTGACGGACGGGATCTGGCTGCGCTTCCTCAGCGGCCCCGACATCGACGAGTTGGGGCTGACCAGGCTGGAGATCGTGGACGCCGTGGAGGATGCGGTCCGCGAGCACGGCGAGGGCCGGACGAGCTTCGAGCCGCGCATGCACCTGATGCCGAACAACGGCGGGATCGGCCACTTCAACGTGCTCCGCGGGCACCTCGACGGCCTCGGTGAGCACGGGGTCAGCGGCGTGAAGGTGGTCGGCGACTTCGTCCCGAACTACCAGAAGGGCCTGCCCAGCGAGCTCGCGATGGCGACCCTCTTCGATCCGACCACCGGCGTACCGCTCGCGGTCCTGGACGCGACGATGATCACCGCGGCCCGTACCGGCGCGATGACGACCGTCGGCGCCCGCCACCTGGCCCGCCGGGACAGCAAGATCCTCGCGCACGCCGGCGCCCGCGGTACGGCGTGGTGGAACGTGACGATGCTCGACGACCTCCTCGACCTCGACGAGATCCGGGTGACGTCGCGGCGGCCGGAGTCCCGCGAGAAGTTCGCGTCGGAGCTCTCCGCAGAGCTGACCACGCCGGTCCGGGTGTGCGCAACGGCGGAGGAGGCCTTCGACGGTGCCGACGTACTCGTCGAGGCGACCCGTCTCACCGAGCCCGAGCCGCTGTTGCGGACGGCGGCGGTCCGGCCGGGCGCGTTCGTCGTACCGTACGGGACGATCTCGGCGGTCGAGCTCGATCTGCTCGACGTGATCGACAAGGTGGTCGTGGACGACTGGCGGGAGGCGCAGTCCGGGCGGTTCGGGTCGCTGCGCCGGCACGTGGACAGCGGGCGGCTGTCGCCCGAGACGCTGTACGCCGAGGTCGGGGAGATCGTCGCGGGCCGCAAACCCGGCCGCGAGAACGACGCCGAACGCAACCTCTTCTGGCATCGCGGCCTGTCCCTGCTGGACGTCGCGATCGCCCACCTGATCCTCCGCCGAGCCGAAGCCACCGATGCCGGCACCATGCTCCGCTTCCACTGATGATCGTCAACGACCCCAGTGATTTGGACCCGGCCAGCCCGGAGCAGATCGAGCTCGCACCTGCTCTCCTCGACCGTCTGGCCGCGACCCGCGCCGCCGCTCTCGACACCCTCCGCTCGGGCCAACCGGTGTACGGCGTCAACACCGGCATGGGCAACCTGAGCAAGGTCCGCCTGACGGAAGACGAGCAGCGGGTCCATCAACGCAACCTCCTACTAGGCAGAGCCGTCGGCGGCCCACCCTGGCTCCCACCCGACGAATCCCGCGCCGTCCTCATCGGCCGCCTCAAAACCTTCCTCACCGGCGATGCGGCCGTATCGGTAGAACTGACCCACCAGCTGGTTGCCCTCATCAACAACGGCCCGCTGCCGAACATCCCCGCCGAAGGTGCCGGCTCCGCAGGTGAGATCATCCCGCTCGCGCACGCCTTCGCCTCCCTGGACCCAGGACCCAAGGAAGGCATCGCCTTACTGGCAGGCATCCCCGGCGCGACCGGCCGAGCCGCCCTCCACGCAACCAGAACGCACCGGCTGGCGGACCACCTCACCACCATCGCAGCCGGGGCGATCGCAGTCGTCGCCGCCAACCGGGATCCGTATCAGCCTCACGCGGCGCGCGGCGACGACGTGCTGGGCGCCGAGCTCGCAAGGCTTCGAGAGCTGGCAGGTCCCGAGCCGGATCCGCGGAGCCTGCAGGCACCGGTCTCGTTCCGGGTCGCGGGGCACGTGAACGCTCACCTTCGGCGCACCCTGCAGCACCTGGATGACGCGGTGGAGAGAGCATTCACGGGTGTGACGGACTCCCCGGCGTACCTCGACGGCGAGTTCGTCGGGACCGCCGGCTTTCACGGGATCGATCTCGCCGCGCACTGCGATCACCTGACAACCGCACTGGCGCATGCCGCGGAGGTGTCAGCGGCGCGATTGCACCGCCTGCTCGACCCCAACGTCACCGGCCTCACCGCTCAACTCGCCCGCGAACCAGGTCCGCAAGCCGGTCTGGTCGCCGTCCACAAACGCGCGGTCGCGACCACCCACCAGCTCCGCCGCCTGACGTTGCCCACGGCAATCAGTACGGCGGAGACGTCCAACGGTCAGGAAGACGTGCAGACGTTCTCCTGGGAAGCCGTCGGCAACCTCGGCGAAGCGATCCGCCTGACCCGCGAGACGACCGCCTGCGAGCTGCTCGCCGTACGGCAGGCCTTCGCGCTCTCGGCCCGCGAGATCCCGCCAGGTCTTCACGACGTCATGCGGGCGGTCGACGCCGTCGTACCTCCGATCGACGCGGACCGCCCGTTCGGCAAGGACCTGACCAGGCTCCTGACCGACGTGCTCTAGCTAGCCCTTCCCGGCCAGCGCGTTCTTCAGCATCGGGACCAGCTTCGGCAGCGCGTACTTGATCCCGAGCGGTCCGCCGATCGACATCGCGCTGGAGAACTCACCGCTCGGCGTCGCCGTGTTGATCACCGGCGCGCCGCCCCAGTACGCGACATGCCCTGCCTTCACCGCCGGCAGCGCGTTCCAGACCTTGTCGTTGACGACCGCGGGATCGAGCTTTCCGGCGCCGTCCAGCGCGGCCATGAAGATCACGTCGGCGTTCAGCTTCGGAGTCAGTTCCGGCGAGATCTTCACGTAGAAGTCGCCGTTCTCCATCGCGTCGATCTGCGGGTTCGTCTTGAACCCGAGCGAGGTGAGCAGCCGCATCCGCGGGTCGGACGGCAGCCAGGCGTTCAGGCTGTTCGCCGAGTACACGCCCGCGGTGATGACCTTGCCGGCGAATTCCGGATTCGCCTTCGCGGTGTCGGTCAGCAGCGTCTCGGTGTCCTTCACGACCTGCTCGCCCGCACTCGCCGTACCGGTCGCCTTCGCGATCTCGCGGACCTGGTCCTGCCACGGCACGCCGTACACGTTCTTGGTCCCGGCCGGCGCCGCGATCGTCGGTGCGATCGCGTTCAGAGTGTCGAACTCCTTCTTGTCGTTGATGGTGTTGACGTAGACGATCAGATCCGGCTTGAGCGCGGCGATCTCCTCGAACTTGGGCTGGTAGGCCTGGATCAGCTTCGGAGCCGGCCGGTCGCCGAGCGCGGACTTCACCCAGCCGCGCACCTGCGTGTCACCGAACCAGTCGGCGCCCCCGACCGGGACCACGCCGAGCGCGATGGCCGCCTCCAGGTCGCCGCCGCCGAGCGTCACCACCCGTTGGGGCTTGGCCTTGATCGTGGTCGAGCCGTACAGGTGATCGATCGTCACCGGGAATCCGGCGGTGTCGCCGGTGCTCGCGGCGGACTTCTGGGTGTCGTCCTGGCTGCACGCGGCAAGGACGGTGCCCAGAGCGAGAGCGGCGATCGCGACAGTCGCGACGGACCGGATACGGGACAAAGCCATGGCGGATGGTTCCTCCGAAGGGCGTCAGATGTAGGTAAGCCTAACCTGACTAAGACCCGCGTCCGCGAGATGGTTGATCGAAAAAGCCAGCCGACACGCAGATCGTGGCGAAGCCGCAAGTAGCCTGCGGCGGGTCTGTGTCGTTGGCCTGGTGCGGGGGATCGGCGTCGGTGAGTGGAGGAGTTCTCTTTGAAGCGGTTCGTGGTGCCGCCGAGCTGGCCTTCCCCGCCCCGGCGCAGCTGGGTCCCGCCGAAGACCTGGCGCCCGGATCCGTCCTGGCCGCCGGCCCCGGAGGGCTGGCGGTTCTGGGTCGACGGCAAGGGTGAGCCGGTCCTCGGCCCGATCGGCCGGTACGGCGCTCCGTCCCGCCGAGCCGCGTACGCCGCCGCCGCGGCGATGATCGTGTTCGCCGGGGTCAACCTCTGGGCCGTGCTCGTGATCGGCCAGTTCGGCGGACCGGATGATTCGGCGGTGGTGAAGTTCGTCGAGGAATCGCCGTCTCCGGGTCCGGCGGTCAGCTCGGCGAGTCCCGTCGTACCGCGGACGACGTCCACCCCGCCGCTGGTGCCGCGGACGATCCTGGTGCCGAGCGAGGGTCCGACGTCCCGACCGACCCAGCGGCCGACCAAACGCCCGACCCGGACGCCGACCGCAACCAAGACCACCGAGCGGACCACGCCGACGCCCACGCCGACGCGGACGACCGGTACGGCGACTGCGAGGCCGTCGCGTCCGACCAGTCGCCCGTCGACGCGGGAAGAACTCCTCCGGCAGTACTGCATCGACCGCGGCATCGACCCGGCCTGGTGCGATCCGGCCAACTGGGAGCAGACGCCTGGTTGACAGCAAGGGCGATCAGCAGGATTCTTAACCATATGGTTCTGAAACCATTTGGTTATGAAGACGGATTGACCGGCGTCTTCGCGGCGCTCGCCGACCCGACCCGCCGGGCGATCCTGACCCAGCTCAAGCACGGGGACGCGACGGTCGCCGAGCTCGCGGCGCCGTTCAGCATGTCGCAGCCGGCCGTCTCCAAGCATCTGAAGGTGCTCGAGCACGCCGGGCTGATCAGCCGCTCGCAACGGGCGACGGCCAGGCTCAGTCACCTCGAGGCCGAACCGCTGCGGACCGCCGTCGGCTGGTTGATGGACTACCGCGCCTACTGGGCGGAGAGCTTCGACCGTCTGGACGATCTGCTCGACGACCTCAAGGAGGAGTCGTGAAGGTTATCGCCGAGCCGGGCGTGCCGCAGGTCGTCATCATCCGGGAGTTCCGGGCGCCGCGGGAGCTGCTGTTCCGCGCGTACACCGAGCCCGACCTGGTGAAGCGCTGGCTGGGTCCCGCCGGGCTCGAGCTGGTCGTGAACCAGCTCGACCCGCAGCACGGCGGTCGCTGGCGGTGGACGCATTACGACGCCGACGGCAAGGGCTATGTGTTCCACGGGCTGTACCACGGGGAGCCGACGCCGGAGCGGATCGTGCAGACCTACGAGTTCGACGAAGCAACGGGAACCGTCTACCTGAATCTGATCACCTTCGACGAGGCCGACGGCGTCACCACCTTGACCCAGAACACCGTGTTCTTCGCGGTCGAGGACCGCGACCTGTACGTCGACGGCGGCATGGAGCGCGGCATCCGCGCGTCCATGCGGCAACTCGACGACCTCGTCACCGAACTGGCCAAGGAGGCCAACTCATGATGCTCAACGACAAACAGGCGATCGTGTACGGCGCGGCCGGACCGATCGGCGGCGCGGTCGCGAAGGCGTTCGCCGCCGAGGGCGCAACCGTCCAGCTCGCAGGCCGTACGGCGGAACGCCTGGAACGGGTCGCGGACGACATCCGCGCCGCGGGCGGCAAAGCCGAGGTCGCGGTCGTCGACGCCCTCGACGAACGATCGGTCGACGACCACGCCGCCGCGGTCGGCCGGATCGACATCTCGTTCAACCTGATCGGCCACACGCAGTACTTCGGTACGCCGCTGATCGACATGTCCCTCGCCGACGTCGAGGAACCGGTGCGGAACATGCTGCGCACCTTCTACCTGACGTCCCGCGCGGCCGCCCGGCGCATGGTCGAGCAAGGATCCGGCGTGATCCTGACCTTCGGCGGGTACGGCGACCCGACGGCGAACCTCGGCGCCTTCCAGGCAGGGTTCGGTGCTGTCGAGGCGCTGCGACGCAGCCTGGCCTGCGAGCTCGGCCCGCATGGCATCCGGGTGATCACGCTGCAGACCAACGGCATCCCGGAGTCGAACCCGGACACCTACCCGGAGGACTTCCGCCGCGAGGTAGCCGAACAAACCGCCGCCCAAACCATGCTCAACCGCGCCGCCACCCTCGCCGACGTCGCCGCGATCGCCACCTTCGCAGCCTCCGACTGCGCCGCCTCCATCACCGGCACCGCCATCAACCTCACCGCCGGCGCCGTCGTCAACTAACCCAGGAAGTCGATCGTCCGGGAGTTGCCCTTCGACGCCTGGTAGACGGGCCACGCGATCGCCAGATCCTGCCAAGGCAGTCCGACGGGCGCATACACGGTGACGTCATCCGCCGACCGGCGGCCGACGATGGCTCCGGTCAGTACCTCGGTCAGCGTCGCGTGGGCTGTATCGGCCGACAGTCCAACGTTGCCCAAGGCACCCATTCGCGCAGCGAGCGCGCGATCGTCGACGATCACGCGGGCGCCTGCCAGCAAGTCGGCGGACAGCTCCACCTTTCCGGGCTCGTCAGCGCCCAACGTCGTGAGATGCGAACCAGGTCGGACATCGGCCGCGGTGAGCAACGGCTCCCGGGACCAGGTGGCCAGCACGACAACCTCGGCCGCCGCAGCCACGTCCCGCGGGCTGCTCACCACCACACCCGGAATCCCTTGCCGAGCAAGGAATTCCGAGGCGCGCTCCGGTACGACGTCGTGCAGAACGAGGCGGTCGACCGGCCGGAGCGCGACCAACCCGGCAAGCGCCATCGCAGCCTGAGCTCCGGTCCCGATGACACCAACTGTTCCTGCTGGAGCCAGCGCATCTGTGGCGATCGCGGCCGCAAGGCCGGTGCGCCAGGCGGTGATGGTGGAGCTGTCGAGGACGGCGAGGAGCGTGCCGTCGGTGAGGTCGTGGAGACAGACGACGCCGCGCAGGGCCGGCGTGGCGCCGGGGAACTTGGCGTTGACCTTCACGGTGTACGCCGGGATGCCCGGGATCACGCCCGGCAGCAGCGCGGTCGCCGTACCGGGACCAGGGAGATCGGTCCGGATCCGCAGCGGCTCGATCTCACTCGACTGGAGGAACCCGGCACGCAACGCCTCGAGCACAGCAGGTACGTCGAGCACTCGCCGGACGTCCGACCGGGTCAGGAGCGCTGTCATCAGACGATGTTCCGCTCGGGGCGGACGGTGGAGAGAAAGCGGTCGGCGCTCAGCGGAGTGATGTCGACGAACGGCTCCCGGCCAAGGTAAAGGTCGCGAATCACCTCGCCGACGGCTGGGCCCTGCAGGAAACCGTGGCCCGAGAACCCTGTTGCATAAAGGAATCGCGAGATGCCGTCCGCCTCGTCGATCAGGGCGTTGTGATCGGGGGTCACCTCGTACAGACCGGCCCAGCCGCCGGTCAGCCCGATGTCGAGGAGCGAAGGTGCGCGTTGTGCCATCGCCTCGGTCAGCCGGGGGATCCACGCGTCCGTCCGGTTCAGGTGGAATCCGGGCTTCTCGTCGGGATCGGACAAGCCGACGAGAAGCCCGGGACCCTCGCGGTGGAAGTAGAACGTCGTACCGAAGTCGATCGTCATCGGCAGAGTGGCCGGTAGTCCCGGGACCGCCTCGGTGACCACGATCTGCCGCCGCAACGGAACCACCGGAAGCTCGACCCCCGCCATCGCACCGACCTGCGCGGACCAAGCACCCGCCGCACAGATCACCGTCCCGGTCCGAACCTCGCCGTGGTTGGTGCGCACCGTTGTCAACTGGTTGCCGGAAGCATCGATCCCCAACACCTCGCACCCGGTGACCAACGTCGCACCCAGTCGTCGGGCGGCCGATGCGTACCCGAGTACGACGGACTCCGGTGTGCAATGCCCCGCGCTCGGCGAGAAGCACGCGCCGACCAAGCCGTCCGGAGCGACGATCGGCGCCAGCGCGACCGCCTCGTCGACGGAGATCATCCGCGTCGGAAGGCCCGCGGTCTGCTGCAACCTGTTCTGCAGTGCGGTGCTCTCGCGGAAATGCTCGACCTGCTCGGCACTGTCCAGCAAGAACAGATACCCGACCCGGTGCAGGTCGATCTCCTGCCCGGGCCGCTCACCGAACCGCGCAAACGACTCCAGGCTGCGGGCGCCGAGCGCGATGTTGACCTCGTCCGAGAAGTTCGCCCGGACACCACCGGCCGCCTTGCAGGTGGAGCCGGAGCCGAGGTCGTTCATCTCCAGCAACACCACATCCCGCACGCCGGCCTCGGCCAGGTGGAAGGCGATGCTCGTCCCCATCACCCCACCGCCGACGATCACCACATCCGCCAACCCAGGAACCTCAGCCACCATCACCCTCCTCCAGGTAGATCGCCCCCGTCAGTTGAACCACTTTGAGCACGGACCAACCAGAAACCGAGACCCAAAACGGTTGACCCGTGCCCAAGGTCGCGGTGGACGGCCGGTCGGGGCCACTTTGTGCACGAGATCCGTAGCGGCGGACGCTGGACGTGCGGATCTGGTGCACAAAGTGCGCCAGATCCTAGGGGAGCTGGTACTTCAGGTCGGCATCGACGGTTTTGGTGTCCATTTGGGCCTTCTGTAGTTTTCCTGAGTAGTCCCAGTTCATGGACTGCCAGCGGGTGAACTGGTCCAGGACCCACATTCCGCTCTGCCGGGAGCCGTTGCCGGACTTGCCGTTCCCGCCGAACGGCAGGTGGGCCTCGGCGCCGGAGGTCGAGTTGTTGACGCTCACCATCCCGGCCGAGATCCCCTGCGCGAACCGGAATGCCTTGTTCGGGTCGGTCGTGTAGATCGAGCTGGACAGCCCGTACCCGGACTTGTTGCCCAGAGCAATCGCCTCGTCGAGGGTCGAGTACGGCGTCACGCTGACGACCGGCCCGAACGTCTCGTTCAGGAACAGCTCGTCGTCCGCCTGCACTCCGGCCACGATCGTCGGGTGGTAGAACAACCCGGCCGCCGGATCGCCCACGAACCCGGCCCGCGGGTTGTCCGCGGTGACCCGGCCGGCCCGGCCGATGACCCGGTGGTGCGCCGCGATCCATCCCAGCGACTTCTCGAACCCGGCCGCGAATTTCTCGTCCAGCAACGGCCCGAACAGCACGTCCTGCGTCGGGTCGCCCATCGCCGCGTCCGCGGTCGCCTGCCCGAAGCGGTCCAGGAACTCGTCGTACACGGACCGGTGCACGATCGCCGTACCCAAGGAGGTGCACCGTTGTCCCGCCGTACCGAAGCCGGAGAACAACGCGCCCTCGACGGCCAGGTCCAGCTCCGCGTCCTCGGTGATCACCATCGGGTTCTTGCCGCCGAGCTCCAGACATGGCGTCTGCAGGTGCCGACCGCACAACTCGCCGATCCGGATGCCGACCGCGCTGGATCCGGTGAACCCGACCTTGTTGATCAGCCCGGCCGCCAACGCCTGCTCGAGACCGCTGAACGTGTCCGGCCCGTCGGCGTACACCACGTTGAACACCCCGGCCGGTACGCCGGAATGCGCGAAGATCTCGTAGAACGCGTCCGAGACGACAGCGGAGTACTCCGCCGGCTTCCAGACGACCGTGTTGCCGCAGAGCAGCGCCGGGACGATGTACCAGGACGGGACCGCGACCGGGAAGTTGCCGGCCGTGATCACCGCGACGGTGCCGACCGGGCGGCGGAACGTGAACAGCTGCTTGTCCGGCATCTCCGACGGCACCGTCTGGCCGTACAGCCGGCGGCCCTCGCCGAGGAAGAAGTCGCAGGTGTCGATGATCTCCTGCACCTCGCCGAGCGCCTCAGCCAGAGGCTTCCCGATCTCCCGGGTGACGAGCGCGGCGAGCCGCTCCTTGTTCAGCGTCATCAACCGGCCCACGTTCGAGATCACCTGGCCGCGTTGCGGCGCCGGGGTCGCGGCCCAGGCAGCCTGCGCGGACCGGGCCGCTTCGGCGGCCTGCACGAACACTTCCGGCCCGGCGCTGCCGACCGTCCCGACGACGTCGCTCAACTGGGCGGGGTTGGTCGATCCGGTGGTCCGGGCGGGGTCCTGGACCCGCTCTCCGGCGACAACGGACAAGATCACGGACGACACAGATGGGTCCTCTCGCTCAGGGTTACGGGGTGCAGCCCACCCTCCGTCATCCACCCCACCGTTGCCAACCCCGTCTATCTCAGCTCACTCGGACCCTGAGTCGCCGTTCCTCGAGCACCCCGGACTCCCACTGCCGGGCCAGCCGGAACCCGACCTGCCAGTCACCCGCTTGCTCGGCCCGCAGCCGGAACAGATGCTCACCGCCCGCACCAACCACCCCGTCCGCGGCCGCGCGGATCCAGCGGTCATCTGCGAGCGCGAGCCCTTCCGCGCGCTCGACGATGGACCACACATAGCCGGTAGTGCCGTTCTCCGGCAGCCGCACCGTCACCGTGTCGTGGACCGCCACAGACACATCCCCAGCCCCTGAACCCACCTCTACGTCCGTCATAGCGCCCCCTTGAATCCACCTTAGGCTGGCGGCGGCACCTTGTGATCGGGGTAGAGGTCCGGGATCGGGATCGGCATCCGCCACAGGTGGGACTCGGGGTGGATCATGCCGTGTCGGATCGCGACGTACCGGAGCAGGCGGAGCGGGCCCGCGATCAGTACGACGGCCAGCGGCAACTCGACCAGGAACGCGCTGAGCAACGCCTGAGTGAGGTCGCCGCCGCGCTGACTGGTCATCACGTCGAACCAGGCGTCACAGATCAGCAGGACGCCCGACGCGAACGCGGTTGGGAACACGAACTGCTTGCGCTTCCAGCCGGCCAGCGCGGTCAGCACCAGCATCGTGAGCAGCAGGATGTCGAACCCGACCCAGGTCGCGACCCAGTTCCGCGCGACGTAGTGACTGGGCAGGGTGATCGCCAGGTACACGGTCCACGGGACCAGGGCGGCCGCGCAGACCAGCATCAGGACCGTCCGCCACTTGCGGATCCGGTCGATCGTCCGCCGGGACGGCAGCCCGACAGGCCGCGGCGCGAGCCGGAGGATCAGCTCCCGCCGCTCCTGCGGCGTCATCGCCGCGATCTCTTCGTCGGTCAGCTGCACACCCCGATTATGCCTTGTGAATGCAATCACAAGCCGGTATTCTGTACCTCGAAGGAACTGCCGTCGACGACAGACGAGGTGTCGCCATGACGAAGCGCAGACCACCGGGCATGAGTAACCAGGACTGGGTCGAGTCGCAGATCAAGCTCGCTCAGAACCAGGGCGAGTTCGACGACCTGCCCGGTGCCGGCAAACCGCTGAAGCTCGCGGACCAGCACGATCCGGACTGGTGGGTGAAGGACTTCATCCGCCGCGAGAACATCGAAACCGACGCGTTGCTGCCGTCCGCGGTCCAGCTCCGCAAGGAGAAGCAACAGGTCCACGAGAAGGTCCGCGGCATGCGTCGCGAGTCCGAGGTCCGTGAGTACCTGGCCGATCTGAACAAGCGGATCCGGGTCGCCATCCGCGACTCCACCGGACCGGTCGTGCCGACGGGCCCGGTGGACGAGGACGTGATCATCGCCCAGTGGCGGATGGAACGCCCCGCGCGCGAACCGCGTCCGCTGCCCACTGAGGAGCACCGCGCGAAGAAGAAGTCCTTCTGGCAGCGGTTGTTCAGCTGAGCAGTTCGCGGGCCGCCTTCTCGATGGTCTGTTCGCTCAGCAGTACGTCGTGCGCGGCCGCTCCGAGCGGGACGTACGAGTCGTAGCTCGTGACCCGGGCCAGCCGCCCGGCGTACCCGTGGTCGATCAGCGTGGCCAGAATGCCCTCGGACACGCCGCCGGACCGTCGGGTCTCGTCCGCGACCAGCACCCGCCCGGTGACGTTTGCCTCGCGCAACAGATCCTCGACCGGCAACGGTGCCAGCCAGCGCAGGTCGAGGACCCGGACTCCAGGCACCCGGGCGGCCACCCGCAGGCTCATCGGTACGCCGTTCCCGAACGTGACGATCGTCAGCTCGGTGCCGTCGCCGTACGTCCGGCCGCGCCCGATCGGCACGGGTTCGTCGGGGTACGGCGCCAGCCACTGGTCGTCGCCGTCCTCGTACAGGTCCCGCCGGTGGTAGAGCGCGATCGGCTCGAGGAACACGCTCACAGTGCCGGACGACCGGGCCGCCGCCGTACACGCATGCAGCATCGCGGCCGCGTCGTCCGGTCGGGATGGTGATGCGATCACGATCCCCGGGATGTCCCGCAGTACGCCGATCGCGTCGTCGTTGTGGAAGTGGCCGCCGAAGCCCTTCTGGTACCCGTAGCCGGCGATCCGCAGCACCATCGGGTTCGCGTACTGCTCCTGCGAGAAGAACTTCAGCGACGCCGCCTCGCCGCGGAGCTGGTCCTCGGCGTTGTGCAGATACGCGAGGTACTGGATCTCGGGAATCGGCAGCAGGCCCGAGACGCCAGCACCCAGTGCGAGGCCCAGGATCGACTGCTCGTCGAGCAACGTGTCGAAGACGCGAGGCGGTCCGAACGCCTTCTGCAGCCCGCGCGTCACGCCGTACACACCGCCCTTGCGGCCGACGTCCTCGCCGAAGACCATCGCCTCCGGGTACGACGCCAGTACGTCGCTCAGCGCGCGGTTGATCGACTGGCTGAGCGTCAAGGGTTCCGCGGCGGGCGTCCGCTTCGGCAAGGCCCCGGCGACGGCGTCCGGCGACGGGAAGCGTAGGGGCGCGGCGACGACTTCGGGTGAGGTGAGCTGCGGGAGGCCGGCGACCTCGGCCGCGATCCGGAGCGCCTCGGCGTGCTTCTCGTCGTACAGCTCGATGATCTCGTCGGCGGTGTAGCCGGCTCCGAGCAGGTAACGCGCCGTACCGAGCAGCGGGTCGAGCTCCTCGTCCGCGGCCAGCTCCGCGGGGGACCGGTACGCCGCCTCGACGTCGGAGCCCGCGTGGCCGAGCAGACGGACCGTGCGCAACCGCAGGAACGCCGGCCGCCGGTTCCGCCGTACGAACGTCGCCGCCTCGCGAGCCATCGACAGGGCCGCGTCCAGGTCGGTGCCGTCCGCGTCGAAGTACCGCAGGCCCGGACGCGAACCGTACGCCTGCCGGATCCAGCCGTCCGGGGTGCGCACGCTGATCCCGATCCCGTTGTCCTCGCAGACCAGCAGCAACGGCATCGGCAGACCCTGGTACGACGCGTGCAAGGCAGCGTTGATCGCGCCGGTCGCGGTCGAGTGGTTCGCGGACGCATCGCCGAAGCTGGTCACCACGATCGCGTCGGACGGCCACGGAGACGGTACGCCGAGCTTCGCCGACCGGTTCATCGAGAACGCGACGCCCATCGCCCGCGGCAGGTGAGAGGCGATCGTCGACGTCTGCGGGATCACCGACAGCTCGTGCCGGCCGAACACCTTGTGCCGGCCGCCGGCGATCGGCTCGCTGGTCGCCGCAGCGACGCCGAGCAGGATGTCGCGCAGGCCGTCCTTCGAGCCGCACTGCGCGGCGCGGGTCAGGTAGAAGGCGCCGGACCGGTAGTGCAGGAGCGCCGGGTCGGTCGGCTCCAGGGCGGCGGCGACGGCCGCGTTGCCCTCGTGACCGGCCGAGCCGATCGTGTAGAAGCCGGTGCCCTGGGACTGCATCCAGCGGGCCGCGAGGTCCGCGTGCCGGCTGCCGAGCTGAGCGTCGTACAGGCTGCGGAGCAGCTCTGCGTCGTGCTCCCACGGGGCCGGGGCGAGGCCGCGGACGCGTTCGGCGAAGGTCCTCATTCCATCCATGATCCGGGATCGCCTCGCCGAACACAGCTCCGCCCACGAGTTGAACAGGTCACCTCGTCGGTTCGGGGAACCGGTCTTGGGGGTTGTTCGTTCTAGGAAGGAGCGGGACTCTGTGGGGTGTGGTGACGGTGAGTGAGCCTTGGTGATGCAGCTTTCCTGGGTACGGCGGGTGGGGATCGCGGCCGGTCTCGGAGTCGGGACGGCCGGCGCGCTCGCCGGTGTTCTGCTGCTCGGTCCGCTCGCCGCGTCGATCCTCCTCGTCGTGGTGTTCGTGCTGGTCTGGCCGCTGGCGGCGGTGGTGCGGCACGTGACGGACGATGCGCCGTACGGCTCGGCGGCCCTGGTCGCGGGCGCTGCGGCCGCCGCGGTGTTGTGCCTGCCGGGGCTGGTGCGGTTGCTCGCGTGGGGTGCACTCGGACTGGTGACGGCGCTGATCCTGGCCGCAATGTTCGTGCTGATCGACCTCGCCGTACCCGATCGGGCCCCGCGCCTGCGTCCGTCGCGTAAGCAGCGCAAGCTGGTGCGCCTGACCGAGACGCAGCTCGCCGAGGACGAGCAGTTGATCGCCTCGCTGCAGTGTCCGCTCTCCATCGAGGAGCTCTGCGGGGTCTGGTCCGAGACCGCCACACAGCTCGCCCAGGGCGCCGGCCCGCGCGACCGCCAGGCCGTCGCCGAGGTCCGCCGGATCTGCCTCGACGAATTCGAACGCCGCAACCCCGACGGCTTCAACCGCTGGCTGGACGCCGGCGCCCCCTCCAACCCCGGCCACTACCTCCTGGGCAACAGCAACAACTAGTTCCTGCTCCGGCAGTCAGAGTCGGTTGTAGCGCTTTCGGGCCTCGCGGCTTTCTTTTTGGGCGTCGCGGGCGGCTCGGCGGGCTTCGTCGAGTTCGGCGCCGACGCGGTGGACGCGGGCCTGGGCCTCGGAGAGAGCCTCGCGGGCGTTGTCGAGCTGGGTGTCCAGGTCCTCGACCTTCGCCTCGGCTGCCTGGGCGGCCGCGACCGCTTCCTCGAACGCCTGCTTGGCCACGGCGCGCTCCGCCGCCTCGCGCTCGTCGTCCTCCGCCTGCTTGCGCTGAGCGGCTTCCCGCTCCTCCTCGGCGGTCGCGGTTTCGGCTTGCTGCGCCTTCCGGCGGTCGCGGGCGGCCTGGCGGCGCTCGTCGGTGAGCGGGGTGACGTTGGACGGCTCGCCGTTCTCGTCGACGACGCCGAACCCGACGTGCCGCAGCGCGCTGCTCAACCGGCCCTCGCGTACGGCGTCGCCCGCGGCAGGATCCACCAACGCGGCGTCGAGCGTCTCGCGCAGCTTCTGGCCGACGTCCGGGCTGACCTTCTGGCCTTCGTCGGCGGCCAGCCGGGCGGCTTCCTTGGACAGCTTGTCCAGCAGCCGGTGCCGCTTCGGCGTCAGGTCCCGCAGCCGCTCGCCGTCGAGATCGGCGGTCGCCTCCCGGAACTCGTCGCCGAGTGCGAGCAGGTCGTCGAGCTCGTCGGGCAGCTTGCGGGCGACCAGGTTCGTGATCCAGGCCGCGACCGTCGGCTTGCGCAGCGCCTTCAGCCGGGTCGACCCAATGGCGTCGCCGCCGGCCTTCAGCTGCTTGGCCAGCTCGTTGCGAGTAGCAATGAAGTCGGCCGCCGGCGCCGCATAGACCGCATCCGCCGCCTCCTCGAAGTCCACGAAGGCGACGCTACCGTACCGAAGAGCGGGTAGTGGTGGCCTCCGGCACCGCGCGCACCGCTCAGGACGTCCCGCTCGAGGCGCAGCGAACGGACCACTACCCGTGCTTCGGTACGGCTCCGGCGAGTTCGGCGCGGAGGGTTTCGAGGATGCCGCGGAGCAGGCGGGAGACCTGCATCTGGCTGACGCCGAGTTCCTGGCCGATCTCCTCCTGCGTGAAGCCGTTGCAGAACCGGAGCTGGAGGATGCGCTTGTCCCGCTCGCCGAGGTTCGCGACCGCCGGCGTCAGGGTGTGGACGTTCTCGACCAGGTCGTAGCCGTCCTCGGCGTCCGCGACCGTCTCCAGCAGGCTCGTCCCGCCGTCCGACGTACCGGGCGCGTCCAGTGAGAGCGTGCTGAAGCAGCCGCGGACCGACGTGGCCTCGGCGACCTCCGACGGATCGGTGCCGAGCGCTTCCGCGGTCTCCTCGTCGGTCGGCACGTGACCGAGCCGCTGGATCAGCTCGGGCTCCGCGGCGGCGATACTGCCCTGCATCTCCTGGACCCGGCGCGGCGGCCGGATCGTCCAGGCGCAGTCCCGGAAGTACCGTTTCAGCTCACCGCGGATCGTCGGTACGGCGTACGACAGGAACGCCGTCGACGCCTCCAGCTTGTATCCGTTCGCGGCCTTCACCAGGCCGAGGTACGCGACCTGCTCGAGGTCGTCGGCGTCGACGCCCTTGCTGCGGTACCGCGAGGCGATCGATCTCGCCACCGGTGCGTTCAGGAGGACGACCTCGTCGAGGCACGCCTGGTGCCGGGGATCCGGGACGCTGTCCGCCTCGAGCAGCAGCTCGTGGGTGGCGTCGGCGATGTTCTGCTTGGAGCGTTCTGCAAGTGCGATCGTCACGGGAGATACCTCGTCGTGTCGTCGTGCAGGCCTAGTGGCAGGGGCTGAACCACTAGCTCCACCAGATCAAAATCGGCCGGAGCTTTCAAGTACCCGACTGTTACGGGTGCTTGAAACGCTTGTCGCCTGACAGTAACTGTCAGGTTTCAATGGTTTGCTCATACTCATGAACGAGTGTTGCGCCGTCGTCGACCTGCGCCAGTACACGCTGCATCCCGGACAACGAGACGCTCTGATCGAGGTGTTCGACACCTACCTCGTCGAGGGGCAGGAACAGACCGGTATGCACATCGTCGGTCAGTTCCGCGATCTGGACGATCCCGACCGGTTCGTCTGGATCCGCGGGTTCCGCGACCTGCCCGCGCGGGCGGACGCGCTGAACGCGTTCTACTACGGCCCGGTCTGGCGCGCGCACGCCGCGGCCGCGAACACGACGATGATCGACTCGGACAACGCCCTGCTGCTGAAGCCCGTGCGACTCGAGACCGGTTACCCGGCGCTCGACGCGCCGCGGCCGGGCAGCACCGCGAGTTCGGTGATCGGCGGCGCGGTCTACCACCGCGCTGCCGAGGAGGACGGGTTCGTCGAGTTCTTCACCGATCAGGTCGTGCCCGTGCTCACCGCGACCGGCGCCGCACCGGTCGCGGTCCTCGAGAGTTTGGTTGCCGAGAACAACTTTCCGCAGCTGCCGTTGCGGGACGAGGTGGTGCTCACCTGGTTCGCGCGGTTCGCCGACGACGCGGCGTACGACGACCATCGCCGGCAGCTCGCCGAATCGCACGTCTGGCAGCAGCGGGTGCTGCCCGAACTGGTCTGCCGGTCAGCGCAACCGGTCCAGGTGCTGAGGCTGCGGCCGACCGCGCGATCGCAGTTCCGGTAAATACGTTGCGGGGCCCGGGGCGGGCGGGCATCCTGGGTTGACCGAGCGGCGGCGAACGCTGCCTGGACTAAGGAGGGCTGAGGGATGGCCATCACTGTGCTGCGGCATGTCCGCGTCAGTTCCACTTCTTCGTTCAGGAGCACACCAGTTGTCTACCGAGTACGAATTCACACCTAACTACTCAGACCTCGAACCGGATCCGTCCGACGCCTTCGTCTTCAAGTTCCACTCCGTCGACGAGGAACTCGGCCCGGATCAGCGGTGGTCCACCTGGCTGGACGTCGAGCGCGGTTCTCGCGGCCCGGAACCACGACCCGAATGGGTTGTGACGGAACAGGCTGCGATCGACACCGAGCTCGGCGTCCTCAAAACCGGTAAGGAAGCCGACGTCTTCCTGGTTGAGCGTGCCGTCGAAGCCATCGGCGACAATCCGGCGAAATCCTCCCTGCTGGCCGCGAAGCGGTACCGCACCGAGGAGCACCGGTCCTTCCATCGCAGTACGTCGTACGTCGAAGGACGCCGTACCCGCAACAGCCGCGACAGCCGGGCCATGCACAAGAAGACCGCGCACGGCCGCAGTGTCGCGGCCGGGCAGTGGGCGTACGCCGAGTGGGACGCCCTCAACAGGTTGTGGAAAGCCGGCGTCCCGGTGCCGTACCCCGTCCAGGTGGACGGCACCGAACTGCTGATGGAGTTCATCGACGACGGGGAAGGCGGTGCCGCGCCACGGCTCGCCCAGGTGCGGCCGTCGAAGGAGCTGCTCGGTCAGTACTTCGAGCAACTCCGCGGCGGGATGCGTGAACTGGCCCGGGCCGGGCTGGCGCACGGTGACCTCTCGCCGTACAACGTCCTCGCCCAGGGGGAGCGGATCGTGATGATCGACCTGCCGCAGGTGGTCGACATCGTCGGCAACCCGAAGGGCATGGACTTCCTGCTGCGCGACTGCCACAACATGGCCGCGTGGTTCACGAACCGCGGGCTGGAGATCGACGAACAAGAACTGTTCGCCGACCTCCTCACGATGGTGTTCTGATTGCCCGCTGCAACAGGGGGACGAGCGGGACCAACTGGTCGGGGTGGGTGTCGACGAGGCCGTCGACGTGGTTGCCTGCCTCGACCCGCTGGTATGTGTGCAGGCCGGTGCCGCGGGCCATCTCGGCGTACACGTCGGAATCCTGGGTGATCGGGAGCAGGCTGTCGTACGTGCCCTGGATGGTGATCAGCGGCTTCTTGATCTTGCCGGTGAGTGCGATCCGCTTGATCGCCCGGTGTGCCTCGGGCCGCTGGGCGTAGTCGTAGTCGGCTTCGCTCCCCGTGTACGTCGGGTCGAGCTCGGCGGCGTAGATGCGCTGGGTCAGCTTCCAGTAGACCGTGTAGTGGTAGTCCCAGAGGAAGTCCGAGCGCGGATCGAAGCCCGCCGCCACGATCGCGGCCGGGTCGTGCTGCTCGTAGCCTTTGATTGCCTGAGGCAAGTACGTGAAGAGGTTCGGCCCGTTGACGGTCCACAGCGTGCCTTCCAGGTCCACGCCGCGGGTGAAGAGCTCCGGGTGGTTCTCGAGCTGCCAACGGACCAGGTAGCCGCCGTTGGAGATGCCGGCAGCGATCACCTCGCGCGCCGGGTGACCGTAGTACTGCGACACCGTGGCGCGGGCGGCTCGCGCGAGTTGCGTCGTACGGACGTTCCACTCGACGATCGCGTCGCCGGGGCGCAGTCCGTCGGTGTAGAACGCCGCGCCGGTGTTGCCCTTGTCGGTCGCCGCGTACGCATATCCCAGTGCGAGCACGTAGTCCGAGATCGCCTTGTCATTCGCGTACTGCGCTCGCACGCCGGGTGATCCGGACACGACGAGTCCGCCGTTCCACCGCCGCGGCAGCCGGATCACGAACTGCGAGTCGTGGTTCCAGCCGTGGTTGGTGTTGGTGTGCGAGTTGTCCGGGAAGTACCCGTCGACCTGCACCCCTGGTACGCCGGACTGCTGCGGCAGACCCGAATGCGTGAGGCCTGCGTAGTCGGCGGGATTGGTGTGACCCGACGCGACCGTGCCGGCCGTGGTCAGGTCGTCCAGGTGGGCGACCTGTTGGTACTCGGCACCCGGGACGCGAACGGCACGGTGAGCTTCGGCCGGCACGGTTACACCTGCGAGCAGGACAGTGGCGGTGAACAAGCTGAGGAGACGGCGCATGCGGTCACGCTAAGAGCCGCCCTTCTGCTCGGACATCGGATCGGAGCACACAACAATGGGCCTGACGATGGTCCCTCAGGACACCGCCTTCGCGGCCGCGCGCCCCGCCGTACGGCCGGTGAACAGGCAACCGCCGACGAACGTGCCTTCGAGCGATCGGTAGCCGTGGATACCGCCGCCACCGAATCCGGCGACCTCACCGGCGGCGTAGACGCCAGGCAGCGGCGTGCCGTCGGTACGCAGTACGCGCGACTCCAGATCGGTCTGCAAGCCGCCGAGGGACTTGCGGGTCAGGATGTTCAGCCGTACGGCGATCAGCGGGCCGGCCTTCGGGTCGAGGATCCGGTGCGGGGACGCGACCCGGATCAGCTTGTCGCCGCGGTAGTTGCGGGCGCCGCGGAGCGCCGTGATCTGCAGGTCCTTGGTGAAGGTGTTGGCCAGCTCCCGGTCCCGCGCGACGATCTGCCGCTCGAGGTCGTCGAGCTTGATCAGGTTGTCGCCGGTCAGGTCGTTCATCCCCCGGACCAGGTCCGGAAGGTTGCCGCGGACAACGAAGTCGGCGCCCTTGTCCATGAACGCCTGCACCGGCGCGGTCGCACCGCCACGGGCCCGGCCGAGAACACCCTTGATGTCCTTGTTCGTCAGGTCCGGGTTCTGCTCCTGGCCGGAGAGCGCGAACTCCTTCTCGATGATCTTCTGCGTCAGGACGAACCAGGTGTAGTCGTACCCGGTGGTCATGATGTGCTCGAGCGTCCCCAACGTGTCGAACCCCGGGAACAACGGCACCGGCAGCCGCTTCCCGGTCGCGTCGAACCACAAGGACGACGGCCCGGGCAGGATCCGGATGCCGTGCATCGGCCAGATCGGGTCCCAGTTCTGGATGCCCTCGGTGTAGTGCCACATCCGGTCCCGGTTCACGTACCGGCCGCCGGCGTGCTCGGTGATCGCGAGCATCCGGCCGTCCACATGCGCCGGGACGCCGCTGATCATCCGCTTCGGCGGTTCACCCATCCGCTTCGGCCAGTGCGAGCGGACCAGATCGTGGTTGCCGCCGATCCCGCCGGACGTGACGATCACCGCCTGCGCGGTCAGCTGGAAGTCGCCGACCTCGGTCCGTGAGCTTGACACCCCACGCCGTACGTCGCTGGGCTCGAGCACCTTGCCCGCGACTCCATCGACCACACCGCCCGTCACCGTCAGCTCGTCCACCCGATGCCGGAACCGGAACTCGACCAGCCCCTTCGCAACGGCCTCCCGCACGCGGCGCTCGAACGGCGCGACCAGGCCCGGCCCGGTGCCCCACGTGATGTGGAAACGCGGCACCGAGTTCCCGTGGCCGTCCGCGTTGTACCCGCCGCGCTCCGCCCAGCCGACGACCGGGAAGAACCGAACACCTTGCCCATGCAGCCACGGACGTTTCTCGCCGGCCGCCCAGTCGACGTACGCCTCCGCCCACTGCCGCGCCCACTTGTCCTCGTCGTCCAGCCGGTCGAACCCGGCCGAGCCGAGCCAGTCCTGCAGTGCGAGGTCGCGGGAGTCCTTGATCCCCATCCGGCGCTGCTCCGGGGAGTCCACGAACAGCAGTCCGCCGAACGACCAGAACGCCTGGCCGCCGAGCGACGCCTCGGGTTCCTGGTCGAGCAGCAGTACCTTCCGGCCCGCGTCGGCCAGTTCGGCAGTCGCGGCCAGCCCGGCCAGCCCTGCCCCGACGACGATCACATCAGCGTCCATGTCGAGAATGTATAGCGCACTTGCGAAGATGTGGCAGTGACGATCCTTTCTGTTCAAAACCTCGTACTTCCTGCAGCTTCGATCGGTCCGGAGAACCCGCTCGCGCCGCTCAGCACTCAACGCGAGCCGCACCACGTCGAGAACATCGCGGAGCTCCCCGCCGACCTGCGGGAGAACGTCGAGTACGGGCGTTTGCACAGCCCACTGCCGTGCCTGAATCAGGACGGGTACGACCGCACCCTGGTCGAGACAGCGCTGCCTGCCCTGGTGCTGGAGAACGACCACGTCCGAGCGACTGTTCTGCCGAGCCTCGGCGGCCGGTTGTACTCCCTCGTCCACAAGGCCACAGGGGAGCAGTTGCTCTACTGCAACCCGGTCTTCCAGCCCGCGAACCTTGCCCTGCGCAACGCCTGGTTCGCCGGCGGCGTCGAGTGGAACGTCGGCAGCACCGGCCACTGGACCGGCACCTGCGCACCGATGCACGCCGCCCGCGTCGAGGGCCCGGACGGTACGCCGGTCCTGCGCTTGTGGGAGCTCGAACGCACCCGCAACCTCGTCACCCAACTCGACTTCTGGCTCCCGGAGGACTCGGAGTTCCTGTACGTCGGCGTACGGCTGCAGAACCCGTCCGACGTCGAGGTCCCGGCGTACTGGTGGTCGAACATCGCAGTACCGCAGTCACCGGACCGTCGCGTCCTCGTGCCCGCGGACCAGGCCTGGCGCTTCGGGTACGGCAGTCGGCTGGACCTGGTCGACGTGGAAACCGATCTGACCTATCCGATGCGGCACCCGCAAGCTATCGACTACTTCTTCGAACCGTTGGCGGAGGAGCGGTCGTGGATCGCCTCCGTCGACGGGGACGGCAACGGACTGATGCAGGCGTCGACTGAGCAGTTGCAGGGCCGGAAACTCTTCGTGTGGGGTCAGGGCGACGGCGGACACCGGTGGCAGGAGTGGCTGTCACCTGGTCTCGAGGGTGACGGGTACGCCGAGATTCAGGCGGGGCTCGCTCGGACTCAGATGGAGCATCTGAAGCTGCCTGCCGCGACATCGTGGCACTGGTTGGAGGCGTACGGACGTGTCTCGATGGACGCGGGCGCTGCGCACGCCCAGGACTGGAAGACAGCCCGGGAGGCGGGGGCCGCGGCGTTGGGGGCGTTGCTTGACGGGTTGCCTGGGCGTGAGGCCGAGTGGTTGAGCGTTGTGGACGCGGCTCCGGTGGAGCGGCTCGCGGCCGGGTCCGGGTGGGGAGCGCTGGAGCTCAAGCGCACCGGGTGGAGCGTGTCGCACGGTACGCCGTTCAGCGAGGACACGATGACGTCGCGGGAGCGGGCGTGGCTGCCGCTGCTCGACGGACAGTTGCCTGCGGTTGACGACGTACCGGACGGGACTCTGGTGGCGTGGCGGGACCTGCTGGAAGCGGCTGAGGACAACTGGCTCGTCTGGTACCACCGGGGCGTCGCGCGGCACTACGACGGTGATGTCGACGGTGCGATCGCGGCGTGGCGGCAGTCCGGGGACAACGCTTGGGCTCTACGCAACCTCGGTGTAGTCACGGGAGAGCTGGAGTACTACGAGCGTGCCGTCGAGCTCCTGCCTGACCTGGTGCCGCTGGTCGAGGAAGCGGTCGCGGCTGCGCTCGACACCGACGTGAAGCGGGCGGAGCGGATGCTCGCGCATGCTCCCGACGACCCCCGGATCCAGTTGCTGCGCGTGCGGCACGCGCTGGAGACCGGGAACCCAGCCACAGCGCACGAACTGTTGGCCGCGGGGATCCAGCTGGCCACGGTCCGGGAGGGTGCGAACCCGCTCACCGACTACTGGCTGGCCGCCGAGGCGGCGCTTGGCACACAGCGGCCAGTTCCGCCGCAGTACCAGTTCGGAATGGGCGGAAACTGACAACTTCAGGTCAACTCTACCTCTAGAAACACCGCTCCACCGGACTCTACTATGGTCCTGTAGAGAAGTTTTTGAATTACATGGAACCGAGTGGAGTCCGGTGGCGTCTCACCGGGTGAGCGGCAAAAGCCGCGCAAAGGCAGTTTCGACAAACGACCGCGTCGCTCGCGGGCGACGCGTCGGGGGTGAGTGCCATGTTGACGATCGTTGTACTCGGTGGGTTCGGCCTGGTGCTGGTGGTCGCGGCCTTCATCGTGACCGAAGTTCTGGCCGGTCTTCGGCCGTCCCAGATCCCCACCGGCACGGAAGAGAAGACCGCGGGACGAGTGATCCGGGTGCGTGGCCCGGTCCGCGGCCAACTGCAGAGCGGTGCCCCGGCGATCTACACCGAGGTCATCGTCGAGTACTACACCCGCCGGGGTGAGGGGCCGTACGAGGTCGCTCGCAAGTTCCCGGTCGGGAGCCGTATTACTTACGCCAAGGGTGACCGGGTGATCGTCGCGTACGACGTCCGGACCCCACGCCGGGCTCGTCTGGCCGGCCGAGTCAGCCACTGGCCGGCGCTGGGCCTGCCGTCCGCGGCCTGACGGTTCACCTGCTTGAGCCTCCTCTCCGGCTCAAGCAGGAAGATGCGGGGCGAGCAGGTTGTAGAGCACCGGCCGGCCCTGATCCAGAACGTATTCCGCCTCGTCCGCGGGCAGCCGGTCCGCGAGGTGCGCGAGCGCCTCGCCCATCGTGATGCTGAGCGTCACGGCCAGGCGGAAGTCCCGCGAGTCCCGCGCGCCGAAGCGCGCCGCCAGCAGCTCCGCGAACTCGCCGGCGTGCTGGTCGTCGAACTCGCCCGGCTTCGCCTCCAGCTCCGGATCGCCGAGCCCGCTCAGCACGACCGCCTTGAAGCCCGGGTCGGTCCGGTGCATCTCCCGGAACGTGTCCAGCGTGACGTCGACCGCCGCGCGCCAGCTCGTCACGTCGGCCAGCCGCTCGCGGACCGCGTCGGTGTAGCGCGCCTGGTTCCGCCGCTCGATCGCCTGGATCAGGCTGCGCTTGTCCGGGAAGTACCGGTACACGCTGCCGACCGCGATCTCGGCCCGCTTCGCGATCCCGCTCGTCGACGCCGCGTCGTACCCGCGCTCGACCACCTCGGCACAGGCCGCGTCCAGGATCCGCTCGACCTGCCGGCTCGCCCGGTCCTGGGTCGGCGTCCGGCGCAGCGGATAGGCCCCCGAAGTCACCATTCACTCATTGTCCACGCTCCGGGGGACAACGTTGCCACCTCTTTGTGACAGATTGCCGACAGTTGGTCATGAGGAGGGGAACTTCGTATGCGTATCAACAAATCCGCCGTCGTCGGCCTCGCATCCGTCGCGCTGGCCGCCTCCGGGGTCGCCGGTACGGCGCTCACCCGGGACAACACCGCGTCCGCGGAGAACGGCTCGGGCCTGCGGTTCAACCAGGTCCAGATGATCGGGTCGCACAACTCGTACCACCGCGAGCTCAGCCCGGCCGAGCAGAAGGTCCAGCAGGCCCAGAACCCCGGCTCGGTCGACCTCTGGTACTCGCACGCGCCGATCACGCAGCAGCTCGAGGACCAGAACGTCCGCACGCTCGAGCTCGACCTGCTCCCGGACCCGGACGGCGGCCTGTACACGTACCCGCTGATCCGGAAGCTGACCGGGCAGGGTCCACTCACCGATCCGGCGATGGCTCGCCCCGGGATCAAGGTCATGCACATCCCGGACTTCGACTACAACGGCACCTGCGACACCTTGGTCCTGTGCCTGCAGCAGGTGAAGTCCTGGTCCGACCAGAACCCGAACCACGTGCCGATCACGATCAGTCTCGAGCTGAAGCAGTCCGACCCGAAGGTGGTCGCGGCCGGCGGTGTGCAGTCGCCGCCGTGGAACGCGGCCAACCTGGAGAGCATCGACCGGGAGATTCGCTCAGTGTTCTCGGAGAAGGAGCTGCTGTCGCCGGACGACGTCCGCAAGCCGGGCCTGACGCTGGAGCAGTCGGTCCTGACGAAGGGCTGGCCGAAGCTGGACGAGGCCCGCGGCCAGGTGCTGTTCTACTTCGACAACGGCGGCCCGGGCGCGATTCGCGACCTCTACCGGACCGGTCACCAGAACCTCGAGGGCCGGGCGGTCTTCACCCGTGGCCCCGAGGGTGAGTCGGATGCGGCGATCACGCAGGTGAACGACCCGCGGGGCGCGAACCAGGCAGAGATCCAGCGGCTGGTGGCGAAGGGGTACCTGATCCGGACCCGGTCGGACGAGCCGATGGCGACGATCCGCGACAAGGACTACAGCCGGCTCGGGATCGCCCTCGCCAGCGGTGCGCAGGTGGTGACGACGGACTGGCCGGTCGCCGGCATGGCCGCGCGGTACGACAGCGACTTCGTCGCGAAGCTGCCCGGGCACACCGCTGTACGATGCAACCCTGTGACAGCACCAAAGTGGTGCCATGGAGATGTCGTCGGAAGGTGATCTGAAGATGTCGGAGCACGTGGTTGACGTGAGCTGGAGCCGTGGTGAGCACGAGTTCACCTATGACACCTACGACCGCGACCACGAGTGGCGCTTCGACGGCGGGATCACGGTGCCGGGCTCGGCGAACCCGAAGTACCTGGGCAACCCGGGCCCGGTCGACCCGGAGGAGGCGTTCGTGGCGGCGCTGTCGTCCTGTCACATGCTGACGTTCCTGGCGATCGCGGCCCGGAAGCGGCTGGTGGTCGACGCGTACGACGACCACGCGGTCGGCGTGATGGCGAAGAACGCGGCCGGCCGGCTGGCGATCACCGAGGTGACGTTGAACCCGAAGATCGTCTGGAACGGCGCCGAACCGGACGCCGAGACGATCGAGCGGATCCACCACCTCGCGCATCAGGAATGCTTCATCGCGAACTCGGTGACCACCGAGATCACTGTTGCTCCGAGCAACTAGAGACAAGTAAAAACCACCCGTCGACCGGCCTGAACCTCGCGCAAACGGTGTCAGGACGGTCGGCGGGTGGTGAGGTGCACCTCTGTGGCGGTGCACCGGTAACGGATCCGGGGGCGCCTCGCACTGGGGCGCCTCTGCGTTTGATGTGCGACTTCCGTGCGGTCTGGCTCGGTGGGCCAGACCGTCCGGGTGCGCCGCCCGGGTCCGCTCGTCCGGCTCGCGCCTTACTGCTCGGCGGCGGCGTCGGTCCGGTCGTCTGTGGTCTGGGTGTCGACGGCCAACAGGTCCTCGAGCTGGCGGACCTGCTCGGTGGCCATCGTGGTCATCAGTCGGTGGATCGTCATGCCAGTGAGACGCCGGAGTCCCGAAGGTATGACGGGAATCCGCGATGTGACCTGAGTCACTGGGGTGGTGCTACTTCTCGTCGAGCCCGTCCAGACGGAGGGGAACGAGCTTGCGGGCGTCGTCGTACGACGTCCCGGTCAGTTCGAGCAGATCGATGATCGTGGAGCGGAGCTGACCGAGGACGACGACCGCGGACAGTCCGACCGGCAGCGGCATCTCCGCCGTACGACGGCCCAGCTCGCCCAGCACGCGGTGCGCGGCGACGTCGGCGGCCGGTTCGAACAGGGACTCGCCGATCAGGCGGGTGCCGTCGGCGAGGCGTTCGAGCAGCATCGGGTACTCGTCGGGCATCCGCTCGTCGCGCCACACCGACACTGCGCACCGGCGTACCAGGACCCGGGTGTTCCGGATCGCCCGGTCCAGCGGTACGACGAGATCCGCGATTTCCTGGACCCGCCCGCGATGCCGGCGGCGGAACGGGGACAGCCGGACGACCGCGACCCCTTCCTCAGCGGCGCTGCGCAGGTCGTCGAGCCGGGACTCGCTCGCGCGGGCGCGGCGGAGCGCGTCGGTGACGGCCTCCTCGTCGCGTTCCCGCAGGCCGTCGGCGGTCTCGACCAGGATCTCGGCCAGCTCGTTCAGGACGCCGGACGCCTGTTGTCGAGGACGCCTGATCGCCGCGGCCGGCGCGATGGTGGCGGCCGCCAGCGCGACCAGTCCGCCGAGCGCCGCGTCCTGCCAGCGGCTGAAGCCGGCGCCGGGGTTGGGCAGGAGCGTGGTGACGATCGCGGCCTGGACGCCGGCCTGGGTGGTCATCAGGTTCCCGGCGCCGAGCAGTACGGCGACGCTCATCGCGAGTGCGATCACGAAGATCAGCTGGACGATGCCGGTTCCGAAAGCCTTGACGAACAGATCGCCGACGCCGACCCCGACCGCGACGCCGACCATCACCTCGGCGACCCGGCGGAGGCGCTGGCCGAAGCTGAAGCCGAGACAGACCATCGCGGCGACCGGCGCGAAGAACGGCTGCTTGTGGCCGATGACGTAGTGCGCGACGGCCCAGGCGACGCCGGCGGCGAGCGCGCACTGGGCGATGAAGAAGGCCCGGCTGCGCCAGCGTTCGATCCGCCGGCGGATCGAGGCACGAGACCGCCGCGCGGCCTGCGGCGCGATGTCGTCGCGCAGCTCCCGCAACTGGTCCAACGTCAGCCTGACCGGATCCACGGGCCCCATTCTGCGGGATAGGTGCGCCAGCTTGATTCATTGGTGCTCTGCGGTTCACTGTTGCCTCATGACGGAGAACAACCGCGAGGACTACGGCAGCTACAGCGTCGACGACGAGGATCAGCTGCAGCCGGGGGACACCCTCAACGACCGTGGCGTGGCCGACCTGCTCGACGAGGGGTACTCGCCGCCGGAGAAGTGGTCCGCGGGCGAAGGCTTCGGTACGACGGCCGACGAGGCGCTCCAGGGCGAGACGCTGGACCAGCGGATCGCGCAGGAGGTCCCGGACGTCGACCCGTACGCCGAGGACGGTGAGGACGTCGGGGGTCCGCAGGTCGGCACCGAACGCTCCGGTCGCCTGGTCGCCTCCGACGAAGGCGCACGCAGCGACGACGACAGCGAGCTGTACGCCGAGGACGTCGGCATCGACGGCGCCGCCGCCGGCGCGGAGGAAGCCGCCGTACACGTGGTGGACGACGAGGAGAACTTCGAACTCGAGGACGACGACGAAGAGGACCTGGAAAGCTACCGCGACGTCGACCTGGGAGACGTCGGCGACCTGGAGGACTGACCTACCTGCGGGTGACCTGGACCTCCGCGCCGTGGCGGGGGACCAGGGTGACGTTTTTGGCCTGGGCGGGTTCGGGTTTGGGGTGGGGGGCCTGGAAGTTGTAGGCGCCGAGGGCGGCGCGGAGGATCTCGGTGCCTTCCATCAGGGAGAAGCCGGCGCCGATGCACCGCCGGGCCCCGCCGCCGAACGGCATCCAGGTGCCGGGCGCGGGCGGGTCGTCGTCCAGGAAGCGTTGCGGGCGGAACTCCCGGGGCTGCGGGAAGTGTTCCGCGTCCCGGTGGACCAGGCCGATCGCGGCCATGATCGTCGTACCGCGGGGAAGCCGGTAGCCGGCGACGTCGGTGGTCTCGGTGAGGCGCCGGCCGACCTGGTACACGACCGGGTGCAGCCGCAGCGCTTCCTTCACGATCGCTTCGAGTTCGTCGTCGGAGCCCGCGTCGGCGGCGCGTTGGCCGAACTCCAGATCCGCCGGCCGGCGCGCCAGTTCGTGGAACGCCCACGCCAGCGCGGTCGCCGTCGTCTCGTGCCCGGCCAGCAGCAGCGTCACCAGCTGATCCCGCAGCTCGACGTCCGACCAGTTGCCTGCAGCAAGCAACCGTGAGAGTACGTCGTTGCGCCCGGCGTACGTCTCGCGCCGGGCGGCGATCTCGTCGTACAGGATGGCGTCGACCTGCTTCTGCGTGTCCAGGTACGTCTTCCACGGCCGCACCCGGAGCAGCGGCGGGTAGAACCCACCGAGCATGATCACCGGCGACACCGACACGATCTTGTCCATCAACGGGCGCAAGGTGTTCAGCCGGTCGACGTCGGTGACGCCGAAGATCACCTGCAGGATGATCTCCAGCGTCAGGTTCCGCATCCGCTGGTGCACCTTGAACGGCTTGCCGACCGGCCATTTCGCGACCTCGGCCTGAGCGAGTTCGAGCACCATCCCGGCGTACCCGCGCAGGGCCGCACCCGAGAACGCGGGCATCAGCTGCTTCCGCATCCGCACGTGGTCCTCGTCGTCGAGCAGCAGCAACGAGTGCGAACCCATGATCGGCTCCAGCACCGTGTTCCCCTCGCCGGCGTGCATCACCGACGGCGGGCTGCCGAACACCTCGCGGATGTGGTCGGGGCGGCTCAGGACGACGCACACGCGGCTCGACGGCACCAGGCGGATCGTGAAGACGTCGCCGTACTTCTCCCGCATCCGCGGGAAGAACGTCCTCCGGTGACTCGCGAACAGCACGGTCTGCGCGAGGGTCGGCAGCTTCGGTCCGGGCGGCAGGGTACGGGCCGTCTGCCGGTCGAGCGTCCGGGAACCGAGCAAAGGTGTCGGAGCCATACCGTTCACGCTACGTCAGCCGGGTGAACTGCTGCCGATCACTGGGCATCGAACGCGACAAGCGCTGCGACGATCCGCGGCAGCTGGTCGTCGCGGACCGGATCGAGCCCGGTCAGGCGGCCGACCTGGCGCAGGCGGTAGTCCACGGTGTTCGCGTGGACGTGCAGGTCGGCCGCGGTCTGGCGCCGGTTGCGCGCGTTCCCGAGGTAGCACCGTAGCGTCGCCATCAGCTCCGCCCGCCCTGCCACAGGTTCGAGCATCCCCGCCAACCTCTCCCGTGCCGGCCCCGGCCGACTCAGCTGATACTCCAGCAACAGATCGTCCAACTCGTACACCCCCGCCGGCCGCCGGTGCGTACGTACGACGTCCAAGAGCTCCCGCACCAACGCCACCCCAGCCGGAACGTCCCTCGGCGCAGCCGTCGTACTCGCCAGCGTCACCTCCACCCCAGCCACCTGACTCAACCGCGCCCGCAACCACCCGAGCGCGAGCCGCCCGACCCCGCCACCGCCCTGTACTGCGTCCAGCCTCTGGTTGGTGGGAGGGGAGAGCAGGGCGATGCCTCCGTCGGGTGCCAGGGCGGACATGCTGCCGGGGATGCGATCCAACTCGACACGGAGGCGGCGGAGCTTGCGGCGGGCAACGATCTGCGCGTCGACACCGGGCCGGCTCTCGTCCGGATGCGGCCCGATCGCCAGCCCGAGTACGACGTACTCCGTCGGCAACCGCACCCCGGCCCGCGCCGCCGACTCGTCGACCGGACGGCCGTCGACGAGCGCCGCGAACACCGACTGCCTCGTGGCCTGATCCTCGCCGGCGATCGACTGCCGCTCCTCGAAGTAGCTGGCTGACACCACGGCCGTCACGCGCTGGAGGAAGTCCAGGATCAGCCGGTTGAGCGCGATCGCGTCCTGCAGTTCCTCCGGCCGGAACGTCGCCGCGACATGATCCGCGCAGACCTTCCCGCCCAGGTGGTACGCCGCCAGCAACGCCTCCAGCGGAACCCCCTCCTCGGCCCGTCGGGTGGCCGACTCCCGGAGCGGATCGAGTGCCTCACCGGTCGGTACGACGCCGGTTCGGAACGTATCGCTGAACGCGCGCAGCGTCCGCTCGGTGATCCGCCGGATGTCGCCCTGCAGTTCTTCGTCAGGCAGTTGCGCGTACAGCGGGATGTCCGCGACCAGCCGCCGCAGTACGTCGTCCACCAGCGGACCGAGGTCGGCGCGCAGGATCTCGTGCACGGGGACGCCGCCGGACCGCAGCTGCTCCTTGTGATCCGTCACAACGATTACCCCTCGAAGTCTGGGCGTTGCCCTAGCGACCGGCAGGCGCTTTGGGGTCGAACATTACTACCCGAAGGTAGTGACCGGTCGGCGGCGAAGGGTGATGGTGATGAGACGAGGCGTTCTGTTCGCGGTAGGTGCGCTGGTAGCGGGACTGGTGAGCAGTCCCGGGGTGGCCCAGGCGGACGAGGCGTTGGAGTACGTCGCGCTCGGGGACTCGTCGGCTGCGGGGCCGCTGATCCCGCCGCAGATCGACGTACCGTGCTTGCGGTCCGCGCTGAACTACCCGCACGTCGCGGCGGAGGAGCTCGGTGCGCGGCTGACCGATGTCACCTGTTCCGGGGCGGTGATCCCGGACTTCAGCGGGAAACAGTTCGGCATCAAGCCTCCGCAGTACGACGCTCTGAAACCGACGACCGACCTGGTGACGGTCGCCATCGGCGGGAACGACACCGGGCTCGTCTCCGCGGCGCTGAGTTGTATCAACCTGCTGCCGCCACCCGCCGGCGCCTCGTGCAAGGAGCGGTTCACTGCGGGCGGTACCGACCAACTCGCCGCCCGGATCGCCGCGACGGCCGCACCGTTCGGGCAGGCGCTCGACCGGATCCGGCAGCTCGCGCCGAACGCGCGCATCCTGGTGACCGGGTACGGCACCTACATCCGCCCGAACGGCTGCTACCCGCAGATCCCGGTCTGGCCGGTCGACGCCAACTACCTGCAGGCCACGATCGATCGCCTGAACACCATGCTCGCGGAACAGTCGGCCGCGCACGGAGCGCAGTACGTCGACCTCCGCACCCCGAGCATCGGCCACGACGCCTGCGCCCCCATCACGTCCCGCTGGCTCGAAGGCCTCATCCCCACCTCAGCCGCCGCCCCCCTCCACCCCAGCGCCCGCGGCATGGCCGCCTTCGGCCAACTGGTCGCCGCCGCAGCCCACTAAGCCCGGGGCAAAGGTGAAGGCCCGCCCAAGGGGGGATTGGGCGGGCCTTCGGGAGGGGTAGGTCAGGAGCGCCTGAAGCGGAGGGTGAGGATCTGGAAGGGGCGGAGTTCGAAGGTGACTCCGTTGTCCTGCAGGTCCCGGTCCGCCAGGTGGCGCTCGAGCAGGTCGACCTCGGTCACCGACGCCGCCGCGAAGGACGGCGTGACGGTGGCGCGAGACCGGCCGCCGCTGGACTCGTACAGCCGGACGACCACGTCGCCGGACTCGTCGTCGGCCAGCTTGAGCGCCTCGACGATCACGTTGTCGTTGTCAACGGCAACGATCGGCTCGACGCCCGCGGCGCCGCTGACGACGCGCTCCGGCAGGTTGATCCGGTAGCCCTCCTCGATCGCCTCCGGGATCCCGGCGCCGACCACCAGCGCGTGGTTCACGGTGTGCACGCCCTGGTCGGTCAGCGGGTCGGGGAACCGCGGCGCCCGGATCAGCGAGGTGCGGATGGTGGTCGTCGTACCGCCGTCCTCCCGCGCGGTCCGGTTGATGTCGTGGCCGTACGTCGAGTCGTTGACCACGGCAACGCCGTACCCCGGCTCGCCGACGTGCACCCAGCGGTGCGCCGCGATCTCGAACTTCGCCGCGTCCCACGAGGTGTTCTGGTGGGTCGGCCGGAAGATGTGCCCGAACTGCGTCTCGGACGCCGACCGGTCCGCGTGCACGTCGACCGGGTACGCCGCCTTGAGGAACTTCTCCGCCTCGTGCCAGTCCATCTCGGTCTCGATGTCGACCCGCTTCGTCCCCGGGCGGACCCGCAGCGTCTGGGTCACCGTGGACCGGTTGAAGGACCGCTTCACCACGACGGTCGCGACACCGTCGACAACCGAGAAGTCCACGTTGTCGACCTCGGTGACGTCCCGGACGTTGTTCTTGTAGAACGAGTCGACGTCCCACGCGTCCCAGTGGTTCGGGGTGTCCACGTGCAGCTGCAGAAGGTTGCCCACGGTACCTGGCGCGATGACCTCGCGCTGCGCGTCGACGTCGTACAGCGAGGTGATCAGGCCGCGCTCGTCGACGGTGACCCGGATCAGCCCGTTGTCCAGTACGCCGTTGTCGACCGTGACGGCCTGGCCTTCGACGGCCGCGACACCCGCACCCAGCCCGGCGACACCGTTGCGCGTGTGCGGCGCCGCGTTGAAGACGATCTGCGCGTCACCGGAGCCGGCCAGCGCCTGCTGTGCCTTGGCGATGATCGCGTTCAGCTCCTCGGCGACCCGGGCGTACGTCGCCTCCGCCTCGCGGTGCACCCACGAGATCGAGGAGCCCGGCAGGATGTCGTGGAACTGGTGCAGCAGCGCGACCTTCCACAGCCGGTCGAGGTCCTCGTACGGGTACGCGTCGAGCTTGCCCGCGACGACGGCCGCCGCGCTCCACAGCTCGGCCTCGCGGAGCAGGTGCTCGCTCCGCCGGTTGCCCTGCTTGGTCTTCGCCTGCGAGGTGTACGTCGCCCGGTGGATCTCCAGGTAGAGCTCACCCGACCACACCGGCGCGTGCTCGCGGTACTCGTCCTCGGCGGCGGCGAAGAACTCCGTCGGTGACTCGATCGTCACGCGAGGCGAGGCCTCCAGGTTCGCCACCCGGCGGGCGGTCGCGACGAACTCACGGGTGGGGCCGCCACCGCCGTCGCCGTACCCGAACGGAACCAGCGACCGGGTCGCGGCGCCGTTCTCCTGGAAATTCCGCTGCGCGTGCGCGAGCTCGCGACCGGACAGGTCGGAGTTGTACGTGTCGATCGGCGGGAAGTGAGTGAACACCCGGGTCCCGTCGAGGCCCTCCCACCAGAAGGTGTGGTGCGGGAACTTGTTCTCCTTGTTCCAGGAGATCTTCTGGGTCAGGAACCACTTCGAACCGGACAGCTTCACCAGCTGCGGCAGGGCCGCGGTGTAGCCGAACGAGTCCGGCAGCCAGACCTCCTGGGTGTCGATGCCGTACTCGTCCAGGAAGAACCGCTTGCCGTGCACGAACTGCCGCGCCAGCGCCTCGCTGCCGGGCAGGTTGGTGTCGGACTCGACCCACATGCCGCCGACCGGAACGATGGTGCCCTCGGCGACGGCCTTCTTCAGCCGCTCCCAGACCTCCGGGTAGTTGTCCTTCACCCAGGCGTGCTGCTGGGCCTGCGAGAACGCGAAGACCAGCTCCGGGTACTCCTCGGCCAGGGTGGCAACGTTGGACACGGTCCGGGCCACCTTGCGGCGGGTCTCCCGGAGCGGCCAGAGCCAGGCGGAGTCGATGTGCGCGTGCCCGACCGCGGACAGCTGGTGCGCGCTCGCGTGCGCCGGCCGGCTCAGTACCTCGGTGAGCTGGGCGCGGGCGTCCGCGGCGGTGCCGGCCACGTTCTCGTAGTCGAGCGCGTCCAGCGAACGGCTGAGCGCCCGCAGGATCTCCTTGCGGCGCGGGTCCTGCAGCGACAGCTCGCGCTGCAGGCTGTCGAGCGCCTCGAGGTCCAGGATCAGGTCCCACACCTCGGCGTTGAACACGGCCAGGTCGGCGCGGGTCAGCTGGTAGATCGGCGTCTCACCGAGCTTGGCGCCGATGTCGACCTTCGCGTAGGCGTTGTCGAGCGGGATCTCCGGGTTCGCGGCGCCCTCGACGTAGAACTCGATCCGGTCGCCGGGCGATGCCGCCGTACCGTCCGGGCCGAGGATCGACAGCGGCGCGTAGGTCTGCCGCGGGTGCAGACCCTTCAGCGGCCGGCCGGAGGTCGTGTGCACCAGGCCCTCCGCGGAGAAGCCGGGGCCGCCGCTGAAGCCGAGGTCGATGACCGCCTCGATCTCGCTGCCGGCCCACTCGGCCGGCACCTGGCCGCTGAACTTGAACCACGCGGTGCCCCAGGCGGGACCCCACGGCAGGCCGATCTCGGCCTTCTCGTAGGTCTGCGCCAGCGCCTCGGCGGGTGACACGGGCTCACCAGGTGCGTGCCACACCTCGATGTCCAGCGGGACCGCCGCGCCGTAGATCGCGGGGCGGAGCCGCTCCCGCAGGGCGCGCTGCAGCCGCTCCTCGATGAGTTGACGGTCGTCGTGCACGAAATCAGCCTCCGGGAAAGGATCCTCACGCGGCCGAGCAGGCCGCGGATGACAACGCTGTCACACCGACCCCGGCCGCGTCCAGACTGAGTTTGTCTCTCGCTGTGTGGAATCTGTGGGGAATGTCTGTGCGTAGCGGTTGGGTTGCGGGGCGCCGACACGGCTACCCCCGAGGCCTCATTGTTGTCTAGGTTGTCTGCATGGAACGCCCCCGCCTGCTGCCCCCTGCCCGGCCGACTGGGACGAGACCGTCCGGGATGACGCGGCGCAGCGTGCTCGGACTCGGTGCCGCCGCCGCGTCCGGACTGCTGCTGCCCGGCTGCTCGCGCGGCCGCGCGGACGAGCCGGCGCCGTCGGCGGCCGGGGTGTTCTCGACCGGGAACCTGAACGGCGTCTACAACAAGTTCGGTACGGCGCTCAGCGCACTGGTCAGCGAAGTCACCGGCATGGAGCTGAAGCCGGTCGTCAGCGACGGTTCGGTGGACAACCTGTACAAGGTCGCCGGCCGCAAGGCCGACCTCGGATTCTGTACGTCGGACTCCGCGCTCGCGGCGTACGAAGGCACCGGCGAGTTCAGCAGCGCCTCGCTGCGGTTCTTTGCGCTCGCCCGCGTGTACGACAACTACGTCCACGTCGTCGTACCGATGGCGTCGAAGGCGTCGAAGCTCGACGACCTGTTCCCGAGCAAGGACGACCCGAACCGGAAGATGGTCGTCGGCGTCGGCCCGAAGGACTCCGGGACCGAGATCGTCGCGAACATGATCCTGAACAAGGCCAAGGCCGACCTGATCCAGAAGAACCCGGACCTGGACCCGGCCAAGGTCGACGTGATCCGGAAGAACCTGTCGCTCGAACAGATGGCCGCCGCGGTGCAACCCCGCGGCACCGCCACCAAGGGTTCGATCGACGCGTTCATCTGGAGCGGTGGTGTCCCGACCGATCCGATTGCCGCCCTGCAGAAGTCCATCGGGTTCCGGCTGCTCGACATCGGCGGGGTCGCGCAGGCGATCGCGCTGAAGGAGTTCGGCGGCTTCCTGGTGTCCGCGATCCCGCCGTCGCAATACGGGCTGGCCAGCTCGGTGCCGACGCTGGCGGTCCCCAACCTCCTGATCGCGAAGCCGAACCTGTCCGACTCCTGGGCGTGGTGGACGGTGAACACCCTGTTCCGCCGGCAGAACGACCTGATCCCCAAGCACCCCGAAGCCGGCGCGCTCGACCCCCGCTCGGCGATCGCCACCATGCCGGTCCCGCTGCATCCGGCGGCCGAACGCTGGTACCGCCAGAATCACATCTGAGAACGCTTAGACGTCGTAGTCGTCGATCAGGGGAACCCGGACCTCGATCACGAGGCCGCCGCCGATCGGCGGCCGGGCGACCACGCGGCCGCCGACCCGGGCGGCCTCGGAGCGCACGATCGCCAGGCCGAGACCGGTCCCCGGCATCTCCCGGTGGTGCGCGCTGCGCCAGAACCGCTCGCCGACCTTCTTCAGGTCCCGGGAACCGAGTCCGAGACCGTGGTCGCGCACCGACATCACCACTTCGGTGCCGTCCCGGGTGACCGAGACCTCCACCGGCGGCGCGCCGTACTTGGACGCGTTGTCGAGCAGTACGTCGAGGATGTCGTCGACCTCGAGCTCCGGCGCGACCCCGCCCGGGACCATCTCGCCGATGATCAGCTCCAGGTCGTCTGCGGAGTACACGGCCTTCCAGCCGACCAGCCGCTCCTTCACCGCCTGGGCCAGGTCCAGCGGCTCTTCGTTGCCCTCGGCATCGGCCGACGGACGGTCGGAGCCGGCCAACCGGGACAGCCGCTGGACGATCCGGCCGAGCCGGTCGATGTCGCTGAGCGCGAACCGCGCGGTCGGCGACAGCCGGGACAGGCCCTCGATGTGGATCCGGGCCGAGGTCAGCGGCGTCCGCAGCTGGTGCGACGCGTCGGCGACGAACTCGCGCTCACGCTGCCGGGCCTGGTGCAGGCTCAGCGCCATCGAGTTGAAGCTGTCGCCCAGCCGGCGGAGCTCCGGTGCCCGACCGTCGGTCGAGACTCTGGTGTCGAGCGCGCCGCGGGTGATCTGGTGAGTGGCGTTGTCGAGGTCCTGCAGCGGCCGCAGCACCCAGCGGGTGATCGGCCGGACGATACCGATGATGATCGCGCCGATGCTGATCAGCAGGCCGCCGAGGAGCAGCAGCAGGCCGCGCTGCACCTGGTCACGGGCATTGTCCGTCGGCACCCGCAGTACGGCGGCGCCGAGCACGCTGCCGTTGTTGACGACCGGGCGGGACACGATCATCTCGCCGGAGGCCCACGGCCACAGCGCCGGCGGCTCGGGTGGGAGACGGCCGGCCAGCGTGCTGTGCAGGGCGGTCGCGATGTCCTCTTCCTTCACGTCCACACCGGACACCGACGTGGCGACGACGCGGGAGTCGACGTCGACGACGAAGACCGGGGTGTTGTAGAGCTCCTGGTACCGGACCGCGAGCTCACGCAGGTTCGCGATGTCGCCGGTCTGCAGCGGCGACTCGGCCATCGCGGCGAACCAGTCCGCGTCGTTGCTGCGGGACAGGAAGAGCGTGCGCGAGTTGCTCGTGGCGATGAAGTTCGCCAGCGGGATCACAGCGACGATCGCCAGCGCGACGACCATCGGGACGAGGGACTGCAGTAATCGACGGCGCAACGGTCAGTCCGAACCCAGGCGGTAGCCGACGCCGCGGATGGTCTGCACCAGTTCGGGCCGGCCGAGCTTGGCGCGCAGGCTGGCGACGTGCACGTCCATGGTGCGCGACGACGCCTCGAAGACCGACTGCCAGGCGTACAGCGCGACCTGTTCCCGGGGAACCACCCGGCCGTGGTGAGCGGCCAGCACTGCGAGCACGTCGAACTCCTTGCGGGTCAGACTGATGGGCTTGTCCGCCACCTGAACCGTCCGGGCCTCGATGTCCACGGTCAGGTCGCCGACGGTCACCCGGGGGCGGGGCTGCAAGAGGCCGGTACGACGAAGTACAGCATCGATGCGGGCCAGCAGCTCGGAAATCGCGAACGGTTTCACCACGTAGTCGTCGGCGCCGCTGCGCAGTCCCCGCACCCGGTCGGCCGCCTCGCCGCGCGCGGTCACCGCGATCACCGGCACATCGGACACCGTCCGGATCTGCCGGCACACGTTGATGCCGTCCCCGTCCGGCAACCCGAGGTCCAGCAGGACCAGGTCGCCGGGGTCCGCTGCCAGGGCGTCCGCGGCCGTGCGGACGTGCGTGACCATCAGGCCATAACGCCGCAAGGCGGGTATCAGGGCATTGGCGATATCGAGATCGTCCTCGACCAGCAGAATCCGGACCGCGCCACTCATGCGGTGATCGTAGGCCAGGTCACGGGTAGATGTGTCAGATCTTGGTAAAGACGTAATCACACGACTCCACGCAGTGTTCGGCAACATTAGCCTTCCGGACACAGGAGGGAACCGGTCGATGACTGTCGGTGCTGGCGGGGGTGGCGTAACCGTGCCCTCTGAAGAAGAACTGGCCGAGTACGAGCAGGAACGGCCCGCTCGGCGGCTTCAGCCTGCCCTGGATCGGGTGGTTTCGGTCTGGTGCGCAATCATCAGCGTCGGTGTGCTTGCACAGGTGTTCTTCCCATTACCACAGGGCACGCAGTTCTACTTGGTGATCTTTCTCGCAGCGGTTCTGCCGATCACGTTGCTGTGTTACCGCGGTTTTCGGGTGCCTGCGTTCATGAATCCGTTCAAGGCGCAGGCGCGGTCACACGACGACCCGGGCGTGGCGGACTGGATCCTCGCCCTCGTCGCGCTGGCGGTGTGCGTCTACCCGCTCTTCGACTTCGACGGGTACCTGGAGCGCCGACAGGCTCCTTCTGCGCTGGACGTAGCGGTAGGGGCTGTACTGCTGATCCTGTTGCTCGAAGCGTGCCGTCGTACGACCGGCTGGGTGCTTCCGGTGTTCTGCCTGGTGTTCATCGCTTACTCGTACTACGGCGGGTTCCTGCCCCAGACCTGGTTGCTCGCGCACAAGGGCTTCAACTTCGACGCGATCATCGCGCAGTTCACGATGGGTACGGCGGGGTTCTACGGGACGCCGTTGACGGTCGCGGCGTCGTACATCGTGCTCTTCACCATCTACGGCGCGGTGCTCGACTACTCGGGTGCGGGCAAGTTCTTCATCGACCTGTCGTTCGCCGCCTTCAAACGCAGCCGGACGGCGCCCGGCCGCACGGTCACGCTGGCGGGCTTCCTGCTCGGCAGCGTGTCGGGTTCGGGTACGGCGACCGCGGTGTCGCTCGGCACCGTGTCGTGGCCGATCCTGCGCCGGGCCGGGTACCCGGCCGAACCGGCAGGCGGAATGCTCGCCGCGTCAGGGATCGGCGCGATCCTGTCGCCGCCCACCCTCGGCGCGGCCGCGTTCATCATCGCGGAGTTCCTGCAGGTCTCGTACCTGAAAGTCCTCGGGTTCGCCGTGATCCCGACGCTGCTGTACTACCTGGGCATCCTGCTCGCGATCGAGATCGACGCCCGCAAGCACGGGACGACGTCGGCTGTCGTGTCCGAGGACTCCGCGTGGCGGTTGCTGCTGCGGTTCGGGTACCACTTCCTGTCGTTGTTCGTGATCATCGGTTTCATGGCGGTCGACGTACCGCCGTTCAAGGCCGTGGTCTACGCGGTGATCATCCAGTTCGGGTTGTCGTTCCTCGACCGTGAGCACCGGCTGACCGGGAAGCCGTTGTTCAAGGCGCTTGCCCAGGGCACCCGTTCGGTGCTGCCGGTGGCGGCGACCTGCGCGACCGCGGGCGTGATCGTCGCGGTCACCACGCAGACCGGTCTCGGCCTGAACCTCGCGGAGATCATCGTCGACGCGGCGCGCGGGCTGACCGACAACCACACGGTCGTGCTGATCCTGACCGTGGTGCTGTCCGGGTTCGCCGTCCTGATCCTCGGGCTGGCGGTGCCGGTGACCGCGTCGTTCATCATCGCGGCGGTGATCATCGCGCCGGCCCTGATCAACCTCGGCGTGACCCGGCCCGAGGCGTACATGTTCATCTTCTACTACGCCGTCCTGTCGGAGGTGTCGCCGCCGACCGCGCTGGCCGCGGTGGCGACCTCCGCGATCACCGGCGGCAAGGTGATGCCGACGATGTGGCAGGCGTGGAAGTACACGCTGCCGGCGTTCCTGGTGCCGTTCGCGTTCGTACTCACCGACAACGGCGCGCACCTGCTCGGTCAGGGATCGTTCGTCGGCATGGTGTGGACCACGGTGGTGTCGATGCTGGCCGTGGCCGCGCTCGCCGTGGTCACCGGCGGCTGGGTGTTCGTCCGGGCGACCTGGCTCGAGCGGGCGGTCTGCGTACCGGCCGCCGCCCTGCTGCTCTATCTCGCTCCCGTAACCATCACCGCCGGAATCTGTTTGCTACTTGTTGCCGTCGTCATCAATCTGGTCCGGCGGCAACGCCTGGCCTCTTCCGCGGAAGGAACCGTATGAGACTCCGTCGCCTCCCCACCGCCGCGGTGGCGCTCGTTGCCCTCGTCTCGCTCGCTGCCTGTGGCGGCCAGCGGGAACCGTCCAGCTCCGGATCGGAATCCGGCGGTCGGCTGACGATTGCCACCGGCAACACGACGGGGGTGTACTACCAGCTCGGTGGTGCGCTGGCCTCGGTCATCTCGGAGAAGATGTCCGGCTACCGGGCAACGGCCAGTGAGACCGGCGCCTCGGTGCAGAACATCCAGGGCCTGGTCGGCGGGAACTACGACATCGCCTTCTCGCTCGGTGACTCGGCGGCGGACGCCGTGAACGGCGTGAACAGCTTCAAGACCAAGCAGGACGTGGTCGCGCTCACCCGGTTGTACAACAACTACACGCAGGTCGCCGTACGGACGTCAGCCAACATCAACTCGATCGCGGACCTGAAGGGCAAGCGGGTCTCCACCGGTTCGCCGAACTCCGGCACCGAGGTGATCGCGCGCCGGCTGATCGAGGCAGCAGGGCTCGACCCGGCCAGCGACGTGACCGCCCAGCGGCTCGGGCTGCCGGAGTCGGTGGACGCGATGAAGTCCGGGTCGATCGACGCTCTGGTCTGGTCCGGCGGGCTGCCGACCGGCGGCATCACCGACCTGTTCACCAGCCTGGGCAAGGGTGTCAAGCTCTTGCCGATCGCGGACCTGCTGCCGAAGATGCAGGAGAAGTACGGCTCGGTCTACTCGCAGGCGCCGATCCCGGCGGCGACGTACAAGCAGCCGGCCGACGTGGCGACGATCATCGTGCCGAACGTGCTGCTGGTCCGCAAAGACATGAAGGACGAGCTCGCGGAGCAGCTCACGAAGGTTGTCTACGACAACATGGATGCGCTGGTCGCGGTGAACGCGGCCGCCAAGGGCATCAAGCTGGAGAACGCCGAGAAGACCGACCCGGTGCCCCTGCACCCCGGCGCGAAGAAGGCGATCGACGGTCTGAAATAGCACGGGTCTGGGTACCGGTACCTGTTCGGCACCCAGGCGCACACAGACCGTCCTCCCCCGCACACCAGGCGCAGCGGGGGAGGACGCAGGGCCCCGGATCCGCACACCAGGCGCAGCGGCGACGGGACCCGCAAGCCGGCTCCCACAACCAGGCGCAGTGAGAGCCGGCAGACCGGGCCCGGTCTCGGCGGAGGCATCCGCCGGGGCCGGGTCTATTTGTTCTCCTCCTCGTGCGGCATGGGCGTTCCGTACAGGTAGTGGGAGAGCGCGGAGTCGCGCTTCGGGTGCGCGTGGTACTTGATCGGTACGACGCGTCCCTCGGCGCTGTCCCAGGCGGTGTCGGCCATCCGCCACATCCTGTGCGCCAGCCGGCCCGCCGTACCGGTGTGCGGAGAGACCGGGTGCGCCCTTGTCGGCGCGACCTCCTCCGCCTCCAACAGGTCCTCGGTCAGCGTGTTCAGGTCCGGGCCGTCGAGCTGCTCGGAGATCTGCCGGCTGTACGTCGCCTCGATGGTCTCGTGCTCGTCGAGCAGCCGGTCGATCTGCTGCCACAGATCGTGGTGGTCGAGATGCACGAACCGGCTGTCGCCGTACTGCCGTCCTTTCAGGAAGCGCAGCGAGCGTTCCAGTTCCTTCGCGTTGCCGACGTACCTGGTCACCAGGTCATCCCCGTCGGGGAGTCGGCTGACGTGTGGGAGGAGCACGTCCTCGGCCGCGGCCAGATGCTGGGCCGCGATCGCGTAGAACCAGTCGGTCTGATGCCGGTGCTCAGGGTGCGCAGCGTCCGGATGGTGAGCCGGCTCGGCCAGCTCCCGAATCCGTGCATGTTCGTAGGTCAGGGCCATTTCGAGCGTCGAAGCGGTCATGGCAACCACCTCCAGGAGGTCTCCTTCCAGCGTGTGCCCATCCCACCCAAACCGCAACCGTCCCAACCCGCTCCGTAACCACTCCGTCCGCGATCCGTGAGCCACCGCGCCGGGCGCCGCCGCGTCGGCGCAACCGGTGTGGTCGAACCGTTCGGCGAGCTGAGACGAACATGCTGAATCGCTCCGCACCAGGTCCCGGTTCGCGTAGGTTGACCCGGTGCTCGCGACCCCGCTCCTGCTTGCCACACTCCTGTACCCCGGATCCGCCGCGTCGGCCGGTGACATCACGCCCGACATCCTCGCCGGACGCAACGTCACGCTCAGCGGCGACGCCGTCGTCACCCTTCCGCCCGGGACGACGACGTACGACGGAGTGATCAGCGGCGAGGGCACTCTGCGCATCACCGGACGCGGCACCCTCGTACTCACCAAGGACAGCGACTTCACGCTGCCCAGGACTCGTCAGCGGCAGAGCGTCAGCATCCTGGGCGGCAACCACCCGTACGTCGTCGTCCGCACCCCGGATCCACCGTCGGTGATCGTCGATCGCGGTGCCACCCTTCAGTACGGGAACGGCGGCGGCGCCGGGCTGATCGGGCGGTTCCCGTACAACACGCCCGGCTACCAGCTCAACCAGGACAACATCGAAGTGAACGGCACTCTCCGGCTCTCGCTGACCCGAACCTTCAACCTCGGCACGATCAGCGGCTCCGGCCTGGTCACCCAGCCCCGCTTCCTGTGGGGCACGCTCGATCTCGCCGGCACTCAGCCGTTCTCGGGAGTGATCGACAACGGGACAGGGACGGCCGCCGGGAAGCCTGAATCCGCGGTCGCACTGCCCAACGCACGCGCGATCCTCAACCAGGGGACCTGGACGATCGACACGCCGTTGGACCAGACCGTCGTACTGCGGCAGAAGTTCTACCAGCGTGAGTACGGCAGCGACATCAACGTGCAGTCGCGTCCAGGGAGCAAGGTTGTGCTCGTCGGTCAGTACAGCTACTCCGACCGGGGCGGTGACACCAACCCGTCGCTGAGCGCCCCGGCGCTCAACTGGCGGAAGATCCCGCACGATCGCAACAAGCGCGGGACCAACATCAAGGGCGCCAACGTGCAATGGGGCGACGGCACGACTCATCAGATCTTCATGCCGGGTACGGCGGACACGGTCTACATCAACCTGCTGGCGGCACGGTCCCGGTCGAAGCTCACCTTCGCCTACAACGGCCCGGTGACGCTGGGTGCGCCGATCGGCGGTGGTGTCTTCCACGACACGCTCAAGGCGCCCGGCGCGGGCGACATCGTCATCAAGGGTGTGCCGGGCAACGATGTGACCTTCGCGGCGGACCAGTACTACAACGGCTCGACGACGATCGAACGCGGCGCCGTGCTGCGGCTCGGTGGTGCGCAGGGCGACGGAAGCCTGCTGACCAAGGCAGAGCTGTTCAAGGTCGTCAACGACGGTTCGCTGATCATGCGGAATTCCCGGGAGACGATCTCACTGTCGAAGATCAGCGGAAGCGGTTCATTCACCCAGGCCGGCGCTGCCACGACTCGGTTGACTGGGCACCTGACCTACACAGGCACGACCACGATCTCCCGAGGCACTCTGGTTCTGACCGCCGGGACCTTGCACACGAGCGGCGCTGTCGCTCTCACCCGCGCCGGCGCACGGCTGGACCTGACCACAGCCGGAGACCAGACGCTCCGCAATCTCACAACGGTCGCCGGTACGGCGATTTCGTCCGGTAGGCGGGCGGTCGTGACGCTGGCAGGAAAGTCGACGCTCGCAGGTGATTTCCAGGGCGGCAAGCTGGTGAACACCGGCGTGCTCGGTGGTTCGTTCACCGTGAGTGGGGACTTCGCGCAGAGCTCAGGTGGTCGGTTGATCGCCGGTGGGAAGCCAGTGAAGGTCGCCGGCGCGGTGTCACTTGCCGGGACCCTGCAGCTGGCCAGGGCGGGGGTTGGTGCGGGTTCGGAGGGCTCCCAGATCACTCTGATCGACAACGCCGGCTCGGACCCTGTGACCGGTGCCTTCGCCGGATTGGGCGAAGGCACTGAGGTGACGGTGGACGGGAAGAGGTACGCCGTCACCTACCGAGGTGGCGACGGCAATGACGTGACCCTGACTGCGGTTCAGGCTGCGGCTGCCACACCTTCGGCGACGGCCAACGAACCGCCCGTGGCAACCAAAGCTGCCACGGGCGCGAAAACGTCATACTGGCGTCCAGCCGGTCTTGGTGCCGCGGCCGTGCTGGTGGCAGTACTGGGGATGGTGCTGCTCCGACGGCTCAGGCGTCGGAGCTCCTCTTCCAGAGGTTGATGCCGGCCTCGACGGCGTCCTTGTCGATGGCGTCGAGCTCTTCCTGGCTGAACGTGAGGTTGCGGACCGTGGCGAGGTTGTCCTCGAGCTGCCCGACGCTGGAGGCGCCGATCAGCGCGCTGGTCACGCGGTCGTCGCGGAGGGTCCAGGCGAGCGCGAGCTGGGCGACGGACTGACCGCGCTCCTTCGCGATCTCGCTCAGCGCGCGAACGTGCTTGAGCGTGTCCTCGGTGAGCGAGTCCGGGTTGAGCGACTTGCCCTGCGCCGCGCGCGAGTCGGACGGGATGCCGCCCAGGTACCGGTCCGTGAGCACGCCCTGCGCCAGCGGCGAGAACGCGATCACCCCGACCCCGAGCTCACCCACCGCGTCCAGCAGGTCCTCCTCGATCCACCGGTTCAGCATCGAGTACGACGGCTGGTGGATGAGCAGCGGCGTACCGAGTTCCTGCAGGATCCGCGCCGCCTCCCGGGTCCGGTCCGCCGAGTACGACGAGATGCCGGCGTACAGCGCCTTGCCCGAGCGGACCGCCGCGTCGAGCGCGCCCATCGTCTCCTCGAGTGGCGTGTCCGGGTCGAACCGGTGCGAGTAGAAGATGTCGACGTAGTCCAGGCCCATCCGGCTCAGCGACTGGTCGAGCGAGGCGAGCAGGTACTTCCGCGAGCCGCCGCCCTGGCCGTACGGCCCCGGCCACATGTCGTAGCCGGCCTTGGTCGAGATGATCAGCTCGTCGCGGTACCGCTTGAAGTCCCGCGCGAAGTGCGTCCCGAAGTTCGTCTCGGCCGACCCGTACGGCGGGCCGTAGTTGTTCGCCAGGTCGAAGTGCGTGACGCCGAGGTCGAACGCCCGCCGCAGGATGTCCCGCTGCGTCGCGAACGGCTTGTCGTCGCCGAAGTTGTGCCACAGCCCGAGCGAGATCGCCGGGAGTTGCAGTCCACTCCGGCCCGTGCGCCGGTAGGTCATCTGATCGTCGTACCGGCTCGCAGCCGCCTCGTAGTCAGTCACGGAACCCCAGTCTGCCTCATGTCACAACAAGTGCAAACCCCCTTGTTTTCAAGCAGAAACCCCATCACTGACATCAAGAACCCCGCCTTCTTGATCGCTAGGTCAGATCGGACCAGGGCTGCGGTGGGGCGGTGGTGAAGAAGTGCAGGATGTTGAGCATGCGGCTGGTGGTGGGAGCGGTCCAGTGCCGTTGGCCCGGCCAAGGGGCGGCGGGGAGTTTGGCGAGACCCCAGGACAGGTGGAACCAGAGGACGGCCGCGGCGAGCTCCTCCTCGGACTCTGGTGACTGGGAGTGCCGGAGGTAGTCCGGAAGCAGCACGGCGACCTGGGTCAGGGGGAGCTTGGCGAAGTCCATGGCCCGTGGCGCCCAGGCCGCGTCACCCCAGTCGATGAGCGCGCGGAGCTCCCCCTCCGGCCCGGCGAGAAGGTTGTGCGCGGCAACATCCCCGTGGATCAGCACCTTCGCCCCACTCCCGTCGATACGCTCCGCCAACCGCGTGAACCACCCAGTCAGCCAGCTCGCCGTCCCCGGATCGAGATACCCCCGATCAGCAAGCTCGTCGAGAGTCCGCCACGGATCCCCCCACCCATCCTCACCCACCCCCGACAGGTCCAGCGTCCGCTCGAGTTGGTGGAGGCGGGCTAGTTGGTTGGCGAGGCCGGTGGGGAGGTTGGTGGGTTCGGTGCCGTGGACTCGCTCCATCACGACGTAGGGCGCGGCGATCAGGTGGCCGCTGTCGTCGTACTCGACGATCGCGGGTGTCAGCACCCCGACGGACCGAGCGGCCGGCACGACGTGCGTCTCCTTCAGTAGGTCGGCCTCGTATCCAGGTCGGCACACCCGCAGGAACAGTTCGTCCCCGAGTACGAAGCCCCGGTTGGCCACTCCGCCGGCGACCTCCTTCAGCTCACCGGGGTCGACGCCGTGACGCCGCGCCACCGCAGCCACCTGCTCCAGGAAGTCGGGCTCCGCAACCAATCCACATCTCCGTCGTCTCGTCGGGCCGGACGGCGTGGGCCCCGTCCTGAATGCCCGCGACCGCACTTCGTCTCGCTGGCCGCGTCCGCGCGAACCGCCGCCCGGATCCGCGAGGCGGGGTACGGCGGCATCCACCGAGTTTGATGTACTGCGGGCGTGCGTGTCGATGTGAATCCGGAGACCGTCGGGCGGCGGGAGTTCTATGCGCTGCTGAACTCGGTGGTCGTGCCGCGCCCGATCGCGTGGGTGTCGAGCCGATCGGCCGACGGCGTGCTGAACCTGGCGCCGCACTCCTTCTTCACCGTCTCGTCCGTGCAGCCGCCGATGGTGCAGTTCACCTCGGTGGGGCGCAAGGACAGCCTGAACAACGTCGAGGCGACCGGCGAGTTCGTGGTGAACTTCGCCGCCGAGCCGCTCTACGAACAGGTCAACGCGTCCGGGACGAACTTCCCCGCGGAGGTCTCCGAGTTCGAGGCGATCGGGGTGACGACCGAGCCGTCCCGGACGGTCGCCGTACCGCGGGTCGCGGAGTCGCCGGTGGCGATCGAGTGCACGCTGCACACCACCCTCGAACTGGGTGACTGCACGCTCGTCATCGGTCGGGTCCGGCACATCGCGGTCGATGCCGCCGTGCTGGAAGGAGACCACCCCGATGTCCGGCGCCTGCGCCCGCTCGCCCGGCTCGGCAAGGACGAGTGGTCCACGATCGGCGAGGTCCGCTCGATCTCCCGCATCCGCTACTCCGACTGGCCTGGGCATTTCACACCTCCTGGTGAATAGGTCCTGTCTGGTGATCCATCGCCTCCTGCGGGGCTCTCGGCACGGCACCTCGCCCGCGGAGCACCTCGCCGCACGGAGCACCTCCTCGCTACGGCGCTGGATCAGCAGACCGGACCTAGGTCCTGGTAGTTGCTTTAGGCATCTGTCATCGCCGGGACTCAGTTGATGCCTCCCGGGTTGCGAGGAGCTTGGTGAGGGATTCGAGTTCGGGGGACAACCGCAGGGGTGTGTGGTCGGGCAGTGCGGTCGTGGCAAGGTGCCAGGTGAAGTCGGGAGTGACCAGGTAGACGTCCGGGGACAGCGGGCCGGGATCATGGGCGTGGCAGCGGGCGGCGACGTTCAGCAGGACGCCGAGCGCGGGGATGACGGTCAGGCCCTCGATCACGTGGAGCAGCAACGTGTCCCGGGCCGGCACCGCGGCCAGCACACCGTGGGGTGCGTGCTCGACGTGTAAGGACTCGCGCAGCACGGTGTCGAGGACGAGCGCGCGGGAGGCCGCGAAGGCGGTCCCGGAGACGAAGGCGATCCGGAGATCGTCGTGATCGACATACTCGACCTGGTCCTCGAGGCGGCGGAGGTTGGCGAGTCCGTAGCGTTCGGCGTCCGACCAGGTGAGGTCCAGGTCGTCCGGCTCGAGGTACATCGTCACGATGCCGTCGGCCTCCGCGGACGGGACAGAGATCAGGCCGGGGAGGAAATCGGGGCGGTCCGCGGTCCAGTCGGGCGGCAGCGCGTCGCGAGGGACGAGCCGCTGGATCAGCTCGCGCTCGGGGTCGTCCGGTGGTTCCGGTGGGCCTTGGCGGAGCTGTTCCAGGAGTTGGCGGAAGTGTTCCTCGATGAGCAGCGGCCAGCGTTCCTCGTCGAAGTGGGCGAGGATGCGCGCGAGATTGCTCAGTCCGAGCACCGGGTTGTCGGCGGATCTGTCGGTGGGCACGAGCGCGGCGCCGCCCTGGTAGCTGACGGCGAGACCGAGGTCGGCCGCCGTACGCAACGCGAGATGCACGAACCGATCGGCCTGCCGCCTGGACAGCGGTGGCAGCACCAGGTCGGGAGAGCTGGAGTGAGGGGAGTTGTTGCCTCGGGCATGGTTGGTGGTGTCGATGGGCATCGTCGGTCCTCCTTGTCGGCAGAGAAAGTACGAGGATCGGCCCGGCTCCGAGCACGCCAATCCGAACCTGTGGACAAGCGGGCATCTCGTGATGCAGGTGGTGGGATCAGGCTGGTGGCCAGGGGATGGCGGAGCACCGCAGCACCGCAGCACCGCGACAAGAAGGCTGGTTATCCCCTCGTGTTGGGGGTTCTCCCTTGGTGTACGAGCAGAGAACCCACCATTCGAGGGGATAACCGTTCTTCTTGGTCGGGGCGTGGCGGGGCACCGGCGCCGGTGTGGGCGGCGGGAGGTGGTGGGCGGGATACGCTGCCGCAGAAGCAGCCGGAGTGAGCCAAGGAGTTGTATGAGCAGCAGTCCGTCGTCGCGGCCGACCTCGGAGACGCGGCTGTCGCTGTCGCACATCACCGCGCAGAACGAGACGAACCTGCTGGGCACCGTGCACGGCGGTGTGATCATGACGCTGGTCGACTCGGTGGCCGGCGTGGTCGCGGCACGGCACTCCGGCGGGCCCGCGGTCACCGCTTCGATGGACGAGATGGTGTTCCTGGTGCCGGTGCGGGTCGGTGACGTCGTGCACTTCAGCGCGCAGGTCAACTGGACTGGGCGGAGCTCGATGGAGGTCGGCGTACGGATCACCGCTGATCGGTGGGACGCGGTCGGTCCGCAGGTGCACGTTGCGTCGGCGTACCTGGTGTTCGTGGCGGTCGACGGGGACGGGAAGCCGCGGCAGGTTCCGCAGGCGGTTCCGGAGACGGACGAGGACCGCAGGCGGTTGCGCGAGGCCGAGATCCGCCGAAGTCACCGGCTGGCCCGCCGCACCGCAATCATCGCCTCCCGCGAGGAAGCTGCACACGCGGTGGGTGCACACGCGCAGGCCGCACACGAGGAGGAGGCGGCGGTTGAGGGGGGTGGGCGGTGACGGTTTTTGGTAGTGCTCGGCGGAATCCGTCGGCGGTTTTGCTGATCGTGCAGTTGCTCGGCGTGCTCGTCTATCCCGCGATGGAAGGGTCACGCTCCGGCCGCGTCGCGTTCGAGATCCTCGGCATCGTCGTACTCGTGCTCGCGGTCTTCTCCGTCCGCTCGACCCCAGGACTCACCTGGGTCAGCGTCTGCCTGGGCATCCCGGCGGTGGCGCTGTCGTTGCTCGACGCGTTCGACCCGACCGAACCGGTCGTCGCGATCTCCGGCGCGCTGCATGCCGCCTTCTACTTCTACGCGGCGTACAGCCTGCTCCGCTACATGCTCTCCGACCACGACGTCAGCGTCGACGAACTCTTCGCGACCGGCGCCACTTTCACCTTGGTGGCTTGGGGTTTCGCCTATCTGTACGTGTTCGTCCAGGTCCTCGTCCCCGGCAGCTTCACCGCAGCCGTTGACCCAGCCAACGATCGCACCTGGATGGAGCTGCTGTTCCTGAGCTTCACCACACTGTCCAGCACCGGACTGAGCGACATCGTCCCGATCACGTCCTGGGGCCGCTCGGTCGTGATGCTCGAACAGCTCGCAGGCCTCGGGTACGTCGCCATGGTCGTATCCCGCCTCGTCGGTCTAACCATCGCCAAGCGGAGCAACACCTAGACCCGCGGCCACCCGGCCAGCAGATCGGCGGCCGCCCGGGCCGCGACCTCCGGCGCCGAGGTCATCGCCGCGACTCGGTAACTGACCAACGCGCCCTCGTGGAGCAGCAGCAGCCGATCGGCCAGCTCACCCGCGTCCGCGAGTCCCGCCGCCTTCGCCTGCGCCTCGAACTCGGACCGCATCCACCGCTTCTGGCCGACGATCACCGGCATCGCCGGATGGTCCGGCGCGGCCAACTCGACGCTCGCGTTGATGAATCCGCACCCGTTGCGCGAACCGGCCAGCCAGTCCGTCAGTGCGGCGAACAGCACCAGGATCACCGCCTCGGGCGTGGCCGGATTCCGCGCGGCCAGCTGTTCGTCCAGGAAGAGGTGCCAGGTCCGGTCCCGCTGCTCCAGGTACGCCGCGATCAGGCGATCCTTCGACCCGAACCGGTCGTACAGCGTCTTCTTCGTCACGTCCGCCGCCGCGGCGATCGCATCGACGCCGACGGTCCGGATCCCCTGCTCGTAGAACAGCGTCGACGCGGCCGCCAGGATGCGCTCGCCGGCCGGGGTCAGCCGGGGCGCCGCACGGACCTCGCGGTTCACGATCAGTCTCACCTGGTGGTCGAGCATACTGATAGTATACCGACCGGTGTGGTTACCGTCCTTCCATGATCACGCACAAAGCGCTCACGCTGGCGGCCGGGACCGGGTTCGTCGTGTTCTGGAGCTGCGGCTTCATCGGTGCGCGCTGGGGGACGCAGTACACGAACGCGTTCGACCTGCTCGCCTGGCGGTTCCTCGTCGCGGGTGCGATCGCCGCCGTGGTGCTGGCGATCCGGCGGCCGCGGATCTCCCGCCGGGACCTCGTGAGCCAGGTGTGGATGGCGGTCCTCACCCAGTTCGTCTACCTGGGCCTGATCTTCACCGGTATCGACCACGGCATCACGGCCGGCGTCACCGCACTCATCGGATCGCTCCAGCCGATCCTGATCGCGACCGTCGCGGGGCCGCTGCTCGGTGAACGCGTCAGCGGGCGCCAATGGATTGGGCTGCTCCTCGGTCTGCTCGGCGTCGGTCTGGTCGTGGCCGACGACCTCGGCGCCGGCCACGGTTCACCACTCCTCTTCCTGGTCCCGATCGGCGGTCTCCTCGGCCTGGTCGCGGGGACCTGCCTCGATCGCCATCGAAAGCCGGCGACGAACTCGCTCGACGCGCTGGCAATCCAGAGCCTCGTGTCGGCAGTCCTGTTCACTGCGTTGGCCGCGTCGACGGATCGACTGACCGTGCCCGAGCAGCCGGGCTTCTACGGCGCGGTGCTCTGGCTGGTGCTGCTGGCAACCGGCGGCGGCTGGGGGCTGTACCTGGTCAACCTCAAGCTCTCCGGCGCAACACGCATCAGTTCGCTGCTCTACCTGGTGCCTCCGACCACTATGGTGTTCGCGTTCCTGCTGTTCCACGAGACGATCGGCGCGCTCGCGGTCGTCGGCATGCTGGTGTGTGCTGCCGCCGTACTGCTGATCCGGGTCGGTGAACAAGTAGGCTGCCGGGATGGCGGAACCCCGGTGGCTGAACCAGACAGAGGCGCAGGCCTGGCGCGCGTACATCGCGGCGCAACGCGTAGTGAGCAGCCGGATCGAGCAGCAACTGCAGCGCGACGCCGGCATTCCGCACACGTACTACGAGATTCTCGTCCGGCTGTCCGAGGCGCCTGCCAACCGGCTGCGGATGAGTGAACTCGCGGTCGCCACGCAGGGCTCCCGCAGCCGGCTCTCGCACGCGGTCAACCGGCTCGAGCAGAACGGCTGGGTGAAGCGCGAGGGCATCGAGTCCGATCGCCGCGGCCAGGTCGCGATCCTCACCGAACTCGGCCGGCAGAAGCTGGTCGACACGGCACCCGGTCATGTCGAGGAGGTGCGTAAGTCGATCTTCGACGCACTCACCCCCGAGCAGGTCGAGAACCTGTACGACGTCTGCGCGACACTGGCCCGGCATTCCGGTGACACCATCGATCGCGCGGCCTGGGAGCGAAACTGACATGAGGCGTCCGGTCACGCTGATCGCGCTGACTGCCCTCGCCGTGACCGGCTGTGGTGACAGTGGCTCCCCGACCGCGGGACCGAGCACCGTGCCGTCGTCCTCGATCCCGATCACGGACGACCCGGCGACCACACCCACGGATACACCAACCGACACACCCACCGACGCGCCGAGCACGTCCCCGACCTCGAAACCGCCGACCAGTACGGCGGGCTGCGTCGACCAGAAGCTGCAGGCCCTGACCCTGCAGGAGAAGGCCGCGCAGCTGATCATGACCGGGATCGGCTCCACCGGTATGACGTCCACCCAGCGCGCCGTCGTACAGCAGCAGAAGTCCGGCAGCGTGTTCCTGATCGGCAACGGCGGCAGCCTGTCGCACACTCGCACGGCGATGGCCGCGGTCAACACGGCCGCGACAGTGAAGGGCGTCCGCCCGTTGATCGCCGCGGACCAGGAGGGCGGCCAGATCCAGCGACTCAAGGGCTCTGGGTTCGACCGCATCCCGGCGGCCACGGTCCAGGGCACCTGGTCGAGCGCCAAGCTCACCGCACAGGCCGAGCAATGGGGCAGCCAGCTCAAGGAGGCCGGCGTCAACGTCGACCTCGCGCCGGTCGCCGACGTCGTACCCAGCTCGCTCAAGTCGCAGAACGCACCCATCGGCCAGCTGGATCGTGAGTACGGCGACACGCCCGAGGAGGCCGGTCAGGGAGTACGGGCGTTCGTCCAGGGCATGCGCAACGCGGGCGTGGCGACGTCGGTCAAGCACTTCCCGGGGCTCGGACGTGTGCGCGGCAACACCGACTTCTCCGCCGGGGTCGTCGACAACGTCACCGTCCGCGGCGACGCCGACCTGCAGCCGTTCGCGGACGGGATCAAGGCCGGTACGTCGATGGTGATGATCTCGACCGTGACGTACACGAAGATCGACCCGAAGAACCGCGCGGTGTTCTCGCCGATCGTCATCCAGGGCATGGTGCGCGGCGATCTCGGCTGGCGTGGGGTCGTGATCACCGACGACGTGGGCGCCGCGGCGGAGGTTGCCGCGGTCCCGGCCGGCGACCGCGCGACCCGGTTCGTCGCGGCCGGCGGAGACATCGTCATCAACGCCAAGGCCGGGCTGACCGCGGAGATGGTGGCGGCTCTGGTCGCCAAGTCTCAGCAGGACAAGTCCTTCGCCGCGCAGCTGACGAGTAGCGTGCGCCGTGTGCTGACACTGAAACAGGATCACGGCCTGGTGAGCTGCGGATGACGGAGGAGGAGCCCGACTACCGCTTCACCCTGGCGAACGAACGCACCTACCTGGCCTACCTGCGGACCTCTCTCGCCTGTTACGCCGGCGGGCTGTCCGCGGTCCAGTTCCTCGACCTCGGACCGGACCGCTGGCCGGCCCGGATCATCGGCATCGTCCTGGTCCTCGCCGGGCTCGTCACGACCGCAGGCGCGTTCCGGCGCTGGCAGCTCAACCTGACCGCGATCCGCCGCGGCGGTGCGCTTCCGGTGACCAGGCTCCCGCTGATGCTCGGAGCAACGATCGCCGTGGTCGGCCTGATCGGCCTGCTGTTCTCGCTCTGGCGGTGAGTGTGGCGATGAGCACACCGGATCCAGGCCGGCAGCCGGAGCGGACTTTGCTGGCGTGGCGTCGTACAGCGCTCGGACTGATTGCCAACGGCGTCCTGCTGCTTGCCTCCGGCCACGGTTCGTCGGAGGTCCGGACCGGTCTCGGGATCGTCGTTCTCGTGCTCTCGATGGGCTGCTGGGCGGCGGTGAGCGCCGTGTACCGCCGTACCAAGGGCGGTGCGATCCATGCCCTCGGCCACCAGAACGTACTCCGGGTCGCGGCCGGTCTGGTGCTCGTGGTCGGGTTCTTCGACCTGTACGCCGTGATAACACGCTGAAACCGATCGGTTACCGGCCGTGCGCGACTGAAAATACGGTTCACCGCGACGCGCTACGTTGATCGGGGCGGATGTCACGTCAACCGATGGTTCCCCCTAGCATGTTCACGGTTTGTCCCTCGTTCATCCGGAGCTTGAAGTGCCGTTACGTCTGCGTCCGAACGACCCGACGTTCTACGACCTTTTCACCGAGTCCGCCAACCACCTCGTTGACGGAGCGCGGATCCTGGCCGAGTTGCTCGGCAGTACGGCGGGAACCGGGCTGTCCGCGAGCCATTCGATCGCCGCCCAGATGAAGGACGCGGAACACGCGGCGGACGAGACCACCCACTCGATCATCCGCCGGGTGAACTCGACCTTCGTCACCCCGTTCGACCGTGAGGACATCTACCGGCTGGCCTCCGATCTGGACGACGTCATGGACTTCATGGAGGAGGCGGTGGACACCATCCACCTCTTCAACCTGGAGAAGCTGCCGGAGGAGATCGCCGAGCAGATCGAGGTACTCCAGCGGGCCGCGCAGCTGACCGCCGAGACGATGCCCCGGCTGCGGACCATGAAGGACCTGGCCGAGTACTGGATCGAGATCAACCGCCTGGAGAACACCGGTGACGCCGTGCACCGGCGGCTGATCGCGAAGCTGTTCAGCGGTGAGTACGAGGCGCTGACGGTGATGAAGCTCAAGACCGTGGTCGACCTGCTGGAGGCCGCGATCGACGCGTTCGAGCACGTCGCGAACACGGTCGAACAGATCGCCGTCAAGGAGAGCTGAGCGTGGAGCTCACGCTCGTCATCGCCGTCGTCGTCATCGCGCTGGCCTTCGACTACACCAACGGCTTCCACGACGCCGCCAACGCGATCGCGACCTCGGTCTCGACCCGCGCGCTGACCCCGCGGGTGGCGCTGGTGATGGCCGCGGTGATGAACTTCCTCGGCGCGTTCCTCGGCACCGAGGTGGCCGAGACCGTCGGCAAGGGCATCATCAACACGCCGAGCGGCAAACACGGCCTGGTGGTCGTGATCGCGGCCCTGATCGGCGCCATCACCTGGAACCTGATCACCTGGTACTTCGGTCTGCCCAGTTCCTCGTCGCACGCGCTGATCGGCGGTCTGGTCGGCGCCGGCCTGGCCTCGAGCAGCGTCGTGCTGTGGTCGGGCATCGAAGACAAGGTCATCATCCCGATGGTGCTGTCGCCCGCGGTCGGGTTCGTCGGCGCGTTCCTGCTGATGACCGCGATCCTGTGGATCTTCCGGAACCGCAACCCCGGCAAGACCACGCGCGGCTTCCGGCTGGCGCAGTCGCTGTCGGCCGCCGCGATGGCGCTCGGGCACGGCCTCCAGGACGCCCAGAAAACGATGGGCGTCATCTTCCTGGCGCTGCTCACCACCGGCCACGCGAAGGCCGGCGACGGCATCCCGACCTGGGTGAAGCTGGCCGCCGCGACCGCGATCTCGCTCGGCACGTACTCCGGCGGCTGGCGGATCATGCGGACGCTCGGCCGCCGGATCATCCACCTGGACCCGGCTCGCGGGTTCGCCTCCGAGGCCGTCGCCGCCACCGTGCTGTACGTGATGGCCATCGGCCTGCACGCGCCTGTCTCCACCACTCACACGATCACCTCCGCGGTGATGGGCGCCGGCGCCACCAAGCGCCTGTCCGCCGTCCGCTGGGGCGTCGCCAAGGGCATCGTCACCGCGTGGATCCTGACCATCCCGGCCGCCGGCATCGTCGCGGCGGGCGTGTACGGACTCGCCCACCTGATCCTCGAGTAAGGTCCCGAACCGGTTCATTTCGAGTTCACTCACCCGGCCTACGGTCGATCGACGCTGCTGATCGTCCGCCTAGGGAAGTGGTCGCTATGGACCTTTCGTTCCTCGTCGTCGTGGTGATCATCACCGCGCTGGTGTTCGACTTCACCAACGGGTTCCACGACACCGCCAACGCGATGGCGACCTCGATCGCCACCGGCGCCCTGAAACCGAAGATCGCGGTCGCGCTGTCCGCGGTCCTGAACCTGGCCGGCGCGTTCATCTCGACCGAGGTGGCCAAGACGATCTCCAGCGGCATCGTGGACGACGCCAAAGTGACCGTCCCGGTGATCTTCGGCGGGCTCGTCGGAGCGATCCTCTGGAACCTGATGACCTGGTACGTCGGTCTACCGAGCTCCTCGTCGCACGCGCTGTTCGGCGGCCTGATCGGCGCCACCTGGATCGCGTCCGGGAGCAGCGCCGTACATTTCGGCACCGTCGTCCAGAAGATCATCATCCCGGCGGTCGCGGCCCCGATCGTGGCCGGTGTGGTCGCGCTGCTCGGGACCTTCCTGGCGTACAAGATCACCGCGCGGGCGCGGAAGAAGTCGGTCGACGACGGGTTCCGGGCCGGGCAGATCGCGTCCGCTTCGCTCGTCTCGCTCGCGCACGGTACCGGTGACGCGCAGAAGACGATGGGTGTCATCACACTGGTGCTGATCACTTCCGGCAGCCTCGCCTCCGGGTCCCGGCCGCCGCTGTGGGTGATCCTGGCGGCCGGACTGGCGATCGCGGCCGGCACCTACCTGGGCGGCTGGCGGATCATCCGGACGATGGGCAAGGGCCTGACCGAGATCGAGTCGCCGCAGGGCTTCTCCGCGGAGACGAGTTCGACCGCCGTGCTGCTGGCCTCCTCGCACCTGGGCTTCCCGCTGTCCACCACCCAGGTCTGCTCCGGCAGCATCCTCGGCGCCGGCCTCGGCAAGCGGCTGGCCGAGGTGCGCTGGACGGTCGCCGGCCGGATGGCCGTGGCCTGGCTGCTGACGCTGCCGGCCGCTGCGGTCGTCGGTGCACTCGCCGGCGAGGTCGCCGACTCCGGCAACATCGGCGTCGTCATCATCGCGGTCCTTGCGGTCGCGGCCGGTGGCGGAATCTACGCCGCGTCCCGGCGCCGCCCGGTGACGTCGGAGAACGTCAACGAGTACCCGAGCTCCACCCCGTCCACCACCGCTGCGGCGGCCTGAGAGGAGTACGGCGATGCACATCAACTGGAGTGGCCTCGGCGAGGTCGCACTGGTCAGCCTGCTCTTCGGTGTCGGCCTGGCGGTGCTGTTCGCGTTCGGTGTGACCGCTATGTCGCGGCGGGCCGTGGCGATCGACGAGAAGCGGCAGCCGTCCTTCATGGACACAGGTGTGGCTGCGCTCTGTTTCGCAGCCTGCCTGGCGGCAGTGCTCTACGGGCTGTACCTGATCATCCCGCAGTTCCACTGAGCTGTACGACGGGCGGTCTGGCGGCTGCCCGTCGTACAGCAGTCTTAGGAGGGGGTCTGGGGGCTCTGCGCCTACTGCGCGGCACTCGGCGGGCACCTCGCCGAGCGGGAGCGAAGGGAACGATGAAACCACATCGACCCCTCCGCTCCCGCTCACCGAGGCACTCCGCCGAGCACCTGCTCGCTACGGCGCAGAGCCCCCAGACCCCCTCTAGCGGTTCCAGCGCCGTACGGACTTGGCTACGTCCTTGGCGCGGATGGAGCCGAGGTTGTACTCCCAGGCGGCCAAGAGGCGGTCGCCGAGGACCTCTGCGTCCAGGTACGTGCGTGGGCGGACGGCGACCGCCCAGGTGGCTGCGGCGGCGTGGCCCTGCTGGTGGAGGAGGTGGTCGACGGTCGCCTCGATGCGGTTCGACTGGTCGCCGCCGAGGCCGTCCGTGGCCCACTCCTGCAGGATCCTCGCGTCGTCGGCCGTCATCCGGGCGAGGTAGGTCAGCGGGCCGCGCCAGAAGCCCTTGCGGCCGATGCTGTCCAGCGACTCGAGCGGGAACCAGCCGTTCTGGTTGCGCCGGCCGTTCACCGCGGACTCGATCTCCCGGGCGCGATCCGCGGCCAGCCCCCGGGTCGCCCAGTCGACGAAGAACGCCCCGGCGTCCGGGATGTGCTCGGCCACGTGCGGGGCCGGCGTCAGCGCCCCCGGGTCGAACAGATGCAGCTCTTCCGGTGAATCGAACAAAACCATCCCCGCCCGCTCTCGTACGCGAGCCACCGCAGTCGCCCGCCGCACAGGGACCCCCCAGGTTCCTGCTCTGTCAACGAGAGACTTCGTACCCTCGTACCGGCCCGAGGGTCAAGGTCTGGTCCGGTTACTGACGTTTGGCTGCCCGCCGGGCGAGCTCCTCGGCGTCCAGCCGTTGGGCCTCTTCGGGCGTCGGCGCGCTGCCGCCGTACGCGGCCGGCAACCACCAGGCACCGGCCGGTTGCTCGGGGTAGGCGCGGATGGTCTCGTCCAGCATCCCGGCCATCGTGGACCGCAGGTGCGCGGTCGCCTCGGCCGGGTCGTCGTCAGGCGTCACGGTGATCGGCGCGCCGATGCTGATCGAGATCGGCCGGTGCCGGGTGAAGTCCCGCGGGTGGTCCTTGGTGAACATCCGCTGCGTGCCCCACAGGATCATCGGCAGCACCGGTACGCCGGCCTCCGCCGCCATCCGCACCGTGCCGGACTTGAACTCCTTGAGCTCGAACGAGCGGCTGATCGTCGCCTCCGGGAACACACCGACCAGCTCGCCGGCCGCCAGGTACTCCAGCGCTTGCTGGTACGACGCGGCGCCCGCGTCCCGGTCCACCGGGATGTGGTGCATCCCGCGCATCAACGGACCGGAGTACCGGTTGCGGAACAGCACCTCCTTCGCCATGAACCGGACGAGCCGCTTCGCCGGAAGTGCGCCGTACCCGCCGAGGATGAAGTCGACGTAGCTGACGTGGTTGATCGCGATCAGCGCCCCGCCGGTGCGCGGCACGTGCTCCGTCCCGGTACGCCGGATCTTCAGGTCCAGCACCGTGAACGCGGTCTTCGCGAAAGCGACGACAGGCGGATAGACGAGGTCTCGCATCTCTAGAACCTACAGGGTTCGTCTAATGTGTCCGGTGACAACTGGAGATCGCGGGAGCTCGCACCGTAGTGGGCTGAGAGGGCGGCTGGACCAGGAATCGACACCTGGCCGGCGCCGCCGACCGCCGAACCTGTCCGGGTAATTCCGGCGTAGGGAGCAGCAGCATGGTGAATGTCAGCACGATCCGTCCGGCCGTCACCACGGGCCCGATCTCGGGCTCGGAGAAGATCTATCGCGGAGAGCTCGGGGTACCGGCGCGCCGCGTGAATCTCACCAACGGCGAGCACTTCGACCTCTACGACACGTCCGGTCCGTACACCGACGCGTCGGCGCGGATCGACGTACAGGCCGGTCTGCCCGCGTTGCGGCGCGAGTGGATCGCCGGGCGCGAGCCGCGGACCCAGCTCGGGCACGCGCGGGCCGGAGTGATCACCGAGGAGATGCGGTACGTCGCCTTACGGGAGGGACTCGATCCGGAGTTCGTCCGGGCGGAGGTAGCGCGCGGGCGCGCGGTGATCCCCGCGAACCGGCGGCACCCGGAGAGCGAGCCGATGATCATCGGGAAGAAGTTCCTGGTGAAGGTGAACGCGAACATCGGCAACTCCGCCGTCAGCAGCTCGGTCGAGGAAGAGGTGGAGAAACTCGTCTGGGCGACCCGGTGGGGCGCGGACACCGTGATGGACCTGTCCACCGGGAAGAACATCCACGAGACGCGGGAGTGGATCCTGCGGAACTCGCCGGTGCCGATCGGGACGGTGCCGTTGTACCAGGCACTGGAGAAGGTGAAGGGCGATCCGGCGGCGCTGTCGTGGGAGGTGTACCGCGAGACCGTGATCGAGCAGTGCGAGCAGGGCGTGGACTACATGACCGTGCACGCCGGCGTACTGCTGCGGTACGTGCCGCTGACCGCGCGGCGGATCACCGGGATCGTGTCGCGCGGCGGGTCGATCATGGCCGCGTGGTGCCTGGCGCACCACCAGGAGTCCTTCCTGTACACGCATTTCGCGGAGCTGTGCGAGATTCTCCGCGAGTACGACGTGACGTTCTCGCTCGGGGACGGGTTGCGCCCGGGCTGCATCGCGGACGCCAACGACGAGGCGCAGTTCGCCGAGCTGCGGACGCTGGGGGAGCTGACGCGGATCGCCTGGGAGCACGACGTACAGGTGATGATCGAAGGCCCCGGACACGTGCCGATGCACAAGATCGCGGAGAACGTCCGGCTCGAGGAGGAGCTGTGCGGGGAGGCGCCGTTCTACACGTTGGGGCCGTTGGCAACCGATGTGGCGCCGGCGTACGACCACATCACATCGGCGATCGGCGCGGCACAGATCGGCTGGCTGGGTACGGCGATGCTCTGCTACGTCACGCCCAAGGAGCACCTCGGCCTGCCCGATCGTGACGATGTGAAGACCGGCGTGATCACGTACAAGATCGCCGCCCACGCAGCCGATCTGGCCAAGGGGCATCCGGGTGCGCAGTCCTGGGACGACACGTTGTCCAAGGCAAGGTTCGAGTTCCGCTGGGAGGACCAGTTCAACCTCTCGCTGGATCCGGACACCGCCCGGTCCTTCCATGACGAGACGTTGCCGGCCGAGCCCGCGAAGACCGCGCACTTCTGCTCGATGTGCGGGCCGAAGTTCTGCTCGATGCGGATCACCGCCGACATCCGCGCGTACGCCGAGGAACGTGGGCTGACCTCCACCGAGGCCATCGAGGCCGGCTTCGCCGAGATGTCGGAGACCTTCAAATCCACTGACCAGAAGCTCTATCTACCGATCACGGACTGAGTACGGCGCCCGTCCGGCCCGGCGTGAACCTGGCTCCGGGCCGGATACGGGGAGTAACTGGCTGAACCGATTCAGGTTTTGGCCTTCACTCTACGTGAATAAGACTGTAGCCTTAAGCCGTTCAGAAGGAGGTGCAGGGCGATGGTCTTCGTTCTCACGGTAGATCAGCGCGGCAGCCGAAGCACGAGCGATCTCGTACCTGAGCTACTCAACTCCCTGAACCGCCGGCCGCGGCGGAGCGGACTGCTGCGGAAGTTCGAGCGGACCGCCGGCGACGAGGTGCAGGGCGTGCTGTCCGAGGCCCGGCCGACCGTCGACGTGATCGTCGAACTGCTGCGGTCGGACAACTGGTATGTCGGACTCGGCGTCGGTGAGGTCACCGAACCGCTGCCACGCAGCACCCGCGCCGGAAGCGGCGACGCGTACGTGTTCGCGCGGGAGGCGGTGACGCGGGCGAAGTCCAGTCAGCACCACGTGAACGTGGTCGGAGCGGACTCACGCAGAGCAGAGCAGGTGGAGACGGTGCTGTGGCTGATGGCGTCCGTACTGCGGCGTCGCAGTGACCGTGGCTGGGCAGTGGCGGACCTGTTGGGCGAAGGACTCACGAGGCGGGAGATCGGCGTGAAACTCGGCATCAGCCAGTCGGCGGTGACGCAACGCGCCCAGGCCGCGGGCTTCGCCGAGGAACAGCGCGGACGGGTGCTGGCCGCGGATCTCCTCGGCGCCGGGGCTGCTGCGTGACGGCGCTGGTCCTGTCGCTGACCGGCGCCGCCCTGGTCCTCGCCGTACTCGCATGGGTGCCCAGGTCGTCCGGCTCCACCCTCGAGATCGTCATCAGTAGCGTCATGCTGGCCTGCCTGGCCGCAGTCGGCGTGCTACTGCTCGCTGGACACGGAGTAGACGGCTGGCCCGAGCGCTGGTGGAACGTACTGCTCCTGCTGGCCGGAGCGTTGGCAGTGACAGGCGGCGGTCCGCTGACGACCTCTGTGATGGCTCTGGCCGACCGGAGGAGCACCCGTGCCCAGTCGACGCAGAAGGCCGGTGAGGTACTGCGTGGCGGCGCACTGATCGGTGCGCTCGAGCGAATGGCCATCTACGCATCACTGGTTGCCGGCTGGCCGGAAGGCATCGCTGTGGTGCTGGCGATCAAGGGACTGGCCAGGTACCCCGAGCTCCGCAGTCCCGATCAGCCTGCCTCGGTCACACCGCAGGCCGTTGCCGAACGCTTCATCATCGGCACCTTCAGCAGTGTGCTGTGGGCAGTGGCCTGCGCCGGTCTCCTACGCTCGCACTGACGTCAGATGCGCACCACGTAGGTGTTCACGACCTTGTCGTGCCACGTCTGCTTCTGGTCGTCCCACAGGGGCCACAGGAGGTTCAGGAAGCAGGCGTTGTTGAAGAGGCCGCTGAGGAAGTCGCGGAGGAAGGACCGGCCGGCGCCGATCGGCTCTCCGGTCACGGCGTCGATCAGCTTGATGTGCAGGGCGCTCTTGCCCACGCTCTGGCCGGTCCGTCCCTGCCGGAAGACCCGGTTCCACAGACTGAGCGCGATGCTGGCGACGAGGCACACCAGGAAAAGGATGATCGCCCACCACTGCGGCCTGTCGTACGGGTAAGGGTTGTCGCGGCGCGCGACGACGTTCGCGATCAGAGCGCCGTACCCGATCAGGAGCGGCGCCAATGCGATCAGACTGTCGATGAGCGACGCAGCGACCCGAGGGCCCCAGTCGGCCAGCGGAGGCATCGGAGCGCCGTAGCCGTAGCCATAGGCACCATAGGGCTGCTGGCCGTACGCCGTGCCGTACGGCTGCCCGTAGCCCGGCCCGTACGGCGCCTGCTGCGGATGCTGCTGCGGATGCCCGTATCCGTACCCCGGCTGCTGCCCGTACCCGTAGCCCGGCTGCTCGTTCCCGTAGGGCCGGTCCTGCGGCCGGTCGTCGTCGGGCGGCATCGGTGTGCTCATCGGAATCCGTCTCCCAGTCGATCGATGCACACTGTATCGGGGTTACCGTTGGCGTGTGACCTTCGCGGTGATGCCCCGTCCACAAGGACCGGTGAAACCTGTCGATCGCCGCGTCTGGGGACTCGCCGGAGTGGGGATCGGCGGCTTCGCGCTGGCCGGGATCTACCGGGTGTCCGGTCTCGGCATCCCCTGCCCGCTGCACACGCTGACGGGTCTCGACTGCCCGTTCTGCGGCGCGACCAGAATGGCCGCGGCACTCCTCGAAGGCGACCTGAACGCCGCCTGGCACTTCAACGCCGCGGTCCTGATCCTCGGCCCACTCATTGGCGTTGCCATCGGCTACGAGGTCCTCGCCTGGTCACTGTCCCGCGCCGGCTGGCTCAACCTGCCACGGCAGCGCCTCAGCCCACGAGCGGTGGCAATCCTCACGAAGGTTGCCCTGGGCGCCTTGCTGATCTTCGGCGTACTACGAAACTTCTGACGCCGGTCACCTGATCAGGCCGGCGCGCTGCCACGCGGCCTGCACGAAGGGCGGGACGACGAGGTCGATCCGCCGGTTGAACGCGACGTGGTTCAGCATGACGTCGAACCAGACCGGCCGCGGCACCCGCAGCTTGTACTGAGTGTCCCCGTAGGCGAGGACGGTCCCGTCATGCTCGGTCCACATGCGAGTCACCATGGCCAACCCGAAGTCCTGAGGCATTGGCCTGGTCAGTAGACATACGCGAAACGGCGTCAGAACCGCCGTGCCGTTGTCAATTGTGCGCCACTGAGCTGCAGCCGCATGGCGGTCCGCGTTCCCGTAGGCGAGCCGTAAACCGTCGTAGCGTTGCACTTCGCAGGGCTCGACGGCGTACGCATGTTCGCCGGGATTCAACGGCACCGGCGGCGGGAGAGGCTGCAACTGAACACCCTGGCCCAATGCGCTCCACAGATTCCACGCATCCCACCAGTCCTGCTCAAATGGATTCAGCACAGCCCCTCCCAATCCTCAGCTGACTACCGAGTACCGATCACCAGCGTGTTTGCAGCCTTGTCGTGCCATCCCTGCACACGCCCAGAGCTGTCGAAAAGCGGCGACAGGTAGACGAGCAGCGCACCGACGTAGCAGAGGAAGGAGCCGATCATCGGCAGGAGCCAACGCATGAAGGCCGGGCCGAAGCCAGGAACCTGACCGTCCGACGAACGAACGACCTTGATCCCCATGACCATCTTGCCGACGGTCTGGCCCTTGAATGCGGTGAGCAGCAGTTCGTAGAGAACCGTGATCAGCACCGAGAGGCCGATGACGGCGAAGAACGCGCCGAGGAAGCCGGCACTCTCGCCCTCGGAGAGAGTGCCATCGCTGGTCGCAGCGCTGGCACCGCCGATGAAGATGGCGTACAGGATGCCGACGATCGCGTACAGGATGACGCTGTCGATGATGCGTGCGAGCGCACGCGATCCGATGGTTGCCACCTTGACGGTGCCGATACCTGGGATCTGCACGAGGCCGCTCTGGGCCTGGGCTACCTGGCCGTAGTCGGGGCCTTGTCCATAGCCGCCGGGCTGGCCGTAGCCGGGCTGGCCCGGCTGCTGGCCGTACTGCGGCTGGCCGTAACCGGGCTGTCCCGGCTGCTGGCCGTATTGCGGCTGGCCGTAGCCAGGCTGACCCGGCTGGCCACCCGGACCCGGCTGGCCGGGCTGCTGGCCGTACTGACCCGGAGCGCCGTAACCAGGCTGTCCCGGCTGGCCGGGCTGCCCCGGCGGTGTCGCACCGGGGTTGCCGTACGGGTTCTGTCCGGGGCCTTGGGCGCCCTGTCCATAGGACGGCGGCTGCCCACCGGGCGCGCCCGGTCCCTGGTTCCGGCCGTCCTCCGGTCCGGTGCCCGGGGGTACGTTCTGGTCGCTCACGATGGTCCTTTCGTCACAGTTCACCCGCGTTTACTGGGCAAAGGCTAGCGGTCAGAGGGCCACAGTGGTGGTCAGGGCAGACGCGAAACGCCCGATCTGTGGACAGTTGCACCAATTGACACCAAACACAGCTGCGGGCCGGCGAAGCGCCGGCCCGCAGCTGTGGATAACTCGTACGACGGACTAGCCGAAGCGGCCCGTGATGTAGTCCTCGGTGGCCTTCTCGGCCGGGTTGGAGAAGATCTGCTTGGTCGGAGCCATCTCGATCAGCCGGCCGGGCTTGCCGGTCGCGGCCAGGTTGAAGAAGGCCGTCTGGTCCGAGACCCGCGCCGCCTGCTGCATGTTGTGCGTGACGATGACGACGGTGAACTGGTCCTTCAGCTTCTCGATCAGGTCCTCGATCGCCAGCGTGGAGATCGGGTCCAGGGCCGAGCAGGGCTCGTCCATCAGGATCACCTCGGGCTCGACCGCGATCGCCCGGGCGATGCACAGCCGCTGCTGCTGACCACCGGACAGGCCCGCGCCGGGCTTGTCCAGCCGGTCCTTGACCTCGTTCCACAGGTTCGCGCCGTGCAGGGACCGCTCGACCACCTCGGTCAGCTTCTTGCGGTCCTTGACGCCGTTCAGCTTCAGGCCGGACGCGACGTTGTCGAAGATCGACATCGTCGGGAACGGGTTCGGCCGCTGGAACACCATGCCGACCACCCGGCGGACGGCGACCGGGTCGATGCCGGCGCCGTACAGGTCCTGCTGGTCCAGCATCACCTTGCCCTCGACGCGGGCGCCGGGGATCACCTCGTGCATCCGGTTCAAGGTGCGCAGGAACGTGGACTTGCCGCAACCGGACGGGCCGATGAACGCGGTGACCGAGCGGGGCTCGACCGTCATCGACACGTCCTCGACGGCCTTGAAGTCGCCGTAGTAGACGTTGAGGCCGCTGACCTCGATGCGCTTAGCCATTCGACTCAGAACCTCTCGACTATTTCGACTTGATGGTGCTGAACCGGGCGACCAGCCGGGCCAGCAGGTTGAGGGCAAGAACCAGCAGGATCAGGGTGAGCGCCGCCGCCCAGACCCGGTCCGCGGCGTTCGGCAACGCCAGCTCGGTGCGGTCCTGGTTGATCATCGTCGGCAGCGCGCCCATGAAGCCGTTGAACGGGTTCAGGTTGATGTTCTTCGAGTAGCCGACCAGGATCAGCAGCGGCGCGGTCTCACCCATGACCCGGGCCAGACCGAGCATCACGCCGGTGACGATGCCGCCGAACGCCGTCGGTACGACGACCTTCAGGATCGTCTTCCACTTCGGGACCCCGAGCGCGTACGACGCCTCCCGCAACTCGTCCGGGACGAGTTTCAGCATCTCCTCGGTGGACCGCAGTACGACCGGAAGCATCAGCAGCACCAGCGCCAGCGACACCGCGAAACCGACGCGGTTGAAGCCGAACACGGTGATCCAGACCGCGTAGATGAACAGCGCGGCGACGATCGACGGGACACCGGTGAGGATGTCGATCATGAAGCTGACGACCTTGGCGGCCCGGGTGCCCTTGCCGTACTCGACGAGGTAGACCGCGCCGAGGATGGCGATCGGGACCGCGATCGCCGCGGTGATCAGGGCCATGATCAACGTGCCCATGATCGCGTGGTACGCACCGCCGCCGGCTCGCCGGACGGTGATCCCGCGCTGCGACTGGCTCCACCAGTCCGCGCTCAGCAGCAGGTCGTACCCCTTGCTGATCACGGTGAAAAGGATCCACACCAGGGGAATCAGGGCGACGAGGAAGGCCAGCGCGATCAGCACCGTGGCCAGCGTGTTCTTGAAGGCCCGGGCGCCGGACTTGCCGGTCAGGTCGAGGACCTTCCCGTCGTACGCCGGCCTGTTCTCTGCTACGGCGGTCATGCGGAAGCTCCTTCGGCTGCCTCGGCGCGACGGCGGCGCCGGGGACGCTTGGCGCCAGGGGCGCTGCGGTCGACGATGATCCGGGCCGCGGAGTTGACCAGGAACGTGACGACGAACAGCACCAGGCCGGCCGCGATGTACGCGCCGGTCTTCTCCGGCGAGTCGAACTCGGCGGCGTTGTTGGCGATCTTCGACGCGAACGTCTCGCCGCCTGCGAAGATCGACGAGTTCCACGGGTCGTTGCCGTTCGGCACCGTCAGGATGATCATCACGGCGACGGTCTCACCGAGCGCTCGGCCGAGGCCGAGCATCGAGGCGCTGACCACCCCGGAGCGCCCGTACGGCAGGACCGCCATCCGGATCATCTCCCACTTGGTGGCGCCGAGCGCCAGCGCGCCCTCGCGGTGCGCGATCGGGGTCTGGGCGAAGATCTCCCGGCTGATCGCGGTGACCACCGGCAGGATCATGATCGCCAGCACCACGGACACCGTGAAGACCACACCGACGTTGTCGCCGATCGGCTTCTCGAAGATCGGGATCCAGCCCAGCGCGTCGGACAGGCCGTTGATCACCGGGAGCAGGATCGGCGCGAAGAACAGCGCACCCCACAGGCCGTAGACGATCGACGGTACGGCGGCCAGCAGGTCGACCGCGTGCGCGACCGGTGCGGCCAGCCGCTTCGGGGCGTAGTACGTGACGAACAGCGCGACGCCGATCGCGATCGGGACCGCGATGAGCATCGCGATGATCGAGCTGATCACGGTGGTGTAGAAGAGCGCCGCGATGCCGAACCGCGGATCGTCGCCGCCCGGCTCCCAGATCCGGGAGAACAAGAAGTTGCTCTTGTCATCGATCAGCGCCGGGATCGCCAGCGCCAGCAGGAAGATGCCGACGAACGCGACGATCACGACCACCAGGCCGCCGGAGCCGCGGGCGAGCCCGCCGAACAGCCGGTCGCCGAGATGACCGACCGGGCCGAGGTCGAGCTTGCCGTCCGTGGTGGACTTCGTGCCTGCGGCCTCGACGCCGGACTCGGTCAGCACCTCGGCGGACTGCTGTGCCGCCTCGTGTTCGGCGTGTTCGGAGGCCAGGCCGCCGAACTTCGGGGTCGGACCGGCGTCCTCGTGAACCAGATCCTCGATCTTCGGTTCTGTTTCGTCGGCGGCTGTGCCGTCCGGCCGGTCGGGCGGTGCCGTGCCGTCTGGACTACTCATTTCGATGCTGCTCCAAGCGCCTGGGTCGTGATGTCACGTCTGGGTCTGACGAGGCGAGCCCCGGCGTCCTCCGATGACTCGGATCGACCGGGGCTCGCATCAGTACTGCGTCTCGATCAGCTGATCGCCTGGATGGCGGCGTCGACCTTGGTCTGGATCTCGGCCGGGAGCGGCGCGTAGTTCAGGTCGGTCAGCGACGCCTGGCCGTCCTTGCTGACGAAGTAGCTCAGGAAGCTCTTCACCAGCGCGGTCTTCTCGGCCGGAAGGCCCTTGGTGCAGGCGATTTCGTAGGTGACCAGGATGATCGGGTACGCACCCGGGGCCTTGGTCGCGTAGTCCAGCTTCAGGGCCAGGTCCTTGCCGGACGCGTCGGCCGGCTTGGCCGCGGCCAGCGCCTTGCCGGCGGACTCGGCGGACAGCTCGACCGGGGTGCCTGAACCGGTCTCGATCTGGGCGACGCCGAGCTTGTTGTCGACGGCGTACGACCACTCGACGTACGTGATCGCGTTCTTGGTGCTCTTCACACCCTCGGCGACACCGGCCGACTTCTCCTTGCCGGCGCCGGTGCCGGTCCACTTCTTGGCCGGCTCACCGGTCCAGGCGCCGCCGCCGGCCGCCTTCAGGTACTTGGTGAAGTTCTCGGTGGTGCCGGACTCGTCGGAGCGGAAGAACACCGAGATCGGTGCCGACGGCAACGTGACGCCTGCGTTCAGCTTGGCGATCGCCGGGTCGTTCCAGGTCTTGATGGTGCCCTGGAAGATCTTGGCGGCGGTCGGGCCGTCGAGCGTCAGCTTGGTGACGCCGTCGACGTTGTAGGCGATCGCGACCGGGCCGATGACCATCGGCAGGTTGACGGCCGCGTTGTCCGCGCAGCGCTTGGTGGCCGCGGTCTGCTCGTCGGGCTTGAGCGCCGAGTCGGAGCCGGCGAAGTCGACCTGGCTCGCGTTGAACTGCTTGATACCCGCGCCGGAACCGGTCGGGTTGTAGTTCACCGTGACGTCGGCGCACTTCTCGTTGTACTTGCTGATGACTTCCTCGATGGCGTTCTTCTGTGCCGAGGAACCTTCGGCGTTCAGCGTGCCCTTCGGGCACTCGGCGCCGGCCGACGACGTCGAGGAGTCAGGGCTCGAGGAGCCGGTCGGCTCGGGGTCACTGCCACAGGCGCTCAGGGCGAGGACGCCGAGGGAGGCCACGGCGACGGAGCCGACGCGGAGCAGGCGATTGACGGACACGAGAGTGTTGCCCTTCTGCGGGAATCAGACTTCTGAACTTCCACAGACGGTAGGGAGACCAGGTGACCGACCGGTCCGTCACCGGTGAACGAGCGGTGAACGGTTCCGGTAGCGTGCGCGACGCCTGGCGTGCCGACAGGCGGCCATTAGGTGAACTGAGTTAGGAGCCGTCACTCTCCGTCGATGTAAACGGCTGTTTGCTCACGTTTCGGTAACGCACAGCGCACTATTAATGTGAACGGTAGTACCTCGTCGTGCCATCCGGGGTCGCGGACCTCAGCTGGAGAAGTCCTCCGGGGCGACGCCGTCGAGGAACTGCCGGAAGCGTTCCAGCTCCGCCTGTTCCTCCTCGGGGGTCGCGACGCCGGCTTCCCGGAGTACCTCTTCGGTGCAGCGGATCGGCGTACCGAGACGGACCGCGAGCGCCACCGAGTCGCTCGGACGGGCCGAGACCCGGGCGCCGTTGGCGAGGACGAGTTCGGCGTAGAAGACGGCGTCGCGCAGCTCGACGATCTCGACCGCTTCGATGTGCACGCCGAACGCCTCGATCAGGTCGCGCATCAGGTCATGGGTGAGCGGCCGCGACGGACGCAGGCCCTGTTCCTCGTAGGCGATCGCGGTCGCCTCGACCGAGCCGATCGAGATCGGCAGGTAGCGGTAGCCCTCGGTCTCCCGCAGCATCATCACGGGCGCCCGGTTGGGCGATTCCATCCGGATCCCGATCAGTGTCAGTTCTCGCATCATCGTCATGGTGCGCCCCGAACCTCTCCTCAGACCGGCACCCGGTGGGGCGCCGGTTCCTCGGGTAGGAACATACCCGTCACCTCCAGTGTCACCCGGCCACCCCGTCGGCTGTGCCTGGATCGTCACCGAGCCGTGTCGCGGCGGCTACGAGTTGCTTCAGGGGGCGCCGAATCGTTCGTGCACCAGGCGGCCGTCGGCCAGCCGATGCGCGACCAGAAACGCACCTGTGGAGAACTTGCCGACCTTCAGGCCCAGCTCCCGCGCCAGCGCCGGCAGCACCGGCCGGTGCGAGCAGACGACCGTCACCTTGCCCGGTCTCCACACCCGCTCGGCCAGACCGCGCAGTCCGTCCGGGTCGGCGTCGTACCCGCGTTCGGAGATCTCCGGCCACAAGTGGATGTGCCGGTCGAGAGAGGCGGCGTACGGCGCGACTGTCGCGACACACCGCTCCGCGTCGCTGCTGATGATCCGGTTGGCGCCCAGCGCGGCCAGTACGCCGGTCAGTGCCTGCGCAACCGCCGTACCGTTGCTGGTGAGTGGACGGAGGGTGTCCTTGCCGTCCCAGTCCTTCCGCTTCACTGCCTCCGCATGCCGCACCACGACCACAGTGGCGACGACGGGTACCGCACCGTCCAGGGCGTCCAGGATGTCCACGTCACGCGGGTAGCTGAGCTTGCCGCGGGCCTTGTCGACCGGGAGCCAGCTGACCTGGTCCACCTCGTCGTTCGGCTCGAACTCGCTGCCGTTGACCGGTACGGCGGACCAGTAGTGCACCAGCTTCTCGGTGGTCCCGCCGTTCTTGCGGATCGGGTACCGCTGCACGCCCAGCGGGGGACCGAGGACGACCTGTAGCCCGGTCTCCTCCTCGATCTCCCGCCGCGCACCGAGCAGTACGTGCTCATGCGCGTTGAGCTTGCCCTTCGGGAGGGACCAGTCGTCGTACCGGGGCCGGTGCACCAACAGCACCTGCCGGGTGCCGCGGCGCTCTCGCCACACGACACCACCCGCGGCGATGACGGTCGCCGGGTTGCTCATGGATTCACCCTAAGACGTGACTAACTGATCGGTTCGGACGCCCGCCGTCGGCCGCGGGTTGCAATCAGCCGCTCCTGCATGTCCCGCAGCGGCTCACCGTCCGCTCCGCTGAGCCGGGCCTGCCACGTGTCGTCCGCCTGCAGCCACCAGGAGCCGGTGCCCTCGTCCATCGCCAGGTCGAACATCTCACCGAGCTCGGCGACGTGGTCCTGCTGCTTCAGCTGCACCAGCACCTCCACCCGGCGGTCCAGGTTGCGGTGCATCAGGTCGGCCGAGCCGATCCACACCTCCGGCTCACCGCCGTTCTCGAACAGGAACACCCGGCTGTGCTCGAGGAACCGGCCCAGGATGCTGCGGACCTGGATGTTCTCCGACAGACCGGGGACCCCGGGCCGGATCGTGCAGATGCCGCGGATCCACAGGTCGACGGGTACGCCGGCCTGTGACGCCCGGTAGAGCGCGTCACACAGGGCCTCGTCGACCAGGCTGTTCACCTTGATCCGGATCCGCGCCGGGCGGCCGGCGTGGTGGTGCTGCACCTCACGGTCGATCCGCTCGACGAGCCCCCGCCGTACCGACTGGGGAGCGACCAGGATCCGCCGGTAGCCGGCACTGCGACCGAAGCCGGACAGGTGGTTGAAGAGCAGCGCGACGTCCTCGGTGACCACCTTGTCGCTGGTCAGCAGACCCAGGTCCTCGTAGAGCCGGGCCGTCTTCGGGTGGTAGTTGCCGGTGCCGATGTGCGCGTAGCGGCGCAGGCCGTCCGGCTCGTCACGGACGACCAGCGACAGCTTGCAGTGCGTCTTGAGGCCGATCACGCCGTACACGACGTGGCAGCCGGCATGCTCGAGCTGACGAGCCCACTTGATGTTCGCCTGCTCGTCGAAGCGCGCCTGGATCTCCACCAGGACCAGCACCTGCTTGCCGGACTCCGCGGCGTCGATGAGCGCGTCGACGATCGGGGAGTCACCACTGGTCCGGTACAGCGTCTGCTTGATCGCCAGCACGTGCGGGTCCGCGGCAGCCTGCTCGATGAAACGCTGGACGCTGGTGGAGAACGAGTCGTACGGGTGGTGGACGAGTACGTCGCGCTGCTTGAGCGCGTGGAACATGTCCGCCGGGTTGGAGGTCTCCACCTCGGCCAGATGCGGATGCGTCGACGGAACGAACGCCGGGTACTTCAGCTCGGCCCGGTCCAGGCTGGCGATCGTGAACAGACCACGGAGATCCAGCGGGCCGGGGAGCTCGAACACCTCCGCCTCGGTGACGCCCAGCTCGGACAGCAGCAGCGCCTTCACCTGCGGGTCGATCGACTCCTCCACCTCGAGCCGGACCGGCGGACCGAACCGGCGGCGCAGCAGCTCCTTCTCGAGCGCGGCCAGCAGGTTCTCGGCGTCGTCCTCCTCGACCTCGAGGTCCTCGTTGCGGGTCACCCGGAACGTGTGGTGCTGGGTGACCTCCATCCCCGGGAACAGCTGGCCGAGGTGGGTGGCGATCACGTCCTCGAGCGGCACGAACCGGCCCTCGGCGACCCTCACGAACCGCGGCAGCAGCGGCGGCACCTTCACCCTGGCGAAATGCTCACCGCCGGTGTCCGGGTTGCGGACCACGACCGCGAGATTCAGGCTCAGACCGGAGATGTACGGGAACGGGTGCGACGGGTCGACCGCCAGGGGCGTCAGGACCGGGAACACGCGGTCCCGGAAGAACTTCGTCATCGCTTCGCGCTCGTCGTGCTCCAGCTCGTCCCAGCGCAGGATGTCGATGCCCTGCTCGGTCAGCGCCGGCTGCACCGACTTCCGCCACGTCTCCGCCTGCCGGTCCATCAGCTCCCGGCTCCTCGCCAGGCTGCGGTCGAGAACCTCGCGGGGGAGCAGGCCGCTGGCCGCCTTCACCGCGACCCCGGCCGCGATCCGGCGCTTCAGCCCCGCGACCCGGACCATGTAGAACTCGTCCAGGTTGCTGGCGAAGATCGCGAGGAACTTGGCCCGCTCGAGCAGCGGGATCCGGTCGTTCTCGGCGAGCTCCAGGACCCGCTGGTTGAACGCCAGCCAGCTCAGCTCCCGGTCGGAGAACCGGTCCGCGGGGAGGTCACCGGCCGCACTGATGTCGTACGGCGGTTCGACGTCGTACTCCCTGTTGTGCGATGCCAGCAAGTCTCCAGCCACACCGCTCAGCATCCCATCCTTTGGTGAACATCGGGTAGCGGTCCGCGCGTTGACCGATGTGACGTTTTCGTTGCCTGTCGACACTTTCTCCCGCGCCGCGGTTGCTAGCGTCACCCCTTGTGAACCTACGACTGGACTCGGTACTGCGTGACACGGTGACCGCCGTACAAGCGAACGCCCTCACCCCGCTGTACGCACTGCCCGCGGCCGTCCGCCGCCGGCTGGCCGGCGCCCCGATCCAGATCGACGGCAACACCCTCGACCCCGACATCCAGCTGCTCCTGCGCGTCGAGAACCTGTTGCCGCACACAACCAAAACCGACGCGGCGACGGCCCGTACCCACTTCCGCAACCTCTGCAAACTGATCCCCGGCAACCCCGCCGAACTACTCCGAGTAACCGACCTAACCGTCCGCGGCACCGTCGGCCAACTAGGCGCCCGCCTCTACATCCCCCGCACAGACCCGCCCTCTGGGGCAGCCGCCGCTTCCGCGTCGGCTTCCGGTCGGGGATCGAAGGGCCTTGGCGGGTTGCTGGTGTTCTTCCACGGGGGCGGCTGGGTGGTCGGTGACCTCGGCACCCACGACGCGCTGTGCCGCGCGATCGCCGCCGACTCCGGCGTACGGGTCCTCTCCGTCGACTACCGCCTAGCCCCCGAGGCACCCGCCCCGACCGCCGCCGAGGACGCCATCGCCGCGTTCACCTGGGCCGTCGAGCACGCCGAGGACCTAGGCGCCGATCCCGCCCTGGTAGCCGTCGGCGGCGACAGCGCAGGCGGCAACCTAGCGGCGGTCGTCGCCCAGCAAACAGTCCGCCGAGGCCTCCCGCAACCGGCCCTCCAGGTCCTGCTCTACCCAGCCGTCGACCTTGTGGCCCGCCGCCCCAGCCGAGACCTGTTCTCCGAGGGCTTCATCCTCACCGAGGAGGACATCATCTGGTACCGCGACCTCTACACCCCCGACCCCACGCTCCGCCCCGACCCGATCGTCTCCCCCCTCCGAGCCGAAGACCTCACCGGCCTCCCACCCACCTACCTGACCACCGCCGGCTTCGACCCCCTCCGAGACGAAGGCCTCGAATACGCCCAAGCCCTCACCAAGGCCGGCAACCCCCTAACCCACGCCCACTACAGATCCCTCCCCCACGGCCACGCCAACCTACTAACCGTCCCAGGCGCAACCCGCGAGGCCCACACCCACCTCACCAACCACCTGAGAACCGCCCTGTACTAGGCGCGTGTGGACAACCGCCCCTCGCACCGAGCGACCGAACCTCCTGAGCCGGGTCGGGGAGGATTACCTACCCAAATCGGACAGAAACCCTCCCCAACCACCTGCCTCTCGCGAGAACGAGATCAGCGGTCCGGGTCGACGAGGACGGGGATGGCTTCGCGGATCTGGAGTGGGGTGGCGGGGCCGGTGATGGGGACGGTGCCGTCGATGTACTGCCAGCCGGTGTCGGCGACGTTGAAGCGGGCGGCGTAGTTGGTCGTCAGCGTGAGGCTGACGGCGCCGCGCTTCATGTACTTGTGGGTGATCTCCTTCGACGGGTACGGCTTGCCGGGCGTACTGGTGGTGAGTGCCGGAGTACCGTCGCCGAAGCGCCAGGTGTAGCTGATCGGCGTCGCCTCAACGACCACCGGGAATCCGAGCAATGTGACGGTGGTCGTCGACACCTTGCTGTCGTCGGTGTAGACGATGGTGTCCAGATTCACCAGCGTCCGCCCATCCGGCTGCACCTTGACCGAGAGCCCCGGGAACATGACGTTCTTGGTTTCCGAGCGCACCTGCTCCCACGTGACGTCCTCAGGCCGCGGACGCACCACCTCGGGCGGCGTCGTGCGCGCCGTAATCTTCCGCCCGACCCCACCAGGCTGACACCGATTCGGCCCAGGCACAGTCCCATCCGTCTGCACACGACCACAAATACCGCGGTTCATTCGGATCTCTTGCCGAGGGTCGCTCTGCGGTTTACGGAAGCGCGTTGGTTTCGCAGGTTTGGCGGTCCGCGTCGGCGTCCGTGTGGTGTCTGAGCCATGACGCTCCTGGCGACCGCGTTGGGTAGTCGACCCCTGGACCGTCCCACCCCAGCGCCGGGTCTTTCCCTTTACCTTCGGGACCGGCTTCGACGACGCTTCGGCCAAGGGCGCAGCTGGAGTCGCGTTTGCCTCGTTCGCATCACCGGCGAGCGTCACCGTTACAGAAACGCCAGCCGTCAGGATCAGCGTCGCGAGAGCAGCGCACGCACAGCGGACAAGACCCGGCCTCATTCTTTGATTTCCATCTCGTACATCACCCAGTTCCCGCCGCTCGGCGACAGGGTGAACTCCATCGTCCCCGTGTCGCCTCCCTGGGGAACGGGGGACGCGCTAGGTGAGTCCCTCTCGGTGAATGTCCCCGATTTGAGGGTCGCCGAGCCGCCGAGTCGTCCGGAACTGCCTCGAAAGATCTCTTTCACGTCGATGAGGCGGTCCTTGTAGTCGCCTTCAAGGGTGCCGTTTTTGACGTTGATCTTCCGGACGTAATCTGCGACAGCCTTGCAACCGACGCAACCTTTGTCGCTGGCCGTGAGGAGTGGGCCCGAGTCGCCTGTTCCGTACGAATAGTTGAGCAGGTCTACGTAATATCCGATGAAGGCTTCGCCGGCAGCGAGACTTGCCCCGGCTGCGGCTTTTGGACGCCCGGGCGGGGCCGTGGGCAGAGCTGCAGGAGATGTGCTGACGGGGTTGCTCGGGCCAGAGGTCGCCGACGTCCCGTTCGTGGGGGTCGTTGACGCGCCCGTTGATGCCGGCGGGGCCGTGTTGGGGTGGCCGGCCTCGGGGCTGTTTTGGGCGCAAGAGACCAGTAGTGCGGCGGCGCTTAGGCAGGCCAGGAGTGTGAGCGTTGGCCTGTTGCGGTGTGTCACGTGTGTCAGCCCTCCGTAGTTGACACGATCGTAACGGCGGGGTGGGGCGGGGTTCGATGTCAAAAGATGCAGTTGTGGATAACGGGGTTGGGGCCAGGAGCCGCCCGGCTGGGGGGTTAGAGGCTCGGACGGCTCCTGGTTGATGGTGGGACGGGGCGGGGTGGGGTTTATGACGGGACGTGAGCGGGTGACTTCGTTGTGATGTCGTTCACAGGAGGTTGCCGCCTCGGGTGAGGTGGGAGGTGGGTGGCTGGAGGGTGGCGGGGTTGTGGGGCGCTGGGTGGTGCAGTTCTGGTGGCTGGGGGCGGGTTGTGGTGGGTGGAGACCAGTTATTTCAGGTCTCCACCCACCAGTTCCTGTCTCACGCCACCGGCTTCGCCCGCAACCTCAGCCCGCAACCTCAGCAGGCGGGTGCAGCCCGGGCAGTCAGCAGCGTCAGCCCGTTGGTGGTGGCCGGAGGTTGGGGTGTGGGAGGGGGTGGGTTAGGCGGGGGTGTATTGGACGTGTAGGGCGGCGGTGGTGAAGTTTAGGGAGGTGTAGAGGGTTCGGGCTGGGGTGTTGGTGCCGTCTACGTAGAGGGTTATTTCGTTGAGGTTGCGGGTGGTTTGGAGGTGGTGGAGGCCTTGGAGGGTTAGGGCTTTGCCTAGGCCTTGGCCCTGGTGGGTGGGGGAGACGCCTACTACGTACACCTCGCCTACGCCGTCTTCGACCTTTGTCCAGTGGAAGCCGGCGATCGCGCCGGTGGCGGAGTCGACAGCTAGGAAGAAGCCGTTGGAGTCGAACCACGGTTGCTGGAGGCGTTCGGCCAGGTCGGCGGCGGTCCAGCTGCCCTGTTCGGGGTGGTCGGCGAAGGCGGCTGCGTTGACCTTCAGCCAGGCGGCGTCGTCTTGTCCGGGGACGAACGTGCGTACGGCGATGCCGTCGGGCCAGACCGGCTCGGGCAACGCGGCCCTGGTACGGCGGAGGAAGTAGAGCTCCCGGGTGACCTCGAGGTGGAGGCGGTGGGCCAGTTCGTCGGAGCCGGGCAGGCGGCCGTGGGCCCAGACGCTGGTACGGCGGCCGCCGTGGTCGAGCAGGATGCGGAGGAGCGCCGTACCGAATCCTTGCCGGCGAAACGGCGGGGCGACGAAGAGTTCGGCGGAGCCGTCGGGGGACAGGGCGCCGTACCCGACCAGGTTGCGGGCGCTCTGCAGGCCGCTGACCTCGATGGTGCCCGGATCGCCTTCGTAGGCGAGGACGTGGACGTCGCCGGGGTGCTCGCCGTCGAGGTGCAGGAGGGTGCGTTCGGAGAGCGGGTTGACGCCGTCGCTGTGTGCTGCGGCGCGGGCGAGTTCCGTGACGGCGGCGGCAGTGGCCGAGGGCAACGGTGAGGGAACGGCTTCGAGGGTCACCTGAATACCGTAAAAGGGTCCGGTTGAGTTCACGCTCAGGTCCTGGCGAGGGCGCGTCGTCACGGGTAGCTTTCGCGGAACCGCGGAGGATTTCGCGGCGCCGCAACAGCGGTGACCGAGACGACGGAGAAGAGATGGCCATCACAGGACGAGGCAGGGCACGGTTGGGGGGACGGCGGGCGGTCGGGCTGCTCGTCACCGGGACGGCCGTGGCGCTCGCGTTGGCCGCGGGGGGATCCGTGAGCCAGGCAGGGGCCGCGACCCAGGCCACGACGCAGGACGCCGCCACGCAGAATGCGGCGACACAGGCGACGAAGCCGAAGCCGACGCACAGCCAGATCCAGCTGCTCGCGATCAACGACTTCCACGGCAACCTGGAGCCCGCGACTGGTTCCAGCGGCAACATCAACGGCACCCCGGCGGGCGGCGCGGCATACCTCGCCACGCATCTGAAGGAGATGCGGGCCGCCGCGAAGGCGAAGGGCCAGGACTCGGTGACGGTCGCCGCCGGTGACCTGATCGGCGCCTCGCCGCTGCTGTCGGCCGCGTTCCACGACGAGCCGACGGTCGAAGCGCTGAACGGGATGGGACTCGAGGCTGCGTCGGTGGGCAACCACGAGTTCGACGAGGGTTGGCACGAGCTGCTCCGGATGCAGACCGGCGGCTGCCTGCCGGACGGCGACGGGACGAACAACCAGAACTCCTGCCCGGACGCGGCGCACCCGTTCGAGGGCGCGAGGTTCAAGTACCTCTCCGCGAACGTGTACTTCGAGAACACCCGGAAGACCCTGTTCGCGCCCTACACGATCAAGACCTTCAAGGACGGCAAGAAGGTCGGCTTCATCGGTATGACGCTGGAGAACACGCCGAACATCGTGACCAAGTCCGGCGTCGAGGGGCTGACCTTCAAGGACGAGGTCGACACCGCGAACGCGCTGGTCCCGGTGCTGAAGAAGAAGGGCGTGGAGTCGATCGTCGTGCTGCTGCACGAGGGCGGTTTCCCGGCCGACCCGAAGGCGTACAACAGCTGCCCGGGCATCTCCGGCCCGATCGTCGACATCAACGCCGGCCTGGACCCGGAGATCGACGCGATCATCTCCGGCCACACCCACCAGGGGTACAACTGCTCCCTGCTGGACAGCGCCAAGCAGCCGCGGCTCGTCACGAGCGCGTCGTCGTTCGGCCGGCTCGTGACCGAGGTCCGGTTGAGCATCGACAACACGACCGGTGACGTCGACCGGGTGAACACGCTGGCGAACAACCAGATCATCACCCAGGACGTCGTGCAGGACCCGAAGACCGCGGCCCTGATCGCGAAGTACAAGGCGCTCGTCGCCCCGATCGAGAACAAGGTGATCGGACACATCACCACGCCGTCGGTGGTGCGGACACCTGACGATTCGCTCGAGTCGCCACTGGGCAACCTGATCGCGGACGCGCAGTTGGCCGACCCGAGCGTCGTGACCGGTGGGAAGACGCCGGTCGTGGCCTTCATGAACCCGGGCGGTATCCGGGCGGACCTGGCGTCCAACGCCGGTGAGGTCACCTTCGGCAAGGCGTTCACCGTGCAGCCGTTCAACAACTTCCTGGTCTCGATGGACATGACCGGGACGCAGATCAAGGGTCTGCTGGAGCAGCAGTTCTCCGGGGTGAACGGTCCGGACGCGCCGAAGTTCAAGGTGCTCCAGGTCGCGGGCATCACCTACACCTGGAACCCGGCCGCCGCGGCGGGCTCGAAGGTGGTGGCGGGCTCGATCAAGATCGGCGGCCAGCCGCTGGTCGACGGTACGACGTACCGCATCGTCACGAACAACTTCCTGTCGGACGGCGGTGACGGCTTCCCGGCCTTCACCACCGCGACGAACAAGTTCTTCGGTGGGCTGGACATCGATGCGTTCGCGAACTACCTGACCGCGCACGACCCGTACACGCCGGTCGCGACCGACCGCATCTCCATCGGTTCCTGACCGCAACGGCGGACTGAACGAGAGCCGGTACGTCGCCTCACAGGCGGCGTACCGGCTTTTTCTTCTCGTCAGTGATCCTGGTACCTTGCGTACTCAGGCACTTACGGAAGGTGAGCGATGTCGCACGTTGCTCCGACCTCGCACCGGCGGGCCGCCAGAGCCTCGCATCGAGGGCATCGCGGCGCGGAGGGGCCGGTACAGGTCACCAGCTGGCTCGGGTTGACGTTGGCGTACGTCGTGGGGCTGGTACTCACGGCGCAGTCACACGTCGGGGTTCACGCGGCCGGGGTCACCCTGCTGGTGATGCTGGTGCCCGTCACCGTCGGGGTGTTCGTGGCCGCGTTCCGGCAGGGCGTCGGTTCCTGGAAGGCGGCCTTCGTCACGGCGGCCGCGCTGGCCTTCACCCTGCTGAAGTTCTTCTTCTAAGAATTCAGGACTTCACTTCGGCAGGTTCGCGCGCGGCGGGCGCCGGCGGGACCACGAAGCGGTAGCCGACGTTCCGGACGGTGCCGATCAGGGCCTCGTGCTCGGGGCCGAGCTTCGCGCGCAGGCGCCGTACGTGCACGTCGACCGTCCGCGTGCCGCCGAAGTAGTCGTAGCCCCAGACCTCCTGGAGCAGCTGCTCCCGCGTGAACACCCGGCCCGGGTGCTGCGCGAGGAACTTGAAGAGCTCGAACTCCTTGTACGTCAGGTCGAGCGCCCGTCCGTTGAGTTTCGCGGTGTACGACGCCTCGTCGATCACGACGTCGCCGCTGCGGATCAGCGTGGACTCGGGCTCGTCGTTGCGGGTCGCGGCGAGGCGGCCGATGACGAGTCGCAGCCGGGCCTCGATCTCGGCCGGGCCGGCGGTGTCGAGCAGTACGTCGTCCGCGCCCCAGTCGGCGTTGACCGCGGTCAGGCCGCCCTCGGTGACGACCAGGATCAGCGGTACGTCGACGCCGGTGGTGCGGATCAGCCGGCAGGTGCTCCGGACGGCGACCAGGTCACGGCGCGCGTCGAGCAACACGGCGTCGGCGTCTGGCGCATCGACCAGCGCGGCGACCTCGGCCGGCAGGATGCGGATCTGGTGGGGGAGCAGGGCGAGCGACGGCAGGACCTCGGTGGAGGCCTGCAGGGCGTTCGTCAGCAGAAGCAACGTACTCACGCCGTCTCCTTGTGCTGATCATCGGATCCGATGGCCGCGATCCGGTCCTCGTGCACGTCAGGCCCCGACGGCGTCGTTGCCGGGGGCCTGGGACACACTGGGTCTAACAGCAAGCTGACATAATAGCCGAGACTTAACCGATTAGTGAGGCGCGGACCAGATGCCGGAAGTGACCATCAGGTACTTCGCTGCCGCCCGCTCGGCCGCCGGGGAGTCGTCGGCGACCGCCGAGGCGGGCTCGATCCGCGACCTGGTCACGACCGTTTCGACCGATCGGCCGGAGCTGGCGCGCGTGCTGTCGATCTGCACGTTCCTCCTGGACGGCGAGCGCGCCGAGCCGGGCACACCGCTCACGCAAGGCGCTCTGGTCGACGCCCTGCCGCCCTTCGCCGGCGGCTGACCAGGACCAAGCCCGAGGACTCCTCGCCAGGTACATTCGTCGCCGTGGCGATGGAGTCGGGGACGCTGCTCACTACGGTGGGTCGCGCGGGGGTCCTGTTCGGGAAGGCGTGGCCGCGCCTTCTGGCGGTGTTTCTGGTGGCCCAGTTGGTGCACCGCGGCCTGCAATGGGTAGCGGTCCAGGCTGGCGCCAGAGCCGAGGCGGCCGGCATCGCCGTACTGGCGTTGCTCGTAGTCGTCTCGTTGGCGATGTACGTAACCATGTTCCTGGTCCTCCGCGGCGAGCTGCCGTTCCACCGCCGGGCCGTTGCCGAGGGCACGCTTGCCCCGGACGGTGTGGAGCCCGGCCATGAACACCGGGCGCTCGACGCGCTCGCTGCGGCGCTCCTCCCGTTCCTGGCCTTCTACGCCGCATACAAGTTCCTGCAGACCGAGGCGCTCGACTACGAGTACCAACTGGCCGTCCACAAGGTCAACGAGACGGCCGCGACGATCCTGACCGGAGGCACCGTCGCACCGCAGTCCACGGGATTGCAGTCGCTGTCCACCTGGTTGTTCATCGGGCTCGGCGCCACGGCGTACCTGCTCCGGTTTGTGTTCAAGAAGTGGAAGAAGGAACGAGAAGGCGCGGTCCGCAAGCTGTTCGTCACCTACCTGGAGGCGCTGTGGATCTTCGTGGTCATCTATCAGGCGTCCTCGTACATCCCGTCGCCGAAGACGTGGCTGCAGGAGCGCCAGGTCTGGCAGTGGCTGCACGACGGGTACACCTGGGTGCTCGACCACGTGCTGGGCGTCGACCAGGTCCGTGAGGTGTGGGACGCGGTCACCGGGTTCATCACCGCCGGGATCGCGGACCTCTGGGACGCCGCCGTACTCCCGCTGATGTGGATCACGATGACCGCGATCATCTACGGCCGCGTGGTGCAGAAGCTCGACAAGCCGCGTTGGCGGTTCGACCGCATCACGAACCGCTGGCAGCAGACCCCGCGGATCGTCCGCGTCGCCGGGAACTCGGTCATGGCCGACTGGAAGGACCGCTGGACCCCTGTCCTGGAGGCGTTCCGGCTGGTGGTCCGCTCCGGCCTGCGGCCGATGCTCGGGTACTTCCTGGCCTGGGCGGTCGTCACGTTCGCCGCGAGCGGCGTGTGGATCGCCCTGAAGGTGTGGGTCCTCGGACCGCACACGCTGCAGTTCTGGCAGGTCATCGACGAGCCGCTGAACCTGGTCACCGACGGCCTGAAGATCATGCTGCAGGTCAGCCTGCTCGCCGCCGCGTACGACCGGATGATCGGCGGCCTGGCCGGCTACCTGACCCCGCGGACCCGCGCGGTCCACGAGCAGCCGGCCGGCGACCACGGTGTCACCGACCTCAGCGCCGCTACCTCGGGAATGCCAGGTACTGAGGGAGCTTCGTTGCCCACGTGATCGTCGGCTGCACGCTGCCGGCGACGGAGGACGGTACGACGAACACGGCGACCGTCTCGAACGGCTTCCCGGCGACCGGCTTCAGGTAGTACGGCGCCGCGGCCCCACGCCAGCTCGACGGTTTGTCGTCGGAGCCGCCGCTGCACCCGGTCGGACGGTCCTGGTAGTCGTCCGCGATCGCGTCCTCGTCCCAGATCCGGCCGTCCGGCGCCCGGAGATGGACCTGGCAGCCGCCGAGCCCTTCGAGCGCGGACAGGTTGTCCACCTGCAGCCGGAAGTACACCCGGATCCGGGTGGTTCCGTCGGGCAGATTGTCCTGATCGGCGCCAGCGCGCGACGGGTCCGGGTTCTCCTCGACGTTGGCGGCGTACCAAGTGGCTCCGTTGTACGTCGTACCGCTCGCCGACACCGTGACGGGATCGCGGGGCTCGTTGTCGTACCAGGACTTGTAGTCGCTGCGGGTGGTCCACCACCCGGCGAGCGGGATCGCCAGCACCAGCGTCGCGAGCGCGACCGTGTTCTTCCGGAACCAGCCGCGGCGGGCACGGCGCGCGCCGCTCACGTGTCGCTCGCAGTGGTCAGCGTCACGACGTCTTCCAGCTTCGGAGTGTCTGTCCCGAGTGGCACGGTGACCTGCGGCTCGAGGTCGTTCAGGATCGACTTCTCCATCACCAGCAAGGTTGCCCCGGGCACCTTGTCGGCCGGCATCTCGACCACGAACGAGCCGCGGACCGGGATGTCCGGCGCGAACTCGGTCCCGGTCAGGTCGACCTGGTCGAGACCGCTGCGGTTCGCGCCGAGGTACGTGATGCCGTCGGCGGACCGGATCTTGACGCCGAGGATGTGCATCGGCTCCCGTTTGGCGGTGACGCTGGCGTCGACGACCACGAAGGCGGTCAGCGAGTCGCGGTCCGGCGTGGATCGCGGGATCCGGAGCTTCTTGCCGACCCGTACGTCGTCGACGGTCAGATCGAACCGCGGCGTCTGCACCGCGCGCCCGACGATGCCCTTCACCGAGGTCGGCTGCTGGATGTCCTGCTGCGTCGGCGTGAACCGGTACAGGGCGACGATCGCGACCAGTACGGCGAGCGTGAGGCCGGCGTTCAGCAGCTTCTTCCGGGTCATTTGGCCTTCACCGCGACCGTGCTCTCCGCGGCGATCTTGTCCGGCAGCCACTTCTCGTGGTGGTCGAGGATCGACTCGTCCTCGTGCTCGTAGCCCTGCACGGTCAGCTTGACCTCGGTCGGGAACTGGCTCGCCTTCGGCAGTTTCCAGACGTAAGCGACGTCCTCGGCGGCGTCCGGGGTGAGCACCGGGGTCATCGTGGCGTCGCGGAGGTTCGTGGTGCCGAGCGGCGGGTCGGTGTCCTTCACGCCGGGCACGCCGATCAAGCGGATCAGGTCCGACGGCGGTGTCGTGCCGGTGTCGTCGGTGACCTTGAGCTTGGTCACGACCGCGATCAGCACCCCGCCGTCGTCCGGCGTGAACAGCGGCTTCAGGTCCTTGACGGTGACGACCCGCTGGACGGTGACCTCGAACTGGCCGGCGTCGATCGCGGTCCCGGCGTCCACCTGTGGAGTCTCGTCGCCGGCCTTCTTCAGCCCGCCGAACGCCGCGGAGACCACCAGCAGTACGGCGCCGGCGCTGATCGCCCACGTCCTGACCGAGCGGCCCCGCACCTTGAGATCCTGCAACTCCGGAAGGTCCTCCGACCCCCCGCTCCCCGTTTCCTGCACGCGCGCAAGCGTATCCAGCCAAAGGGCCGTGTCAGTCGTCCGGTCGGCCGCGGAGCCGCTTCGTCTGGCCGCGGCGCTTCTTGTCGTCCAGCCGCCGCCGCACGGACCCCTTGCTCGGTTTCGTCGGCCGTCGTTTCCGGGGCGGCGGAGCGATCGCCTCCCGGATCAGCACGGCCAGCCGTTCCCGTGCGGCCTCCCGGTTGCGCCACTGCGACTTGTACTCCGACGCGGCGATCGTCACCACCCCGTCGACCAGCCGCGACTCGAGCCGCTCCAGCGCCCGCGTCTTCAGTACGTCGCTCAACGCCGACGTACTCGCCACGTCGAAGCTCAGCTCGACCCGGCTGTCCGTGGTGTTCACGGACTGCCCGCCCGGTCCGCTCGACCGTGAGAACCGCCACATCAGCTCTGCCTCGGGAATCACCACCCCGGACCGCACGGTCACTCCGCTCTCCACAGGACCTATTAGACCGGAGGAGAATCGGCAGATGGATGCCTGTGTCTTCTGCGGCCTGATCTCGGCCGACTCGGCCCGCTGGATCGCCAAGGAGGATGCGGCGGTCGCGTTCCTCCCGCTGCCCGGTGAGGAGATCGCTCCGGGCCACACGCTGGTCGTGCCGCGGCGTCACACCACCGCAGGTCTGCTGGACGCACGGCCGGACGACCTGGCTCAGGTGGTGGACCTGGCGCAGCGCATCGCGCAGAAGATGGTGGCCAAGCTCGGGGCGACCGGTGTGTGCCTGCTGAACGCCAGTGGGCCGGACTCCGGGCGCAGCGTCGACCACCTCCACCTGCACGTGGTCCCGCGGTACCCGGGTGACGGCGACGACAGCCTGCCCTGGCCGACCGGGCGCTCACGCCACCGCCTCGCTGTGGATCCGCAGGTGCTTCTCAGCACGTGAAACGGGCGGTTGAATCGCGAACAAGCCGACGTACCGTGGGTAACTGTGAGCCTGGGGCTGTGGGTACTCGTCGCGGCGGTGGTAGCCGGCGTGGGGCTCAGTGTGCTCAAGGCCTGGGTCGACGGGCGGTTTCGCGGGAAGAGCGAGGACGACGTGGAGCGGGTGACGGCCGCGGAGGTAGGCGGGGAGCTGGGCGAGCGAGCGACTCTGCTGCAGTTCTCGTCGGCGTTCTGTGCGCCGTGCCGGGTCACTCGGCGGACGCTGGCCGAGGTCGAGGCTATGGTCGACGGCGTACGCCACGTGGAGCTGGACGCCGAGTCCCACCTCGAGCTGGTACGCCGGCTGGACATCCTCCGTACGCCGACCACGCTGGTGCTCGACAGCACCGGAGCAGTGGTGAAACGCGCCAGCGGAGCGCCCCGGAAGCCGGACGTGATCGCCGCGCTGGCCGTCGCGATCGACCGCCAGCCGAGCTGACCGCGTCCGGTACGTGCCACCGGATGGCCAATGAACCGGGACGTACGCAAGACTCTCCCGGTGAGCTCCCAAGTAGCAGGTTGGTACGACGACCCTGAGGACCCGACCCAGCAGCGGTACTGGGACGGCGCCGCCTGGACGGATCAGCGTCGGCCGCAGGAGGGCCCACCCCCGTTCCAGGGGCAGTTCGGCCAGTCGAAGACGCAGGACCTCCCGAGGTACGGGCAGACCGCGGAGCACGGACAGGTGTACGGCGGCGGCGGGCCGGCGCAGTCACCGTCGCAGTTCGGCCAGCAGGCCCCGCAACAGGGCGGCTACCCGGCGTACCCGCAGAGCGGACAAGGCTTCGCTTACCAGGGGCAGAGCCGCGGGACCACACCCGACGGTCAGATGCTGTCCGGTTGGTGGCGCCGTGTCTTCGCGCGCATCATCGACTCGATCATCGCCTGGTTCATCGCCTTGCCGCTGACCGGATACTTCTACTACCAGTCCAGCAAAGTGATGAACTCGTGGATCGAGGACGTCCTGGACGCCGCCCGGGCCGGTAGTTCGACACCGGTCTCGATGCCGCCCGAGGTCTTCAAGTACGCCATCCCGGCGTCCCTGCTGGGGGCCCTGGTCGCCTTCGTCTACGAGTACCTGTTCCTGGTCGCGAAGGGCCGCACTCCTGGCAAGATGGCGACCGGCATCGCGGTCCGGCTGCGGGAGACGCCGGGCAAGCCGCCGCGCGGCGCCGTGGCGAAGCGTGGCGGTCTCGTCCTGGCCCTGAACATGGCCGGCTCGATCCCGGTCGTCGGTCTGTTCGCCTCTCTCGCGCTGCTGCTCAACTACCTCTGGCCGCTCTGGGACGACAAGAAGCAGGCGCTGCACGACAAGGTCGCCGCGACCAACGTGGTCCGGGTCTGACTCCAGAGTCCACAGTTTGATCAGTTGTCTCACGTGATGGGACCACGGGTGGCGTGCCCGCCCAGGTTCCGTAGTCTCGTTGCGTGGTTTACACGACATGGCTGACGAAGCGACGGGCAGTGGACAACTGCCGCGTCCGCTCTTCGCTGTGTCGACGCCGCTGACCAGGCGGCGTCCCGAGCGCTGCGGAACCGGTCGCTGAGCACGGTTCCGCGTACGTCGCCTCCCGCAGACCCGGGCGGGTTTCCGGCTCGACATCCTCCTTCACCGGGAGTCGTCATGTCCGAACAACAGGCGGCACAACAGGTCGATCCGCGCGGTCTCCGGTTCGCCGCCGGCGTGACCACGGTCGTCCTGGCGCTGACGCTCGTACTGAACAACCCCTGGCCGCTCGCGGTGCAAGCCGTGGTGTTCGCGATCTCGGTCGCGTTCGGCGTGAGCGCGTCGCCGTACGGGTTGCTGTTCAAGCGGCTGGTCCGGCCCCGGCTGGGCCCGCCGAAGGAGCTGGAGGACGCGGCCCCGCCGCGGTTCGCGCAGCTGGTCGGCCTCGTCTTCGCGGTCGTCGGTCTGGTCGGGTACCTGACCGGCGTCACCGTGCTGGGAGTGGTCGCCACCGGATTCGCCCTGGTCGCCGCGTTCGTGAACGCGGCCGTCGGGCTCTGCCTCGGCTGCGAGGCCTATCTGCTGATCCACCGCATTCGTACGCCAACCACCGCTACCAACTGAGAGGCAGCACACATGAGCAGGGAATCCGCGCTCGTCTCGGCCGACTGGGTCGAGGAGCACAAGAACGACGCCGGTGTCGTCCTGATCGAGGTCGACGAAGACGTCTCGGCGTACGACGCCGGCCACATCGCCGGTGCGATCAAGATCGACTGGCAGGACGATCTGCAGGACCCGGTCCGTCGCGACTTCGTCAGCAAGGAGCAGTTCGAGGCGCTGCTGTCCGACCGCGGCGTGAAGAACGACGACACGGTCGTGCTGTACGGCGGCAACAACAACTGGTTCGCGGCGTACGCGTACTGGTACTTCAAGCTCTACGGCCACGGTGACGTGAAGCTGCTCGACGGCGGCCGCAAGCGCTGGGAGCTGGACAGCCGTGAGCTGACCGACGAGGTCGTCAAGCGCGAAGCCACCGAGTACTCCGCGCAGCCGCAGAACCTGGAGATCCGCGCCTTCCGCGACGAGGTCAAGGACGCCATCGGCGTGAAGAACCTGGTCGACGTGCGCAGCCCCGACGAGTACGCCGGCCGGCTGCTCGCCCCGGCCCACCTGCCGCAGGAGCAGGCGCAGCGGGCGGGTCACATCCCGACCGCGGCCAGCATCCCGTGGAGCAAGGCGGCCAACGACGACGGCACCTTCCGCGCCGACGAGGAGCTGAAGACCCTGTACGCCGACGCCGGCGTGGACTTCGGCAAGGACACCATCGCGTACTGCCGGATCGGCGAGCGCTCGGCGCACACCTGGTTCGTGCTGCACGAGATCCTCGGCCAGCAGAACGTGAAGAACTACGACGGTTCCTGGACCGAGTGGGGTTCGCTGGTCGGCGTACCCGTTGCTCTCGGCGACGAGCCCGGGGAGGCCTGACATGTGCGGAGCGAAGCAGGGCGGACTCGACCTCAAGGGCGTGGACGTCGACAAGGAGGCCGTGATCCAGGGCCAGGTGCTGCGCGGCGAGGAGCCGGTCGGCGGCGCGTACGTGCGGCTGCTGGACTCCACTGGTGAGTTCACGGCCGAGGTGCCGACCTCGGCGACCGGGCACTTCCGGTTCTTCGCGGCGCCGGGCAGCTGGACGCTGCGCACGCTGGCCCCGAAGGCCGACCCGGTCGACCGTCAGGTGGTCGCGCAGTACGGCGAGGTCGCGGAAGTGGCCGTCACCGTCTGACCAGTCGTTCGTTACTGATGGTGCCACCACCACCCGACGGTGGCCCACCCTGAAGTAAGCACCGAGGGGCCCGGACCTTGCGCGTCCGGGCCCTTCGGCATGTCCGGAATCGCTTGCGCGGCAGGGCTTCCAGGTCATCGCAGCGGGGTTACGGGTGGTACCGGGAAATCTCGTGGAACGAGCGGCAAGGTAACGGTTTGGTCTCGGAGCGCGGTCGGCTCGTCACCTACCGCAATCGGCTGAGTTGTGTCTGTGTCCTGACCCGCACTTCGGGTCACGTCATCACTCAGGGAGGAGGGGTCAATGCGACCCCGCATCGGATACAAGAAGCTCGCTGCCGTCGGTGTTGCGGCGGTTGTCGGCGTGGCTTCTACGATTGCGCTGACGTCGGGTTCCGCGTCCGCCTCGCCGGTTTTCGGCTACAGCGGCTACGCGTACGGGACCGATGTCCAATCCGGGCTGGCGAACAGTGGCCCGCAGGTGATCAGCAAGTTCGGTTGCACCACGGACGCCAACAAGGCTGACAAGAACGACATCGCCACGGCGAACGTGAACGGGCAGGCGATCGCGCGCTCGGTGAAGACCGACACGCACAGCTTCAACAACGCCGGCGGCACCGGCGTCACCAGCAACGCGGTGGCCGCCGACATCCGCGTCGGCAACCTGCTCACGCTGACCGGCGTGAAGACCACCACCACGTCGAAGTACTCGAAGGGCCAGCTGTCCTACACCGGCAGCACCACCTTCGCGGGCGTGCGGATCGGCGCGATCTCGGTGCCGTCGCTGCTGAACCCGAAGCCGAACACCAAGGTCGCCGTACCGGGCCTGGGCTACATCGTGCTGAACCGTGTCGGCGGCGTGAAGACCGCGTCCGGCATCTACTCGTACGCGCAGGCGGTCGTGCTGCACGCGACGGTGAAGAACCAGTACATCCCGCAGGGCGTCGACGTCGCGGTGCTGAAGACCCGCGCCGAGATCTCGAAGCCGGCGACCGCACTGGTGATCGGTTCGGCGTACGGCACCAAGGCCATGGCCGACAAGCTGGTCGTCTCCGACGCCACGTCGCTTCAGACCACCTGCCAGGGCACTGAGGGCAAGACGGTCCGGGTCGCGGTCGGCGAGCTGAACATCCCGAAGGTCGCCTACGTCGGCGGTGTCTACACCACCAAGAACGGCGCCATCGGCGAGAACAAGTCCTACATCAACTTCACCTCGCACGTCGCGGGCGTGAAGGTCGGCACGCTGTCCATCGGCGCCATCGAGTCCTCGGCGTCCGCGTGGAAGACCAAGGACGGCAAGGGCGGCGTGGCGTCGTCCTCGACCATCGCCTCGATCAAGGTCGGCGGCAAGTCCTACGCCGTCCCGACCGGCGAGAACAAGACGCTGAACATCCCCGGTGTCGCCAGCCTGACCTTCAACAAGGTCATGCGGCAGAAGCGCTACATCGAGGTGGACGCGCTGGTGATCAACGTCTACAGCCTGAACACCAAGGTTGTCGTCGGTCACTCGGCCGCCGGCGTCGTCAGCTGATCGCAGCAGACACTCTCTGAGTCGAACCTCACCGACCCAGAACCCCCGGCCCCCGGATCCCGCACGGATCCGGGGGCCGGTCTGTTCCCCCCAACTTTGAGAAGCCACCGACCATTTCCGGAGCGGATTTTTGGTCGGTGGCTTCTCAAAGTTGACTTCAGGTGTCGAGGATCAGGGTTACGGGGCCGTCGTTGACCAGGGCAACGTCCATGTGGGCTCCGAAGACGCCGCGTTCGACCTTGGCGCCGAGGGATTCCAGGGCGGTGCAGAAGGAGTTGTAGAGGGGCTCGGAGACAGGGCCGGGGGCTGCGGCGTTCCAGGAGGGACGGCGGCCCTTGCGGGTGTCGGCGTACAGGGTGAACTGGCTGATGGCGAGGATCGGGGCCTGCTCGTCGGCGGCGGAGCGTTCGTCGTGAAGGATGCGGAGGGTCCAGATCTTCGCGGCCAGCGCGGCGGCCTTCTCGGGAGTGTCGTCGTGGGTGACGCCGAGCAGGATCAGCAGCCCGGGTCCTTCGATCGCCCCGACCACCTCGCCGTCCACGGTGACCGACGCCCGACTGACTCGCTGTACTACGGCTCTCATGAGGAACATCCTCTCGCGCGGGAGATCGTCCGGTCATCGGACCCTCCGACCGGAAAATATCCGTTTCCAGGCGCGATCTGGCAGGATTCGTCCATGGCGTCGACACTGATCACTGTTGCCCCCACCGGTGCCGAGACCGCGAAGGCGGACTACCCGGCGTTGCCGACCACGCTCGACGAGCTGGTCGAGACCGCGAAGCGCTGCGAGGCCGCGGGAGCGGCGATGATCCACATCCACATCCGCGACGGCGAGCACCAGCCGACGCTGGACCTCGGCCGGCTGACCGAGACCGTCGCGGCGGTCCGGGAGAACACGGCGCTGATCGTGCAGCTCTCGACAGGCGGTGCCGTCACCGATCCGTACGAGGACCGCCTCCGCGTGCTGGACGCCGTACCCGACTCCTGCTCGTTGACCATGGGCACGGTCAACTTCGGCGACGACGTGTTCATGAACCCGTGGCCATTCGTCACGCAGCTCTTCCAGCTCACCCAGGAGCGCGAGGTCGTTCCGGAGTTCGAGCTGTTCGACCTCGGGCACGTCGCCGCGCTGCACCGGCTCCTCGACAAGTACGGCCTGCCGTACGGCGGACGCGTGCACTGCGACCTGGTGATGGGCGTCCCCGGCGGCATGCCCGGTACGGCGGACGCACTCGTCGCCGCCGTCAACGCGCTCCCCGACGCCGTCACGTCCTGGTCCGCCACGGGCATCGGCCGTACGTCGTTGACGGTCGCGCTGGCCGCACTGTCGAAGGGCGGCAACCTCCGCGTCGGCATGGAGGACACGCTGACGCTGGCGAAGGGCCACCCGGTCACGCACAACGCGGAGCTCGTCGAACGCGCCGCCGCGCTGGCGACCCTCGCTCAGCGGCCGCCGATGTCGCCGGACGAGGCCCGCGACCTTCTCAAGGTGAAGAAGTAGCCGACGACGCCGCCCGCGATGATCGTTGCCTCCAGCAATAACCAGTCGCGGAGGTAGTCGCGGGGGAGGACCGTCGGGTTCACGCCCTTGCCCTGCCGCAGTAGTAGCGGCAGCGCGATCAGGCTAGTGATCCCGACGTACAGCAAGGTCGTTCGCACCGCTCCGACTGTTCGGTGCCGATCGGGCCCGGCCGACCAGCGCGTGACGAGCCACCCGATGGCGACAGTCAGCGGCACAAGCAGGAAGTCGTCGACAAGCACGGCCCCACCCAGCCAAACCGGCAACCGCACCAGGGCTGGGGTGTCGACGGCCCGCACCAACTCCCAACCACCCCACAGGGCCATCACCACGCCGGCGACCAGTAACCCGATTCGCAACCTCATGTGATGACCTCCAGCCGATGAACCCACTTGGTCTGCAACACGCCAGGCCGGTTAGGCGCGATGATCCGCGCCGGAAACCCATGGTCCAAAGCCAGCTCGCTGCCATTGAGCCGGAGCGCCAGCAGCGTCAGCGGATCAGCGGCGAACTCCGGTGGCAGCTCACTCGTCGCGTAGAAGCCGCCCTTCTCCATCGAGACGACCCGAACGCGGGAGTGGGCCGGGGCTCCGGACAGTTCGAGCAGATCCCGGATCCGGATGCCCTCCCACCGGGCGCCTTGACTCCATCCCTCGACGCAGGCGATCGGCAGCTTGGAGCGGCTCTGCGGCAAGGCCCGTAGTTCGTCCAGCGAGTAGGAGAGCTGCTGCGGTCCCGTGATCATGAAGCGCCAGTTCTCGTCGATTCCGGTGACGCCGGCCGCTTCCGCCGTACGGTTCACCGGCAGTCCCTGTGGTCCGATGTTCGGCTTCCGCGGGGCCAGTACGGCGACGGGACCGAACGCCGGGGCCGATTGGCCGACCGACGTGATGCCGACGAGCGTCGCCGCACCCGCCACGGTCCGAAACAGCCCGCGCCGGGTGAGCCCGGTGATTGCCGGCGGCAAAGAGTCCGGCACCTTCTCGGCCGTACGCCGCCAGTTCGCGCGGATCAGCGGGAGCTTGACGGCGAGGTGGACCAGGAGGGCGCCGACGATGATCCACGCCAGCGCGTAGTGCGTCTGCCGGAACGGGAACGGCCAGGGGTACCACTGCAGGGTGTTGAGGAAGCCGGTGAACAGCTCGAGAGCCATCGCCGAAACCAGCACCAGGATCGACGCGCGCTCGAGCATCGTCGCGAGCGCCTGCCGGCTCGGTGGCCACGGCGGCTTCGCGAACAGCTTCGGGTAGACCGTCCACAACTTCGCCAGCAGCAGCGGGACCGCCACGGTCCCGCTCAGCACGTGCAGTCCCTGAGTCACGCGGTACAGCGAGGCCGGGCGGCTGGGGATCGGCAGCCAGCTCGGGGTGTCCTGGACGAAGTGGCTGTAGAGACCGGTCAGGAAGCAGATCGTCACGGCGGTCGCGAGCCAGCGGCCGATGACCGTCGCCACCCGCGGGTGGTGCAGCGGCGACGGGAACGACTTCTCCGTCGGTGGTGCCGGGAGCTTCATGTTTCTACTACAACCCAGCGGGAGACGTGTGGACGGCGTACTGCGGTTACTGCTCGCGAACGGCGTACCCGGAACCAGTTATCCACAGGTCTGCGTCTGTACCCGAGTTGGTGGCACCGGTCGGGGCATACTCTGGGCAAACTTGACGGAAGGAGTGTGGCGGAGTGAAGACGCAGGAGCGGTCGTTCGACGATGACGAGCGGGCGATGGCCGATCTGGCCGAGGTCGTCGACTGGCGACCGATCTGGGGGCCGCCGGCCACCGGCATGGACGCGATCCGTGCCCTGGTCAACCGCGTCACCGACGCCACCGGCTGGCTTCCCTGGGCACCGGGAAACATCGATCCTGATCGGTACACCTGGGGCCTGGTCACCCAGCGCGAGACGGTGATGCTCGTGCTGCCCGACGCCGTGCTGCCGGAGTCGCCGCGGAGCGGCTGGTCGGCGTACGAGATCGGTGAGTCGGAGCTGCCGCAGGCCGAAGAAGGCCTCGACGCGCACTGGCCGGGCCAGCTCGAGATCGCCCGCCGCTACTGGGGTCCGCCGGTGTACGTCGGGCCCGGCGACGACCTGCGCATTCCGCCGGAGTGGCGCGGCCGCCGGCGGCACTTGGCCGTCTGGCTCCGACCGGGAGCCGAGTTCCACCTGTATGCGTCCCAGCCGGGACCGGGCGAAACCGCCGCCGGTTTCGGGTACTCCGTCTATGCGAGCGAGGTGGACTGATGTCCATGACAGGTGACGAAGCCACCGACGAAGTCACCCAGGCTCTGCTCCGCGGGTTCCGGCAGATGAAGCGGATGGCACGTGGCGGGCTTCGGCAGGTCCAGGCGCTGCTCAGCCGCTACAAGCGCCATCGCGTCGGGGTCGAGCACGGACTGTCCCAGGGACGGTGGGACCCCGAGACCGATCGGCTGATGCAGCGGTCCGACGGGCCCGACCGCACCCGCGACATCGAGCGCGCGGCCGAGCTGTCCGAACGGAACGACGCCCTCGGGCAGCAGATTCGCGACACCGAGGCCCGGAACCGCGACCTGCGGGAGCGGAGCGAGAACCTCCGGGCGGAGAACGACGCCGCCAACGAACGAACCCGGGACGCGGAGGCCGAGCGGAACAACGACCGCGACGGCGACGGCATCCCCAACGACGACGTCAGGGAACTGACCGATGTCGACAACGACCGCATCCCCGATACGCGGGAGCGCGATATCGAGAACGACCAGCAGAACGACAACACCACCGCGGACGCGGACGCGGACCGGCGGCGACAGGAAGAGCAGGCGCGGGCGGACAACGACCGGCGGAATCGGGAAGAGCCGGAGAACCAGCAGAACCGCGAGGACGGCATCGACCCGCTCACCGCCGGGACGGCTGTCGGCGCGGCGGCCGCGGCCGACGAGATCGCCGACGAACAGGACGAACGGAACGCCGACGACCGGCAGGAGAACGCCGACGCGGACCGCGAGACGACGGTCGACGCGGACAACGCCGTGGACGACCGGTCGACCGACGCGGACAACGCGGTAGATGACCGGTCGGCGGAGGCGGACAACGACCGCCAGACCGACCTCACCGCGGAGCAGGACGGCGTCGACCCGCACGTGGCCGAAGAGGGTGCCCTCGACGCGAACGACCGGCTCAACGAGAACGACGGTCAGCAGACGGACCCCGCGCTCGACGCCGACGGTCAGCCGAAGGTCGACGCGGAGAACGCGGCGGAAGACCCGTCGGCCGAGGCGGACAACGGGCGCCAGGCGGAGCCTGCCGCGGAGCAGGAGGGCGTCGACCCGTACGTGGCCGAAGAGGGTGCGCTCGACAACGACGAGCGGTTCCAGCAGACCGACCTCGCGCAGGAAGGGCAGGACTCTGCTCTCGACGGGGACGAGTTGGACGGTTCGGACCTGGACGAGCCGGGGCTGGACGCGAACGACGGGCAGCAGACCGACGTCAGCGCGGACCAGGAACGGGTGAGCCCGTACGTTGCCGAGGAGACCGGAGTCGACAAAGACCTGCAGAACGACGGCACCGAGCTGGGGCAGGACGGCCGACAGGTCGACCCGCAGCAGGTGGAGGCTTCTGGGCAGGGGGTGGAGGCGGGTCAGGACGGCGCGCAGCCTCCGCAGCCGAAGGGGCCGAACACGCAGCAGATCGCCAACGCCTCGCAGACGGCCGTCGACGAGACCGCGGGACTTGGTCAGGAGGACGGCCAGAGCGGCCAGACCGAGGGCCCTTCGACCAGCCAAGCCCAGGGCACGCAATGGCGTCCGCCGGAGCAGGCCGCGGAGGACCCGGCGATCGCCGAGGCCAAGGGTCAGAAGAACGGCAGGCCGAGCGGCCCCGGCCCGGAGCTCCCGCCCGACGAGAAGGCGACGTTCGACCACGTTCGGACGGACCAGAAGCCCCTCACCGCCGTCAAGGTCGAAGGCGGAGGTGTCGCCACCAGCGAGCGCCCCGGTACCCCGGCTGCGCAGCGCGGCCAGGACCGCGACCGCGGCGGCCGCGGCAACGACGGCCGAGGCGGCGACGGCGGCCGCGAACGCTGACCCCCACACCACACGACTACTGACCGGCGTCCGCTCCTTGCGGGTGCCGGTCAGTAGACGATTGCTTGGGTGTTTTCGGTGAGGATTTCTTCGGTGAAGGCGGGGGCGCCGGCTACGCGGGTGCCGGGGCGGAGGTCGGAGTCGGTGAGGTCGCGGCGCTTGGCGCACTGGGTGCAGACGGTGAGTTGACCGCCTTCGAGGACCGCGGTGAGCAGGTCGGCGAGGGGTGCCGCGTGCGGGAGTTCGAAGGTTTCGGCGCGCCCGGGTACGGCGAACCACACGGCCTCACCGGTCAGCCACAGGGAAACCGTGGCACCGGCCGCGACCGCGGTGGCGGCGACAGTGAAGGCCTGGTTGGCGCGCTCGGGTTCCTCGGCGCCTGCAGTCAGTTTGATCACCAAGGTGCGGGACATCACGCCACCGTAGCCGAAACCGCCGTACCCATCCTCTAGACTGACCAACGTGCTGCACGTCGTCTTCACCACGCTGCTGGTCCTGGTCTGTGTGTTCATGGGCTGGTTCTCGGCGTTCGTCGTCTACCGGCTGTATCGCGGCCGTAGTGCGAACTGAGTGACCCCATGGCGTTCGAGATCCCGCAGGACCTGCACCCGGACGTGATGCCGCTCGCGTGGCTGATCGGTCGCTGGGAGGGCCGCGGGCACGGCGACTACCCGACCATCGAGAAGTTCGAGTTCGGGCAGCAGATCGACTTCACCCATAACGGCAAGCCGTACCTGCACTACGTCAGCCAGACGTTCGTGGTCGGCGAGGACGGCACCAAGGAGCGTCCGCTCGCCGTCGAGACCGGGTTCTGGCGCCCGCAGCCGGACAACAAGGTCGAGGTCATCCTCGCGCACCCGACCGGCTTCGCCGAGATCTGGTACGGCGATATCGACGGCGCGAAGATCGAGCTGCAGACCGACGTGGTGGCCCGCACCGTCTCGGCCAAGGAAGTCACCGCCGGCCACCGCCTCTACGGCCTCGTCAACGGCGAGCTCCTCTGGGCCTACGACATGGCCGCCGAAGGCCAGGCCCTGCAGCCCCACCTCTGGGCGACCCTCGTCCGGTCCTAACTCTCGGATACCCAGGAGTACTCGACTTTCGGGCGGCCGCTGCGGCCGTCGTAGCGTTGTGTGCGGAGTGCCTGGCCCTGGTCGGCGAGGTGTTCCAGGTAGCGGCGGGCGGTGATCCGCGAGGTGCCGAGCGACGTCGCCACTTCCTCCGCGGTCCATCCCTCGCGGTCCGCGAGGAGCTGTACGACGCGGTCCAGCACACCCCCGGCGAGACCCTTCGGCACCGACGAGACCGTTGCCGGACGCAACAGACGGTCCACCTCGTCCTGATCCGCGACGACCTGGCCGGCTTCGGCGGCGCGGCGCTGGCGGGCGTACGCCGACAACCGGTCGCGCAATGTCTCGAAGGCAAATGGTTTCAGCACGTACTGAACGACCCCGATCCGCGCGGCCGCCTGCACCGCCGCGACCTCGCGCGCCGACGTCACCGCGACCACGTCCGTTTGGTTGCCGAGGGCGCGCATTCGGCGGACCACGTCCAGCCCGTGACCATCGGGCAGGTGCATGTCGAGCAGCACCACGTCGACATCGCCCCGCGCAAGCACCTGCAGCGCGCGCCCCGCAGTACCGGCGATTCCGGCGCAGGTGAAGCCGGGCAGACGCTCGACGTACGTGCGATGTGCTTCCGCGGCGACGGGATCGTCCTCGACGACGAGTACGCGTAGGTCAGGCACTCGCGCCCACCGCCCGCGGCAACCGCACCCGCACGGTCAGCGCCGGTACTTCGTCCAGCTCGGAGTCCGGATCGACCATCAGCGAACCCTGCCACCGCTCGACCGTGCTCCGCACCAGCACGAGCCCCAACCCGTGCCCCGGCTCCGCCTTGGTCGTCCACCCGCGCTCGAACATGTGCGCCAACTCCACCGACCCCAACTCGGCACCCGTGTTCGTCACGATCAGGTCCACGGCCTCCGCGGTCGTCGCCGCCCGGAACTCGACCTTCCGCGGCGCCGGTCCACCCCGCGCGGCCTCGATCGCGTTGTCCAGCAGGTTCCCGACCACGGTCACCACGTCCTGCGCCGGCAGCCGCGTGTTCAGCGTCTCGTGCCCGAGATCGAGGGTCAGTACGACGCCACGCTCCTGCGCCTGCGACAACTTCGCCAGCAACAGCGACGCCAGCACTGGATCGCCGACCGTACCCACGACCCGATCCGTCATCGCCTGTGCGAACTGCAGCTCCGACACCGCGAACTCCCGCGCCCGTTCCGGCTTCCCGATCTCGATCAGGCTGACCACGGTGTGCAGCCGATTCGAGGCCTCATGATTCTGTGCCTGCAGCGATTCCGCCAAACTCCGTACGGCGTCCAGCTCGCCGAGAAGCCGCTGCAGCTGGGTGTGGTCGCGCAAGGTGACGATCCGCCCGCGCCCGGACGGCTGCTGGTTCACGACCACGACCCCGCGCGCGCCGAGGTGCAGCTCGTCGTACGCCGTCCGTCCGGTCGCGAGCAGCTCGGCCAGGGGAGCGCCGAGGCGGAGCTCCTCCAACGGCGTACCGGGAACCACGGAGCGCAACCCGAGCAGGGCCAGCGCCTCGTCGTTCGCGAGCTGCACCCGGCCGTCGAGGTCGAGCAGGATCAGCCCTTCGCGCGCCGCGTGCAGGACGCCTTCGTAGAAGTCGAGCATCCGGGCCAGCGACTGCGTTCCGACGCCGCGCGTGGCCCGCCGTACCCGCCAGGTGACGAGTGCGTTGCCGGCGATCGCGACCCCGAGCATCAGGCTGGCGATGCCGAGCATCGAGCGCACGTCCAGCCGGACCAGCTCCCACCAGCTCGGTGTGGCCAGGCCGGTCGCCGCCGCGTCCCGGATCGCCTGGGCGCGCGATCGGCTGATCATCACGATCCACGCCATCGCGATCAGGACCAGGACCGTGACCGTCTGTATCCAGAGCACCTGGCGGCGCAGCTCCCACGGTCGGCCCCTCATGACGAACAGTTTGCACCGCGAACGATATGAACGAAATGCGCGCTTCTCCTGTGCGTCACGTCACAGTTACCCGAAACACCCCTCCGCCAGGCCGATACAGGGAGTCCCGACCATGTCGAGCCCGACCGAACCCCGCCCGACTCCGGTGCGCAACGACCGGACCCATTTCCTCTACATTGCCGTCATCGTCGCCGTCGCACTCGGCATCGGTGTCGGTCTGCTGTTCCCGGACTTCGCCGTCGAGCTGAAACCGCTCGGCACCGGATTCGTGAACCTGATCAAGATGATGATCAGCCCGATCATCTTCTGCACGCTGGTGCTCGGCATCGGCTCGGTCCGGAAGGCCGCCCGGGTCGGCCGGGTCGGCGGTCTCGCGCTCGTCTACTTCCTGGTGATGTCGACGGTCGCACTCGGAATCGGCTTGGTGGTCGGCAACCTGATCCACCCGGGCTCCGGGCTGAACCTGACCGAGAAGCTGCGTGAGTCGGGCCAGAAGCAGGCGGCCGGCGCGCATGCGAGTACGTCGGACTTCCTGCTCGGCATCATCCCGAAGACGATCGTCTCCTCGCTGACCGAGGGGCAGGTGCTGCAGACGGTGTTCGTGGCGCTGCTGGTCGGCTTCGCGCTGCAGGCGATGGGCTCCAAGGGCCAGCCGATCCTGGATGGCATCGGCCACATCCAGCGCCTGGTGTTCAAGGTGCTGTCGATGATCATGTGGGTGGCGCCGATCGGTGCCTTCGGTGCGATCGCGAACGTCGTCGGTGCGACGGGCACGGACGCCCTGGTCAGCCTGGGCAAGATCATGCTGGCGTTCTACATCACCTGTCTGATCTTCGTGCTGGTCGTCCTCGGCACTCTGCTCCGAGTGGTCACCGGGATCTCCATCTTCCAGCTGTTGCGCTACCTCGGCCGTGAGTTCCTGCTGATCGTGTCCACGTCGTCGTCGGAATCCGCGCTGCCCCGGCTGATCGGCAAGATGGAACACCTCGGCGTGGACAAGTCCGTGGTCGGTATCACGGTGCCGACCGGGTACTCCTTCAACCTCGACGGCACGGCGATCTACCTGACGATGGCGTCGCTGTTCATCGCGGAGGCGATGGACACGCCGTTCTCGCTCGGCCAGCAGATCTCCCTGCTGCTGTTCATGATCGTCGCGTCGAAGGGCGCCGCCGGGGTCACCGGTGCAGGCCTGGCGACCTTGGCCGGCGGTCTGCAGTCGCACCGGCCGGAGCTGGTCGACGGCGTCGGTCTGATCGTCGGCATCGACCGGTTCATGTCCGAGGCCCGGGCGCTGACGAACTTCGCCGGCAACGCGGTCGCGACCGTCCTGGTCGGGCACTGGGTCGGCGAGTTCGACAAGAACCAGGCCGAGCAGGTGTTCGCCGGCAACGACCCGTTCGACGAGGCCGCCTTCGCCGCCGGTGACACCCACGCCGGCGACGCCCCGGCCGCCGTCGAAGCGCGCCAGTCCGACCGCTAGACCATCCCCACCCCTCCCAAGCGCTCCCCGCCGGCCCACAGACCGGCGGGCAGCGCGCTGTTCTTTGTGCCCCGATCAACCACCGGCCGGCTTCCTTGAGCACCCGTCAACCATTTGCGGACCGGATTTTTGGTTGATCGGTGCTCAAAGTCGGCGGGCGGCGCTTTCCTACTTGCCGTCCAGGAGTTCGATGACGGGGGCGAAGTCCTCGAGGTAGCCGGAGTTGACGCTGATGTAGCTGGCGCCGATCTGGTCGCGGCGGCGCAGGAGTTCGTCGGCCATCTCCTGCGGAGTGCCGCGGAGCAGCATCAGCGAGTCCATCGCCTCGAGCTGGTCGGGGTCGACGCCCGAGGCTCGCTTGGTCCAGGGCGGCAGCGGACGGGTGCCGGCGGCGAGCAGGTTCATCGCGAGCTCGATGTCGTCGGCGCGGGACCCGGCCAGCTCACGCAACTCGCGCGCGACGGCCGCAACCTCCGAGCGAGGAGTGGTCGCGTCTTTGGCCAGCGAGACGATGTCGGCCCGCTCGGCCGCGAGCGCACGCGCCTTCGGTCCGCCGGCGGCCAGCATGATCGGCGTACGGCGCTCGCCGTCGAGCTCGCGCAGCAGGTCGAGGGTCTCGATGACCTGCTCGCGCCGCTCCCGGGCCGTTCCCCACCGCAGGCCGACCTCGGCCGTCTGCTGCTCCGCGACCGGACGCCCGGTCCCGATACCGAACTCGAACCGCTCGTCGGTGAGTACGGTCAGGGTGTGCGCCTCCCAGGCGGCCTGTCGCGGCGTCCGCAGCGGCGCGGCCGCGACGAAGGTGCCGACCCGGATATCGGCGACCGCTGCCGCCATCGCCAGCGAGGCGAACGGCGCGGGGAGCTGCAGCCCGTCCGGCATCAGCACGGTCTGGAACCCGAGGTCCGCCGCCTGCCGGACCGTCTTCACCCACTCCTCACCGGTCGTCGGACTTCCCGCCACACCGAACCGGAACTGCCTCGCGTTCATCGCCCTGCTCCCTCCGTCTGTTTGGTGACTCCAGACTCGCCGTAGACCGGGTCTGTCCACATCCCACGACGGGAGGCGTTCGCCGTACGCCGACCGACGTACTCTGGTGACATGTCACGTATGCGCAGCCCCCTGCTGGACCGGCCCGGCGCGGTCGAGGCCGACGGATTCGATGCCGGCGTCGCGGCGCACTACGGCTCGGATCTGCGCGAGCAGCGGGCCCTGGTCGCGGGTGAGGCGTTCGTCGACCTGTCGCACCGCGACGTGGTCACGATCACCGGTCCGGACCGGTTGACCTGGCTGCATGCGCTGACGACGCAGTACTTCGAAGGCCTCAAACCCGGTACGTCGACGACCGCGCTCCTGCTGTCTCCGACCGGGCATGTCGAGCATGTGATGTACGGCGTCGACGACGGCGAGACGTTCTGGCTGCACACCGAGCCGGGCGCGGCGGCCGCGTTGGTGGAGTGGCTGCAGAAGATGGTGTTCATGTCCCGCGTCGAGATCACGGACGTGACCGACGACTACGCGATCATCTGGCGTCCCGGCACTGCGGAGGGCGAGCACCTGACGCGCAGCGGTGATGACTCGCTCGGTGGGCACGAGGTGTTCCTGCCGCGGGCCGAGCTGGCCGGTTTGGAGGGCGCCGCGGCCGGGATCTGGGCGTACGAGGCGCTCCGGATCGAGGCGGGCGCCCCGCGGTTCGGGCTCGACACGGACGAGCGCGCGATCCCGAACGAGCTCGGATGGCTCGGCGTCGGCGTACATCTGGACAAGGGCTGCTACCGCGGCCAGGAGACCGTCGCGCGGGTCCACAACCTCGGCCGCCCGCCGCGCCGCATCGTCCGCCTGCTGCTCGACGGCTCCGTCGACCACCTGCCGGCGCACGGGTACGCCGTCCGCGCGGGCGAGAAGCAGGTCGGCGTCATCGGCTCCGCGGCCCGCCACCACGAGCTCGGCCCGATCGCACTCGCCCTGGTCAAGCGCAACGTCGACCCCACCGCCGTGCTCGACATCGTGGCCGAAGACCAGCCCACGGTGACTGCCACCCAGGACCTCCTGGTCGACCCCGAGGTCGGGCTGCACGTGCGCTCCCGGTTGTGAGCGGAATCATTCGCAACACGGCGTTTTGCACCTGTACAGTTCAGCCGTGACCGAACCTGTGATCCTGGCCGACGTCGTCCGGAGCGACTTCGTCGAAGGCCACCACCGCGGCTCCGTCGTGGTGACGAACCCCGACGGCTCTGTCGACTGGTCAGCCGGCATCGTGGACCAGCCGATGTTCCCGCGCTCGTCCAACAAGCCGATGCAGTCTCTCGGCATGCTCCGCAACGGTCTCCCACTGACCGACAAGCTGCTCGCCCTCTCGGGTGCATCGCACTCCGGCGAGCAGTTCCACGTGGACGGCGTACGGCAGATCCTGGCGACGGCCGGCCTCGACGAGACTGCGCTGCAGACGCCGGTCGCGTACCCGCTGGACGACGACACCCGGGATGCCTGGGTCAAGGCGGGGCACGGCAAGGAGCGGATCGTGATGAACTGCTCCGGCAAGCACGCCGCCATGCTGCTGACCTGCACGCTCAACGACTGGGATCTCGAGACCTACCGCTCGCCGGATCACCCGCTGCAGAAGGAGATCCGCAGCGCGATCGAGGACACGGCGGCGGAGAAGGTCTCGTACGTCGCGATCGACGGCTGCGGCGCCCCGATCTTCGCGCTCACGCTCTCCGGCCTGGCCCGCTCGTTCGGCCTGTTTGCGGCTGCGGCCACGGATACCCAGGAGGGCCGGATCGCCCAGGCGTTCCGGACGTACCCCGAGTACGCCAGTGGGAGTACGCGCGACGAGGCCGAGCTGATGCGAGCCGTCAACGGCCTGTTCTGCAAGGCCGGAGCCGAGGGCGTGTACGCCGTCGGTCTCGCGGACGGCACCGGCATCGCGCTGAAGCTCGAGGACGGTACGCCGCGCGCCCGCAGGGTCGTGATGGCGGCGACCCTCCAGCGTCTCGGCATCACGAACGAGACGATCGAGAACCACCTCCACTTCGACCTCACCGGCGGAGACAACGTGGTCGGCGCAGTCCAGCCACACGCACCGACCTTCAGCTGACCAGCGGCTGGGTCGGCGTGACTGTGCGGGCGTGGAGTACGACGTCGAACCAGTCGGCCGGTGCGGGCGGCATCGTGAGCGGGCCGAGCGTCGTACCGTGGTCGAACGTGCAGCCGATGGAGCGGTAGCGGTCGCCGTACCAAGCGCGGAGGTACGAGCCGGCGCTGCGGAAGGCGACGGGTGGTTCGCTGACCCGCAGGCGCGGGGCGTTGGCGGTGTGCGCGCTGGCCGCCCAGTAGATCACCTTGTTGCGAGTGAAGCTGTGCCACCAGCGGACGTTCTCCGCCACACGGGCATCGCGGTACACCCAGTTCTGATCTTCGGGCAGGCTGAATGCCGTGTAGAACGAGCGGATCTGGCGCGCGTCTTGCTCGGTGATCGCGTAGTCGCGGTCGTTCGGCCGGTGCGGTAGGTCGCGCACCAGCGAGTAGACGGCGCGGGCCTTGGCGACGTACGGCGCTTTGTCCTTGACCTCTTGCCAGTACCACCGGACGAGAGACGGCGGGTCGAGAAGTACTCCGAAACCGGCGAACCGGACCTTGTCGCGATGCGTGGCGTTGTGCGCGCGGAGGTACTCGAAGAGCTCGGCGATCTCGTGCGTGCGGGCCTCGGTGCTCAGCTGGCGTTGCCAGGATTCAGGTCGGTGATCGGCCTGGCGTTCTGCGAGATCCAGCGGGTGATCGAGTTGCCCATTGCGTAGGCGGTGGTGCCGCTAAGGCTGACTGCCGCGAGTGCCGACCCGGATAGCAGCGTTCTGCGAGAGATGGGTTCCATGCCATCCCACCCTGTCCTCCAGGCTCGGTCCGGGCATCCTCCAGCGGAGGGCTTCAGGGATACGCCCTCCGTCGTACGTGCTTGGCCGTCTGCGTTCCTATGGTGAAAGGCATGGACGAGGCGATCGTGATCGGGGCCGGGATCGGTGGGGTAGCAGCGGCTGCTGCGTTGGGGCGGGCCGGGTGGCGGGTTCGGGTGCTGGAGAGCGCGCCGGAGTTGGGGGAGGTCGGCGCCGGCCTTGTCGTGACCGTCAACGGACAACGGGCGGCCGAGGAGCTCGGCGCCGCGGAGCGGATCCGGCGGAGCGGGTACGGCGTACGGGCGGCCGGGACCCGGCGGTGGGACGGGAAATGGTTGCTCAAGGCACCTGACGGTGGTGACACCGGGATGATCGGGATCCACCGGCGGCGGCTGCACCAGGCGCTGGTCGAGGCGCAGGACGCCGAGCTGGTGACGGGTGCTCGGGTCATTGCGGTCGAACCGGGAGCGGTGGGTGGCGAGCGGGCCCGGGTGACGTGGGAGTCCGCGGACGGGACGCACAGTGCGCGGGCCGATCTGGTGGTCGGCGCGGACGGGATCCGCAGTACGACCAGGAACGCCTTGTTCTCCACAGGTTTGCGCTACAGCGGCTTCAGTTGCTGGCGTGCGGCGATACCGGACACCACGGTCGACGACCGGTTCGCGATGACGTGGGGGCCGAACGCCGAGTTCGGGGCGCTGCGGATCAGCGCCGACGAGGTCTATTGGTACGGGTACGTCGCGATGCCGAGCGGCCGGCCGATCGAGGACGAGGTACGGGCGGTCCGCGAGTACTTCGCCGCGTGGGCTCCCGACGTACGGGCGCTGACCGAGACGACGGACGAGGTGATCCGGCACGACGTGTGGGTGCTGGACCGGCCGCTGCCGCGGTACACGATCGGGCGGACCGTGCTGATCGGGGACGCGGCGCATCCGATGCTGCCGACGCTCGGGCAGGGCGCGAACTCGGCGCTCGAGGATGCGGTGACGCTCGGGCTGGTGGTCCCGGCTGGTGGCGAGTTGGCGGCCGGGTTGCGGGAGTACGAGTCGCAGCGGTATCGGCGTACGCAGAGGATCGTCAACCGATCGGCGTGGATGGGGCGTACGGGCGCAGAGGTCGGGGTGCACGGTCAGTGGTTGCGGAACGCGATGCTGCGGATCACTCCACCGCGGGCTGCGCTCAGGAACGGTACGCGGATCTTCGACTGGACTCCGCCCGGGTCATTTGGCGCGCAGGCGGTTGACCGCGGGTGACAGGACCGGGAGCGGGGTGGTCGGTGCGGGCAGGTCGTAGCCGACGTACAGGCGGGTGCGGATCGCTTCCAGGGGGAAGGTCTCGCGGTAGATCGCGAGTTTGACGGTCACGCCCTCCAAGGTTGCTCTGAGCAACATCTCCTCGACGGCCGGGTCGGCGGCGCCGCGGGCCGCGAACACGTCGCGGATCGCGTCCTCGACCAGCGACAACCGGTCGGACTTGGCCTGCTCGACGCGGGCGAACACGTCGTGGGTGGTCGGCTGCATCATCAGCGTGATCGCGAGCCGCTGGATCGGGAGCGTGGTCGCGGCCGCCATCAGCGCGCCGTCGATGATGCCGGCCAGACGTTCATCAGGTGTTCCCTGGATGGTCAGAATGCCGGCGATGCCGTCCAGCCAGCGGTCCAGGAGTTCGGCCGCCAGTTGCTCCTTGGTGGCGAAGTAGTACGAGACCAGGCCGCGGGAGACGCCCGCGGCGGTGGTGATGTCGGAGATCGACGCGGCCTCGTAGCCCTTGGCGGCGAAGGTCTCCAGCGCCGCGGCCAGGATGCGTTCGCGGGAGCGCTCCCGCAGTTCCTGGTTGACGGTCGCCGATCGCGGCACTGATTCCTCCCGGTCGAAGCCTGAAGCGCCGGGCAACCCCCATCCTCGTGCCCGGCGCCTCGGGCTGACCCCCCGTGGTTTCGGCCCCTCCCCAGGCGCCGTTTATAGACTGGACGTCCAGTCAACAAATGTCAAAGAGGTTGCCGTTTTCTGGACACGAGCGGTGACAGGTAGAATGACGGTGCTGCGCCCTGTGTCGAGTGGCACGTGAAACCAGCCGTAGCCACCGCCAGATCCCTATTGCTTGGAGCGCTTCCTCATGCCTGTCCGTAACGACCTGCGCAACGTCGCGATCGTGGCCCACGTCGACCACGGGAAGACCACCCTCGTCGACGCGATGCTGTGGCAGTCCGGCGCCTTCGGAGCCCATCAGCACGTGGATGAGCGGGCGATGGACTCCGGCGACCTGGAACGTGAGAAGGGCATCACGATCCTCGCCAAGAACACCGCCGTACGGCACAAGATGGCCAACGGCGAGCAGATGACGATCAACATCATCGACACCCCCGGTCACGCCGACTTCGGCGGCGAGGTCGAGCGCGGCCTGTCGATGGTGGACGCCATCGTGCTGCTGGTGGACGCCTCCGAGGGCCCGCTGCCGCAGACCCGGTTCGTGCTCCGCAAGGCGCTGGCGCGGCAGATGCCGGTGATCCTGGTGGTCAACAAGGTCGACCGACCGGACGCCCGGATCTCCGAGGTCGTCGACGAGACGTACGAGCTGTTCCTCGATCTGCTCGACCACGACGCCGACCAGTCCGCCCTGGACTTCCCGGTCGTCTACGCCTCGGCCCGGGCCGGCCGCGCCTCGCTGAACCAGCCCGCCGACGGCGGCATGCCGGACTCCGAGGACCTCGAGCCGCTGTTCGAGACGATCCTGAACAACGTGCCCGCCCCGGAGTACACCGAGGACGCGCCGCTGCAGGCGCACGTCACCAACCTGGACGCTTCGCCGTTCCTCGGCAGGCTCGCGCTGGTCCGCGTGCACGAAGGCACCCTGAAGAAGGGCTCGCAGGTCGCCTGGTGCCGCCACGACGGCTCGATCCAGAAGGTCAAGATCACCGAGCTGCTGGTCACCGAGGCGCTCGAGCGCGTCCCCGGTGACTCGGCCGGTCCGGGTGACATCGTCGCGATCGCGGGCATCCCGGAGATCATGATCGGCGACACCCTGACCGACCCGGAGAACCCCAAGCCGCTGCCGCTGATCACCGTGGACGAGCCGGCCATCTCGATGACGATCGGCACCAACACCTCGCCGCTGGCCGGTCGCACCAAGGGCACCAAGGTGACCGCGCGGCTGGTCAAGGACCGGCTCGACCGCGAACTGGTCGGCAACGTGTCGCTGAAGGTGCTCCCGACCGAGCGCCCGGACGCCTGGGAGGTGCAGGGCCGTGGTGAGCTGGCGCTGGCCATCCTGGTCGAGCAGATGCGCCGCGAGGGCTACGAGCTGACCGTCGGCAAGCCGCAGGTGGTCACCCGCGAGATCGACGGCAAGCGGCACGAGCCGGTCGAGCGGCTGACGATCGACTGCCCGGAGGAGTACCTCGGCACGGTCACCCAGCTGCTCGCGGTCCGGAAGGGCCGGATGGAACAGATGACCAACCACGGCACCGGCTGGGTCCGGATGGAGTTCCTGGTCCCGGCCCGCGGGCTGATCGGGTTCCGCACCGAGTTCCTCACCGACACCCGCGGTACCGGCATCGCGCACCACGTCTTCGAGGGGTACGAGCCCTGGTTCGGCGAGCTGCGCACGCGGCCGTCCGGTTCGCTCGTGTCCGACCGGGCCGGCGCGGCCACGTCGTACGCGATGATCAACCTGCAGGAGCGCGGCACCATGTTCGTGGAGCCGGCCACCGAGGTGTACGAGGGCATGATCGTCGGTGAGAACTCGCGCTCCGACGACATGGACGTCAACATCACCAAGGAAAAGAAGATGACGAACGTCCGCTCCAACGCGGACGAGTTCGAGAAGCTGGTGCCGGCCCGCAAGCTGTCGCTCGAGCAGTCGCTGGAGTTCTGCCGCGAAGACGAGTGCGTGGAGGTCACGCCGGACGCGATCCGGATGCGAAAGGTCGCCCTCACCCAGATCGAGCGGGCCAAGCTTGGCCGCAAGTCGAAGAGCTGATGGTCGACCGGGCGGCGGTAGACGGGCTCTTTCCGGCGGATCTCCCGGAGCCGGGGCACTGGGAAGAGCGGTATCCGGCGCGGGAGCTGCCGGAGGGGGCGAAGGTCACGCGGTTCGGGCCTTCGCCGACCGGGTTCGTGCACATCGGCGGGATCTACGCGGCGATGATCGACCGGGACGTCGCGACGGACTCCGGCGGCGTGTACCTGCTCCGCGTCGAGGACACGGACCAGGCGCGTGAGGTCGAGGGGGCGCTGGAGCAGTTCGACCGCGCCTTCGGCTACTTCCGGATCAGCTCCGACGAGCACCGGGGCCACGGTGCGTACGGGCCGTACCTGCAGTCCGAGCGCGAGCACATCTACCTGACCTACGTGCGGCACCTGCTCCGGCAGGGCAAGGCGTACCTGTGCTTCGCGACGAAGGACGAGCTCGCCGACATCACCTCCCGCCAGCAGGCGTCGAAGGTCCCGACCGGGTACTACGGCAAGTGGGCGATCTGGCGCGACGCCGACCCGTCCGCCGTCGCCGAGAAGCTCGCCGAGGGCACGCCGTACGTCGTGCGCTTCCGGGCGCCCGATGACGCCGACGGGCAGCGGACCAGCTTCGTCGACGCGATCCGCGGCCGGCTCGAGCACGAGGCGAATCGCAACGACGCGGTGATCCTGAAGTCCTCGGACCAGTCGCCGCGACTTCCGACGTACCACTTCGCGCACGCGGTCGACGACCACCTGATGCGGGTGAACCTGGTGATCCGTGCCGACGAGTGGATCTCGTCGGTGCCGCTGCATCAGCAGCTGTTCGCGGCGCTCGAGTTCGAGCCGATCACGTACGCGCACATCGCGCCGCTGATGAAGCAGATCCCGGGCGGGAAGCGCAAGCTGTCCAAGCGCAAGGATCCCGAGGCGGGCGTCGACTTCTACATCGGCGCGGGCTACCCGGCCGACGCGGTCCTGTACTACCTGCGTGGCCTGGCCAACGGGCGGCTCGCGGAGCTCCCGCTGGCCGAGGCGCTGGCGACGCCGATCGACCTGAGCCTGTGCGGGGTCGCCGGTCCGTTGGTCGACCTGGTGAAGCTCGAGGACATCAGCGCCGACCACATCGCGACGCTGAGCGGACAGCAGATCCTCGACGCGGTGCGCGCCTGGGCCGTGGAGTACGACGCTGAACTCGTTCCCGTGCTCGACAACGAGAAGGACCTGGCGCTGCGTGCGCTGGCGGTCGAGCGCGACGGCGTCGAGAACCCGCGCAAGGACCTGCGCAAGTGGTCGGATTTCCGGCCGGCGTACGGCTTCTTCTTCCCCGAGCTGTTCGTCCCGGTGGACGGACCGGGCGACGAGCGGCTGGTTCCGCTCGGTGTCGCGGCGGAGGTCGTCACCGCGTTCGCGGCGGATCTCGTGGCGAACTACGAGCATCTCGACGACCCGCAGGAGTGGTTCGACCAGATCCGTACTCTCGCCGGCAAGCACCGGTTCGCGCCGAACGCCAAGGAATACAAGAAGGATCCGGACGCGTACGTCGGCTCGATTCGCGAGGCCTCGCAGCTCGTCCGCGTCGCGATCACCGGCGCCACCCGGAGCCCCGATCTGCACGCGACCGCGCAGGCTCTCGGGGCCCCCGAGGTACTGCGTCGCCTGCGTGCGCTGACGTCCTAGGGCACGAACTGGAAACGGTGGCTGACGGAGCGTGCCCCGGGCTCCGTCGGTGTGATACACCATTTCTCGGCCAGCGGTGGGGCTGGCGGTGGGGGAAGAAAGTTTTGATTCGTTACCAACCAGACGTGAAGTAGCGACGTCTGTCTTGTGGAAGCACTCTTTGGGGGAAGGACAAGGGAAACATGGGCATTCTGCGTAAGTTCGGCGCTACCCTGACGGCCGCCGCGTTCGTGGGCGTCGGCGCTCTGTCGGCGACCACTTCGGCCGAGGCCGCGCCTCAGGTTGCGGCGTCGGCGCAGAATTCGACGACGGCGCCGGCTCCGGTCGGTTCGCCGCCGAAGGCCGCAACGGCGAAGCCGAAGGCGACCTCGACCAGCAAGCAGATCGCGAAGTACCGCATCGACCGCCGCTGCATGACCAAGGGTCGCGTGCTGTGCATCAACAAGAAGACCCGCAAGCTGGTGTACATGGTGAACGGCAAGCCGGTCCAGGTGATGGACGTCCGGTTCGGTTCCAGCCGGACCCCGACGCGTAACGGCGTCTTCCGCGTCTACCGCAAGTCGAAGAACCACGTGTCGTCGCTGTACCACACCAAGATGCCGTACGCGATGTTCTTCAGCGGCGGCCAGGCGGTGCACTACTCCTCGGACTTCAAGGCCCGCGGTTACAACGGCGCCTCGCACGGCTGCGCGAACATCCGCGACAAGAAGAAGATCGCCTGGGTCTTCGCCCGGGTGAAGGTCGGCGACAGGGTCGTCGTCTACAGCAAGTGAGCTGACGTTCGTGAAGCGGCCGGGGAGCTATTCCCCGGCCGCTGTCGCGTTCCGGAACGCCTTGTACAACCGTGGTTCCACCAGGCAGAAGGTGGCCGCGGCAACGCTGGTCGCCGTACGGCGCAACGTCTGTACGGCGATGTCCGCAGCGGACTGTGCGGGCCACCCGTAGATGCCCGCCGAGACCGCAGGCAGCGTCATTGTCTGTACGCCGAGCTCGTCCGCGATCCGCAACGCGTTGCGGTAGCAGGACTCGAGCAGCGCCGGGTCCCGTTGCCCGGCGGTGTAGTTCGGGCCGACCACGTGGATCACGTACGTCGCCGGTAGTGCGCCGGCCGTGGTCCACACCGCCGTACCGGTGGGAGTGCCGTTCGGGTACCGCTCGATGAGCTCCGCGAGGATCTCCGGGCCACCCGCCCGGTGGATCGCCCCGTCGACGCCGCCACCGCCGCGCAAAGCGTGATGAGCGGCGTTCACGATCGCGTCCGCAGGCACCGTGGTGATGTCCGCCGTGCTGAGTGCGATCTCGATGGTGTTCTCCTTCAGCAGGTCGGGATCCAGTCGAGGAGGGCGGCGGCGATTGCGGCGGCCGAGTCCTCGGGCAGGAAATGCAGTCCGGGGACGGTGACCTCCCGCTGGTTCGGCCAGCGCCGGCACAGCTCGCGCAGCGGTCCGGTGAGGAGCGCCCCTGGATCTCCGTTGATGAACAGCTTCGGTACCCGCGACTCGGCCATCCATGCCGCGTTGGCCGCGACGATGTCGTGCACGTCCGCCGGAGTCCCGTCGATCGGTATCTCACGCGCCCAGGTCAGCATCGGCCGCCGGCGCTCCCCGGGCTCGGCGAACGGAGCCCGGTACGCCGTGAACTCGGCATCGTCCAGCCTGCGCATCGTGCCGCTCGGGAGAACGAGCTCGATGAAGACATTCTCCTCCAGCACGAGCCGCTCACCCTCCGGGCTGCGGAGCCGCCGGAAGAGCTCAGGTGCTGGCGCGTTCGGACTGTCCCAGGTGACCGGAGCGACGAGCGTCTCCAGGTAGGCGATCCCGCGGACCGCATCGGGATGCCGGCGGGCCCAGTCCGTCGCCAGGACCCCACCCCAGTCGTGACCGACGAGGATCACGTCGCTGGTCAGCTCGAGTGCCTCGAAGAACTTGTCGACGTACCGCCTGTGGTCGACGAAGCGGTAGCTGCTCGCCGTACCCGATCCGCCCATCCCGGCGAGGTCCGGTGCGATGCAGCGGGCGACCGCCGAGACCGGGTCGAGGACGTCACGCCACAGGTACGACGACGTCGGATTGCCGTGCAGGAACACGACCGGCGGGCCGCTGCCAGCCTCGCGATAGGCGATCCGGGTGCCTGCCTCGACTGATCGTTGAACGATCGGCATCCAGGTTTCCTCCGGTACGCTGAGCCAACCAGATGGCCGGTGAGGACGTCCTACAAGTGTAGGGACGAGGTCTATCCAGAGGGGTCTCGATGCGCGGGCTGTTGATTCGCAAGGTGCTGAGCGGGCTGGTTGCCGGGGGCGCGATTGCTGCACTCCTGAGTACCGGAACGAGCGCGACCGCGGCCCCGCAGGACCTGAAGACGGTGCCGTTCGAGGTGAGCGGGGAGCTGCCGATCTACCCGAAGGCGCTGTGGAAGAACGGCTCCAGCGGGACGAACGTTCGCAAGGTCGAGGCGCGGCTGGTGCAGCTGAAGCTGCTCGAGAAGCGCTACCTGGACAACGAGTTCGGGACCATGACCCGGTCCGCGGTGAAGAAGTTCCAGAAGTCGAAGGGCATTCCCCAGCTCGGGTACATCGACCAGAACACCTGGGACCAGTTGGTGAAGGTCACTCACGAGCCGACCCAGACCGAGCTGTTCCCGCCGGTGCCGGTGGTGAACGGCAAGAAGCTCGACGCGCGTTGCGCGACCGGTGTGGCGCTGTGCATCGACAAGTCCACCCGCAAGCTGCGGTACGTCGTCGACGGTGTGGTGAAGATGCAGATGGACGTCCGGTTCGGCGCGGTGAAGACCGCGACCCGGGAAGGCAGCTTCACGGTCGGCTGGAAGAGCCGGAACCACGTCTCGAAGCTCTACGACTCGAAGATGCCGTACGCGATGTTCTTCAGCGGCGGCCAGGCGGTGCACTACTCCTCGGACTTCGCGGCCCGCGGCTACAACGGCGCATCCCACGGCTGCGTGAACGTCCGCGACCTGGCCAAGATCAAGGTTCTCTTCGACCAGATCCACGTCGGCGACAAGGTGATTGTCTACCGCTCGTAGTTACAGCGGGCGGGGACCTCTGCGGCGGCGGATGGCGCCCCAGCCGCCGCGGCCGCGGCCGGTGGCGGCGCGGAGGGCGGGCCGGGCGTCCACGAGGTACACGGCGGAGGCGACGATGCCGATCAGGCCGAAGAAGCTCAGCCAGCCCTGGAACACCTGACTCAGCGTGAACACGACCAGGATCAGCACCCAGCCGGGCTTGGTGAGCTTGTCGGCGGCGATGAACACCGCCCGTGGCCGGAAGACCGCGTCGGCGAGTGCGACCAGCTTGATCGCAAGCAGCACCCACCAGATGACCGACAGCGGATCGTCGAACCCGGGGATCAGGCTCCGGAAGGTGATCATGCTACGAGCCTAACCGACAGACCGGGCGGCCCACCTCTGCTCAGTCGCAGCTGTGGACCGCCCGGTCCCAGGATTCACCCTGAGATGGGTGAATTGTCACCGTCTGTGGTGGCCGGGGAAAGCTCAGTCGCCGATCTTGTCGGCGGCGGACTCGGCAGCCTTGGTGGCGGCCTTCGCGGTCTTGCGGGCGCTGGTCGCGGTCGCCTTGACGTTGCGGGTCGCGGCCGTGGCGGTCTTCTTCGCGGTGGTGCGGGTGGCCTTGGCCTTGCTCACCGTGGTCTTGGCGGTGCTGACCAGGTCCTCGGTGGCCTGCTGGTGGCGGATCCGCTCGACCAGGTCCTTGCCGCGGCCGGCCAGGTCCTCGTAGGTCTCCTCGGCCTGACCGAGGACGGTGGTGAAACCGGCCTGCGCGGTCTTCGGCAGCTCACGCAGCTTGGCCGGGGCGGTGCGCGCGTCGGCGACGATCGCCTCGAAGCGCTTGGCCAGCTCGGCCTGCGCCTTGGTCAGCTCCTTGCTGAGCTCGGTCTGCAGGTTCTTCTGGTCGAGCTTCGCGAACCGCGCGGTCACGTCCTCGCCGACGGCGCGGACCTTCTCGACCGCGAGGTCGCCGGCGCCGGCGATCGCGTAGAACGGGGTTACAGGCGTACGGGTAGCCATCAGGCTTCTCCTCGGGGTGTTTTTCAGCAGATTCAGTCGGTGCTGCGTTTGCGAGCCGTGGGTTTCTTCGCTGGGGGCTCTTCAGGGCTGTTCTCGCGGACGAACGACGTGTAGACGTCCAGCAGGACGCGCTTCTGGCGCTCGGTCAGTGCGGGGTCGAGCAGGACGGCGTCGACCACGCCAGTGCCCTGCCGGCCGCCATCGGCCTCGTCGTCCGGATCGAGAATGCCGGCCCGTACGTACAGGGTCTCCGCGGAGATCCGCAGCGCCTTCGCGAGCTGCTGCAGTACGTCGGCCGACGGCTTCCGTAGACCGCGCTCGATCTGGCTGAGGTACGGGTTCGACACTCCGGCCAGGTCGGACAACTGCCGCAACGACAGCTGCGCGTGCCGCCGCTGCTCGGCGAGGTACTCCCCGACGGAGCCCACCGCCCCAGCTGCCCGATCACTCAACTTGGCCATACCCCCAGTGTGCTAGCAAGCTGCTTGCAATTGCAAGCACCAACCCCGTGAGCCGCCTCACTCGCGGGCCGGCCTACTGGATCAGGACTCCCGGTGGACCTTGTGCTGGGCGGCCTGGGCGCGGGGGCGGACCGTGATGCGGTCGATGTTGACGTGCGCCGGGCGGGTGGCGATCCAGGCGACGATGTCGGCGACGTCCTCGGACGTGAGGGGTTCGCGGACACCGGCGTACACGGCGTCGGCCTTGGACTGGTCGCCGTTGAAGCGGGTCAGGGCGAAGCCTTCGCTCTGGACCATGCCCGGGGCGATCTCGCTGACCCGGACCGGCTGGTCGTACAGCTCCAGGCGGAGCGTGTCGACGACGGCCTTCGCGCCGTGCTTCGCGGCGACGTACCCGCCGCCGCCCTCGTACGCGACCTGGCCGGCCGTCGACCCCATCACGATGATCGTGCCGCGCCCGGCGATCAGTGCCGGAAGCAACGACTTGGTGACCGCGGCGACCGCGATCACGTTCACCTCGTACATCCGCCGCCAGGCGTCCAGGTCGGCGTCGGCCACCGGCTCCAGACCGAACGCCCCGCCGGCGTTGTTCACCAGCACCTGCAGTTCGTCCCCGACCGCCGCGGTCAGTGCGGCGACGTCCTCGGCGGACGTGACGTCGCACTGCACCGCGCGGCCGTCGATCTCCTTGGCCAGCGCCTCGATCCGGTCCAGCCGCCGCGCGGCGCAGATCACCTCGAACCCCTCACGGGCGAGGTACCGCGCCGACGCGGCCCCGATCCCACTGCTAGCACCCGTCACCACGGCCAGAGGACGATCGCTCGAAGTCATACCCCAAGTTTCTCAAAGCCCTCGGCGCGCTCGGCCGGCCGTCTCACGTCCGCCCGCCGAGCGGCCGCGACCACCCCGAAGAGCGCAGCCAGGCTCACCGCCAGGAACCCGCCCAGCAGACCAAGCGTCTGTACGTCGGGATGGATCAGCGCCTGCCCACGGAACGCCTGGACGGTCACCGTGATCATCACGCCCGTGTACCCGAAGGCCGCGACGCCGACCAGGCGGTGGCGGACGCGCTCCGGCCGCAGCCACTCGACGCGCGCGGCGAGGAGGCTCAGCGCGAGGACCGTCAGCAGCAGGAAGTGGATCGCGTGCAGTCCGACGAAGTGCGGGATCCGCAGGTCGCCGCCGACGGTGCTCCAGTTGGTCAACGGCATCCCCGGACCGCCCGCCTCGACACCGATGCCGTGGCTGCCGCCCAACGTGACCGGATGACCGTACGCGTCCGTGACCTCTTGCCGCGCGCCGTTCGAACCGACCAGGTAGAACGCAAGCGCCATCCCCGCGACGGCCAGCCCGAGCCCGACCCGGATCGCCCGGTTCAGCGGTGCGTCGCCGACGCGCTGGAACAGCAGCATGACCGCGATCACCAGACTCGCCCCGAACAGCCCGAGTACGCCGGACATGAACACCTGCTGCCCGACCTGGTTGAACGTGTCGGTGTTGGCGTTGAAGTGGCTGAACGTCCCGCGCGCGGCCTGTACGGCGATGAACCCGACGTCGACGATCCCGGTGATCGCGAACACGGTCCCGGTCCACCAGCCGAAGCGTTTCGCCTTACGCAGCTTGGAAAGCAGCCACGCGAGCGTCGCGCCGTACAGGACGAACGACAGGCCGAACTTGAACGGCTTGAGCCACACGGACTCGTTGAGGATCTCCCGGCCGTCGACCGCGAGCCCGATGCCGGCGGTCAGGACGAGACCGGCCATCACGAGCACCATCACCATCAGCGGCCGATGCCAGGACCTGACTTCTTCGAGGACTGTACGCATGTCCTCAATGCTTTCGGCGCAGAGCCCGTGAAGCAGTGGTGCGAGTCTGCCAACCGGGGTGGTGGTAGACCCACCCTGAGAGAGACTGCGATCCATGATCGCGCTGCGGGCGGACCGGATCTTCGACGGCGAACGGCTCCTCGACGAGAACGTCGTACTGCTCGACGACGGCAAGGTCGTCGCTACCACTCGCGAGGTTCCGCCGGAGGTGCCGGTGCGTGAGTTGCCCGGTACGACGATCCTCCCGGGCCTGATCGACGCGCACGTCCACCTCACCGCCGACGCCGGACCGGGCGCACTGGACCGCCTCGGCACTCTGCGCATCGCCGCTGAGACCGCCGGCCTCGCCGCGACCGGGCGCGCCCTCGCAGTGACCGTCGAACAGTCGCTGCGACTGCACCTCGCGGCCGGCGTCACGACGGTCCGTGACCTCGGTGACCCGTTCGACGCCGTCCTGCGTTGGCGCAAGCAGGCACCGGACGGCCTGCCGACGGTCGTCGCATCCGGTACGCCGCTCACAAGCACGGGCGGCCACTGCTGGTCACTCGGTGGTGAGGTCACCGGCGTCGACGAGATCCGGTCCGCCGTGCGTGCCCGAGCCGAGAACGGCGCGGACATCATCAAGATCATGACGAGTGGCGGCGTCCTGACGCCCGGCACTGACACGATGAGCCCGCAGTTCACCATCGAGGAACTCACTGCCGCGGTCGACGAGGCCCACGCGCACGGTCTCCCGATCACTGCCCACGCCCACGCGCTCTCCGCCGTACGGCAGGCGATCGAGGCCGGGGTCGACGGGATCGAGCACTGCACCTGCCTCACTCCCGACGGTGTCGCCATCGACGACGAGCTGCTGGCCGGGCTCGCCGGAATCGCGGTGTGCGGAACGCTCGGCTCGGACCGTTCGATCGTCGTCCCACCGCAGATCCTCGAGTTGGTCGCCAAGGCCGGCATCAGCGAGGCCGCGCTCCAGCAAGCGGTACGTCGGCTGTACGACGGCGGCGTCCGGATCGTCGCCGGGTCGGACGGCGGAATCGGCCCCGCGAAGCCGCACGGGCTGCTGCCCGCCACCCTCGCCGAGTATGTGGAGGCGGGGATCCCGGCCACAGCAGCGCTCGTCGCGGGCACTTCGTCGGCCGCGGACGCGCTCCGCGTCGACAAGGGCCGCATCCGTCCCGGTGCGGATGCGGACCTCCTCGTCGTACCGGGCGATCCGACCCGCGATATCACCACGCTGACCACCCCGACCGCCGTCTACCTCGCCGGGCAGGACGTCACGCCTGGCCGCGGATAGGGAGAAGTCCCGATTCCCGGCCGAGGCCCCGGAGTTACCCTGACCGGGTGATCGAATCTCCCCTCCGGCGGGTCGCGATGATCAGCCTGCACACGTCACCGCTCGACCAGCCGGGGACCGGGGACGCCGGCGGGATGAACGTGTACGTCGTGGAGCTGTCCAAGCAGCTGGCCGGCCTGGGGATCGAAGTCGACGTCTTCACCCGGGCGACCGCGTCGGTGCTGCCGGCCCGGGTCGAGCTGATGCCCGGCGTGATGGTCCGCAACGTCGCCGCCGGCCCGTACGAGGGCCTGACGAAGAACGAGCTCCCGGCCCAGTTGTGCACGTTCGCCCGCGCCGTCCTGCGCGCCGAGGCGATCCACGAGCCCGGCTGGTACGACGTGATCCACTCGCACTACTGGTTGTCCGGACAGGTCGGCCTGCTCGCCCGCGATCGTTGGGCGGTCCCACTGGTCCACACCATGCACACGATGGCCAAGGTGAAGAACGCCAGCCTCGCGGACGACGACGTACCCGAGCCGCCCGCGCGGCTGATCGGTGAGGAGCAGGTCGTCGAGGCTGCGGATCGCTTGCTGGCCAACACCGATGACGAGGCCCGCGAACTGATCGACCTGTACGGCGCCCAGCCGGCGAAGGTCGGCGTGGTCAATCCTGGTGTGGATCTGGAGCTGTTCAGCCCGGGCTCGCGGGAGGCCGCGCGACAGGTGGTGGGGTTGCCGCCCGATGCCGTCGTACTGGCGTTCGTCGGCCGGATCCAGCCGCTGAAGGCGCCCGATCTGCTGATCCGGGCGGCGGCGCGGATGCTCGAGCGGGACCCGTCGCTGCGGTCGCGGCTGGTGGTCGCGATCATCGGCGGGCCGTCGGGCAACGGGATGGAGCACCCGGAGTCGCACGCCGAGCTGGCGCGGGCGCTCGGGATCTCCGATGTGACGAGATTTGTGAAGCCGATGGAGCGGGCGCGGCTGGCCGACTGGTACCGCGCGGCGTCCGTCGTGTGTGTTCCGTCGTACTCGGAGTCCTTCGGGCTGGTCGCGCTCGAGGCGCAGGCGTGCGGTACGCCGGTGGTCGCGGCGGCCGTCGGCGGCCTGAGTACGGCGGTGCTGGACGGGCGGACCGGGTTCCTGGTCCGCGGGCACGCCGTGGACGACTTCGCCGACGCGCTGGCGCGGATCGCGACGGATCCGGCCGTCCGCGAGAGCATGAGCCACGCGGCGGTCGAGCACGCCCGGGGATTCGGCTGGGAGCTGACCGCACGGAAAACGCTGGCGGCGTACCGGACCGCCGCGGAGACGATGGCGACGGAAATCGCCGCGGAGGTAGCCGGGTGAGAGTTTCTGCGGCGGACGTGATCCGCCAGGTGCTGACCGAGAACGAGCTCGAGTTCACCGAGAGTGAACCGGGTGTCTTCAGCGCGGACTTGCCGGGGGAGCGGAAGCTGAAGACCACGGTGTCGCTGACGGTCGGCGCGCAAGCGGTCCAGGTGCACGCGTTCGTCGCGCGGCACCCGGACGAGAACCACGCGGCCGTGTACCGGTGGTTGCTGGAGCGGAACCTGAAGATGTACGGCGTCGCGTTCGCCGTCGACCACCTGGGTGACATCCACCTGGACGGGCGGGTCCCGCTGCACGCGATCACCCCTGGTGAGGTCGACCGGTTGCTCGGGGCGGTGCTGGAGTACGCCGACTCGTCGTTCAACACGATCCTCGAACTCGGGTTCGCGTCGTCGATCCGGCGCGAGTACGAATGGCGAGTGTTGCGCGGCGAATCCACTCGAAACCTGGACGCGTTCAAAGGCTGGCTGGAGCCTCGATAGCATGCGGGTATGACCTATCGCCTGATCCTGCTCCGCCACGGCCACAGCGACTGGAACGCCAAGAACCTCTTCACCGGCTGGGTCGACGTCGACCTGAACGCCCAGGGCGTCGAGGAGGCGCATCGTGGCGGGCAGCTGCTGCTCGAGCGGGAGCTGCTCCCCGACGTACTGCACACCTCGGTGCTGCGCCGCGCGATCCGGACCGCGAACATCGCGCTCGAGGAAGCCGGACGCCAGTGGATCGACGTACGGCGCTCCTGGCGGCTGAACGAGCGGCACTACGGCGGCCTGCAGGGCAAGGACAAGAAGCAGACCCTGGAGGAGCTCGGCGAGGAGCAGTTCATGCTGTTCCGCCGCTCGTACGACACCCCGCCGCCGGCGATCGAGCGCGGCTCGGAGTACGACCAGGCCGGCGACCCGCGGTACGCCGCCCTGCCGCCGGAGCTGCTGCCCGCGACCGAGTGTCTGAAGGACGTCGTCGAGCGGATGCTCCCGTACTGGTACGACGCGATCGTGCCGGACCTGCGCGCCGGCAAGACCGTCCTGGTGACCGCCCACGGCAACTCACTCCGCGCCCTGGTGAAACACCTCGACAACCTCGACGAACAGACCATCGTCGGCCTCAACATCCCCACCGGCATCCCGCTCTATTACGAACTCGACGACGACTTCAAGCCGGTAACCCCCGGCGGCGAATACCTGGACCCCCAGGCCGCGAAGGACGCCATAGAAGCCGTCAAAAACCAGGGCCGCTAAGCCCTTCCCGGTGCGGGAGCCGGCGTTGCGGTGGGGTTGAACAGGTTATTTGCTGTTCAACCCCACGGTTTCCTCGGTGGACGTTCGTTGCGTGGCTGTTAGGCCGGTGACGGTGGGTCTTCGAGGTTCAGGGTGCGGAGGTGGGCTAGGTGCGCCTGGAGTTCGGGGCGTTGGGCGACGATCTCGGGGCTGCCCTCCAGGAGGGCTAGTTCGGTTCTGCGGAGCTTTCTCATGTGCTGTTCCACCGCGTCCAGGTGCGCGAGCAGCTCAGGTCCGCTCATGCCTGACACGTCGACGTTGATCAGCTGGGCGGTCACGGATTCGTCCACGCGCAGGAAGCTACCGGAACGGTAGGACACCTGCGGCCACTGGATCAGGCGTTCACAGGTGCGCTTGGGGTGGGGGATGATCTCCAGATGAAGTTTCTTCTCACGTCGGCGGGCATCAGCAACCGGAGCATCTCGGACGCTCTGGTGGGGCTGCTGGGCAAGCCGATCGGCGAGTCGACCGCCCTGTTCGTTCCGACCGGGATCTACCCGTTCCCGGGCGGTGCCGGGTCGGCGTGGAAGGCGATCACCGGACGTGCGGCGAGCCCGTTGTGTGAGCTCGGCTGGAAGTCCCTCGGCGTACTGGAGCTCACCGCGCTGCCGACCATCCAGAAGAAGAGCTGGCTGCCCGCGGTGCAGGAGGTTGACGCGCTGCTCGTCTGGGGTGGTGACGTGCTGTACCTGACGCACTGGATGCGGGAGTCGGGTCTGGCTGACGTGCTGCCGACGCTCGACCGGACCGTCTACGTGGGCGTGAGCGCCGGCAGCATCGCCGTGACGCCGTACAACTGTGACGCCGAGTTCGACCAGGAGTTCGTGCCCGAGGGCAGCGACATGGGAGAGGGCGCCGAGCGGGCCCTCGGGCTCGTGGACTTCACGCTGTACCCGCACCTCAACGACGCGAACATGCCGGACACCGCCGAGGCCAACATCGAGAAGTGGGCGGCAGGGATCCCGGTGCCGACGTACGCGATCGACGACGACACGGCTATCTCCGTGGTCGACGGCGCCGTCGAGGTGATCTCCGAGGGTAGCTGGAAGCTCTTCAACGGCTGAACAAAAAAATAGCCCTCGGCAACCAGATGGTTGCCGAGGGCTACGAAGGACTCAGTTGCCGTTGGGGTTGGGGGTGGAGGCGCCGGCGCCGGAGCCGGCGGCGGTGCCGCCGATGGCGACCGGGAGTTCGCCGGTGACGAGGTAGACGACGCGGCGGGCCATGGCGACCGCGTGGTCGGAGATGCGCTCGTAGTAGCGGCTGAGGAGGGCCATGTCGACGGCGACCTCGACGCCGTGCGGCCAGTCCTCGTCCATCATCAGGCGGAACTGGTTGGAGCGCAGCTTGTCCATCTCGTCGTCGCTGGCCTCGAGCCGGCCCGCGGCCTCGACGTCGCGGGACGCGATCACGTCGCCGGCGGCGTCGACCATCTTGCCGGCCACGGATCCCATCGACTCGATGACGTCGTGCAGTTCGGCCGGGATCGCGGGTGCCGGGTACCGCATCCGGGCGATCTTCGACACGTGCGCGGCCAGGTCGCCCATCCGCTCCAGGTCGGCGACCATCCGCAGCGCGGCGACCAGCATCCGCAGCTCGTTGGCGACCGGCGACTGCCGCGCCATCAGCTCGAAGACCTTCTCCTCGACACCCTCACCGGCGGCGTCGAGCTGGATGTCGGCCGCGATGACCTCTTCGGCCTTGCGGATGTCCGCCTCCAGCAGGGCCGACGTCGACCGGCGTACGGCGGTGGACACCGTCCGCGTCATCCGCTCCAGCTCGGCGAGGATGTCGTCGAGCTGCTCGTGGTACGTGTCACGCATGGTGTTCGAATCCGATCTGTGGTGTCCGGTGCCGCGGCGCGGCACCACCCCGGTACCCGCCCACCGGTGACCGTATGCCGTCGAGGTTGCCGGACGGCGACGAGTGGTGAACGACCGATGAACAGTTAGGTCGTGTCCCGGTCATCCGGTGATCATTCGGTCTTTCCCTGCTGGTTGCCCGCGTAGCATCGTTGCCGTGGACCCCACGCTGGCTGCGGTGCTGGGCGGCGTCATCGGCGCGGCCCTGGCCCTGCTTTCGCTCGGTGCGATGATGCTTTCCGAGCGGGCCCAGCGCAAGATCCCGGAGAGCCCCGACCCGATCGTCCCGAGCGGCGTCGCCACGGTTCTTTCCGTACTGCGTTCCTCGGCGGTCGTGATGGGACCCGAGGACCAGGTGCTCCAGGCCAGCGCCCCGGCGCACGTGCTCGGCATCGTCCGCGGTGAGCGGCTCGTGGTCGACGACATCCTGACCATGGTCCGCCAGGTCCGCCGCGACGGCGAGATCCGCCAGCAGGACCTGGAGATTGTCCGGGGCCGGCTGGGCGCCACGCAGTACGTCAGTGCCCGGGTGGCCCCGCTGGGCAGCCAACTCGTGTTGGTGCTGGTCGAGGACCGCACCCGGGAGCGCCGCCTGGACGCGATCCGGCGGGACTTCACCGTCAACATCAGCCACGAGCTGAAGACCCCGGTCGGCGCGCTGATCCTGCTGGCCGACGCGGTCTCGGAGGCCTCCGACGACCCCGAGGCGGTGCAGCGGTTCTCGGACCGGATGCGGATCGAGGCGTCCCGCCTCAGCCAGCTGGTCAAGGAGATCATCGAGCTGTCCCGGCTGCAGGGCGACGACCCGCTGGAGAATCCCGGCCCGGTCGACATCAACGGGGTCATCGAGACCGCGGTGGACCGCTGCCGGATCGACGCCGAGGACCGGGACATCAAGATCGTGGTGAAGACCGAGCCCGAGCTCGAGGTGCTGGGCAGCGAGGACCAGTTGGCGATGGCGATCGGCAACCTGGTCGAGAACGCCATCAACTACAGCCCGGACGGCACCCGGGTCGCGGTCGCCGCGCACCCGATCGGGGACCTGGTCGAGGTCACCGTGTCCGACCAGGGCGTGGGTATCCCGAGCAGCGACCTGGAGCGCGTCTTCGAGCGCTTCTACCGGGTCGACCGGGCCCGCAGCCGGGAGACCGGCGGCACCGGTCTCGGCCTCTCGATCGTCAAGCACATCGCCTCGATCCACGGCGGCGACGTGCGGGTCTGGAGCGTCGAGGGCCAAGGTTCCACCTTCACCGTGAGACTCCCGTTGCGGCTCGAACCCGCACCGGGCCAGACCGACTCCGCCAGCCAGGAGGAGGCGGCCGTAAACCTGACGCCTACCCCGTCAGGTCAGATCGCAAAGGAGACAGCTTCGTGACCCGAGTGCTGGTCGTCGAAGACGAAGAGAGCTACAGCGACGCGCTGTCGTACGTGCTGCGCAAGGAAGGGTTCGAGGTCGCCGTCGCGGAGACCGGGCCGGACGCGCTGGACGAGTACGACCGCGCCGGTGCGGACATCGTCCTGCTCGACCTGATGCTGCCGGGTCTGTCCGGCACGGAGGTCTGCCGGGCGCTCCGCAGCCGGGGCAACGTCCCGGTGATCATCGTGAGCGCCAAGGACACCGAGGTCGACAAGGTCGTCGGGCTCGAGCTCGGCGCGGACGACTACGTGACCAAGCCGTACAGCCCGCGGGAGCTGCTGGCCCGGGTCCGCGCCGTACTGCGTCGCGGTCAGGACGTCGAGCTGCTTCCGGACACCCTCGAGGCCGGCCCGGTCCGGATGGACGTCGAGCGGCACGTGGTGACGGTGTCCGGGACCGAGATCCGGCTGCCGCTGAAGGAGTTCGAGCTGCTCGAGATGCTGCTGCGGAACACCGGCCGGGTGCTCACCCGCGGTCAGCTGATCGACCGGATCTGGGGCGCCGACTACGTGGGCGATACCAAGACCCTGGACGTGCACGTGAAGCGGCTGCGGTCCAAGCTCGAGAAGGACCCGTCGAACCCCGCCCATCTGGTCACGGTGCGTGGTCTGGGCTACAAGTTCGAGTCCTGAGTCACACCCCCACGGGTCGCGACGGCCTGTGGGGTTAGCTTAGGCTCTCCTTAGTTGAGGCAATTGGTCTAAGGAGAGTTCACCATGTCCTGGTCCCGTACGCGGGTCGTCGGTGCGGTTACCGCCGTACTGCTCGCCACGACCACGCTGGCCGCCTGCGGCAGTGACGGCGACAAGCAGGCCGAGAGTTCGGCCGGTACGGCGTCGTCCGGGTTCCCGGTCACGCTGAAGAACACGTTCGGCGACACCACGATCACCAAGAAGCCGGAGCGGATCGTCACGCTCGGCTGGAACGCCCAGGACGTGGTCTACGCGCTCGGCGAGACCCCGGTCGGGATGCCGAAGGTCACCTACGGGCCGACCGCCGACGGCACCACCGCGTGGGACGCCGGCAAGTTCGACAAGTCGAAGACGACGTTGCTGGACACCGGCGACAAGTACCCGTTCGAGAAGATCGCGGCGCTGAAGCCGGACGTCATCCTGGCTCCGTACGAGGGCTTCGACGAGGCGACGTACAAGACCCTGAGCGGGATCGCGCCGACCGTCGCGTACCCGGGGGCGCCGTGGCAGACCACCTGGCAGGACCAGACCCTGCTGGTCGGCGAGGCGCTCGGCAAGAAGGCCGACGCGGAGAAGCTGATCACGGGGATCCAGGACAAGATCAAGCAGGTCGCGGCCGAGCACCCGGAGTTCAAGGACAAGACCATCACGGTCGGCTCGTTCGGCGCCGAGAACTACATCTACATGCCGGGTGACCCGCGGGTGCAGATCCTGAACGAGATGGGCTTCAAGAACGCGCCGGGGGTGGAGGCGCTGGAGAAGACCAACACCAAGAAGGAGTTCTCGCTGACGATCAGCAAGGAGAAGGTCGCGGACGTCGACGCCGATGTGCTGATCGCGTACGTCGACGGGATCGGGACGCAGAAGTTCCTGGCCGACCCGGTCTACTCGTCGCTGAAGGCGGTCAAGAGCGGCGGCGCGTACGCGCTGCAGGACCAGCAGGTGATCTCCGGCATGAGCGCGGTGAGCGTGCTGAGCCTGCCGTGGGTCCTCGACAAGGTGCTCCCGGGCCTCTCGAAGGCAGCCTCGGCGAGCAAGAACTAAGAGCTGGTACGGCGAGCCGCGGCCACTGGCTCGCCGTACCAAGCAGAACGGGCCGTCCCGCGCCGGGGCGGCCCGTTCTGTCGTTCAGAGGATTACTCGCCTGCCGCCGGGGACGGCGTGTAGTGGTCCTCGGTGAGGACCGGGACGTAGGCGGAGACCGGCGCCGCGGTGCCGAAGGTGATGGTCACGTTGACCATCTGGCCGGGCTTCGCGCCGGTCACGATGATCGCCGGACCGGCCTCCTCGGCGCCCGGGGTCGGGGCCGTCGGGGTCTCGGTCGGGGCTGCCGTCGGTGTGGTGCTCGGGGTGGTCTCGGCGGCTGGGGCCTCGGTGCCGGTGCCCGGCAGCACGACCGCGGTGTGCGGCTCCAGCTCCAGCGGCTCGGTCAGCCCGGTGAACTTGACCTCGCCCGGCTGGTCGCCGCCGGCCTGGCCGTCCGCCGTCCCGGGCGCGGCCTGCGCGATGCTGACCAGGGTCTCCGGGGCGTCGCCGTCGTTGACGATCACGCTGTGCAGTTCACCCTTGCCGTCGGCATCGGCCAGCACCAGCATGTTGCGGACCTTGAGCTGGCCGGACTCGATGTTGGTGCCCTCGGCGGCCTGGTACGGCTGCAGGGTCGGCGCGGAGAAGCTCGCGCTGCACGCCGCCAGCGCGATACTGAGAGTGGCGGCGGCACCCGCCAGCGCGGTACGCCGGGCGAACCGCGAGGACAACGTGATCGGCACTGGAATCCCTCTCGTGCAAGCTTTTCGACCTGTCGCGGCACCGGTGTGCGGCAACGGCTGGCCGACTGTGGACACCGTCAGGCAGCGGCCTCCGGCGCCCCACAGCGTAGCCCTCGGGTCCGGCGAGGCGGACGCCGGGATGCCGCCGGCGGGGTGCCGGAGCGATGTCCAGAGCAACGGTGCGCGCGCGCACGAGGCATGCGATTGAGCGTTTGTCAAGGCGGGAAATGGGCCCTGACCAGCGCAAACGCCCCAACCGGACCACCGACCGCGTGGTAGGATAGATCTCGGAAAGGGGCACGTGACATATGACTTTCACAGTCGGCGAGACGGTTGTTTACCCCAATCACGGAGCGGCCGTCATCGAGGACATCGAGACCCGTCAGATCAAAGGTGAGGACAAGACCTATCTGGTCTTGAGGATCGTCGCTCAGAACGACCTGGTCGTCCGGGTCCCCGCGTGCAACCTCGATCTCGTCGGCGTGCGTGACGTCGTGGATCAGGCTGGCCTGGAGCGCGTCTTCGACGTGCTGCGTGCACCGCACACGGAGGAGCCGACCAACTGGTCGCGACGCTACAAGGCGAACCTGGAGAAACTGCACTCCGGTGACGTGCTGAAGGTGGCAGAGGTCGTCCGCGACCTGTGGCGCCGTGAGCGTGACCGCGGTCTGTCCGCCGGTGAGAAGCGGATGCTGGCGAAGGCTCGCCAGATTCTGGTCTCCGAGCTGGCCCTGGCCGAGCACACCAACGAGGACAAGGCGGAAGCCATCCTCGACGAGGTCCTCGCTTCCTGAAGTAGCTGTGCATGAGTAGCGCGGTCGTGATTCCCGCGGCCGGGCTAGGGCTGCGACTCGGTGGTGAGACCCCGAAGGCATTTCGAGAGGTCGGTGGCGACTCGCTGCTGGTCCACGCGGTGCGTGGGCTGAAGGCAGCGACCGCCGCCGACCTCATTTGTTTCGTGGTCGCGGTGCCGCCCGGCTCCGAGGAGACGGTCGGCAAGGAGCTCACGCCGTACGTCGGGGACTCGCAGCTGCTCGTGGTGGCCGGAGGTGCGGAGCGGCCCGCCTCGGTGCGGGCGGCGTTGGACGTGGTGCCGGTCGACGGGATCGACTGCATCCTGGTCCACGACGCGGCGCGGGCGTTCGTCCCGGCCGATGCGATCGAGCGCGTGGTCGCGGCGGTGCGAGCCGGCGCCGAGGCCGTCGTACCGGTGGTGCCGGTGACGGACACGATCAAGCGGGTCGGGCCGACCGGTGAGGTTGTCGACACGCCCGATCGGTCGACGCTGGTCGCCGTACAGACGCCGCAAGGGTTCGCTCCTGACGTACTGCGTCGCGCGCATGCGGCCGGTGCCGACGCGGGCGTGACCGACGACGCGATGATGTGTGAGCGGATCGGGGTCACGGTGCGGACGGTCGAGGGCTCGCCGGACGCGTTCAAGGTGACCCGGCCGCAGGACCTGCTGCTCGCCGAGGCGCTGCTGGCGGAGCGGAGGATCTCGTGAAGGTTCCACGGGTCGGCAACGGCATCGACGTACATCCGCTGGAGGAAGGCCGCCCGATGTGGCTGGCCGGCCTGCATTGGCCGGAGGAGCCCGCTGGGCTGTCAGGTCATTCCGATGGCGACGCGGCTGCCCACGCCATCTGTACGGCGTTGCTCACCGCCGCGAAGCTGGGTGACCTGGGATCGAACTTCGGCACCGCCGAGCCCGAATGGGCCGGTGCCGCCGGGGTCGTGCTGGTGGCGGAGGCCGCGCGCCGGGTTCGGGCCGCCGGGTTCGAGATCGGCAACGTCGCGGTGCAGATCGTCTGCAACCGCCCACGGATCGGCACCCGCCGCGAGGAGGCGGAGAAGGTCCTCTCCGCCGCGTGCGACGCCGAGGTTTCGGTGAGCGCGGCAACAACCGACGGCCTCGGCTTCCCCGGCCGCGGCGAAGGCATCACCGCCATCGCCACCGCCCTGATCTACTGAACAGGATCAGGAGAGAACCGCGCGGCGCGGGGGTTCAGTTCGTTGCCCATGGGTTGGGTGAGGAGGGTGTAGAGCTCGGGGCGGCGGCCTCGGAGCCAGCGGCGGCCGGTTGCCAGGGGCACCAGATCCAGGTCGAGGTCGCCGGCCACCACGGCCTCGGCGGGGACCGGAGTCTCCGCGACGATCCGCCCGTACGGGTCGAGGATCATCGCGTTCCCGGTGCGGAGCTCGTTGTCGTCCCGGCCGACGCCGTTGCTGAACAGTACGAACATCCCGTTGTCGTGCGCCCGCGCCGGCAACCACCGCATCAGCCATCCCCGCCCACTAGGCCCGTTGAAGGCCTCCTCGATCGCCGCGCGGTCCCCGCTGGTCCACACCTCGAGCGGGATCGGCTTCATCCCGTGCGGGCTGCGCGAGCTCGTCCCGCCGGTCTGGTGCGGCGCGATCAGGACCGTTGCACCGAGCAACGCCGTGATCCGGACGTTCTCGACCAGGTTGTTGTCCCAGCAGATCAGCACCCCGGCCCGGAATCCCCACGGCGTCTCGAACACCGTGTACGACGATCCGCTAGCGATCTCCTCGTGCTCGAACGCGTGCAGCTTCCGGTGCACGTGAACGGTCCCGTCCGGCAGGCAGACGGCGTACGCATTGAACAGCGTGCCGTCAGCATCCTCGAGGAACCCGACTCCGATCCCGGCGTCCAGTTCCTTGGCCAGAGCAACGACCCGGCTGACCAGCGGTCCGTCGGCCGGCTGGGCGAGCTCGTGCAACCGCACGGCGGTGTGCCGCCGGAGATGCCAGTAGCCGAGCAGACACATTTCCGGGAGTACGACGAGCCGGGCGCCGTCGGCAACCGCCGCGCGAGCGAGTCGCTCGACGGTGGCGAGGTTGGTCGAGGGCTGGTCAGGGGTCGGCTCGAACTGCACCACAGCGGCGCGAAAGGACGTCATACGACCATCGAAACGCCGCGGAACCTATGACGTCCAATAGCGCTTCGGGGAGATTCCATATCCTGGGGTTATGGATCTCCGTTTGCTGCGGGCGTTCGTCACGGTGGCCAGGCTGCGGAACTTCGGGGCCGCGGCCGCGGAGCTGTCGACCAGTCAGCCCGCGTTGACCAAGCAGATCCAGGTGCTGGAGCGCCGGGTCGGCTCGGTGCTGTTCACCCGCGGCAGGCACGGCGCGCGGCTGACCCCGGCCGGGGAACTGTTGCTTCCTGACGCTCTGGAGTTGCTGGAGCGTTCCGAGGCCTTCGAGCGACGCGCCGTTCAGGTGGCGTCCGGGACCGAGGGTTCGCTGGCGATCGGGTTCGGGTTGTCGGGGATCGAGCTGGCGCCGCTGGCGGTGGCGCTGTTCCGGAGCCGGTGGCCGGGAGTGACGATCTCGCTCGAGGACATGTCGTCGGCGGAGCAGTGCGAGCGCCTGCTGGCCGGGAGCCTGCAGATCGGGTTCGTCCGGTTACCGGTGCCGGCCGGCCTCGAACACCTTCGGTTACGACGGGACCGCCTCACCCTCGCCGTACCGGCCGATCAGCAGTTGCCGCGTGATTTGGTCGGCTGGATCGACGCGCGGCCGCTGGTCCGCCTGACCCCCGACCGCGGGCCGGGGCTGACCGCCCAGATCAACATGCTGTACGCCGAACTTGGTTGCCACCCGCAAATACTCCAGGAGGCCGGGGACCTGCAGACCGTGCTCGCCCTGACCGCAGCCGGTGCCGGGCCGGCCGTCGTACCGCAGACCGCCGAACGGATCGCGCCGCCCGAGGTCCGCCTGGTCCCGCTCCCCGGCCGCGCGGCCACCTGGTGGACCGGCACCGCCTGGGCCACCAGAACCCCGCTCACCGAACGCTTCGTCAAAGCCGCCGCCGAGGTGGCGCGAAGCTCCTAGCGTTTCCGCGGCAGGGGCGGAAGCTCGTAGGAGTCCAGCCAAGCGGCGAACAGGTGGCGTAGTACCTCCTCGTCCGGGCTGAAGGTGGTGGCCAGGGCGATGAACTCGGCCGTGGTGACGGAGCCGTGCCGGTGCGTTTTGGTCCAGGTACGGAGGAGTTCGAAGAACGCGTCGTCGCCGAGGTGCTTGCGCAGTACGTGCAAGGTGATCGCGCCGCGCTTGTAGAGGCGGTCGTCGAACATCAGGTCCGGGCCGGGGTCCGACAGCATCAGGTCCTGTGTCAGGCCCTTCAACCGGGTGTGCGCCTTGGCCGCCTGCTGGTCGGCGGTGAGTCCGCGTGACTCCTCCGACCACAGCCACTCGGCGTAGCAGGCGAAGCCCTCGTTCAGCCAGATGTGCTGCCAGTTCGCCGGGGTCAGGCTGTTCCCGAACCACTGGTGCGCCAGTTCGTGCGCGACCAGCCGCTCCGACCCGTTCCGGCCGTCGACGTGGTTGCTGCCGAACACCGAGATGCCCTGCGCCTCGAGCGGGATCTCCAGCGGGTCGTCGGTCACCACGACCGTGTACCCGCCGAACGGGTACGGCCCGAACTGCCGGCAGAACAGTTTCATCATGTCCTGCTGGCGCCCGAAGTCGTGCCGGAACTCGCGGCTCCGCCCGGCCGGCAGCACGCCGCGGATCGTCACGGGCGAGGCCGCCAGGTTCACCTCGTCGTACCGCCCGATCTGCACGGTCGCGAGGTACGTCGCCATCGGCGCAGCCTGGTCGAACACCCACGTCGTACGGCTCGCCTTCACGCGGCGCGACACCAGCCGTCCGTTCGCGACGACCTGGTACGGCGAGTCCGTGGTGATCGAGATCCGGTAGTGCGCCTTGTCGCCGGGGTGGTCGTTGCACGGGAACCAGGTGGCCGCACCACTCGGCTGGCTGGCGACGATCACGCCCTCGGTGAGCTCTTCCCAGCCGAGCTCGCCCCACGGGCTGTCCTCGGGTTTCGGATTCCCGTTGTACTGGACGTCGACCGTGAACTCGGCGCCGTCCGGGATCGTCGTCGACGGCGTGACGTGCAGTTTGCCGCTCCGATGGACGTACCGCTGCGGGCGGCGGCCGTTCACCGTCACCTTCGACACCCGGAGTCCGGACAGGTCGAGGCTGAAGCGGGATAGCGCCTGGGTGGCGAACGCCGTGATCGTCGCCTTGCCGGTCAGCCGGTTGCTGCTGACCCGGTAGTCCAGGTCGAGCTCGTACGACTCGACCTTGTAGTCGATGCTTCCGTGGCTGGGCACATACGGGTCAACCATCAGCCCTGCCATGGACCGATCGGGTTCCCCGCCCACCGCGTACCCGCAGGCACACCTTCACCACGCATCACGAGAGACACCGGCCCGATGGTAGCTCCTGCTCCTACCGCGGCCGCCGGGAGGACGATGCCGTGCGGGCCGAGAGTTGCCCCGGCCCCGAAGGTGACTGTGTTCATGGAGAGAACTCGATCATGAAATAGGTGCGTTTGCAGCACACAACCGCGATTCACCGTGGCACCGTCGCCCAGGGTGACCAGATCTGCCTCCGGCAACCAGTACGTCTCGCACCAGACGCCTTTGCCGATCTTCGCTCCGAGTGACCGCAGCCAGAGCGTGAGGACCGGCGTACCGGCGGCGGCGTTCGCGAACCACGGCGCGGCGACCAGCTCGACGAAGCTGTCGACCACCTCGTTGCGCCAGACGAACGAACTCCACAGCGGATACTCGACCGCTCGCGTGCGGCCCACGATGACCCATTTGGCGACCGTCGCCATCCCGCCCGCGACCGCGCCGGCGGCGAGGATGACCGCGCCGGACAGCAGCATCGTCCACCACGGACCGAGCCAGAGGTCGAGCGCCTGCAGCGCGAACAGCACGCCGAGGGCGATCAGCACCGTGCACATCATCGGGACGAACCGGCACAGCTCGACCAGCGCGCGGGCGACCTTCAGCTTGTACGGCGGGTTGAACGTGCGGCTCTGATCACCCGAGACGGCCTGGCGGCGGAGCTTCACGGGCGGTGATCCGAGCCACGACGTACCGGCCTTGGACTTCTTCGGGGCCGCGGACAGCACCGCGACCAGGCCGTTCTTCGGGACGCTCCGCCCGGGCGCGGTCATCCCGGAGTTGCCGAGGAAGGCGCGCTTGCCGACCTTCGCGCCGGCCACGTGCAGCCAGCCGCCGCCGAGCTCGTACGACGCGATCATCGTGTCGTCGGCCAGGAACGCACCCTCGCCGACGGTGGTCATCTTCGGCAGCAGCAGGACCGTCGACGCCTCGACGTCGCGGCCGATCTTCGCGCCCAGGGCGCGCAGCCACCACGGGGTCAGCAGGCTCGCGTACAGCGGGAAGAGCAGGGTGCGTGCGGAGTCCAGGAGCCGTTCGGTCGCCCAGACCTGCCATCCGATCCGGCTACGGACCGGGTAGTGACCGGGCTTGATCCCGATGCCGAGGAGCCGTACGCCGATCAACGTGAGGATCGCGATGGTGGCGAACCCGACCAGCGTCATCAACGGGATCGCGCCCAGCGCGTGGAGCGCCGCGTCAGACAGCGTCTGGGTACCGCGCACCGCGAGCCCGAGGACGACGAACGCCGCGGCGGCTCCGGCGACCGGGATCAGGGACATGAGCGCGGACTGGGCGCCGTACGCCGCAACCCACCACGGAGCGCGCGCGGGACGGTGGTCGGGCCACGGGTGCCGCGCGCGGCCGAGCCGGGCGGCGGGCGAGCCGGACCAGCGCTCGTTCTCGGGGACCTTGCCGGAGACGGCCGAGCCGGCCATGATCTCGGCGCTCCGGCCGATCTCCGTGCCGGGGAGCAGCGTGCTGCGGGAGCCGACGACCGCGTCGGGGCCGACGGAGATCGATCCGACGTGCAGCCGGTCGCCGTCGATCCAGTAGCCGGCCAGGTCGACCTCGGGCTCGATCGAGGCGCCGCGGCGCATGGTCAGCATGCCGGTCACCGGCGGCAGCGTGTGCAGGTCGACGCCGCGACCGACCTTCGCGCCGAGCGCGCGGGCGTAGTACGCGATCCAGGGCGCGCCCGCCAGGTTGGCGGCGCCGGCCGCGTCGGCGAGGTTCTCCGCGGCCCACAGCCGGACGTGGACGCTGCCGCCGCGTGGATATGTGCCCGGTTTCAGGTCGCGCAGCAGGATGCGGGCGCCGACGACCGCGATACCCATCCGGCCCGCCGGGCTGATCAGGATCAGCCAGCCGGCCAGGATCCACCACCACGACACGGTCCGCGCCCACGGGAGCGGCTCGATCAGAGCGGCGAGGAGATTGTTCAGCGTGAACACGTAGACCAGCCAGCGGACGCCGACGACGGTCTGCAGGATCAGTGTCAGCGCGGTCTGCAGGAGCTGCGTGCTCTTCGGGGTCGGCCGGATCTCCCGGAGCTCGACCGGCTCGAGTGCCGCGGGCTTGAAGTCGTCGAGCCGCTCGGCGAGCGCGCCGAGCCGCGGGTACTCGTAGATGTCGCCGACCGTGACGTCCGGGAACCGCTCGCGGAGCGCGGAGACCAGCTGGGCCGCGGCGAGGCTGCCGCCGCCGTGCAGGAAGAAGTCGTTATCGGGTCCGGTGACCTTGGCGCCGAGGATCTTCGTCCAGCGTTCGGCCAGCCAGCCGGCGGTTCCGTCCAGCTCGGCGGCCGGGCCGTCGCTGTCCATCCCGGGCAACGGCCAGGGGAGTGCGTTGCGGTCGACCTTGCCGGAGGTCCGGGTCGGCAGCGTGTCGACGACCGCCAGCAGCGGCACGAGTGCGGCGGGAAGCGCTTCACGCAGACGCTCGGTGGCCTTGGCGTTGTCGAAGGTGATGGCCTCGTCCGGTACGACGTACCCGACGAGGAGCTGATTGCCCGCGGCGCTGTTGCGTACGGCGGCCGCGGCGCCGGTGACACCTGGGAGCGCCTGCAGAGCGGCGTCGACCTCACCGAGCTCGATCCGGCGGCCGCCGAGTTTGACCTGCTCGTCGGCGCGGCCCTGGAACAGCAGGCCCAACGGGTCGGACCGCACCAGGTCGCCGCTGCGGTACGCGCGGTCCCAGCCGAGCGTCGGCATCGGGGCGAACTTCTCGGCGTCCTTGGCCGGGTCGAGGTACCGGGCCAGGCCGACACCGCCGATGATCAGCTCACCGATCTCGCCGTCGGCCACTTCGTTGCCTGTGGCATCTACAACGGCGAGGTCCCAGCCGTCCAGCGGGAGGCCGATCCGTACCGGGCCTTCGCCGGTGAGCTGGGCGGCGCACGCGACGACGGTGGCCTCGGTCGGCCCGTAGGTGTTCCAGACCTCCCGGCCCTCGATGGCGAGGCGCTCGGCCAGTTCCGGTGGGCAGGCCTCGCCGCCGAAGATCAGCAGCCGGACCTGGTCGAGGGCGTCCGGCGGCCAGAGCGCGGCCAGCGTCGGCACGGTCGAGACGATCGTGATGCCCTGGGCAACCAACCACGGGCCGAGGTCCATACCGGTACGAACCAGCGAACGGGGTGCGGGCACGAGGCAGGCGCCGTGCCGCCAGGCCAGCCACATCTCCTCGCAGGACGCGTCGAACGCGACGGACAGGCCGGCCAGGACCCGGTCGTCGGGCCCGATCGGCTCGTCCTGCAGGAACAGGCGGGCCTCGGCGTCGACGAACGCGGCCGCCGATCGGTGCGTGACGGCGACGCCTTTCGGTACGCCGGTCGAGCCCGAGGTGAAGATGATCCACGCGTCGTCGGTCGGCTCCGGGCCGCCGGCGCCGCGCGAGTTCGTCGTACTCGTGGCGTCCATGCGGGCCGAGTACGGGTAGTCGAAGGCGCCGTTGGCCGCGTCGTTGTCGGCCATCGGCGCCTGCTGCGGGCGGGTCAGCGTGAGCTCGAGTTCGTCGCCGACCGTGGCCGCGACGGCTGCCTCGCCGAAGACGAGTTCGGCACGCTCCTCCGGGTCGTCGGCGTCGACCGGGACGTACGCCGCCCCCGCTTGCAGGGTGCCGAGAATCGCGACGTACAGGTCGTTGTGTCCCGACGAGATCCGGATCCCGACGCGGTCGCCCGGGCCGATACCCGCCGCGGTCAGCCGGCCGGCGAACTTGGTCGTCTGCACCAGCAGTTCGCGATAGCTCAGGCTGACGCTGCCGTCGTCCAGCGCGGGCTCGTCGGCGTATTTCGCGGCCGTCTCCTCGAGCACATCCACCAACGTCCGCGAGGCCGTCGCCAGGTCCCCGCGTCGCAACGTCACGGGCGGATAATACGCCGCCCAGTTACCGCTTGGATAACCCGAAGCAAACACGTGGGTGCACCCATCAACCGCTTGTTCACAGGCGAACCGGCGTGCCGGGCGATCACACGGGGACGTTGATGGAGTTGTCGCGGGTCGTGGTGCGGGGCGGTTTGTTCATGTCCGGGACGGTAAGTCGGGTCGCTCGGGACCCCTCCCGAGCTCAGTCCAGGACGTCGAGGTCCGCCGGGACCAGCGTGGTGGTCAGCAGCAGTTCCCGGAACATGTTGTCGTTCAGCGCGTTCCCGACGGGCTCGCCGACCTCCTCACGAGTCAGACCGGGTACGCCGTCTCGCGACAGCCGACTGCGGACGTTCGAGACCAGGTGCTCGACCCGCTTGGCTGTCCAGTTCTCCGTCGGCTGCAGCTCGGCCAGCTGGTCCGCAGCTTGTCGCCATGACAGCGGCAGCGGGTGCAGGTCGTGCAGCAGGTACCGCTGGCCGACCACGATCAGCGCGAGCTTCTCAGCCGGTGACAGCCGCCAGTGGCGCGGCGGGTGCGTTGACTCACGTGGCCGCGGTACGGGGCGAGTGCCGCTGTCGCCCACGACGTACACCTCCAGGAGGTGCTCGCGACCGCTGGAGCCCTGGACGAAGAGCGGTGTGTAACCAGCCGCGAGAGGTATCGGGTCCTCGCCGGCGAACAGCGTCCGCTGCCGTGGGAACCGCACGGGGAGCCGACCGGTCACCGCGACGTACCACTGGTTGCTGCGGTAGCTGATCGAGCCGTGCCTCCGGCTGACGCGCGGATCGTCCTCGCCGATGCAGACATGCACCTCGGGACGGTTCCGTCCGAACAGGATCGTCCGGTGCGGTCCGGCGTCGGCGCTGACGCCGCCTGCGACGCTCAGCACGAAGATAGTGCCCGGCTGGGCGTCAGGTACGCCGCCTGCCAGGCTGGTCTGGTTCGGAGGGAGACGTTCCATCTCAGGCCTTCGGCAGCTTCGCCGCGACTGACTGACCGAGCTTCGTGGCCAGTCCGCACAGTGTGGTCTGCGTACCAGGACCTCTCGCGATCACCGTCACCAGCTCGACCGTATCGGCGTACTGCCGGAACACGATCAGCACCGCACAGGTCCCCGGACCGTCGTCCTCGCTCGACACGAACGCGGACCGGCCGGACATCGTCACCGGACGCCCGTCCGACGCGTCCAGCGGCTGGTCCCGGTCGAACCGTACGTCGACCGACAGATCGCTGGTCGTGCTCTCCCAACCGCACGACCAGCCGCCGAACGACGTGTCCGGATGCTTCGCGTCCACCGCCGGGATCAGCTCGAGCGCCTGGTTGTCCAGCAGCGTGCAGGCGTCGAGATGCGCCAGCGACGCGGCCGCCAACGGCTGCGTACGGCGGGGGATCGGTCCGGCCTTCAGTACGCCGATCGCCTTCTGCGTAACGGCTTCCGCCATCGCACACACGTCCATCCCGGACCCGTCGGTGTGCCGGGCCTCGACCACGACATGCGTACCGTCCGACAGCACGAGTACTCGCTCGCAGTCGCCGTCCTCGGCCCGCGCACGGACGACCCTGTTCAGGTTGCCGGTGAGCTTCTCCACCGCACCCTGAGGCAGTTCGTTGTCTGCTTCGTCGAATTCCGCCCGTACGTCGACCTGCTGGCCGCCGGTGCCGTTCACCACCACGTCACACCGGTCGAAGTTCCCGTACGCCGGTTCCAGCGTCGCGTCCCCGAACTTGCTCAGCGACGCCTCGTCGATCAACGCACAGGGGTCCACCGTCAACGGATCACCCACCGGACCGGCAACAGCCGTCGTGGGCGCGGCCGACGGCTCAGACGGTCCCGACACCGCCCGACCGATCAGCACACCCAGTACGGCTATCACTGCGACGCCCGCAGCCGCCGCCGGGATCACCCATCGCTTGCGTCGCCTGCTGACGGGGGCGGCCGCCGTACCACCGAGCTCGTTCACGACCTCAGCGATCGACGGGCGGTCACCTGGCTCGACAGCGAGCATCCGCGTGATCAGCGGTGTCAGCTCGCCACCGCGTCGCAGCGGCTCGAGTTCACCGTGTGCGGCGCGCCGCAGTACCGCCAGCGGATTCGGGTCGTCGCCGAACGGCGAGTGGCCCTCCAAGGCCGTGTACAGCACCGCGCCCAACGAGAACACATCGGATGCGGTCGTCGGGTCGTTGCCATTGGCCACTTCCGGTGCGAGGTGGTTCGGCGTACCGACCGTCGAGCTGTCCGTCAGCGTCGCCTCGGCCCACAGCCGCCGCGAGATGCCGAAGTCGGCGAGTTTCGCCGTACCGTCCGCAGTGACCAGGATGTTGGCGGGCTTGAGGTCCCGGTGGATGATGCCCGCCGCGTGCACGGCCTGCAGCGCGGACGCGATCTGTACGCCGATCCGCGCGACCTGGTCTGGTGGCAGCTTGCCCAGTTCGTCCAGGCCATGCGACGGCAGGTACTCCAGGACCAGCCAGTGCTCGTCCCCGTCCGTCACGACGTCGAAGATCGTCACCACGTGCGGGTCGTGCAGCCGGGCTCCGGTCCGCGCCTCGCGACGCAGCCGGCGCCCCTCCGGGTCGTCCACACCGGGGTGCGCGCGTTTCAGCGCGACCACCCGGTCCAGCTGCTGGTCGTGGGCACGCCAGACCGAGCCCATACCGCCCGAGCCGAGCGGTTCCCCCAACAGGTAGCGGCCCCCGATCAGCCGGGCCGTCACTTCACCAGGTCCGCCGATACCGCGAAGGTGTCACAGGCCTTGTTCGCGCCGACGTTGAAGCCGTTCTGGATCCAGAAGCCCTGGCTGGTCGCCAGACCGTGCGTCCGCTCGTCCTCCGGCGTGTCCGCCGACTCACCGAAGCTGTTGCTGGACTGCTCCTTGAACTCCAGCAGCCGGTTGGTCAGCGGGTACGACTTCGCCACGGCCTTGCTGAACACGCCGCCGAAGCAGGAGGCCTGCAACTCGTTGCGGCGTGAGCTTTCCAGCTTCTGCTCCGGGTGCTCCTGCAGGTAGACCGCACGTGCGTAGAACAGCCCGGTGACACCCTGGACGTGGTGGCCGTACTCGTGGGCGATCGTCATCAGATACGCCAGGTCGTGGGTCGGACCGAAGGCCCGGTTCATCTGCTTCACGTCGACGTACATCACCTGGTTGCCGTAGCAGTAGAACGCCAGTACCCGTCCGGACAGCGGCTGGAAGTTGCCGCACGCGGTCGTCACCGGCTGGTCGAACACGACCAGACCCGGGTCCGGCTTCTCCTGGCCGAGCTCCTTGAAGATCGGGCGCCACGCGTCGTTCAGGCACTTGAAGAGCCGCTGGTAGTAGACCTTCTGCGACGCCAGGCTGCCGCTGCCGAGGTTGGCCGCCGGGCAGTTCTGCTCCGGCAGCGGACCGGTGCGGTAGACGTCGGCGTTCAGCAGGAAGTCCTCGGCGGTGCCCTTCTCGGGGGTGGTCGTCGGCGTCGGCACGATCGACGGACCGGTCACCTTGGGCTCGGCCGTGTTCTTCTCGGTGCTGTCGGAGCCCAGCAGCGCGGCCAGCACGGCTACCGACACGCCGATGAAGGTCAGGAAGATGAAGCTCACCAGAACCAGGCGCAGCGCCCCGCCCCGCTTCCGCGGCGGCTGGAACCCGTTGAACTGGCCAGGACCGCCGTAGTACGGCTGGAACTGACCTGGGAACTGCTGACCCTGGTACTGCTGACCGGGGTACTGCTGTCCCGGGTACGGCGTACCTTGCATCGGACCCGGCGGGTACTGGCCCTGCTGCGGCGGCCACGGCGCGGCCTGCGGCGGTGGCGGCACACCGGGCGGCGGGCCGAGTGGCCGGCCCTGCGGTGCGCCCTGCGGCGGGCCGCCGTACCCGTACGGGCTGCTCACAGGTCTGGCCTCCATGTGGTCGGGTCACGCGGTCGGTCGAGTTCGCTGCACGAACCGGCACGAGACTACTCTCGACCCATGTCACTGAAGCGCCGCCTCCTCCCGGCTGCCCTGCTGATGTCCCTGACCGCCCCGCTGTTCGTTGCCCTGAGCACTGTGGCCGCCGAGGCGGTGGCCCCGATGGCAGGGGACCAGATCACCGCGTACTCCGCGGACGCCACGCTCACCAAGGACGGTGAACTGCAGGTCAAGGAGACGGTCGACCTGACCGCCGGCGGTACGACGTTCAGCCGCACGCTGGCCACCCGGGTCCGGTCGGACGCCGAGCGGGACCGCACGTACGAGCTGAAGGACGTGTCCGCGACGGTGAACGGACAGCCCGCCCAGGGCTTCCAGAACGAGAGCACCGACGACGGCCGCAAGCTGACCCTGAACGTGTCCGGGCAGTCGAAGGTCGTCTACAGCTACACAGTGGACAACGTGGTCGCCGACTCGATCGACGGCCGCCAGGTGAGCTGGCCGATCGTCCAGGGATTCGACACGTCGATCCCGAAGGCCGAGCTGAGCGTCAGCGTGCCGTTCGCGACCTGGGTGACGTGCTTCGCCGGCCGCACCGGGTCCAGCCTGCCGTGTACGTCGTCGCAGCTGGGCGAGTCGGCCGCGCTGGAGATCCAGCAGAACGGCGTACCGGCCGGCGGCCGGGTGACGTTCCTGACCGGGCTGAGCGACCAGGCGACCGTACAGGCGAACGCGCAGTTCTCGACCCGCTGGACGCTCGGGAGGGCGTTCACGGTCGACAAGACGACCGTCGGGCTGGCAGTGCTCGTGTTCGGGCTCGGACTGCTCGGTGCGGTCGGCCTGTGGTTCTTCCGCGGCCGGGACGCCGCGAAGGTCGGCGAGGGTGCGCCGGAGCGTCCGGTGCTCGACGGCTCCGACGGCCCGCAGTTCGCCGCTCCGGACGGCATCCGGCCCGGCCAGGTCGGCACCGTGGTGGACGAGACGGCCGACGTCGTCGACATCACCGCGACCCTGCTGGACCTTGCCGTGCGCAACTACCTGACGATCGTCGAGCAGCCGCGCGAGTCGCACTTCGGCAAACTCGACTGGGAGCTGCAGCGGCTGCACCCCGGCGGTCCGGAGCTGCTGGCCTACGAGAAGGCCCTACTGGACGCGGTGTTCGCTGACGGCGACTCGGTGCTCGTCTCCGCGCTCGGCCCGTCGCTGCGGCCGCGGCTCAACCTGGTCCGCGAGCAGCTGTACTCCGACGTCGTCACGCAGGGCTGGTTCAACAACCGCCCGGACGCGGTGCGGAACCGGTGGACCACCGCCGGCGTGGTGCTGCTCGGTGCGGGCGTCGTACTGACCATCGTGCTCGCGATCGTCAGCAAGTTCGCGCTGGTCGGTTTCGCCGTCATGGCGGCCGGTCTGGTGCTTGCACTCGTCGGACAGGCCGCACCGGCCCGCACCGCGCGCGGTGCCGCCGTACTGGGCCGCGTGGCCGGTCTGCAGCACTACCTGGCCAACGAGACCTCGGCCGATCTGCCGCAGAGCCACCGGCTCGAGTTCGCGTCCCGCTGCCTGCCGTACGCCGCTGTGCTCGGACTGACCGAGAAGTGGGCGCTGGAGATCGCAGCGACCGATGACGACGACGACCCCGACGCCGGCATCGGCTGGTACTCCGGTCCGGAGAACTGGCACCTGTCCGACATCGGGGAATCGCTCAGCAACTTCGTCACGTCGTTCGGCGGCTCCCTGACCACCGCCCGCCGCCTCTTCGGCTGAGGCGGCGGTCGCCTTCACCGCGGTCTAGTTCACCCGAACGTCGGCCGCGGTGAAGGTGTTGCAGGAGTCCGGCTTCTTGTTGTTGTAGCCGGTGATCGACCACTGGTAGTTGCTGACCCGGTTGCCGTGGTCGTGGACCCGCGGCCGGGCGTAGTCGTCACCCGAATGCGAGATCAGGAACTTCCAGTTGTTCAGCAGTACGCCGTTCATCGGGAGGTACGTCGCGTTCGCGCCGAGGTAGACCGCGCCGAGACAGGTCGCCTGCAGCTCGCGCCGGCGGCTCTCGGTCAGCTTCTGGTTCGGCGTCATGCTCTGCTGCCGGGACATCGACGAGGCGAGGATCCCGCTCAGCTTCTGGATGTGGTGGCCGTACTCGTGCGCGAACGTGTTCAGCATAATCGCGCGGGTGTAGACCGGGTTGCTCTTGTAGTACCGGTTGTCGACGCTGAACGGCAGGTAGATCGTCTCGTTCGCACCGCAGTACGCCGCCCGCACGCTGCGCTGCACGCCACACGGTGAGGGCACCTTGCCGACGTACACGACCGCCTTCGGGTTGCGGAACGGCAGGTTCGCCTTCTTCATCGCCAGCCACCAGGTGCGGTTCAGGCAGGGCAGCAGGCGGTTGTAGTACTGCTGCGCCGCCGGGACGGTGACCGGTGCGAACGGCGGCTCCGCGCACTTCGACGCTGCCAGCGGGCCGATCGTGTAGAGCCGGCTGCCCTTCACGACCTCGTCGACCGTCGGGCCGCGCGGCGTCGACGGGGACGGCGAGGTGGACGGGCTCTCCGACGGGGACGAGGACTCCGAGGTCGCGGTCGTCGGGGTCTGCTTCGCCTCGGGCTCGTCGCCGCCGAGGCCGCGGATGAGCAACGTGACGCCCGAGCCGACCACGAGGACGGCGAGCACCACCAGGCCGATCAGGAGAGTGCGGGAGATCTTCTTCTTGCGCCGGCGGCGGCCACCGGGTGGCTGCGGGATCGGGATCGGCGGGTACTGCCAGGTGGGTGCCTGCTGGACAGGTTGACCCATCGGGCCGATTTGACCGCCTTGACCTCCCTGGCCGCCCTGGGGGGCGGCGTGACGGGCGCCGGTCTGCTGTTGCTGCGGCGGGAGCGCGTTGCTCCACGGGGAGGACTGCTGCTGGTTCTGTTGCTGGCTCTGTTGCTGACCTTGCGAGCCCCACAGGTACGAGCCCTCGGAGTGCGGACCGGTCTGCTGCTGGCGGGACTGCTGCTGCGAAGGCGACGCCTGCCACGCACTCGACTCGGACTGCTCCGTGGCCGACTGACCGGCACCAGTTTGCAGAGGCCACGACTGAGTCCCCCACTGGGGAGCGTTCGGCTGGGACTGGTTGGGCTGGGAGGGCCCAGAGGTGCTCGCGCCCGACTGCGGGTTCTGACCACCCTGCGGACCTCGCGGGCCGGGCTGCGGCGGACCTGACTGCCACGGGCTAGGAGTAGTGGCGCCGGGCTGGGATGCCGGTGGGGCGGACTGCCAGGAACCAGGCTGGTTCGGGCGTGACTGACCAGGCCCGGGCTGAGCCGGACCGGGCTGGTTCGGACGTGGCTGGTTCGGACGTGGCTGGGGCGGGCCGGATTGCGACGGACCGGGCTGGTTCGGTCCCGGTCGACGAGGGCCGGGCTGGTTCGGGCTCGGCTGCGGGCGGCCGGGCTGGGGCTGGCCTGAGTGAGGTTGGCCGGGGGCGGGTTGGTCGGGGTGTTCGCGGCGGTTGGGGTCCCAGCCGCCGTCGAACCAGCTGCTGGCGGGCTGTTCGGACTGGGCCGGGTTGCTGAACTCCCGCTTGGCGTCGGAGTCGCCGGTCCACCACGTGGCCGGCTGACCCTCCCCAGGGCTCTGCTCACCGGGACCACGAGGGCCGGCCTCGTTGTCCCGGGATCCGAACCAACCACCACTACCGGGTCCTTGGCCTGCGGGCGGCTGGCCGGGAACGGGCTCCTGCGGGCGGTCCGGCTGATCGTCAGCCGGGTCGCTCCCCGGGGGCTGGTTCCTGTTGTCCGACATCGATGCTCCTCACGACCTTGCTGGGTATAGCTCTGCAGCTCGTTGGTGGGGCGCCGAAGCCGCCTCCCCCTACATATCCTCCGCGACATACTTTGCGCGATACGGACCCACCAGGCTAGCTACCCCGGCCAGTCGTTTCGAAGTAGACCAGTGACGGCCCTCACTGCACCTTGGCGGCCGATGCGGCGAACGTGTTGCAGACACTCGGGTTGCGGGCGTTGTACCCGCGGGTGGCCCAGTACTGGTGGTTGTTCGCGTCCCCGTGGTCGTTCGCGTCGTCGGTCACGTGCCCGATCAGCCAGCGCCACTGGAACTGCGACTGCCCGGTGATCGGGTAGCTCCGCCGGTTCGCGCCGATGAAGATGTCCGAGAAGCAGGACGCCTGCAGCTCCAGCCGCCGGCTGTCCTGCAGCTCCATCGCGTACGTCGGCCGCTCGTACCGGATCCGCGCGTACGCCTGCAGGATCCCCATGTTGTTCTGGATGTGGTGCCCGTACTCGTGCGCGAACTGGTGCAGCATCCACATCCGCGCCCACACCTTCTGGTAGGCCTGCGGGTAGCGGTTGTAGTTGCCGATGTCCTCGGTGAGGTTCATGTAGATGGTGTCGGTGGTGCCGCAGAAGAACGGCGGCCCGGAGTCGCTGTGGGTTCCGCACGGCGTCGTGATCGTGCCGCTGAAGATCTTCACGGTCGGTGCGCCGAACCGCCCACCGGCCTTGGTCACCAGCGGCGCCCACGCCCTGTTCAGGCAGCCCCACAGGTTCTTGTAGTTGGCCCGCGCGCCGGCAACGGTGCTCTGCCGCGCCTTGGACTCCTTGCAGTTCACCGACGCCATCGCACCGGCTTTGTAGAGCCTGTTCCGCAGCACCAAGTCGCTGTCCGTCGGCCCTGGGTTGGTCGTCGGCTTGGAGGTCGCTGTCGCGGTCGACCGGGTCGCGGTCGGCCGCGGCGCCTGCGTGGTCTGCCGGACGGTCGGCTTGGTCGTCGGCACGTTGGTCGGCTGGCCGGACGGTTCCTCCGTCGGCTGGTTCGTCGGGGTGTACGACGTGGTGGTCGTCGGACTCGCGTACGACGGGTCGCCGCCGTCACCCTTCAGCGCCGCCGAGACGATCTTCAGCGCGGTGACGCCGACCAGCAGCACACCGACCAGGACCAAGACGGCGATCAAACCGCCACGGCCCTTCTTCGGCGGTTTCGGTCCACCAGGTGGAGCGCCCCACCCGAACTGCGGCTGCCCAGGACCCGGCATCGGCTGCCCCTGGAACGAGTGCCCGTGAAACGGCTGTCCCGGCCCCGGAGGCCCCTGATACGGAGGTCCGTAGCCCGGCCCCTGCTGCCAGGGCGGAGGTGGCTGCTGCGGCGGGTACTGCTGCCCGGGAGGAGGTCCCCATTGGTTGCCTGACACACCCGGGACGCTACCGGAGCCAGGGCTCAACTTACCCGGGCAGGCGACGCCGACCAGGTGTTGCAGCTGGCCGGATTACGGCTCTGGAAGGCTGCGCGGCTCCAGGCTCCGTGGTTGGTGGTGCTGCCGTGGTCCCGCGGGTACGGCGGACGGTCGCCGCTGTTGTTCACGTCGTACAGCCACATCTGGTACGCGTACCCGGTGATGCCGTAGCTGCTGCGGTTGGCGCCCAGGAACACGTTGCCGAGACAGGAGGCCTGCAGCTCGAGCCGGCGACTCAGCTGCAACGCTCCGGCGGCGGAAGCGTCGTACCGGAGCTTGGTGTAGGCCTCACCGAGCCCGGTCATCCACTGCACCGAGTGCGCGTACTCGTGGGCCATGGTGAACGTGCCGACCATCCGGCCGAACGTCGGGTTCTGCTTGTAGAACGAGATGATCGACGGCGACTCCATATAGATGGTGTGCGTCGTCGGGCAGTAGAACGAGCGCCCGACGCCACCACCGCACGGGGTGTTCACCGAGCCGCCCCAGACGACCAGACCGGGTGACCGGAACCGGCCGCCGGACGCGGCGACCTGCTTCGGCCAGGCGCGATCCAGGCAGGCCCTGATCGCCTTGAAGTACGCCAGCGACTGTGAGCCGTTGCCGAGGCCGGTCTTGGCCTGCTTGCAGTTCACGGTCCGCATCACGCCGGTCTTGTAGAGCCGGTGCGTGGCGTTGTAGGTCGCCGGGTTCACGGTCTGCACCGGCTTCGGCGGGGTGACCTGCGTCGTCGCGGTCGTCCGCGTGGGCGGAGGAGCAGCAGTCGTCCGAGAAGGAGGCGGCGGGACGCTGCTCGGAGCAGTAGTCGGCTCAGAGGTCGCTGACTTCGTGGCGACCGGTACGGCCGTGGCAGGTCCATCGTCGCCGCCCTGTGTGAGTTTCACAGCCAGGAACACGCCGCCGGCTGCGACCGCCGCCAGCACTGCGACGACCAGTAGCGCCGTACCGCCGGATTTCTTCCGTGGCGGCTGGGGCGGCAACGGTCCCCACCCGTACTGCGGGCCGGGCGGCGGCGGAGGGGCGTAGTACTGCGGAGGCACGGAGTACTGCGGAGGCGGAGGCCCACCCTGGTAGCCCTGTTGCGGCGGCGGGCCGAATTGTCCGGGTCCCGGTCCCCATTGGTTGCCTGACACTCCCCAGACGCTATCGTGCCCCGTGTCAACCTGACCCTCTCTTTACGGTGTGATTGGGCGATGCGTCTACGTCTCCTCGGGCTCTCCCTGTGTGCCCTCGGCCTGCTCGGCCTCTCGACTGTCCCAGCCGGTGCGGCCGGCGCGGACGCAAGCAGCTCTGCCGCCGACCCGGTGGTGACCACGTACGACAGTCAGGTCCGCGTCGAACGTGACGGCCTGCTCCGGGTCGCCGAGACCTGGAAGCTCAGCAACGTGAACGGGACCTTCACCCGGTTCATCGTCACGCGCGACCACCTGCCGGACGACATCGACCACGTCCAGGAGATCGGCGACCTACAGGTCAAGGCCGGCGGCCAGGACAAGAAGGCCGACGTGAAGGTGGAGGGCGACGTCACGTCGATCGCCGTACCGGACGTCAGCGGCGGTACGACGCAACTCGACGTCACGTACACCGTGAAGGGCGCGGTGGCGAAGACCCTGGACGGCACCGAGGTCCGGTTCGCGCCGCTGACCGGGATCAACCTCCCGATCCAGACCGCGAACATCGTCTTCAGCGTCCCCGAGGTCTCACACGTCGCCTGCTTCGCCGGCCCGATCGACAGCAACATCCCGTGCACGCTCGCGCAGATCGGCGAGACCTCCGGCCCGACGTTCCAGCAGACCGCGCTGCCGCCGGGCAACACGGTCAAGATGGCGGTCGGTTTCCCGAAGGGCCAGATCGCGGACAACTCGATCATCGAGTACCGGCACACCTTCAAGCGCGCCTTCTCCACCGACGCGGCCCAGCTGATCACCGCGCTGGCGGTGCTGCTGCTCGGCGCGATCGCGCTGTTCGTGCTGTACCGGCTGCGCGGCCGGGACCAGGTCGACCCGCGGCGCGTCGTCCCGGCGTCGCTGTTCAGCCTCGGCACCGACACGCGGATCGACTTCACGCCGCCGTCCGACCTGCGGCCCGGTGAGGTCGGCACGCTGATCGACGAGCGGATCGACCCGGTCGACGTGACCGCGACGATCATCGACCTGGCCGTCCGCGGTCACATCCAGATCGTCGAGCTCGAGCACAGCACCGAGTTCGCGCGCCCGGACTGGGAACTGCGCCGGGTCTCCAATGCCCCGGCGGAGGAGCTGCAGCGGTACGAGAACGTGCTCATCCGCGCGATCTTCGGCGACGCCGACTCGGTGCTGGTCTCCGAGCTCGGCAAGCAGGTCCGGGCGAACCTGGCCCAGGTCCAGGACGCCCTGTACGACGGTGTCGTCAAGCGCGGCTGGTTCACCGAGCGCCCGGACCGCACTCGGTCGCTGTGGGCAACGATCGGCATCGTGACCACCGTGGTCGGCGTCATCGCGACGGTCCTGCTGGCCCTGCTGTCGACCTGGGGCCTGCTCGGCCTCGCGATCACATTGGTCGGCGTCGGCCTGCTCGTGGTCGGCCGCTACATGCCGGCCAAGGCGCCGGCCGCCGGTCGCGTGCTCGGCCAGGTCGCTGCGATCCGCGGTGAGCTGCTGGAGATGGACGTCAGCGAGCTGCCGACCGACCAGCACGCCGAGCTCTGCTCGCGCGCTCTGCCGTACGCCGTCGTACTCGGCGGCTCGGACCGCTGGATCGACGCACTGGTCGCGACGGACTCCACGCCGGACCAAGAGGACGAGGGCTTCACCTGGTACCGCGGCCCGAGCGGCTGGCACCTGCAGTACCTGCCGGACTCGCTCCGCAACCTCACCACCAACCTGACGGGCGCGCTGTTCGCCCGCTGAGGTCTAAAGAACAGGGCCCGCCACGCCGCCCCGGCGTGGCGGGCCCTGTCGTCTCTACCAGTTGTGCTGAGGATCCGACGGCGCCGGCAAGGCCAGGCCCTCCGGGTGGACGACGTACACCAGTCCACCCGAGTGCGGCACCCACGCGTTCTCGAAAGCCGTTCTGTCGTACGTCGTCCGCACCTGGTCGTTACTCGCGATCAGGTGCGACGCGGGGTCGTTGACGACCACGTTGCCGTTCTGGTCGAACCCGACGATCACCATCAGGTGCCCGTTGGTCCCGTAGCCCGCACCGGGCAGGTCGCCCTTCTTGAACGACAGCGACGCGATCAGCGGGATCCCCGCCTTGATGAACTGCTCCGCCTCGGTCAGCGACCGCAACCGCGTGACGAAGGCGTCCACACCACGCGACCCGGCGTACGCCGTGTTGAACGGCCAGTTGCCCGCACCGTCGTACGCGTAGTCGAAGACGGACCGGGCCGAGTGGTCGACCTGTGGATCCGGGTCGGACGGGTCGACCCATGCGGTCTCGGCAGCGGTCGGGCCGGCGCCGTAGTAGTCCAGCACCATCGCGGTGGACGTCGCCGAGCACCAGGCCTCGCCGCCGCCGTCCCACTGCGGGTAGTGGCCGATGTGTGTCTCCTGCGAGTACGTCGGTACGTCGAGGACGATGCCCTCCGCGCCGCCGAGGGGGCTGACGGCAACCTTCTTGTCGGACGGCAGCCGGGAGGCCATCGCGCCGACGGACCGGACCACGGGCGACTGCGTCGTACCGCTCAGCCGGTACAGGGTGACCTTGAGCTGCCAGCGGTCGAGCCACTGACCTGTGGCGGACTGGAAGGTGTCGACGGCAACGGATCCGTTGGCGTCGCCCTGGCTGGGCACCGAGGTCCGGTGGATGTCGCCGGCCGCGGTGTCGTCGCCACCGGACCAGCGGCCGAGCACGTACCACTTGGTGGTCGTGCCGAGGTTCGTCGTACCTGCCATCGAGACCTCGACCCAGGTGCCTGGTGGCGTGGTGGCGTTCCAGGAGGCGACCAGCTCGGTCAGCCCGAAGCCGGTGCTGACATGCGGTGAGACCCAACTGGTCTGGTCGTAGGACTTGGCGGTGCCGTCGCCGAACGGGTCGACGTACGACGTGGTGCCGGTCGCCGTGCCGAACGTCAGGGCGCCGTCGGCGACCGTGGTGCCGAACTGCTGGCCGGCCAGGAAGTCGGCGTTCGACGTCCACGTGCGATAGGCGATCTGCCGTGCCGGTGCGACCTTCACGGCTTCGCTCGGCAAGGTGCCGGCGCTGAGCACAACCACACCAAGAATCAGGGCGGTGACGGAACGGGCGGAAGTCATACTCCGACGGTAGACCGGGCGGCAGTCGCTGTCATCAAGACGGCGTGCCGCGACAGAAACTTACGAACGTTTGTCCCATTCGCTGTAGAGCATGGCGAAAACCAACTCGTCGGTCCACTCGCCCTTGAGGTACTCGTTCTGCACGAAGTGCGCCTCCTGCCGGAGACCGAGCCGCTCCAGCAGTTTCACCGAGCCGGTATTGCGGGCGTCGAGCCGCGCGATGATCCGGTGCAGGCCGAGCTCCTCGAACCCGAGCCGCAGCAGTTCGACCGACGCCTCGGCGGCGTACCCGTGGCCGTGCGACTCCGGGTGGAAGACGTACCCGAGCTCGCCGGTGCGGTGCTCGACGCTGTTCATGAACAGCGTCACCTCGCCCAGGTGGTGACCGGTGTCCCGCAGGATCACTGCGACGGTGAGCGCTTGACCGTCGGCGTCCATCGGGACATCGGCCAACCGGCCGGTGAGGGCCTCCTTGACCTGCTCCGGCGTACGCACGTCGTACAGCAGAAAACGTGTGACGTCGGGGTTCGACTGCAGTTTCAGCAGGTCGTCGTAGTCGTTCTCGACGTAGCGTCGAAGGGTCAGGCGGTCAGTCTCGATCGGCAGTGAATAGCTCACCGATCGAGACTATGCGACCGCGGCAACAGATTTAGCCGTTCGCCGGCGTTATCCGTTGGCCAGTGCCTGCAGCCGGGACATGTCGCCGTTGAACCGGTTCGAGTCGACCGGCGACGAGGTGTACTGCCAGATGGTGTGGAACGGCCAGCCGCCGGGCAGTGTCCCCGGCGAGGAGGCGTACTTCGCGACCCACAGCGGGTTCGTGGAGTTGAACGCGGTGCTGTTCCCGGTGCAGCGGGTCCACCAGTCCAGGTTCGTGTAGATCGGCACGTCCCGGCCGGTCGCGGCCCTGTAGGTGTTGGCGAAGTCGCGGATCCAGCTGACCATCGCGGACGCGCTCAGCCCGTAGCAGGTGGCGCCGTACGGGTTGTACTCGATGTCGAGCGCACCCGGCAGCGTCTTGCCGTCCCGGGACCAGCCGCCGCCGTGGGCCAGGAAGTAGTTGGCCTGGTTGGCGCCGCTGGAGTCGTTGGGGGTGGCGAAGTGGTAGGCGCCGCGGATCATCCCGACGTTGTAGGACCCGTTGTACTGCTGGGCGAAGTACGGGTTCGTGTAGTAGTTGCCCTCGGTCGCCTTCACATAGGCGAACCGCTTGCCGGCACTCCAGTACGAGGCCCAGTTGACGTTTCCCTGGTGACTCGACACGTCGATACCTTCGACGGTGGCGGCGGGCGCCATCACGGCCGGGGCCGCGGTGGTCGTGGTGTTCTGCGTCCAGCCCATGTAGGCGTCGCCGGCGCGGTCGATGCCGTGCTGACGTGCCTGAGCGGTGGGCTGGTGCGATGCGGTGCTGCCTTCCGGCACCGGGCTTGCTTGGGCGGAGCCGACCGAGGCCAGGATCAGGCCTAGGGTTGCGGCGGCACCCGTGAAAAGGGCGGACTTCACGGTTTCCTCCAGAGCGATGAGGGGCGGACAGAGCGCTCGGCGATGGTCTTACCCGGATCCGGCAAGAACCAACCCTTACATTCGTTTGTTCGGTGATTATTTACCGGCGTCACCTCCCGTTACCCTTGACCGGTGACACTTCGCTTGTACGACACCGCAACAGCAGCAGTGCGTGATTTCCAGCCGGTCCACCCGGGCAAGGTCGGGATCTACCACTGTGGGCTGACGGTGCAGGGTGCCCCTCATGTCGGGCACATCTACAAGGAAGTGGTCTTCGACGTCCTGCGGCGCTGGCTGGAGCGGTCCGGCTACGAGGTGACCGTGATCGCGAACGTGACCGACATCGAGGACAAGATCCTCGCGAAGTCGGCCGAGCGCGGCGTCCCGTGGTGGGCGCACGCGTACGAGTTCGAGCGCGAGCTGCACTGGGCGTACGACGTCCTCGGCTGCCGCCCGCCGACGTACGAGCCGCGCGCCACCGGGCACATCCCGGAGATGCTCGAGATGATCGCCGAGCTGATCGAGGGCGGGCACGCGTACATCGCTCTGGACGGGTCCGGCGACGTCTACTTCGACGTGAAGTCCTGGCCGACGTACGGCGCTTTGTCGCATCAGAGGATCGACGACATGGAAGCGGCCGAGGACGCCGACCCCCGCGGCAAGCGGGACCCGCGCGACTTCGCGCTGTGGAAGGGCTGGACCGAGGCCACGCCGCGGACCGCCTCCTGGCCGGCGCCGTGGGGACGAGGCCGCCCGGGCTGGCACATCGAGTGCTCGGCGATGGCGGGCAAGTACCTCGGCGACGAGTTCGACATCCACGGCGGCGGGCTGGACCTGCGGTTCCCGCACCACGAGAACGAGCTGGCCCAGTCGACCGCGGTCGGGCAGAAGTTCGCCCGGTTCTGGATGCACAACGCGCTCGTCACCACGGCCGGCGAGAAGATGTCGAAGTCGATGGGCAACAGCGCCGTCGTACGGAACGTGGTCGAGCGGGTCCGCCCGATCGAGCTGCGGTACTACCTGGTGCAGTCGCACTACCGCTCGGTCGTCGAGTTCTCGTTCGAGGCGCTCGACGAGGCCGCGAAGAGCTTCCAGCGGATCGAGGGCTTCGTGACCCGGGCCGTCGAGATGACCGGCGGCGTCGAGCCGGACCCCGAGCTGCCCGGTGACTTCGTGGCCGCGATGGACGACGACCTGGGTACGCCGGCCGCGATCGCCGTGCTGCACAACACCGTGCGCGACGGCAACAAGCTGGTTGCCGACGGCGACTCGGAGGCGCTGCGCGAGGTGCTGGCGTCGGTGCGCGGGATGCTCGGCGTGCTCGGGCTGGACCCGCTGGCCGAGCCGTGGGTGTCGCGGACCGGCGGCAGCGACGAGCTCACCGAGGTGGTCGACGGCCTGGTGAAGGCGCTGCTCGAGCAGCGGCAGGCAGCACGTGCACGCAAGGATTACGCCGCCGCGGACGACGTCCGCGACCGGTTGAAGGCGCTCGGCGTCGTCGTCGAGGACACCCCGCAGGGACCACGCTGGTCCCTCGCGACAACTACGACTGACGAGGGAAACTGACGTGCCAGGCAACAGCCAGCGCAAGGGCGCCATCCGGAAGAAGCCGCGGGGGAACCCGACGGCCGGGTCCGGTGGCCGGGTCCGCCGCGGACTCGAGGGCAAGGGGCCGACGCCGAAGGCCGTGGACCGGGTCAAGCACCCGGCGCACAAGCGGGCGAAGGCGGCCGAGCGGGCCAAGGAGCGGGACCGTACCCGCCGCCCGGCGCGCAAGGACAACGACGCCGCAGTCGAGTGGGTGTACGGGCGGAACCCGGTGGTCGAGGCGCTGCGAGCCGGCGTACCGGCCGCGGCCCTGCACGTTGCCGAGGGCACCGAACGGGACGCCCGGCTGCGTGAGGCGTTGCTGGTCGCGGTCGAGACCGGGGTGTCGGTGCTCGAGGTCCCGCGCGCGGAGCTCGACCGGGTCACCGCGGGCGGCTCGCACCAGGGCGTCGCGCTGCAGATCCCGCCGTACGAGTATGCGCACCCGGACGACCTGCTCGACCGGGCGCACGCCGCCGGTGAGGTGCCGCTGATCGTCGCGCTGGACGGCGTGACCGACCCCCGCAACCTCGGGGCGATCACCCGGTCCGCCGCGGCCTTCGGGGCGCACGGTGTCGTCGTACCGGAACGCCGTACGGCGTCGATGTCGGCCTCGGCCTGGAAGACCTCGGCCGGCGCCGCGGCCCGGATCCCGGTCGCCCGCGCCACCAACCTCAACCGGGCCCTCCAGGCCTACAAGAAGGCCGGGCTCCTGGTCATCGGCCTGGACATGAACGGCGCCGTGGACCTTCCGTCCTTCGAAGCCGCCACCGAGCCGATCGTCCTGGTGATCGGTTCCGAGGGTAAGGGTCTGGCCCGCCTGGTCCGCGAGAACTGCGACCTGATCGTCTCGATCCCGATGACCAGCGCCACCGAATCCCTGAACGCCGGTATCGCCGCCGGCGTCACGCTCTACGAGATCTCCCGCCGCCGCGCGAGCTGAACACGAGTGTGGGGCCGGGGAAAGCTTTCCCCGGCCCCACAGTCATGTCTGGATCAGTAGACGCTCACGCCGTAGCGAGAGAGAACTTCGGTGACGGGCTGGAAGTAGGTGGTGCCGCCGGAGGAGCAGTTGCCGGAGCCGCCGGAGGTGAGGCCGAGGGCCACCGAGCCGGCGAACAGTGCGCCGCCGGAGTCGCCGCCTTCCGCGCACACCGTGGTGCGGATCAGGCCGGTGACGGTGCCTTCGGCGTAGTTCACCGTGGCGTTCGTCGCGGTGACCGAGCCACTGTGCACACCGGTCGTGCTGCCACTGCGCTTGACCGCCTGCCCCACCGAGGCGTTGCCGGCGGACGTGATGTCCTGGGAAGAGCCGTTGTAGAGGTCCACGGTCCCGGGGTGGTTGGTGTACGACGTGCTGTACTTCACGATCGCGTAGTCGTTACCCGGGAAGCTCGACCCGTACGTCGTGCCGAGCAGTGTGGTCTTGCTGGAGTTCGAGTACCAGCTGGATGCGATGTTCCCGCAGTGTCCTGCGGTCAGGAAGTAGTACGTGCTGCCGCTGCGCACGTTGAAGCCGAGCGAGCAGCGGTACTGCCCGCCGTAGATGGCGTCGCCGCCGGCGATGTACTTCGTCAGCTTGCCGGACAGCTTCTCGAGCTTGATCCGGTCGCCGTACTGCTTGGTCACACCGGTCAGCTTCGACAGCTTCGCGCCGGTGACGGTTTCGTCGTACGACACGATGATCCGGCCGTTCGGGTCGGTCTGCCACGCCGTACCCGGGATCGTCGCGTTCTCGGCCAGGGCGGACGAGATCGCGGCGGCGGACAGGGTGGACGGATTGACCGGTGCGGCCGAGGCCTGCGTTGCCAGAAGTCCGGCGGCGGCAAGCCCGGCCGCGGCCAGGAGTGCGGTGGTACGACGGAGTGGGGACATGTTCATGGTTTCAGCCTCCTCACGATGAGGACGCCTTCGGGGCGGGGCGTCCTTGACTTCAACCGAGACGAGTCCTACCCACTATCTCCCTGAGTATTCAAACGAGCTCGGAGCGTAGGGGAAACCTGCGTTCAGTAGACGGAGACCCCGTACGCGTTGAGGGCTTCCACTACCGGCTGGAAGTAGGTCACGCCGCCCGAGGTGCAGTCGCCCGAACCGCCGGAGGTCAGACCGAACGCCCACTGCCGGTAGAACAGCGGACCGCCGGAGTCGCCCGGCTCCGCGCACACGCTCGTGCGGATCAGGCCGGCCACGCGCCCGTCGCCGTAGTTCACGACCGAGTTCAGCCCGGTCACGCGGCCGCTGTGCAGGCCGCTGGTGGCGCCCGAGCGGTACACCAGCTGGTTCAGGCCCGGGTTCATCGCCCGGGTGATGTCCTGCGAGCGTCCGTTGTAGAGGTACACGCTGCCGCCCGGCACCTTCAGCGGGATGTCGGTGCGGTACACGACCAGGGCGTAGTCGTTCCACGGGTAGCTGGCGTGGTGCACCGCGCCCGTGAACACCTTGTGGCCCGGGTCCTGGTACCAGCGGGCCGCGTCGACCCCGCAGTGACCGGCAGTGAGGAAGTAGTACTTGCCGCGTCGCTGCACGTTGAAGCCGACGCTGCACTTGTACTCGCCGCCGTACGTCGCCATGCCGCCGCTGATGTACTTCTGCAGCTTGCCGGGCAGCTTCTCGAGCTTGACGTTCGAGCCGAGCTGCTTGGTCAGGCCGGTGAGCTTGCTCAGCTTCGTGCCGGTGACCGTGGGGTCGTACGACACCAGCACGGTGCCGTCCGGCTGCGTCATCCACGCCGTACCAGGGGTGTGGATCTGGTCGTTCAACGTCTCGGTGATCGCCTTCGCGGACAGCCGAGGCGGCTTCACCGGATCGGCCCCCGCCGGCACAGCGGCGGTCAGTGCGAGGGCGGCGGCGACGACCATCGCCGCGGCTCGTCGTAAAGATTTCATCGGATTTGTTGCGGGCCGTCGTTCGGAGCGGGAACGAACCGCAACTGCCTCCCTTCAAGTGATAACTGTCGGTGTTGTCTGTTTGGGTGTGTGTTGTGTCTCGCTACCGCCTCGTGCCAACTCCTGCCCAGGTGTGTGGGGTGCTGGAGCACTGCAGGCATGCGCGGTATGTGTGGAATCTTGGTCTGGAGCAGCGGTTGATGTGGCGGCCGGGCCGCCCCGCTGCCCCGGCGTACGTGGCACAGTCCGCGCAACTGACTGAAGCCCGCGCGGCGGAGCCGTGGCTCAGGGCTAACCAGCGCGGGAAGATCCGGGCCGCGATCGCGAGACTCAAGGCGCGGGAGAGCGATCGGCGGAAGAACTGGGTCGAGCAGACGACCACCGACCTCGCCCGGCGGTTCGACGTGATCGGTGTCGAGGACCTGCGTATCCGCAGTATGACGAAGTCGGCGCGAGGCACCCGCGAAGCGCCGGGACGCAACGTGCGGCAGAAGGCCGGGCTCAGCCGGGCAATCCTCGCCCAGGGCTGGGGCCTGCTCGTGCAACGTCTGGAGCACAAGGCACCCGGACGGGTCGAGAAGATCAATCCTGCGTACACCTCGCAGACCTGCAGTTCCTGCGGGCACGTCGCATCGGAGAACCGCGAGAGCCAAGCGGTGTTCCGATGCGCCGCCTGCCGCCACGAGGCCAACGCCGACGTGAACGCGGCTATCAACATCGCACGCATTGCCGCGGCCGGACGGGCCGTGAGCGCACGCCGAGAGACCGCCGTACTGGCCTCTGAGAAGCGTGAACCTCAACACGCGCCTCCAATGGTCGCGTAGTTGGAATCCCCGCCTCCGGGCGGAGGAGGACGTCAAATCATCAGCCTTCCGGGCGGATCTGATGCGCAATATGGCAGCAAGAGGACGTGAGAGACACCCTAAAGGTGTCTGCGGTTCAGTCCAGGCGCAGGGAGTGCAGGACGAAGGAGGCCAGTTCGCGGTAGGCCTCGGCGTCGTTCAGTCCGGTCCGGCGGGCGATGTCGCCGCGCTGGATGGCCTGCATGGTGTGCGCGATCATCTCGGCCGCGAACGCGATGTCGACCTCCCGGAACGTCTTGTGGTTGATCCCGTCCTCGATCAGCTGCCGGACCCGCTCGGCGGCGATCCGGGTGTTCCGCTCGTACACGGACCGGGCCGGCGCGAACGTCGCCACGTCGTCGAGGAAGGTCCGGCTGGCCGGCCGCAGCGCGTCCGCGACCGCGTTCAGGTACGCCGCGATCCGCCGGTCGTGCCGGGTCTGGCGGGCCACCGCGGACTCCACCTGGGCGGTGGCGTTCTTGAAGTAGTGCTTGACCACCTCGACGGCGAGCTGCTCCTTGCTCGGCGCCAGCGCGTACAGCGTCGTCTTGCTGCAGCGCAGCTCGGCGGCCAGGTCGTCCAGGGTGAATCGGCTGAACCCCTGCTCGAGGAACAGGGACAGGAGTCGGTCGAGCAGCTCGGACTGCCGGCGGGTCCGCCGCCCCGGAACGACTGTTGTCATATCGAGACAGCATAGAACGATACTGGATTGCGTGCTTCAGTATCGTTACTAGTATCATTTCGTCAGCCGTTGAGAGGGGTGCCTGATGGCTGTCGATCGTCTCCTGCCTACTGACGAATCCATTGACCTGCTCGCCCTGGTCCGCGACCTGTGCGAGCACGAGCTCGCGCCGCACGCCGCGCAGGCGGAGGAGAGCGAGACCTTCCCGAGGGACGCCTTCCGCACCCTCGGGAAAGCGGGCCTGCTCGGCCTGCCTTATCCGGAGCAGTACGGCGGCGCCGAGCAGCCGTACGAGGTGTACCTGCAGATGCTCGAGGAGATCGCCGCCGCCTGGATGTCGGTCGGCGTCGGCGTCTCGGTGCACACCATGACCAGCTACGCGATGGCGACGTTCGGGTCCGCCGAGCAGCGCGATCGGCTGCTGCCGGACATGATCGGCGGCGAGCAGCTCGGTGCGTACGCGCTGTCCGAGCCGCAGGCCGGCTCCGACATCAGCTCGATGACGACCCGCGCAGTCCGTTCCGGTGATTTCTATGTGCTGAACGGAACCAAGGCGTGGATCAGCCACGGCGGGCACGCCGACTTCTACACGACGTTCGCCCGTACGTCGGACGACCCGAAGCATGGGATCTCGGCGTTCCACGTGCCGGCGTCGGCGGACGGCCTGAGTTTCGGTGCGCCCGAGCGGAAGATGGGCCTCACCGGGTCGACGACCACGCTCGTCAACTACGACGACGTACGGATCCCGGCCGGCAACCTGATCGGCGCCGAGGGGGAGGGGATGCGGATCGCGTTGTCCGCGCTCGACTCCGGCCGGCTCGGGATCGCGGCCTGTGCGGTCGGCCTGGCGCAGGCGGCGCTCGACCTCGCAACGGCGTACGCGAAGGAGCGGCAGCAGTTCGGGCAGTCGATCGCCGACTTCCAGGGCATCCAGTTCCTGCTCGCCGACATGGCCGCCGCGGTCGAGTCCGGGCGGGCGACGTACCTGCACGCCGCGCGCCGCCGCGACCTGGGCCGGACGTTCATCCGGGAGGCGGCGATCGCGAAGCTGGTCTGCACGGACGCGGCGATGAAGGTCACCACTGACGCCGTACAGGTGCTCGGTGGGTACGGTTACACCCGGGAGTTCCCGGCCGAGCGGTACATGCGCGAGGCCAAGGTGACCCAGATCTTCGAAGGTACGAACCAGATCCAGCGGCTCGTGATCAGCCGCGACGTGTTGAGGAGCATTTGATGGAGTTCAGCCCGTCCGACGTCGCCCTGGTCACCGGTGGTGGTTCCGGGCTCGGGGAGGCGACCGTACGGCGGTTGGCCGCGGACGGGCTCGGGGTCGTGATCGTCGACCTGCCGTCGTCCGCGGGCAAGGCGGTCGCGGACGAGCTGGGTGACCGGGTGGTGTTCGCGCCGACCGACGTCACTGACGAGACCACGGTGGCTGCGGCGCTCGACGCGGCGGAGGCCCTGGGCACGCTGCGCGTGGTCGTGAACTGCGCCGGCGTCGCGACTCCCGGCCGGGTTGTCGGACGGAAAGGCCCGCTGCCGCTGGCCACGTTCCGGCAGGTGATCGAGATCAACCTGATCGGCACCTTCAACGTCCTCCGGCTGGCCGCCGAGCGGATGATCGCCTCCGACCCGACCGCGGACGGCGACCGCGGCGTCGTGGTCATGACCGCGTCGATCGCGGCGTACGACGGTCAGGTCGGACAAGCGGCGTACGCGTCCAGCAAGGGCGGCATCGTCGCCCTCACCCTGACCGCCGCCCGCGACCTCGCCGACAAAGGCATCCGGGTCGTCACCATCGCCCCCGGCACCATGGAGACCCCCATGCTCGCCGGCCTCCCCGAAGAAACCCGCACAGTCCTCGAACAACAGGTTCCCCACCCTTCCCGCCTGGGCAAGCCCTCCGAATACGCCGCCCTGGTCCGCCACATCCTCGACAACCAACTCCTGAACGGCGAGGTCATCCGCCTCGACGGCGCCCTCCGCATGCCACCGCGCTGACACGCTTCCGATCGCGCCGAGCTGCTCAGAATGCCCGGTTGTCAGAATGCTCGGTTGAAGGTGATGAAGAGGCCGTTGACGTCGATTGTCACGGTCCGCCCGTCGCTGACGAGGCCGTCGACCGGTCCGATGTTCTTGCCGGGCAGTGGGTTGCTGAGGGCACCGGTCTTGAGGTCGACGGCGATCAGTCCGCCGGTGGAGGAGGTGGCGAGCAGGCTGTCCCCGACGACGCTCGACGTGTTCGGCTTCAGCGTCGGGCCGGCGGCCTCGAGCCGGGTCTGCCAGCGCACCGCGCCGGTGCCCAGGTCCCGCGCCACGAGGAGCGACGTGCCCTTCTCGCGCGACACCACGAGATCATCGGTCACCAGGAACGACCCGGACAGGTCGAAGTCGTACTGATTCTTGAAGTCGTACTTCCACAGCTGCTTGCCGGTCCGGTCGAGACCGACCATCCAGCTCTCGGTCGACCCGGGTTTGTCGCCGTCCTTGGTCGGCCGGCGGGAGATCACCACCGCGACGTCCTTGCCGGTGCCGACGACGTTGTTGATCCACGGCCGCTCGTCCAGTCCACGGTACGACCAACTGGCCGCGCCGTCCGCGACCGACCGGGCGACGAGCGCGCCCAGGTCCCGGACCGGCTGGTCTTGGCCGTCCCGCAGGGCCGTCGCCATGTCCTGGTAGTCCATGTCGGTGTGCAGTGGACTCAGCAGCACTTGATCGCCCAGCAGGTGCAGCGAGTCCGCCTCGGTGACGCCATTGACCGGCACGTCCCAACTCACGTCGCCGGATCCGGTGTCGAGGCGCGACAACCGCACGTCCCGATCCGACGTGTTGCCGGAATCAGAGCCGCGGACAGTGAAAAGTGCGTCTCCCTTGGCGGCCGAGTCGAACGTCGGCCGCCAATCGGTCTCGACGTCCTTGCCGAGCTTCGTGCACCAGGCAAGGTCTCCGCTGCTCGTCTTCACCTCCGCGATGCGCGGCGCCTTGTCGTTGGGAATCTGCGTCAGCAGGAACTCGTCACTCAGGCCGACACCGCCGACGGCGTACCCGGACTGGCGGCGCGCCCAGGCAGACCGGCCTGTTTCGCCGTCAACCTGCACGATGCCGCCGGACGTCGCCGTACCCTTCAGACCGCCTCCGCCGACCACGAACCTGACGTTGCCGTCCTCGGAGTCGGCCAGCTTCGCGCTGCCTACGCCGTAGTCGTGGGGTACGACGACAGCGTCGCGGGCCGCGCCCAGCGGAGCGACCGGATTCTTCGCGACCTCCAGCGCGTTTCGCGCGTTCGGCCGGTACGCCGCCGGGAAGTCGTCGACGTTCACCTGATCGACGGGGACCGAGTGGAGCTGTTCGAGTTCCTTCGACGGCATCTCGTCGAAGCCCGCGGCGCACCGCCCGTTCCACGCCGGTCGCCCGACCAGGAACCCCGCGCCCGCCACCACAACGAGCCCGACGGCGACAGCGACGACGAACTTCCGGCCGCTCAGTGCTCTGATGGTCACAGTCAGTGATCTATCACAGCAACGGTCCATGGCCGCTTGACCCCGTAGTGTGGCCGCTCCTCAACTCTTCCGCCGGCCGAACAGAACTACGGGGAGATCGACGTGAAGCGCAAGAAGATCATCGCCTTGGCTGTGTTGCCGGCGCTGGCGTTCGGGTCCTGGGGCGTTGTCGAGGGAGTGCAATGGTGGGGAGAGCGCTGTCAGCCCCTGGTTGCACGGGTGCCGGCCGAGCAGCCGCTGCCGTCGTTGCGGCCTGCTGCCCCCGCGGAGGTAGATCTCAGCGCATTCTCGGACTCCCTGCGCGTTTTTGCCGAGGAGGTACTCGCCCAAGCTCGGCGAATGCCATCGAGCCTGGGGACCCTGCGCAGCGTCGTCACGACCGTCGACAAGTACGGCGCGCCGAACGGTCTCATCCGGCTGGTCGGAGCTGAGCAGGGCGAACCGTTGGTGTTGATCGATCAGGACCAGTTGGCCGGGAAGCAGGAAGTCAGCGCCGGCGTTGTCACCCGGCTCGACAGCGCCATCGGGGGGACGGCCTGGGCGCGTTGGTACGACGACCACCTGCTGGATGCTGCCCACACCTCGAAAGGCCTGGTGCTGCACCAGCATGAACCAGACGGATTGGCTCCTCAGATCGCATCGGTGGAGCCCGGCAGCGGTGAACTGCAGTGGTGTACGTCGATCGGCGAAGGATACGTGTCCGGCAGCAACGAGCCGTCGATCGCAGCGGGCGGCGGTGGACTCTTCGCCCTGCGCGGCGCCAACGACAAGTGGAGCGACCAGCGTCCGATTCTCGTTTCGCTCGATCCGGGCAACGGGAAGCGGCGTTGGAAGGCGCGGATCGACGGGTTCGAAGAGGGCGGCTCGGTGGACGTGTTCGGCGACTCGGTCCTGGTGACCCAGTGGGGTGACCGAGCCGACCGCTTCTCGGTGCCATCGAACGGCGATGGTCGCCTCAGGACTAATGAAGGCCCGGTGCGCGCGTTCGCGATCCGCGATGGTTCGGCCAAGTGGGAGTATCCCGGACCCGATGGCACCGGCTGGGCGACCGCCGTGATCGGAGTTCATGACTCCACCGCTGTCGTCCTGGCACGGCAGACGCGAGGGTCGAGCCCCACGTACGACCGCCGCAACAACCAGAACTGGCTGGTTGGCCTCGGACCTGATGGTAAGGAGCGCTGGCGTCAGGACCTCGGCAACAGAATCGGAATCAGTCGCGAGGACGGGGTACGTGTCGTCGGTGACGTGTTGCTCACGTTCGAGACCACGGGCATCGCTCCGCGGGATCAGCAGACCGTCGTGGCACGAGACGTATCCACCGGGAAGACCCGGTGGACGAAGACGTTCACCGACTACACCAAGGAGCTTGATCCCAGGGAGGTGGCGGTGGCCGGCAATACCCTTCTCATCGCGACGCTCCACGATCTGGTGGGCATCGACCTCACGACCGGCACGATGCGCTCGCTGCTCACGGACAACCAACTCGATGCCGAGTTCAACGTCGCGGTCGACGATCGATCCCTCGTCGTCAACGCCGCCGGTCTGATCCTGACCTTCGACCGCAAACCGAACTGAAGGCCTGACAAGATGCCTCGAGTATCTGTTTCTGGCATCTGGTTCCGGACAAGGGGTGTGCATGAGCGAGGCTGACAACCGCGAGTCTTTCGGGGGCGTCCAAGCGCCGTCTTCCGGCAGTGATGAGTCCAGGCGTCAGCATTTCCGGCTGATGGGCTTCGCTGTGTCGCTGGCGTTGCTGGTCGTGCTCGCGCCGCCGTGGCTGACCGCGTGGGAGGACGCCGGTCGACCCCGGATCAGGCTCTTCAGCGGGATCAGCCTGATCGAGCTGCCTGGCGGACCCTTGCCGCTCGGCGGTCTGGGAACCGTTCTGTTCCTCGCTTATCTCGTGCTGATGCTGGCCTTTCTGTTGTTCCCAGCGACGATCGTCGCCGTGGTGTGCAGTTTCGCTGGGACCGTGGTGACGATTGTCATCATGATGGTCGAGCCGAATCCGGCCTATTCCTGGACCGACAAGACCTACCAGGTGGAGTGGACAGGGGCGCCGGTCGTTGCTGTCGGCATCTGGCTGGTTGCTGCAGTTGTCGCCGTGGCCGGCTGGTCGGCAACCAGCCGCCAGAGAGCTCGCTGATGCGCTTTCGCGCTCTGCTGCTGCGCGCGGGCTCACCGTTCGCGCAGCTCTGGTTCCGGGTTCGCAAACCGACGACGTTCGGCGTCAAGGCCCTGCTCCGCCAGAAGGACGGCCGATTCCTGGTCGTCCGCCACTCATACGCCGACACCCGCCGCTGGGCACTACCGGGCGGCGGCTACAAACCACCCCGCGAAACACCCGCACAGGCCGCTGCCCGCGAGATCCACGAGGAACTAGGCCTCGCCGTACCGCCCGAAGCCTTCACCGTGGTGGACACCACCGTCACCACTCTGGAAGGCAAGCACGACACTCTGACGATCCTCACCGCGGTCGCCACCGCGCAGCCACTCAGACTGTCACCCGAGATCGCCGAAGCCCGCTGGATCAACACCCTCGACGAACTCGGCGACGCGCCGATCTCCCGTTGGTTGACCAGAGCAGTGGACTGAACCTTCAGCTCCGCAGCGGAGTCTGTCGAGCTGCAGTTTTCGGCGGACTGCGTCTACAGGTGAGCGCGGTCAGCCGGTTCCCGGGAGAAGTGACAGTCGCTGGGTGCTGCGGACAGGGAATACCGGGTGCCGCCGACCAGAACGTGTCTCACGGCCCTGCAGTTCGCCCGCGGTGGTCAGCTGAATTTGAGCCAGCGCACGCCGTGGGCCGGGACCTCATCGGTAACCGAATCGTCCCAGAGGTCGCGTGGTGCACCCTCGGCGGCGAGGGATTTCAGGGGGACTGTTACCTCGCGTGGGGTGGAGCCGGTCCAGAACAGCGCTGCGTAGGAGCAGTTGTCGCCTTGGGCGGTCCAGACGATCAGCTCGCCGTCGTCCAGCGGCTCGCGGATGATCTCCCGGCCGTCGTACGAAGACCGCAGAAGTTCGGCGAGCGCCGGGTTCTTCAACAGGGCAAGGGTTTCCGGGGACGTGGTCGGGAGGTCGCCGCCCATCATCAGTGGCGAGCGGCCCATCACCCACAGCGTGAGCAGCGTCTTCTGTTCGTCGACGGTGAGGCGGCTGTCGCGGTCGTCGCCGCGTTCGGCGCGGATGCCGATGTGGCCGAGGGGCAGCATGTCCGCGTCGGCCCAGCCGCCGGCCTGCTGGAACGGCGCCCACCGGGCCAGTCGCGCGAACTGCGCGTGCACATCCTCCCACCGGTCCCACAGGTCGTCGGAGATCCGCCACAGCTGCGCGTTGGCCCGCAGATGCTCGACGTGATGCGTCGACAACTGCGTGCCGGGCGACAACGACAGCACGATGTCCCGCCCGCTCCGCGCGATCGCCTGCGCGTACGCCGCGATCTCGCGATCGTGGTACGGCGCGAGCATGTCGTCCGCCTTCACGAAGTCCACACCCCACTCGGCGAACTGTGCGACCTGGGCGTCGTAGTACGCCTGCGCGCCGGGATGGTCGTGGTTCAGCCCGAGGTTGTCCGGATTCCACGCGCAGACGTGATCGGGGTCCGCGATCTCCCGCGCCGTCCACTCCGTCCCGTACACCGGCAGGTCGAGCTCGACCGCCCGCCGCGGGATGCCGCGCATGATGTGCAGCCCGAACTTCAGCCCGAGCTCGTGCACCTTCGCGGCCAACGGCCCGAAGCCGGCGCCGCTCGCGGCTGAGGGGAACCGCAGCGGCGCCGGCAGTTGGCGGCCGTAGTCGTCCAGGACGACCGGCGCGTTCTCGTTGTAGCCGTGCGATCGGGCGGTCGGGTCGTACCAGGCGATGTCCACGACCACGGTGTCCCACCCGAACCGCAGCAACTGGTCGTGCATCACCTGCGCGTTGGCCAGCACCTCAGCCTCAGTGACCGTCGTACCGAAACAGTCCCAGCTGTTCCAGCCCATGGGCGGGTTCACCATTCTGCGAAGGATCCGTCGTCATGCCGCAGCACGGGCGACCGCCAGCGATGCGGCTCCGCAGCGGCAGCCCGTACGACGTCCTCGTTGACCTCGATGCCCAGCCCGGGGCCGGCCGGCCGTTGCACATACCCGTCGGTGAAGGCGAAGACGTCCGGATCCACCAGGTAGTCGAGGAGCGCGTTGCCGCCGCCGTACTCGATGCCGAGGCTCTGTTCCTGGATCAGGAAGTTCGGGATCGCGAAGTCGAGTTGGAGGCTCGCGGCCAGCGTGATCGGCCCGAGCGGGCAGTGCGGTGCGACGCTCACGTCGTACGCCTCGGCCATCGCGGCGATCCGGCGCACTTCGGAGATACCGCCGGCGTGCGAGATGTCCGGCTGCGCGACCGCGATGCCCGTGGTCAGGACGTCGCGGAAGTCCCAGCGGGAGAACAGCCGCTCGCCGGTGGCGATCGGGATGCTCGTCGATTCGGTGATCCGGCGCAGGTCGCGGGCGAACTCGGGCAGCACCGGCTCCTCGACGAACATCGGCAGCAGCGGCTCGAGCAACGGCAGGATCTGCCGCGTCGCCGCCGTACTGAACCGGCCGTGGAAATCGAGCGCGATGTCGATGCCGTCGCCGAGCGCATCGCGCAGCGCCTCGACGCGACTCACCGAGGCTCGGAGCTGAGCAGGCGACGGGATCGGCGGCAGGGCCTCGGACAGGTTGAGCTTGAGGGCCGTGAATCCCTTCTCCACCTTGGCTTGGGCCTCGTCGACGAGCTGCGCGTTGTCGCGGCCGTGGACCCAGGTGTAGACGCGCGCCCGGTCCCGGACCGGTCCGCCGAGCAACTCGTGCACAGGGACCTCGTGGTAGCGCCCCTTGATGTCCCACAGCGCCTGGTCGATCCCGGCCAGCGCACTCGACAGCACCGGGCCGCCGCGGTAGAAGCCGCCCTTCGCCATCACCTGCCAGTGCTCTTCGATCCGCAGCGGATCCGCACCGACCAGGTACTCCATCAGGGCCGCGACCGCGCCCTGCACGGCCTCCGCACGTCCCTCGACGATCGGCTCCCCCCACCCGCTGATGCCTTCGTCGGTGTCGATCCGCAGGAACTGCCACCGCGGCGCCACCAGGAACGTCTCGTACCCGACGATCTTCACACTGCCTCATTCGGTTGCCGGTCAGGAGCGGACAGAAGGGCGGCGACCAGCTGGTCGGTCTGACGGAGCACCAGGGCGGCGGCGCCGGAGGCACCGGCGCGGGCGCCGAGGTCGAGCTCGGCCGCGACGACGTCGGCGTCGCGGGTGAGTGACATCGCCGTACGGCGCAACGTGGCGCGGATCGGCTCCAGAATCAGGTCACCCGCGCGTGCGAGCTCGCCGCCGACGATGATGCGCTCCGGGTTGAGCAGGTTGCAGATGTTCGCGAGCACCCGCCCGGTCTGCTCACCCGCCTCCCGCAGCACCTGCAAGGTTTCCGGTTGGCCGTCGGCGGCGGATGCGAGCAACTCGTCGAGGCCGGCGTCCTCACCGAGCACCGGCGCGAGAGCCGCGAGTACGGCCTGAAGCGACGCGTACTGCACCAGGCAGCCGCGATTCCCGCACGGACAGGTCGCACCGTTCGTGTCAGCCGACAGATGGCCGATCTCCCCGCCGCCACCGCGCGCGCCGCCGTGATGAAGGTTGCCGTCGACAAGCAGTCCGGACCCGATCCCGGTCGACAACCCGAGATACAGCACGTCGCGGAGGTCCCGCCCCGCGCCCCAGGTGAACTCGGCAACGGCCTCCAGCCGGGTGTTGTTCTCCACGAGCACCGGTACGTCGAGACGCCGGCCGAACTCCGCCGCGACGTTCACCCCGGCCCAGGCCTGCCCTGGCAGCGACGGACCGACCACACCGGTCTGCAGATCGAGCGGACCGGGCACGCCGATCGCGACGCCGACCAGGTTGTCGCGACCGCGACCGGTCTGCTCCAGCAGGCCGTCGAGCAGCTCGATCCCGGCCGCGAGCCGCTCCTGCCACGGGGTGTCGCGAACTACGCGGACCCCGTCGCTGGCCAGCGTCTCGCCCGACAGGTCCGTGAGGTGGCACCAGACGCGTTCGAGCGTGAAGTCGAGGCCGCCGGCCGCACCGGCCGCCGGGTTGGCGCGCAGGAAGCCGCGGGCCCGGCCGTCGACTTCGGACGCGTCGATCCCGGCCCGGGCGACCTGGTCGCCGACGACTTCGATCACCACACCGCCGGTGATCAGGTCGGCCACGATCGTCGACACCGTCGTCCGGGACACACCGCAGATCCGCGCCAGCTCCGCCCGGTGCAGTGCGCCGTGCTCCATGAGCGCGGACAGCATCCGTTCGGAGTTGGTGCGCCGCAGCGCTCGCAGAGATCCGGTGTCCTTGGCAGCCACGACGAAAAGTATTGACGAACTCGTAACCGCCGTCAACAAAACTGACAAACTGCGTTCACACTCTTGACACAAACGGCGGAGTGCTCGAACAATTCCAGCCACAGCTCGGGGATCACCCCGGGCCTGGCGACCGGACGAACGACATGGACGCTGAGCTGAGCAACGCCCCGCTGGTGGTGGTGACCGGCGGACTGGGGCGCGTCGCCACGGTGGTGCTGCCGTGGCTGCGCAAGCACTACCGGGTGCGGCTGATCGACAGCGCCGTCCCGGCGCAGCGAACCGCCGGGCTGGTGCAGGCCGATCTCAGCGATCCTGAAGAGGCGCGCGACGCCTTGGCCGGAGCGGACGCGGTCGTGCACCTGGCGGGAAACAGCAGCCCCTGGCAGACATGGGACAGCGTGTACGCCGCCAACGTGTGGACGACTCAGGTGGTGCTCGAGGCCGCCGCGGCACACGCCGTACCGAAGCTGGTGCTGGCCAGTTCGCTGCACGCCCTGGGTGAGTACAACCGGCCGCAGTACTGGCCTGTCGGTCCACGACTCGACCCGCGCCCGTGCTGTCCGTACGGACTGGGCAAGGTCGTCCTCGAGGCGCTCGGCCGGACGCATGCCGAGCGCACCGGCGCGTCGGTCACCTGCCTGCGTCTCGGCCTGACCGGTTGGCCGCCGACCGAGCGTCGCTACCTCGGGCAGTGGCTGTCCGACGACGACGCCGGCCGGCTGATGCTGGCCGCCCTGCAGGCGCGGCAGCGGTACGGCGTGCATTTCGGCGTGTCCGCCAACACACGGAACTACTGGGACACCACCTCCGCCCGGCACGAGCTGGGCTACCGACCCGAAGACGACAGCGAAGCCCTGGCAGACCGGGCCGGCCCCTCCTCCGGCCCGGTCTGCCGGCTGTTCGACCCCGAGACATCCGATTGAGAGGCTGGCCATGACCACAACGAACGCAGGGCTCTCCCGCCGCCGGTTCCTGGCGCTCGGCAGCGCGGCCGCCGGCGGTGCGCTGGCGGTGGGCTGCTCACCCGCGTCCTCCACGAACACCCCGGCCGCCGCCCCTGGCACGGGCTCGGCCGCGAAGGGCACTGTGACCGTCATGTCGCAGTCGGGCGAGTTCGGCCCGAAGGAGGCGAAGGCTGCCTCGCAGGCGCTCGGCCTGACCGTGAAGACCGTCGAGTACGACCTGACCAAGCTGACCGCGATGCTTGCGAGTGGCAACCCGCCGGACGTGGTCCGGGGCATGGGTGCGACCGACACGCCGTACCTGGTGGCCAGGCAGGTCGCGGAGAACCTGGATCCGTACTTCGCGAAGAGCACGCTGATCAAGGCGGACGACATCGACCCGGTCAACGACCTCTGGCGGTACGACGGTGAGAAGCAGGGGAGCGGCCCGCGGTACGGGTTCGCGAAGGACTACTCGCAGGACTGCACGATCTGGTTCAACAGCGCGCTGTACGACGCGGCGAAGGTGACCCGTCCGAGTGCGACGACGCCGCTGCTGCTCGACGACCTGCTCGAAGAGGGCAAGCGCCTGGTGAAGCGGCAGGGCGCGAAGGTCAGCGTCTACGGCCTGAACCCGAACGGCCTGGGCCTGTTCACACAGCTGGCCTGGCTGACCGACCTGGCCGGAGGGAAGCTGACGTCCGACGACCTGGCCTCGGTCGACTTCAGCAGTACGGAAGCGCAGCGCGCCCTCACCTGGTACCTGGACTACGCGAAGGCGGGGATCGGGCCGACCGTGCTCAACCCCGACCCGAACGGCTGGGACGGCCCGACCTTCCAGGCCGGCCGGATGGCGACCACGCTCAGCGGCTACTGGCTCGGCGGCCTGTTCGCCGGCGACCCCAAGTCCGCCAAGGTCGCGGGCTTCGCGCCGGCGCCGCAGTTCGACACCGGCCGGCGGGTCAGCCCGTGCTTCGGCGCGACCGGCCTCTGGATGCCCAAGGCGAGCAAGAACAAGGACGCCGCCTGGGCGGTGATGGAGTGGTTCCTGGCCGGCGACCCCGCGAAGGCGCGGGCGACCGGCGGCTGGGGCATTCCGCCGCTCAAGTCGCTGCAGAAGCTGATGCCGCAGAAGCTGCCGTACCAGAAGCAGGCCTACGAGGTGCAGATGGCGGAGCAGCAGCATTTCTCGGTCACGTCCGCCACACCGTACGTCCGGCAGGACGCGATCAACGCGATCATCACCCGTGAGTTGCCCAAGGCAATCAAGGGCACGATGACGGCCGGCCAGTTCGCAGACACGCTGAACTCGCAGATCAACGCGCAGCTCGCCGACGGAAAGAAGCGGTTGCGGTGAGCTCCGCGCTCACCGAGGTACGGCGTTCCACCGTCGCGGAGGCCGCAGCGGAACGCCCGGACCGGAAGAAGAAGCCGCCGACGCTGCGCAAGGCGCGCACCTTCTACCTGTTCGTCGCGCCGTGGGTCCTGGGGTTCGTCGGCCTGACCGTGTTCCCGCTCGGGTACGCGTTCTGGCTCAGCCTGACGGACTCCGACGGTCTATCGCCCAGGACGCACTTCGTCGGCTTCCAGAACTACGTCGACATCTTCCACGACCCGCTGACCCTGAGCTCGCTCGCCAAGACCGGCATGTTCGCGCTCGTCACCGTGCCGTTGTCGATCCTCGCCGGGCTGCTGCTCGCGGTGATGGTGAACCAGCCGATCCGGGCGCGGGGGTTGTACCGGGCGCTGATCTACCTGCCGGCCGTGGTCCCGCCGGTCGGGGCGGCGCTGACGTTCCGGTTGATCTTCGACCGTGACGCGGGCGCGGCGAACGGCATCCTGAGCACCCTCGGCGCGAACCCGATCACCTGGCTGGTGGATCCGAACGCCCGCTACGTGCTGTACGCCCTGGTGCTCTGGGGCTGCGGCGGGTCGATGATCATCTCGCTGGCGGGGTTGCAGGACATTCCGCGGGAGTTGCTCGAGGCCGCGCAGGTCGACGGGGCGTCGTACTGGCAGTCGTTCACCAGGATCACCATCCCGCTGCTGTCGCCGGTGATCCTGTTCCAGGTGATCACCGGCATGATCGGCTCGCTGCAGTCGTTCGCGCCGTTGCTGTTGTCGTCGGGTTCGCTGAGCGGCGCCGGGGCGGTGCCTCAGGGCAACTATCTGTACATGATCCACGTGTTCGCCCAGTACTTCAGCGCGTCCCGCTTCGGCTACGCGTCGGCGATGTTGTGGCTGCTGTTCGCGGTGATCCTGCTCGTCACGCTGCTGATCATCAAGGTGAGCGCGCGGACCGTCTTCTACACCGTCGAGCCGGAGGGATCGAAATGACGCGGACCTACCGGTGGGCGCTGTCGCTTGTGCTGCTGGCTGTTGTCCTCGTAATGATCAGCCCGATCCTCTGGCTGGTGTCGAGCTCACTGAAGTCGTCGGCCGAGATGGCGTCGTTCCCGCCGACCTGGTGGCCGTCGCAGCCGCGGTTCGCGAACTACTCCGAGGCGATCATCAGCGTGAACTTCCTCGGCGCCGCGCAGAACTCGCTGACCATCGCGTTCATCAGTACGACGTTGACCACACTGAGCTCGGCGTGGGTCGGATTCGGGTTCGCGCGGCTGACGGCGCCAGGCAAGAAGCAGCTGTTCGTCGTGCTGCTCGCGACGATGATGCTGCCGGGGATCGTGACGCTCGTTCCGACGTACCTGATCTTCGCGAAGCTGCACATGGTCAACACGTACTGGCCGTGGGTCGCCTGGGGGCTGGGCGGCAGCGCATTCCTGATCTTCTTGTTCCGGCAGTTCTTCGCCGGCATCCCGCGGGAGATGGAGGAGGCCGCGATCATCGACGGTTGCGGGTACGTCGGGATCTTCTGGCGGATCTTCCTGCCGCAGTCCTGGCCGGTGATCGCGGCCAGCGTGATCCTCTCCTTCACGCACGCCTGGGGCGATTTCGTCGGCCCGGCCATGTTCCTCAGCCAGGACAGCACGACCCTGGCCGTCGCGATGGCCACCGGCTACGTCAACGACAAGGGCCTGCCCCTCAACAACCTGGTCGCCGCCGGCGCCGTCATGTACGTCCTCCCCGTCCTGATCCTCTTCCTCTTCATGCAACGCCGCTTCGTCAGCGGCTTCTCGACGTCAGGCATCAAATGATGAGACTACGTATCTTTGGCGCTGCCGCGTTGTTGCTCACGGCAAGCCTCACGAACGTCCCCGCACAAGCACAGACGACGAGTCCCACGTGCGCGGCGCGGCAACCTGCTGGGATGCGGTTGAGTTGGCACGACGAGTTCGGTGGGCAGGCGTTGGACCGGCGGTCGTGGAGCACGGTGATGGACTTTCCCGGGCGGGCGGGTGGGCACTACCACAACACGTCGTACGGGAGTTACGCCGTCGACGAGAACGTCGTACTGTCCGGTGGGAAGTTGCGGCTGGTGACCGACGACAAGCCGGTGGTCGGCACGGATCCGGCCGGGACGTATCAGTACACCGAGGGGTTCATCTCGTCGCACGACAAGTTCTTCCAGACCTACGGATACTGGGAGATCTGCGCGAAGTTCCCGGCCGGCAAGGGGTTGTGGCCGGCGTTCTGGCTGATTCCGCAGGACCGCAGCTGGCCGCCTGAGATCGACGTCGCCGAATGGTTCGGCTCCATCGAGAGCATGCACAGCGGCCTCGCGTCCGGAACCTGGCCCGACGTCCGGTGGGACAGCCATTGGTCGACCGGCCTCACACCCACGACCGGTTGGCACCGGTACGGCGTCCTGTGGTCGCCGGGCCACATCACTTTCACCGTCGACGGCACACCAACCTCGAGCATCACCGGCGCCCAGGTCCCCGACAAACCCATGTACGTCGTCCTCAACAGCGGCACCTGGGCGAACGCCGACCGCGGCGGCCCACCCGACGCCACGACCCCGTTCCCGAACTCCTTCGACATCGACTACGTCCGGGTCTATCAATCGAAATAGCCCTGTGGACAACGGCTTCCCACAGTCAGAACACCCGTACCTTCTCTGGCGACAAACCAAGGAAGGCGGTGTCAGACAAATATGTACTATACTGAAGCCATGGCTGAAGTTCCGATCCGGATGTTGAACCAGGAAACCGCCCGAGTGCTGGCCCGGGTGAAGCAAGGCGAGGAGATCGACATCACCGAACGCGGCGTGGTCGTCGCGCGCCTGGTGCCGGCAACGCCGTCTCCGATCGCTCGCTTGCTCGCAAGTGGGAGCTTCCGGCCGGCTCGCCTTACGCGACCGTTCTCGCGGCCGAAGGGTGAGGTGCGCACCGATCATGAGGCCGGTGAGCTGCTCAGGCAGATGCGGGATGAGGAGCGCTACTGATGATCTACCTGGATGCAGCGGCGCTGGTGAAGCTCGTCCGACGGGAGGCCGAGTCGCAGGAGCTCGTTGACTGGCTCAACCAGCAGGTCGATCGAATCTTCGTGTCGTCGGCGCTGGTGGAGGTGGAGCTGCCACGAGCTCTCCGACGATCTGAGCCGGCCTTGCTCACCACCGCCCCTTCTGTTCTGGCGCAGGTGTCCATGTACGACGTCGATGAGACGGTGCGCACCACTGCAGCTGCTTACGAGGATCCGTGGATTCGCTCGCTCGATGCGATTCACCTCGCGACGGCAGACGCGATTCTGGGCGACGATCTGACCGCGTTCGTCAGCTATGACCGGCGTCTGCTGGCGACGGCCAAGGCGATCGGCCTTCCCGTCGCCAGCCCGGGGATGTCCTGAGTTCAGCGGTTTGGCGGAGTGATGGGGCGGACCGGGTCGAAGATGTCGCTGGGCTGGTTGGGTTTGTGGACGCCTTGCTGGATCAGGCCGAGGGTGTTGCCGTCGGCGCGGCGCTGAGTGGTGCCGTCGTCGGTGGAGAAGGTGTGGTCCACGATGCAGTAGTCGGCGATGATCCAGACCGGATAGGACTTGGCGCGGCCGTGCAGGGTGACGACGAACGTGCGCTGGTCGATGTTGCCGCACCCCTTCGCGCGGGGTGATTGTGGACCTTCCGGCGAGCCGTTCACTCCCTGCGCGAACGCGGTCGCGGTCCCGGCGCCGAGCTGGGATCCAGAGACCAACGAGCCGTGCCAGTACTCACAGACGTCGGCAGAGGTGATCTGATCCTTCGCATCCAAACCTGTGCCCTGCGGTCCGAGGTCCGTCAGCGCGCAACCGTAGTAGTCGGTGCCGGTGATCGGACGGGCCGAGTCGAGGATGCGGCGACGGAGTGTGTCGTCCTTGGTCAGCACGCTGATCTTCGTGCCGCCGACGAGTCGGGTCTCCTCCGTCCACCCGGCGTCATACCGCTTGATCCCTGGCGCCTGGACGTCGTCGAACCAGAGGTACGGCTGCCGTCTGTTCAGCGGCAGTACGGCGTCGCTGCAGGTGTACCAGTCCTTGCTGAGCCAGCCGTTCAACCGTCCGACCGAGGGGACGGCCGAGTTCGCGAACGTCGTACACGGTGCCGGGCCGGAGATGTACTGCGTCCAGCTCGACGGGACCTGGACCTGCACAGTCTTGTACGACTCCCACCGCCACCCGGCGTCTGCCGGACCTGGCCGGCTGACCTGCGGGTCGGTCCGCGTTTCGGCGGTGAGGGAGTGCGACGCGGTGATGGCCGTGGCGACGACCGCCGCGGCAATGACGACGGCGCCGATCGAGCGACCGGTGCGGCGGCGGCGCAGGCGGGCGTGGACCACGGACAAGAGGTGGTCGTCGGCCGGTGCGTCGGCCGCGTGCTTCGCCAGGGTGTCCGCGAGCAGCTTCTCGGATGCGTCCATCAGCGCTTGACCTCCTCGGTTCCGATGGTGGTGCGCAGCGATGCCAGCGCACGATGGATCTGCGAGCGGACCGTGGCCGGCGAGCAGCCGAGGATCTCCGCGATCTCCGCATCCGGAAGATCCTCGTAGTACCGCAGTACGACGGCGGCCCGTTGTTTGGTTGGCAAGGTTGCGCAGAGCGTCCAGACCGCGTCCTGCTCCGCTTGGGCGTCGGCGTGATCCGGCCGGGATGATGTCCGCACCGGATCCGCGGTCGGCGTCTCGCGCCGGAGGAACCGGCGCCAGCGGGAGATGTCGGCGTTCACGATCGAGCGCCGGACGTACGCCTCCGGATCCTGACCACGGCAGATCCGGTTCCACCGTGAGTACGCAGCGATCAGCGCGTCCTGCACGGCCTCCTCGGCGCGCGCGTGGTCGCGGGTGAGCAGGTACGCGAACCGCAACAGCGCGGCCCCCCGCTGCGCCACCCACTCGTCGAACTCCGGCGTCTCCATCCGGCACCTCCCACCCACATCACGCCAGTGAGCGCCAGAACGTTGCAGGGATCAGTCAGGTTCGGGCAGCGTAGGAGTCGGAAGCGCCAGCTTCTCGTCCGGTTTCGCGGCGAGTACCTCGTTGACGTACGAGCGCGCGGCCTCCATCGTGTCGACCTCGTGGCCGGCCTGTTCGGACAGGAACCAGCGGTGCTCGAGGACCTCGTGGAAGACCTCGGCGGGCTCGAGTTTGCGCTTCAGGTCGCGGGGGACCGAGCGGACGACCGGCTCGAAGACCTCGGTCAGCCACTGGTGGGCGACGATCTCCTCGTCCTCGTTCTGCTGGTCGGTCGAGGCGGCGAACGAGTCCAGGTCGTTCAGCAGCCGGCGGGCCTGGTTCTCCTCGACGTCCAGCCCGGTCAGCCGGAGCAGCCGGCGGGAGTGGTGCCCGGCGTCGACGACCTTCGGCTGGATCCGGACCTGGCTGCCGTCCCAGTCGGTGATGATGTCGATCTCGGCGACGTCGAAGCCGAGTTCGTTCAGCCGCCGGATCCGCGAGTCCAGCCGGTGCATCTCGTCTCCGCCGAACTCCTCCGGGGCGGTCAGCTCGGACCACAGCGCCTCGTACCGCTTCTGGATCGACTCGACCGTCTCCTGCGGGTCGATCGACTCGTCGAGCAGACCGCCCTCCTGCAGGTCGAGGAGCTCGCCGAATAGGTTGATCTCCGCCGTGTAGAGGTCGTGCGCCCGCTGCCCGTCGGAGATGTCCTGGTGCAGTTCACCGGTCTCGGCGTCCACCAGGTACGCCGCGAACGCGCCGGCGTCGCGCCGGAACAGGGTGTTCGACAGCGAGCAGTCGCCCCAGAAGAAGCCGAGCAGGTGCAGCCGGACGATCAACGCGACCAGGGCGTCGATCAGCCGGTTGACGGTGTCGGGGCGCAGCGTGCTGGAGAAGAGCGCCCGGTACGGCAGCGAGAACTGCAGGTGCCGGGTGATCAGGATCGAGTCGATCGGCTCGCCGTCGCGGTCCACGCGGTCGGTGATCACGCCGACGGGTTCGACGGACGGCGCCTCCAGTCGTTCGAGGTCGCGGAGCAGGCGGTACTCGTGCATCGCCAGGTGCTCGAGGACCTCCTTGATCGCGTACACGCTGCCGTTGACCCGGACGAAGCGGACCACGTGCCGCGAGATACCGCGCGGCAGCGCGACCAGCTGGTCCTCGGGCCAGTCCTCCAGCGGGACGTCCCACGGGAGCGACAGCAGACCGGTGTCCGGGCGGGTGGCGACGAATCGAGGCACGGCTCCCAGTGTGTCAGGAATCCTGAGCGTTCAGCGTCCTTCCGCCCGGCAGCTGGAGAAACTCGACGCAAGTGCTTGCAAGTTCTTGCGTGAATAGGCGTAGAGTTTGCGTCATGACACGACGACTTGCAGAGGTGGCCAAGAAGGTCGGCGTCAGCGAAGCCACCGTGAGCCGGGTCCTCAACGGGAAGCCCGGCGTGTCCGAGGCTACCCGGGAAGCAGTCCTGACCGCGCTCGACGTGCTCGGGTACGAGCGGCCCACGCAGCTCCGGGGTGATCGCGCCCGGCTGGTCGGCCTGGTCCTGCCCGAGTTGCAGAACCCGATCTTCCCGGCGTTCGCCGAGGTCGTCGGCGGGGCCCTCGCGCAGCAAGGTTTCACGTCGTTGCTCTGCACCCGGACGGTCGGCGGCGTCTCCGAGGCCGACTACGTGGATCTGCTCCTCCAGCAGCAGGTGTCGGGCGTCGTGTTCGCCGGTGGGTTCTACGCGCAGGCGGACGCGCCGCACGGGCACTACGAGCTGATCCAGGAGCGCAAGCTGCCGACCGTACTGGTCAACGCGGCCGTCGATCACCTCGGCTTCCCGCAGGTCTCGTCGGACGACTACGTCGCCGCGGAGATGGCGATCGGCCACCTGCGCGCCCTTGGCCACCGGCGGATCGGGATGGTTCTCGGCCCTCGCGACCACATCCCGTCGCGCCGGAAGCTGGAGGCGTTCATGGCCGCGGAGGAGGCGGATCCGGGGCTGGTCGAGCACACGATGTTCTCGCTCGAGGGCGGGCACGCGGCCGCGACCAAACTGGTGAACGCCGGCGTCACCGGCATCGTCTGCGCCAGCGACATCCTCGCCCTCGGCGCCATCCGCGCCGTACGTCGAGCCGGTCTGAGCGTCCCCGACGAGGTCTCGGTGATCGGGTACGACGACTCCGCGATGATGAACTGCACCGACCCGCCGCTGACCACCGTCCGGCAGCCGATCGACGCGATGGGCCGCGCCGCCGTCGACATGCTGGTCGCCCTGATCGAACGCGCCGCCGTCCCTGCCGACGAGCTCCTCTTCGAACCCGAGCTTGTCGTCCGCGCCTCCACCGCCCGAGCCCGCATTTAGACAACCGCAAGACCAGGCAGCCGCTGACCGATGAGGTCGGCGGCTGCTGTCGTTTGCCCTCCGGCAGGCAATCTCCACAGGAAGTCACGTTTTTGCAATGCCAGATTGAAGTATTGCGTTCGTGCGTCCAGTTCCCTACGGTGTCGGCACCAGGAAAGGGAGAGGGTGGAGATGACCACAACGCGCCGCGGGCTCAGCCTGCTGCTGGTGATGGGACTCGGGCTGGTGGCCGCGTCCTGCGGATCGGACGACAAGAAATCGGCGGGGGCGGCCGACGGTCCGGTGACGATCACGGTCGGCTGCGAGCCGCCGAAGAGCAACCCGAAGGAACGCGAGGCCTGGGAGGCCGATGTCGCCGCGTTCCAGAAGGCGCACCCGAACATCACGGTCGAGGGCAAGGACGCGTTCCCCTGCATCAACCCGGACACCTTCCAGGCGAAGCTGGCCGGCGGGACGCAGGAGGACCTGTTCTACGTCTACTACACCGACGTCCGGAAGATCATCGAGAAGAAGCAGGCCGCGGACATCAGCCAGTACGTCGGCAGCGTGAAGCCGGTGAACGACCTGCGCAAGGACGTGATGAGCGTCTTCAAGGACGGCGACAAGACGTACGGCCTGCCGCGGAACAACTACAACATGGGCCTGGTCTACAACCGGAAGCTGTTCACCCAGGCCGGTCTCGACCCGGCCAACCCGCCGAAGACTTGGGAGGAGGTCCGGGCGGCCGCGAAGAAGATCGCCGCACTCGGCCCGGGGTACGTCGGCTTCGGTGAGTACTCGGCCGGCAACACCGGCGGCTGGCACTTCGCCGCGGAGCTGTACGCACGCGGCGGCTCGATGGTCAGCGACGACGGGAAGACTGCGGCGTTCAAGAGCGACGAGGGCAAGGCGGTCCTCGAGAACCTGAAGCAGATGCGCTGGGACGACAACTCCATGGGCAGCAAGCAGTTGCTGCAGTGGGAGGACCTGATGCGCATGATGGGCGGCGGCAAGCTCGGCATGATGGTCGGTGCGCCGGACGTCGTGCAGTCGGTGAACAACGACTTCAAGGGCAAGTTCGAGGACTACGGCGTCACCGCCGTACCGGAGTCGGACGGGAAGTCGTCGCTGAGTGGCGGTGACGGGTACATGTTCAACCCGAAGGCGTCGCCGGAGAAGATCAAGGCGGGCCTGCTGTGGCTCGAGTTCCACGAGCTGACGCCGGGCCAGGGGCAGTTCAACTACGCGCGGTCGAAGGAGCAGGGCCGGCCGGTCGGTCTGCCGATCCCGGACCTGTACGGGAACAGTGCCCCGGGCAGCGAGATCAACTCGCTGCGCAAGAAGTACGCGACGGTCCCGGTCGACAACTTCACGCCGTACGTCGATGCCCAGGGCAACATCACCAACAAGCTCGAACCCCCGAAGGCGCAGGAGCTGTACGCCGTCCTCGACGTGGCGATGTCCGCGGTACTCACCCGCAAGGACGCCGATATCGACAAGCTGCTCTCCGACGCCGAGTCCAAGGCCAACAAGATCCTCGCGAAGAACACGTAAATGACGGTGACCGAGGAGCGGGTCCGTCGTCCCCAGTTGGGGGCGACGGACCCGCGATCCCCAGACGACCATGGCGCCCTCCGTAGGGCGGTGGGGCGGAATCTAACGGCGTACGGGTTCTTGTGCGCGGCATTGGTCTGTTTTGCCTTGTTCTCCTGGTATCCGATGGTTCGGGAGATCGTGCTGAGCTTTCAGCAGAACAACTTCGTCGATCCGGGGGAGTGGGTCGGCTTCGAGAACTTCCGCACGGTGATCGCGGACCCGGCGTTCCGGTCCGCGTGGCTGAACACCGCGGCGTTCAGCGGGCTGGCGCTGGTGATCGGGTACGCCGTCCCTTTCGTGCTGGCCGTGGTGCTGAACGAGCTCAAGCACGCGAAGGCGTACCTGCGTTTCGTCGTCTACCTGCCCGTGATGCTCCCGCCCGCGGTCGCCGTACTGCTGTTCAAGTGGTTCTACGACCCCGGAGCCGGCTTGTTCAACCAGGCGCTCGACGCGGTGCATCTCCCGCCGTTGAGCTGGCTGGACTCGACGAGTACGGCGCTCGTCAGCCTGGTGATCGTGTCGACCTGGATGAACCTCGGCACCGGCACGCTGATCTACCTCGCCGCGCTGCAGAGCATCCCCGGCGACCTGTACGAGTCGGCGGAGCTCGACGGCGCCGGTCTGCTGAGGCGGGTCTGGCACGTGACGATCCCGCAGACCAAACTGATCCTGCTGGTGATGCTGCTCCTGCAGGTCGTCGCCACGATGCAGGTCTTCATCGAGCCATACCTGCTGACCGGTGGCGGCCCGGAGAACGCGACCGTCACCGTCGCGTACCTGATGTACCAGTACGCGTTCAACTTCGGTGACTTCGGCGGCGGTTCCGCTCTCGGCCTGATGCTGATGATCGTCCTGCTGGTCTTCTCCACGATCTACCTGCGTGTGTCCCGCGAGGAGGCCGAGCGATGAGAACCCTGGTGTCACCCCTCGCCCTCCGCACGCCGCGCGGCCGGATCATCTACTGGACGATCCTGACGGTGACGATCGTCGGCTTCACCGGCGCGTTCGTTTTCCCGTTCTACTGGATGGTGAGCGGCGCACTGAAGTCGCCCGACGAGCTCGCGCAGATCCCACCCAGCTTCTTCCCGAAGTCGGTCGACTTCAGCGTCTACAAAGAGGCCTGGGACCAGCTCCAGCTGGGCGTGTTCCTCAAGAACACCGCCATGTACGCCGGTGGCGCGTGGCTGTTCACGCTGGCGGTCGACGTGTCCGCGGCGTACGCGCTGTCGAAGCTGCGGCCCGTCCTCGGGAAGCTCGTGCTCGGCGCGATGCTGGCGACGTTGATGATCCCGCCGATGGTGCTGCTGTTGCCGACGTACCTGGTGGCGAAGGACCTGCCGATCTTGCACCTGGATCTGCTGAACACACCCTGGGCGATTTGGTTGCCGGCGGCAGCGAACGGGTTCTTCGTGTTTCTGCTCAAGCGGTTCTTCGACTCGATCCCTCGCGAACTGCTCGAAGCGGCCGAGATCGACGGTGCGTCGCCGCTGCGGATCCTGTGGTCGATCGTGCTGCCGGTGTCGCGGCCGATCGTCGGCGTGGTGTCGATCCTGTCGGTGGTCACGGTCTGGAAGGACTTCGTCTGGCCGCTGCTGGTCCTGCCGGAGACGGACAAGATGTCGATCAGCGTCGGCATCGCGTCGCTGTCCGCCCAGATGCCGCAGAACGTCCTGATCGCCTCACTGGTGATCGCCAGCCTGCCGACAATCCTTGTGTTCTTCGTGTTCCAGCGCAGCATCATGGCCGGACTCACGGCCGGAAGCCTGAAAGGTTAAAGGAGATTTGATGGCCGACGAATGGTGGCGTGGAGCTGCGATCTATCAGGTGTACCTGCGGAGTTTCGCGGACGGCAACGACGACGGGATCGGCGACCTGGCCGGTCTGCGCGCGAAGCTGCCGTACCTGGCGGAGCTCGGGATTGACGCGATCTGGCTGAACCCATGGTACCCGTCGCCGATGGCCGACGGCGGGTACGACGTCGCCGACTACCGCGCGATCGAGCCGGCGTTCGGCACCCTCGCCGAGGCGGAGGCGTACATCGCGGAGGCGCACGCCCTGGACATCCGCACGATCATCGACATCGTGCCGAATCATGGGTCCGACCAACAGGACTGGTTCGTTCAGGCGTTGCAGGCCGGCCCGGGATCGCCCGAGCGGGAGCGGTTCCTGTTCCGGCCTGGCCTTAACGATGGTCCTCCCAATGATTGGCAGTCGATCTTCAACGGCCCGGCCTGGTCCCAGGTCGAGGACGGCGAGTGGTACCTGCACCTGTTCGCGCCGGAGCAGCCCGACTTCAATTGGCGCAATCCCGAGGTCGTCGAGGAGTTCCACGACATCCTGCGGTTCTGGCTGGACCGCGGCGTCGACGGGATCCGGATCGACAGCGCCGCCGTACTGTTCAAGGACCTGGACAGCGTCGAGGAGTCGTACACCGACCACGACGAGGTGCACGAGGTGTACCGCGGCTGGCGGCGGATCTCCGACTCCTATGAGGGCCGGTTCTTCGTCGGTGAGATGTGGATGCCGGACCAGGAACGGTTCGCGCTGTACCTGCGGCCGGACGAGATGCAGACCGCGTTCAACTTCGACTTCCTGTCCCGCCCGTGGGAAGCCGCGGAACTGAAGGCGTCGATCGACCTCACGCTCTCCACGCATGTCCCGATCGGCGCACCACCGACCTGGGTGCTGTCGAACCACGACGTGACGAGACCGGTGACGAAGTACGGGCGCGCGGACACGTCCTTCTCGCACCAGGACCGCAAGCACGGGATGCTCACCGATCTCGTCCTCGGCGAACGCCGCGCCCGCGCAGCCGCTCTGCTGGCGATGGCCCTTCCAGGCGGTCTGTACGTCTACCAGGGCGAGGAACTCGGGTTGCCTGAGGTCGAGGATCTGCCGGACTCGGTGTTGCAGGACCCGATCTTCTCCCGCTCGAAGGGCGCCGACCGCGGCCGAGATGGTTGCCGTGTGCCCCTACCGTGGTCCGGCAAGGAGCCGCCCTTCGGGTTCGGCGCCGGTACGCCGTGGCTCCCGCAACCACGCGACTGGAAGAACCTCACCGTCGAGTCCCAGTACGACGACCAGAACTCGATGCTCACCCTCTACCGCACCGGCCTCCACCTACGCCGCAATCTCCTGGGCGACGGCGCACTGACCTGGCTCGACTCCCCACCCGACGTGCTGAGCTTCCGCCGCGAGAACCTCACCTGCATCACCAACCTGAGCGCCGACCCGGTGCCCCTGCCCTCGCACGAGGAGGTACTCCTCACCAGCATCCCCCTCGACGACGGCGCCCTCCCCGCCGACGCCACCGCCTGGATCCACTGACCACCACGCCCGCTGCGACGCGGTTAGGGAGGATTACCTGCCCGAATCGGCAAGTAATCCTCCCCAAGCCAGCCTCGATCAGCTAAGCGGACGGAAGCGGCGCAGTCGCAGGCTGTTCGACACCACAAACACCGAGCTGAACGCCATCGCAGCACCCGCGAGCATCGGGTTCAGCAACCCGGCGGCGGCCAGCGGAAGCGCGGCGACGTTGTACGCGAAGGCCCAGAACAGATTGCCCTTGATCGTGCGGAGCGTGCTGCGGGACAACCGGATGGCGTCCGCAGCCGCGCGCAGATCGCCGCGCACCAGCGTCAGGTCACTCGCTTCGATCGCCACATCGGTGCCCGTACCCATGCTCAACCCGAGGTCAGCCTGGGCAAGGGCGGCCGCGTCGTTGACGCCGTCGCCGACCATCGCGACCACACGGCCCTCGTCCTGCAGCTTCTTCACCGCGTCGACCTTGCCGGCCGGCAGGACCTCGGCGATCACCTCGTCGATCCCGACCTCACCGGCCACCTTCGTCGCCACCGCTTCGTTGTCACCAGTCAGCAGCACCGGCCGCAGGCCCAACGCCTTGAGCTGAGCGATCGCCTCCACGGACGTGGGCTTCACGGTGTCCGCGACGACCAGCACAGCCCGTGCCTGCCCATCCCAGCCGACCGCCACCGCCGTACTGCCTTCCGCCTCGGCATGCTCCTTGGCGTGCGCGAGCTCTGATGGCAGGTACTGGCTCCACTCCTCCAACAGCTGCGTCCGCCCGACGAGTACGGCGTGCCCGTCGACGATCCCCTGCACACCAAGGCCTTCGACGTTCCCGAAGTCCTCGACGTCCGGAAGCTTCCCTTCGACAGCCGCGGCCCGGGCGATGGCCTGCGCGATCGGGTGCTCGCTCGAGTGCTCGAGCGCCCCTGCCAACCGCAGTACCTCGGCCCGATCCTGGTCCGGAGCAAGCAGTACGTCGACCAACTCCATCCGGCCCGTGGTGACGGTGCCCGTCTTGTCCAGTACGACGGTGTCGACCCGCCGCGTGGACTCGAGCACCTCCGGCCCCTTGATCAGGATGCCCAGCTGCGCGCCCCGACCCGTCCCGACCATCAACGCGGTCGGCGTGGCCAGACCCAGCGCACACGGGCAGGCGATGATCAGTACGGCGACCGCGGCCGTGAACGCGACCTCGAGCGGGGAACCGTTGCCGAGCCAGAAACCTAGCGTTGCTAGCGCCAGCCCGATCACGATCGGCACGAAGACCCCGGACACCTTGTCGGCCAGCCGCTGTACGGCGGCCTTCCCGTTCTGAGCGTCCTCGACGAGCCGCGCCATCTGCGCGAGCTGCGTGTCCGCACCGACCCGGGTCGCTCGCACCACCAGCCGGCCGCCGGCATTGACGGTCGCACCAACGACCGCGTCGCCTTCGCCGACCTCGACCGGCACGGACTCGCCCGTCAGCATCGACGCGTCGACCGCGCTGCTGCCGGTCACGACCACGCCGTCGGTGGCGATCTTCTCGCCCGGCCGCACGACGAACTCGTCACCCACGACGAGCTGGTCGGCCGGGATCCGGGTCTCGGTCCCGTTCCGTAGAACGGCGACGTCCTTCGCGCCGAGTTCGAGCAGGGCCCGCAACGCGGCCCCCGAGCGACGCTTCGCCCGTGCCTCGAAGTACCGGCCGGAGAGGATGAACACGGTGACGGCGGTCGCCACCTCGAGGTAGATCTCCTCGGCGCCGGTGCCGCGGGACGGGATCAGCGTGAACGGCATCTTCATCCCGGGCTCACCGGCCGAACCGAGGAACAGCGCGTACAGCGACCAGAGGAACGAGCTCACGATGCCGAGTGAGATCAGTGTGTCCATCGTCGTGGCGCCGTGCCGCAGGTTGGTCCAGGCAGCCTTGTGGAACGGCCAGGCCGCCCACGTCACGACCGGGAACGCCAGCGTCAGCGACGCCCACTGCCACGAGTCGAACTGCAGCGCCGGGATCATCCCGAACGCGACCACCGGGACCGCAAGGACGATGCTCGCGATCAGCCGCTCCCGCAGGGGCTTCAGCTCGTCCGGTTCGTCGGCCGACGCTTCGACGGCTGGCGTCGGCAGGCTCGCGGTGTACCCGGTCTTCTCGACCGTGGCCACCAGGTCGTCGGTGGAGATGCCGTCCGCGTACGTCACCTTCGCCTTCTCGGTGGCGTAGTTCACGGTGGCGGTGACGCCGTCCATCCGGTTCAGTTTCTTCTCCACCCGGGCGGCGCACGAGGCGCACGTCATACCACCGATGATGAGTTCGACGGACTGACCGGGCTCGGTGCTGGTCATGATGAAGTGCCTCCTCTCAGTGGCCGTGGGGTGTTTCTTCGTGCCCCGGGGTCGCGCTTGGTGCGGCGGTCGGCGGGACGATGGTGGTGCCGGTGGCGCCCACCTTGACGGTGAACTCGGCGGTGTGGACCTTGCCCGCGTGCTGGAAGTCCAGGAACAGGCTGTAGGTACCAGCAGTCGGGAAGGTGGTGGCGAACGTGATCCCCGGTCCGCCCTTCATCCCCGCCGTCGCTTCCTGCGCCGGATGGGTGTGCAGGTAGGCGAGGTCCCCGCTGCGCAGCGAGACCAGGTGCCCGAAGGCGCCCAGGTACGGCTGCAGATCGGTGACCGGTTTGCCATCGCGGTTCACCGTGAACGCCAGGTTGGACTCCTTACCGGCGACCGGGGTGCCCTGCAGCGTCACGTCGTACCCGTCGAAGCTGTAGCTGCTCGCCGGTTCGGCGACCGGGACCGGGACGTACAGCCCGGTGACGTTCACATCCGTGCCGAGGGTGATCGTGCTGTCGTGGCCGGCCGGCTGGAAGTCGGCGTACAGCCGCCAGGTCCCGCCGGCGGTGAACGTGAACGGGATGCTCCACGTCCCGTCCGCCGCCAGCGTGGGGTGCACGTGATGGAACCCGGACAGGTCCCGGCGGACCACGATCAGGTGCAGGTCCTTCTCGTGGGTCTTCGTGTACTTCGTGACCGGTTTGCCGTCCGGTCCTTGGATCGTGAAGCGCAACTCGGTCTTCGTGCCGCTGGTGAAGAACGTTTTCGCCGGCGCGAACGTGTAGCCCGCGTCGGACACCGCCAGCCCGGGCAGTTGCCCGGCCGACTCGTGTCCACCGTGTTCCGAGGTGCCTGCAGTCTGCTCCATGCCACCCATCTCCTCTCCGTGGGCCGGTGCCGCGGAGGAGTCGTCGGCCGCCGCGATCGGGTCGATCGCGGAGCCGATGCCGTACGCCGCCCCGAAGGCCAGCACCACCGCACCGGCGAACGCGCCGAGCCGGAGCGCGACGGCCCGGCTCACGACGCCGCCAGTTCGTAGCCCGCCTCGTCGACGGCGTCGCGGACGGCGGCGTCGTCGAGAGCGGACTCACTCGTCACGTGCACCGCGGAGGTGCCGCCCGCGACGAGGTCGATCTTCACGTCCTGGACACCGACGAGCTTGCTGAGCTCCTCGGTGACAGCCGAAGTGCAGTGGCCGCAGGTCATACCGGAAACGGAGTAGGTCGTAGTGGTGCTCATATCGAAGCTCCTTGCTCGAAACGGGGTGATTGTTGTGTGAGAGATGTTTCAGCTGCGGACGAGGCGGGCGATCGCGTCGGACGCCTCGCGAACCTTCTCGTCGGCCTCGGGCCCGCCCTTCTGCGCGGCCTCGACCACGCAGTGCGAGAGATGCTCGTCGAGCAACTCCAGCGAGAACGACTGCAACGCCTTCGTGGCCGCCGACACCTGGGTCAGGATGTCGATGCAGTACTTGTCCTCCTCGACCATCCGCTGCAGACCGCGAACCTGCCCCTCGATCCGCCGCAACCGCTTCAGATGACTGCTCTTCTCAGCGGTGTATCCGTGCACCTGTCCCTCATCGGTGGTCATCACATGGTCCTCTCGCCCTCAGCTACCCCTCCGGGGTATCTCCACGCCCAAGAAGTTACCCCCTACGGGTATGGAACGCAAGTCCTCGGGCAATACCGGCTGGGGGTATCTGGCGGGACGTCCGTGCGGAGCATCCGCTCCGCGCACCACCCAACCGCCGTACGCCTGCGGCTGCACAGGACCTGCTGGCACAGCACACGCAATTTCGGCTCTTGTGACTGATGTGTGGGTGGTCGACGGGTGCCAGGTTTGGTGTGATCTGCAGCTCGACAGGATGTGTCGGTCGGCTGGGTAGTGCACCTGAGCGTGAACGTGTCCGTGCGTACAGCGTCTCACCGGTGCTCTACCTGTCGAGCTTGCACATCCCACAGCCCACGAGCAGCCGTGCCGCCACCACAACCCCCACACCTCCGGCAATAGAACCGGGTATCCCCTGGTGTTGTGGGTTCTCCCCTCGCATACCAACGGAGAAGGCACAACACCGTCGGATATCCCCTCGTGTGCGGACGGTGCACGCCGGACGGTGGTGCGGTGGGTGAGTGCGAGTGGTGGTGTGGTGGTGCGGTGGTGTGGTGCGGTGGGGGCTGACAGGAGCTGGTGGGCGGAGACAGGGAATGTCGGGTTCCAGCCCGCCACGGCCTGTCATGAGTCCTCGGGTGCCCCACCGACACCCACACATCGGACCGGAGAGCCGCAATTTCCTGTGCACCGCCACCGCTCGGGGTGCACACCCGCCAGCCACGCCGCGCCTCGGGTGTATGTAGGTGTGCGTGGGGCTGTCCACATCCACCCCCCACCACATCCACCCCTTCACCACATCCACCCCTCACCACATCCGCCAGCGCGCCGCGCCGCGGTTCGCTTGTGGGGTAGGTGTGCGGGTGGTGAACAAACCTGTCACGCTGTGCGTCTGCTCAACGACGAGAGGGGTGGGGATGTCCGACCTGGCCATCAGTACGCGCGGGTTGCGCAAGACGTACCGGACTCGGCGGGGGCGCAAGGTGGTGGCGGTGCAGGGGCTGGATCTGGAGGTTCCGGCGGGTGGGGTGCACGGGTTTCTCGGGCCGAACGGGTCGGGGAAGACCACGTCGATCCGGATGCTGCTCGGGCTGGTGCGTGCCGATGCGGGGACGATGACGGTGTTCGACAAGCCGGTGCCGGCGCGGTTGCCGGAGGTGGTCGGAAGGATCGGCGCGATCGTCGAGTCGCCGAAGTTCTTCCCGGCGTTCACCGGACAGAAGAACCTGGAGTTGCTCGCCGAGGCGATCGGCGCGCCGCGTGCTCGGGTCGGCGAGGTGCTCGAGCAGACCTCGCTCGGCGAACGGGGCAAGGACCGGTTCCGGTCGTACTCGCTGGGAATGAAGCAGCGGCTGGCGATCGCGGCCACGCTGCTCAAGGAGCCCGACCTGCTGATCTTCGACGAGCCGACCAACGGCCTCGACCCGGCCGGTATCCGGGAGATCCGCGAGACCATGCGCGGACTCGGCGAGCAGGGTAAGACGGTCCTGGTCAGCAGCCACATCCTGGCCGAGGTCGAACAGGTCGCCGACACCGTGTCGATCATCGGCCACGGCCGCCTGCTCGCGTCCGGCACGGTCGCGGAGGTGATCGGCGGCGGTACGGCGCCGACCGTCAAGGTGGCTGTCAACAACCATGAGGCCGCGACCCGCATCCTGACCGCCGCCGGTATGACGGTTCGTGCCGACGGCAACTACCTGCTCGTCGAAGGCGCCCCGGATCCCGCCGACGTCACGCGCCGCCTCGCCCATCAGGAGCTGTACGTGTCCGAGCTGGCCCCGGTCCGCGCCGATCTCGAGTCGGTGTTCCTCGAGCTCACCGAAGGCGAGGGGCTGTGATGATCCGCCTGACCAAGGTCGAGCTCCGCCGGCTGCTGGCCCGCCGTTTGACGGTCGTCGGTCTCCTCGGCCTGTTCTTGATCACGATCCTGCTCCTGGTCGCCACCTACTTCGAGGCGCGGCCGTTGTCCGCCGTCGAGCAGCAGCAGGCGCAGCAGCAGTACGAGATGGCGCACAAGGACTGGGTGGACCACGCGGCCGAGAATCTGAAGCTGTGTGAGGCGGACTGGGCGAAGCAGCCCGACCCGAAGCCGAAGCTCGACGAGATGTGCACCTATCCCGAGCCCCGGCCGGAGGACTTCGGCAAACCGCAGACGATCTTCGCCGAGATCATGCCGGAGCTGTTACAGGGTTCGTCGTACTTCCTGGCGTTCGCGGCGTTCCTGATCGGCGCCAGTTTCCTCGGCGCCGAGTTCAGTTCCGGTGCCATCGGCAACTGGTTGACGTTCGAGCCGCGCCGGCTCCGGGTCTACGGCAGCAAGCTGCTCGCCGCCGCGACCGGGTTCGTGCCGATCGCCGCGGTCGTCCTGGCGGTCATACTGTTCGGCGCCTTCCTGATCGTCGACCAGCTTGGTGACACCGCGAGTACGACGGGAAAGGTCTGGGGCGATCTCTCCGCGATCGCGGGTCGCGCCGTAGTGACGACCGCACTGGCCGCCGCACTCGGCAGCGTCGTCGGCCTGCTGCTCCGGCACACCGCCGCGGCGATCGGTGTCGTGATGGCGTACCTGGTCCTGGCGGAAGGCGTTTTCGCGGCGTTCCTGGAGAAAGCCCAGCCCTGGTTGGTGAAACTCAACTTCGACGCCTTCGTCCGGCACGACGCGCAGTACTACGTGACGCAATGCAAGTCCGGCGCCGACGGCAGTTACGCCTGCGACTACGTGCAGAAAACGCTTTCGTTCGAGCACGGCGCCTGGTACCTGGCGATCTTCACCGTGGTGGTGATCCTGCTCGGCGGCTGGGTCTTCCACCGCCGAGACGTCAACTAGCGGCCCGCCGCCGTCGCCGTACTGCGCCGATCAATGCGATCCCGAGCGTGGCTGCGGCGGCGGCCGCACCCACCGCCAGCCCGCGGCGAAGCCCCGGCGGCACGAACGTGCAGTCCACCCGGTCCGCCGTACCTGTCAGCGGGACGGCGATCAGACCGCCGAAGTCCCGCGGGGTCTGCGGCTTGCCGCCGCCGACCTTGCAGGTCCAGCCGTCGATCTTCGGTACGCCGACCACCGCCCAGCCCTTGCTGCCCGCGGGCAGCGTCGCGTGGATGGAGTGACCGCTCGTCTCCACGTCCGTCGCCCCGGTCGCCCGTAGCTTCTTGACCGCGCTGCTCAAGGCCTGCTGGTTGAGGCAGCCGAGGGCGTTCCGCGGCGGAATGCCCTGCGGGTCCTCGCCGAAGTTGACCTCGACCAGCACGACCCCGCTCGCCGGCACGGTGCCGAGCCCGATCATCGCGCTGCTGGTGTTGATCCCTGGCCGGCGCGTCGAACTCAGATCGTGCCACTCGTTGTCGGCCAGCCGAGCGCGGCCGCCGACGCGCGGCATGTACAGGTACGCCGTGCTTCCCGGCTTACAGGCCGCGACCAGCTTGACGTCGCCGGTCGCGAACCGGGTGCCCTTGTACTCCGGGACGTCGTACACCTTGGTCCCGAGCAGGCGCTCCTGGGCGGCGTACGCGTTGGGGGAGTTGGTGTCGACCGGGACCGCCGTATCGAGCCGGCGCCGTACCGTGACCAGCGGCGGGACCGTCGTCCGGGTGATCTTCGGGTTGCCGTCGACGAGCCGCATCCGGGCGCCGACCGAGAAGATCGTGTCGGTCACCGGGTTGTCGAGCGTGCGCGCCGCGCGACCGTACCCGGACCAGCCGAAGCCGAGGCCCGTCATCATTTCGTTCACCGAGTGCGGCAACAGGCTGCTGTACAGGCCGGCGCCCTGTCCGCCGAGCAGAATCGGATCGTTCGGCGTGACGGACGTCCCCGGCTCGGTCCGGTACGCCGGCCAGCCGTCGACTGCCCGCAGCGCGTCGTACCGCGTGGTCTGCTTGTCGTCCCACGGCATGGTCGACGTGCTGAGCACCTTCGCGCGGTACTCGTCCGTGACCACCGCGGTCCAGGTGGTCTCCAATGCGACGACCACCAGCAGTACGGCGAACGCGCCGGCGACCGGCCATCTCACCCGACGGGTCCGCGGGAAGGCGCGCAGCATCCAAATGGTGCCGAATGCAACCAAAGTCGCCGCCCCGGACGCGATCAGCACCTCCATCCAGTGCTCCTTGAGCAACGGACTGCCGTCGGACAGTACGGCGATCAACGCCAGCAGCACCCCACCGCCCAGCAAGGCGATCGGCCCGGGCAGCTTGTGGGCGGCCGAGACCCACGCGACCGCCACGAGCAGGCCGCACAGCACGAACGCCTCGCGGTACTGGCTGCCGTTCGGGGTGTCGAACGCGTGCCAGAACTCCTGCGTCGGCGCCCACCGGAACGACCAGGCGACCGCGACGATCGTGACCACCCAGACCGCCTTCGCCCGCCACGGCACGAACTTGTTGAACGGCATCGTCAGCGCGAGCAGGAGGGCGATCGTTCCGACGTACAGGCTGGCGGTCCGGCCGACACCCTCGGTCAGCGGCAGCAGCCGGGACAGGAACACGTCCATCGCCGACGGGTGGAAGATCCCGGACGGGGACGGCGTTGCGGCGCGGTTGGTGGTGACGATCGGTAGCAGGATGGGCGCGACCAAGGCCATGCCGAGCACGAACGAGACGCCGTGCCGGACGACCGACCGGAGGCGCAGCGACCAGCTCAGGTCGCTGCTGAGCAGCCGGGCGAGCAGGTAGATCCCACCCGCGATCGTTGCCATGTAGGCGGTGTAGAAGTTGGACAGCCAGAAGACGGCGACCACCAGCACACTCAGCACCCGGTTGGTCCGGCGTAGTGACCACTCGGCGACCAGGAAGAACATCGGCAGGGCGATCAGGCCGTCCAGCCACATCGGCACGTAGGATCCGTCGTCGAGTGCCCAGCCGCAGACGCCGTACGAGACTCCCAGAATCGCTGCAACCCAGCGGGGTCCGGGACGCATCTTAAGAAGTGCGGCGGCCATCGCGGCCGCGGCCAGGCTCAGCTTGAGTGTGGTGACGACGTAGACGGCGAGGTCGATCTGGTCGCGCGGGAACAGACCCACCAGCAGGGACAATGGGCTGCCGAGATCGACCCCGACGTCCGCGAGGAAGCCGACGCCGAAGGCGCTCTGCCAGTTGAACAGCAGGTCGCCCTGGCCCTGGCCGTGCAGGACGTCCCAGAGATGGGCGAAGAAGGGGATGTACTGGGTGCCAAGATCGTTGGTACTGCGGGACAGCGAACCGAAGGGAAAGGTACCGCGGATGATTCCGGAGGCGACGAACACCGCCGCCACCACGACAGCGGCGACGGCAGCCGGCAACAGCGCCGAGCGCCGTCGAACAGCCCCGCCGTCAGCGTCCCCCGCAGCGCCTCTGTCAGCGCTGTCCTCGGAAACCATTGGCCGCCCCTTCGTTCCGCTCACCCGGTCGCCAAAGCTAGCGGGTAGTTCCGGTCTGGACAAGAATCGCATCATGGTCGACGTACGGGGCGGATGGGGACAACGATGCGGTTGAGTCTGGTGGTGCCGTGTTACAACGAGGTCGAGGTGATCTCGCGGTTCCATCAGGCGCTCAGTCACGAACTCGAGGAGACCGGCCGGCCCTACGAGATCGTGTACGTCGACGACGGCTCCTCTGATGGGACGCTAGAGGCCCTGGTCGGGTTGGCAGCGACCGACGAATCGGTCCGGTACCTGTCGTTCAGCCGGAACTTCGGCAAGGAGGCCGCGATGCTGGCCGGCCTGCGGTACGCGACCGGCGACGCCGTGGTGATCATGGACGCGGACCTGCAGCACCCGCCGGAGCTGATCGGCCGGATGCTGACGGAGTACGAGCGCGGGTTCGACCAGGTGATCGCGCGCCGCAACCGGACCGGCGACCCGGCGACCCGGACGCTGGCGGCGCGGGCGTACTACTGGCTGATCAACAAGTGGGCCGACGTCGAGCTGATGGACGGGGTCGGCGACTTCCGGCTGCTGTCCCGGCGCGCGGTCGACGGGCTGCTCGAGCTGAACGAGTACAACCGGTTCTCGAAAGGGCTGTTCGCCTGGATCGGCTTCGAGTCGCTCCTGTTCGAGTACGACAACGTGAAACCGCCCCCGGACCGGAAGAGCCGGTGGACGTTCCGGCGGCTGCTGGAGTACGGGCTGGACGGGCTGCTGTCGTTCAACAACAAGCCGCTGCGGATGGCGATCTACGTCGGCCTGCTGCTGACCGCGGTCGCCGCCGGGTACGCGATCTGGGTGATCGTGGCCGCGATCCTGCACGGTGTCGAGATGCCCGGGTACGTCACGCTGATCGCCGCGATCACCGGGCTCGGCGGACTGCAGATGGTGATGCTCGGCGTGATCGGCGAGTACATCGGCCGGATCTACTACGAGACCAAGAAGCGCCCGCACTACCTGCTCAAACAGACCAACATGGACCCGGCAGACCGGCTGGAGCGGAGTAGCTGAAGATGGGACCGGCCCCGGGTGGAGGAACCACCCGGGGCCGGTAACAGCTACTGCTGAGGATCAGGCGGTGAGCCGCTCCTCGGTGGACGTCGAGAACAGGTGCAGCTTCTCCGGCACGGCCGCCAGGCGGATGGTCGAACCCTTCTCGACCGTCATCCGGGCGTCGATCCGGGCCACGATCTGCTGGTGCTCGCCGTTGTGCTCCGACGTGCCGTACAGGTACGCGTCCGCGCCGAGCTCCTCGACCACGGCGACCTTCACCGGCAGACCCTCGTCGGCGACCTTGAAGGCCTCCGGGCGAACGCCCACGGTCAGGGTCTTGTCGCTACCGGCCTTGGCCAGCAGGTCGCGGCCGATCGGGATGGTGTAGTCGCCGACCTTGGCGCCGCCGTCGGTGATGTCCGCGGTGAGCAGGTTCATCGCCGGCGAGCCGATGAAGCCCGCGACGAACTTGTTCTTCGGGCCGTCGTACAGGTTCAGCGGGGTGTCGACCTGCTGGAGCAGACCGTCCTTGAGCACCGCGACCCGGTCGCCCATCGTCATGGCCTCGACCTGGTCGTGGGTGACGTAGACGGTGGTGACGCCGAGGCGCTGCTGCAGCTCGGCGATCTGGGTGCGGGTCTGGACGCGGAGCTTGGCGTCGAGGTTCGACAGCGGCTCGTCCATCAGGAAGACCTGCGGGTTACGGACGATCGCACGGCCCATCGCGACGCGCTGGCGCTGACCACCGGACAGGGCCTTCGGCTTGCGGTCCAGGTACTCCTCCAGGCCGAGCAGCTTGGCGGCCTCGCCGACCCGCTTCGCCCGGTCCTCCTTGGAGACACCCTGCATCTTCAGCGCGAAGCCCATGTTGTCCGCGACCGACATGTGCGGGTACAGCGCGTAGTTCTGGAACACCATCGCGATGTCCCGCTCCTTCGGCGGACGGTGCGTGACGTCGCGGTCGCCGATGTAGATGGAACCCTCGTTGACCTCTTCGAGGCCGGCGAGCATCCGGAGCGAGGTGGACTTACCGCAACCCGACGGGCCGACGAGCACCATGAACTCGCCGTCCTCGATCTCGAGGTTGAGCTTGTCGACGGCGGGGGTGTCACCACCGGGGTAGATCCGGGTTGCCGCCTTGAACGACACAGTAGCCATGACTGATCTTTCCCTTCACCGGCAGGAACGTGCCGGACGATCCGAGTAAAGGTTCCCCCCGAGCGGGGGAGTCCGCCTATCCTCGCCCGGCGCCGCTCGTCCTGACAAGGTGTACGGCGTGTGACGTGTCCGTTCTGTTCACGTTGTGGACACCCGTGCGCATCCTGCAAGTTCTTGCAGGATCTTGCTGAAAAGTCAGGGGCGCCTGGGTACAGTGCCGGGCGTGAGCAGCAGAGCACGGCTGGCGGATATCGCGGCCAAGGCGGGGGTCAGTGAGGCGACGGTCTCGCGGGTGCTGAACGGGAAGCCGGGGGTCGCGGAGGACACGAAGCAGTCGGTCCTGACCGCGCTCGACGTACTGGGGTTCGAACGGCCGTCGCGGTTGCGGCGCCGGTCCGCGGGACTGATCGGGCTGGTGATGCCGGAGCTGATCAACCCGATCTTCCCGGCGTTCGCGCAGGTGATCGAGTCGGCGCTGTCGCAGCGCGGGTTCACCCCGGTGCTGTGCACGCAGTCGCCGTCCGGCGCGACCGAGGAGGAGTACGTCGAGATGCTGCTCGAGCGCGGCGTCTCCGGGATCATCTTCGTCTCCGGCCTGCACGCGGACACCGGCGCGGACCACGAGCGCTACCAGGCCCTGGTCGAGCGCCGGCTGCCGGTGGTGTTCGTGAACGGCTGGCTGCCGGCGGTCGAGGCGCCGTTCGTGTCGTCGGACGAGTACGCCGCGATGGAACAGGCGGTCACCCATCTGGTGGCCCTCGGGCACCGCCGGATCGGCTTCGCGTCCGGGCCCGAACGGTTCATCGTCGTCCAACGGAAACTGTCCGGCTACCGGACCTCGATGAAGGCGCAGCTCGGGTTGTCCGACGAGGACCTGGACCCGATGGTTGCCTTGAGCATGTTCGGCGTGGAGGGCGGCGAGGCGGCCGGCCGGCAGTTGCTGGACGCCGAGGTCACCGGGGTCGTCTGCGGCTCGGACATGATGGCGCTCGGCGTCATCCGCGCCGCCCGCCAACGGGGACTCGCGGTCCCGGGGGACGTCTCGGTGGTCGGGTACGACGACGCGCCGATGATGGAGTTCACCGACCCGCCGATGACGACGATCCGCCAGCCCGTGCAAGCGATGGGCCTGGCCGCGGTCCAATCCCTACTGGAGGAGGTCCGCGGCCACACCACCCCCCACACCGAGTTCCTGTTCCGCCCCGAACTCGTAGTCCGCGGCTCGACTGGCCCCGCCCGCTGAAACGCGCAAAAGGCTCCGGCTCGGGGCCGTCCCCTGCCGGGCGACTCCGAGCCGGAGGATCGTGGCGGTCTTACCTGGATGTGTGGAAGGCGGCCGCCGGAAGCGACGTCTTGCCGTTGGCCCAGAGTTGGTTGACCTTGGAGCGTTCGGTCGAGTCCGGGTAGGCGTTCGTGCAGGACGGGCCGGGGCCGCCGCCGGACATCAGCTCGGAGCACGGGCCGGAGTAGTGGTCCGGCAGGCCGAGGACGTGGCCGGTCTCGTGGGCGACGATCCGGGTCTTGTCGTACTGCTCCGACTGGGCGTAGTCGATGAAGATGTAGCCGCTCCCGTGCCCGTCGGTCGACGCGTACGAGCCCCGCGAGTCGTTGCCCTCGGTGTAGTAGAAGTCGTAGTTGCTGCCCTCGACGAGCTTCACGTTGCTGACCGACGAATTCCAGATCTGCGTGCTGGACGAGATCTGGGACGCGAACGTCGGCGCGTCCACGGCGTACGTGACGGTGACCGCGGTGACCTTGCGGCCCGACTTCGCCTGCTGGGCCATCTTCGCCTGGGCGGACTTCATCACGGCGTCGTAGAACGCCTTTGTGGCGGCTTCGTCCTGCGGCGAGCCGACGTACGCCGCGCGGGTGGTGGCGGTGGAGACGTGCGAGTCAACGGCGGGCGCGGCAGTCGAGGGGGACGCTGCCAGCGCGGGTACGGCCAGCACGGCGGCGGCGAGCCCCGCGAGGCTGGAGAAGATACGGCGATGCGACATGGAGGGCCTCACTCCGAATCGGTGGCGGATAGCGACGGGCGGATTACCGATCGCCACCTTCGGATGCTCCCAAGACTCCCGATTTTCCGCATCGCTTCCCGCAAAACCCTCGGGTTAACCCGCGAATCCTCCTGCCCGTTCTATGCCTGACATAGCGGCCGGATTATGGGGTGCGGTCGTGCGCCGCGAGGAACGTCCGCAGATCATCGGCGATCCGGTCGGGGTATTCGCCGTTGATCGCATGCGACGCGTCCGGGTAGAGCATGACGGTCTTCGTCCGGAGCGCGCGTTCCGCCGTACTGCGGGCCTTCGGCGGGTCGTGCATCACCGAGCGCCCGGCGATGATCGCGAGAACCGACATCGGCAGGGCGGCGAGCTGTGCCTCGGTGATGCGGTGCGGCGGTGGCTGCCGGATCGTGTAGTTCTTCATGCCCGCCTCGATCATGTCGGCGACCGGGACGTGCTCCACCGGCGCGCCGCCGGCGGTGTACGAGTTGAAGCTGTCCCGCCAGGACCGCGGCAGCCACTTGACCGTGGCCGAGATCGAACGAATCAGGGTCTTCAGCGGCAGGCCGTCGTACACGAAGGGCGCGTCCAAGGTGGTGACCGTGGCGATCCGGTCCGGCCGGCGTACGGCGAGATTCATCGCGCTCCAGCCGCCGATCGAGAGGCCGAGCAGGTTGAACCGCTGCTCCGGGAGGTTTGCCAGGGTCTGGTCGAGCCAGGCCGCTTTGTCCTCGTCGGACGTGATCGGTTCGCTCTGAACGCTCATTCCCGGCTCGCCGAGCAGGTCGATCGCATAGACGTCGGTGATCGCGAGCAAGGACTTCAGGTTGTCGGCCCAGACAGGCGTTCCGGATGACGTACCGGGCAGGAGTACGAGCGGGTGCAGGCCGTCCTTGGCGCCGGCGTACTGGTAGACGCGGACGACGCCGTAGTCCGTGCGGATGTCGTGAACCGCGGTCGGGGCGGGCAGGTCCTGCATCGCGGCGTCGTACTTGGCGCGGTAGTCCTCGTGGCCGGCCGCGCTGTTCCAGTGGCCGAGTGGATTCTTTGGCATTGCCTCTCCTAACCGGTTGGTAGGTGATCTAACCATACGGTAAATTGAGAGCATGCCTTCTGCGCGCGGCCGGAATCTGACGTTCACCGAGGAGGCGCGTCGGGCGCAGTTGGTCGACGTCACGATCGAACTGGTCGCCGAGCGTGGGTACGCCGCGGCGTCGCTCGGGCGGATCGCGGAGAGTGCCGGAATCACGAAGGCGGGAGTGCTGTATCACTTCGCGTCGAAGCAGGCGCTGGTCGAGGCGGCGTACGAGCATGTCGTGTCCGGGGTGGTGGCGACGGTCGGGGCGGCCGTTGAAGCGGCGGGGCCGGCGGAAGGGCCGGCGGCGTACATCCGGTCGATGGTCGGGCATCTTCGGGAGCGGCCCCGGCATGTGCGGATGCTGATCGAGGCGATTACTTCCGGTGCGTCGCTGACCGACTCGAAGGCGCGCTGGTCGGTGGTCGCGGAGTTGGTGTCCGCGGCGCGTTCCGCCCGTGGGCTCACGGGTGAGGTGGATGTGCGATCGGCCGCGTTGCTGATCGGTGGAGGTATCAACGCGATCGTCGCCGAGTCGCTCACCGATCCGGAGTACGACGCCACCGCAGCCGCCGAGCTCCTCGTCGAAGTGGTTGAGCGCGGCCTGCTGTCCTAGGGGTTAAGCCTCGCCGGGGATGCCTACGTTGAGGAGGCGGGCGCCTGGGCCTCGGGTGGAGAGGCGGTCTTCCTTGTTGTAGAGGTTGCACCGCTGGAGGCTGAGGCAGCCGCAGCCGATGCAGGAGTCGAGGTCGTCGCGGAGGCGCTCGAGCTCCTCGATGCGTTCGTCGAGGCGGCTGCGCCAGGTCTTCGACAGCTTGCTCCAGTCGGCGCGCGTCGGCGTACGGTCCTCGGGGAGCGAGTCCAGCGCCTGCTTGATCTCCGCGAGCGCGAGACCGACCCGCTGCGCCGCCTGCACGAACGCGATCCGCCGCAGCGTGCTGCGCTGGTACTGCCGCTGGTTACCGGCCGTACGCCGGGACGCGATCAGGCCCTGATCCTCGTAGAAGCGCAACGCCGATGCCGCCACCCCGGACCGATGCGCGATCTCCCCGATCGAGAGCCAATGCTCCTTACTGGGGACGTTCTCCTCTCCCATACCCGCCACCCTAGAACCCCGTCCCAAAAACTCAACCAAGCTTGAAGTGCGGGCAAAGACCAGTAGGGTGGGTGGTCTGGCGGTCGGGTGCGTGGTCGGGGGGACGGTCACGATCGGTTATACTTTTGGGGTGTCGGTGCGCGCGTCGCGTCACCAGAGATGTTCCCAGGCGCTCCGACCCGTCGGTTTCGGCATCCGCTGAAAGTCCGGCGACATGGGTGCAACGCGATAGCACCCGCAGGTCGATGCCCGTCTCCTGCTGAGCACGTTGCTGTCCGGTCATGTTCGTGACCGGCGCTCGCGTGCGGCTGCGATCCGGCGCCATTCGTCCGTGAATCCGAGAGAGAGTTTGCGTGACCCAGCACGACCCCGAGTCCGCCGACGGGCGGATCAAGAAGCCACGGCACAGGAAACACCAGAACCAGTCGTACGGCGAACGCCTCGCGGCGGACCCGTCCTATGTCGCACCACGCACGGACAGCGCGCCGGTCAAGGGATACCGCTCCGAGCAGCCCCGCACCGACCGCGGCCAGCGCTCGACCGATCGCAACCGCGACGAGCGTCCGTCCTACAACCGCGACGACCGTCCCGCCGCGCGCAACAACCGCGACGACCGTCCGGCGTTCCGCCGCGACGACCGCGCCCAGGGCAACGGCGCGCGCTACAACCGCGACGACCGTACGTCGAACAACCGGGGCGACCGCCCGTCGTACAACCGCGACGACCGTCCGCAGTACAACCGAGGCGAGTCGTCGTACAACCGGAGCGACCGTCCGTCCAGCAACCGGGACGAGCGTCCGTCCTTCAACCGGGACGACCGTTCGCAGGGTAACCGCGACGAGCGTCCCCGCTTCAACCGCGACGACCGTTCCTCGTACAACCGGAGCGACCGTCCGTCCGGCAACCGCGACGAGCGTCCGTCGTACAACCGGGACGACCGGTCGCGCTTCAACCGCGATGACCGCTCGCAGGGCAACCGCGACGAGCGTCCGCGTTTCAACCGGGACGACCGGCCGCAGTACAACCGCGACGACCGTTCGTCCTACAGCCGGGACAACCGTTCGTCGTACAACCGGGACGACCGTTCGCAGGGCAACCGCGACGACCGTCCGCGTTTCAACCGCGACGACCGTCCGCAGGGCAACCGTGACGACCGGCCGCAGTACAACCGTGACGACCGGTCGCGGTTCAGCCGGGATGACCGGCCGCAGTACACCAATGACCGCCCGCGGTTCGAGCGGGACGACAAGAGTTATCGGAGGGACGAACGGGTGAACAACCGGGACGACCGGCGGAGTGAGCAGGCGGAACAGCCGGTGGATCTCGGTACTGTTGCTGAAGACAACCAGTTCGCAGCCCTCGGCCTCGCGCCACGGCTCGTGCAGCGGCTGGCCCGGGACGGGATCACCACGCCGTTCCCGATCCAGGCCGCGACCATCCCGGACGCGCTGGCCGGCAAGGACGTGCTCGGCCGCGGTCAGACCGGCTCCGGCAAGACGCTCGGCTTCGGTCTTCCGACGCTGATGCGGCTGTCCGGCGGTCACACCGAGTCGCGCCGTCCGCGCGGCATGATCCTGGTGCCGACCCGTGAGCTCGCGATGCAGGTGCACGACGCCCTCGAGCCGCTGGCGCACGTGATGAACGTGTCGCTGAAGCTGATCGCCGGCGGTCTTCCGTACCCGAAGCAGATCGACGCGCTCCGTCGCGGCGTCGACCTGCTGATCGCCACCCCGGGCCGCCTGATCGACCTGTGCGAGCAGGGCGCGGCCGACCTCGGCGCCGTGGAGGTCGCGGTACTGGACGAGGCCGACCACATGTGCGACATGGGCTTCATGCCGGCCGTCACCACGCTGCTCGACATGACGCCGCCGGAAGGCCAGCGCCTGCTGTTCTCGGCGACGCTGGACAACGATGTCGACAAGATCGTCCGTACCTACCTGAAGGACCCGGTGCAGCACTCGACCGAGTCGGGTCAGGCCTCGGTCAGCACGATGGAGCACCACCTGCTGGTCATCGAGCCGGCGCACAAGCAGTCGCTGACGGCCGAGCTGGCCAGCCGGGACGGCCGGACCATCGTGTTCGTTCGGACCAAGCTGGGCGCCGACCGCATCGCGACCCAGCTGCGGGACCGCGGCGTGATGGCGGCGGCTCTGCACGGCGGCCTCACCCAGGGCATGCGGAACCGGACGCTGGACCAGTTCAAGGACGGTTCGGTTCCGGTGCTCGTGGCAACGGATGTCGCGGCGCGCGGTATCCACGTCGACGACGTCACGCTGGTCGTCCAGGCTGACCCGCCGGCCGAGCACAAGGACTACCTGCACCGCGCCGGTCGTACGGCGCGTGCCGGCGGCAAGGGTGCGGTCGTCACCCTGCTGCTGCCGCACCAGCGCCGCGGGATGATCCGGATGGCCGAGTCCGCCGGCGTCAAGGCCGAGCCGGTGCGCGCCCGTCCGGGCGACGAGCTGGTCACCGAGCTGACCGGCGGCAGCAAGCCGTCCGGCTACCCGGTGAAGCTTCCGGCCCCGAAGCCGCAGCGCTTCAACAAGGGCGGTGGCAAGCGCTACGGCAGCACCCGTCCGGGTCGCGGCCACGACAGCCGGGGCGGCAACGGCCCGCGTCGCAGTGGCAACGGCGGACGCCGAAGCGACGGCAAGTCCTACCAGCACTAAGACACAACAAACGGTGGGCTGACACAGGAAATAACCTGTGTCAGCCCACCGTTTTGTGTGCAGCGCCTCAGGTGAGGACCGCCCAGAGCCGGGCGAGGACGGTCGCGATCTCGTCGGGGTCGAGGGGGATGAGCTCCAGCATCAGCTCGTTGTCGGCCATGCGGTCGGTCATCACGTAGATGGGCGGCGTACCGGCCTCCAACTCGGTGGCGACCCGTTTCGCGTCGGCGACCTTCAGCAGGACCCGCGACACCTGGAGGCCGGTCGGGTCCCGGACTACCTCGGCCGTGACGCCGGGGATCCGCGCGACCGCGGCGACGAACGCATCCACCTTGGCGAGCTCGTCCGCCTCCCACTTCACCCGGTCGAACGCCTGCCACTCCTCGAGAGCCGCCAGTACGCCGACGATCGCTTCCTTCGTCGGCTTCATCACCCGCCCGATGCCCTTCTCCTGCGCCCGCAGCGCCTGCACCAGCGCCCAGCTCCCGGCCGCCATCCCAGCGGTCGCCGAGCCGAGGTACTTCTGCCCGCTCACCAGCACCAGATCCGCGCCGGTCGCGAGCAGGTCCGCGATCCGCGGGAACTGCGCCGCCCCGTCGATGATCGCCGGTACGCCGCGACGATGCGCGGCCCGCACCGCGGCGACCAGGTCGATCGGATCGCCCGTCGTCAACCGCGACGACACGAGCATCAGGCAGGCGATATCGGGCCCGTCGAGCTCGGCCTCGAGGTCGGCGATCGTGCAACTGTCCTCGTCGCCGGCCAGGTCCACCTGAGCACCGGCCAGCCGGATGCCCTGCAGGTTGGAATGCCCGTAGTCGACCACGTGGCAGGCCGGCAGGACGACGCGGTTGTGCATGTCGGTTGCGTCCGGCAACGCCGCCGTACGTCGGGGGTCGCCGCCGGTCATGGTGGCCGCGACTGCGAGCGTGATGCCGGCCGCGGTGCAGTGCACGACGGCGCCCGCCTGGGCGCCGGTCACTTGGGCGATGGCTTCGCTGGCACGGTCGCCGAGTTCGTCCATCACGAAGAACTCAGGCAAAGCCTGTGCGACGGCCGCCGCCACCCCGTCGGAGCTCCTCGACACCCCCAGCGGGGTGTACGTCCCCTTGGCGTTGATCACCACACTCAACCGATAACGATCGTGGATGCTCATGGTGTTGCTGAGCGTAGTGGTCACGGACTGCAATTGGCGAGGGTCTGAGAGCAGTCGAGATCTTGACCCGATGCTACTCGTGAGTCATTCTCACTTTTACCGACCTGAGGAGGGAACCGTGCCCCGCCCCGCACTCCGAACCCGCCTTCGTACGACGCTCGCCGTGGCAGCTGTCACCGCTGTCCTCGCGACCCTGCCCGCGCCGACCCATGCAGCGCCGCAGGCCGTTGCCGCGACGCCCACCGACTATTGCCTCGAGCAATGTCGCGACATCCTGCCGCCCGGTCAGAACGGCAACGCGACCTTCACGGATCTCCTTGCTTTCAAGGCGTTAGGAGTCCGTCCGGCGCACTTCAGCGACACCGTGAAGCCGTACCAGGATCTCGTCTGGAACTCGCAAGGCATCACCGACGCCGGCCTCGCGCCGTACTACGACGACTCGTCGTTCGGGGTGAAACCGGATGACGTGGCAAGTACCGTCAAGCCGCGCAGCGACGTCACGATCGTGCGGGACAAGTCGCGCGGCATCCCGCACATCACCGGCACCACTCGGCTGGGCACGATGTTCGGCGCCGGGTACGCCGGCGCGCAGGACCGGCTGTTCGTGATGGACGTGTTCCGGCATCTCGGGCGCGGCCAGCTGACCCCGTTCGCGGGTGGTGCGGCGGCGAACCGCGCGTTCGAGCAGGAGTTCTGGCGGACCGCGCCGTACACCGAGGCCGATCTGCAGCGGCAGTTCGACGACGCGGACGAGTTGTACGGCGCCGACGGCGTGAAGATGCAGCAGGACATCCAGGCCTGGGTCGACGGTGTGAACCACTACATCGACACGGTCGGCATCGCGTACCCCGGTGAGTACGTCGCTCTCGGTCTCGACTGGCCGACGCCGCACTGGAAGGTGACCGACGTGGTCGCCACCGCGGCCGTGGTCGCGGGCATCTTCGGCACCGGCGGCGGCGCCGAGGTCACGTCCGCACTCGCGCTCCTCGAGGCGCAGGCGAAGTACGGCGTTGCCCAGGGCACCAAGGTGTGGGAGTCGTTCCGTTCCCAGAACGACCCGGAAGCCAGTACGACGGTGCACAACGGCGCGACCTTCCCGTACGGCACCACCGGCCCGAACCCGGCCGGCCGCGCGCTGCCGGACCGCGGCTCGGTCACGCCGGAGCCCGAGGTGATCGACCAGACGGTCAACAAGACGGCGACCGCGAAACCGGCGCCGAAGGGCGCGGAAAGTCTGCGCGGAATCTTCGATGGCGGACTCTTTCCGGAAGGTTTCGGAAAGAAGGGCATGTCGAATGCCTTGCTGGTTTCCGGCGCGCACACGCAGTCCGGCAACCCGATCGCCGTCTACGGCCCGCAGACCGGGTACTTCGCCCCACAGCTGCTGCTCCGCCAGGAACTCCAGGGTCCCGGGGTCAGCTCGCGCGGGATCGCGTTCGCCGGCCTGAACTTCTACACGCTGATCGGCCGCGGCCCCGACTACTCGTGGAGCGCCACGTCCGCGGGCCAGGACATCACCGACACGTTCGCCGTACCGCTGTGTGAGCCGGACGGCGGGACGCCGACCAAGACCTCGCAGTACTACGCTTTCCGTGGCCAGTGCGTGCCGATCGAGCGGCTCGAACGGCACAACGCGTGGTACTCCAGCCTGGGTTCGTCGGAGCCCGCCGGCTCGTACACGTTGGTTGCCCTGCGCACCAAGTACGGAATCGTCACGCACCGCGGAACGGTCGGCGGAAAACCCGTTCTGTTCACCAAGAACCGGTCCACGTACGGCAACGAGGCAGGGTCGGCGCTCGGGTTCATGCAGTTCAACGACCCGGACAAGATCCACTCGGCCGCCGACTTCCAGAAGGCCGCGGCGAACATCGGGTACACGTTCAACTGGTTCTACACCGACAAGAACTCGATCGCGTACTTCAACTCCGGTGACAACCCGGTCCGCGCGGCCGGTGCCGACCCGAACCTGCCGACCTGGAGCTCGTACGAGTGGCAGGGCTGGAACCCGGCCACGAACCGGGCTTCCTACACCCCGCCCGCGCAACACCCGCAGGTGGTGAACCAGGACTACCTGACCAGCTGGAACAACAAGCAGGCGCCCGGGTTCTCCGCCTCGGACGGGCAGTGGGGTTACAACGCGGTCTACCGGAGCCAGCCGCTCGACGACCGGATCAAGGCGGTCATCGACAACGGCCAGAAGTTCACCCGCGGCAAGCTGGTCGAGGCGATGGAGGACGCGGCCACGGTCGACCTCCGCGGCGACCAGGTCCTGCCCTATCTCCTGAGAGTGCTCAAGTCGGCGCCGATCACCGATCCGGCCGTCGCCGACGCGGTCACGAAGCTGACCGCCTGGGACCAGGCCGGCGCGCATCGGAAGACCCCGAACGCGTCTTCGAAGACCTACGACAACGCCGACGCGATCCGGATCCTCGACGCCTGGTGGCCGCTGCTCGTCCCGGCCGAGTTCAAGGACCTCGGACCAGATCTCTACGGCGCAGTGACCGCCAACCTGAAGATCGACGAGCGGCCGAGCGCGCAGGGATCCGCGTTCCAGAGCGGCTGGTGGGGCTTCGTCCAGCGGGATCTCCGGAAGGTCCTCGGCGACCCGGTCAAGACAGACCAGCCGGTGACGTACTGCGGTGCCGGATCGCTGGCCGCGTGCCGCAGCACCTTGACCGAGACTTTGCTGGCGGCAACCAAGGTGCCGGCGTCGACGACGTACCCGGCGACGGCGGACTGCGCAGCGGGCGACCAGTTCTGCGCCGACCAGATCGCGCACAACCCGATGGGCGGCATCACCCAGGACCGGATCGCGTGGGTGAACCGGCCGACGTACCAGCAGGTGGTCGAGTTCCCGGCGAAGCGGGGTGACGACGTCAGCAACCTGGCGGCCGGGAAGACGGCGACCGCGAGCAGCTACGAGAAGGGCTTGTACAACTCGCCGCCGGCCCAGGCGGTCGACGGGAAGCTGGACACCCGGTGGGCCAGCGACTGGTCCGATCCGCAGTGGCTGAAGGTTGACCTCGGCAACGAGCAGACGGTCAGCCGGGTGGTCCTGCGGTGGGAGGCTGCATACGCGAAGGGGTACCGCGTGGAGGTGTCGCGGGACGGCTCGACCTGGCAGCAGGTGTACGCGACGACCGTCGGTGACGGCGGGGAGGACGTGGTGCGGTTCGGCGCGGTTCCGGCCCGGTACGTGCGGGTGACGGGGACGCAGCGGGCGACGTCGTACGGGTATTCACTGTATGAGCTGCAAGTCTTCAGATGGTGATACCCCAGGGCCTGTCAGGATTAGGGCATGAACCAGAACTTTCCCCCGAACCAGCCGTATCCGCCGCAGCAGCCCGGTTACCAGCAGGGGCCGCCGCCCGGGTACCAAGGTCCGCCGCAGCAGCAGGGGTATCAGCAGGGTCCGCCGCCGCAGCAGGGCTACGGACAGCAGGGCGGCTACCAGCAGCCGGCCCAGCCCGCGGCGCCGCATGTCGCTCCGCAGGGGTCGCCGTACCCGGTGCTGGTCTCGACCATGAACGACCTGCCCGGGTACACCGCGGAAAACGTGTTCGGCGAGGTCTTCGGGCTGACCGTGCGGAGCCGCAACATCGGGTCGAACTTCACCGCGAGCTTCCGGTCGCTGGGCGGCGGCGAGGTGCCGGAGTACACCCAGATGCTGGCCGAGTCGCGGCACGTCGCGGTGATGCGGATGTGCCAGATGGCGCAGCAGATGGGCGCGAACGCGATCCTCGCGATGCGGTTCGACTGCAACGAGATCGCGCAGACCATGAGCGAGGTGGCCGCCTACGGTACGGCGGTGGTCGTCCGGAAGATCGAGCCGCCGCGGCCGACCGACACGACGCCCGACGAGGACGATGCGAATGACAGCTGACCTGACGTTTCCGCCCGGTTTCCGGTGGGGGGTCTCGACGTCGGCGTACCAGATCGAGGGTGCCGTGGCCGAGGACGGCCGCGGTCCCTCCACCTGGGACACGTTCTGCGCCGAGCCCGGCCGGATCGTCAACGGCGACACCGGCGAGGTCGCGTGCGACCACTATCACCGGTACGCCGAGGACGTCGCGCTGATGCGTGGGCTAGGGGTGAACACCTACCGGTTCTCGTTCTCCTGGCCGCGGATCCAGCCGTCGGGGAGCGGGCCGGGGAACGCGGCCGGTCTGGACTTCTACGACCGGCTGATCGACACGCTGCTCGGCGCCGGGATCCAGCCGGCGCCGACGCTGTATCACTGGGACACCCCGCAACCGCTCGAGGACGCCGGCGGCTGGCTGTCCCGCGACATCACCGACCGGTTCGCGGAGTACGCCGGAATTCTGGCCGCGCACTTCGCGGACCGGGTGCCGATGTGGATCACCATCAACGAGCCGATGGTGCTGACGTTGATGGGCTACTCGCTCGGCGCCCATGCCCCCGGCAAGGAGCTGATGTTCGACGCGCTCCCGGTCGCGCATCATCAGCTCCTCGCCCACGGCCGCGCCGTGCAGGCACTGCGGGCAGCCGGCGCCTCGAGCATCGGTATCGCGTCCAACCACGCGCCGACCTGGCCCGCGAGTGACAGCGCGGAGGACAAGGAAGCGGCCGCGCTGTACGACAATCTGATCAACTGGTTGTTCGCCGATCCGATTCTGCTCGGTGTGTACCCGTCCGGTATGGGCGACGCGATGCCCGGGCCGGTCGCCGACGACCTCGCGGTCATCTCGACGCCGCTCGACTTCTTCGGCATCAACCACTACGCGCCGGTCTCGGTCGGCGTCGCCACCGGGCAGGCCGACACCGCCGCCACCGACGGCGTGCTGCTGCCGCCGGGCCTGCCGTTCGAGCCGCGGACGTTGCCCGGGTACCCGACCACGGATTTTGGCTGGCCGATCGTGCCGGACGCGTTCGGCGAGACCCTGCGGATCTTCAAGGAGCGGTACGGCGACAAGCTGCCGCCGATCTACATCACCGAGAACGGGTGCGCGATCAACGACGAGCCTGTCGACGGAGTGGTGTCGGACCAGCGGCGGATCGACTACCTGGACGGGTACCTGCGGTCGTTGAAGGCCGCGATGGACGATGGGATCGACGTTCGCGGGTATTTCCAGTGGTCGCTGCTGGACAACTTCGAGTGGGCGGCCGGGTACTCGCAGCGGTTCGGGCTCGTGCACGTCGACTTCGAGACGCTGCAGCGGACGCCGAAAGCGTCGTACCACTGGCTGCGTGATGTGATCGCTCAGAGCCGGCCATGATTCCCGAGCCCGGCGTGGTGCCGTCCGCGCTGGCGGAACCGACTGTCCGGGTGCGCGGTGGCTGGACCGCTGCCGTCGTATTGGCGAACGTCGGGGTGTTCGCGGCCTGGCTCGGGCCGATCCAGGTACTGCTCGCGAAGCAGTCCGAGGCTGTTGCTCCGGGCAACAAGGAATACGTTTTCGGGCTGGTGACCGGGGTCGGTGCGGCGGTGTCCGTCGTGGCGAATCCGGCCTTCGGTGCACTGTCGGACCGGACGACGTCCCGCTACGGGCGACGGGTCCCGTGGGTGGTCGCCGGTGCGGTCGGTGGTGCGATCGGGCTCGGCATTCTGTCGGGTGCGCACGTGATTGCGTTGATGCTGATCGGCTGGTGCCTGATGCAGCTCTTCGGCAACGCATTGCTCGCCGCGGCCACCGCCGTCGTACCCGATCGTGTGCCGGTCGCGCAGCGCGGCGTCGTCGGCGGGTGGGTTGCCATCTCCCAGGTCCTCGGCGCATTGGTCGGGACTGCGTTGGCGGCCGCGTTCAACAGCTTCACGCTCGGGTACGTCGCGTGCGCCGTCTTCCTGTTGTTGTCGATCGTGCCGTACCTGCTGCGGAGCGGCGATGCGGTGTTGACGGAGCGACCGGCGTTTGTGTTCGGCGAATTCGTGAAGGGCTTCTGGATCAGCCCGCGGCGCTACCCGGACTTCGGGTGGGCGTGGCTGACGCGGTTCCTGTTCAACGTGGGTAACGCGTTGGGGACGCTGTACCTCTTCTACTACCTGCAGGACGAGGTCGGTGTCGCCGACGCGGACACCGCCGTACTGATCCTGACCGCGATCTACAGCGTATGCGTGCTGGTGACCGCGATCAGCTTCGGCCGTTGGTCGGACCGGCTGGCACGGCGCAAGGTGTTCGTGATCGCGTCCGGGTGGGTGATGGCGGCAGCTGGCGTCGTACTCGCGGTATGGCCGACCTGGCCGGGGGCGGTCCTTGGGGCGATCATCCTCGGCGCGGGCTTCGGCGTGTACCTGTCCGTCGACTTCGCACTCCTGACCGAGGTCCTCCCGAACGCCCGCAACCGCGGCAAAGACCTCGGCGTCATCAACATCGCAAACTCCCTCCCCCAGGTCCTGGCCCCAGCCGTCGCCGCCCCCATCGTCAAACACCTAGGCGGCTACCCGGTCCTCTACCTCTCAGCCTCCGCAGTGACGCTTCTGGCCGGCGTACTCGTCACCCGAATCCGTTCAGTCAGCTAGTTCGGCCCTGGCGTGCAGCCGCGCGCCCCTGTCACGATGAGGCGTGACCGGACCCCGGGAGCGATCGCCGCTGATCCAACGGCTCGCAGCGCTCGGCACCGTCGACGGCGATGCGGAGGACGAACGCCTCCGACGATCGACACTCGTGTTGTCGACCTCCCTCATCTGCGTGCTCACGCCACTGTGGGTCGTCACCTACCTCGCGCTCGGTCTGCCGATCCCGACGTTGATTCCCGCGGGCTATCTCGTCGTGACGATCGCTTCGCTGGTCTGGTTCGCACGGACGCGGCGCTACGTCCCGTTCCGGACGTTCCAGCTGACGCTCATGCTGCTGCTCCCGTTCGCCCTCCAGTGGTCACTCGGCGGGTTCGCCGCCTCGAGCGCCGTGTCGCTCTGGGGCCTCTGGCCGTCGCTCGGCGCGGTGCTGTTCGTCGGAGGGCGCGGGGCGGTGGCCTGGTTCGCCGGATATCTCGCTCTGCTGGCCGTCTCTGCTGCCATCGATCCGGTCCTCGAGCCGGCCGTGATTCCCGCCGGCGTGCAGACCGCGTTCTTCGTCGCGAACGTGACCGGGCCGTCGCTGGTCGCCTACCTGCTCCTGCGGTACTTCGTCCGCGAGCGCGATCGAGAGCACGAACGGTCGGAACGCCTGCTGCTGAACGTCCTGCCCGCCGTCGTCGCGGCCCGTCTCAAGCACCACCACGGAGTCATCGCCGACCGGTTCCCCGAGGCGACCGTGCTCTTCGCCGACATCGTGGACTTCACGCCGCTGGCGGTCCGGCTACCGCCGGAGGAAGTGGTGAAGCTACTCGACCAGGTCTTCACCGCCTTCGACCGGCTTGCCGATGACCTCCGCCTGGAGAAGATCAAGACCATCGGCGACGCCTACATGGTGGCGGGCGGTGTTCCGACGCCGCGGGACGATCATTGCGAGGCTGTCGCCGAGATGGCGCTCGCCATGGTGGAGGCCTGCCGACGGCTGACCGGTCTCGACAGCATCACGTTGCGGATCGGTATGGACACCGGTCCGGTCGTCGCCGGCGTCATCGGGCAGCGCAAGTTCAGCTACGACCTGTGGGGCGACACGGTCAACACCGCGAGCCGGCTGGAGAGCCATGGTGTGCCCGGCTCGATCCAGGTCTCGTCACGGGTGTACGACCGCCTGTGTGATCGGTACCGCTTCGAACAGCGCGGCCTGATCGACCTGAAGGGCAAGGGCCCGACGCCGGCCTGGCTCCTACTGGGCCCGCGGGCGTGATCGGTCTTGTACTCCCGGGCCGCCGGAGAGGGCCTGGGTGACAGCGCGGCCGACGGGGCCGGTGGCGGTGACCAGGATGCCGTCCAGATCGAGCCAGTCCGCCATCAGGTGGAGCTCGGTGGCCAGTTGTTCGACGAAATCGGGAGCGTTGGGTTCGGGGGTGAGTGTGGGGACGACCAACGTTGAGGAATGGCGGTCGGCTTTGAGGTCTACTCGGGCTACCAACTGGTCGCCTAGGAGGAACGGCAGGACGTAGTAGCCGTGGATGCGTTGTGGGGCGGGGGTGTAGATGCTGATCCGGTAGAAGAAGTCGAACAGGTGATGGGTGCGGTCGCGGTTCCAGATCAGTGGGTCGAACGGGGACAGTAGCGCCTGCGCGTCGATCGGGCGGTCCTTTGCCTCGTGCCAGCGGTACGCCTGCTGCTTCACTCCCTCGACGCGGACCGGCACCAGTTCACCAGCCTCGACCAGCTCACCGATCACTTCGCGACCAGTTGCTGCGGGCAACGGAAAGTGCGCCTGGCCGCTGCCGCCGCACAGCTCCTTCTGCGTCGCGACTCCCAGACCGCGCGCCGCGATCCGGATCAGCTCCCGGCGGGCCTCGTCGGCGGTCGGCTCCGGCGCGTCGAGTACGTCGGCAGGCAGCACGCGCTCGGTCAGATCGTAGATCCGCTCGAAGTGCCGCCGGCCCGCGATCGTCACCTGGCCCGTGCAGAACAGGTACTCGATCGCGATCTTCGCGTCCTGCCAGTTCCACATCTTGCCGGTGGTCGGATCCGGATGCGGGTCGGAGCGCTTCCGTCGTACGCCGTCCGGACTCGCCTCGCCCGCGGTCAGCGGCCCCTGCTCCGTCACGAGCCGCAGGACTTGGTCGACGTAACCGGGCCGCTCCGCCGTCAGCCGCCGCATCCCCGCGACAACCGACCACGGCGCGGTGACGTCCGGGCTCAGCTCCTCGTCCCACACCTGCCGCTCGGCCGCCCGCATCCGCCACCGCATCAACGGGTACGTCGTCATCGGGAGCAGCGCAGCCTTGTGTCCCCAGAAGTACTCGAACAACTCCCGGTCCGGACCCCAGCTCAGCTCGTCCAGACCCGCCCGCGAGTAGTTCCCCACCCGCGAGAACACCGGCAGATAATGCGACCGGCACAACACATTCACCGAGTCCAACTGCAGTACGCCGACCCGCGCGATCGCCCGCCGTACATCACCACGTCCCCGCGGCTCCCCGAACCCTTGCGCCCCCAACGCAATCCGCCGCGCCTCAGCCCCCGAGACCTCATCTCCAACGGCCGCCATACCTCGAACATAGCGGGACACTGGGCCCATGCAGTCCATCACGATCGGAAAGCCCCACGAGTACCTCAGGCTGACCGCCGTCCGGTGGCCGTCGGAGAGAGCCCCGGAGCACGTGCCGAGAGAGAAGCGCCGGTACCTGCGAGCAGAGCTCCGGATCCGGGAGCTGACTGCAGCCTGCAAGATGGATCTTTGGTCCGACTACTCCGGGTTGGTGCAGTTCTTCGATCAGGTGGTCGCGAACTGGCCTGAGTGGGAGAACTCCTCCGCGGTCTGGGGGCTGTCCAGCGCGCTTCGGCTGGAGATCCTCCGTGGGCCTCGTCCGGCGCTCGGCCCGGATCATCTGGTCCTCTGGATCAAACTGCAGGACGGTGGTTTTCGGCAGCGTCTCTGGACGGTTGAGACGTCGATAGTTCTCTCGCCGGAGCAGCTCGAGGTCTTCGCACGCGACCTCCACGAGCTGACTGATTAGGCGGGCACCAGCTCCGCCGCGTAGCTGAGGTTCAGGCGGCGGTAGGCGGCGCTCAGGAAGGCGAGCAGTACGACGATCAGCATCACGAGGCTTGCGGCGACGAAGGCAAGGGCGATGCCGCGGGCCTGGCCGTCACCGAGGAGCCAGCCGAACGTGGTGCGGCCGGCCGTCGAGTCCATGTAGGGGATCAGCAGGAACTGGGCCGCCGGGCCGATGGCGAAGGCGGCGATCGGTGTGGACGCGGTCTCGATGCTCTGGGCGAACCCGAACACCCGGCCCTGCTTCTCGAACGGAACCATCCGCTGCAGGATCGTCTGCTCGGCCGCCTCGGCGATCGGGATCACCAGCATGAAGCCGAACATGCCCAGCACCAGCAGCGACTGCCATTCGCGCGCCGCCGTACCCAGGCCGACGATCGCGATCCCGACGTTCGCCAGCATCAGCAGCCGCAGCGGCGAACGGCCGAGGCCGAAGCGCGCGACGAGGGCGCCGCCGGTGATGAACCCGATGCTGGTGATGCCGAGAACGAGGCCCCAGGACTGGACCGAGAACAGGTTGAGCCCGTACGGGTCCATCAGCGCCATGAAGACGCCCATGATCAGGTTGTTGAACGTGCTGAACAGGACCAGCGGAAGCAGCCCGGGTACGCCGCGCATCGTCTGCCACGCGCTCCGGATGTCGATCCGGGTCCGCTCGTGGTGGTCCGGCCGCGGCTCGTCGAGGTGGATCGCGAGCAACAGGTGGACGAGTACGGCGGCAGTGAACACGATCGCGATCGCGACCGTGCCACCCATCCCGACGAATCCGACCGACAGGCCGCTGAGAACACTGGTGATCAGGAACGCGACGCCGTTGACCGTGCCGACGAGACCGTTCGCCTTGTCGCGGCGGTCGGCCGGGACGAGCAGCGTGACGGCGGTCGAGAGCGCGATGCTCCGGAGCTGACCGGCTGTGCTGCCGACGAGGACCAGCAGCGTGAACGCCCAGAACCACGGCCCGTGCCAGTTGGTGAGCTGCCGGCCGGCGACGGCGTACAGGACGCCGGCGAGGGCGAAGGCGACGCCGGTGATCGAGGTGGACAGCGCCATCGCGGTCTTCTTGCGGTGCGAGTCCACGACCGCCCCGAAGATCGTCCCGGAGACGGCGCCGATCAGCATCGAGACGCCGGAGACGAGCGACGCGGCGAGCACCGAATGCGTCACCAGGTACACCCAGAAGGCGAAGCCGAAGCTCAGGAACGTGGTCGTCACGTTCGCCACCAACGTGTTGATCAGCAACCGCCTGAATGTCGTCGTCATACCCATACGTCGGACGCGACCTCAGGAAATTGACATGACCTCCCGAAGGATCTCGAAATCGTCCGGCTCGAGCGGGACCAGGCCGCGACGGAGCTGGTAGCCCCAGTTCGGCGTCCGGGTCAGCTTCAGGTCGACGTCGCGGAGCGTCACGCGGCGGACAGGCAGGAACTCGATCCGCCGCCGCCACGGCTGGATCGTGCCGCGTTCACCCATCGACATCGGTTCGGCCTGGTACGGCGCGGTGTCGGCGACCACTCCGAGTGCGGTGAACGCCCGGAGCGGTTCCTTGGACCGATATTGCTCGGTAGGGGAGTAGATCGCGAACCTGTCCCCTTCGCGCAGCCGCGCAACGCCGTACCGCTTGCCGTGGTTGAGCTGGATGAAACCGCCCTCGACGGCCCGCTGGGCGTGATCCCCGGAGACCACACCCAGCCAGGCCCTGTGCACATCGTTCATGGACCTACTGTCGGCCGGTATATACGACATCTTTCGTCATAATTTTCCGGCGGAGTTTGGCGAGCAGCGGCGCCGTGATCATCAGCAGGATGACGGCGTAGATCACGTAGGCGATCGGCCCGCCGATCAGCCCCGAGGCGTCGCCGTTGGACAGCTGCAGCGCCATCCGGGCCTGCCGCTCGGCGATCGGTCCGAGGATCACGCCGATGATCAGCGGCAGCACGGGCAGCCCGAAGCGGCGCATTGCGAACCCGAGCAGACCGAGCACCAGGAGCAGCAGCAGATCGAGCGGCTGCGCGTTCACGGCGTACGCGCCCATCGAGGCGAAGAAGATGATCCCGGCGTACAGGTAGGGGCGCGGGATCTGCAGCAGCTTCGCCCAGGCCGGCGCGAGCGGCAGGTTGAGCAGCAACAGGAACAGGTTGCCGATGAACAGGCTCGCGATCAGCGCCCACACCAGCTTCGGCTCGCGCTGGAACAGCAGCGGTCCGGGCTGGATGCCGTACGACGTGAACGCGGCCAGCATCACCGCTGCGGTCGCATTAGTGGGCAGACCGAGCGCGAGCATCGGGACGAGCGTGCCGGCGGCCGACGCGTTGTTCGCAGCCTCTGGACCCGCCACGCCTTCGATCGCACCGTGCCCGAACTCCTCCGGGTGCTTGGACAGCTTCTTCTCGGTCGCGTACGACAGGAAAGTAGGGATTTCCGCGCCGCCGGCCGGCAGCGCACCGATCGGGAAGCCGAACGCCGTACCGCGCAGCCACGGCTTCCACGAGCGACGCCAGTCCGACTTGCCCATCCACGGCCGCCCGACCGGGATCACCGTGCCCGGGTTGCGCCGCAGATGCGCCGCGACCCAGAGCGCCTCGCCGACCGCGAAGATGCCGACGGCAACCACTACGACATCGATGCCGTCGGCAAGCTGCGGGATGCCCAGCGTCAGCCGCTGCTGGCCGGTCACCTTGTCGATCCCGACCAGCCCGATCACCAGCCCGAGCAGCAGAGCCGCGAACCCGCGGATCCGCGACGACCCGAGCACCGACGTGGCACCGGCGAACGCAAGCAGCATGATCGCCAGGTAGTCCGGCGCGCCCAGGCTGATCGCGAACTTCACCACCTGCGGCGCGACCAGCACCAGCAGCAGCGTCCCGATCGTCCCGGCCACGAACGACCCGATCGCGGCCGTCGCCAGCGCCTGCGCGGCCCGTCCGGCGCGGGCCATCTTGTTGCCCTCGATCGCCGTCACCACCGATGACGACTCGCCGGGTGTGTTGAGCAGGATCGAGGTGGTCGAGCCGCCGTACATGCCGCCGTAGAAGATGCCGGCGAACATGATGAACGCCTGCACCGGCTCGAGCCCGTACGTGATCGGCAGCAGCAGTGCGACCGTCATCGCCGGCCCGATCCCGGGCAGTACGCCGACCGCCGTACCGACCGTGACTCCTAGCAGTGCCAGCAACAGGTTGATCGGCGTCAGCACGTCGCCGAACCCGTTCAGCAGGTTCGTCAGGTTGTCCATCAGAGAATCCCTTGCAGTACGCCGGCCGGCAGGTTGACCCCGAGCCCGATCGCGAACGCGTAGAACGTGATCAGCGACAGCGCGACCGCGATGAACACGTTGCGGATGTGGTGCCGGCTGCCGAGCGCGAACGCCGAGCCCCAGAACAGCAGGGTCCCGCTGATCACCCAGCCCAGCGGGTCGATCAGCACCAGGTTCACCATGAACGCGGCGATCAGCAGCAGTACGGTGCGCCAGTCGACGGCCGACGTGACGTCGACGTCCTCGCCTTCCTCGGCGTCACCGGTGCCGCCGCGGGCGACGTCGACGGCGTACAGCACGGCGACCACGAGCAGCAGTACGCCGAGCACGATCGGGACCGGCTTCGGGCCGATCGGATCGTTGCTGTTGGCAATGTGCTGGATCCGGGCGGCGTCGACGATCACCAGGGCGCCGACCACCGCCAGGAACCCACACACTCCGTACTGCGCACGATCCGGCCGCCGGGTAGCGGCCTCGGTCATGCCGCCAGACCCAGTTTCGTCAGGATGTCGGCGACCGCCTTGTCCTGTTCGGTGAGGAAGGTGCCGAACTCGTCACCGGTCACGAACGCGTCGGTCCAGCCGTGCTTCTGCAGCTCGGCCTTCCACTCCGCCGAGTCGTGCATCTTGGTCAGCGCGTCGATCCAGACCTTCTTGTCCGCGTCGCCGATCTCCGGCGGCGCCACGATGCCACGCCAGTTCGTGAACACCAGGTCGATCCCGGAGCCCTTCAGCGTCGGCACGTCCTTGAGCGCGTCGATCGGCTTCTCGCTGGTCACCGCGAGTACGCGGACCTGACCGCTCTCCACCTGGTCCAGGAACTCGCCGAATCCGCTGGCCCCGAACGCGATCTTGCTCCCGAGCAGCGCGGGCAGCAGCTCGCCGCCACCGTCGTACGAGACGAAGTTGACGTCCTTCGGGTTGATGCCGACGGCCTGCGCGAGCTGCATCGGCAGCAGGTGGTCCGGTCCGCCCGGCGACGAGCCGCCGCCGACGGCCAGCCCCTTCGGGTTCGCCTTCCAGGCCGTGACGAGGTCCTGGATCGTCTTGTACGGCGAGTTCTTCGGCACCACGATCGCGCCGGCCTCCTCGATCATCTTGGCGATCGGGGTGGTCTGGGTGAGCGTCGCCTTCGACTTCGACGTGTACGTCGCGCCGACCACGCCGAGCCCCATCTGCATCGCGAGCTTGCCGTTGCCCTTCTCGTTCACGATCCGCTGCAGGCCGACCGTGCCGCCCGCGCCGGGCAGGTTGAACACCTGCATGCCGGTCGCGATCTTCGCGTCCTCCATCACCTTCGCGGCGGTCCGGGCGGTGGTGTCGTACCCGCCGCCCGCGGTGTTCGGCACCATCAGCCGCAGGCCGGTGGCCGGCTTTCCGCTGTCGGCGTTCGCTGTGTCGGATTTTTCCGCGGTCGCACCACAGGCGGTCGCGGTCACCAGCGCCACCAGCGCCGTGGTGACCCAGAGCATCGGCCTAGACCTCATCGGCGGAGTCCTTTCGTTGTGAGGGTGTCTGGGGCCTCTGCGCCTACTGCGCGGCACTCGGCGGGCACCTCGCCGAGCGGGAGCGAAGGGAACGATGACACCACATCGACCCCTCCGCTCCCGCTCACCGAGGCACTCCGCCGAGCACCTGCTCGCTACGGCGCAGAGTCCCCAGACACTCTCAGTGGTTCACGTGGCAGCGATCGTGGACCTCCAGCGGTACGGGCGTCTGCGTTGTGGCCGCAGCGGTGGTTGAGTTCATTGTGGTCACGGGCGGAACCTGGGTGAAGTGTGGCACTTGGCCGCTGGAGCGGTGATCATGCGGCAGAGCCCGATGCGAGCGAGGAGGTGACTATGACGAGGCTGAGGAGGCGTCCGACGCTCGCCGGGCAGCTGCTCGTGCTGCAACTGGCGATCGTGGTGATCGTGCTCGTCGCCGTCGCCGCGGTCTCGCTCGCCCAGTCGGCCGCCACGTTCAACCGGGTCGAAGGCCGCCGGGTGACCTTGCTGGCCGAGCAGCTGTCGTCGAACCCCGCGCTGCGGTTCAACATCCGCAACCCGGCGCCCGCGGAGATGCTTGCGCCCACGCTGCAGACCAACCTCGCGCAATCCGGCGTCACCTCGATCACGGTCGCGAACGCCGACGGAAAGGTGATCGCGGCAACCAATCCGACGCTGATCGGGACCTCCCTCACACTGGGTGTTCCTGAGGTAGCCGACGGTCGCGGTTGGTCGGGGCAGTTGCGGGGCGACGACGGAATGGAGCTGGTCGCGCAGGTCCCGGTGCTGAGTGAGGGCAAGGACGCGAACGGCAAGCTGGACGGGACGCTCGGCGACCACATCGGGACCGTGATGGTCGGTGAGCGCGCTCCGTCCGTACTGCAGCGGTTGCGCGGCGCATCGTCGTACCTGGCGATCTATCTCGGAATCGCTTGTGTATTAGGGCTGCTCGGCTCGTGGTTGCTCGCCCGCCGGATCAAACGGCAGACGCTCGGGCTCGAACCGCGGGAGATCGCCGGGCTGGCGGAGCACCGGGAAGCCATGCTGTACGGGCTTGCCGAGGGAGTCGTTGCCTTGGACCCGCATCTGCGCGTCACGCTGGTGAACGATGTCGGCCGGCGACTCCTCGATCTCCCTTCGAACGCGGTGGGAAAGTCCTTGCGGGAACTGGGCGTCGAAGGACGGTTGCGGGAGGTCCTGGCCGGCGAGGACGAGGCGCGCGACGCGGTCGTCGTACGGCGTGGGCGGGTGCTGGTGATGAACCGGATGGAGGTGCTGAAGGACGGGCGGTCGCTCGGATCGGTCACCACGCTGCGGGACCGGACCGAGCTGTCGCAACTGGAGCGCGAACTGGGGTCGTTCCGTTCCTCCGCCGAGCTGCTGCGCGCGCAGACGCACGAGTTCGCGAACCAGTTGCACACGATCTCGGGGCTGATCCAGATCGGTGAGTACGACGAAGTGGTCACGTACGTCGGCGCCCTCAACCGCTACCGTGAATCGCTCGACCTGACCGTGACCCGGCGGGTCCACGACACCACGGTCGCCGCCCTGCTGATGGCGAAGTCGTCGCTCGCGGCCGAACGCCGCGTCGAGCTCCGGGTGTCCGAGCGGACCACATTGCTGCGCCTCGATCCGGAGCTCTCCGCCGATATCGCGACCGTTCTCGGCAACCTGGTCGACAACGCCGTCGACGCGGCCGCGCAGTCCGGTACGCCGCTGTCGCCCGCGTGGGTCGAGGTCGAACTCCGGCAGGACGCGACGAGCGTGGAGATCGTGGTCCGCGACTCCGGGCCGGGCGTCGCCCCTGAGCTGGCGCAGGAGGTGTTCGCGCACGGCTTCACCACCAAGGCCGCGGCCGAGGGCGAACGCGGGATCGGCCTCGCGATGACCCGCCTGATCTGCCGCCGCCGCGGCGGCGAGGTGGCGGTCACCAACCTCACCGAGGGCGGTGCGGCCTTCGTCGCCCGGATGTCCACCCAACGCACGCCGGAAGGAGCCCGATGATCACCGTTCTGGTCGTCGACGACGACTTCATGGTCGCCCGCATCCACCGCGGGTTCGTCGACCGCGTGGACGGCTTCGAGGTCGTCGGTACGGCGAACTCCGGCGACCAGGCCGTGGCGGCGCTCGCTGACCTTTCTCCTGATCTGGTGCTTCTGGACCTCTACCTCCCCGACGTCTTCGGCCTCGACCTCATCGCCCGTCTGCGCGCCGTCCAGCCCGACGTCGACATCCTCGTCATCACGGCCGCCCGCGAGGCCGACGCGGTCCGTGGCGCTGTCCGGCAAGGGGTCGTGAACTACCTACTGAAACCCTTTGGTTTCGAGGATCTGCGGGCGCGGCTGCGCGAGTACGCCCGGCGCCGCGCCAGCGTGCCCGACCAGGTCACCTCCCAGGCCGACGTCGACCGAGTCCTGGCTCCCGCCCGCCAGTTGGTCAACCGCCTCCCCAAAGGCCTCAGCCAGGAAACCGCCGACCTCGTCACGGCCGCCCTCCGCGCCACCCCTGACAACCTCTCCGCCGCCGAGTGCGCCGAAAAAGTCGGCATCTCCCGTGTCAGCGCCCGCCGCTACCTGGAGTTCTTCGCCGCCCAAGGCCAAGCCGAAGTAACCCTCCGTTACGGCACCACCGGCCGCCCCGAACGCCGCTACACCTGGCGCACCTAACCCTCCAGCTCGGTGGGTATCCACTCAGTTGGAGGGTTGCCCACTGAGAATTTGAGGGGGCAACCCTCCAACTGAACGGGCAAGTTGATCCGCGCTCAGCGGTCGGCGGCTCGGGCTGCGCGTTCGATCGTCTCGCGGTGAGTGGTCCAGTCGGTGTTTGGGTCGTTGTTCGTGGTGCCGTCGACTTGTTCGCGGAGGATGTCGGCGTGGCCGGCGTGGCGGTTGGATTCGGTGAGGACGTGGACCATGACGTTGAACAGCATCACGTCGGGTCGCGGCCACCACGGGACGGTGGTGCGGGCGTCGATCGGGAGGGCGTCGATGGTCGCGTCGGCGTGGTCGCAGGCGCGGCGGTAGTTGGTGAGGATCTGCGCGCGCGACTCGTGTTCGGTGACCCACAGCTGGTCGCGGTTCGCGTAGCCGGGGTCGGTGAAGCTCGGGAGCGGGTCGGCGTACGGGCGGTCGAAGATCTCCCCGAGATAGCGGGCCTCGGTGATCGTGAGGTGTTTGATCAGGCCGAGGAGGTTCGTGCCGGTGTGGGTGAGGGGGCGGCGTACGTCGTACTCCGAGAGGCCCTCGACCTTTGTCAGCAGCGATTCGCGCACCCAACGCAGGCTGTCGTGCAGGTAGTCCTTGGCGAATTCGTCGATCACGGTTCTACTGACGCCCTTAGTCCTCGACGAGTTCGACGGTTGCGGCATGGCGTTCGGCCAGGGCGTGGTAGACGGCGGCGTTGTGGTCGACGAAGAGTTTTGCGGTGCCGTCGAGCGGGACGATCTTCTTCGCGGGGCTGCCCATCGCGACCGACTCCGGCGGGATGACCGCGCCCGGCGTGACCGTGGAGCCCGCGGCGACGAGTGAGCGTTTGCCGACGACCGCGCCGTCCAGCACGATCGCGCCGTTTCCGACCAGCGCCTGCTCGCCGATCGTGCAGTCGTGGACCAGGCACTGGTGACCGACCGTCGCGTTCGGGCCGATCTCGCAGCCGTTGTGGCCGACGTGGATGACGGTGTTGTCCTGGATGTTCGCCCCGGCGCGGATCGTGATCGTACCCAGGTCGGCCCGGATCACCGCGCCGTACCAGATCGAAACCCCCGCCTCGACGACCACGTCCCCGACGAGCGTGGCGGTCGGCGCGATCCACGCATCAGGATGGACGGTCGGACGCTTACCTTCGAACGAGTACAACGGCATGCGCCACACCCTACGTCTCAGCCGATCGTGATCCCGGTCCAACTAGGGTGAGCTGATGCTCAAACCAGTCGCCGGGTTCGCAGCGTTCGGTCTGTTCTGGGGTGCGTGGGGCGCGATACTTCCCGCGATTCGGACGGGTGCCGGCGTGAACGACGGTGAGCTCGGTGTGGCGTTGCTGATGATCGGGCTCGGAGCGCTGGTGTCGATGCGGCTCACCGGTTACCTGATCGACCGGTACGGCGGCGTCGTACTTCCCGTGGTGACGGTGCTCTTCGCGCTGTGCGCCGTGCTGCCCGCGCTGGCCGGCTCAGTCGTCACGCTGAGCGCGGCGCTGTTGTTGCTCGGAGCAACTTCTGGTGCGATGGACGTAGCGATCAACGCGACCGGATCCCACGCCGAACACGACTCCGGACGGCCGGTGATGAACCTTGCCCACGGCATGTTCTCGGTCGCGGTCGTGGTGGCGAGCCTCGGTACGGCGGGACTCCGGGCGGCCGGTGTGGGCGCACTACCTGTGCTGGTTGGGGCAGCGGCGTTGATCGTGATCACAGCGGTCGTCGCCCTCGCGCCGGGAGCAACCAAGGTCACCGGGATCCCCAGAACGGCCGCAAAGCCGAGAACCAGGTTCGAACCGGTGCTCCTCGTGTTCGGCGTGCTGTGTGCGCTGGCCTACCTGGTCGAGAACGCGTGGCAGAGCTGGAGCGCAGTACATCTCGACACCTCGCTGAACGCCGCGGCCGGCCTCGCGTCCAGTGCTCCCGCGGTCTTCGCCGCGGCGGCCGCCACCGGCCGCTTCGCGGGCAACGCTCTGCTCGCGCGCGTCCGCCCGGTGCAGCTCCTCGTCGTGGGCGGCGCGGTCGCCGCCGTCGGCTCGCTCGTCGCGGCCACCGCGAACAATCCCTGGACGGCGCTGATCGGGATCGGCGTCGCCGGCCTCGGTACGTCGGTCTGCGCGCCGACCATCATCGGGATGGCGGGCGCCTGGGCGGGTCCCGAGCGGCGCGGGGGAGCGATCTCCACGGTGACCACGATCGCCTACGTCGGTTTCCTGATCGGCCCGGCAGCAGTCGGCGCGGTCTCGTCCGCGTGGTCCCTGCCGGTCGCCCTGGGCGCTGTCGCCGTCATCGCGGTCGTCGTCGCCGGCCTCGCACCCGTCGCCGGCCGTGTCGCCAGGCCTCGAGCGAGCCGCCCACTGGGCTGAGTGCGGCCCGTCGACGGACGTCGAAAGGGATGTGAAAGGACCTGGCGCAACCGTTACGGTGGCTGAACCGATCGAGGAGGGTGCCATGACGGAGATCGCGAAATCTGGCGCTGCGGTGATCAGCCGGGCGGACGGGCGGGACGACGGTGAGGAGTGGACCGAGAACTACACCCAGCTGCCGGGTGGCGCCGGTGTCTCGCTGATTCTCGAGTCGACCACGCAGGAGGGCGTCGGGCCGCGGTTGCACCTGCATCCGTACGCCGAGACGTTCATCATCCGGCGTGGTTCGGCGACCTTCACCGTGGACACCGAGGAGATCGTCGGCAAGGCCGGCCAGATCCTGGTCGTCCCGGCCGAGACCCCGCACAAGTTCCGCACCGGACCGGGCGGCTACGAAGCAGTACACATCCACGCCAACGCAACCTTCGAAACCACCTGGCTGGAGTAGGCCCTAGCTACTCCGGTTTCGGGGGAGTGAACGCGGCCAGCAGGGTCGCGGTGATGTACGGCGCTGCCTGGGCGGACGTGATGCGGCCGGCCTGGATCTCGCTCGCGGCGCCGTGCATCACGTTGTGCATGACGCTGACCAGCCACGACGTCGGCAGGTCGGTACGGAAAACGTTTTCGGTACGGCCGCGTTCGAGCAGCCGTTCTACGCGCGCCATCGGATCGGCGTGCAGTTCGCGCACCCGTCCGGGCGGCAGCGCGTCCTGAGCCGCGAGCAGCAGCGCCCGGTACTGGTCGACCAGGTGCCAGCTCGACTCGATCAACCGGGTCAGCGCGTCGCGCGGATCACCGGTCAGATCGACCTGCCCCAGCGTCTCCTCGCCGGTCGCGATCGCCTGGACGAAGACGGCGTCGACCAGCTCGGCCCGGGACGGGAAGTGGCCGTACAGGGTGACCCGCCCGACCCCGGCCGCCTTCGCGATCTCCGACGTACTCGCCGACGGATCGCGGCCCAGGCACTCGGCCGCCGCGGTCAGGATCGCCGCGATGTTCCGTTGCGCGTCCGCGCGCCGGGTGGTGACCGCCATCGCACCTCCATGATCTCGAACACCACTGTACGAATTCCTCTTGTCGAACACCAGTGTACGAGTTACCGTACCGAAGATAACCCGTACACAGCTGTTCAACTTAAGGACGAGACCATGAATCAACCCGACCCCCGGCGGTGGCGACTGCTGGGGCTGCTCGCCGTCGCGCAGTTCATGCTGATCCTCGACGTCACCGTGGTGGCGATCGCGCTGCCGAACATCGAGACCGACCTTCACCTGCAGCGCGAGACGCTGACCTGGGTGGTCAGCGCGTACACGCTGATGTTCGGCGGCCTGATGCTGCTCGGCGGTCGCGCCGCCGATCTGCTCGGCTCCCGCCGCGTCGTTCTGACCGGCCTGCTGGTGTTCACGCTGGCCTCGCTCGTCACCGGTCTCGCCAACGGGCCCGAGGTCCTGCTGGGCGGCCGGGTCGCGCAAGGCATCGGTGCCGCGATGCTCTCGCCCGCGGCCCTGTCGGTGGTCACGAAAACGTTTTCCGGCGCCGAGCTCAACAAGGCGCTCGGCATCTGGTCCGCGATGGGCGGTGGCGGTTCCGCGATCGGCGTACTGCTCGGCGGTCTGCTCACCGCGGGTCCCGGCTGGCAGTGGGTGTTCTACATCAACCTGCCGATCGGCCTGGTCGTGTTCGCGTTGCTGATCCGGATGCTTCCCGCCGACACGCCGAGCGAGCAGCCGGGGCGTCTCGACGTACCGGGTGCGCTGCTGGTCACGGCCGGCACGGGTACGGCGATCTACGCGCTGATCAACGCCGGCGATCGCGGCTGGCTCTCGCTCGCGACCCTCGGCACGCTGGCCGGAGCCCTCGTGCTGTACGGCGTCTTCGCCTGGGTCCAGCGCGCCGTACGGTCACCGCTGATGGACCTGCGGATCTTCACCCGCCGACCGGTCACCGCCGGCATCTTCATGATCCTGATCGCGACCGCGCTGATGATCGCGATGTTCTTCCTGGGCTCCTTCTACCTGCAGCATTTCAAGCAGTACGACGCTCTGCGCACCGGGCTGTTGTTCCTGCCGGTGGCCGTCGCCGCGATCGTCGGCGCCCAGCTCGCCGGGCACCTTGTCGGCCGGACCGGCGCGCGGCCGATCGCGGTCACCGGGTTCCTGATCACCGCGGCCGGCGTGGCTGTCCCCGCGATCTGGGAGGGTGCTGCCGTGATCGTGATCGGGATGACCGTGGGGACGGTCGGGCTGGGCGCCGCGTTCGTGGCGTCGTCGACCACGACGTTCGCGCAGATCGACTACCGGGAAGCGGGTCTGGCGTCCGGGCTGCTCAGCACGTTCCACGAGGTCGGCGCCTCGCTCGGGGTCGCTGTGGTGTCGAGCATCGCGGCGGCGAGTCTGGCCGGGACCGTGTCGACCGGATTCACCCGCGGGTTCACGTTCGCCGCGGTCACCGCCGCGGTGGCGGCCGTCCTCGCGCTGGTCGTCGTACCGGCGTTCAAGCCTTCGACTGGAGAAGTCCATGCCCATTGAGATTCGCCGCGCGGTGGTCGCGGATGCGGAGACGGTGCTGACGATGTTGCGCGAGCTGGCCGACTACCAGGACCAGGGCGCTTATCTGACGGCGGGCGTCGAGGACTGGAAGGGGTTCCTCGGGCGCGACGAGGTGATCGTGCTGATCGCGGAGGTCGATGGCCACGCGGCGGGGTACGTTTCCGCGCTGCGGCGACCGTACCTGTGGGTCGGCGGGGACCAGTTGGCGTTGGACGACCTCTACGTCCGGGAGCAGTTCCGCGACGCCGGCGTCGGACGGCAACTGATGCTGGAGCTGGCCCGGCACGCGCTGCCGGACCGGCTACCGATCGGCTGGGGTCTGCGTCTGGAGAACACGGCCGGCTACCGCTTCTACGAACGCCTCGGCGCCAAACTGGTCACCAAGACCGCGGCCGGCTGGTCCCCCGAAGCGTACGAGGCCCAGCTGACCGACGAGGTCACATAGCTTCGGATGCCAGGTCCTGCCAGGCTTCCCAGGTCTTCAGCCGGTCGGCGTAGACCTGTTGCAGCATCGGGTAGCCCTGGGTTCCGAAGAAGATGCGTAGCGGCGGGTTGGGGGTGTCGGCGAGCTCGAGGATCGCGCGGCCGGCCGCGGCGGGGTCGCCGAACTCGGCCGACGCGACGTACGCCGACAGTGCGTCGCGCAGGTCGTCGTACAGCGGGTTCGGGTCGGAGCGAACTCCGCCGGTGACGCCCTCGGTTGCGTAGCCGCCGGGGGCGACGACCGTGACCTTGATGCCGAAGCCGGCGACCTCTTGGGCGAGCACTTCGCTCAGCCCTTCGAGGGCCCATTTGGATGCGCAGTAGGCGCCGCCCATCGGCAACCCGGTCAGGCCGGCCACCGAGGAGATCTGGATGATGTGACCGTCGCCCTGCGCGCGCAGGTACGGGACAGCAGCCTGAGCGACCCAGAGCGGACCGAAGAAGTTCGTCTCGAACTGATCGCGCAGTTGCGTCTCGTCGAGTTCCTCGACTGCTCCGGTCAGGCCGTACCCCGCGTTGTTGACGATCACGTCCAGGCGGCCGAAGTACGCGTGCGCTTGTTCGACGGCCTCGAAGACGGCTGCCTTGTCGGTGACGTCGAGCGTCAGCGGGAGCACTGCGTTTCCGTAGGTTTCCGTCAGTTCCGTGAGGGTTTTCCGGGCCGTCGCGGCCACCCTGTCCCCGCGGGACAGGGCGGCCTCGACGAAGCTCCGGCCGAGGCCGCGGGACGAGCCCGTGACGAACCAGACCTTCATGGCTTCACGTTGTGGTTGCCGGCGAAAACGTTTTCTGGATCGTACTCGCGCTTCACCGCCGCGAGCCGCTCGTACGTCGTGGCGGGGTAGACCGCGGTGACATCAGCGTCTTCGGCCTCGGACAGGAAGTTCGCGTACGCGCCGCTGACGTGGGGGCTCAACGTATCCCACAGCTGTTTCCGCGCCGGACGCGTCGCCTCGATCACCGGCGGCGGACCGACCGTCATGGTGACGAACATCAGCTCCGCCTGGCGATGCGCGTACGCCGTCGCGTCGTCGGCGACCTGTGCCACGGCCCCACCGACGCTGCGGACGGCGATGACCGGAGAGCCCTGCGCGGTGCCGGCCTCGGCGAGGATCCGCAGTACCTCGGGCACGGAATCCTTGTCGACAAAGGCACTCCGGGTGGCGAACTGGATGCCGGGCGGCGGTACGACGCCGTCGACAAGCACCTCGGCGTACGGCGTCAGCGTGACGTCGTCGGCGATCACGGTGCCAAGTGCGCGAATCGGGTCGATCGTCTGCGCGGCGAGTTCCGCGTCGTCACCGTCGTACGCGACCTGGAGCTCCAGCGGCGCCTCGGGACCGCCGAGGAACGGGTTCGCGAACGACGCGATCGAGGTCAGTTCCGCGGGCGCGGTGCGCAGGTACTCCGCCCAGCGCGGCAGCACCTCGGCGATCTCGTTCGCAGGAAAGACGACCTTTCCGAAGTGGATGTCGGTCGTCGGGTGCGCCGCGAACTCGAACGCGGTCACGATCCCGAAGTTTCCGCCGCCACCGCGGATCGCCCAGAACAGCTCCTGGTTCTCGTCGGCGGACGCCCGTACGACGTCGCCTGCGGCGGTCACGACCTCCGCGGCGACCAGGCTGTCCAGCGCGAGACCGTACTTGCGGACCTTCCACCCGATGCCGCCGGTCAGCGTCAACCCACCGACCCCGACGCTCTTGGTGTCACCCGACGAGATCGCCAGCCCGTGCGGTGCCAGCGCGGCCGCGACCTGCCCCCAGGTCGCGCCGCCGCTGATCCGGACGACGTGCCTGTCCTTGTCCACGAGCTCGACACCCGCCAGGTGGGCGAGGTCGATCACCACCCCGCCGTCGTTCGTCCCGAATCCCGGGAACGCGTGTCCACCGCCGCGCACCGCGAGCGGCAGTCCGCTGCCGGCGGCGTACCGGACGGCCTTCCGGACGTCCTCGACGGTTGCCGGCCTGAGGACGTACGCCGGGCTGCCGCCGACCAGCACGGTCCGGCTCGCGGCGTCGTACTCGGGGTCGTCCGGTCCGACGATTTCTCCAGCGAATCCTTCGACTGTTGCGCTCATGACGTTCCTTTGCGTTTGCCCTCATCGAACAAACACCCGACGCCTGCGCAGCGGCCGGTGTGACGTGAACAACGCCACATCACACAACGCAGGGCTATTTCGTCTGCGCGTCGGTCTTGTGGCTGAACGCGCACCGCCAACCGTCCGGCGTCTGCACCCAGACCTGGCTGATCCACTCGTCCGCGCGGTACGCCGCACCTTCCCAGGAGCCCGTGCTGGTCTTGCGCGCGGTGAGTACGACGGCATCACCGGCACGCGCCACGCGCTGCTCGCCCACCACCTCCATGCTGTGATGCGCAAGCCGCCCGCTCGCGATCCAGCCGATGATGTCGGCCCTGGTCACCGGGCCGGTCGAGTCGACGTACACCCAGTCGTCCGCCATGAAGGATCCGACCTCGTCGGCATCGTTGCCGACGACGATCCGGTCCCACTCGGCTGCAGTCGCCCGTACCTGCTCTTCGATCGTCATCCGCCCATCCTCTCGGCGGATTGGTCGGAGTATGCGTAGTACTGCAGGAACATGTCGACACCGGTGTCGATGAGCTGGTCAGTGGTGCGCGCATCGAGGGTGGCGCCGTACGTGCTGTGGACCAGGTGCGGGTAGAGGACCAGGGCGTACAACTGGAGAATCGCCGTGTCCACGTCGGGCATGGTCAGGCGGCCGGCCGCGATCAGGCGCTCGAAGGCGGCGGCAAGGGCGGGACGCGCCCGATCCGGCCCGTGCCGGCGCCAGGCGGTGCCGAGCTCAGGGAAGCGCCGCACCTCGCTGGTGACGAGCTGGCGCAGCGCCAGCATGTCGGGCTGGGTCATGCTGGTGACCCAGGCGGACGCGGTCCACTTGAGCGCGGCGCGCAGGTCGTCGGACTCTGCCAGACGTTGCGCAGTACCGGCGATGACCTCGGCCAGTGCGCTCTCGAGCGCCTCGCCGACGACGGCCATGAACAGAGTTTCCTTGTTGCCGTAGTGGTTGTAGACGGTCACCTTCGACACGCCGGCCTCGGCCGCGATCGAGTCCACCGCGGCGTCGAACCCGTCCCGGACGAACGCAGCGCGCGCCGCCGGGATGATCGCTTCCCGCTTGCGCGCCGCCCGGTCGCCCGTGAGCTCGCGCGGAGCTGCCTTCGTCATAGTCCAGGAGTCTAGCAAGAATCTGAACTGAACGGTTGAGTTCATCTGAACTGTCCTGTACAGTTCGGTTCAATCGGTGGAGGAGGAATCATGGATCGCAGGAAGTCCGCGGCGCTTGCGCTGCTGTCGTTCGCGATGCTGATCGTGTCGCTGGACCAGTACATCGTCGTCGTCGCTCTCCCGGAGATCGGGCGCGAGCTCGGATACTCCGCGCACACCCTGCAGTCGGTGATCAGCGCCTACGCGATTGCGTCGAGTGGCTTCCTGCTGTTCGGCGGTCGCGCCGCCGATGTGCTCGGGCGGCGACGGATGCTGATGACCGGCCTTGCGCTGTACGGCGTTGCGTCGCTGGCCGGCGGCCTGGCGACCGAGCCGGCCATGCAGCTGACTGCTCGGGCGGTCCAGGGACTTGGCGGCGCACTGGTGTTCCCGAGCACGCTGGCGATCATCAGCACCATGTTCGCGGAGGGCCGGGACCGGAATCGTGCACTGGGCATCTGGGGTGGGTCCGGGGCGGCAGGCCTGGTCATCGGCGTGCTGCTCGGTGGCGCGCTGACTCGGGTGTTCGGCTGGGAGGCGGTGTTCTTCGTCAACGTGCCTTTGGTCGCCACAGCGCTGGTTCTCGCCGTACCACTGCTCGATCGGGGGCGTCCGGATGTCCGTCGGTCGTTCGACCTGCCAGGGGCCCTGACGGCGACCGGTGGGATCACCTTGCTGGTGTTCACGCTGGTGCAAGGTCCGGCGCTCGACTGGAGCACCCTCGTCGGGACCTCCGCTGTTGCGGTTGTCCTGCTCGTGTCCTTCATCGGGATCGAACGGCGCAGTCCGGATCCACTGGTGCCACCGAACCTGCTGAGGAACCGGGTGCTGGTGGTGGCGCTGATGATCGCGTTCCTGTTCATGGCAACGTTCGGGTCGCTGCTCTACTTCCTGTCCATCTACTTCCAGGACGTGCGTGGGTACGACCCGTTGCGGACCGGTCTGGGCTTCCTGGTCCCCACTGCGGTGGTGGTGACCGGATCCACGGTCGCGGGGCGGGCGGTGACTCGATTCGGATTGCGTCGTACGTTGCTTGCGGCGCTGGTGATCGGATCCGTCGGAGCAGTGGCTCTGGGGCTCGGCATGTCGGCCGGTGGGTCGTACGTCGCACTTGTCCCGGGCCTGGTGCTGGTGAGCGTCGGTGACGGCGCGGTGTTCACGATGATGTTCATCGCCGCGACCACTGGGGTGTCCGATCGGATGCAGGGGGTAGCGTCGGGCGTGGTGTCGACCAGCTCGGGGATCGGTGCGTCGGTGGGGCTCGCACTGCTGGTGCTGGTAGCCAACGCCCACACGTCCGGTCTCGTCGGCGACGAGCTGCGCGCGGCGGCTGCCGAGGGGATCCGTACCACCGTTTTCGTCATTGGTGCGGGGATCCTCTTGACGTTGCTGTTCGCTCTACGGCTGCGCGGACCCGTCGCCGCGAGTTGCCACTAAGGCAGACGGATCGTCACCAGCGTGGTTTCGATCTTGCTGTCGACCAGGTTGCCGCCGGCATCGAATGCTTCCGGCCCGTCGGTCATTCCGAAATCGTTGTCATTGATCACGACGAGGGCGTTGTGCGGCAGCAGCGCCACACCCTCGATCTTCTTCGGTGCGCCCTTGACCGTGTTCAGGTCGAGGAACAGCGACTTCGCGAGCGCCGGTGCGTCGGTCGATGCCTCGTACGACGGTGTGGTCGCGGGGTCGTCCCACTTGGAGCCGAGGATGTTGGCAGACGGCCGCAGTACGACGCGCTGCAGCCGGGCGGCGTTGTCGGTCCGCTCCTCGACCAGCAGCGTTTCGGGGCCTGCGGCAACGATCGACGAGATCTTCAGCTCACTCGTGTCGTCCTCGCCCGGATCGACCACGCCGACCGGGTCGAATCGGTACGCGTACTCCGCCGTCACCTTGCCGGCCTGCGGCGAGAACCTCAGGAGCCGCGTGTTGAGCGAAGCCTCGCCGACCTTCTTGCTCGGGTTCGAGAGCGGGCTCTGCAGCGCGAGCACCAGGTCGCCGCCCGGCAGCTGCGCGAGACCCTCGAAGCCCCGGTTGATCTTGCGGGTCAGGAAGATCGCCGGCAGCGACTCGATCACCGGGTAGTCCGCGCCCTGCAGGTTCAGGCCCTTCGGCACGTACCGCGCGAGCACCTGGCCGCGGCTCGAGACGTGCACCAGCGAGGGACTGTACTCGTCGACGAGCCAGAACGTTCCGTCGTACGCCCGGACGATGCCCTCGGTGTCGAGACCGTTCGGGTTCAGCGGGAGGCGCGTCGAGGCGTCGTACGTGTAGGGGAGTTCGTCGCGGCTTTCCTGGTTCGGGAGCCCGGTCACCGGCTTGCCGTGCCGGGTCGTGATCGGGATCGCGTCGATGACCTTCAGCTTCTTGCCGGCCACCTTCACCTTCACGATCGCCGGGTCGAACCCGGGCACCGGGAACGTCCGGCGGTTCGTGCCGTCGACCTTGATCTGTCCGTTCGGCCCGCGGTCCGTGATGGTCCAGAACTCGCCGCTCTTCCCGGCCGGGAAGATGTCGCTCCCGATCCCCCCGAGATCGACCTTCCGATCGTCATCCACCGATCCGCGAATCAGCCCGTTGGAGAACTCCTGCAACGAGATGTTCGGCAACGTCGCCGTACCGACCACCCGCGGCCCGCGCTCATCCGCGGACGCCGCCTGCACCGTACTCCCCACCAACGCAGCAACCCCGACCACCGAAGCCGCCACCAGCCACCTACGACGAGACATCCGAACTCCCCTCAGAACAGTCCCGCCGACCCTCACCCCACCACATGAACACCACCACCCCATCCCATGAACCCCCGGAGAACCTCCCCGCCAGTGAGAGGGTGGGGTGATGATCTATCGGTTCTCGGTTGGGCGGTTGGAGTGCGTGGTGGTGAGCGACGGTCAGCCTGCGCCGCCGTTCGAGCCGCCGCTGGGGGAGTTCTTCACGCCTGAGTCCGGCGTGCCTGACGACGTACTGCGGGGCGCGTCTCAGGGGCGGTCGACGCTGAGCTGCGGGTACAACTGCCTCTTCGTGAGTACGCCGGATGGGACGGCGGTGATCGATACGGGGCTGGGGGCGAGCTTCCTCGGGTACGGCGAGTACATCGAGCCGCTCGTCGGGCAGTTGGACAGCGGCATGACCAGCGCCGGACTGTCACGGTCGGAGCTGGCTGCGGTCGTGTTCACGCATCTCCACCAGGATCATTCGCGCGGCGCGATCTGGTCGGGCGAGCTGACCTTTCCGGCGGCGACCGCCTTTGCACATGCGTCGGAGGTCGCGTTCTGGTCCGGCTCTGTCGACCTCCCGTCAGCGCAGCCGCACGTCGAGGCGGCTCGGGAAACCATTCGGCTGTTCGGCGAGAAACTGCAGCCGTTCGAGTACGACGCGGAGATCCTGCCCGGCGTACACACGCTCTCAGCTCCCGGCCACACCCCCGGCCACTCCGCCATCCTCCTGCAATCCCAAGGCGAACGTCTGCTCTGCGTAGGCGACACCTTCTACGACCCGCTCCAACTCACCAACCCGGATTGGGCCACCCCGTGGGACCTGGACACGCCGGCCTCCATCACCACCCGCCGCCAACTCCTGTCCCGCGCCGCCGACGAGCACCTCCTCATCCACGCCTACCACCTCCCCTTCCCAGGCCTCGGCCACATCCAACGCAACGGCCCCACCTACACCTGGCACCCACTCGGCGTACCGAACAACGGGTAGTGCTCCGGCGCGGACGCCCACGCCCGTCGTCCTGACGCACGGCGGGCGTCCAGGAAGCTGCGCCACTACCCGTTCTCCGGTACGCCTCTCGCCCACTTTCCGCGGCTACCGCACCGCGCCCTCGGCACACCCCGCCCACATCCGCACGCGACGGGAGATCCCCTGCGGTTGTGGGTTCTCCCCTGGTATTCGAGGGGAGAACCCACGACACCAGGGGATGTCCACCCGAGTTGACGGGATGGGCGTCGGCCGCGACCGAGCCGCGCGGCGAGAGCCGAACCCGGGCGCCGTCTAGCGCCCCGCGCCCACTCCTCCGGCGTGCCGCAGGTGCGCCACCACCCGTTCGTCGGTACGCGTGAGCCGCAGCCGCTCCCGCAGCCGTCGCCTGGGGGTCGAGGTGTGGTGTCGTGGTGGCGGGTTGTTTGAGTGGTGGCGGGAGTCGGCAAGCGCGGCGACCCGTCGATCCCGGTGATCGCGGCGGCGTACACCCCGGCCAGACCGCTCGCGGATGCGACCGCGCCCGCCCCGGGCAGCTCCATCGCGAGCAGGTCGGGGTCGTTCCAACCGTGAGGTACGTCGAGACCGGGGAACTCGAGCGCCCCGTTCATCGTCACGATGCGCATCAACAGGTGCTCAGGATCCAGCGCCGGCGGCCGCCCCTCGGCCCCTCCAACCGCGCGAGCGTCGGCAGCTCCGCGGCCGGCAGTCCGATCCACGCGCGCAGTCCGAGCGGATCGCCGATCACGGTGCGGAAGTACGCGCCGGGCAGTTGCCCCGTGATCCGCCGTACCACTTCACCGAGCACGAACCCGAATACATGATGCCCGAGCACCATCCGGCAGGTGATCGCCTCTTTGCCCTCAGCAACAAATGAAGGTCATTGCGCACCGATCGGCGCGTCCAGATCGAGCCGCTCTTCCTGCGCCAGTAGGTGTACGACGACACTCACCAGCCCCTTCGCACAGGAGAACACCGGTACGACGGTCTCCGGCGCCCACGGCTTCCCTGGCGCCGCCTCCCCGTCCCAGAGCTCGACCACCTGCCGCCCACCGGCGTACACGCTGACCGCGGCTCCCAACTCCGGAAACAACGAGAAGTTCTCCGCGAAGGCATCCGCAACCGCCCCGAACCCCTCGTCCACCCAACCCTGACTCATGGGCAAGACGATAGATCCGAGGCAGCCGCCGAGACGATCCGATTACGGCAGGACCCACTTCTGGTTCAGGCCGTTGTTGCAGGTGTAGAGGATCAGTGGGGTGCCGTTGGCGGAGGAGGCGCCGGCGGCGTCGAGGCAGAGGGGTACGGCGGCGTTGACGAGGGACCCGTTCGGTTGGGGGATCCAACGCTGGCCGGGGGAGTTGTCGCAGGTCCAGAGCACCGCGGGGGTCTTGAGAGCGGTGCCGCGCGCGGACAGGCACTTGCCCATCGTGCGTACGGTGCCGTCCTCCATCGACGGAATCCACTGCTGGTTGACCGCGCCCTTGCAGGTGTAGAGCGTGGTCGGCGTACCGTCCGCAGTCGAGGCCTGGTAGACGTCGATGCACTGCCCCGCGATCCCGGTGGCCGGCCCGGTGTCCTGGTACACCCCGAACTCCCAGAACGAGTAGTAGCTCCCGGCAACGGCTCGCTGCGTCGCGACCATCCGGACGTACCGCGCGTAGTTCGGCGGGAACGTGACGAGGTCCGTGCCGCCGTCCCCGCTCACCGTCGACGCCACGGTCTTCCACGTGCGCCCGCTCCCGGACACCTGGAGCTGGTACGACTTCGCGTACGCCGTCGACAGCCAGTTCATCATCACCCGGTTGACCACCTGGACGGACCCGAGATCGACCTGGAACCACTGCGGATCCGTGCGCGCGCTCGACCACGCCGTACTCATCGAACTGTCCACGGCCTTCGACGCCTCGCGCCCTGCAGTAAAGGTGCTGGAGGCAACAGCAGGCCGACCGCGGGCGAGGTTCCGCTTCGTGGCAAAGGCCGCCGTGTACGTCGCCGGCGTCGCGGGCGCAACCAGGTTGTGGTCACGGGCCCCACCGTCCGACCACAACCCGAACCGGTAGAGCTGGTTGGCCAGATTCGGCACCGGATCCGCCGCCACCGAAACGCTCGACCCGACGATCGTCGTGACGCCGAGCGGACCCTTCCCGCTCTTGTCGAGCACCGTCACCGGCAACCCGGTCGGTGTGGTCGCGAAGGTCATCTTGACCGTCTTCGGATCGAGCCGCACGCTCTTCGAGTCCGTCAGCCCTTGCGCGTCCCGCGCCGTCAGCTTCAGCTCGAGGTACGACGGATACTCGTGATCCGGTGCCGTGAACGAGCCGCTCGCCCCGGTCAGCGTCGTGATCGTGTGCGTGTGGCAATCGCTCGGGCAGTGATGCATGATCAGCGCCCACGTCAACGCGGACCCCGGCAACGTGCCCTGTTCGGGGTCGGTCGCCGTACCCGAGAAGTTGATGGTGTCCCCAACCTTCCAGGTCGTGGCTGGACCAGGGGACGTGATCGTCGCGGTCGGCGCGGTGTTCGCGACGTTGATCTGCGTGGTCGTCGTACTGCTCGCCGTACCGTCGGACACCCGCAATCGCGCGGTCACGGTGCCCGTGGTCGTGTACGTGTGCTGCGCCACCGAGGCCGTCGAGTCGTCGTACGCCCCGTCGCCGTCGAGGTCCCAGGCGTACGTGAGCGGATCGCCGTCGGCGTCGTTGGACGCGGTTCCGTCGAACGTCACCGTCAACGGCGTCGGCCCGCTCGACGGGTCGGCCTGGATCACGGCCGTTGGCGGATTGTTCGTGCCGTTGTAGACGTAGCGCAGGATCCGGCCGTTGTCGTAGTCGACCGTGAAGAGGTCGCCGCCGGGACCCGTCTGCAGCCGAGTGGCGCCGTACCCGGAGGCGAAGAGCTGGATGTTCGCCGGATTCGGCAGTCCGTTGGACCCCGGCATCATCGCCCACACACATCTACGGCTGTAGTCGGTGAAGAACAGCGCGCCGTCGTACGTCGACGGGTAGTTGCCGCCCTTGTAGAACGTGAGCCCGGAGATGGACGAACTGCCGGTGGAGCAGGTCCCGGCGACCTGATCGCTGTGCTTGTAGGCGTAGTACGGCGCGGCGACTGCGGACGAGCCCGCGGCGTACAAGTTCTCGCAGATGCTCACGTTCGTGCTGTCGTACCCGGGCTGCCGGCCCGCTCCTTCGTAGCACGGCCAGCCGAAGTTCGTGACGCCCGCGGTCGGGACGACGACGCGGTCGATCTCCTCCCAGGACGAGTAGCCGACGTCGCCGATCCACAGCTCGTTCGTCCCTGGGCGGAACGTGAACCGCATCGGGTTGCGCAGACCTTCCGCCACGATGCGGCGGGCGTTCAGGTCGGCGCTGTTGATCAACGGGTTGTTCGGCGCGGCCTGTCCGGTGTCGGGGTCGATGCGAATGATCGAGCCGTCGAGGGTGGTCGGATCGCCTGCGGTCCGGAGGTCCTGCGCACGCAGCGCACCACCTTCGGCGGTCGGCGGAGTGAGCGTCGCACCGACCGGCGCCGTCCCGTCACCACAAGGGTTGTCGGGCGTCACATCTGAGGTGGGGAAGCTGTCCTGCCCGTAGTCGACGTAGTTGAAGCTCGCGCCTTCGCCGCCGCCGGCGTACAGGTATCCGTCAGGGCCGAACTCGATCGAGCCGATCGAGTGGCTCGGGAACACCTGGCACCAGTCCTCGACGAGGACCTGCTCGGCGCCGTTCGCGTTGAGCACAGAGAGTCGCGCACTGGCCTGACATCCGTCACCGGTCGGGCCGGGCGGCGACGGACACGGGTCGGCGTCGGTGTCCGGCGTACCCCACTTCGGCGTCGGCCCACCGATCAGGCCGTCGTGCGTGTACAGCACGTAGATCCGTGGATCTGCGGGGAAATCGGGGTGCAGCGCCAGGCCGAGCAGCCCGCGGTCCCAGTAGTTGTAGACCTCGGTCCGCAAGTCGGCGTACACGCTGGGCGTCGGATCGTCGAGCGAGTCGAAGACCTTGATCAGGCCGCTCTTCTCGGCGACGAACACCCGGCCGTCCGGCGAGAACGCGACGTTCGTCGGACTGCTCAGTCCGGTGAACGCCACCTGCTCACTGAAACCGGTGGGCGTGACAGCAGCCCGTGCCGGCGTGATCGCGACAAGCGGCAGCAGCAGTACGACGCACAACGTGGACAGCGCACAGCGCAGCCACCGGGCAGAAATCCTCACGAAGCCCCCCAGGCCAGAGTCCGGTACCCGTCCCCACAACCCCCTGCGGGCACTCGGACCGCGCCAGGATGACCTCCACCACGGACCCGGCGCAACCCCCGGCCTGCATTCGTTTCAAACAATCCACCAGGCAGTCACTCCACCGGTCGGACCGTGCACACTGAGCTGATGATCCGCAGCGTTCGGGAGTTGCCGACCGGGCCCGGTGTCTATCGCTTCCGCGACGACGCCGGGAAGGTGCTGTATATCGGCCGGGCCCGCAACCTGCGGCGGCGCGTGCAGTCGTACTGGGTGAACCTCGGCGACCGGCCGCATCTGCGGCGGATGGTCCGGCGGATCGCCCGGGTGGAGGGTGTTTGGTGCGATTCCGAACACGAAGCGGCATGGCTCGAACGCAATCTGCTCGAACATTCCAAGCCGCGCTGGAACCGGGTCGAGGGTGGCGCGGAGGTCGTCGGCTACATCCGGCTCGCCGACGGATCCAAGCCCGGCTTGCGTTTCGAGCACACGGTCAGCGGCGGCGGGCCGCATTTCGGGCCGTATCTCGGCGGGTTGCGGATCCGGCAGGCGATCTCGGGTCTGCATCGGGTGCTGCCGCTGCAGTACACCGTGGCGGGCGACGGTTCGGCGGAGGAGTTCGGCCGGCTGTTCGGGATCGGGCCGGCGGATCGGGACGCCTTGGCGCAGACGGCGATCGCCGTACTTTCAAGGGATCCGGCGGCGGTCGCGGCGTTGCGGGACGAGCTGGTACGACGACGTGACCGGGCTGCAGGTGAGTTGCGGTACGAGTTCGCGGCGAAGGTGCAGGGGGAGATCGAGGCGCTCGAGTGGATCTGTGCTGAGCAGAAGGTTGCTTGGTTGGAGCCGCGGGACGCGGACGTTTACGGGTGGGCGCACGGCGTACTCGTGCGCTTCGAACTGCGGGGTGGGCGGATGTGCACGTGGACTTCGCGTGCAGTCGGAGAGGCGACGGCCCGAGAACGCGTGGCTGCAACGCCCGAGTTGTGGCAGCCGTTCGCCCGACGCAACGCCGAACTCGCCGCACGCCTGCTCAAGGTGACTTCCTGATTACCTAGCATGTTCTTTCATGACGCAGCCCCCGGTCCCGCCGAACCAGCCGCCCGGTCCGCAGGGCCAGCCTTATCCGCAGGACCGGCCGCCCGTCCCGCCGGGACAACCACCCTTCCCGCCGTACGCGCCGATTCCCCCCAAGCGATCGAAGGGGCCGCTGCTCATCGTCGGCGGTCTCGTCCTGCTGCTCGTCGTTCTGACCGTCACCGGCCTCGTCCTGATCATGAACCATGGCGGAGACGAACCGGTCGGCGACGAGTCACCACCGCCGGCCCGCACCAAACCGTCCGATCCCAAGGCGGTCGAGTTCCGTCGCGTGCTCACCTCGAAGCCCGGCAAGTGCCCGACCCCGTCGCCGAGTGGTACGGCGTGTGACGACCAGGGCAACGTCTACACGCTGGGCAAGGTCGAGCTCGACGGCAGCAACGTGTCCGAGGTGAAGGCCGGGTACGACCCGGCCATGGGCACCTCGTGGTACGTGAACCTCAACCTCGACCCGGAAGGCACCAAGCTCTTCGGCCAGCTGACCGCCAGCATCGCGAAACAGGAGCCTCCGGCGAATCTGCTGGCGATCGTCGTCCACGGCGAGGTGGCCGCGGCACCAGCTGTGCAGTCCGCAATCACCGGCGGCCAGGTCCAGATCTCCGGCGGCTACACCCGCGATACCGCCGAGGCGCTGGCCAAGAAGATCACCGGCTAGCGGTTGGTGACCTCGAAGGCGACCACCGCCGCGGCGACGGCGACGTTCAGCGACTCGACGCCGGAGTGCAGCGGGATCTGCAGGTCGGAGTCGGTCGCGACCGTGATGCCGTTGGTCTCGCCGCCGAGCACGTACACCGCGCGCGGGGCGAGCTCGGTCTTGAACAGCGAGTCCTGCGAATGCGCCGACAACCCGTACACGTGGTACCCGGCGGTCCGCAGTACGTCGACCGCCGCCTTCGCCGTCGACGTGTTCACGATCGGCGCCTGGAACGCGACGCCGGCTGACGCCTTGATGACGAGCGGCCCGACGTGCGGCGTACCGGCCCGGGGGAGGATCACCCCGTCGAACCCGGCGCCGGTCGCGGTCCGCAGAATCATTCCGACGTTTCCGGGATTGGTCACGCCGTCGAGCAGGAAAACGTTGGTCGGCCGTTTTCCGCGGGCCCGCACGAACTCCTCCAGCGGCGTCATCCGGGGCGCGTCCACGTCCGCGACCACGCCCTGGTCGTGCTTACCGTTTCCGGCCAGCCACTTCACCCGGCTGGCGGTCGCCCGCTCGACCGGCGTCCCGTACCGCTCCGCCGCCCGGAGGATCTCCTGCATCGACTGACCGGTCGCGTTGTCGGCGAGCACGACCTTCGCCACCGACAGGCTCGGATCGTGCAGCGCCTCCAGCACGGGCTTGCGCCCGTAGACCGTGATCCACTTGTCGCGGGGCGATTTCTTCGAATCCACCCGCCTACCGTAGCGCCGGGTTCGTTGCCTTACCGTCCAGCCAGAGCATGTTGCTCGGGTCCGAGTGCGTGCCGTTGGTGCCGACGTGCTTGTCGCTGATCTGCGCGCCGTTCTTGATCACCTGCACCAGCGCCATCCCGTGGCCGCGGCCGAGGTCGTAGTCCGCCTTCAGCCAGTCGAGGATCGTGCCGGCCTTCACGTCGGCGGCGCCGTACCCGCGCTGATGAGCCTCGTCGACCAGCTCCCGCGGGGTCTTTCCGGTCTTTTCCTCGATCTTGTCCAAGTACGCCTGGAACGACATCGTTTCCTCCTGGGTGGTCGTCGTACACCCCTGTGTCGGGCGACCCTCGCGGAAATCGACACCGACGATCAGGAAACTTTCCGCAACACCGCGAGCACAGTTTCCGCAGAGCGGTCGATGTCGGCCGGGCCAGTGGTCCAGTTGGAGACCGAGATGCGCATCGCGGCCCGGCCCTGCCAGGTGGTGCCCGACATCCAGCAGGTGCCCTCGTCCTGCACCTCGGCGACCACGCGCCGAGTGAGCGCGTCGTCGTCCCCGAAGCGGACCAGGACCTGGTTGAGGACCACGTCGTTCAGCACCTGCACGTCCTCGGCCGCGAGGATGCCGGCGAACCGTTGCGCCATCGCGTGGCAGCGGTCGACGATCTCCGCGATCCCGGTGCGGCCGAGCGCCCGAATCGCGGCGTACACCGGGATGCCCCGGGCCCGTCGCGAGAACTCCGGGTTGAAGTCGAGCGGGTCGCGTTCGCCGTTCTCGTCCTGGATCAGGTACGCCGCGCGGATCGACATCGCGGCGCGGTGGGCCTCGGGGTGCGCGCACAGGACGAGGCCGGAGTCGTACGGCACGTTCAGCCACTTGTGCGCGTCGCTCGCCCACGAGTCGGCCAGCTCGATCCCGTCGACCAGCACTTTGAGCTGCGAGCTGACCGCAGCCCAGAGGCCGAAGGCGCCGTCGACGTGCACCCAAGCCTGATGCTCGTGCGCGAGGTCGCAGATCTCTCGGACCGGGTCGGACGCTCCGGTGTTCACGTTGCCGACCTGGGCGCACACGATCTGTGGACCATCGGCGTTCAGCGCCTCGGAGAGCGCGTCTGGGCGCATCCGGCCCTGCTCGTCGACCGCGATGGGCACGATGCAGCTCGTCCCCAGCCCCAGGAACCGCAGCGCCCGGTCGATCGTGTCGTGCCGCTCCGCCCCGGCCAGTACCCGGATCGGAGGCGCGCCGATCAGGCCGTTCTGTTCGACGTCCCACCCGGCTCGTCGCAGTACCTCGTGCCGCGCGGCCGCCAATCCGGTGAAGTTCGCCATCTGCGCACCGGTCACGAAACCCACCGACGTACCGCGCGGCAGGCCGAAGAGTTCGACCAGCCAGCCCGCGGTGATGTCCTCGACCACGGCCGCCGCCGGTGAGGCGGCGTACAGACCGGCGTTCTGATCCCACGTCGTCGTGAGCCAGTCCGCGGCCAGCGACGCCGGCGTGGCGCCGCCGAACACGAAACCGAAGAACCGGCCGCTCCCACTCGGCAGCAGCCCGTCCTCGACCCCCTCCGCGAGCCGCGCGATCACTTCCCGCGGATCCATGGGCCCGCTTGGCAGCGGCCCGCCGAGCGTCTTGTGCAGCTCTTTGGCGCTAGCCCGCGGCCCAACCCGCCGCTCCGGAAGCCCCTCCAGGTACGCCGTCGCCCGCTCGTACGCCTCCCCGAGCGGCCCCTCCCAATCAACCATTCCTCATTTCTACGCCTAGGGGTCGTAAAGTTCGCCCATGCAAATCCGGAGCCGATGGTCCGCGATCGTCGGCTACTCCCTGGTCGGCGCCGCGACCCAGCTGGTCTGGCTGAACTTCGCGGGCGTCACCACCGTCGCCGCCGCCCGGTACGGCGTGTCCGAGAGCGCGATCGGCTGGCTCGCCCAGGTCTTCCCACTGCTGTACGTCGTACTCGCGATCCCGTGCGGCCTCGCGCTGGACCGCCGGTTCCGCGGCGGGCTGCTCGCGGGCGCCGTACTGACTGCTCTCGGCGCGGTGGTGCGGCTGATCGGCGACGACTTCGGCTGGCTGCTCGCGGGTCAGATCCTCGCGTCGATCGCGCAACCGCTGGTCCTGAACGCCGTCACCGGCATCACCGGCAGGTACCTGTCCGAGAAGGACAGGCCGACCGGTATCGCCATCGGCACCGCCAGCATCTTCGCCGGCATGGTGATCGCCTTCCTCCTCTCCGCCGTCTTCACCACGTCCGCGTCCATCCCCGCCATGCTCACCGTCAGCGCCATCTTCTGCGTCCTGGCAGCAATCGTCCTAGCCGTCGCCATCCGCGGCCCTGTCGAATCCCACACCACCTCAACTCCACGCCCCGACCGTGGTGCTTTGGCGGCCGCTTGGGGTGACCCGTTGATCCGCCGCCTGTGCGTGCTCGCGATCTTCCCGTTCGGCGTCTTCGTTGCCATGAGCACCTTCGCCCAAGCGCTCCTCGAACCGGCCGGCGTCAGCGGCGGCACCGCAAGCACGATCCTCCTGCTGCAAGTCATCGCCGGCGTCATCGGCAGCGCGACCATCCCGATCCTCGTCGTACGCCGCCGCGCCGAATCCCGCCTCCTCGTCGTCAGCCTCACCGTCACCGCCGCAGCCTGCGTACTGCTCGCGCTGGCCCCGAGCGCCCTGTCCGGGTTCGTTGCGATCACCGTGATCGGCCTGCTCCTCCTCCCGGCGCTGCCGATCGTGCTCGAGCTCGTCGAGCGCCGCACCGGAGAAGCAGAAGGCACCGCGGCCGGCCTGATCTGGATGGCCGGCAACCTCGGCGGCCTGGTCGTCGCGGTCGTCGTCGGCCTGCTCGTCGATCACCCGTTGGCGGCGTTCCTCGTGATGGCCATGATCGCGCTCATCGCCGTACCGGGTGCTCGCGCTCTTCGTCGCCCGATCGCCGAACTCCGATCGCAGCCGCAACCGTAGCGATCAACCCACCGGCGCCCGCGACGACGAACGTCGTACGGGCGTCTGTCTGCTGCAGGAGCAGCCCGCCGCACACGTACGAGATCCCGGCCGCGAGACCGATCGCGCCGTACAGATTGCCGAAGACGCGGCTGCGCAGCTGCGGCGGTACGACGCGTTGCAGGTGGGTGTTGACGCCGACATCGACGCCCGCGATTCCGAGCCCGCGGATCACCTGCAGCGCGAGGGCCGCCCAGATCGCCCACGCGAGCCCGGTGACCAGGTTGCCGACGCTGCTGACGGCGAACCCGAGGAGAATGAGGGCCGGCATCTTCAGGCGGCCGGCGTATCGCGCGAGGATCGCGAAGCCGATGATCAGCCCGATGCCCACCCCGGCGTACAACATCGCCGACGCCGAATCGCTCCCGTGCAGCTCGTCCTTCGCGAGGAACACCATCGCGACGTCGTCCACCCCGTTGAACGCGACCGTCGCGAAGAACCCGATCCCGATGACGCGGATCTGGCTTGCTCTGAGGATGTATCCCAGCCCGTCACGCGCATCCTTGAGCACACTGTTGTTGGTCGGTTCGGACGGTGGGATTTTCGGCAGCTTGGCGAGCAGGCCCGCGGAAACGAAGAACGTCGCCGCGTCGATCAGCAGGATCCCGCGTACGTCGGTGACCAGGAACAACCCCGCCGCGATGATCGGGCCGACCGCCTCCAGCCCGTTCGTCCCCGCCCCGAGCGCCGAGTTCGCCGCCTCGAGCTGATCGTCCCGCACCAACGCCGGCATAGCGCTCCGCGAAGCAGCCTGAAATACCTGCGCCGTGACGCTCCTGACCGCCACCATGACCAACAACACGGTGAGTGGCGGAAGGACGATGGCCATGGCGACCGTCAGAACGCCCTGGACGAGGTCGCACGCCACCATCACCCGCCTGAGATCGAACCGATCGCCCACCACCCCCGCGAACGCCCCGAACAACCCCGGCACAAAGTCCCCCGCCAACAGGAGCAGAGCCACCGCGATCGCAGCCCCCGTAGACGCCTGCACATACAACAGCAACGCCACAAGCCCCAGCGAGTCCCCCAGCACCGACACCGCCCGAGCACCCCAAAGCCCCCGAAACGCCCCCGACCCCCGCAGCACCCCCCACACAATCCTCTAGTATGTATCCGCACACCGGCCGGTGTGGCGCAACTGGCAGCGCACCGCTCTTGTAAAGCGGGGGTTAGGGGTTCGAGTCCCCTCACCGGCTCTTTTGTGATCTCTCAGGAGATCCCGGACAGACCGGACCCCTATCGAGGGTCCGGTTTTTGTTTTTTGGGTGGTCCTGGGGGTCGTCCGAGGGGCTGGTAGTTGCGGGTGGGGTCGAGGGTGAGCTCGCGGAGGAGTTCGCCGGTGGCGGCGTTGATGATGCGGATGTGAAGGTCGTCGACGAGCTTGAGGACGGAGGGTCGGGCGTGCTCGGTGCCGATGGGGACGTGGTGGAGGCGGCCGGCGCGGCGCAGGGTGAGTTTGCCGGCTGAGTCGGCGATGTCGTGGAGCACGCGGTAGTGGGTGTCGGTGCTGCGGTCGGCGCCCGGGCCTGCTTTGGGGCGGGCCTGGTAGGCGGTGGCTGGGGTGGCGCGGTGTGGCAGCGATCGGTGGGGCCGGGTGTGGTTGTAGATGCCGACGAAGGTGTCGATCAGGGTCTGGAGCTCGTCCAGGCCGGCGGGTTGTTGAGGCTGCGCGGCCAGCCAGTTCTTCATCGTCTGCTGGAACCGTTCGACCTTCCCGCAGGTGGTTGGGTGGTTGGGTGGTTGGGCCGGGAGTTCTTCTGGACGATGTCGAGACGGCGTAGCTCGGTCTCCAGCCCGTTGCGGCTGTGACGGCCACTGCGGCTGCCGGCGAAGCGGGTGGTGTAGACGAAGCCGTTGTCGGTGAGCACGGAGGCGGGATAGCCGTGCTGGGCTGCGGTTTCGGTGAAGGTGGCGAGCACGATCTGGCCGGTGACGTGGCGGTGGGGCGAGACGCGGAGGGCGTAGCGGGAGTGGTCGTCGAGCCAGGTGATGGTCTCGGTGTCGGTACCTGTGTCGGTGCCGTCGGCGAGTGGGTAGTGGGTGAAGTCGGATTGCCAGGTTTCGGTGCCTTCTGAACGTTGTGTGGGTCCCGAAAGCCACCCTCGCTGCTAGGAAAAATAGGGCTGTCCAATGGGGTTCCTGGCATCCACCTGGTCGTGAGCATGTCGAGCGCCCACTGGGGTAGCCCCAAGATGCGTTCACCGGCCGCCGACTTGACTCTGCGGCGTATCAACCCGTGCCCCTTGATTCTCTGGATCTGATGGCTGCAGTCGATCTCACCAGTCGTCCAATTGAGATCTTCCCAGCTCACAGCCAGACACTCGCCGATGCGCTCGCCAGTGGCCAGCATGAACTTGCACAGGTCGACCAGGTCCGCGCGGACGGCGCGTTCGTCTTGTTCGAGCAGCTCGAACCACTGCTCTCGTTCTTCCTTCTCCAAGGCCCTGGGACACTTGCGCTTGGACTTGCCGCCGATCTTGATCTCGCGGACCGGGTTCGACGAAATGGCGCCGTGCCTCACCGCGAGACCAAACGTTCCTGTGAGGATGCGCTTGCAGGTCTTGGCGCTCGCCACGCCGACCTCATCCCTAACCTTCACGATCACCTTGTTGACCCTGGGGATGGTCGCTTCGATCAGTCGCAGCTCGCCAATGCGTGGCTCGAGATTCTTGTCGTACTGATAGCGATACGTGTCGTACGTTCCTGGGGCCAGCGCATCCTGCTCAACCTTGTCCTTGACCTCGGCCAAGAACAGCTCAGCCGCAATCGAAACGCGATCCGTTGACCTCAGCTCCGCAGACTCGGCAACGATCCTCCGTGCCTTGAACTTCGCCCTGAGATTGTTCTCCGCCTCGCCCGCACTACCTCCCCACGCCGCTACCCGCCGAGTGCGACCGTCGAGGTCTCGATAACGCCCGCTCGCCTCGAACTTGACGACGCGCCCTCGACGATCACGCTTGACTTGCCGTACAGCGATGTTCCCCCATGTCCCGAGCGGGAACGGCTCCCTGGCCATCCGGCCTCCTGACTCACTTCGCGCAGCGCACACCAGAGGCATGCTCAACGTTTGAGCCATTGGAAACCCGGAGACGCGACTCGAAACCAGCCGGTGTTGGCAAGGCAATACGATCAAGTGGTCCGAGGGCGCGGCACAGTCGGTACTCATCGGGTCGAGGCGGCTTCCGTGCAGAGAGTTGAAACAGCTGAGCAGACGGTCCGCGCGGCGCCATCAGCCGTGTCGTCGCCGAATGTCGATCCCGAACTCGGAAACCGCTGAATTCCAGCTGAGACTGCTGATGGATTGCTGCTGGTGAGAGGTATCTCTTGTATGTAAAGGATTCAGCCGGCGTTGCATGCTCATAGGTTGTCGTTGTTGGTGGATCATCCGAGCTGATTGACGTGCGTAAAGACCGGTGTTGCGCGGCGGAGGCGGCGGGGGGAGAGGTAGCGGCGGCGGTCGGTGACGATGATGGTGGCTAATGTGCCGGCGATGAGCCACGCGGCGAGTTCGGCGATGCCGGTCGCCAGACCTGGGCTGTCCATGGCTATGGCTCGGAGGGCGAGTACGGCGCCATGGGTGGGAAGGTATCCGGCGACGGCGTGGAACGGCGACGGCAGGGTCGACACTGTCCCCGTCGCGGCGGCCAGGATGAGAACTGTCAGTGATGCGATGCGTCCGGATCGGCCGAAGACTGCTGTCGCGGCTTGGTTCAGGGAGACGAACGCGAAGGCGGCCAGCAGCGTGACACCGAGGAAGGCGACGCCGGCACCGAAGCCCAGTTTCAGAACCGGTATGGCGATTGCCGTGATCACAGTGGCGGCCAGGGCGGCCGCGGTTGCGCCAGGTACGGCGGCCCGGACGATGATGCGCCAGGACGGTTCACGTGCGGTCAGGACGGCGTCCGGGACGGCGCGGGTGACGATGTAGGTGGCGAGTGCCAGCGCCCACAAGGCCAGGGCCGCGAACAGTCCCAGGGCGAGTGGGCCGGTCGAGTTGATGCTGACGGTGGCGGTCGACGGATTGGCTGCGATGGTCTTCAGGTGATCGCGCTCGTCGGCCGTGTACGTCGGAACCTGGTTGCGGCCCTTGTTCAGCTCGGTCGCCAACTGCTGTGCACCGTTGTTGGCCTTGACCACACCGGTCGAGAGTTGCTGGGCGCCGGTGGCGAGTTTGCTGGCGCCGGTGGTGAGCTGGCCTGCACCGGTCGAGAGCTTCTGGGCGCCGGTGTTGACCGTCGCTGCCCCAGTCGCGAGCTTGCGTGCGCCGTTCGCGGCGGAGGCGATTCCGCGGGTGAGCGGAACGGCCTGCTTGGCCAGCGCGCGGTTGCCGTTGGCGACCTTGCGTGAACCGGTGGCGAGGGCTTGGACCGAGTTCCGGATCTGTACGGCGTTTGCACGGACGCGAGCCTTCGTTGCGTCGATCTTGGCTGCGGTCGCGGTGAAATCGCGCGAGGTCGTGGTCAGTTGCCGGCAGAAGTCCGGGGCGCCGCCCTTTGCGCTGCACTGGTTCGCCAGCTGCTGGAACTTGACCGCGTCGGTCTTTGCCGCCGGTACGGCGTCCAGCGCGGCGATGACCCGATTGGCCAAGGGGACTACCGTCGAGGCGATCTTCTGGTTGCCTTGTGCAACCTGTTCGGCGCCGTCCGCGAGCTGCTTGGTGAGTGCGGGCAGTTGGGCGGTGTCGCGTTCGGCCTGGGTGAGGCCTTTGGACAGTTGCGAGGATCCGGTGGCGAGCTGCGCCGTACCGGACGCCAGTTGCTTGGCGCCGCTGGACAGTTGGCTTGCTGCTGTCGACAGTTGGCTCGCTCCGGTCGCGACCTGTTGTGCGCCGGGGACGAGTTGCTTGGTACCGGCCGCGAGTTGCGTGGCGCCGTCCGCGGCCTTGACGAGCTGGCCGTGAATGGTGTTGAACCCGATGTAGACGTTGTCCAGGTAGGTCTCGACCACCTGTTGCCCGAGCGACTGCTGAGTGGCACGCGCGATCTGCGACGTCAGGGCCGGGTCGGCGACGCCGGCCGTACTGGAGGTTTCGACATCGATCACGCCCTGGGTGGCGTCCAAGGGCTTCGCGGTGGCTGAGGATGTCGCCTTGGAGGAGAAGTCCTTGGGAATGGTGACGACGGCTGCGTACTTGCCGTCGGCAAGTCCGTCGTCGGCGTCCGCGGCGTCCGTGAGCACCCAGTCGTAGGGGGAGTCGGCGCTGTTCATCAGGTTGCCGGCCAGGGTGCGGCCGAGCGGGATGGTCTGGTTGTTGATCTTGACCGGCTCGTCGTTGTTGACGACCGCCGCGGTGGCGGTGCCGTGACTGCTGTCAGGCGACCAGAACGCCCAGGTCAGGAGACCCATGACCAGGATCGGTACGGCGATCAGGCCGGTCCAGGTGCGCCACGTCAACGGGCCGGTGTCGGGCATCCGCGCGGAGTCGGTGAACGGCTTGAGCATCAGTGAACCTCCGCGGGCTGAGGGGCCAGCCCGCACAGCTGGGTGGTGGTGGGGAGAATGTCGCGGATTCGTTCCGGGTCCTGGCAGCTGACGACGAACGATGCGTCACGGGCGAGAACGTCGCGCAGCGCGTCCCGTACGTCGGTGCGCAGTACGAAGTCCACGTCGTCGAGCAGGACCAGTCCGACGCCGTCGTCGAGCGCGGCAGCGGCTTCGGCGCCGGGGTCCGCGACCTCGCGACAGCGGATGACATGTACGTCGCGGCGCAGCGCGTGGCTGTGCTGGGGGAGGACCCGGCCGAATACCTTCAGGTCGCCCTCGTGTTTGGTGACTCGCCCAGCCAGCGTCAAGAGCAGTGCGGTCTTGCCGACCGATCCGTATCCGTACAGGACGAGTGTGTTGCCACGCGGCACGTGGAGTTCGACATCGTGGTAGACCGGTCGGCCGTGATCGTCTTCGAGGCTGAGTTCGCGGGTGCTGATCACCTCGTCGGCGCTGCCCCAGTCGGCCAGCCGGAGTTCATGGACCAACGAGTCGCCTTCGGCGTCGAAGACCGGCAGCGCGCGATCGAGTGTCGGCGGCAGCCCCCACGCCCGTCTCCCGAGCAGCGCCAGCACCGCCGGTACGAGCGTCATGCGTACGACGAAGGCGTCGACGAATACCCCGACAGCGAGGCTGAACGCGATCGGCTTGATCGTCGCGCTGCCTTCTGGCACGAAGGCGGCGAAGACGGCGAACATGATGAGAGCGGCTGCGACGACGACCCGTGATGCGGAGACGAAGCCGGACTCGATCGCGTGCTGTGGGTCGCCGTGGTGGACGTAGTCTTCGCGGATCCGGGAGACCAGGAAGACCTCGTAGTCCATCGCCAGGCCGAACAGGACGCCCATCAGAATGATCGGGAGAAAGCTGATCACGCTGCCGGTATGGGCGACGTGCAGTGTCTCGGCCAGATGACCTTGTTGGAAGACGAACGACGTCGCGCCGAACGCGGCGCCGACCGACAGCAGGTATCCGAACGTGGCCTTCAGCGGAACCCAGATCGAGCGGAACACCATCGCCAGCAGGATCATCGAGAGCCCGACGACCAGGATCCCGAACGGAAGCAGGGCCTGTCCGAGCTTGGCGGACACGTCGATGCCGACCGCGGTGATACCGGTGACGGCGGTCTGCGTTCCGTACGCGTCCAGGAAGTGCTGCTCCTGGCCGCGGAGCCGCGTGACCAGATCCTCGGTCTGCGCGGAGTCCGCGGCGGTGGTCGGGACGACCTGGATGATGCCGGTGTCGCCCTTCGGGTTCGGCGTCGCGAGCGGTACGGCGGCGACACCGGGCATGGTGCGGATCTCGGCGGCGATCTTGTTCACCAGCCCGACCGGGTCGGTGCTCTGGATGATGTCCGCGGTGACGATCAGCGGCCCGTTGTAGCCAGGACCGAAGTGCTCGCTCACGACCTCGTAGGTCACCCGTGCGGTCGAGCCCTCCTCCTCACTGCCGTTGTCCGGCAACGCGAGGCGCAGGTCGGTGGCGGGGATGGCGCAGACGGCGAGCCCGACGATCGTGATGACGACGGTGAGCAGCGGCGCCTTGGTCGCCGTACGGACCCATGCCTTCGCGATCGGGGGCTTCGGCAGCCGCGGACGTCGCCGGGCCTTCTGTGCTTTGGGGGCACGCGGTCGAAGCTGGTCGCCGGCGAAAGCCATCAGCGCGGGGATCAGAGTGACCGCGATGGTCACCGCGAACGCGACAGCGATCGCGGCCGCGACACCCATTGTGGTCAGGAAGGGGATACCCGCGACGGTGAGGCCGAGCAGCGCGATCACAACGGTGAGGCCCGCGAAGATGACTGCTGATCCCGCGGTCGCGGTGGCCCTGGCGACGGACTCCTCGACGTCGAGTCCTTCGGCGAGTTGGTCTCGATGCCGTGACAACAGGAAGAGCGCATAGTCGATGCCGACGGCCAGGCCGAGCATCACTGCGAGCATCGGCGCCGTCGAGGAGATCGGCGTGACGACGGTGGCAAGGTAGATCAGGCCGACCGAGATCCCCACGCCGAGCACCGCGGTGATCAGCGGCATCACCGCTGCGATCATCGAGCGGAACATCAGCAGCAGCACGAGCAGTGCGATGCCGAGTCCGATCCCTTCGGTCGGACTGAGCTTCGGCACCTTGTCGGAGAACGCGTCCCCGCCCGTGTAGACGTGCGCGCCGGCGCCGACGGCCTTGGCGAGGTCGTTGGCAATGCCGGTCAGTTCGTCCTTGGTCTCCGGTTTCACCTGCGCGAGATCGACGTCCATCGGTACGGCGATCAGCGCAGCCCGGTCGTCACCGGACACCGCGCCCTGGACTCCGGACCCGAACGGGTTCACCACGGTGGCGACCTGATCGACGTTCTCGATCCGTTTGACGGCTGAGCTCACCGCGGTCCGCGTCGTGGCGGTGTCCACCTTCTGCCCGTCAGGTACGACGAGGACCAGTTGCGCCGACGTACCGCTGACCTCGGGGAACACCCGCCCGAGGTGGTCGAGCGCGTCCTGGGACTCCGAGCCCGGGATGCTGAAGGTGTCGTCCGTGCCGTGGTTGAACACGACCGCGCTGCCGCCAACGGCGGCCAGGATGAGCACCCAGACGGCGACGACCAGCACCCGGAGCCGAGCGGCGGACCGCCCGAGGCGGTAGAGGAACGACGACACGGAGACTCCTTGGGTCAGGCCTCACGCGTTGGATTGACGATATCGTCATTAATGAGGCGAGCGTCAGCATACACCAAACTGACGATATCGTCATCTCTGACGAAGGGTGCTAGGCTCCTGACATGGCAGCCGACCCCACGCCAGAGCCGAACCGTTTGGAGCGCCGCAAGATGCGGACCCGGGCGGCGCTCGTGCGCGCAGCTCAGACCTTCATCGCCGACGGCAACGTGAATGTGCCGATCCTGGAGATCACCAAGGCAGCCGATGTCGGGATGGGCTCGTTCTACAACCACTTCCAGACCAAGGACGAGCTTTTCGAGGCGGCCGTCGACGATGCGCTCGAGGCGCACGGGGCCGTCCTGGATGCGCTCGGCGATCCGTCGGACGACCCGGCCGAGAGGTTCGCGCGGAGCTTCCGGCTCACCGGCCGGCTGCACCGGAAGGTGCCGCAGCTGAGTCGCGTGCTGCTGCGCAGCGGGACCGAGCTGATCACGGCTGACCGCGGGCTGGCACCGCGCGCGATCCGCGACCTCCAGGCGGCGATCGACTCGGGTCGCTTCACCGCCGACGATCCTGAGCTTGCCGTCGTCGTCGCAGGCGGTGCACTGCTCGCCCTCGGTCAGCTGCTCCTGGATCGGCCGGACCGCGACGACGCGGCCGCCACCGACCGGATTGCCGAGGACCTGCTCCGCATGCTCGGCCTCCCGCCCGACGAAGCCCGCACACTCAGCCGAGCTCCCCTCCCAACCCTCGACGACCTTCCCGTCATCTGATGGCCGGGGCGCGACCCTGATCCGCCCGAATGGTTTCTGACGATTTCGTCAGGAATTGTTGACTGACGACTAGATCATGAGTGAGGATTTCGTCAGTTAGCGATCAGGGAGGCAGATGATGCAGCAGTCGGTCAGGGACGAGAGTCACAGGGATCTGCACAGTGAGTACGGCGCTGTGCGCGGTGAGCATCCGGGCCGGGTGCGGAATCCGGTGATCAAGGCCGAGGATCTGGTCTGGCTGGAGTTCGAGAAGCCGGACCTCGATCGCGCCGAGCGGTTCGCGCGCGCGTTCGGGTTCGGTGTCGCGGCTCGGACGTCCGACGAGCTTCAGTTGCGCGGCTCCCGGCCGGGGGCGCCGTGTGTCTTGATCAGGCGCGGCTCTCGGTCGCGCTTCGCCGGCCTGGCGTTCGCGGCGGCTGATCCACGTGACCTCATGCGTCTCGCCGATGCCACTGGTACCAGTCCACGGAAGCTGCCTGAAGCCCTGGGCGGCATCGGTGTCGAACTGCGGGATCCCAGCGGTGCACGAGTCCGTGTCGTCAGTGGTGTCCACACTCTGCCCGAGGTCCCGTCGCAGCAGGCGCACTCGTTCAACTTCGGCTCGGAGGTACGGCGTACCAACGCGACGCAACGCACGGTGCGGGCACCGGTGACGGTCGAGCGGCTCGGGCATGTGGTTCTGCAGAGCACGACGTATCGCGAGACGCTGGACTGGTACCTGGAGCACCTCGGTTTGATCGTGAGCGACTTCCTGTACAACGAAGGGCAGCGTGATCGAGGTCCGGTGATGAGCTTCGTTCGCTGTGATCGCGGAGCGGTCGCGACCGACCACCACACGATCGCGATCACACTCGGGCCACGAGATCGTTACGTGCACTCGGCGTACCAGGTTTCGGACCTCGACGCGTTGGCCGCCGGTGGCGAGTATCTGCTCGATCAGGGGTACCGACGGTCCTGGGGAATCGGGCGGCATGTCCAGGGCAGCCAGATCTTCGACTACTGGCGTGATCCGGACGGGTTCCTGGTCGAACACTTCAGCGACGGTGACCTGTTCGACAACACCCTGGAGCCCGGCTGGGCACCGATGACGGCCTCCGGGCTGGCGCAATGGGGGCCACCGGCAACGAAAGACTTCCTGGGGATCGGGTTCGGTCGCGAAGCTGTCGACGAGCTGCGCGCCATCGCGGTTGCGTTGCGATCTGAGAACGAGTTCGACTTCGGGCGCTTGCGCGGACTGCTGAAGGTGGCCGCGTCATGACCGTGTCCATCCTCCGTAGCGACGGCGGTTGGTGGGTTCAGACTCCGGCCGGTGCCGCGATGATCGACACCTCGGCCGTCAGTACCGCCGAACTGCTCGCTGACCGGCGCGCCATCGAGGTGGCCGCCGTGGCCGACGGCCCGGTGGTGCCGGTCGATCGGCTCGTGCTCCGGTCGCCGATCACGGCGCCGTGCCGGGTGATCGCGCAGATGACCAACTACCGGTCGCACATCCGGGACTCCGGGATGGACCCGGACACGGTCCCACTGACCTTCTTCCGGAAGTCCTCGGGTTCGCTCAGCGGACCGTTCGACGACATCGTCCGCCCCGGGCATGTCTGCTTCCTCGATTACGAGGTCGAGATCGGTCTGGTCATCGGGACGACGATCCCGGTCGGAACCAGGGTCGAGGAGAGCGACCTGGCCCGTTACGTCGCTGGTTTGGTCGTCACGAACGACGTCAGTGCCCGAGACCTGCAGTTGCCGAAGACGCAGTTCTACGAGTCGAAGTCGTATCCGACATTCACGCCGGCCGGGCCGGCACTCGTCCTGCTCGACGCCGACGAGCTCGAGCACTTTCCTGATCTGCGGCTTCGCCTCACGGTCAACGGCGAGCCACGGCAGGACAGCATGGTCGCTGCGGACATGGTCTTCCGGCCGGCAGCCGCGCTGACCGCGCTGGCCAGGTTCCAGCGACTCGATCCCGGGGATGTGGTACTGACCGGCACCCCTGGGGGCACGGCGCTCCGTGCGCCTGCCAAGCCGGTCGAGATCCTTGGCTCGCTGCTGCCGCCCGCACTGCGATGGAAGGCGTTCTTCAAACGGCAGGCAGGCAACCGCAACTACCTGCGAGCGGGTGATGTGATCGAGGCCGGTGTAGGCACCGACGACGGCGCGATCATTCTCGGCACGCAACGTACGGTGGTGAGGGACGCGTGAACACGAGTCTGCTGTGGCCGGAGTACACCGGGCCCGCGGACCTGCCGGCGATCGAAGCGATCTCCCTGTCCGATCGTGGTCTCCCGGTGACGACGTACGACGTACTGTGCCGCGCCGCCGAGCAGTGGCCCGCGCGCACTGCGCTGACCGTCATGCCGGACGCGGACCGCTGGCGGCACCATGCCGACTTCACATTCGCCGATCTCCGCGCGGCGGTGCACCGGACCGCGAATCTCCTGCACGACTTGGGCGTACGACGGACCGACACCGTCGGTCTGCTCGCACCCAACTGCCTGGAGGCGATCGTCTCCACGCTGGCTGCCCAGACCGCAGGGATCGCAGCACCCGTTCAGCCGACGCTCGCGGAGTCCACTGTCCAAGAGCTGCTGGCCCAGGCCGGAACGCGCGTATTGCTTGCCGCAGGCCCTGAATTCGGCGAAGTAGTCTGGGCCACTGCGCTCGGCGTCGCCCGGTCCGGGTCGGTCGACGCAGTCGTTGTCCTGCGGCCGACCGGCGCCCAGGGGACAGGACCTGCGCTGCCTTCGATCGACGGTGTACGCATCGGGTATCTGGCCGATCTCACGGCCGGCATGCCGGCCGACCGGTTCGTCGGGGCCCCGCCCGTGGCGCAGGAACTGGCGGCCGTCTTCCACACCGGCGGTACGACGGGCCGGCCGAAACTCGCAGCGCACACGCACGCCAACGAGGTCAGCGATGCTTGGATGATCGCAGCCGACTCAACGCTGACCGATGAATCGGTCCTGTTCGCAGGGCTGCCGCTGTTCCACGTGAACGCACTCGTTGTCACGCTCCTGGCTCCTCTGCTCCGCGGGCAGCGAGTCATCTGGGCGGGTCCGCTCGGCTACCGCGACGTGGGGTTGTACGGCGAGTTCTGGCGCATCGTCGAACACTTCCGGATCGCGACTGTCAGCGGCGTACCGACTGTCTACCAGGTCCTGGCGCAGTGTCCGGTCGACGCGGACATCTCGAGTTTGCGATTCGCGATGGTCGGCGCGTCCGCACTGCCTCCCGCGGTCCGCACGGCCTTCGAGGGAGCGACCGGCGTCCCGCTGATCGAGGGTTACGGCTTGACCGAAGCCACCTGTGCGAGCGTTCGCGGATTCGCCGGTCGGCAACGCCTCGGAGCGATCGGTGTGCGGCTTCCCTATCAGCGGCTGAACGTGACGAGTTCAGGGATCTTGCAGATCGCCGGGCCTACCGTCTTCGCAGGCTATGTCGTCGGTCGTGACGACCGCGGGCTGGTGCTCGACGGCCTCGGCAAGCTTGCTGACGGATGGCTGGACACGGGCGACCTCGCGCGGATCGACGACGACGGGTTCGTCCACCTCACGGGTCGGGCCAAGGACCTCATCATCCGGGGTGGTCACAACATCGATCCCGGCATCATCGAAGAGGCGCTGCTGACGCATCCACGTGTCGTTGCCGCCGCTGCTGTCGGTCGCCCCGACCGGCGTGCCGGCGAGGTGCCAGTGGCGTACGTCGTCCTGACCGGAGGCGCCGCCCCGGCCGAGGATGCGCTGGAATCCTGGGCCGCCGCGCACATCCCGGAGCAGGCTGCGGTACCGAAGGCGGTGCACGTGATCGACGCGATCCCGACGACTGCGGTCGGCAAGCCGTACAAGCTCGCGCTCCGTGCCGATGCCACGCGCCGCGCGGTGCAGGACGAGCTCGGTCCCGCCGGCAGCGTTGACGTCGAGATCACCGATGGCACGGTTCAGGTCGCCGTCACCCCGGCGCCTGGGGTCGATGAATCTCGTGTCCGGGCGACACTCGAAGCGTTCACGGTGTCGTGGCGCTTCGCCGACCCGGCGGGGGCGAGCTCGTGATCGCGGTCGTCGGGCTGGTGCTGGCTGTTGTCCTCGGATCACTCGGTACCACGAAGGTTCTTGCCGTTCCGGCGATGCGTGCCGCGGCTGCGCATGCGCGCCTCGGGGTCAACGCCTACCGGCTCATCGGCTGTGCCGAGGTGATGGCCGCGGTCGGCCTGGTGGCCGGCCGGTGGTGGTCGCCGGCCGGTGCCGCCGCGGCTGTCGGCACAGTTCTGCTGATGGTCGGCGCCGTCAGCGTTCATCTGAGCAACCGGGATTCCGCTGCGCGGTTGGTGCCGGCGATCGGGACCGCGGCGCTGGCCGTTGGTTATCTCGTCCTACTGCCTGCGGCGACGTCGTGACCGGCCGAGTGATCGTCGTCGGCGCCGGCCCTACCGGAGTTGCGGCTGCCACGTTGCTTGCGTCGTACGGTGTCGAGGTTCTGCTCCTCGAGCGGTGGGCCGAGGTGTATCCGCAGCCGCGGGCGGTGCACCTCGACGACGAGGTGTACCGGATCCTCGGCTGGACAGGGATCGCGAAGGAGTTCGCACAGATCTCCCGGCCGACGCTCGGACTGCGCCTCGTGGATGCGCGACAACACACCATCGCGGAGTTTCGGCGGCATGATCGCGTCGGCAGGCACGGCTATCCGGAAGCCAACCTCTTCGACCAGCCGGACCTCGAGGTGCTCCTTCGAGCCAACCTCGGCAACTGTCCGTCGGTGACGTTCCGAGGTGACGTCGAGGTCACGGCCGTTCGGCAGGAGGAAGCGGGCACGGCCCAGGTCGAGCTGCGGGACCGGACGACGGGTCAGGTGGAGACGCTGGCGGCAGAGTATGTGCTGGGATGTGACGGCGCCAACAGCCTTGTGCGCCGGGCGATCGGCGCTCCTTACCGGGATCTCGGATTCGACCAGCGGTGGCTCGTCGTCGATCTGGACATCGACCAGGAACTGGATCACTGGGACGGCGTGCATCAGCTGTGCGACAACGGCCGTGCCGCGACCTACATGCGCGTCGGCGCCCGCCGGCATCGCTGGGAGTTCCGGCTCGCGGACGACGAGAACCACGAGGATTTCCGTACGCTTGCGGCTCTCCGGGCGATCGTCGGGCCGTGGTTGCGAAGCGCTGGCGACGACCGGATCGAGGTCGTGCGGGTGGCGTCGTACACCTTTCGTGCCCAGGTCGCCGATCGATGGCGGGACCGGCGCGTCTTCCTGCTCGGCGACGCGGCGCACCTGACGCCGCCGTTCATCGGGCAGGGCCTGGGCGCCGGGATGAGAGACGCCGCGAATCTCTCGTGGAAGCTCGCCGGTGTCCTCGACGCGCGGCTGTCCGAGCAAGTCCTCGACACCTACCAGCAGGAACGACGCCCGCACGCGGTCCGGATGATCCGGCTGGCCATGGCAGTCGGGGCGATCATGACCAAGGGTGGCCGGACGGGTGACGTTCTCCGTCGGCTCATCGCACCGCGGTTGTCCCTCGTCCCAGGGCTGGCGGACCGTGTGCTCTCCAGCGCAACTCCGCGATTGACCCGGACGGACTTGGTACGGCGACGTCGTTGGTCTGGAGGCGTCGTGGGGACCTTGTGCCCGAACGCGCCGGTCGGCGCCGAGCAGCGCCTGGACGATCATGCGGCCGGCCGGTTCGCGCTGCTCACGACGCAGCAGCTGACCGCGTTCCAGCAAGCGGAGGCGGAGGCTTTGGGCGTCGTCGTCCTCGAGACGGAGCCTGGGGATCGGCTGCATCATTGGCTGACACAAGGCCGCCATACCAGTGCGTTGATTCGCCCCGACAGCATCGTCATGCTCGCCGCGGAAACCGTCGACGATGTGCTCCTGGCTGCTTCCGCTGTGATCCGCCGCCGACGGCTGGTGGCAGTTCCATGACCGCGAAGAAAGGCATCCTGGCACTCGTTGCTGCCCTTGTGGTCTGCCTCGGCGGATGCCATGCCGGAGCTAGCATTGAGGCTGACAAGGGACTCCGCATCCGACGGATGCAGGCACGTCCCGATGACGGTAGCTGCAGCCGACGTCGGCAACCGGTGGGCGTCGGGGGCGAACGCGCAGATTGCCGGCTGGTCTACTGCGGCGAGCGGGAGAGCAATCGCCGAGGCGAGTGTCGGACAAGCGCTGACGACCTTCGTGCGGGATCGAATCAACTTCGCTGTCACATCGATCGATTGGCGGTCCTTGCCGTACCACCGGGAAGATGGACGTGACGCCGGCGCCTGAGCGCCGGCGTCACGATCTTCGTCGATTGGGTCGTGTCAGTTGATGTAGAGGCTGTCACCGGCTGTGGATTGTCTGCCGGGGTCGGTGGTGACGGGGGTGATAGTGATGTCGTAGTCCTCGTCGGGCCGTCTGTGATGCCGTCGTGGTGCGTGCGGCGGCCTCGGGCAAGGACGCGGATCAGGTGCAGGCCCGGCGTGCTGGGTGTGTAGATCAGCGGTGTCGATCCGCCCCCCATCAATGGCACGAGATACATGTCGCCGTCGATCGGAATCGCGGCCTGTTCCCCGACGTCCCACCCTTTCGCAGCGGCGGCAAGGTCGGGCAGCGGCTCGCGCTCGATGTGGACGGTGACATCGACCGGGGCATCGGTGCCGCCCGTGAGGATGATGAGCGCGCCTGGTACCCGGGGATCGAGCGCCAGCAGTGGGCCTGCGGGGCGGCTGGAGTCGATGACAGGGTTGTCGCCCCCGAACGGGGTCAGAAGGAACTGATGGTAGGAGACCCCGATTTGGTACGTCTGTGGCGTGGCCATCAGGCGAACGCTACCTGGAACGGGTCGCCGCTGAGCATCCGCTGCTGTAGGTAGAACCCGCTGAGGAAACCGCCCGCCGACCCGTTCTGTAGTGCGTTGATGAAGCACCGGCTGAAGCCGGTGGGTCCGGTGCGCGGCGGGTCGGGCATCTCGCAACCGTCCCAGCTGCGCGGGGTGGCGTCGCCGCTGGTGTAAGCGCCCTCGTAGGTGCTGCGGAACGGGTACTCGTCACACTGTTTGCCCGACGGGCGCGGCCGGCTTGGCGGACACGCGGTGGTGCCGTTCTTCGTGCGCAGAGCGTCGTCGTACGGTCGGTGCAGGTTGGTGGTGGAACCGGCCAGGCCTGGTAGTCCGGACAACAGGGCACGCTCGACATGGCTGGCGAACTCCGGGTTGGCGGAGCGGCTGAATGTCATCGTGGCGGGAACGGTCGGGAGCACGCATCCTGGCCTGGTCGCGGTGTAGGCGTTGTCGCAGCAGGAGTCGCCGGTGGTGAGGTCGGAGCTGGTGGTGCCGACCCATTCGGGGTTGTTGAAGGTGATGCGCCAGTAGCCGCCGACGTGGTCGCGCCACGAGCCCCCGATCATCTCTTTCGCCGACAGTGTCAACGAGCCTTTCCAGTACGAGGTGGTCACCGCCCCTACGACAGGTTCGACGCGACGCAGTTAGTCGGACAGACGTAGAACACCCCGGTCGTGATCGTCGGCCGACCGACCGGAGTCGTGGACGGAGACCGTGAAGCCCGGTCCTCGTCAAGCCAAGATCGCCGAAGAAATGAAGACGCGGTTCCTCAACCAGGTCGACGAGCAGCGCAATCCCAAGACACGCGCGACGGTGAACCAGTTGGTCACGAGGTACTTCGAGATCCTCGATGTGGCTACGTCGACGCTGAACGAGTACAAGTCGAAGTACCGGGTGCACGCCGAGCCCTATATCGGCCGGCTACCCCTGACCCAGCTCCAGGACGCGGAGGCGCTGGACAGCCTATATGCCGAGATGCGCAGGTCCGCCAAACACTGCCGTAAGAGGAAGGAGCCCGGACCGTGCGCTTCGTCGATGGAACGAATCGAGACGGATCCCTGGTCGTGCGTCAGTTGGGCTGGGTGCCCGTCACCGTGACCTCGGCCAGGCTGATCACACCGGCGCTGGTGGCCGGCGACTGCACCTTGACGTAGCGGGCCACGGTGTTGGTCGGCAGACTGGTGACCGCCCCCGGCGTCTCCCCGAGGTTCAGCTTGGTCACCGTGGAGTCGGCCATCAGCTGGGCGTAGGTCCGGCCCGACATGCTGGCGGTGGAGAGGAACACCACCGCGTTGTTCAGCTTGTCGGCCGAGGCGTCGGTCCGGTTGTGCACCGTGACGTTGCCGACCCGGGAATTGGTCAGCAGGTCGACCTGCCACCACGGCTGCGAGCTGGACGCCGTCCGGCTCACCGACCCGGCGGCGAAGACGCCGTTGGTGTTCCCATCCACGGCCCGGGCGGCGGTGCCGACGTCGGTCGACGACTGCGTGGCCGGCCGGTTGGTGGACAGGTTCACGGCGCCGGTGGTGCCGCCGACCTGCAGCTCGGCCAGGTTCAGGGTGGTGATGATGCTCGACAGCTGCACCCGAACGTACCGGCCGGTGGCGTTGCCCGCGTTCAGGGTCAGGCTGTCGGTGGTGGACGAGAACGCCGAGAACGGCATCTCCTTCACCGAGTCGTCGGCCCGCAGCGAGGACATCGACCGGCCGTTCATGTCGGTCGAGGAGATGAACACCGAGCCGCTGCCCATCCGGTTCGAGTCGGTCCGGCTCCACACCGTGACCGTGGAGACGGCCGCCGCGGAACCGAGGTCGACCTGCCACCACGGCTGGGTGGAGAGGTTGGTCTGGGTCACCGAGCCGCTCGCGAAGACGCCGTTGGTGTTGCCGTCCACCGCCCGGGCCGCCACCGCGGTACCGCTGGTGCTCGACTGGGTGGCGGTCTTGCCCCGGGCCAGGTTCGGAGCGGTGACGGTCACCGTGGTGGTCGACACCGCGCTGTCCACCTCGTCGTCCCGCACGACCAGGCTGAAGGCCAGCGTGGCCGGTGTGGCCGGGGCGGTGAAGGTCGGCTTCTGCACCGTCCGGCTGGACAGCGTCACCGCCGGCCCACCGGTCTGGGTCCAGGTGTAGGTCAGCGGGTCGTTGTCGGCGTCGCGGCTGCCGGAGCCGTCCAGCGTCACCGTGGTACCCGTGTTGACCGTCTGCGCCGTACCGGCGTTCGCGACCGGTACCTGGTTGACCGGGGTGGTGGTCACCGTGGTGGTCGCCGCCGCGCTGTCGGCCCGGCCGTCCCGCACCACCAGGCTGAAGGTCAGCGTGGATGCCGAGGACGGGGCGGTGAAGGTCGGCTTCGCCGTCGTCGTACTGGACAGCGTCACCGCCGGTCCACCGGTCTGGGTCCACGCGTAGGTGAGGTCGTCGCCGTCGGCGTCGGTGCCGGACCCGTTCAGGGTCACGGTCGTACCAACCACGACAGACTGCGGCGCGCCGGCGTTCGCCACCGGGATGCGGTTGTTCGGCTCCGAGAGCGGCCGCGGGGTGCAGTTGCTCATCGAGACCGTGAAGGGCTCGAGGTCGTTGTTCGTCTCGATCATGGCGCCGTCCTCGGAGCCGCTGAGCGAGATGGTGTACGCCTGACCGGCGTTCACGAGGGTCTCCCGCCACACGTCCGTACCGCGCTCCCACTCGATGATCAGGGCCCGGCCGGTGACCACGCGGACGGTGCACCCGTCGGCCCAGGCACCCATGTACGGGTAGAGCGGAACGCCCGACTCCGAGTAGACGATGCGCGCGTTGTAGCCGGAGCGGCCGTTGCCCTGGTAGGCCGTGCCGGCCGGCCAGGTGATCACGCCGCCGTACCAGTCACCGGGGTCCTCGCCGGTTCCGGCGTAGCGCCAGCGGGCGCTGACCCAGGAGACCGGGTCGCAGGTGGTGGGGTCGGTACAGGCGGGCGGCGGCGGCGGGAGCGGCGGGCCGGGGGTAATCGTGTACTCGAACGACCCGCCGTCCTGCACGCTGACGAGGCTGCTGCTGCTCAGGGTGCTCGACACGGTGTAGCTGTCGCCGGCCGACAGCGCGGCCAGCGACGAGTGCGAGTTGTCGGCTGGGCCGGCGTAAACTGTGGCGCTGCCGGAGGTGATGGTGATCTTCCAGCCCGCCACCTTGGACGCCGGGGCGTACACGTCGTGGGAGACGGTGTAGCCGTAGCGGGCACGGACCGGCTCGGCCGCGGCCGGCCAGACCGCCGTGTTGCTGGTGGCCGACGGGCCCCACGGGCAGGGGCTGCTGGTGCAGGTCCAGGTGGCCAGCACCGAGCCGTCACCGGAGGCCGGCTGCGGCGGGGTCGGGGTGCCGGGGGTGATCGTGTACTCGAACGACCCACCGTCCTGCACGCTGACCATGCTGCTGCCGCTGAGCGTGCTGGACACGGTGTAGCTCTGGCCGGCCGACAATGCGGCCAGCGACGAGTGCGAGTCGTCGGTCGGCCCCGCGTAAACCGTGGCGCTGCCGGAGGTGACGGTGATCTTCCAGCCCGCCACCTTGGACACCGGAGCGTACACGTCGTGGGAGACGGTATAGCCGTAGCGGGCCCGGACCGGCTCGGCCGCGGCCGGCCAGACCGCCGTGTTGCTGGTGGCCGACGGGCCCCACGGGCACGGGCTGCTGGTGCAGGACCACGTCGCCACAGCGGAGGACGCAGGATCACCCTCGGCTGCCCGCGCGGGCGAGGCGGTGAGGCCTAGCACCATCACGACCGCAGTAGTGAGAACGAAAAATGCGGTCGCGAAACGTTTCGGCATGCCGGCCCCCCGGACTGTGACTCTCCCCTTGCGGCAAACCGTAGCTCAAGTCGCTCTCTGTCAACCGAAAACAAGCGAAAAAATGCAACCACGAACCATTTGTTATGGACTTCATCACGCTATGGAAGAACCCGATTACTCATTGATGAGACCCATTACTCATTAATGAGAAATGGGATCGCGGGACTCGGTGCCGGTTTCGCTGAACGGCGCCGGTGCGCGCTCGAGCATCCGCAGAAGCTCGAGCAGCCGCCTGCAGGTGAGCCGAACGCTGTCACGCCGGCCGCAACGCACCGCCGCGAACCACAACCAGTACAAGGTCGAGTTACACGAGGCGAACCACCCGACCACCGAGCACTGGATCGCCGACCTCGCCAACCCCGACTCTGCCGACTACCACTCTGCTCGTGACCCTGCCCCCGGGTGATCTGCTCGCCGCCGGCGTCTCGTGCGTGAACCACTCGCCCGCGAACACGATGAAGGCCTACGAGCAGGGACTGACGCTGTTCGACCTCGAAGACCCCGACTACGACGACCGCGTCACCCGCTCGGAGCGTGACCGTGCCACGGCCAACTGTGTCCTGCACCACGCGGCGCAGCACCACCCCTGGGTCATCTTCGTCGAGTGCACGACCCAGCTGCAGTCCTGGGGTTACCCGGTGCTGGGCAAGCGGAAGGTCGGTGACGGGTCGACGCACCGCTGGTGGCTCAAGCAGTTCGAGAACCTGGGCTACCGCTACAAGATCCTGTACCTGAACTCGATGTTCTTCGGTGTCGGACAGTCCCGCGACCGGGGCTACTGGGTGTTCTGGAAGAAAGAGCACCCCACACCCGACCTGGAACACCGGCCGCTGTCGTGGTGCAGCTTCTGCTCGGAGATCGTCGAGTCGGTGTGGACCTGGCGCACAGGCATCCCTGCGACGGGCACGGTCTGCTACGGCAAGCAGTACGACTACCGCTGCGCGCGCTGCCGCCGGGTCGTGATCCCTCAGTTCACGCCTTCGCTGGATGCGATCGACCTGTCGAACCTCGGCACCCGGATCGGCGACCGTAAGCGTCAGTTGGCGAGCACGACCCTTGCGCGGATCCCTTGCCCACTCCACCCACTCATGTGCCGCGGCCTGCTCGTCACTGTCCAGCGAGGCGACCCGCTGCTGCATAGCGGCGATGTAGTCACCAAGCAGTTGGTTTGGCGCCATTGGGCGGCCTGCGCGGCCAGAATGGCGGCGCGGTTGTGCTCGCGCAGGGCGACGACAGCCTCGTCTCGGACCTGTTGCCGACGCCGGCGTCGTTCGGCCTCTTGCTGTTCACGTTCAAGACGGTGTTGCTCATCGGCAGCCGCCCGGAGTTCCAGTTCCTGGACGAGGACTGGTAGGCGGTCGGCGAGGTTGATCGTCTTCGTGTCGCTGAAGGCGGACTGGCGAGCAGGGACGCCGCCATCGACCGCGATCGCTAGCCGCCCTGAAGGGACCTTGTCGTACGTCGGAATCCGCGGGTAGCCCCACCTCTCGAAGTCGCGAAGCTCCTTCGCGGTTGGTTCATGCGGGACTTTGTCGTCGTTCTCGGAGACCTGTAGGTCGTACGTGTGCCCCGTGATGGAGACAGCGAGGTCGGCGGGATGGTGATCGTCGCGGTTCCAGGCCGGGCAGGTGACTTCCCACCCCCGTCCTGAGGTGCTCTTGGCTATCGCGTCGAGCAGACGTAGTGCCCGTTGCCGGACGTCGCCCTTGAACCGCAGTCGATGCTCCTTGTCGGCGCGGAGCGCGACGATCGCGGAGTGGGGTTTGATGAGCCGATCGGAACACCGGCTCGACATGCAGCCGCCACTTCGACTCGTACTGAATCTCGCTCGCAGGATCGATGGTCCGCGACCCCATCCACCGCGGCCAGATCTCGTCGAGCCGCACCTTGCCGGCGTTCGGATCGAGATAGTCCCCACGATCCCGATCCGTCTCGATCCCGTTCGCACCGCAACGCCTGAACCTTCGTATCGAAGGCCCGAGACCTCTCCTTTCCCTGCGGATCAGTCCAAACCGCCAACCACCGCTTCCCCCGACCCCAACGCTTCTCGTTCCGCTCCCGCGTCACCTTCCCATCGGGTTGCGTGACGGGCTTCGTCCACTGATCGTTCGCAAACGCCACCGCCGCCTCCTCGGCCCGCAAACACAGACCGAGCTCAACGTTTGGGGCGTGAAGACTTCTGCTTTGGCAGCTACGAATATCTATGCCGACGGAGGACGCCACGGCTGGTCGACGGACTGGAACGCACCGCGATCGACGAACCTCGTAGCCGCTGAATTCCACTCGAGACTGACCATCGTTTGTCGATGATGAGCGAAATCTCTTACTGGCAAGGGCTTCGAGGTTTGCTCTCGTGCGCATCACTTCTCATCGCTCACCATCCTCTCTGGCTGATTGAGGTGCGCAAAGAGGTGAGTGGCGGGGCCTCGCCGGACCTGCTGGTCGGTCCTCCAGGTCGAAACCTGTCCTGAGTTTGTGGCGATGTCGGCAACGGGCGGCAACCTTTTCGGTTCCGGCGGCAACTGCGCTGTGGAACGTCGACTGGATCTACCGAACGGATGGACATGAGGACAACGATGCACGGCGCGGCGGAGCCGCTGCGCAAGCACCGGCGGGCCATCGGCATTCCGCTGGCACTGCTGGCCGTCAGCGTTGTGGTCTGCCTGGCCGCCGCGCTCCTCATCGGGGGCAGCGCTGATACCCGGCGTACCGCCGACGAGTCCGTTATGGCTGCCCCGGCGAGCGTCCCGGCCGATTCCGGCTCACCGACCGCGGCGGCCGACGCCACGATGGCACCGACGCAGCCGCTGGTCACGAGCCCCCCGCCATCGCTTCGCCATACCCCAACGCCGTCGGCCGCCGGCAGGCCGCCCGTCCCTTCTCGCAGCCCGCGCACGCCTACCAACAGCCCGCGCGCGCCTGCCAACAGCCCGCGCACGCCTTCCAACACTCCGCGCACGGAATCCGCGGTGTCCACAGGGTCTTTGGCCGGACGGATCAAGCCCGCCATCCGTTACCGGGGCGTCGCGACCGCCTACGAGGCGGGTGACGGGAATGGTGCCTGCCTCTACGGCCCGTCCGGCGACCTCATGATCGCGGCGATGAACCACACCGACTACGAGTCGGCCAAGGCATGCGGAGCGTACGTGCTGGTCCGCGCCGCGAACGGGGCTTCCATCACGGTGCGGATTGTCAACGAGTGCCCGTTGCCCTGCGCACCCGGGCAACTCGACCTCAGTCAACAGGCGTTCGCCAGACTCGCCAACCTCTCCGTCGGCCGGCTCCCGATCACCTGGACGCTGCTGAGCCCCGCCGTGTCCGGCCCTCTCTCGATCCGCTACAAGTCCGGCTCCAGTCCGTACTGGTGCGGCATCCAGGTGATCGGCCACCGCAACCCAGTGGCCGCGCTCGAGGTCCGGACCGCCAAAGGCTGGCGAAAGCTGCACCGCACCGACTACAACTACTTCCTGGCCACCGACGGCGACGGATGCGGCAGAGCGATCAGGGTCACCGACATCTACGGTGAGCGGCTGACCATTGACGGGATCGCCCTCAAACCGGACGTCGCGCAGCCGACCCGGGTCCAGTTCGCCCGGCATTGACCGCGCCGCCAGTCCATCGTCAGGACGCCCTCCTGCACGGGCGATCGCCGTCCGGCTGCGGGGTGCGGGGCACTGTTACGCTCGGGCCGATTGTTAACGCGAACATCGCAGGGAGAGGGCGACCGCGGGAGATGCTGTTCGACGACGCGTCCGCAGAGTTCCACGACTTCTTCGAACGCCACTACGCCGAACTGGCGCGTCTCGCCCACCTCCTGACCGGCGAGAAGGATGCGGCCGACGACCTCGCCGCGGATGCGCTGGTCGCTCTGTGGCAGCGCTGGGACCGGCTGCGGGCAGCGCAACACCCGGTCGCTTACGCCCGCGGCGTCGTGGCAAATCTGGCACGGGAATGGATCCGGAGCAGGGTCCGCGAGCGACGGCGAGTAGCGCTGTTCTGGTCCCGCAGTACGGAGCTGGTGGACGGGCCGGACGTTGCGGTCGTGCTCGACGTCCGGGCCGCGCTCACCCGGCTGCCGTTCCGCAAGCGGGCGTGCGTGGTCCTGCGCCACGCCTTCGATCTGTCGGAGAAGGACACCGCCGCTGCGCTGGGCATCTCGGTCGGTACGGTGAAAAGCCAGACCTCGAAGGGCATGGCCGAGCTGGAATCGCTACTCGGCGCGGATGCGGTGGGCGAACTGGCGGCGGGAAGGAGGAACCGGTGAACGACGAGATCAGCCGACGGCTGCGAGAGGCCGCCGAGGCTCACGAGCCCAACCGCGCAAGGATCCTGGCGCGCGTGGAGCGCGGCGCGGCCGACCCCAGCGTCCGGCACCGCACACCTTCGATCGCGAGGTCATGGCCCCGGGCGGCAATCGTCGGTCTCATCGCCGCCGCCACCCTGGCGACCGGTGGTCTCGCCGTCGCTGTCGCCGCCATCGGCGGAGCTCCGACGCCGCCGGCCACCGCACCCACTCGCACAGTCCCGTCCCCGACCGTCACGTCCGCTCCGACGCCATCAGCCCGCACGACCACTACCGGTCCGGCCCCGGCCACCACCTCGCACAGCGCGCGTCCGACTCCGCCGGCCGGCAGCCGGGTCAATGACGGGCCGTTGTGGTCCGAAGGCTCGCTGGACGTGCACAGCACCATCTACTGGGCCCAGAACAACCTGACCCTCAAGACCACCAAGCCGCTCACCTCGCTCACCGTGGAACTGCGCATTGCCCAGACCGGCGACGTGCGGAACACCGGCAACTGGCAGACCCTGCCGAGCGACGACTTCACCGTCACTGTTCAGGAGTCCGGCGGTGCGCTGCTCTACCGCTGGGCCCTCAAGCCGGGCCGCACCGTGCCGGCCGGACAGCACGAGTTCGCCGGCCAGTACAACCACGCCACCGGCGTCCGCAAGGTCAAGCGCGACAGTTACCACGTCCACGCCCAGAGCTCAGGCCGTTCCGTCGCAGTCTGGGGAGGGTTCGCCCCGCCCCGGTGAGGACGGTCCCGCACGTTCATCGCCGGCAGCAACGCTGCCGGCGAACAGGTTGTGCTCCCATCGGGCGACCGGCAGCGAAAAGATCCCGGCCCGCGGCAACCCTTTGCAGTGCCTGTGACCACTAGGGGGCGGATCAGGCCGCTCCGTTGCCTGGATCCGTCTTCCTCCGGTGAATGACATGCAAGGAGTACACCCCGATGGACAACCCCACGCACCGCGGGCGTTACCGCGGCCGCTGGACCGCCACCGGTCTGCTGGTCGGCGTGCCCGCCATCGTCGTGCCGTGCCTCCTGTTCGCGCAGCAGGACTCGCAGGCCGCGACGGTCGACGGCAACGCCTACTATCAGCTGGTTTCCGTGCGCAGCAGCAAGGTGCTCGACGTCAACGGCTTCTCTACCGCTGACGGCGCCCGTATCCAGCAGTGGACCGACCAGCACACCGCCAACCAGCAGTGGAAGCTGAGGTCCACCGGGAACGGCTACTACGAGCTGGTGAACCGCAACAGCGGCAAAGTGCTTGGCATAGCGGGCAGTTCCACCGCCAACGTGGCGGCCGCCGAGCAACAGACCGACAGCCCCTCCACCGCCCAGGAGTGGAAGATCGGCGAGGTGAGCGGTTCCGACGCTGTCACCTTCATCAACCGAAAGAGCGGCCAGCTCCTGGACGTCTCCGGAAACTCCACCGCCCAGGGCGCGGCAGTCATCCAGTTCCCCGGTACGGGCGGCACCAACCAGCAATGGAAGCTGGTGAAGTCGGACCAGCCCCAGACGGCCGGGTCCGGCCCGTACGCGTGGAAGAACGCCCAGGTGGTGGGCGGCGGATACGTCACCGGTCTGGTGTTCAACCCGAGCGAGAGGGGCCTACTGTACGCGCGCACAGACATGGGCGGCGCCTACCGCTGGGACACCGCGGCCGAGCAGTGGATCCCGCTGACCGACTGGCTCGCCGAGAAGGACTGGAACCTTCTGGGAATAGATGCGCTGGCCACCGACCCCGTCGAGCCCAACCGGCTCTACCTCGCGACGGGCACCTACACCAACGAGTGGGCCGGCAACGGCGCGATCCTGCGCTCCACCGACCGGGGCCGCACCTTCCAGCGCACCGATCTACCGTTCAAGCTGGGCGGCAACGAACCCGGCCGCGGGGCGGGCGAGCGGCTCGTGATCGACCCCGCGGACCACGGCACCCTGCTGCTGGGCACCCGCAAGAACGGCCTGTGGCGCAGCACCGACTACGGCGTGACATGGAGTCAGGTCTCCTCGTTCCCCGTCAAGGACGGGGCGAGCAGTGCCGCGGGCATCTCCTTCGTGACGTACGGCCCGGCCGGCAGCAACACGGTCTACGTCGGCGTCAACGACAAGTACACCTCCCTGTACCGCTCCACCGACGGCGGCAACAGCTGGCAGGCCGTCTCCGCGCAGCCCACCGGCCAGATGCCGCAGCACGGTGTGGTCTCCGGTGACGGTTCGCTGTACCTGACGTACAGCAACGCCATCGGCCCCAACGACGCGACGGCGGGCTCGGTGTGGAAGTACACGCCGTCCGGCGGCGCGTGGAAGAACATCTCCCCGTCCCAGGGCAGTTACGGGTTCTCCGGTCTGGCCGTCGACCCGAAGAAGCCGTCCACGGTGATGGTCACCACCCTCGACCGCTGGTGGCCCCAAGACGAGCTCTACCGGACCACCGACGGCGGTACGACCTGGAAGGCGCTGGCCGACAAGTCGGTGCGGGACGCCTCCGCCGCTCCTTACGTCGGTACCGGCATCGGGCACTGGATGACCGCGCTGGCCATTGATCCCTTCGACTCCGGGCACGTGGTGTACGGCACCGGCAACGGTATCTGGCGCAGCAAGGACGCGAGCGCCTCCGACAGCGGCGGTACCAGCCACTGGACCGCCGGGGCCTGGGGGCTGGAGGAGACCTCGCTGGCGGACGCGATCGCCCCTCCCGGCGGCGCCACCGTCATCACCTCCATGGGCGACCAAGGCGGCTTCCGCCACGACTCTCTGACCGAGGTGCCCGCCGGACGGCTGAAGAACCCGCTGATGAGCAGCAGCACCGACATCGATTTCGCCCAGTCGGCCCCCGCGGTGATGGTCCGCGTCGGCACTGGCGGCGCGCATGACGGCGCCTACTCCACCGACGGCGGCAGCAGCTGGAACGGCTTCACGGCAGAGCCGGTGGGCAGCGCGAACAGCGGCCATGTCGCGCTCGCGGCGGACGGCTCCACCATCGTCTGGACGGAGGCCGGCCAGACCCCGTACCGCTCGACCGACAAGGGAGCGAGCTGGTCGAAGGTCAGCGGCCTGGGCACCGACGCCGTGGTCGTCGCCGACCGCTCCTCGGCCAATACCTTCTACTCACTCACGGGCGGCACGCTCTACGCCAGCACCGACGGCGGCGCGACCTTCACCGCCCGTGCAGGCAATCTGCCTGCCGGCCGGCTCACGGCCGTCCCCGGCATCGCAGGAGACCTGTGGATCTCCGGCGGCGGCAAGGGGCTGCTGCACTCCACCGACGGGGGCCGCAGCTTCACCGCGCTCACCTCGGTGCAGTCCGCCTCCGCCCTCGGCTTCGGCAAGGCCGCGCCGGGCACCACCTACCAGGCCCTGTACCTGATCGGTACCGTCAAGGACGTCACCGGAGTCTTCCGCTCCACCGACAAGGGCGCCACCTGGCTCCGCATCAACGACGACGCCCACCAGTGGGGCAGCATCGGCGGAGTCGGCGTCATCACCGGTGACCCCGACACCTACGGCCGCGTCTACATCGGCACCAACGGACGCGGTCTGCAGTACGGCGACCCGTCCTGACCCCACATCCCATCGAGCACTGGCGTGCCCGGTACCCCCAGCAGCCGCAGCCAAACGGGCAGCATCATCTCGGTCCCGCGGGCGGTGGCGATGTGCCGCGATCGCACCCCTGGTTCACGCGGCGCACGTGCGCGAGATGGAGGCTTTTCGGCGTATCGCTTTGGGCAAGTCGTTCCCCGAGGCGTCGACCTGGCTCCCGCCGGTCGACCAAGACCTCTGATGCCCGCCGCTGCGCTGCAGGAAACGGGCGCGACCAAACCGGCCGAGATGACCAGAAGGCCTCTGCGACCGGCCCTGCGGCAAACGGCTGGCGAAGACAGGGTGGTCGCCGCCTGTGGGCCATTGCGGAGGACGGAAGAGGCGAGTAGTGGAGCGTGAGAAGGCCATTGGGTTGGTCGAGTTGGTCCTCGACCGCCTCGACGAAGGAAAGCCGACCTGGCCGCTCAGCCTGGTGCGCGAGGTCGCTGTGTTTGGGTCGTTCGCTCGAGGTGCGCTGCAGCCCAAGGACGTCGATCTGCTGATCACTCGTGACCACGCCGACGACCGCTGGGTGTCGCACTTTGTGACCTGTCTGTCCTACGGGCGAGATCCTTACAGTGTGTTTCGGCAGGAACTGGTCGGTCGTCGCCGTGGCTGTCAACTGGTCTTCGAGTACGGCGATCCTGAGGAACTTCGCCCGATCGTCTTGTGGCGGGCGGGTGATTCCATCGAGATCGCACGACAGAGGCTGCGAGCGATCCCGATCGATCCGACGGCCGGCAGGGCGCCTCGGCACGCGATGCTCCCGGCATTCGAAGGGCTGGACGAATGGATTCCACGTTCCGACCGCGAGGCCTTGGGCGACGCGCTGGACAAGGGAGCGATCAACCTCGAACGGCTGCCCCTCGGAGAAGGGCCTGTCCGCAGCCGGATCGCGGTGGAACACGCTGAGGATCGTTGGACGGCCTCGAGCCCGCTACTCCGAGCGGGTATGGCGGTCTTTCGGTACTGGGAGAGCCGCGGGATCAGTCCCAGGGAGGGTCATCTGCACGGGGTGGATGTCGACCAGTCCGTCACGCCGTACTTTGCTGGCTTCAATCTGCGCTACTTCCGTGCCATCCCGCGCTGTCTGACCGAACATGGAGGCAAGGAGTGGATCGAGGTTGTTCACCCCACGAAGACCAGGCCGCTTGAGTGCCTGCGGATCACACCGCGGGACACAGACGTGCTAGCCAGGTTGGACTTCGGGTAGACAGTCCGCTCACCGCGTCGCAGAGTCTGCGGGTTGCGGTGTGCCCCGGTCGACGTCCCACCGGGGCACGGTTGTCTCGCCAGGCCAAGAGAGCCCTTACGAACGAGGCCTGGAGGTGTCGCCTTCCGCAGGCGCAAGAGTATCGTCAGAGTTCGGTGACCCAGCGCCGGATCCGCTCGCGGGCGGTCTCGGTGGTGCGCCAGGGGAGGTTGAGCTGGGCGCGCTGCTGGTCGTGAAGATCGATCAGCTTGAGTAGCGCGCGTTTGAGGTCGGCGCGATCCGGTGTCGGGAACAGTTGGGCCAGGTCGGTGGTGTCGAACAAGGTCTCGGTGCGGCGAATCGTGAACGCGGGATGGCCGGCGAGGCGCGCCTGCCACTGCTCGACGATGTCGCGCAAAGGCTCGAAGTCGGCCGCGATCGCGTAGTACTCACCGCGTCGCACGTGCTGAACGCAGTAGATGACCCACGCCCAGAACCGCTCCTCCTCGTGCATCGCCGGCGACCAGTCAACAGCCTGTTCGGTCGGTACCGCGGACTGAGCCCAGTCGTCCAGGCGGCCTGCGTCGTCCCACGCGATGACGTACGGCCCGCCCTCGGCGTGGGGGAGCTCGTCCGGCGTGTAGAGCGAAATATCGGCCTTGATCCTCGGCTCGTATAGGTAGATCACGAAGTACGGTTTCACGTGGTCTGCGTCGAACCGGTGGAACCACGGTGCGATCTCCCAGTCCCATCGCTCGGCCCACACGGCGTCGCGGACGGTCGCGTCGGGGAGAACGATGCCGATGTCGAGATCGGACTCCTTGTCCATCCCACCGCGAGCGACCGATCCGCACACGAAGGCACCGACCGCACGCGGCCGGAAGAAGTCGAGTACGGCGCCCAGCACCCGCCCGTGCTCCAGCAGTTCCGCCATATGCCCGTACACCGTCTCCCGAACCTCACCCATGCGCGCAACCGTAGGCGACGGCGTGCGATGACGACACCGCCTTTTCGTTCTGTCAGCACGAGTGCGTTGGCCCGCCCGGTCCGGCCAGTCGGCGACCCGCGGCATCCGGCGAAGCCCGGCGAGATCTGAGGGATGGAGTGGCCGGATCTAAGGGAGTGCCTCTGATGCCGCGGTGAGGCATGCAGGCCGATTGTGGAGGCAGGAGCGGCGATCCCCGCCGCGAGCGGCCTCAGGGAGGAATTATGAAGCGCAGATGCGCAGCCGTGGCCGACACTTCAACAAACTGCCTGGTAGTCCGCACCCCAATGGGCACTGCTGCCGGCCAGGCGACGAGATCGCCGTCGGTGGAGGCTTCGAGGACACAACCGCAATCGGCGTCGTCTCATGCACAGGCAAAGAGCGGGTATTCGAGGCGAACACGCTCAGGCGCACTTGAGCGTACTTGTCGAAGCTCGACGAGGATGCCCTGTCGTCCTCATGACCCAACACTGCTCACCCAGTGATCACAATCCCCGATCGCCCAAAGAAGACGGGATACCGCACGCTTCGAATATGCACCGGTCGCCAGTCGAATGGTGGAGCCGCCAGTTTGCTCAGGGCTGTGGTGGACCGTTGCGGATGTGGGTGAGGTAGGCGTCGGGTCCGCTGTCGGGGCCAATGTCGATCCACCAGGTTGCGCCGGCTTCCGAAAAGGCCTGGACCAGGTCGCGGGTTCGTGCAGCGTCTGCGGTCTGCTCGGGGTTGAAGGCGATTTCGCCGGTCGTGCCGTCGCCGCGTTGCGCCCTGAGGAAATCGGCGACCTGCCTGATGTCGTCCGGTGAGAGCAGTTGCCCGGTGTCTTGCCGTTCTGTCATCAGATAGACGCCGTCCCAGCGTGCAGCTCGGCGCAATGGCCTGCGACGAGGCCAGCCCGTGGCTAGCCAGACCGGTATCCGCGGCGCCTGCACCGGGCTTGGCCGCAGCAGCGCCTCGTTGAGTTCGAAGTGGTTGCCGCTGTAGCTGAACGGTTCCCCGGTCCAGATCCCACGGATGATGTCGAGGCCTTCGTCGAGCAGCTCCGCGCGAACCAGCGGATCCCACGGATCGCCGAACGGCGTGAAGTCCTGCTCTGCGTTTCCGAGCCCGGCCGCGAATATCAGGCGACCGCCGCTGAACTGATCGAGTGTCGCTGCCTGCCTGGCAACCTCCCACGGCCGCCGTCGCGGCAGCGGTGTGAGCAGGGATCCGATCGCCACATGCTCAGTCGCGAGCGCGGCCGCGGTCAGCGCGATCCATGGATCCGCGACCGGGTCCACCGAGCTGAAGATGTCCTGGACGAAAAACCCGTCCCATCCGGCCCGCTCTGCCTCGCCCGCCAGCCGTCCCAACAACCGCGGATCCGCATAAGCCCCGTTAACCGGAACATCCAACCCGAACCGCATCGCACTCCTCCTCCTCTGACCCGACCTGTTGGCCCACATCGTGCCGCGTTGCCGTGCCGCGCGTGCTGGTTTGGCCATGAACGTGGCGTCCTGCTCGAAATCGGCGACGGCAACCAGCGCTCAGTCACCTGCCACCACGCCTCGAGCAACTCGCCGGCCTGGCCGCGGACGCTGTCTCCAGAGCCGGAAGCCACAGACGAATAGCGCACACTTCGAATATGTACTCGTTGCCAGTCCACCGGCTGTGCCCGAAACGGGATCACCGCTTGGTGATCGAGCGGATCGTCCAGGTGGTCTGGCTACCGTTCCGCGGTGACGATCGCGGGGGAGAGGACGACAGCAGCGCCGCAGGTGCCAACGGCCCCGGTGCGGGCCGCTGAGTGCTCGCGGGGCTCTGCCCCGCAACCCCGGCCTTCTCTAATGGGTCCCGAACAGCGCCCGCCGGGTTGAGTCCGTACACACCTGGGACCGACGAGTCCTTGCAAGAGATCTGGCCGCTGGCGGGTGCTGTTCGTGCTGCTGTCCGGCCGGGCGGGTGGATGCCTTCCTTCTGTGCCCCGGTTGAGGGCTTCTCAGAGACCGGCGCGTCTCGTCCGGCCGGGCTGCAGCTGGAGCGAGGCTTGCTCGTGGTTCGAGCCTGCCCGCACGGTCGACACCTTGTTTCAGCGGAGCCGTGAGCTCTCATCAAAAGACCGGGGCCGTGCGGGTTGCTGGGATCGCGAACGGCTCATCGGAGGGAAGACCTCGAGTCTCATCATTAGGGCGCCGCGCGTTCTCGCCAGGGTCCGGACCGGACCTGATCACTGACGACGGAGGTGTGCAGTTGCGAGCGTTCTGTGGGATCGACTGGGCCGAAGGCCATCACGACATTGCAGTGGTCGACGAGGCCGGCCAGCTGGTCGCGAAGAAGCGGATTAGCGATGACCTGACTGGGTTGGAGCAGCTGCTCGTGTTCCTGGCCCATGCGGGCGACGACCCGGCCGACCTGGTGCCGGTCGCGGTCGAGACGCCGCGCGGCCTGATGGTTGCCGCGCTCCGTGCCACCGGGCGGCCGATCTATCCGATCAACCCGTTGGCGGTGGCCCGTTACCGAGAACGGCACTCGGTCAGCCGGACCAAGTCCGACCACGCTGACGCGATGACGCTGGCCAACATTCTGCGCACCGACGCTCACGTCCACCGCCGACTCCCGGCTGACACCGACTTGGCCCAGGCGGTCGCGGTCCTCGCCCGGGCGCACCAGGACGCAGTCTGGCGCCGCTCCAAGGCGACCAACGAACTGCGGTCGACCCTTCGGGAGTACTACCCCGGCTTCCTCGAGGCGGTGGGTTCCAAGAGCAGCACGAACCTTGCCAATGCCGTCGCTCGCGAGCTCCTGGCGATAGCGCCGACCCCGGCCGCCGGCGCGAAACTGACCAAGGCCCGGATCGCGGCTGCATTGCGCCGGGCCGGACGGGAGCGGGGCATCGAGCAGTCGGCGTTGCGGATCCGGCAGGCCCTGCAGGAACCTCAGCTGCGCCACCCCGAGCTGGTCGAGGAGGCCTTCGGCCGTCAGGCGCTCGCTCTGCTGGCCCTCCTGGACATCGAGTGCCGCAACGCTGACTCCCTGGCCGAAGCGACTGCGGAGGCGTTCGGCCAGCACCCAGACCACGAGATCATCACCAGCTTCCCCGGCCTCAGCGATTCGGCCGGCGCACGGATCCTCGCCGAGATCGGCGACGACCGAACCCGTTTCGCCGATGCCCGCGCGCTCAAGGCGTACGCCGGATCGGCACCGGTCACCCGAGCGTCTGGAAGGTCGATCAGCATCACTGTCCGGCGGATCAAGAACGACCGCCTGGCCGCCGCCGGCTGGTTGTGGGCATTCGCCGCGGCCTCGCACAAAAGCCAGACTCGTGCGCACTACCTCGCCCGCCGAGAACATGGCGATCGTCATCAGGCAGCGCTGCGCAATCTGTTCAACCGGATGCTCGGTCAGCTCTACTACTGCCTGCAGACAGGACGGCTCTACGACCCGGTCAAGGCGTTCCCGAACCAGCTGCCACCGCCGGCACCGATCGGTGACCTGGCGGCTTGACCGTGGCGGTCGCCCCGGTGCAGCGGCCAACCCGACTGACAGGTGCCGCGCGGCCGGTTAGAGTCGGTCTGAATGGACGGCTGGCGTTTGCGGGCCCGTTCCTTGAATTTTCGTTGGAGAGGCTGCTCATGGCGGATGGCGTCTGGGGTCGGGTGCATCGCGACCTACCCGGCCGGCGGGCCACGCGCTGACACGGTAGGTACGGACGTGTCGTCGCGTGCTGCGCAGGTATGCAGCAATGCGATGCTGCCGGGAGCTTCCTGATCGCGGGGAGCCTTGCCCGGTGGCCAATTTGGCGGGCATGGCAGTCGTGAGAACGCTGCCAGCTCCGCCGGGGCATCCTTGATCCTGCCGTGTCGCAGAAGGTCATTTGCCAGCTTCGACACCACGGCTCAGACAGCCTTCAGGTAGTCGAATCTGGCACCGCTGCGACCCTGCGAAGGTGTCATGTACCCCAACGAAACGCAACGCCGTATCGTCGTCACCGGGATGGCTGGATCCGGGAAATCCACGTTCTCCCGGGCACTTGCGGTCAAGTCCGGCCTGCCGCTCATTCATCTGGACCTCGAGTTCTGGAAGGCGGGCTGGACCGAACCGTCGGAGGCCGAGTGGCGCGAGAAACAACGTGGCCTCCTTGCCAACGACGCGTGGATCGCCGATGGCAACTACACCGAGACGCTCGATCTCCGGCTCGAACGCGCCGACAGCGTGGTGGTCCTAGCCACGCCGTGGTGGCGGTGCGCGGGACGAGCGTTGCTGCGCGGCTGCCGAATGCCGGACACGCTGCCTGAAGGATGTGAGTACTCGCCCTGGCAACGGTTGCGCGATGAATGGCGCCTCATCCCGCTCATCTGGCGGAACCGGCGCACGGAACTCGAACGCGAGCAAGCGATCATCGCCCGACACGGACAACACACGACCCGGCACGTGCTCAAGTCCAAACGAGCGATCAGGGAATTCCTCGACGGGTCAGTCGCCGGCGCGGGGAGGGGACACGGAAATGGAAGCAGCTGAGGCGCGGCGTGCGGTGGCTGCGGCGATGTCGACCGCCACAGAACTCGACTTGGCCGTCGACGACGCGATCGTTCTCAGCGACTCCAACCGACTCGTCATCCGCCTGACACCAGGCGACACCGTCGCCCGCGTCACGCCCATGACGCATTTCGCAAGCGCAGAGCAAGAAGTCGAACTCGTGAGACGGCTAGCGCAGACGGACAGCCCGGTCGCCCCGCTCGAGCCTCGGGTCGAACCACGCGTCTTCGTGCACGACGGCTTCAAGATCGCCCTGTGGACCTACTTCGAACCTGTGCAGTCTCGAATGCTTCCGCCGACCGAGTACGCGCAGGCGCTCGCACGTCTTCATGCCGGCCTGCGGCGGATCGAGGTCACGACGCCACACTTCATGGACCGAGTGGCTGCTACTCAACGAGACGTTGCCAGCCATGACGTCACTCCCGATCTCGCGGATACGGACCGGTCGCTGCTCGCCAACACGCTGCACGATCTGGGGCGATCAATCGTCAACCGGCGCGGCGCCGAACAGCTGCTGCACGGCGAGCCGCACCCGTTCAACATCCTCAACACGAAGAAGGGGCCGCTCTTCATTGACTTCGAGAACACCGCCCGTGGGCCTGTCGAGTACGACCTGGCTTGGGTGCCCAGCGAGGTCAGCCAGCACTATCCCGACGCCGACCAAGACTTGGTCGGCAAGTGCAGGGGGGTCGTACTCGCGATCGTCGCAGCGCACCGCTGGAGTCTCAACGACCAACACCCGAGCGGCAGAGAATCGGGAGTCGCGTTCCTTCGCGTTCTACGGGAGGGTCCACCGTGGCCAGCGCTCGACGATGTCGTCTGGTAGAGCGACACACCTACTGGCCAGGGCCCGAACTTGACCCTTAAAGGCATCGGAGGTCTCCGGGAGCGGTACAGGGCGTGCCGGCTGTCTCGCCGGTCAGGTGGCGCAAGCCGAGCACGCCGGTCGGGGCCTGTCCAGACTCGCTGCCGCTCGGCCGAGGGCAACAGGACAGGCATCGGCCGGCGTGCTCCCCGCGGGGAGCACCTGACCGACGGGAGACACCGGCGAACTCACTCGCGCGGTTTGAGTGGATAGAGCAGGCGGATCAGTTCGACCAGGCGGTCGAGGATCTCCAGAACGTGCCTGCGTTGCGCGGCCGGCTTGTTGACTGACGTGCCCGCGAGCAGGCAGATGAATCCGGCGACGACGGCGGCGGTGAGGGCCAGGACGAGTGAAGACGTAGCGAACAGCGTGAGTGCCGAGATCGGCATGGTGGTTCCTCCAGTGAACGATGGATTGGCAACGACATGTGGTTCCTCCTCTCGGGTGGTGGGTCGTCTTCACGGACTGGCCTGAATCCCTATGTGCACAAGGCTATGCGGGCTCGTGGACAGTTCTGAATCGGCGCGCCTGCGAGCCGCTCCGCGCCCGCTTTCCGGACGTAGAGCGGGCCAGTTTCAGACCAGCGAGCCGCTCTTTCTAGGGCGCGCCAGGTGCGGGCTTGCCAGGCTGTGGCGTTCGGTCTGAGCCGCGGCCGTGGCGCGGGCGGCGAGCTCGATGAGGTCGCGGCGGAACCACCAGCGCTTCGCGGTCTCGATCGCTGGGAGTCTGCCGTCTTGGGCACGGGCTTTGGTCTCGGCGACCGGCAGGCCGAGGAGTTTCGCGGCCGCGACGAGTCCGATGAGGTCGTACTCGCCGGTGCGCGGCACGGGTCGCCGTACGGCGAGGGGACGGGCGAGTTGTCGGCGCCACAGGATCTGGTAGCGGCGTACGGGAAGCAGCGGGTTGCCGGTTGCCGGCGGTGTGCGGGTGTGAGCAGCGCCCACAGGTCGTCGGTGGTGCAGGCGAGGAGTTCGATCGCCTCGTGCACGGTGATCGGCTGGGCGAGCTGGTCGATGTCGCCTGTGTACTGTGTGCGGCCGGCTTCGGTGGCCAGTAGGTTCTGGAGCTGGTGGCGGGGGAGGACGGGAAACGGCGGTACACCGTCGCCCAGATCGCAGCTGAGTTCGGCGTCACCCGCCCCACGATCTATCGCCATCTGTCGAAGACGGACTAGCACCGCAAGGTTCATGTGCACGAAGCAACTCTCAGGGCCGATGCTTCGATCAGTCGCTCTCCGCCGAGCCCGCTCCGAGGCGTCCGCCCTCGGCCCTCGGAGGCGCCTGTGGACGTCGAGGGCGCACCACGAACTGCTCCGGGAAGGTCCAGTCGAAGCGGACGGCGGCCAGGCGCACGAGCGTGGTCACCGTCAGGCAGACGACTCCCGCGATCGGGATGGGCGTGCCGAGTTCGGCGAGTAGGACTAGCGCTGCGGTGCCGGCACCCGCGGCGACGGCGTAGAGGGTGCCCACGTGCAGGAAGGAGAACGACAAGCTGAGCATGACATCGCGCAGCATCCCGCCGCCGATGGCTCCGATGACGCCGACCACCAGTGCCCCGGCCACGCCGACGCCGAGGGACAGCGCCTTCGAGCCCCGATCGCTCCGAACAGCCCCATCACGACGGCGTCGAGCACGGTGATCAGCCATTCCGCTCGTGACAACAGGGGTTGCAGCACCATGCCGAGGATCGCCGAGGCACCGGCCACGATCAGGTACCAGTTGCTCCAGACCACGACCGGCGGTTGATTGAGCACGGTGTCGCGAAGCAGGCTTCCCCCGAGAGCGACGGCGAGTCCGATCACGATGACGCCGAGCACGTCGATGCGGCGAGACCTGACGCCGGCGGCGAAGAGCGCCCCTTGAAGACCGCCGAGTCCGGCGGCCAGGAGTTCGATCCAGAGCGTCACCTGGAACGGGGTGATCGACATGTGATCCCTCCGGAGAACTGGGGGCCGGCGCGCGCGATTGGCGCGGGCCGGCCCCCTGGGTCGAAAGCGGATCAGCGGCTCACCGGGCGGCGTGCGAAGCGCCCTTCGCGGCGTCATCGATGGTGTCGGAGACGACGCCGGCCTGCGTGATGAACAGGGCGGGGCTGGCGGACACGTTGGTGATCTTCGCGCCGCTCCGCGTCGCCATGTGCTGCAGCATGGCCTGGTCGAACGACTTGTCCTCCGTTGCGATGACGGCCCAGCTGGGCTTGTCGCGCCAGGCGGCGTTCTTCAGCGGCGTGTCGAAGACCGACATGTTGATCGGGATCTGCGTGTCACGCAGGAAGGCGGCGTCCGCGTCGGTGGCGTCGTGGGCGAACCCGGCCTTGAACTTGTCGTGGTTGAGGAACCCGTATCCGTCGTCCGCGACAGCGATGACGAAGTCCGGAGTCGCCGCGAATCCCTCGTACTGCTGGCCCGTGGTCTCGCCGGCGTCGGGTGCAAGAGCGGAGACGTAGACCAGACCGGCCACGTTCGGGTGGACACCGGCCTCGGTGATGACCGTGCCGCCCCAGGAGTGGCCCACGAGGATCGTGGGGCCGTCCTGCTGGTTCAGCACCCGTGTGGTCGCTGCGACGTCGTCCTCCAGTGAGGTGAGCGGGTTCTGCACGATCGTCACTTTGTAGCCGCGCGCCGTCAGGTTGTCGTACACGCCACGCCATCCCGAGCCATCAGCGAACGCGCCGTGCACCAGCACGACGTTCTTGATCTCCTGGTCGGTACTCATGATCTGGTCCTCCCTCTTCCCGCCGGGAGTGCCCGAGCGGATCGGTGACGAGCTCGACAGTTGTGACGCCTCACTCGCTTGCAAGGCCACTAAGTAACTAACTATTGACTTATGTCCTGGATCGCGTCATGCTGTATATATCCAGTTAGTTACTTCCTTGAAGGAGAGAGCATCATGTCCACAGTCCTGATCACCGGCGCGAACAAGGGCATCGGCTATGAGACCGCCCGGCAGCTCGTCGCCGCCGGCCACACTGTGTACGTCGGAGCGCGCGACGCCGACCGTGGTCGCGCCGCGGCCGACACGCTGGGCGCCCGCTTCATCCACCTCGACGTCTCCGACGACGACTCGGTCGAGGCCGCGGCCAAGGCCATCGAGGCCGACGGCGGCCTGGACGTCCTGGTCAACAACGCAGGTGTCGAGCCGCGCGCGGCCGACGGCGGCTTCGTCCGGGTCGCCGAGGTCACCGCGGACAGCATGCGCAGCGTGTTCGAGACGAACGTGTTCGGCCAGGTCCGCACCCTGCACGCGTTCCTGCCGCTGATGCAGCGCTCCGAGGCGCCGGTCGTGGTCAACGTCAGCAGTGGCCTGTCGCTGGTGCGGGGGATTGCCGATCCGGAGTCCCCGGCCCGCTTCTACCCGGCCGTCGAGTACCCGGCGTCGAAGGCGGCAGTCAACGTGATCACCGTGCAGTACGCGAAGGCGTACCCCGGTGTCCGGATCAACGCGGCCGACCCGGGTTTCACCAAGACCGACCTGAACCACAACTCCGGTACGCAGACCGTCGAGGAGGGCGCGGAGGTCATCGTCCGGCTGGCACAGCTCGGCCCGGACGGACCGACCGGCCAGTTCTTCGACGCCGCCGGCCTGCTGGCCTGGTGACCGTCATGTCCGATACCAAGCCCAGGGTCGGTTTCATCGGCCTCGGTGACCAGGGCGCCCCGATCGCCCAAGCGATCGCTGACGGCGGCTACCCGCTGCACGTCTGGGCCCGGCGCCCCGAGTCGCTGGCTGTCCTCGACGGCCATGCCTTCACCGCCCAGCCGGGCATCGCCGAACTGGCCGCCGCCGTCGACATCGTCGGACTCTGTCTGCGCGAGGACGCCGACAATCTGCAGGTCGCGGTCGACGGCGGCCTGCTGGCGAACCTGCGACGCGGCTCGGTGCTGGTCAACCACGGCACCGGCCTGCCACAGGCCGCGCGCGAGCTGGCCCGGCGCGCCGAGCCGTACGGCGTCGAGGTGGTGGATGCTCCGGTCAGCGGCGGCCACGCGGTCGCCCTGGCCCGGCAGTTGACCACGATCGCCGGCGGCGACGCGCGGGTCGTCGAGCGGCTCACGCCGATCTTCCGCACCTTCTCCAAGGAGGTCATCCACGTCGGCCCGGCCGGATCGGGTCAGTACGGCAAGCTGTTCAACAACACCTTGATGATGATGAACCACCAGAGCGTCCTCGAGGTGATGCACCTGGCGCAGGCGCTGGAGTTGCCGATCCAGCCGCTGCTCGACGTACTGCGCTCCGGGTCGGCGAGCAGCTTCGCGTTGCAGGCGATCGGGCCCTCGATCACGTCCGCGAACGTGCATCACCTGCAGCCGCTGGAGCTCATCGACATGCAGCTGTTCAGCGGAGCGGTCGATGCGCTGGGCGACCAGGCGCACGAGGTGATCGAGCGGGCCGTCGGCGGCGCGCGGGGGCTGGACGAGCTGACCGCGATCGTCGGTGCGTGACAGAGATGAGAGGGTGAACCGCATGACCGAGCCGACCGCTGAGCGCAAACGGCGTCCCCGCGATTCCGGGGCGACCAAGGCGCTGCTGCTGCAAGCCGCGACCGAGGAGTTCGCGGAGTACGGACTCGCCGGTGCCCGGATCGACCGCATCGCCGAGCGCGCGGGAGCCAACAAGAGGCTCATCTACGTGTACTTCGGGGACAAGGACGCGCTGTTCGACGCGGTCGTGGACGAGCAGGCGCGTACGGTGGTCAAGGCCATTCCGCTGGACGAAGGGGATCTGACCGCGTTCGCGGCCAGCCGGTTCGACTATGTCCTGGCCAATCCGGCGGCTCGGCGGATCGCCATCTGGCGTGGGTTCGAACGAGCCGAGGCGACCGAGGCGGAGTTGGCGAGTTATCGCGAGCGGGTCGAGCTGGTCGAGGCCGCGCAGAGCGAAGGGCGGTTGCGGGCCGACATCCCGGCGGTGGACCTGTTCGCGATCGTGCTGCGGATGACCGAGAGCTGGTTGAGTGCGCCGGCGGGTCTACGGGCGGTGGCCGGCGAGGACGCCGATCGCCTGAGTGAGCATCGGGCCGCGCTGCTGGCCGCCGTTCGGAGTGTGGTCGAGCCGCGTGGGTGAGAAGAGCGTCACGGCCGGCTGACGGCATCTCGCCTACGGTGGCGCCGCGCAGAACCTTCTCTCCGATGTCGTGGTCCTCGACCTGACCAGGGCGCTGGCCGGACCGCATGCGGCGATGATGCTCGGCGATCTCGGTGCCCGGGTGATCAAGGTGGAGGCGCCGGAGGGCGGGGACGACAGCCGCGGCTGGGGACCGCCGTTCGTCGAGGGCGAGTCGACGTACTTGCCGCGATCGCGGTTTCGAATCTTCGGGGCATCGAGCCCCTCAGATCCGAGCGGCTTGCCCATGGCAACGGTTGTCTTCCATCAGAGCGGGGTGCACCCAGCTACTCCCGCCTCATCAACTCCCGTTCCTGCCAGTTGTTAGCGTTGGGAGGAACCTGCATTCGCTTCGTCCGCGCGATATCCGCTGTGAATATCGACGTCATCCAGCCAGCATGAATCCATGGCGACAGACGACATGCCCAGGCACTGATACGAGGATTACGAGCGTGGCCGGCCCGGCTACCCAGAACAGGTCGTTGATCTCGCCGAGCTCGCACCGTCGGCGACGGCGCTGGAACTTGCTCTGCCGGGACGGGCAAGTTCACCCGTCAGCTGGTTTCGGGGATCGCGCACGTGGCGGCCGTCTGCCCTGGCAGACACGCGTGCAGCGGACGCGACTCAGCACACCGACGTGACCGAGGCGCTGCTGTCAGTTGCCTCGAACGGCTGCCCGTAGCCGCTCAACGATCCCGTATCGGCCTCGGGCGGGCTACTCCCGTCACCCGCCGGTACCAGTTGACGAAGACCAGCATCGTCTCCCACTTCTACACCGAGTGCTCCCCTGCGGTACTTGGTCAGTCGCGCAGCAGGATGGACGCGAAGTACAAGACGCGGAGAAGCACCGCGACCCCGAACGATATGAGGAGGAGCGCCCCAGGTGACGGTCCACTCTTGGGGACGTTGATCGCGCCAAGCACAGCCAAGGCAAGGCCGACTACCCCGACGATGCCGATTTCCCAACGCAGTCGCCAATCCTTGCTCGAGTCGTGCTTTGCACGTTGCAGGCTTGCATAACTCAACATCAGGAGGAGGGCATAGCACACAAGGACGCTGCCCACTGTCCAAGCGACCGCCGCGCCACCGGGACTACGTACGTACCCCAAGCTCAAAGCGATTAGATAGAGCGCAGCAGCCGCGAGAAGACTGCTGGATACGCCCTCTGCTACGGGCTGCAGCCTCGGGAGCCACGTGGGCTTGGGAGAATCAGAGCCGTCCGCATCTGAAGTTCGGGGCGAGGCCGGGCTGGATCGTGCGATCCGAACCGATGGGCCAGGCGAAGACGTCCGGCGTGGAGCGAAAGTTGATAGTTGCGGCGGCGCAGCCTGTCGCCGTCGACCCGCGATCCGCGGCCGAGAGGTCACCATGCCTCAGTATCGGATCGCCAGACATATCAGAACGAGGCTTCGCCAACGACAGCCGAGTGATCGACCGGGATCCGCTTCGGCTTATCGTCGCCCATTGGGGAATCACAGCAGACCGGCGTCGTGCAGCTGGAGCAGCGCGGCAACTACCCCGCCGCCTCCAGTGCTGCAGATCAGGATCCGCAGGACTCGGATTGCGTCGCTGCGCCGATCGGAGTCCCCGACGAACAGCGCCACACACGTAGCGAGGCTGACGAGGACGAGCCCGAGCAGCACGCATGCACCGAGGACGACTAGGTACGGCGTAAGTCCCATCACGATCGCTCCTCCTTTCGTTCCCTGGTACGAGAAAGCCCGCCTCGCCGGCCACTTACGACACGACCTCCGAGGATGTCTCGGTGCGCTGGGACAACAAGACACTCTTCGGTCCGTTCAACCGGCAGCCTGCATTGGTCGGACAGCTAACGTCGCGTCGAGACGACCCCGAGTTTCCACAGACGGTTTCCAGTGGTGGGGGACGTCGATCGTGTCGGGTAAACGGGCTGCGCTACGTGGTGTCTGTGAACGAGGTCTGCGGCGGTCTCCATTGACTTGGCAGTTGGGCTGCGGTGTGGATGCTGGTCCCGGCACCGGTGTGTTTCAGATATTGGCCCTGGACAGTGGGAATTCAAGTTCAAGGCTCACGGCCGGCCTGGTCGTCTAGGCGGACCAGGCGGCGGCCGCGTCGTCGCACGGGTCGTCCTCGCGAGTTGACCGGACGGGCAGACCGGTGCCAGGGCTCGCACCCACCGTGCATGCGACGGCTCGGAGATCAGCCAGCGGGGCGTGAGGGTGGACCGGCTGCTGCGGCTTGGCGTACGTGTTCGCCGCATCGAACGGAGATCACTCGGCCTAGTCGATGTGGACGACCTCGGCCGCAGCCTTCTGGATCGCTGCCAGCCGCGCGTATGACCAGTGTGGCGAGAAGTCGTCCTCAATCCGGTTTGCGCGCACTGCTTCGAGGATGCCGCGCAGCCGGCCGGTCGCATCTGCGGCAGCTACCGTCTCTGCGACCTTCCGTTTTGCGTCGTCTTCGCCGAGCCAGATGGGCCTACACCGGTCCGACAGCAACGTAGAGCCGCGGGGCGCAGTAGTTGTCGACCACGGGAGTAGTGCGGATTGTCCACTGTGGGCGGACGAATCACCTGACCTGCTGGGCCAGTGTTTGAGGTCCAAAGACAGGGGAGGTTCTGATGTTCACGTTGCAGGCTGGGCGGCGGGGTAAATGGGGTGTGGTCGCGGTCTGGGTGCTGTTGCTGGTGGCGGTGTTTCCGTTGGTTGCGGGGCTGGGTGACGTGCAGAGCGACGACGCCACCGATCAACTGCCCGGCGGTGCGGAATCGACGCTCGTGCATCAGGCCGAGGACCGCATCCCGGGCTCCGAGGACGACGAACTGATCGTCGTCTATCACCGGGACGGCGGTCTCGCCGACGGGGACAAGGAGGCGGTGGCGCGGCAGCACGCCGCCCTCGCCCGGGACTTCAAGGTCGACATGCCGCCCGTCCCCTCCGAGGACGGCACGGCTCTCATGTACGCCGTCGGCCAGCCGGCGAGCGGGAACGACGCGGGTGTCGCCAGGTTCGTCGAGCGGGTCCGGGCGGTCACTGCCGACCGGCCGAGTGGTCTGCGGGCCGAGGTGACCGGCCCGGCCGCGATCGACGCGGACGTCGACGCGGTGTTCGAAGGGATCGACACGACCCTGATGCTCGTCACCGTCATCGTCGTCGCGGTCCTGCTGATCATCACCTACCGCAGCCCGTTCCTCTGGCTGGTGCCGCTGCTGACCGTTGGGACTGCCGCGTACCTGTCGATGGCGCTGGTCCGGGTCGTCGCCGGTGCGCTGGACCTGACGGTGAGCACGCAGAGTTCCTCGGTCATGATCGTGATGGTGTTCGGCGCCGGGACCGACTATGCGCTGCTGATCGTCGCCCGGTACCGCGAGCAACTGCGCCACCACCGCGACGTCCATGCCGCCATGCGCGCCGCGCTGAAGAGTGTGGGCCCGGCGATCCTCGCGTCGGGATCGACGGTCGCCCTCGGCCTGGGCTGTCTGTTCGTGGCCGACATGAACGACATCTCCGGGATCGGGGTGATCGGTGCGCTGGGCATCCTGGCGACTCTGGTCACCATGCTGACGCTGTTCCCCGCAGTACTGACGGCGCTGGGCCGCAAGGTCTTCTGGCCGCGTGTCCCTGCCCTGGCCAGTACTGCGCCCGCCGGCCGCGACTGGTGGCGGTGGGTCTTCGCCCGGCCGTTGCGGTCGGCCGGAGTTTCGGCGCTGGCGCTCGGCTTGCTGGGACTCGGGGTGTTCGGGCTCTCGACGGACCTGCGGCAGGCAGACTCGTTCACCAACACTCCGGAGTCGGTGACGGGGTTCGCGACGCTTGATCGGGCCTACCCGGGCGAGGGTGGCCGGCCCTTCACCGTTGCGACTCCTACTGATCTGGTGGCACAGGTGCTCGCTGTGGCGCGCGCGACGGACAAGGTGGTGTCAGCGGAAGCCGAACGGGAGGGCAACGGCTGGTCGCTGGTCGACGTCGTACCGGCGGCTCAGCCGGACAGCGATGATGAAGCCGCCGTGATCAAGCGACTGCGGGCTGATCTGCCGGCCGCGGCGTTGGTCGGTGGCGAAGGGGCGGAGCGGGTCGACGTCCAGGAGGCGAGCGCCGCCGACACCAAACTGGTGATTCCCCTCGTACTCACCGTGGTGTTGCTGGTTCTGTTCCTGCTGCTCCGATCCTTGGTCGCCTCGCTGCTCGTCGTGGCCGCGGTTGTGCTCTCGTATCTCGCGGCACTTGGACTTGGCTCTGTGGTGTTCGAGCACGTGCTCGGGTTCGGCGGCGTGGAGCCGACGCTGCCGGTGCTGGTGTTCGTGTTCCTGGTGGCGTTCGGCGTCGACTATGCGATCTTCCTGGTCGCTCGGATCGCCGAGGACCGCAAGGAACTCGGTACCACGGTCGCCACCCGGCGGGCGGTGCGGGCCACCGCGCCGGTGATCGCGTCGGCCGGATTGGTGCTGGCGGCAACCTTCGCGGTGCTGGCGTCGTTGCCGTTCGTGCCGATGGTGGAGATGGGTGTGGTGGTCGCCGTCGGAGTTCTGCTGCAGACTTTGCTGGTAGCGCCTGCGTTGCTGGCGCCGATGATGGTGGGCCTGCGCCGATGGATCTGGTGGCCGAGCCGCCCCGCGGACAACCCACAACCGGCAGCAGCCCCGGACGAGTCGGTGCTGGTCGGCAAGGAACGGAGCTGAGGGATGGGGACGGCGGTCTTGGTGGGAGCGAGGCGGTGGGGGATCGGCAGGGTCGACCTGCTGCTGACCGCGGCGCTGCTGGTCCTGCCGGTGGCCGCCGTCCTCGCCCTGCCGCGGCACTGGCTCGACGACAGGCAACTCGACGCTGTCGGGATCACCCTGCTCGTCCTGGCGACCCTCCCGGTTCTCGTCCGACGCCGCTACCCGATCCAGGGGCTGCTCTTCTGTCTAGCCGTCCAGATGGCCTACCACGCCTTGAACTACACGCACGAAGTCATGCTCCCGGTCGCGGTAGTCCTTATCTACACGGTCTCCCTGACCACCTCCCGAGCCTCAACGCTGGCGATGGTCGGAATCAGTGTCGCCGGAGTCCTGGTGAGCGCGAGCGTCCCTCAAGACGAATCGATCGGCGCGGAGGTGATCAGCCCCCTTGGCTGGTTCGCGGTCGCCGCGGTCGGTGGCCAGGCAATGCGCCTCCACCGCGCCTTGCTCACGGAGACGAGCGAGCGCCGGGTCGCCGAGGAGCGGCTGCGGATCGCGCGCGACCTGCACGACGTCCTGGCCCACCACATCGTCGTGATCAACTCGCATGCCGGTGTGGCCGCTCATCTGCTGGACGAGCGCACCGACGATCCGACCCTCGCGCCGATCTCGCAGTCGCTGCACACGGTGGCGGACGCGAGCAGCGGAGTACTGGCCGAGCTGAGAACCACCCTCGACGTCCTCCGCGGCAACGAGGTCGACGTGGATCGGCACCCGACGCCGGACCTCGCCGGCCTGGCCCGGCTCGTAGCGGTCACCACAGCAGTCGGAGTACAGGTCGAGCTGCGAATAAGTGGCACCAGCCGGCCGCTGCCGGCAGCCGTCGAGATCACCCTCTACCGGATCGCGCAGGAGGCCCTGACCAACGTGGTGAAGCACGCGCACGCTCGACAGGCATTGGTGCAGCTCGAGTACGACGTCGAGGAGGTTCGGCTCGAGATCACTGATGACGGCCGGGGCAGGTCCGACAGCGGCAGCACAGCCGGCTATGGCATCGCGGGGATGAACGAGCGGGCGCAATCCGTCGGTGGTCAGCTGGTCACTGGCGACGGCCGGTACGGCGGATTCCGGGTCGCGGCGACCGTACCTACTCCGGGAGCGCGATGATCAGGGTGGTGCTGGCCGACGACCAGGAGCTGGTCCGGAGCGCCTTCGCGATGCTCGTCCGCTCCGCACCGGACATGGAGGTCGTCGGTGAAGCCGCCGACGGCGACGAGGCGGTCGAGCTGGTCCGGTCGACCCGGGCCGACGTCGTCGTGATGGACATCCGGATGCCGGGGACGGACGGGATCACTGCCACCGGCACGATCGCGGCCGACGAGAATCTGAGCGGCGTACGGGTGCTGATCCTGACCACGTTCGAGAGCGACCACAACGTGGTGGCCGCTTTGCGTGCGGGAGCGAGCGGATTCCTTGTCAAGGACACCAAACCCGCGCACCTGCTGGCCGCCATCCGCACCGTGGCCGCCGGCGAGGCACTGTTGTCGCCCGGTGCGACCCAGGCACTGATCGAAAGAGTGCTGAGGCAACCCGATCCGGCAGGCCCGGCACCGGGCGCACTGGCCGCGCTGACCAGGCGGGAACGCGAGGTACTGACGCTGATCGGCCGCGGCTTGAGCAACGGCGAACTCGCCGAACAACTGGTGATCAGCCCACTGACCGCGAAGACCTACGTGAGCCGGTTGCTGACCAAGCTGGACGCCCGCGACCGGGCCCAACTGGTGATCGCCGCCTACGAATCCGGTCTGGTCCGGACCTTCAGCCAAGGAGACCCACCTTAGGGGCCGACCGGAGTACGCCGGAAACCGGCAATAGGCGCCTGAGCTCGCTGATCAGCGGTCGGTGGCGAGGCTGTACCGGCGGGTCTGGTCGAGGCGGGCGTGGCCATGAGTTCGGCGACGAGGACGAGGTCATGTCGGTCGCGGAAGAGGGTGCTGTCGAAGGCGTGGCGCAGGCCATCTAGATCCAGGACCGGCTTGTTCGACACCCGCACGTCTCGGCATGGCTGGTGCTGACCGAGGATCTTCCCGACAGCGACGACGCCGTGCTGTGGCTTCTTCAGCACGTCATCGGGCTTCCAGGCGCCATCCTTGCGATTGTCGCTCTGCTCTTGTGGGCATCGGGCTGGTTATCAGCATTACGAACTGCGGCTCGGCATGGGTGCGGATCGCGGCCGCATCTCCCAACTCCGGCCTGGACGACCGGTTCTTCTGGTGGCCGCGGTGTTGAGTCAGCTGCTGTTCGTCGTCCTCTCGTATGTCGCTGCGAGCTGGATGACCGCCATGTTCATCGAGGATCCGTCGGCCCGAGTAAACAACCATTGGTGTCTGAACCGCTGCGTATCAAGTTCGGTCGTATTCGGTGTGGGGGAGAAGCGCCGGGGCTCGCCGGTCCGGTCTCGGACGAACGCCGTTTCGACGCGTCCCATAGAGGTTTGCTGTCGGAACGGGCTTGAGGCTGCGGCTTCGGCGGGACCCCTCACCTCTCACCCGCCGCCTCGAACCCGGCGGTTGAGAAGCCGGAGGCGCGGATGCGCAGCGCGGACCAGCCATCTGGCGACCCTGCGGGCGGGCTCGGGTGCGGCTGGAGCGGATCTTGGAATGCGCATGCGCGCGTGAATGATTGTTGGAACAGCCAACATAGGGTATGTTGGCAGCACCAACACACCTTGCATACATCCAGGAGCAGTCGTGACTACCGAGCCGATCACCTCGACCCTCAGTACCGGACACGGCAGACGCATTCTCGCTCTGCTGTGCGCAGTTGCGTTCTTGGACTTCGTCGACGCCTCGATCACCAACGTCGCCTTGCCCCACATCAAGACCGACCTGGGATTCTCGGTGCAAACCCTGCAATGGGTGCCTTCGGCGTACCTGTTGACCTACGGCGGCTTGATGCTTCTGGGTGGTCGACTCAGCGACCTCCTCGGACGTCGCAACGTCCTCCTGGCCGGGACCGTGATCGTGGGCGTCTCGTCACTCGTAGGTGGCTTCGCCGGCAACGCCGAGGTCTTCATCGCGGCCCGGCTCGTCCAAGGCGTCGGTGCAGCACTGATGCTGCCAGCAGCCCTCTCGATCCTCACAACGACCTTCACCACCGACCGTGAACGCCAATCCGCGCTCGGAGTCTGGGCAGGCGTCGCAGGCCTCTCATCGGCGGTCGGGATCCTGGCCGGAGGCGTCCTGACCGACGGACCAGGGTGGCGCTGGGTCATGTTCGTGAACCCGATCGCCTGCGTCCTTCTCATCCCAGCAATCCTCGTACTACTACCGCGAGACGAAGCCGCTGTGCGCACGAAGCACTTCGACTTCGTGGGCAGCTTCGTCGTCACCGCCGGGATGATGCTTCTCGTGTACGCCCTGGTCAAAGCTCCCGACCGAGGTTGGGACGCGGCCCGCACCTGGATCGAACTGGCCGGAGCTGCAGCGCTTCTCGCCTTGTTCGTCCTCATCGAACGCCGCGCCGGAGAGCCTATCCTCCCGCTGAGCCTCTTCAAGATCCCTGGGCTCGCGGCCGCCAACATCACAGGTCTGATCGGCTTCGCCGGCATGCTCTCGATGTTCTACTTCCTGACCCTGTACATGCAGACCGTGCTCGGCTTTTCGGCGATCGCCGCGGGAGCCGCGTATCTGCCGCTCACGTTCGGCATCGGCATCGGCGCAGGCGTCGGCTCCAAGCTCATAACCAAGGTCGGAAGCCGGGTCGTGATCAGCGTCGGCGCGCTCATCGTCGCTGCCGGCCTCTTCACGCTGAGCCGCGTCCCTGTCGACGGTGGATACCTCGAGCACATCTTGCCCGGGCTACTTCTCGTCGCCCTTGGCAGCGGACCAGTCTTCGTAGGCGTGACTACAGCCGCCAATGCCGGTGTCGGTCCCATTAGGGCTGGCGCCGCCGCCGCGGTACTCAACTCGGCACAGCAGCTCGGTGGCGCTCTCGGCCTCGCGATCCTGTCCGCGGTCGCCACATCACGAATCCACGACCAGCTCGCCAGTGGTGTCGCCACGCCGGCCGCCACGACCTCCGGCTTGGGCTACGCCCTCGCCGTCGGCGGAGCGTTTGCGGTCGCAGCGGCCCTTATCGCGCTGGCCACCGTCAACACCCGACAAGACCCGCATGAGGCCAAAGGCGCCGCCTGACCCTGCCCGACCAACCGTGACAGACCCGATCGCTGCACCGCCACAAGATGGGACCAACCATGAATGAACTGTCCACACCGATCGAACGCGTCCTCATCGTCGGCCGTAGCCCGAACGTCCTCCTCGAGGCGGTTGAACTACTCCGCGCCAGGAGGTACTCCGCGAATGCGACCAACCATTTCGACCATGTCCTCCAGGACTACGACGTGACCGACCTGGACATCGTCGTCTTCGGCGGCATGGTCCCGCCCGACACGAAGCAGCGGCTCCACGACGAGATCACCGCTCGCAACCCAGGAGTCACATTCATCCAAGGGATCTTCGGCATCGCCGGGGTCATCGCAGCCCAAGTCCAGGCCGCCGCCACGCCAGACGACAGTGCCGCCATCACCTACGACGACGACACCCGCGCAATCCTGATCGACCTGGACGAGGCCACCCACGTCACAGTCGAGGCATGGTGGGCCACGTCCTGGACCCCTCCAGAGCCAACCAGCACGACGATGGTCATCTGGGACGACCACCTGGACGCGGGCCACCACAGGATCCCTGTGCCAGACAAGGTCCCATCGATCGCCTCGGCAGCCGCGGTCACGCTCGGCTCCATGGTTCGTGTGTTCACCATCGGCGGCATGCCCGACGCAGTGGCGCGCATGGTGCCCAGCTCGGCGGGCGACACGCGGCTCCCCGAAGTTGACAGCGTCACCACCACCAACGATGGGTGAAGGACGGCACTCGATACAGCCCAGCGAGTACCTCGGCCACGCCGATCCCGGGTTCACCCTGCGCACCTACACACATCTAATGGATGGCAGTTCAGAGCGCACGAAGCGAGCGATCGACACGGTGTTCGGCGCCACTGGCGCTGCTGAGGCACGGCCAGCGCCCGACGAGAGCCCGAATGACCACGCGGCCGACAACATGTGGTCCCAGAGCAATGGCAGCCCTTGCGGCTCGTTGCTGGTCCACTACAACGTCGCCACCGACGGCTGAAATTTGGCCGGAGTCTGCTGCTGCCTGGCGCTACGTCGATTCGTGGGCAGCTTCAGATCCGGTCAGGGACGCAGCGATATTCAGTCAGTCAGTCCGCGGTCAGGTGCCTGTCTAACTGAAGAAGCCGTAGACCTTGCTGATGAGGCCGTCGTGGATCACCACGACGTCCCAGCCGTTGGCGACCGGCGGGCCGCCCGGCGGGCCGAAGCTCCAGTAGAAGTGTGCGACGTGGTGATGGCTGCGTACGTCACCGAGGACAAAGGCCATACCGGCGAACTGTTGCTGCCATCCGCCGATGTAGGTATCGATCGCTGACCTGCCCTCAACCGAGGTGTTGGGGTCCACGTACTCCGCGTCCGTGCTCAACACGTCGGCGCCGATGGCCCCGCGGGCCTGCGGGTCGCGCTCGTTCCAGATCGAGATGTAGGTGGTCACCAGTTGAGTAATGGAGTCGGTGTTGTCGTCGATCATGGGCGCACCCCTCTGGTCCTTTCTGAACTCCTCGACCAGGACCGGGTAGCTCCCCCCGCCATGCCCGACGGCGATCGCCCGGTCGGCCTGCGGACGAGCGCTTCTGCTAGCCCAGCTTCGACAGCAGATTCACCAACTGGCGTCGTTGGGCCGGCGTGAGCGGTTCCAGCACCGCCTCCTGGATCCCGTCGATGACCTGGTCCAGCCTCGCCAGCATCCGCTCGCCGTCTGAGGTGAGTGTGACGATGTTGCGCCGCCTGTGGGCGGGGTTGACCTTCCGGTCGACCAGGCCACGAGACTCGAGCTCGCCGAGGGCAGCCGTGACGTCACTGCGGTCGATCCCCGTTTCTCTGCCGAGGTCTGCCTGGCTGGCAGGACCCCACTCGTCCAGCGCCGCCAGGAGTCGGTAGTGATAGCTGCGTAGCCCTTCTCCCCCGGATTCGAAGCCGGCCGACATCAGCGACGCCGACCGAGCGAAGGCGCGGCTCAGCAGCCAGGTCGGACGCCCAGTTATCCGATGGGGCGTCCGCCCCGTGCGGTCATGGTGGACGGGCATGACCGCACACTATCGCGCTTGCGGGCGTCACCAACACTTGCTAAGTCGGCGCCGCCAATATTGGCATGCTCAACAAAGGAGCGCGTAATAGACAAGAACAAGGTGTCGTCGAACCTCATCGGCGTTGTGGGTGCGGCCAACACTTGCTATGTTGGTTCGGACCAACATTGCAGCGCCGCACGGCGACCCTGGTAGTGACCCGCGGCATCCCCACCGTTCCGTGGGACCGAGAAACGCTCGCCAAAACGATCGATGAGTTTCGACGGCCTCGCCAGTCGTCAACCCACCCAATAAGAGAATCTGAGGAGATGTGCCCTATGCGCAAGGTCGTGCTGTACCAATTGATGTCGCTGGATGGGGTAGCGGAGGAGCCCGGTGACTGGCTCTTCGACACCGACGACGCCATCTTTGAGAACCTGGGCCAGATCATCGGCGACCAGGATGCCGTGCTGATGGGCAGGCGCACCTATGAGTACTGGGTCGACTATTGGCCCACATCCGACTTCGAGCCGTTCGCCAGCTTCATCAACCGCACCGAGAAGCACATTTTCACCTCGAGCCCATTGACGAAGGAATGGGCCAACTCGACACCAGTCAGTAGCCCCGCGGCGGCCTATGTGGCCGACTTGAAGGAGCGCCCCGGAAAGGACATCGGCATCCACGGCAGCATCGACCTGGCGCGTTCACTGCTGCGAGCCCGGCTAGTCGACGAGCTGCGGCTCGTCATCGCGCCCACCATCGCCGCATCCGGCCGCCGGCTCTTCGACAGCGACGATGCACTGCAGAAGCTCGACATGGTCGACGCAGTCCGCACCCCTACCGGTGCGCTGCTGGCTCACTACCGCCTAGAGGCCCCTCAAGCTGGGGCCAGTGACTGACCCGACCGTGCTCTGCGTATCAAGAGCGGGCGTGTTCCTGCATTGAAGGTCGGTCGGAAGGCGGTGGCTGCGGGTGGACGGCCTCTGCGGTGGGCGCAGTACCGGCAGCACCGGCTGGGAGGCTAGTTGCCACTGGCAACTCATCGTGTGACGCTCAAGCGTGCTGGTCAGGGAGTCTTGATGGACCGGCCGGCATAGCGGGCCCAGGGGCTCGGCGGCATTGTCTGCGTGGAGGAAGGCGACCTTGGGCTGTAGCCGAGGGCTTCGGCAACAAGTGAGGGTGGAACCTCGAGCACGAGTTCACCGATTGCTCGGTTGCGTGCCCCGAGCAGGTTGATGCCGAGGTCGCGGAGTCGGTCCATGACGGTGTCCGGGTGGAGGTGCCGTCCGTGAAACAGCCCTCCATCCCGCGGGGGTGTCTCTTGTGTGCCCGATCGCCTCAGCCCAAGCCGCTTCATGCCCACGGCAGCTCACCGTTTTACTCACCGGATTGAACGAAACATACCGAGCACAGTCGCGAAGACCTGCTTACTTTCCATTGGAGAGTAAGCAGGTCAACGGCAACTTTCAGGTAGTGATGCGGTATGACGACAGGCATGGCCCGGTAAAGCGGGCGTTAGGGGTTCGAGTCCCCTCACCGGCTCTTTTCGGCCGTACGGCGACCAACCCTGCTAGGTCCGCGCCCGTGCCTTGCCGGATCGTGGCGTTGGGACCACGTGATCGGCGCCTGTCCAGCGCTGGGTGCTCACTTGCACCGTGACGGTACTCTTTGTGACGGCGTTGCTACATCTGGTTCTGACTGCGTCGACGGCGGACGGGAGATCGCGTGTCTGAGCTGAGCCGTCGTCGCGGTGACGGCCCAGGTGAGGGCAATGTGCCAGGCGACGGTGCCGGTCGACCTGGTGGTGAGGTCGGCAATGGTGAGAACGAGTCGCCGAGGTCCGCTGATCGGAATCCACGTGACCGGCCAGCAGATCACGCGGATCGTCCGACGCCAGCTAGCGAAACGCCGCCGACAACGAGGCATCGCGACCGTTGACTGCCCGCGAGAAGCTCGAGCAGCGCCTCGACGAGATGTACTGGCCGGGGTACGCGCGCGCATCGTCGACTGCCGTTGACAAGGAGCAGCGCGTTGACAGGATCGACGAGCGCTCCGCCGATGACGCGTCCGTGGGTCCATCGAGCAGGCAGGAGGTGTCGCCCGCGTCCGCGCAGCCTCGGCCGGGGGAAATGCAGCCATCCGAGACCGACTCAGGTGACGAACACAAGATCGCGGACCCTCGGCCCTCGCAGCCATTGACTGCTCGCGAGAAGCTGGACCAGGACGATGACGCGTCGGTCGACCGACAGCCGGGCGATGCACCCTCCGCTCCAGCGAGGAAGCCCGTCGATGATCGGCCCGAGCCGGAGGACCCATTCGCCTCCTACTCACCAGAGCTTCGGGCCCACATGCTTCACGACGACACCTTGGCCCGTCTCCAATACCTCAGCCCGCCCAACGACGAAGCCGAGTCGACCTCCCACGACGCGGATGCCCCCAGTCTGATTGAGTCGCCTGAGGAAGCCCGGTCAACGTCAGACACGGACTTGCGTGACGAAGGAGCGAGCGGCGCGTTGCCGGCGGACGATAGCAGCGCGTCGGCGTCACGTCTTGCCGACGAAACCGGCGATGAGCCGGTTGCTGATTCGCCTCCTTCTGACCGGTCGCCCACCGACAACGAGGATGCCGGGACTACGGGTCAGGAGCCAGCCACCAACAGCGTTCTGCCTGATGAGAGCGCTTCGTTCGAAACGGACGACGTTGCCGCTGGCCTCGATTCCACTGGCATGCACGAGATGGCCGAGCTGGGGCACGAGTTCGTCGAAGATGCCACTCCGAAGGAGATGGACCAGTACCGCCGTATCCGGGAAGCCGACGATGTGGACGCCCTTGCAGAGAGCAGCGGATTGCCGCGCGAGGTCATCGAAGAGGCGAAACAACACCTGTTCCAGCGCCAGCACGATGTGGCACTCGGTCCGGGTGAGGTCAGGCATGGCTACTTCACGCCGTTCGCTGAGTTTGGCGACCTGTGGGAGCGTGTCGCCTCAGGCGACGACTTGACTGACGACCAGCGTCTGGAATTCCGGTCACTGCTGGCGCACGAGTACGTCGAATCAAAGCTGATGCAGGCCGGGGTGCCTTACAAGTCGGCGCATCCAGAGGCCTGGACCGACGACGGGATGTCCAGGATCTCAAGGGAATATCCGTCTGCCCACAACATGGCACCGCTGAGCGCACAATCGAGACCGAAGGATCTGCTGAGACTCTGGGACGATCCATTGGGTTTGCCGAGAGGTGATCTTCGGGTGGCGGAAGATCTGTCGAATCTGGACGAAGTGGTTCGTGTAGCGAAGAAGGGGCTCGGCTTGTGACTGATATTGCGGCGTGCGAGAGGCTCTTGTCGCGCCTGGTTGCGGCGAACTGGGACGATGACGCCGCCGCGTTGCGGCGCGCCGCGTCGCGCGGGCGGCTGGCAGCTGAGTACCTCCGCCGAATGGCAGTCTGGGCTGACGCCCTGGCCGTGCCCGAACAGTGGCCATTCTTCGACCTGGCCGCGACGTTTGATCCAGCGGTAGAGACCGATCCGGTCTGGATGCAGCGACTCGAGGCCGGCACTGGGCATCGGTTGGGCACGATGTCGACGAAGGTGGTCACGGACATGTTCCGCTGGGCGTCGCTAGGCGACCAGACGAAGGAACGCTTCCCGACGTTTGAGGACCCCTACGAACCGATGGTGCAGCTGTTCGAGCGGGGTGGCGAGATCTGGCCCGGTCACCGTGAGATCGAGTTCTACGGCGGCTCGTTGCCCTTCCGTGGCATCGCTGATCGGCTCGCGCAAGCGCCGTCTCAGATCGACGCCGTGACCCTTGACGAGGTGGACGCGAAGGAACGCATTCGGGCTGAGCAGTCACGCGCCCGCATCGCCGCCAAGCGTGCGGAGCACATAACCGAGAAGACACAACCGCCGGCCGAGTAGGCGCCTCGGCGGTGGATCGCGAGTCGGCTGCGTGGTGGGTGGGGGCTACTTGATGCCGGCGAGGCGGACGCCGTTGACTATGTAGCGTTGGAAGATTAGGACGAGGAGGATTGTTGGGAGGGCTGCCAGGGTTGAGCCGGCCATTAGCATGCCCCACTCGTTGCCGCGGGCTGAGCGGAACGTTGCTAGGTATTGCATGATCTGGGTCAGGTCGGGGTTCGAGATGACGAGGACCGGCCAGACGTACGAGTTCCAGTAGCCGAGGAACGAGGCGATGCCGACGACGACGAACGGGCCGAGGGACTGCGGCACGAAGATCTGCAGGAAGATCTGCCAGCGGGTCGCGCCGTCGATGAGTGCGGCTTCCTCTACCGCGGCCGGCATATTGAGGTAGAACTGCCGCAGGAAGAACATCTGGGCGCTCGATGCGACGCCGGGGATGATGAGCACCGCCAGGGTGTCGAGCATGCCGAGTTTGCTCACGACGACGAACGATGTCAGCAGGATCGCCATCGCGGGGACGAACATCGGCGTGATGCAGACCAGCCACCACAGCCGCTTTCCGGCGAAGTCGAGGCGGGCGAAGGCGTAGGCCGCCATCGAGTTCACCACCAGGCTCGCGACGGTGAAGATGACGGCGCCGACGAAGGTGATGACCATGGCGCGGACGAACGGCGGGTCCTCGAGGATCAGGCGGTAGTTGTCGAGCCGCCAGACGTCGGGGAAGAACTGGAACGGGGTGCGCAGTACCTCGTTCTGGCCCTTGAAGCCGGAGATCGCCATCCACGCGAGCGGAAAGAGCGAGGTCACGGCGATGCCGGCGACGAGCAGGTAGGACAGGAGCCGGCGCGGCGCGTACCACGAGCGGTTCATCGGAGGTCCTTTCGGTGACGCCGACTCAGGCGTCCGACGACTTCTCGGAGCTGACGACCCGGAAGATGATGAGCGAGATGGTGCCGATGACGAGGAAGAGCAGCAGCGCCGCGGTCAGGGAGTAACTCGTCGCGTACGGCGTGGCGTCGCGGAAGCTGTTGAAGATGTAGAGGTTCGGCGTGTTCGTCGCGTTGACGGGGCCGCCGTTCGTCATCACGAGCGGAAGCTGGAACTCCTGGATCGTCAACGTCAGGCCGGAGACGAGCAGGAAGAGGATGACGTTGCGCAGCGACGGGATCGTGATGTAGCGGGTGCGCTGCCAGAAGTTCGCGCCGTCGAGCCTCGCCGACTCGACGTAGCTCTCGGGGATGTCGAGGATGCCGGCGAGCATGATCAGGGTCGAGACGCCGAAGCCGAGCCAGATCGCGGGGACCGCCACGGCCGGCAGCGCGGTCGATGCCGTGTTGAGCCATGCGAGCGGGCCTTGGCCGAACAGCCCGATGAACCAGTTCGCGAAGCCCTCGTCCTGATAGATGAAGACGAAGATGATCGCCGCGACGACACTCGAGACGACGGCCGGCACGTAGACGGTCGTTTTCATGAACGCCGCCATCCGCTTCGACAGCGTCGCGAGGAAGCTCGCGAGGAGCAGGGCGAGCACCAGGATCGTTGGCACGACCATCAGCGCGAGTTTGAGGCCGACCATGAGCGACTCGTAGAACTCCGGGTCGGTGAGCACGAACTTGTAGAAGTCGAACCCGACGAACTCGGCGTCCTTGTAGAAGCTGATCTCGAAGAAGCTCAGATAGAACGCGTAGACGAGCGGCCAGATGACGAAGATGCCGAGCAGTACGACCATCGGCGTGATCATCAGGTACGCCGTGAGGTGCGCGCGCAGGTGCCGTGGTACCTCCTCGGTCAATCTCGTACGGCGCCCGCGCGGCCGGGACGGCGTACCGCTTGGTTCGGTCGCCTCGATGGTCGGGGTCGACGTGTCGATCATGGACATACCTGTCAGCCCTTCGGTGCTGTGCCCTTGAGGCGCTGTTGCTTGATGACGCGGTCGATCGCGTCGCTCGCCTTCTGGGTGGCGGCCGGGATGTCGGACTTGCCCTTCATCACGGACTCGATCGCCGTCGCGAAGGCGAGGGAGATGTCGAACGGGTACGCCGGCTCGGCCTTCCCGGTCGCGACGACCTTGTCGGTGATGACCTTCATGAACGGGTCGGACGTGGCGGCCGGGTCGTTGGCGAGCGCCTGGTCGACGGACGTGCGGACGGTGTACTTCGAGAAGCCGCTCTGCCTGAAGAAGTCGGCCATGATCGCCGGGTCACCCGCGAGCAGGTACTCGATGAACTTCGCCGCCGCCTCCTTGTGCTTCGACTTGGCGTCGACCGTGAGCGTCCAGCCGCCGAGCGTCGCCGTCGGCTTGCTCGGATCGCCGTCGACGGACGGGAACGGGGCGACCGCGGTGTTCTTGATCATCGCCGGGAAGCTCTGTTTGAGCTGGCCGACCGCCCACGAGCCGTTCGCCATCATCGCGACCTGGCCTTGGCCGTACGGCGTCGCGTCGGGGTAACCGACCTTCGGCTGCTGCGGGATCCAGCCCTTCTGGAACAGGGTCTGGTAGAACTCGAAGAGCTTCGTGTAGCAGGGGTCCTTCGCGTTGGCGGCAGACCAGTCGTCGTTGATCGGCAGGTGGCCGCACGCGTTGTACTGCAGGCCCCAGCTCGACCAGCCGAGGTCGGGCGCGACGGAGGCGATCGTCATGCCCTTGACCTTGCCCTTCGTCAGCTTCTCGGCCCACGTGAGCAGTTCGTCCCAGGTCTTGGGCGGCGCATTCGGGTCGAGACCGGCGGCCTTGACGAGGTCGGTGCGGTAGTAGAGGACGGTCGACGGCTCGACGAGCATCGGGTACGCGTAGTGCTTGCCGCCGACCTGGACGAACCCGCCGACGTTGGATTTGATGTCGCTCCACGCCTTGTCCGGCATGAGCCCGTCGAGCTCTGCGAACTGACCGTTCGCGACGCCGGCGGGGATGCTCCCGTAGTTCGTCGTCGCGACGTCGGGTTGCGTACCGGCGGCCTGTGCGGCCTTGAGCTTCTGTTGCCACGTGTCACCGGGGACGACCTGGTACTTGACCTTCACGTCGGTCTGCGACGCGTTGAACTTGTCGACGTAGGTCTTGAACCATTTCTGCTGGTACGGCTCGAACTGCGACTGCCAGAAGGTGATCTCGGCCGGCCCTCCGCTACCTCCGGAGCTCCCCGAGGAGCCGGAGTTCGAACTGCAGCCCGCGAGGGCGATCAACGCGGCTACGGCTGTTGCTGCGACGATCCTGAGTCTCCGTTGACGCATGTCGATGCTCCTTGACGCGTAGGTCTACAACGCTGCTACGCGACGGAGTGTCGCAGAAATCGATTTCCCAGACAATGGTCTGGAGGCCGGTTATAAAGAAGTTGCAGAGGGCATTGGATGATCGCACTGTGGCTCGAGGCCCTCCGCAACGAGACCTGACAACACCTGACCACGTGAACGGAGTGCGATGTCCGCCGATCAGAGCCGCCCCGAGCCCGACGCCGTCAAGGCCGAGCTCGACGAGTTGATGCGCCTGTTCTTCAGCGCCTTCACCAACACCGACGGCCCGCCCCGCACCGACCGCATCCACGAGGTGTTCATCCCCAGGGGAACGATCATCCGCCAGACCGGGGACCAGTCGGTCGTCTACGACCTCGAATCCTTCGTCGCGCCCCGGCGGCGGATCCTCACCGACGGGACGTTGACCGAGTTCTCCGAGTGGGAAGTCAGCGAGCGGACCGAGATCTACGGGTCGATCGCGCACCGGTTCAGCGAGTACCGCAAGTCCGGCGTCCAGAACGGCGAGCGGTTCGAGGGCGGCGGCCACAAGACCACCCAGTTCGTCCGTACGCCGGCCGGCTGGCGCATCAGCTCCCTGGCCTGGGAAGACGCCTAGCCGGCCACGCAGGGTCAGTGCATGTAGAGGCCGCCGTCGACGTTGAGGGTTTGGCCGGTGATGTAGCTGGAGGGTTCGGAGAGTAGGAAGGCTATTGCGGAGGCTACGTCCTGGGGTTCGCCTACGCGGTCTACCAGGAGGTCGGCGGTCAGGGCTGCTCGGCGTTCGGGCGTCAGAGGGCCGCCCATGATTTCGGTGGCTATGGGGCCGGGGGCTATGGCGTTGACAGTGATGCCATGTGGGCCAAGCTCTCGGGCCAGGGCTCGGGTCAGGCCGATGACGCCGGCTTTGGCTACCGAGTACGGCGTTTTGCTGTAGGTGCCGCCGCCTCGTTGGGCGGACGTGGAGGAGATGCTGACGATGCGGCCGTAGCCATGCCTCACCATGCTCTCGGCGACCCGCCGGGTGACGTAGTGGACGCCGTTCAGGTTGGTGTTGATGACGCGGTGCCACTCGTCGGAGGTCAGCTCTAGGTAGGGGACCGGGGAGCTGACGCCGGCGATGTTCGCTAGCGCTGCTAGCGGAGGTAGGGCGGCCTCGAGTTCGTCGATCGCCGTACGGACCTGGGCTTCGTCCGAGACGTCGGCAGCAACGGCGTACGCCGTGACGTTGTGCTTCGCGGTGATCTCCGCGGCGAGTGCCTTGCCGCCGACAGCGTCGATGTCGAGGATGCCGATGTTCCAGCCCTGTGACGCGAGGAGGAGGGCTGTGGCGCGGCCGATCCCGCGTGGAGATGCCGCGCCGGTCACGACCGCAGTGCGTGGGCCTGTCTCAACCGGAGCGTGGTCGGCGGTCACTTGGCGGCTCCGTAGTCCTGGCCTGGCTTCCAGTCGGCGAAGACGTAGTCGGACTCTGACACCTTGGCTCCGGCCGCTTTCGCCTTCTGGAGCGCCTGGGCTCGGTCAGCGGTGGTGGCGTCGCTCAGCTTCTTCAGTTCGGCCTTGAGGTCCTTGATCGATCCGCCCAGATAGCCCTGGACGATGTTGCCGACGTGCGGCGTCACCGGCTTGCGGAGCGCGTCGACACGAGCCACAGCAGGGTTCTTCACGATCGCCTGGGGCATCAGGAACACGTTTTCCTTGCAGAACTCGACGCCCTTCTTGTACGCGTCGACCGCGTTCGACGACGCGACCAGATCAAGGTTCAGCGGCGGCTGATCCATCGCCTCGATCATCCCCTTCTGGTAGTCGTCGGACATGAAGGACGCGATCAGCTTTCCGGCCGCGTCGGGATTCTTGCTGTCCGCGGAAACGAAGTACGTCGCAGCAGGCTTGCCGCGGTAGCACCAAGGATTCGTACCGGACGTCGGCACCAGGATCTGACCGGACGCGAGCTTGTCGACGATCGTCGGCGCCAGCGCCTTGGACCCACCGGCACACCAGATGCCGTCGATGAACGTCCCGACCGCCCCGGAGGCGTACCGGGTCCGGGCGTCGACGACACCGAAGTTGTTCGAGCCCGGCATGATCAACTTGTCGTCGTTCAGCTGCTTCAAGAACTCGATCACCGTGACGTAGGCGTCGTGGTGATACGCGTACTCGCCGGTGGTGAACTGCAGACCTTGGTACCCGGGGAAGCCGGCCGTCTGCGCCATGTCATCGACCTGATCACGGATGCGCCCGCCGTCCGCACCGATCGCCAACGTGAGCGGCTGGATCCCGGCCGACTTCAGCTTCCCCAACGCGTCCTTGAACGCCGCGTAGTCCTTGGGCACGTTGTTCGGATCGAGCCCTGCCTTCGACCAGTGGTCCTTGTTCACCCATACCAGCGTCGAGCTCTGCCGGAAGCTGAACATCGGGAACCCGTAGAGCTTGCCGTCCAGCCGCGTGATGCCCTCGGTGAACGCGTCCTTGGGCAGCTTGGCCTGGATGTCCGCCGGAATCGTGACCTCATGCACCCATTTGCCGCTCACCAGGGCAGGCAACGGGAGCCCGATCACGTTCGAGTAGACGTCCGGCATCTTGTTGGCCTGATGCGCCAGCTGGAACGCCTGGGTCGCCTTGGACGCGTCGTAGTACGTATGGGCGACGTTGGTCTTCAAAGACGGCGATTGGGTCTTGGCCCAGTCGTCGTTGAGGCGCTTGAACGAGCTGAAGTGGTCCCACCAGTCCAGTGTTCCGGTGGCACCCCCGCTCGTGCTTCCGGTCTGAGAGCTCGAGTCACTGCATCCGGTCGCGGCGCCGACGGCGGCGAGTACGGATGCCCCGAGCAGACTGCGACGTGTCATCCCGGTCATTTCCACTCCTTAGGACTTGACTGCTCCGGAGATTCCCTCGACGAAGTAGCGCTGCAGGAAGATGAAGAGCACGACCACCGGGACGATCGAGATCACCCCGGCCGCGGCCATGCCGGACCAGTCGGTCGCGGTCTCGCCGACGAACGCCTGCATGCCGACGCTCACCGTCCGGAGATCGGGCCGGCTGAACGTGAACACCAGCGGCAGGAAGAAGGCGTTCCAGGTCGTGATGAAGGTGAGCACCGCGACGGTCGCCGTGACCGGCATCGCCAGCGGCAGCATCACCGAGAAGAAGGTGCGAACGAACCCGGCGCCGTCGACGACCGCGGCCTCCTCCAGCTCGCGGGGGATCTGCCGGAAATATCCGTAGTACAAGAGAATTGCCGACACGTACGCCCCGCCGCTGAGCGCCAGGATCAATCCGCCCAGCGAGTCGATCAGGTGCAGCTGCATCGAGATCTTGACCACCGGGATGATCGTGTAGCCGGTGGGGACGAAGAGCGTCGCGATCAGTACGCCGAGGAAGAGCTTGGATCCGCGGAATCGGTAACGGGCCAGGACATACCCGGCGGTCGCGCAGCGGATGGTGACGATCACGACGGTGACGACTGTGGTGACTACGGTGTTGATCAGGTACCGGCCGAAGTGTGCGTCGTTCCACGCCCGCGAGTAGTTGTCCCAGACGAACGTCGAAGGCCACAGCTTCAGACCACCGGTGAACATCTCCATGTTGTCCTTGAGCGATGCCGACAGCATCCACAGGAACGGGAAGATCCAGAGCACCGCGATACCCACCAGGAAGAGCGCGGCGATCCACCAGGGCACCCGGCGCAACAGGCGCCGTTGCCGATCCGTGCGTACGACGACTTGCGCTGTCATCGCTGGTCTCCTCTCAGCCGGCGACCGGCGTACACGCCCCACAACTGAAGGGCTCCGACGACGGCGACCAGCAGACCGAAGATCACCGCGGCCGCGGAGGCGTGCCCGAGTTGGGGGATCGAGGCGGCGAAGGCCCAGCGGTAGATGTAGATCTCGATGATCTCGGTGTGGAAGTACGGACCGCCGCCGGTCAGCGTGTACATCAGGTCGAAGTTGTGGAAGGTCTCCTCGACCGTCAGCACGGTGATGATGATCAGGAACGGCTTGAGCATCGGCAGCGTGATGTGCCGGAAGAGTTGCCCGGTGCCCGCGCCGTCGATGCGGGCGGCCTCGTACAACTCGTACGGGATGGTCTGCAGCGCCGCGAGCCAGTAGATCATCGTGACGCCGAAGAACTTCCACACATACAGCACGGCCGCCGTCGGCAGGGCCAGGTGCTGATCACCCAGGAAATCCACCCCGCCGAAACCGAGCTTCGTCAACGCTGTGCTGATCGGTCCGCTGGCCGGGTCCAGGATGAAGCGCATCACCACGCCGATGATCGCCGTTGTGGTCACCACGGGGATGAAGAACGCCGATCGCAGGAGGCCGATCAGTGGCAGCTTCGGCGAGTTGAGGACCATTGCCAGCAGCAACGTGAGAAGCACCCGCGCCGGCACCACCAGGAGCATGAAGAACAACGTGACCTTGAACGAGTTCCAGAACAGCGGATCGGCGAAGACCTCGCGGTAGTTGCTCAGGCCAACGAACTTCTGGTCGGCGTCGAAACCGTTCCACTCGACCAGCGAGTACCAGTAGCTCGCGATGATCGGGTAGATGGTGTAGACGCCGTACAGCACGACTGTCGGCACCAGGAAGATCCAGATCCAGGTCGTCCTGAATCGCACAGATCTGCTCGTCATGGCCCGGCTACCTGATCTGGCTGAGCGCGAACGTGCGGGGATCGTTGCCGATCCGGTGGTCATTCTCCAGTGCGGTGATCGACGCGATCTCGTCATCGGTCAGCTCGAAGCCGCCGAGCTCGAAGTTCGCGCGGATCCGCTCGGGAGAGACCGACTTGGGAATGACGAGATGCCCTTGGTGCAGGTGCCAACGGAGCACGACCTGGGCCGGCGTCACGTGATGAGCCTCGGCGATCGACGCCAGTACTGGAAGAGCGAGGTCGTGCCCCTGACCGAGCGGTGAGTACGCCGCGATCGCGATCGACCGCTCGCGGCACAGCTCGGTCAGGTCGCGTTGCTGATAACTCGGATGCAGCTCGATCTGGTCGATCGCCGGGACGATCTCGCTCTCCTTGGCCAATCGGTCCAGGTGTTCGGGCAGGAAGTTGGACACACCAATCGCCCGTACCCGCCCGTCGGTGTAGATCCGTTCCAGCGCACGCCAACTGTCGACATAGCGATCTACAGTCGGATTGGGCCAGTGCAGGAGATACAGGTCGGCATAGTCCAGGCCGAGGCGCTGCAGCGTTTCGGCGTACGCCGTCAATGCCGACTCGTAACCGTGCTCTCCATTGCGCAGCTTGGTGGTGACGAACAGTTCGTCGCGCGGGAGACCGCTGGCCCGTACGGCGGCGCCCACACCGACCTCGTTGTTGTACGCCGCCGCGGTGTCGATGTGGCGGTACCCGATCTCGATCGCCTGCTCGACGACGCGCTGCGTGTCGCTCGGCGGGACCTGGAAGACGCCGAAGCCGCGCTGAGGAACCTGTACGCCGTTGTTCAGTGTGATCATCGCGATCAGCTGCTCGGTTCGAGGATCAGCAACGATGCCGACGGCAACGGAAGCGAGACCTCGAGCGAGACCTCTCCGTCAACTGTGAGGCTGCGTTCCGCTTCGAACTCCTCGAGACCCTGCCGGCTCTTGATCGTGGCCAGCTCTTCGGCGGTCGGGTCCTGGGGTGAGCCGAGCTGTTGCCAGACGGTGAACGCATTGCTGTGGTCGGCGTCGATGCGCAGATGCCGCAACCGGTAGGAGCCAGCCGACAGGTTGCGTACGGTCACGCTCACCGGTGTCTGGTCGTCGCTGGTCTGGTACTGATCATCGATGTGCCGCCAGACCAGTACGGCGACGCTCCCGTCCTTGGCGCGGGAGGCGAGGGCATCGACTTCCTCGGGCATGCTGCTGCCGTCGGTGTGCTCGAGTTCGCCGACCTGCCAGGCCGCGTCCGAGGTCGTGCTCAGACGGTCCGGGCCGAGTAGCGACAGCATCCGATACGCGTTGAGGAACGGCTTCTCGACGCCACCAGCCGTCAGGAAGGACCGCGTGCCTTCGAAGTAGCGTTCGGCCTCGAAGTAGAAGCTCCACGAGGTGGCGTACGCGACCTGGGCCGGCTCGGTCGCGTTCAGGTCGAGGATCTTCTTCATCAGCTTTGCCTGGAAGACCGGGTAGTACTCGGTGTTCTGGAAGCTGTAGTTGCGGTTGTCGTAGCGTCCGAAGTGCGCCGGCACCGCCGCATCGCACTCGTCGACGATCACCGGAAGCTCGGCGTACGCCGGGTACGAACCGATCAGGCGGTTGAACTCGCGCAGGTCGTACAGCATCTTCGTCGACGACGGGCTGAGCTGCTCGGCCGCCGGCTCGGCGAACGGCTTGTAGTCGCGGGTCGGGAAATGGCAGCCCTTGGTGTGGTAGGAGATGAAGTCCAGCGGCTCGTCACGCTGCGACGTGTAGTCCAGGAAGCCGCGCATGAAGTTCAGTCCGCCGCTGGTGACGGCCGGTCCGCCGACCTTGGCCTCGGGCAGCACGGCCCGGATCGCCTGCGCCGTCGCGGTGTAGAGCTCGTTGTACTGATCGAGAGTGCCGCGCCAGTAGGAGATGTCCGGCTCGTTCCACAGCTCCCAGAGCCAGGTCTTCACCTCGGCTTCGCCGTAGCGCTCGATGCAGTGCTGAACGGTGGCGCCGATCAGGCCCGCCCACTTGGCGTAGTCCTTGGGCGGATACCCCCAGGCGCCTGCCTCGTAGTTGGTGTAGGCAGTCGGACTCGGTACGACGGTCAGCTCGGCGGCCTCGGGTGGCAGCAGGTCGCGCGGGGTGAAGCCGAGCTCCACCAGTAGGTGGTGTCCGGCGCCGACGATCGCGTCGTACGCCTGGTCCAGCAGCGTGAAGTCGTAATACGGATTTCCGTCGGCGTCTTCGTGGTAGACGTTGCCGGAACTCCAGTGCGGGATGCCGAATCCACTGCCGGAGCAGTACATGTAGTGCGGCCGGACGAAGTAGCCGGCGCCGGAGAAGTCGGCGAAGGTCTGCAGCAGGCGTTTTCCGGTGGGCGTGTACGTCCAGTTGAACTCGTCGTACCCGAAGCTCTCCCAGATCCGCGTCAGCGGACCCTCGATCTCCGCGGCGTCGACCTCGATCGTCGCCGTGGTGACGTGCGGTGCCTCGGGATTCCGGGGAGCGGCGGGCGGGAACGGGCCGAGGGCGCTGCGTCCGGTGTGAACCGCTGTGTCAGTGGTCATCAGCGTCGAGACCTCTCTCTGCCTCACGGGAGGTTCCGAGTCTGCTCGGCACTTCGTTTACTGTCAATGAGTAACTGTTTACAATCTACAGAGGGACCGGCCAGGGGCTAGAGTCGTTCCCTGCTCCGGATTACGGGCGGTAACTGGCTTGAGGAGGTGGTCGGCTTGATCCCCGACGATGTCGTGTCCCCGCTGCCGTCGCAGCGCGCTCTCGGTGATCTGGTGACCGACGTGCTCCGGGAAATGATCACGGGCGGCCGGTTCCAGCCGGGCCAGCATCTCAAGGAGACCGAGCTGGCCGACGCGCTCAAGGTCAGCCGCGGGCCGATCCGGCAGGCGCTGGCCCGGCTCGAGGAAGAGGGCCACGTCGAGCTCCGGCGGCACCGCGGGGCTTTCGTCAGCACCTTGACCAGGACCGACGTCGAGGAGGTGCACACTCTCCGCGGCGCGATCGAACGACTGGCCGCCGGCCGTGCGTGCACCCGGATGCAGGGCGCGGGATTCGCCGAGATGGACGCGGTCCTGGAGCAGATGAAGAGCGTCGACACCAAGATCGATCCGGAAGACGCCGTACGGCTGGACCTGCAGTTCCACGACATCATCTACGCGTACTGCGACCACGGCCGGGTGCAGCGCGTCTGGGAATCCATCCGCGGGCAGGTGACCGTTTTCCTGCGCGCCCGGAACGCCAGTTTCCCGGATTTCCTCGAGGTCGGCTACAGCGAACACAAGGAGCTGCGCGACGCCTTGGCCCTGGGGGATCCGCAAGCTGCGCAGGACGGGATCGACAAGCACATCCTCGGGGCGTACGAGCGACTGAAGCGACTCAACTTGCCGGACCGCTGACCTGCTTCGAAGGTCGTTTGTGTAATGGTTGCAGGATGGTGGATCCACGGGCGCAGCGGACGATCGACGCGTTGTTGAGTGCTGCGGAAGAGCTGTTCGCGGCTCGGGCCGTCGCCGACGTCACGGTCGAGGAGATCGCCGCCACTGCTGGTGTTGCGGTCGGATCGGTTTACAACCACTTCGGGTCGAAGGCCGGGCTGTACGCCGCTTTGGCGGAGCGGGCAGTTGTCGTGGATCGGCAGTTCATGGATCTCGCGTACGTCGAGGGCCGCGGGCCGGTCGAGCAGTTGTACGCCGCGGCGGATGAGTATCTCGCGTTCTATCTGGCCAATCCTGAGTATTTCCGAATGCTGGCGTTTCCGGGGGAGCCCGGGAGTTATGCCGCGGGGCAGGAGCTCGCGGACCGGTTGGCGGACTCGGTGGACGAGCAGAACCGGCGGATGGTCGACGCGATCAAGCGCGGTATCAAGGCCGGCACGATCCGCAAGGTCAACGCCCAAGAGCTGGCGACGGTGCTGTGGTCCTCGTGGAACGGGATCATCAGCCTGGCCTGGCGGCAGGATCGCCTGCAGCGCAACCCGAGGCAGCTGAAGCGCCTGCTCCGGACGGCGACGGATGCCTTCGCCCGCGGCCTCCTAGTCGAACGCGACTGACATTGCGGGGGGCAATCGCCGGTGCTAGGGTGCGGACACTTCTTGCAATGATTATAAGAAGAAAGACCAGCCTCAGCTTGTTGCTAGAGAAGGGTTGGCGCGATGGCAGCGATAGGTTCGCCGGAGTGGGTGGCTGAAACCAACGGCGCGCTGGGGTTGCGGGATCAGGTGCGGTTCGTCGCGCAGGCGATCGTTCGCGAGCTTGCGCCGCGGCGTCGTGGTCGTGGTGCTGTGCTCGCTGCCGATCGAACTCCGCCGAGCACGCCCGTCGCGCAGCACGTCACCGACTTCGCGCGGACCGTACTGCCTGGGCCCTTGCTGCATCACAGCATGCGCTCCTGGCTGTGGGCGTGCATGCTGGCCGACCTCGATCGGCTCGAGCACGACGGCGAGCGGTTGTATGTCGCCGCGCTACTGCACGATGTCGCGCTTGCCGACGCGCATCGTCCCGGTCCGGATGCTGCTTGCTTCGCCGTACATGGGGCGATGGTTGCGCGCGGGGTCGTGCTCGATGCGGGTGGGGGTGCTGCGCTCGCTGATGATGTGGCTGATGCGATCGCGGCTCATTTCAACGTCGCCGTACCGCTGTCCTGGGGTGCCGAGGCACATTTGCTGCACGCGAGCACGCATCTTGACGTGGTTGGGTTGCGGCGGCTGGAGATTGCCCGAAGCAGTGTTGCCGATGTGCATGCGCAAGAGCCACGGGCTGGGTTCGCTGACCACTTCCTCGCTGTGATGCGGGAGGAGGGACGGCTTCGGAAGTCGTCTCGAGCCGGGTTGTTGTGGCGCCTCGGGATGGAGCGCTCGGTCCGCAAAGCCGAGCGAACATGACGGACTGGGCGGAACTGCACGAAAACGTTGTCCGGCAGTTTCGGACTGCCTGGGAGAAACCCGATCCGCATGCGTGGGACGGTTTCCTCGATGATTCCGTGCGGTTCGTGCAGCCGATGTTGCGCGACGGCGTGGGGGCCGGCGCTGTGGTGGGAGGCGGTCGATCTGCTGAAGGTCTCGCCGGAGGGTCGGCTGCTGTTCCGTGAGTCCTTCTTCGACTCGGTCCCACCGGCCACGGCACTCGTCCGTCGCCCGCGTGCCTGGCTTCGATGGTGGCGGTCCGGCATCGGACCGTTAATCGGCCGCCGCCGATTCCTGCCGCCCGTCGCGCGTGATCTGTAAGTTGGTCTACGTCGAGGGATGCTCGATGCGGTACTGCTCGGCCAGTTCGTCGAACCGCCCCGGAGCACCTTCCGCCAGCACAACGGGCCGGCCGGCAACCCGCCGTACCTCGGCTGCCACCTCGTCGGCCTTTCCTGGGTCGCGTAGATGCCGAGCACAAGATCGTGGTCGTCCGCCAGCGTGAACCCCCACTGCACCTCGCACGGCCCGTCGTGTTCCGCCACCGGACACAACACCGGCGCCACACGCCCCACCACATCAGGGACGAACCGGACCCACGCCCTGACCGCACGTCAGACCACGGTCGTACGGCGGGGTCCAGTCGTAGGGGCAGGGTGGAGCCTTCGTCGGTCCGGTGCGACCATCGGCTGATGGAGATCTTGCGGATCGACGAGTTGGCGGCTGTTCACCTGGAGCTGGCTGGGCGGAGTGACAGCGGGCGTAGTGCGACGACGTTGTACAGCCGGGCCGGGGCTCGGTTGCGGCAGACGTTGATCGCGCTGGATGCCGGGCAGACTCTTGGCGAACACCAGAGCCCTGGAGACGCCTCGCTGCTGTGCCTGCAGGGGGACGTGGTGCTCCGAGCGGGCGAGGCCGAGGTCGAGCTGCGGGCAGGAGACCTCGTAGCGGTACCTCCGCAGCGTCACGACGTACACGCCCGGACTGCGTCTGTTCTGCTGTTGTCAGTTGCTCTGCATTGAGACCGGAGCGTCAGGTCACGGAGTCGATGTGGTGTTCTGTGGCGGCGAAGGTGAAGGTGTCGCCGGGGTGGAGGTTTTTGAGGGCGGCGTAGAGGGGTGCGTCGGTGGTCATGCCTTCGTAGGTGACTCCGTCGCATTCGAACGGTGAGCTGACCACGCCGACGACGTAGTGGTTGTCGTCGAGTACGACGATTGCGCCCGGCCGGATCTCGCTGGTTGGGGCGAAGTCGAGGCTCTCGGCGTGGGCAACGCTGCTGTGCTGCCGTTTCGCGACCTCCTCGTAGAGTCCGCCCAGGTCGCCGGCCTCGTCGGACTGCGACTGGTCGTCGACGGAGAACGAGGAGTCTTGGTCGAGTCTGGCCGCCGAGTCCTCACGGCCCACGGCAGCGTCCGTCGCGCGGAGGTGCGCCTCGAGGTGCGCGACCAGAGCCTCTTTGACCCGCAACTTCGCCTTGCCGTCCATCCCGCACCCTCTCCTTGCTGTCGCGAGCGCCGTACGGCACAAGTGTCTCGCAGGAAATCATGTCTGCTGGGGGACGGAAAGTTCCGGAACCAGTTCCGGAACCGGTAGGGGGTGTTGGTGGGGGGATTCCGAACCTAGAGTCGGCCTGCTTGTAAGGGCTTTCCCAGGTGGTTGGAGGGTTTGTGAGGCGGACTCTTGGGCTCGCGGTTGTGGTTGGGGTAGTGGCGGCCGGACTGGCGGCGGGTGGTGGTCCCGCGGCGGCGCAGCGCGGGGCGGTGGTCAGTGGGTCGTACTCGAGCGGCGGGGCGCACGCCTGGCAGCCGTTGCCGGCGACGTATGTCGGGAACGACGCCGGGACTGCCGACGCGACGGTCGTGATCGATCCGAGTGTGAGCAGGCAGAAGTACACCGGGGTCGGTTTCTCCTTGGACGAGACGAGCGTGTCGAACCTGTGGAAGTTGACGCCGCAGGAGCGGGAGCGGGCGGTCCGGCTGCTCGTGGATCCGAAGACCGGTGCCGGGTTCGACCGGTTCCGGCTGACGATCGGGAGTCCAGATCTGATCGAGCATCTGCCGTTCTGGTCGTACGACGAGTTGCCGGCCGGTGTCACCGAGGACCGGAACCTGAAGTACTTCTCGATCAAGCGGGACGTGGACGCGCACATCGTCGACACGGTGAAACTGATCCAGAAGTACAACCCACGGGCCACGTTCTTCGCGTCGGCGTGGAGTGCGCCGGCGTGGATGAAGACCAACAACCGGTTCACCGGTGAGGTCGCGCTGAAGCCGGGCAGTACGACGTCGTACTACCAGGTCGGCAAGCTCCGCGACGACTGCATCGACGTGTTCGCGAAGTACTACGTGAAGTACCTGCAGGCGTACGCGCAGCGCGGCATCAAGGTCGACGCGCTGACGCTGCTCAACGAGCCGGGGATCGATGTGGTGTACCCGGCGATGGACATCAGCGTCGAGCAGCAGCAGAAACTCGCCGTCGCGATCAAACGCGAGGTGCGGCGCGCCGGGCTCCGCACGGAGCTGTACGTGCACGACTTCAACTTCTGGGACTGGCGCGACCCGAACAGCACGGACACCAAGAACTACTACCGGATCTTCAACGATCCGGAAACCCGGAAAGCGTCGGACGCGATCGCCTTCCACCCGTACTGGGGCGACCCGACCGTGATGCGGGACGCGTACGAGGAGTTCGGAAAACCCGTGCACATGACGGAAACGAGCGACCTCAATCCGGAAACGATTCTGAACTATTTCCGCCTCGATGCGTCGTCGTACGTCCTGTGGGCGCAGACCACCGACCAGGACGGCGGCACGCTGCACTGGACGCCGGCGCGCGACAACAACATCGACTGGGAAGAGGTCGGTCGTACGACGAAGTGGCCGAACCGGCTCGTGAAGGTCGACACGACGACGAAAACGTTCTCCGTGCGGGATGAGCTGTACGCGATGGGTCAGTTCGCGAAGTACCTCGGGCCGGAGCACACCCGCGTCGAATCGAGCGCTACCGCGAACGGCATCAGCAACGTGGTGTTCAAGGACCGCGGCGACAACTTCGTCGCGATCGTGGGGAATGCCAACGCCGCGCCGAGCACGGTCCGCATCACGCTGGCGGGCAAGTCGTTCACCGTGATGGTGCCGGCCAACGCGTACGCGACGTACCGGTGGCACGGCGATGTCCCGGCGTCGCACCACAACCAGGCGCCGCAGTTCGACGACGTTCCGAATGTCACCGCCGACCAGTACCGGACCACGCAGCTCCAGTTGCGGGCGACCGATCGCGACAAGGATCGGCTCGCGTACTACGCGACGGATCTGCCGGCCGGGGTCAGCCTCGACGCGAGCACCGGCCTGGTGAGCATCCACCCGACCGTCGCGGGTGAGCAGGACCTGAAGTTCCGGGTGACGGACGGTGCGGCGAACGACGAGGTCACGGTGCATCTCACCGTGAATCCGCGGGGAGCGCCGGTGGGCGAGAAGGTTGAGGCGGAGTCGTACGTCGCTCAGCATGGCTGGACCGAGGGCGGGGCCAACTTCATCGAGAGCAACCCGGCCGCGAGTGGTGGTAAGAACGTCGGCTGGACTGCGGCCGGGAACTGGTTGCAGTATCGGGTCGACGTCGCGCAAGCGGGCACTTACGACCTTGAGCTCCGGGTTGCGAACGGGACTGGTGCTGTTGCTGCGGATGCGGTGTCCGTTCGAGACGCGGCCGGGACTGTGTTGGCGAAGGTGTCCGTGCCGGATACCGGGGGTTGGGCGAGTTATCAGTCTGTCCCGACGCGGGTGACGTTGCCGGCCGGGGATCAGGTGATCACCGTGTACTGCGAGACGGGCGGCTTCAACCTCGACTATCTCAGGCTGACAGGCTGACAGACAGAGCGGGTCGGGCGCGGGGTGCGTCTCACCCAGCATGCAAACGATTGCGCTGGGTGTCGGGAACGTGACAAGGTTGGCGCGGACAAGCGCCGTGATTGACACGTGAGGAGAGTCTGAATGACGCGCATCGCCTTCCTGCACACCGGGGCCGTGGTCATTCCGACGTTCGCGACGCTCGCCGCCGAGCATCTGCCCGGAGTAGAGGTGCAGAACCTGCTCGACGACAAGATCGTCGCCGATCTGGGCCGGGGTGCTGCGGCTGAGCAGGTCGCGCAGCGGCTCGCTGATCTTGGCGATGCCGCGGTTGCGGCCGGTGCGGAGGCGCTGATGTTCACCTGCTCGTCGATCTCGCAGTATGCCGGACCGCTCTCCGATCGTCTCGGGGTGCCGGTGTACCGCGTCGACGAGGCGATGGCGGACGAGGCTGTCGGCGCCGGTGACCGTGTCAGCGTCATCGCGACGTTGCCGACGACGGTGCAGCCGACGGCCGCGCTCCTGCGTGAGCGGGCCGAGCTCCAGGGTCGCGATGTCCAGATCGACGAGGTCGTCGTATCGGGTGCCTTCGAGGCTGCTGTCGCGGGTGATCGCGTTCGTCATGACTCGCTGGTGGCGGACGCGATCAAGGCTGCGTCCGGTGACGTCGTCGTCCTGGCGCAGGCGTCCATGGCGTCGGCGGCCGAGGGGCTCGACCTCGCCGTCCCCGTCCTCACCAGCCCCGAACGCGGCATCCGCCGCCTGGCCGAACAGTTCGGCTAGCGGCGGCTCACTTGGTTGAGCGGCGTCGGTTCAGGCGGTTGACCAGGCGGTCGAGGACGCCGTAGCCGGACAGGCCGAGGACCGAGACAGCCGCCAGGAAGAGCCAGACTGCAACCGTGATGTTCACCGGCCGGGCGATCAGCCCGGCGACGAACAGGACCACGCCGATCACCGCGAAGGAAATGACCAGGCGTCGACTCATCGGCTCGTAGCTCACGATGCCGATGCTATCCAGCGGGTAGCTCACCTCTTGACGTCGGGCGGATGCCTGCGGCAAGGTTTACAGCGCTGCATTACAGCGCTGTAAATCAAGCGGAGAGCAGGTAGATGCGTCCCGACATCGTCATCGTGATGACCGATCAGCAGCGGGTGGGGCTGACGCGGCGGAGCGGGTATCCGGTGGACACCATGCCGTTCGTCGACAGCCTGGCGAGCCGCGGAACGGATTTCCGGAACGCGTACACGGCCGCGCCGGCCTGCGTTCCGGCGCGGACCAGTCTGCTCACCGGTCGGTTCCCGAGCGCCCATCAGGTCCGGCAGAACAGCAACGCCCAGCATGCACGATTCGCCCAGGATCTGGTCGACGTACTGCGGGCCGCCGGCTACCAGCTGCACTTCGCGGGAAAGCCGCACATGCACCGCGACGCGCAGGACTTCGACACGTACGCCGGTCCGTACTTCCACACCCAAGGACCGGAGCGGAACGCGGAGGAAAACGCTTTCGACACCTGGCTCGAGCACCTCGACCACGGCGTCTCCGACGAGCCGACGCCGTACGACGTGCAGAACCAACTGCCCTACCGGATCACCACCGACGCACTGCAAGCGATCAACGAAGCGGACCCCGACAGACCGGGACTGTTCTGGGTCTCCTATCCCGAACCCCACAACCCATACCAGGTCCCACGGCCCTACTTCGACCTGGTCAGCCTCGAAGACGTCCCCGACCGCACAACGGGGCCCGAGGCAACAGAAATCAAGGGCGGCAGCTACGCCTGGCTGCGCAAGCTCCAGGAGGAGAAGCGACCCGGGTACGACGACAAGTGGCGCCGGTACGCCGCCAACTACCTCGGCATGCTCAATCTCCTCGACGACCAGATCGCCCGCCTGCACGAGGGACTCGCCCAACGCACCCGGCCGCGGCTCACGATCGTCCTCGCCGACCATGGCGACTACGTCGGTGAGTACGGCCTGCAGCGCAAGGGCGCCGGCCTGTCCGAGTTCCTGATGCGGATCCCGCTGATCATCACCGGCGACGGCGTCCACCCGCAGCAGCGCGACGAACCGGTCTCGATCGTCGACGTCCTGCCCACCATCTGCGAGGCCGTCGGCCAACCGATCCCCGACGGCGTCCAGGGCCGCAGCCTCCTGCCGCTCACCCACGGCGAGGACGCGCCCGAGGAAGAGTTCGGCAGCATCATCGCCGAGCACGGGTACGGCGGTCGCACGTACGACGTGACCGCGCGGCCGCCGCTGCACTTCGGGTACGACGGCCCGACGTTCGACGAGCTGAACACCGTCACCCAGTCCGGTGCCGCGCGGATGCTCCGGAGCGACCGCTGGAAGGTGATCGTCCATGCCGACCTGCCCGGTGAGCTGTACGACCTGGCACAGGACCCGGCCGAGCTCGACAACCTCTTCGACGACGACGCGCATGTGGCCGTCCGGGCCCGCCTCCTGCACCAGCTCGCCCGCTGGCAGGCACGGCTGACCGACGACCTCCCCAACGGCAACTACACCCCGCTCCGCCTGCCCCACAACTGGCGCTGGGCACCCCAAGGAGAACCAACATGACCACTTTCAGCCGCCGGACCCTGCTGGGCCTCGGCGCCGCCACCGCCGCGGCGATCACCATCCCTGGCTGCTCCGGCAAGTCCGGTCCGATGCGCGTCTCCTGGTACGGCCCGGATCCGGTCACCAAGGCGCTCAACAAGGCCCTCGACGCGTGGAAGGCGAGCGGCGGCGCGGAATACACCGCGGAAAGCGCTCCCTTCGACGACTACTGGGACAAGCTCGCCACGCAGACCTCCGGCAACAACGCACCCGACGTACTGCGGATGTCGATGAGCTACTTCAGTGACTACGCGGGCCGGAGCGCGCTGAAGGACCTTGGTTCGCTGGGGATCGACACGTCGGGTCTCGACAAGGACGTCGCCGCCAGCGGTGTTGCTGACGGCAAGAACTACGGGATCGGGCAGAGCTCGATCAGCTACTCGATGTACGTCGACGAGGCCGCGATCAAGAAGGCCGGCGGGACCGTACCGGCGCAGGGCTGGACCTGGGACAAGTTCGCCGAGTTCGCCCGCGACTACTCCGGTTCGGTGCGAGGCTCGTTCGGGTCCAGCGACCAGGCCGGAAACTTCCAGTTGTTCGAGGTGTACGCGCGTCAGCACGGGACGGAAATGTTTTCCGACGACGGCGGAAAACTGCTGACGACCAAGGAAACCGTCCAGGAATGGTTCCAGTATTGGGCGGATCTTCGGAACGCGAAGGCCGCGCCGCCGCAGAACGTGAGCGGTGAGACGACCGCGATCGAGAAGTCGTTGATTGCCACCGGCAAGTCTCCGCTGCAGTTCGGCTGGGTCCAGCAGGTCACCTTCTACCAGCCGCTGGTGAAGAGCCCGCTCGCCGTACTCCCGGTCCCGCAGGGCAAGGCCGGCGATCTGACCGGCCAGTTCGTCAAGGGCCTGGACCTGTGGAGCATCTCGGCCGCCAGCAAGCATCCCGAGGACGCGGCAAAGCTGATCGGGTTCCTGCTCAACGACGAGAAGGCGATCAAGGCGATCGGCATCCTGCTCGGCGTACCGCCCTCGAAGAAAGCGCGTGACCTGGTTTCCGCGGACGCGGGTTCGGCCGGTGCGCGAGCGATCAAGTACGTCGAGGACCTGGCCGGCAAGGTCGGTCCGTCGCCGAAGCCGTGGCCGAAGGGGTACGGCGAGTTGCTGACCGGATTCAGCCGGATCGCGGAGAACATCGGTTTCGGCAAGAGCAACCCGGCCGCTGGCGCTCAGGAGTTCACCGAACTGGCCGGGAAGACCCTCGGCCAGTGATCGCAAACCTCCGCAGGAGCGTTCCGGCGTACCTGTTCCTGCTGCCCTGGCTGATCGGCGTACTCGGGCTGACGATCGGCCCGATGCTCCTGTCGCTCTATTACTCCTTCACCGACTACGCGCTCCTCAACACCCCGGAGTGGACCGGCCTCCATAACTACACGGCCCTCTTCCAGGACTCGCGGTATCTGCAGTCGCTCAAAGTCACCTTCATCTACGTCGGCGTCTCGGTGCCGCTCGAGATGGCGTTCGCGCTCGCCGTCGCCGTACTGCTGAACCGAGGGCTCGAGGGCCTCGCTGTCTACCGAGCGTTGTACTACGTCCCGAGCCTGCTCGGCGGGAGTGTCGCGATCGCTCTGCTGTGGCAGCAGATCTTCGGCAGTGACGGCCTGCTCAACGACGTTCTCGGCCTCTTCGGCATCCACGGCCGCGGCTGGATCTCCGAGCCGGGTACGGCGCTGTGGACCCTGGTCCTGCTCCGGGTCTGGCAGTTCGGCGCCCCGATGGTGATCTTCCTGGCCGGCCTGCGGCAGATCCCGGACGAGGTGCTCGAGGCCGCCGAGGTCGACGGTGCGGGCCGATGGCAACGATTCTGGCGGGTGACGCTGCCGCTGCTCTCGCCGGTGGTGTTCTTCAACCTGGTGCTGCAGATCATCGGCGCGTTCCAGGCGTTCACGCCGGCGTTCGTGATCAGCGGCGGCAAGGGCGGCCCGTCGGACTCGACGCTGTTCTACACGCTGTACCTGTACCAGCAGGCGTTCGGAAACTTCCGGATGGGGTACGCCGCCGCGATGGCCTGGGTGCTGCTGCTGATCATCGCGGTCTTCACCGGACTGAACTTCGTCCTCGGCCGTACCTGGGTGTTCTACGGAGACGAAGGGGTACGTCGATGAGACGCGTACTGGCCCACGCAGGCCTGACCGCGGGAGCACTGGTGATGCTCTACCCGCTGCTCTGGATGATCACCGCGTCGCTGCGGCCGAACACCGAGATCTTCTCCAGCCCCGGACTGATCCCGGAGCACCCGACGCTCGGGAACTACGCCCTCGGCTGGTCCTCGACCGGGACGAGCTTCGGCATCTACATCATGAACTCGCTGATCATCTGCGCCGCGGTGGTGATCGGCAACGTGCTGACCTGCTCGCTGACCGCGTACGCGTTCGCACGGCTCACGTTCATCGGCCGGAAAACGTTGTTCGCGCTGATGCTGGCGACGATCATGCTGCCTGGTCACGTGACGCTGATCGCGCAGTACTCGATTTTCCGGAAACTGAACTGGATCGACACGTTCTGGCCGATGGTCGTGCCGAGCTTCCTGGCCACGGACGCGTTCTTCGTGTTCCTGATGGTGCAGTTCATCCGGTCGATCCCGGTCGAGCTGGACGACGCGGCCCGCATCGACGGCTGCGGAGTGTGGGGCATCTACCGGCGGATCATCCTGCCGCTGCTGTCGCCGGCGCTGGTGACGACGGCGATCTTCTCGTTCATCTGGACCTGGAACAACTTCTTCAGCCAGCTGATCTACCTGTCCACGAGGACCCGGCTGACGGTGCCGGTCGCGCTGCGCGGCTTCCTGGACGCCACCGGCAGCTCGGAGTGGGGCGCGCTGTTCGCGATGAGTGTCGTCACGCTGGTGCCGGTCGTCGTGGTGTTCGTGATCTTCCAGCGCCGCATCCTGGCCGGAATGGCCCACACCGGCCTCAAATGAGATCCTGCCAGCTATGAGGCCGCGCCTGACCGATGTCGCCGAGGCGGCCGGGGTGTCGATGAAGACGGTGTCGAACGTCGTCAACGGCGCCGAGCATGTCCGCGAGGAGACGCGGCAGCGGGTGCTGGCCGCGATCGACAAGCTCGGGTACCGGCCGAACATCGCGGCCCGCAACCTGGCCCAGGGGCGCAGCGGGGTGATCGCGCTCGCCGTACCGCAGCTCGACCGGCCGTACTTCGCGTCACTCGCGGCCCGGATGCTCGACGAGGCCGAGGCCTTCGGCTGGATCGTGCAGTTCCACCAGACCGGCGGCCGCCGCGAAGCCGAGCTGGCACTGCTCACCGAGCGGCACCCGGCCCGCCTCGACGGCATCGTGATGAGCCCGCTCGGCCTCACCGCGGAGGACGTTCAGAACCGCGACCCGGCGCTGCCGCTCGTCCTGCTGGGTGAGAAGGCCGGCGCGGAGCACCACGCCGACCACGTCGGCATCGACAACCGCGAGGCCGGCAAGGTGGCGACCGAGCATCTGCTCGAGCTCGGCCGCCGGCACGTGATGGCGCTGGCCCCCGGGCCGCGGATGGACGACGAGCGGATCAACGGGTACCGCGACGCGCTCGCCTCGGCCGGGTTACCAACAGACGAGGACATCGTGCTCGCGACCGGCGGTCTGCGCGGCCAGGACGCCGAACGGACCCTCGGCGAGTGGCTGGACTCGGGACACCCGGCGCCGGACGCGATCTTCGCGGCCACCGACTGGCTGGCGATGGGCGCGATCCGCGCGCTGGTCCTGCGCGGTCTGCGGGTGCCGCAGGACGTGGCCGTGGTCGGTTTCGACGACATCCCGTACGACCTGGCCACCCTCCCGACCCTCACCACGGTCGCGCCGGACCGGGTCGCGATCGCCCGCCTGGCGCTGCAAGCTCTCCGTGACCAGCGGCCACAAAACGAACCCAAGCGCCTGCAAGCCCCCTTCAGCCTCGTCGTACGCGAGAGCACCACCGGCATCAGTTAGACCCTGGCGCGGGTTGGGCCAAGAACCCAGACTGGCGGCATGGGTGGGGGAATGGTGGCGATGCTGTTCTCGGACATCGAAGGGTCGACGCAGCTGCTGCGCCGGTTGGGGGACCGGTACCTGGAGGCGCTGGAAGATCATCGGCGGATCCTTCGGGCGGTCTGGACGGCGTACGGCGGGACCGAGATGGGGACCGAGGGCGACAGCTTCTTCGTCGTGTTCGGGACGGCCGGCGAGGCGGTCCGGGCGGCCGCCGACGGGCAGCGGCGGCTGGAAGAGCATCGATGGCCGGACGACGAGCGGCTGCGGGTGCGGATGGGGATCCACACCGGTACGCCGGGTGTGTACGACGGCGACTACTGGGGCATGGACGTCCATCTCGCCGCACGGATCGGGGCCGCCGCCCACGGCGGGCAGATCGTGGTGTCGGCCGTCACCGGTGAGCTGACGCAACTGCCCGACGGGGTCACGCTGCGCGATCTCGGCACGCATCACCTCAAGGACATCCCGGAGCCCGAACACCTGCTCCAAGTCACCGTCGACGGGCTCAAAGCCGACTTCCCGCCACCGCGCACTATCGGTACGTCGACCAGCCTGCCGGCACCCGCGACACCGTTACTCGGACGCGAGCTGGATCTCGACCGCGTCACAGGTCTGCTCGACCGACCCGACGTACGGCTCGTCACGCTGACCGGACCTGGTGGTTCCGGCAAGACCCGCCTGGCCATCGGCGTCGCCGCCGAGCTGACTACGAAGTTCCCGGGCGGGGTGTACTTCGTTCCGCTCGCGGCGGTCACGTCCGCGCGGGTCCTGTGGACGACGATCGCCGAGGTCCTCGACATCCCGCCGCGGGAGCGCGGCCGGATCGTCGCCTACCTGGCGCAACGGACCCTGCTGCTCGTCCTCGACAACCTCGAGCAGCTCCCGGACGCCGGCAAGGTCGTCGCCGAGATCCTCGAAGGCGCGCCGCACGTGAAGCTGGTCGCCACCTCCAGACGAGCGCTCGGCCTCACCGGTGAGTACCAGCACCCGGTGCTGCCACTCCCGATCGCAGATGCCGCCGTAGAACTCTTCGTACAGCGCGCCCAGGCCGTCCGACCGGCGTTCACGCTGACCGACGAGAACACCGCCGACGTGGTCGCGATCTGCCGGCGGCTGGACGGACTCCCGCTGGCGATCGAGTTGTGCGCGCCGCGGATCCGGCTGCTCAGCGTGAAGGAACTGCTTGCCCGGATCGATCAGGCGCTCGACATCGCGTCCACCAGTACGGCGACCCCGGAACGCCAGCGGACGCTACGGGACACGATCGCCTGGTCGTACGAGCTGCTCGGCCCCGAACACCGCCGTACCTTCCGCTGCCTCGCGGTCTTCGCCGGCGGCGCCGACCTGGCCGCGGTCGAGAAAGTTGCCACCGGCATCGACCCGCTCGACGCCCTGGCCGAGTTGCACGACGCCAACCTGATCACGCTGTCCGACGGACCGGACGGTACCCGCGTGCGGCTGCTGGAGACCATCCGTCGGTACGCCGCCGACGAGCTGCACCGGACCGCCGAAGCCGAGGCGGTCCACCGCGAACACGCGACGTACTACGCCGACCTCGCCGACCACCTCGAGGCCATCAAGAAGACCATGTCCGAGCCGCCCGTCGACCGGGCCGGGGCGGACCTCGACAACTTCCGCGCCGCGCTGACCTGGGCGACCGCAAACGACGTCAGGACAGCGCTGCGCCTGTGCTCGGCGCTCGGCTGGGTCTGGCTGTTCGGCGGCTACATCGCCGAAAGTCGCGCCTGGCACGAGCAGGTGATCGCGGCCGCCGGTACGACGTCATCGCCGGAGCTGGCCGCCTGTCTGCGCGGGTTGAGCAACCTGCTGCTCATGCAGGGCGAGACGGAGCGCGCCCACGAGTTGACGACCCGCAGCCTGGAGATCGCGCGGGAGCTGGGTGACCCGGCCGGTATCGCGTTCGGGATGACCGTGCTCGGGTCGGTGGAGCGGCAGCAGGGCGATCTCGACGCGGCGCGGACGACGCTCACCGAGGCGGTCGAACGACTCCGCACCCTCGACGACGACTGGCGCCTGGCGCGAGTGCTCAGCCACCTCGGCGGCATCGAGGAGGACCTCGGAAACCTCGAGCACGCCGAGGACCTGCTCCGCGAATCCCTCACGATCACCGAGTCGATCGGGGACGCGCACGAGATCGCCGCACAGGGGCAGAACCTCGCCTACCTGCTGATCCTCGCGGGCCGGCTCGACGAGGCCGCCGAGCTCGCCCGCGGGTTGCTGCCGACCGTCCTGGCACTCGGCAGTCCGAGTCTCACGATGGCGTTCTCGAACACCGTCATGAACCTGCTGATCCGGCGCGGCGACCCGGTCGGCGCCGCGCACCTGTTCGGCGCGGAGGAGGCGATGGGCGAACGGCTTGAGATCCCCAACCCGTACCTGGACGAGGAACTCGCGGAAGCCCTCGAACTCGTCGGCGACACGCTGTCCCGCGAGGACTGGGAACGTCACCGGCACGCGGGTAGGGCGGAGCGTGTCGAGGAGCTGCTCGACCGGTTGTCGCTCTGAACGTACGCCGCATGCAGGATCGTGATCGCGGCGAGGACGGCGTACGCGTTCCCGAGGATCAGGTCGAAGCCGTGCAGGTGGTACTCGCGGTCGTCGTGATTCGGCGCCAGCCATGGGAATCCGAAGACCGTGACCACCGGCCACAACATGGCGAGCCCCGAGCGCCGCCGGAACCACAGGACCGCGCAGATCGGCAGTGCCCACACCCAGTGCCCGCTCCAGGAGATCGGCGACACCAGCAGTCCGGGCGAGTCCTTGCTCACTGCAATGAATGAGCCGGGGGCCCCCGGCGTCCGTCGAAAGAGTGACGTCAGCCGGCCAGCTACTGCCGTCGCACTGTTCAAGTGGTTGACCACGGACAGTGGCAACCACATACTGCTTTCACCGCCGTCGGCGGGCTGTGGGGGCAGCTGGGGTGTTCATGGGGACAGGGGGACGTTGTGCATGCTTTGAGGTTGATTCGTGCTGCGCTGATCACGGGGATCGTCGGGGGGACGCTCGTCGTCCCAATGACGGCATCGGCCGAGGATCCGCCGAGCACCACGGTTGCGGTCAGTTCGGTCGCGCCGAGTCCTGGGGAGACGATCACGGCGACCCAGACGGTCACCAACATCGAGGGCTTCACGCTCGTGGGCGCCCAGGCGGCCATGTACGCGTTGGACCAGTCGCTGACGGACTGGTTCGAACTGGTCAGCTGTAGCGGGGCGACGACGAACTGCTTCGTCGCCGACGGGCAGAACTTCCGTGCCGCCCTCGGCGATCTTCCCGCCGGCGAGAGCCGGACCGTGGTCTGGACGCTGCGGGTGCGGGACGACACGAGGACAGATCCGTTCCGGATGCGCATCCAGCTCCGGGCCGACAACTTCGCGTTCCCGATCCTGGACGGCCCGAGAATCGACATCGTCCCCGGCGTCGCGGACGTAGCCGTGGCGATGACCGCGGCCGTGAAGCTGGTGGGGACGGCTCGGATCACGTACACGATCGCGGTGAAGAACAACGGTCCGGATCCTGCGACGGACGTTCGCGTGGTTGCGACCGGTCCGGCTGCGACGGCGTACTACGCGTCGACCTGTACGCGGGTCGGCACCACGCGCACGGTGAACTGCGACATCCCGTCGCTGGCCAGTGGCGCCACCGTGACCCGGACGTTGACGATGAACACCGGGATGCTCACGGCCGGTGTGCTGACCGCTACGGCGCAGCGTACGGCGAGTTCGCCGAACGACCCGGTGGCGACGAACGACACGGCGTCGCGCTCCTGCAGGGCTCTCACCGGGCTGATCGTGACCTGCTGACAACGCCCTGAAGTAGAACGCACTGAAGTAGTACGACGGCCGGCGGCCGCGGGTTCTCGAGTCCCGCGGTCGCCGGCTCTTTTGTGTCTACGCCTTGCATCGAGGGGCGGGTCAGGTTTACGGTCCGGGTTAACGTTTAAGTGAGTGTTAGTGAGCACTTCTTCGAAACTTGGAGCAACTATGATCAGTCGGCGACGGTTCCTGCAGGTGACCGATGCGGCGATTGCCACCTCGACGACGCTGGCAGCCTGTGGTGACGGTGGAGCGTCGAGCGGTGGTGCGAAGGCCTCCGGTGAGCTGACGCTCCCGACGTACAAGCCGTTCGAGGGTCTGCACCCGGACTTCCCGGGGGCCGAGTCCGGCCTCGAGCCCGGGTTCCTGAAGTTCCCGGCGGACGCGGTCGCGAGCGTGAAGGCGCCGCCGCTGAAGAGTGCGGTCACCGCGCTGACCGAGACGTTCGCGACGCCTCCGCCGCCGATGGGCAGCAACCCGATGTGGCAGGCGCTGAACTCCGCGCTCGGCGGCGAGCTCCGGCTGACCATCGGCACCGACCCGGGCTACCCGGAGAAGTTCGCGACGCTGCTGGCCAGCGACTCGCTGCCGGACCTGATGTGGCTGCCGCCGAACCAGGGCATCCCGAACATCGGCCCGATGCTCGAGGCGAAGTTCCAGGACCTGACCAAGTACCTGTCCGGCGACGCCGTCCTGGAGTACCCGAACCTGGCCGCACTGAAGCCGGCCTCCTGGCGGACCGCCGTCGTGAACGGGAAGATCTGGGGCGCCCCGATCCCGTCGACGCCGTTCGGCCAGGTGATGATGGGCAACCCTCGCACGTGGCAGAAGGTCGGCGGGCTGCAGTGCTCCACGGCCGACGAGTTCTTCGCCAAGTGCAAGGAGCTGACCAACGGCACGAACTACGCGCTCGAGCCGGCGATCATCAACATGCTGCACATGTTCGGCGAGTGGTTCGGCGCCCCGAACGGCTGGCGCGTCAACCAGGACCGGTCGCTGACGCACCTGTACGAGACCGACAACTACAAGGCCGCCGTCGAGTACGCCGCCAAGCTCTGGGCGGCCAAGGTGTTCTACCCGGACCTCAACCTGGCCGACGCCACGCCGAAGACCGTGAACGGCCAGATCGCCGCACAGGTCGTGGTCGGCCCGCGCGCGACCGCCGACTTCCGGAACCTGGACCCGTCGCTGTTCGTGGACACGATGATCCCGTTCGGCCACGACGGCAAGGCGAAGCCGGTCTACGACATGGGCTACGGCACGGTCGGTTTCACGCCGTTCAAGAAGACCGACGAGGGCCGGATCCGCGAGCTGCTCGCGCTGATGGACTACCTGTCGGCGCCGTTCGGCACCAAGGAGTACCTGGTCAAGAACTTCGGCGTCGAGGGGCAGCAGTACTCATTGGATGCCCAGAAGAACCCCGTACTCACCAAGGCCGGTCAGCAGCAGGCGCCCGGTCTGGTCAGTGCGCTGCAGATCATGAACTCCCCGGAGAGCGTGATCTTCAACCCGGCGTACCCGGACGACACCAAGAAGATCTACGCGACCGAGCAGCAGTTGCTGAAGTTCGCGATGCGGAACCCGACGGCCGGCACGTACTCCGACACGTCGAGCAAGGTCGGCCCGAAGCTGACCGCGGCGTTCCGGGACACGATCGTCGACATCGTCACCGGCCGGCAGAAGCTCGACGCGTACGACGCGGCGCTCAAGCGCTGGAAGTCCGGTGGCGGTGACAAGATGCGCGACGAGTTCGCGGCCGTGCTCCCGTCGAGCGTTCCGGTCACCGGGTCCTGATACATGCTGAAACGAACCTCCTCCGTCGCGCGGGTCAAGAACGGCCTGCCGCTGAAGGCGAAGTGGCGCCGGGACTGGCAGATGGTCCTGCTGATGATCCCCGGCGTCGTCTTCCTGCTGGTGTTCTTCTACCTGCCGGTGCTCGGAAACGTCGTCGCTTTCCAGGATTTCCAGCCGTACCTCGGCATCATGCACAGCGAGTGGAACGGCCTGCAGAACTTCGTCGACCTGTACGCGAACCCGGACTTCTGGGACGCGCTGCGGAACACGCTTTTGCTGGCCGCCGTCCAGTTGCTGCTGTTCTTCCCGGTGCCGATCGGGCTCGCGCTGATCGTCGATTCGCTGGTCAGCAACCGTTTTCGGCGCTGGTTCCAGACGATCGCGTACCTGCCGCACTTCCTGTCCTGGGTGCTGGTCGTGACGTTGTTCCAGCAGTCGCTCGGCGGGGCGGGGTTCGTCAACAACCTGCTCCGGCAGGCCGGCCTGGACCCGATCCCGTTCATGACCAACCCGGACACCTTCCCGCTGCTCGTCGTCGCGCAGCTGATCTGGAAGGACGCCGGGTGGGCGATGATCATCTTCCTCGCGGCACTCACCACGGTCGATGTGTCTTTGTACGAAGCGGCCGCGGCGGACGGCGCCGGGCGCTGGCGGCGGCTGTGGCACATCACGCTGCCGTCGCTGCGGACGGTCATCGTGCTGCTGCTGATCCTGCGGATCGGCGACATCCTCAGCGTCGGGTTCGAGCAGTTCATCCTGCAACGCGACTCGGTCGGTCCAGGTGCTGCCGAAGTACTGGACACGTTCACGTACTACGCCGGCGTGGTCGGCGGCGACTGGAGCAGCGGGGCCGCGGCCGGGCTGGCCAAGGGCGTCGTTGGAGCCCTCCTGTTGTGGGGCGCCAACTCGCTTGCCCACCGCTTGGGTGAGCCCGGGATCTTTCAAAGGCGAGGCGCATGAGACCGATCTGGAAAGAGAACCCATCTCCGGGGTACCAGGCAATCAAAGCGGTCATCCTGGGCGGATTCGCACTCGTCATCGTCATCCCGATCCTGGTCGTCATCTCGACCTCGCTCGCCAGTGACAAGGACATCATCGACGCGGGCGGGTACGTGCTGTGGCCGTCACATCCGACGGTGAAGGCGTACCAGACGCTCTTCTCCGGCGGGCTGATGGGACGGGCGATCCTCGTCAGCGTGTTCGTGACGCTGGTCGGTACGGCGATTGCGCTGGCTGTCACCATCGCGCTCGCGTACGCGACGTCGCGGCCGGTGCTGTTCGGGCGGCCGGTGCTGCTGATGGTGCTGTTCACGTTGCTGTTCGCGCCGGGCATCATCCCGATGTTCCTGGTGGTGAAGCAGCTCGGGCTGCTCGACAGCCTGTGGTCGCTGATCCTGCCGGGCGCGTTGGGGGCCTTCAACTTCGTCGTACTGCGCACGTTCTTCATGAACGTGCCGGGCGAGTTGCTGGAGAGCGCCCGGATCGACGGCGCGAGTGACTTCACCATCCTGCGCCGGATCATCATGCCGCTGTCGAAGGCGGTGATCGCGGTCGTCGGGCTGTTCTACGCGGTCGGTTTCTGGAACGCGTTCTTCAACGCTTTGCTGTACCTGAACGACACGTCGAAGTGGCCGGTCCAGGTGATCCTGCGGACCTACGTCCTGCAGGGCAAGTCGCTGTCCGCCGACCAACTCGGCGTCCACCCGCCGCCGCAACCCCAGTCCCTGCAGATGGCCGTCGTCGTGGTCGCGCTGGTACCGATCGCCATGGTGTACCCGTTCCTCCAACGCCACTTCACCAAGGGTGTAATCACCGGCGCGGTTAAAGGCTGATCTGCAAGAATCGATATATGTCCTCACCTTTGGCTGAGCGGCCGACGCTGCGGATGGTGGCGAAGGAGGCCGGTGTCTCCGTCGCGACCGTGTCGTACGTGCTGTCCGGACGGCACCGCAGCCACACGATCAAGGACTCGACCGCGGACCGGGTCCGCGAGGCCGCGTCGCGCTTGGGGTACCGGCGCAACGATGCGGCCCGCGCAATCCGGACCGGCAAGTCCGATCTCGTACTGCTCTCGCTGAACGTGCTCGCGGACCCGTGGTCGCAGGCGGTCGCGGCCACGGTCAGTGCGGCGGTGAGCCCGCTCGGAAAGACCGCGCTGATCGTCGCGGACGGCGACTGGCGGACCGTGCTGTCCAACCGGACGCCGGACGTGATCTTCATCGACAGCATCAAACCGGACCCGGAACAGATCGCCGAGCTGGAGGCGTTCGCGGCGCAGGGCGTGCAGATCGTGGCGTTCAGCGAAACCCTGGAACCGCAGGGCTTCGACGTGATCCGGTCCGGCGCCGAGCCGCGCTGTCACCTCGCGGTGGAGCATCTGCTGGAGCACCACGACCGGGTCGGCGCACTCACCTCGCGGATCACGGGATTCGCGCGTTTCGATGCCTATGTCAACACGTTGCGCGCAGCCGGCAAGCCGATTAGCAGCGACCACATCGAGGTCTTCGAGCAGCACCCGGAGGGCGCGTACCGGGCCGCGATGGCGCTGCTGTCCAAGCCCGATCGGCCGACCGGGCTCTACTGCACCACCGATTTCGCAGCGATCGCGGCCGTCCGGGCGGCGCACCGGCTGCGCATCGACGTACCGGGGGATCTGGCGATCGTGGGGGTCGGGAACACGCCCGAAGGCGAGCACCTGGACCCGTCACTGTCCACCGTCGGACCGGTCGGGTTCAACGAGGCGCTCGCCCGGATCATCGTGAGCAGGCTGACCGACCGGGAGGGCGCACCCGGTGAGGTGTTCGACTTCCCCTGGCAACTGATCGTCCGGGAGTCTTCTTGAGGCCTAACGTCGTACTGATCTGTGTCGACGAGTGGCGGGGTGACGCGATGTCGTGCGCCGGTCATCCGTACGTCGAGACGCCGCATCTGGACGAACTGGCGCGGAACGGGGTGCGGTTCAGCCGTGGGTACTCCGCGACGCCGACGTGTGTTCCGGCTCGGGTGGCGTTGTTCACCGGGCAGTCGCAGGAGCGGCACGGGCGCGTCGGGTACACGGACGGCGTACCGTTCGACGCGGCGCATCCGGTGACGGTGCAGGGTGAATTCCGGCGGGCGGGGTACCACACGCAGGCGATCGGGAAGATGCACGTGTGGCCGGAGCGGGCGCGGCTCGGGTTCGACGACGTGATCCTGCATGACGGGTTCCTGCACCACTCGCGGCGTGCTTACCGGCAGCAGTTCGGGTTCTTCGACGACTATGTGCCGTGGTTGCGGCGGCAGCCGGGCGTCTCGCCGGACGCGGAGTACTTCGACCACGGGGTGAACTGCAACTCGGTGGTCGCGCGGCCGTGGGACAAGGCGGAGGAGTTGCATCCGACGCACTGGATCGGCACGCAGACGATCGACCGGCTGTACCGGCGGGATCCGACGCGGCCGTTCTTTCTGTACTTGTCGTTCCATCGGCCGCATCCGCCGTACGACCCGCCGGCGTGGGCCTACGACCAGTACAACGCGTTGCCGCCGTACGAACGTCGTCTGGGTGATTGGGAGGACGACTGGGACGAGTTCCGGCGGGACGGGGACTATCAGGCGGCGATCGGGGACCTGCCGGATCGCGTCGTGCATCGCGCGCGGGCCGGGTACTACGGGCTGATGGCGCAGATCGACCTGCAGATCAACCGGATCCGTGAGGCGCTCGTCGACTTCGGGGTGTACGACGACACGATCATCGCGTTCACGTCCGACCACGGCGAGATGATGGGAGACCACCGGATGTTCCGGAAGTCGGTGCCGTACGAGGGATCGGCGCGGGTGCCGTTCATCGTTGCGGATCGCGCTGCGGCCGATGGTGCTGTGCGCGGCGGGGTCGTGGATCAAGTGGTCGAGTTGCGGGACGTGATGCCTACATTGCTGGATCTCGCTGGGGTGCCGATCCCGTCGTCGGTGGACGGGGTGTCGCTGGCGCCGTTCCTGCGTGGCGAGTCGGTGCCGGTGCGGGAGTGGTTGCACGGTGAGCATCTGCATTTCGGGCAGTCGATCCAGTGGGTGACGGACGGGAAGATCAAGTACGTCTGGGGTTCTTCGCTTGGCGTGGAGCAGTTGTTCGATCTCGTCGAGGATCCGGGGGAGTTGCGGAACCTGGTGCAGTCCGAGCCCGAGCTTCGGGCGTTGTGGCGGTCGCGGTTGATCCAGGACCTGACCGGGCGCGAGGAAGGGTTCGTTGCTGACGGCAAGCTGGTGACCGGGCGTCCGGTGACCGCGATCCTCAACCACACCAGGGAACGCCTTGCACGCGCCGCCGTCTGACGACTGGGAGCCGGTCGACATCGGCGAATCCGACACGTCTGTCTACCGCCTGGCCAACACCTTCGCCAAGTGCTGCGCGCCATCCGGCATCGCCGACCTGGCCGCCGAGCGCGACCGCATCACCTGGTTCGCAGCAACAGGCTTCCCCGGCGCAACAGTCATGGACTGGCTCGAGTCTGCCTCGGGTGGGGCGTGTTTGGTTACTTCGGCGGTGGCGGGGGTTCCTGGGGACAGTCTCCCGCCGGCGTCCCGCGATCGTGCGATGCGGCGGCTCGGGGCGATCCTGCGTGAGCTGCATTCGCTCACCGACTGCCCGTTCGAGCGGCCGCTGGCGGACGTGATCGCGACGGCGGCTGACGTCGTACGGCGTGGTGCTGTGAACCCGGCATACCTCACCGACGAATGGCGCCGGCTGCAGCCGACCGAGCTGCTCGCCCAAGTGGTTGCCGAGCGCCCCTATGTCGAGAGCGTGCTGGACCCGGTCGTCTGTCACGGCGACGCCTGCCTGCCGAACATCTTCTTCGACCCCGACACCCTCGAAGTCACCGGCCTCATCGACCTCGGACGCCTCGGAATCGCCGACCGGTACAGCGACCTCGCGCTCACCACGATCCAGCTCCACGACGAGTGGTCCGCCGACCCGGCGCCGTTCCACCAGGCGTACGGCGTACCGAACCCGGACCCGCGCCGCCTGTACTTCTTCCGCCTCCTCGACCCGCTCACCTGGGGCTGAACCATGAGAGTCGAACTCGTCGCCCTGGTCGTCTCCCGCGAACACGCCTACGAAGGACGCCCGCAGGACGGCCCGCGCCCCGACCCCGAACCGGTCGCGCGCACCGAGATCGAGGTCCGCGCAGGCCTCGGCATCGTCGGCGACCGCTACTACGCCCAAGCAATCCACAAGGACGCCGCCGTCACCCTCATCGACGCCGCCTCCCTCGACGAGGTCGAGCGCCGCCTCGACCTGGACGCGCCGCTGGACCCGCACCTCACCCGGCGCAACATCGCCCTGCGTGGCTTCCCGATCGACGAACTCGCCGCCCACCGCGCCGCCGACGGCACCCGCGTACTCGGCCGTCGCTTCACCCTCGGGTCGATCATGTTCCAGGCGAACCGCCCGGCGAACCCGTGCGCGTGGATGGACGAGGTCCTGGCCCCCGGTGCGATGAAGGCATTGCGCGGGCACGGCGGCATCCGCGCAACCCCACTGACCTCCGGCGTACTCCGCCTAGGCCCCACCGAACTCACCATCCTGACCTGATCCCCAGGACTTGGGGAGGATCTTGTGCCCGAAAGGGCATGAAATCCTCCCCAGCCGGCACTGAACGAGGGGAGGCGGTTTTCGGGTCTCTTTCGGTCGGGGCGTTTAGCGTTGAGGTGTGAGGCTGGTGGGCGCTCTCGTCGTGTTGGCGGCGCTGGCCGGATGCAGCGACACGGCTCCGACCAGTGGCTCAGCCGTGCCATCCAACCGAACCAGCCCAACCTCACCCACAGGACCCGCCGCGACCCCCTCGCCCACCCGCACCACGACCCGCCCGATCCCCTCGCCCACGCCCCGCCAGACGCCTACCGTGTCCGGGCCGGTGAGTATGTCGATCCCCGCGATCGGCGTGCGGAACCTGCGGGTCGTCGCCTACACCGGCACCGCCGACGACCGGCCAGGCACCCGGATCCAGGACCGCGGCGTCGCGGCGAGCCCCCGTGGCAGCGCCGGCGGCGTCGGACCCGGCGAGATCGGGAACTTCATCGTGACCGGCCACCGCGTCAGCCACGGACGACCGCTGGTGCGCGCGCCGGAGTTGAAGAACGGCGACCACGTCCTGATCAGGGCCGGCGGAACGGTGTACGACTACGTGATCACCCGGACGATGACGATCTCCTTCCGAAAGCCCGCCGAGAAGGCCCAACAGAACGCCGCCGTACCCGGAAACCCCGGCGCCACGCCGACCCAGCCGATGCTCACCATCTCCACCTGCGCCACCCTCGAAGACCACGCAGCCGGCAACTACTGGCACGACGAACTAGGCAACCCCGAACACCGAATCAACAAAATCGGCACCCTGGTCACCACCAGCTAACCTCCCGCCAGTGGCGCTACTTGCGGCCGAATTTCCACCACTTGGGTTTGTTCATCTTGATTTCGTCGGGCTCCATCGGCGGTGGGACCGGGGGGCGGGACTCCTCGGTGAGGAAGTTGCCGGATTCGGTGTCGTACGGCGTGACGCCGAGGAGGCGGCTGATCTCCATCACGATCGGGATCGACCGCGGGCCGTCGTTCAGGTAGAAGGTGATGTCGCGGACCTCGACGCCCTTGCCGATCGTCATCTCGACGTCGTACTCCGGACTTCGCAGCGCCAGCCAGGACGGTTTGCTCGTGTCCACGTCCGGCACCACTTCCCGGACCTTGTCCACCACGTCGGTCGCCAAACCGACGGCCGGCGGCTCGTAGTCCACCGGAATATCGTCAAGGCGCCGTACGCCTCCTGGCCCGCGCATCGCATAGACAGCCCAACTCATGCCCCCAGCATGCCAGGCGGCCTAGTGCTTGCGGGCGGCGAGGATGGCGAAGGTCAGGTATTGGCCGTTGTCGGCCTCGAGCATGTCGAGGTGGCCGTCGCGTTCGCCGCGGTACTCCGAGAGCGCGCGGGACCACTTGATCCAGTCGGACCAGCCGTTCTCCTGCAGGCGCGCGGCGGTGACGTCGACGAGTTCGGTGATCTCCCACTGGAACCGCCACCAGTCCGCGGTGTGCCAGGCGAGCGCCTCCCAGCCGACCATTTTCTTGATGTGCTCCGGGATGTGGCCGAGCTCGCGGACCTCCTGGGTCATCGCCGGTGTCGCGACGCCGAGCTGCCCGCCGGGTTTGAGGAAGCTCGTGATGTAGGGCAGGTAGTTGTCCGCGGTGCCGAAGTACTCGTACGCGTCGACGCAGACGATCGCGTCGAAGAACCCTTTCGCGAACGGCAGTGTATGGGCCTCCGCCTTCAGGGTCACGACGTCCGGGTTGCCGATGTTGGCGGCCGCGTCCGTGGGGTCTACCCACAGGTCGGCGGCCCAGACCTGTACGCCGTACTCCTTCGCCAGGAAGACCGCGGTGGCGCCCTTGCCGGAACCGAGGTCGAGCACCCGCATCCCCGGCCGCAGATCGAGGTCACGGGCGAGATCCTCCAGCAACCACAGGGGATTCGGGCCCATGTCCCCGGCCAGGATCCAGTTCGCGTCGTACTCGTTGGCCCGCGGGTAGTCGTCGTGCTTCAGGTCCGCCACTGGCACAGGGTAGCGAGATCAAAACGGGATGTGCCTGGGATTTTTGTCGAGCACAGTGAGGGGATGACTGAACTTGATCCGGTGATTCGCTCCTTCTATCGGGACCGGTACGTCGAGGACGATCGGCTGGTCGTCCGCGGGCACGGCCGGCTCGAGTTCCTGCGTACCCAGGAGTTGCTGCGGCGCTGGCTGCCGCCCGCGTCCGACGTACTGGATGTCGGTGGTGCGACTGGCGTCCATGCGCGATGGCTTGCGGCGGACGGGCATCGGGTCACGCTGGTGGATCCGGTTCCGGAGCATGTGGAGCAGGCGGCGACGGTCGGAACCTTCGCGGCGGAGGAGGGCGATGCGCGGGCGCTCCAGCAGGCGGATGCGAGCGTGGACGTGACGCTGCTGCTCGGTCCGCTCTACCACCTGGTCGATGCGGCAGATCGTGCGCGGGCGTTGGCGGAGGCGGTACGGGTGACGCGTCCCGGTGGGGTGGTGGTCGCCGCGGGCATCAATCGGTACGGCGGCCTGCTCGAGGCCGGCAGCAACGGCACCCTCACCGAGGAGCGACTGCCCCTGTTCCTCGACGCCTTCGCGTCCGGCAGCATCGACGGCTCCAGCGGCTTCACTGTCGCCTACTTCCACCACGCCGACGAACTCGCCACCGAACTCACCACCGCCGGCCTCACCGACGTAGAGGTCCTCGGCGTCGAGGGCCCCGCCAGCAACATCCTCGAGAACGCCGCTCCCGGCACCATCGAAACCCTCCTCCCGTCCGCCGTCCTCCTCGCCCGCCATGTCGAATCCGACCCCAACCTCCGAGCCGCCAGCCCGCACTTCCTCGCCCACGGCCGCGTAGTCGACTGAACACGGTGTGTATCCGGCCGGTTCCGGGCGAGTCGCGGAATGATGTCAATAGCTGCAATCCGGTTCACCGGGTGGCGGTCCAGGCCGTAATATCATCCGGCGGCCGGCACTGGGGGTGTTCCGGCCCTTCTGATGCATCGGGGTGGGACCGGCGATGACCGGTACTGGGGAGAAGCGGGAAGTTATGGCGGACAAGCCGGCACCCAAGCCTGGGCACTTCCTGCCGGGCGGCGACGGTGACCAGATCTCGAGCGACGACCGGAAACCGGGGGTTTCCGCACCGTCGGCGGCGCCGTCGGGCGCACCGTTGGCGGCACCCACGCCGCGGCTCGGTGGGGAAGCACCGCCGACACCGCCGCAGTTGAGCGGGTCCCGGATCGACTCCCGCCGTACGACGCTTTCCGGCAGCCGGCTCGGCCCGCCGCCGGCCGACGACCGCGCCGCCGCGGCGTACCGGGAGGTGTTCCACCCGGAGCCGGTGCCGTTCGTGCCGAAGAAGCGGTCCAAGGGCCTCATCGCGCTGATGGTCGCCGCGGTGCTGCTGTTCCTCGGTGGCGGCGCGACGTTCGCGGTCAAGGTGCTCTCGTCGCCCAGCTTCAACCTGCCGAGCCCGAACGGCACGCCGTCCGCGAAGCCGAGCGGCGGGCCGACGACCAAGCCACCCGTCGGCAAGGGCACCCCGGACACCGACATCGTCGGCAAGAACGCGATCTACTCCGCCGGGGCGCTGGCCGCGGCGAACTGCCCGGAACCCGCCTTCCGTCCGACGTCCAAGGAAAACGTCCGCTCGTACTACCAGGCGCTGACCGCGTGCATGGACAAGGCCTGGGAGCCGATCGTCACCAAGGCCGGGTTCGAGTTCCGGTCCCCGAACCTGATCATCTTCGACGACGGCGACGAGACAGCGTGCGGCGTCCAGCAGGACCTCGCCCTGTACTGCCAGGACGAGCACGGCGGCAGCGCGACGATGCCGTGGCAGACGATCGTCGAGGACTACCCGAAGAACAAGGCCGCGGTGCGCGCGGAGATGGCGCAGTCCTTCGGCTTCGTGTACGGCGTACACGTGCAGAACCTGACCGGGATGGCCGAGGCCTCCGACAACCTCGCCGACACCGCGGCGAGCAAGACCGCGCAGCTCGAGGTGAACCGGCGCGCCGCGCTGCAGGCCTACTGCTTCGGCGCGGTGTTCTTCGGCGCGGCCAAGGCGAGCTTCCCGTTGCGCGGCGAACTGCTCCGGCAGTGGAACGGACTGATCCAGCGTCGCGGCGACGAGTTCACCAAGGACAAGGTCCGCGACCACGGTTCCAGCAAGAGCCTCGCGCTGTGGATGAACCAGGGCCTCGCGACAACCAACCCCGGCTCCTGCAACACTTTCGTCGCAGCATCCGCCAAGGTCAGCTGAGCGAGATGGGAACAATCGATGCCTGACTCCGAGGAAGGTGTGCCGGGGCCCGGGCACTTCGCGTCCGGTGAACCGGCAGCCGGCACACGCCCGCTGACCCTGAAGAGCGCGCAGCCCGGCGGCCTGGGCCGAGCCCGCTCGGTGTCGCTCGACGACACCCCGGTACGCCGCAAGGCACGTCCGCTACCGACCGAACCGGGTACGACGAGTGAGTACAGCGGCCCGCCCGTCGCACCGCAGACCGGCGTACCGCTGACACCGCTGACCGGCACCCGTCGCGTCGGCGGCCCCCGCCCGAGCGGCTGGCACTCGAACCCGTCCCGCTCCGGCGCCCAGTTCACGACCGAACCACCACCGGCCGCCCCGCCGCGCCAGTACTCCCGCCCGGTCATCGCCGGCCTGTCGATCCTGGTCATCCTGCTGCTCACCGGCGCCACCATCGCCGGCTTCCGCCTCGTCGACTCCTACGGCAACGTGGAAAACCCCCTCGCCCAACCCTCGGTGCGGAAGTCCCAGGCCCCGCTCCCGGTCCCGCCCAACCCCACCGTCACCGTCACGGCCTCGGTGGTACCGGACCTCGTCCGCCTCCGCCAGAACGAGATCTACGCCGCCGGCAAGGTGGCGAGCGTCAGCTGCAAGGAGCCGGCGATCAAGCCGGACTCCCAGTCGGCGATCCTCAGGTACTACCGGGCTCTGCTGCCTTGTCTGGACAAGGCATGGGCGCCGGTGCTGAAGAAGGCGCACTACCCGTTCCGCTCGCCGAAGGTGGTGCTGCAGACGAACCAGACCACCGCCGCGAGCTGCACCGGTGAGAAGAACGTCGCGTACTACTGCCCGTCCGACGAGAGCATCTACGTCAGCTGGAAGGCGGATCTCAAGGACTACAAGGACGATCCGCTGTCGGCACGGGTGTGGATGATCGACACGATGGCGCACGAGTACGGCCACCACGTGCAGAACCTCACCGAGATGCTCACCGCTTCCTGGTCCCGCGAGGGCTGGGCGAAGACGAAGGCCGAGGAACTCGAGTGGAGCCGGCGTACCGAGCTGCAGGCGAGCTGCTTCGGCGCGGCCTTCCTCGGCGCGAACCGGAAGGCCCTCGGCCTGAGCGGCCGGAAGCTGGAGCTCTGGGAGTGGCAGACCCAGCACAGCGGCGACGAGTACAACCCGAAGAAGATCCGCGACCACGGCTCCCGCAAGAACCACTGGCTCTGGTCCGAACCCGCCTTCAAATCCGCCGACCCCAAACTCTGCAACACCTTCACCGCCCCCGCCGCCAAGGTGAGTTGACCGTGCGCCGGGCGGCTCTGGTCGGGGTCGCAGGCGTGCTCGTTGCACTTACCGCTGGGTGCGAGCGGACGGATGGAGCGCTTCCGGACCCGGCGACGTCCAGTGTGACACCGACGCCGAGTCCGAGCCCGACACCGAGTCCGACACCGAGTCCGACACCGAGTCCGACACCGAGTCCGAAAGTGAGTCCGAAGCCGCGAGTTGTGCCGAGCAAGGCTCCGGTGACTCCGACGTACAACCAGCGGGGACAGAAGCAGCTGGTGCGCAACAAGATCTACTCGGCGGGAGAGGTGCCGGCCGTGGCGTGCGTACTGCCGGACGTTGCGTTGCGATCGCAGAAGGCGGTGCAGCAGTACTTGAACGCGTTCCAGGGCTGTCTGCAGCGAGCATGGAAGCCAGTGGTCGTGCGTGCGGGCGTCAAGTTCCGAACGTCGGCCGTGTACGCCGTCCGCGAGGGATCGAAGACGGCCTGCGGCACCTTCGCCAAGAAGGACCACGCGTACTACTGCCCCGAGGACTCAGGGATCTACTTCGACTGGGCCGAGCTCGTCGACTGGGAGGAGTACGGCCACGTGGCGGCGCAGCTGTACACCCAGGTCACGATGGCGCACGAGTTCGGGCACCACGTGCAGCAGCTCGTCGGGATCTCGACGTACTACGACGATCGATGGGGCGAGGTCACCGGCGCGGCTCACCTCGAGCCGATGCGCCGCCACGAACTGCAGGCGTCCTGCTTCGGCTCCGCCTTCCTCGGCGCCAACCAGACCTCGCTCGACCTGTACGGCGCCAGGTACGAGGCGTACCGGTCGGAGGCGTCGTACGGTGACCACCCGCCGGCGACCGAACGGGATCACGGATCGCCCCAAAGCAACGCCGAGTGGGCCTCGGCCGCTTTCGGCGCCGAGTCGCCGGCCGCCTGCAACACGTGGGTCGCACCCGCGGAGTGGGTGAGCTGAGATGCGTCGTACGGCATGTGTAGTGGCGGTGTTCGTCGCCGTGGTGTTGGCCGCCGGCTGCACTCGACAGGTTGCCGCGCCGGAGACGACCCCCACCTCGACTCCGACTGCGACCACGGCTCCGGTACGTGCGCCGGTCGGGCGGGTGGTGCAGGCTCCGGAGCCGGTCAAGGATGGGTTTTTGCTCGATAACCAGATGTACAGGTCGGGGCAGATTGCGGCGGTCAGTTGCTCGCTGCCGACAGCGAAGCTGGCGAACAAGCAGGCGATGATCCGCTACGCGAACGCCTTTGTGGCCTGCTTGGACAGGGCTTGGGCCCCGGTGATCACCCGCGCGGGATTCGACTTCGTCCGGCCGTCCGCCGTGTACTCGTCGCCGGCGGGAACGAAAACGGACTGCACGGTGATGGACAAGGAGTACTACGGTCTCTACTGCTCCTCCAACCACGGCATCTACTTCAACTGGCCGGAGTACGTCGTCGAGGGAGCGTCTCAGGAAGCCACGCGGGCGTCGGTGCAGTGGCTGATCGCGCACGAGTACGGCCACCATGTGCAGGAATTGACGGGCATCCTGGACCAGTACGGCGAGCGCTACTCCTCGGCTCGGGATGCAGCGCAGGAGAAGGTGGAGGAGAACCGCAGCGAGATGCAGGCGCACTGTTTCGCGGCGGCGTTCTTCGGCGCCAACCGGGAGACGTTCCGGATCCGGGGTGAGCGGCTCGAGCACTACGGCCACCCAGGGTACGACCGGCGCGACGACGACATGGTCAACTTCGACCGGTGGTTGCGGCAGGCGTTCAAGGCGAAGGGCCCGAGCGGCTGCAACACCTGGGCGGCGCCGGCGGGCAGTGTTACCGGAGTTTGAGCTTGAAGCCCTCGTGGGTGTTGGCGAAACCCAGGTTCGTGTAGAAGCGGTGGGCGTTGGTGCGGGACTTGTCCGAGGTGAGTTGGACGAGGGTGCAGCCGCGGGTGCGGGATTCTTCGACGGCCCACTGGACGAGGGTGGTGCCGAGGCCGGAGCCGCGGGCGGGGGCGGCGACGCGGACGGCCTCGATCAGGCCGCGGGTGGAGCCGCGCCGGGACAGGCCGGGGATGATCGTGAGCTGGAGCGTGCCGATCACCTCGTCGTTGCGATCAGCAACTACCAGCAGCTGGTTGGGGTCGGCATCGATCTGCTCGAACGCCGCCAGGTACGGCGTCAGGTCGTCGAGCGACTCGCGGGTGGCGCCGAGCTGGTCGTCGGCGATCATCGCGACGATCGCGGCGACGTCGGAAGCGGTGGCGCGGCGGATCACGACATCGTTCATGCGTACAGGATCGCAAACGCCTGAAGCGGTTCAGTCGGCAGGGTAAGCACCGAAGTACCGCCACGGTGATTGCCTTATGCAAACACTTTTCGTTGCCCGCCGCGCCTGGAACGCTGTTTGCCCAAGGCATCTGAGGGTACGAGTGATACTGGACACCACTGCATCCGCCCGTGCCGGGGTTGGTGCAGGCATGTGCCGACAGCGGATGCGGGCCCAGTCCGGAAGGAACATCCGATGTCAGCGTTAGCTATCGACTTCACTCAGCCGTTCGAGGATGCGTTCAGCAAACTGCTGTCGTTCATCCCGAACCTGCTGGGCGGCCTGGTCATCCTGGTCGTCGGCTACTTCGTCGCCAAGGTTCTCGGCAATCTCGTCGGCCGGCTGCTCGGCAAGGTCGGCTTCGACGGCTGGATGGAACGGGCCGGCGTCTCCGGTGTGCTGCAACGGTCGGGCACGGGGCTGACCGCTTCGGCGATGCTGGGCAAGGTCGTGTTCTGGTTCGTCTTCCTGATCAGCTTCACGATGTTCGCCTCCGCACTCGGCGTACCGGAGATCTCGAACTTCATGAGCGACATGCTCGGCTACATCCCGCGGATCTTCGCCGCGATCGTGATCGTCTGCCTGGCGGCGCTGTTCGCCAACTTCCTGGCCGCGGTCATCCGCGGTGCGACCGGCAACGAGACCCTGGCCAAGGTGGCCCGGTACGCCGTCCTCGTGTACGCCGCGTTCGCCGCGCTGACCCAGCTCGGTGTGGCGGTCCAGCTCACCGGCAACACGCTGCTGATCGTCCTCGCGGGCGCCGCGCTGGCTCTCGGTCTCGCTTTCGGCCTCGGGGGCCGCGAGATGGCCGGCCGGGCCCTGGGCAACCTGTTCGACAAGGACAAGATGGTCAAGCCGGCCGCGCAGAACGGCATGGACAACGGTACGGCGGCGTACCCGCAGCAGGGCGGCTACCAGGGCAACTACGAGGGCGGCTACCAGCAGCCCACCCAGCCCACGCCCACGCAGCCCATGCCGACCCAGCCCGAGCAGCACCCGGCCGCGCACAGTGCGCCCGGCACCTGGTCCAACGGCACCCCGCAGAACGGCAACTGGCAGCAGGGCCAGTAACCGAGCAGCTCTGGTTTCTCCTCAGGCGGGCGGCAATCCAACAGGGTTGCCGCCCGCTGGTGTGCAGCTGGACAGGATGTGTCAGGTGGCCGGCTAGTGCACCTGAGCGTGAACGTGCCCGCGCGTACAGCGTCTCACCGGTGCTCTACCTGTCGAGCTGCAGATCGCGAGCCGGACCCTTTCCCTCGAACCCGTTGTAGGTGGGCACCTGTTAGTTGTTGTCGGGGCCGGCCTTGCGGACCTCTTCGACCTTGGTCATGGCGTCGCGGAGGTCGGCCAGCCAGGTCTCGCTGTGCTGGGCGACGAGTTTGACGCACCAGCCGAGGGCGTCGCTGCGGGAGCGGGCCACGCCGGCGTCGACGAGGGTGTCGAGGACCTGGCGTTCGGGCTGGCGGAGGCGGGTCATGACCGGCGCGGACAGCGAGGTGAAGACGGTACGGGTCTCGCCGCAGCGCACACCCCAGGCGACCTTCCGGCGGGTGGCGTGCTCGAGTTCGCGGGCGATCTCGATCCGGCGCTCGCGGGTGTCCTCGCGGAACTGCTTGATCCGGCCGTCCTCGGCGGCGGAGCGCTCGGCCGCGCTCACGTCCTTGTTCTGCTCGGGTGCGGGGATCCGGCCGACGATCAGGATCTCGTCCCGGTCGATCTCCAGCTCGGTCTCACCCTCGAACCAGTCGCCCGGCAACCGTCCGGTCAGCCAGCCCCGCACCTTCTCCTGCTCGGTCTGCGTACTCATGTAATCATGATTACACCGAAACAGGTCGAGCTCAAGGCGGTCAGTGGTACCGCACCGTGTACGCCGCGTGTGCGTCGCCCTGTGACAGGCCCATATTCGACACCCCGATCACCAGCGTGTGCCGGGTGACGTCGTTCCGGTAAGTCACGAACGTCGTACCGGCCGCGCCTTCGGTCGCGATCCGGGTCCAGTGCGGTCCGCCCTTCGCGGCGACCTTGTGCAGCTCCCGTACGGCGGTCGGCGTCGCGTAGTACGCCGTCCACTTCGCGTCGCCGCGTCCCCAGGCCCGGACGAGATTGTCCGACCACTGCACCGCGTTCCACGCCTTCGGTTCACCGCTGAACTTCGCGGCGTACGCCGCGTGCCAGCCGTCCGCCGCGCGCAGGCCGACGTTCTGTACGCCGATCGTGAGGTTCCCGCCGCGTGCGTCGTCGTGGTACGTCACGTAGATCGTCCCCGCGGCGCCTTCGGTGGAGACGCGCCGCCAGTGGATCCCTCCGGGCAGAGCCTGTCCGTAGAGCGTGCGCGCGGTCGCTGTCGTCGCGTAGCAGTTGGCGGTCGCGGTGGCACCGCTACCCCACGCCCGGACGAGCCGGTCGGCGTACGTGGCCGCCGAGATGTTGGTTGCGGATGCCAGTTTGCTGCAACTAGCGGTGGTGCCGGCGTTGGCCGGCGTGGCGCCGGTGAGAAGCAGCGGTGCGGTGACCGCGAGTGCTGTCGTACTACCTAGACCAATGATCCTGCGAATCATCATCGACCTCCCGAGTGGATGTGGTCCTACTGATGGGACGCCACACCGCACTCGGGAGTTTGCATCGGACTCCAATGAAACAGGTCTGCAATATCAAGCAGCCGGTGGCGGAGCGAACGCGGCGCGTAACCGTTCCTGAGCGCTCGTTCCAGCGGCCGTATGGTCAAGACCGAGCAGGGCCGCGCCAACGACCGGCGGTACGTCGACCACGCGCGGGATCGCCTTCGGGGCAACGTCGGCGAGCAGTTTCGTGACCCGGTCGAGAAGGACCGAGTGTCCTGCCGTCAGCACGCCGCCGCCGAGGACCACGGTGACCCGTTCGCCGAGCAGGTCGAGCCGCCGCAACGCACTCAGGGCCATCGCGACGATCTCCTCGGCCTGCTGCTGAATGATGCCCAGGGCAACGACGTCGCCGGCGGCCGCGACCTGGAACAGCACCGGCGCCGCCTCCAACTGCCGCTCGGCCGGCAGCTCACCGAGATGGAACGCCTCGATCACCGCGGTCAGCGACGGCCGTCCGTAGTGCATCGGCAATGCGGTGAGCAGTGCGGTGGCCGGACCACGACCGTCGTCGGCTCGCGACGCCGACCAGAACGCCTCCTCGGCCAGCTGTGCGCCACCGCCCCAGTCGCCGGTCAGCTTCCCAAGTGCCGGGAATCGTGCGGTCCGCCCGTCCGGCAGCATTCCGGAGCAGTTGATGCCCGCGCCGCACACGACAGCGACACCACGCGGCTCGTCCACTCCGGAGCGCAGTAGCGCGAAGGTGTCGTTGGTGACGTACACCGACTCGGCCCAGCCGCGGTCCTCGAAGACAGCGGTCAGTTGCTCGACCTCGATGGGCAGGTCGGCGTTGGCCAGGCACGCCGAGATCTGCTGCACCAGCGGTACGTCGCCAACGCGCAGCCCGGCCGCCGCCGCCGCGGCTCGGACCAGTGGCTCCAGTCCGTCCACAGCGGCCGCGGCGCCGATCCGCTGCGGTTCGAACCCGCCGCCACGCGCCGTACCGAGTACTGTCCCGTCGGCTGCGACGAGAGCGACGTCGGTCTTGCTGTTGCCGGCGTCGAAGGCGAGAACACCGCCTGGGACTAGCGCGCCCACGGGAGGTAGTCCTTGTTGTGCGCCAGCAGCTTGTCCGTCAGCTCCTGTGCGATGGAGATCTGCCCGACCAGGGGATGCGCCAGCAGAGCTTGGAACACACGCTCGGATCCGCCCTTCACGGCAGCCTCCAAGGCCAGGTCCTCGTACGCCGTTACGTGGGCGACCAGTCCGGCGTACAAGGGCTCCAGTGGGGACACCGGCTCCGGCTTCGTGCCCTGTGCGTTGACCGTGGCCGGTACTTCGATGACAGCGTCATCAGGCAGGAACGGGAAGGTGCCGTTGTTGAGAGTGTTCACGACCTGCACGTCGCCGGTGTCGTTCAGCAGAGAGGATGCGAGTGCGACGGCTGCCTCCGAGTAGTACGCGCCGCCGCGCTTCTCGAGTAGTGCGGGCTTCTCGTCGAGCTGCGGGTCGGCGTACATGTCCAGCAGCTCTTTCTCGAGTGCAGCGACCTCAGCGGCTCGGGACGGCTTTGTCAGCAGCTCCTGCACCACGGCGTCGTGTGCGTAGTAGTAGCGCAGGTAGTACGACGGCACGACGCCCAGCTGTCGCACCAGGTCCGGCGGGAGGTGCAGGTCATCCGACAGCTCGCCCAGGTGCTTGGAAAGCAATTGAGGCAGCATGTCGTCCCCGTTGACGCGGACCCCGCGCTCCCAGGTGAGGTGGTTCAGCCCGACGTGGTCGAGCGACACCTCCTCCGGCGTGACTCCCAGCATCGCGGCGAACCGGCGCTGGAACCCGATAGCCACGTTGCACAGCCCGACAGCCTTGTGCCCGTGGGACAGCAGGGCCCGCGTCACGATCCCGACCGGGTTGGTGAAGTCAATGATCCACGCGTTCGGGTTGGTACGCCGTACTCGCTCGGCAATGTCCAGCACGACAGGTACCGTCCGCAGCGCCTTCGCGAGACCGCCGGCACCTGTGGTCTCCTGACCGACGCAACCGCACTCCAGCGGCCATGTCTCGTCCTCGTTGCGTGCAGCCTGCCCACCGACGCGCAGCTGCAGCAGTACGGCGTCCGCGCCGTCGATCCCCGCGTCCAGGTCGGACGTGGTGATCACCCGGCCGGCATGTCCTTGTTTCGCGAAGATGCGCCGCGCCAGACCGCCGACCAGTTCGAGCCGGTCGGCCATCGGGTCGACCAGCACCAGTTCCGACACCGGCAACGTGTCCCGCAACCGCGCGAACCCGTCGACGAGCTCTGGCGTGTAGGTGGATCCGCCACCAACGACTGTGAGTTTCACGCTGCAGGCTCCTACTAGGTAATTGGTGGACCCGCCGTGTCGAAGACCTCGTCGCGGGTGGTGCTCAGGGCGGACTGCAGTGCTCCGGAGAGCACGGGGTCGGTGCTGATCGCGGTCATCAACAGCTGCGGCCGCGGTACGGCGAGATCGGCGAGCTCGTCCTGGACCAGGCCGCGCAGGCGTTCGCCGCCCGCGGTGATCACGCCACCGGCCAGCACGATCAGCTCCGGGTCGACGACCGCGACGATCGCGGCCAGGCCGACCGCGAGCCGGTGCGCGAACTCGTTCAGTACGGCGTCGCCCGCGCCCTCGGTCTGGAGCGCGGTCGCGATCGCGGCCTCCGGCGTACGGGCCTTGAGGCCGTGCGCACGGGCGAGCTCCAGGACCGGTTCGCCGCCGGCGAGTTCCTGGAAACCGCCGGCGTTGTTGCGGCCGACGTTGCGGACCAGCGGCGTACCCGGAAGTGGCAGGAACGCCACCTCACCGGCGCCGCCGGTCGCGCCGCGGTGCAGGCGGCCGTTGATGACGATCGCGGCGCCGATGCCTTCCTCGCCCCAGAGCAGCACGAAGTTGTCGTGCTCCTGGGCGTGGCCGACCCGTTGCTCCGCGATCGCGGCCAGGTTGACGTCGTTCTCGACCTCGAGCGGTACGGCGATCGCCGCCGCCAGCTCCTCGAGCAGGTGCGGGGCGTGCCAACCGGGCAGGTGGGTCGCGTACCGCAGCCGGCCGGTCGTCGGGTCGAAACCGCCAGGTGTGCCGATCGAGACCCGGTGCAGGCGCTCACGGCTCAGGCCCGCCTCGCCGGCCGCGCCCTCGATCGCCTTGACGACCCGGTCGACCGTGCCCTTGGCGCTGCGGCCCGGGGTCGCCAGCTCGTAGTGGCCGACCACCGTGCCGGTCAGGTCGGCGACCGCGGCACGGATCCGGGCCGGCGTGACGTCCAGCCCGCCGACGTACGCGATGCCGCCGTTGATCTCGTACAGCTGCGCATTCGGACCGGGACGGCCCGCCGTGGTGCCGCTCGGGCGGACCAGGTGGGCGGCCTCCAGCCGCGCGAGCAGCTGGGACGCGGTCGGCTTGGACAGCCCGGTCAGGTTGCCCAGCGTGGTGCGGGAGAGCGGGCCCTGGCTGAGCAGCAGGTCCAGGGCGGCGCGGTCGTTCATCGCGCGCAGCAGGCGCGGCGTTCCGGGTGTTGTTGCCATGAGCCAACCCTGCCTCCCTTCGCCGCCCGCGGGTACTCGCCGCGCTGGTGATCTCAACTGTTAGGAAAGTTTCCTATTAGCCCGAGACCGTACGGCGGACGGGCTCGGGTGTCAATCACTGCGATTGAGTTAGGGTTGCCTAACTATGTCCACTGGGGAGCTGTTGAGGCGGGCGATTCGGCGGCATCGGGGCCGCATGGTGGCGGGGGTGCTGGTGCTGTCGTTGCACCAGGCGACCGAGGCGGCGGTGCCGGTCGCGATCGGGTTCTTCGTGGACCGCGCGGTGGCGACCGGCCGGGTCCAGCCGCTGCTCTGGTGCGTGCTGATGATGGTCGTGCTGTTCGCCGTACTGTCGAATGCCTGGAAGACCGGTGCGCGCCAGGTGGTGTGGGCGATCGAGTACGAGACGCACCTGCTCCGGCTGGAGATCGCGCAGCGCGTGCTGGACCCACGTGGTCACCGGACCGGGCTGCGGTCCGGGGAGCTGTTGTCGATCGCCACCTCGGACGCCGAGAAGGCTGCGCTGGTCATGCGGGCCGTCTCGATGGGAGCGGCGGCGTGTACGGCGTTGATCGTGTCGTCGGTGTCGTTGCTCTTGGTCGACGTACCGCTGGGGCTCGGGGTGCTGATCGGCGTACCGCTGCTGGTGCTGGGGATTCAGGCGCTGTCGCCGTTGCTGACACGTCGTACGTCGAGCCAGCAGGAGGCGGTCGCTCAGACGACCGCACTGGCGACTGATCTGGTCAGCGGGCTGCGGACGTTGCGGGGGATCGGAGCGCAGCACAACGCGGCCGCGCGGTACCGGCGATCGAGTCAGGCGACGCTGCGGGCCACACTGCGCGCTGCGTCGACGAACGGCGCCCTGCTCGCGGTGGTTGGTGGCCGCGCACCTGAGCACACCGGCTCAGTGCTGGTCGGTGGCACTCGTCTCGAAGAGCTGGACGTCGATGCGGTACGCCGGACCGTGTTGCTGGAGCAGCACGAGACGGACCTGTTCGAGGGATCGCTGCGCAGCAACCTCCTTGCGGACGCAGGGCTGGAGCGCGTGATGACGGCTGCCGGTGCGGCCGACCTGATCGAAGAACTCGACCGGCCGTTGGCCGACCGGGGGCAGACGTTGTCCGGCGGCCAGCGGCAGCGGCTCGGACTGGCGCGTGCGCTGCTGGCTGAGCCACCACTGCTAGTGCTGCACGATCCGAGTACGGCCGTGGACGCCGTGACCGAGGAGTTGCTGGCGGAGGGACTTGCCGATGAGCGGGCCGGCCGGACCACGATGGTGTTGACGAGCAGTCCAGCACTGCTGGGAAAGATGGACCGCGTGGTCGTCATCGCCGACGGGTCGGTGGTTGCTGAGGGCATCCACTCCGAGCTGGCCGCGTCAGACCCGGCCTACCAGGAGGCGGTCCTGCGATGAACCTGTTGCCGATCGCGGGCCCGCGCGCGACGTGGGCCGTTCTGTGGCGAGAGCTACGGCGGCTGCCGGTGCTGTCGATTGTCGCGGCTGTGGTGATCACGGGTGCCAGCACGGCCGGTCTGGTCGCGCCGTGGGCACTAGGTGTGCTGATTGACAACATCGGCGACAAGTCGGCCATTGTGCGCGTGGTCGTGCTGATCGGGCTGGCGGCGGTGTTGGCCGGCGTACTGACGGCTCTCGGCGTGACGCTGGTGGCACGGGTCGGTGAGACCGTGCTGGCGCGGATCCGTGAGCAGGTCCTCGACCGGGTGCTGCAACTGCCCGCGCCGGTGCTGGAGAAGGTGCGTACCGGTGACCTGCTCTCGCGGGTCGGTGACGATGTGGCGTCGGTGGCGTCCGCACTGACCGAGGTCGGGCCGTCGGTACTCGGTGCGGCGTTGACGATCGTGCTGACTGTCGGCGGGATGTTCGCGCTCGACTGGCGGCTCGGTCTGGCCGGTCTGCTCGCCGTACCCATGTACTACCTGGCGCTGCGGTGGTACCTGCGGCGGTCCGCGCCGTACTACAAGCAGGAACGGGTGGCGATGGGCGAGCGGTCCGAGGCGATCATCGCGTCGCTGCGGGGCAGCGCGACGGTCCGGGCGTACCGGCTGGAGGATCGGCAGCTCGCGACCATCGGGGAGACCTCCGGTACGGCGCGGGACATCTCGATCACGGTGTTCCGCTTGTTCAGCTTCTTCTCGTCGCGGATCAACCATGCCGAGTTCACCGGGCTCACGGCGATCCTGGTCACCGGGTTCTACCTGGTCCGGGAGGACTCGGTGAGCGTCGGTGCGGTGACGGCGGCAGCCCTGTACTTCCACCGGTTGTTCAACCCGGTGAACGTCGTACTGATGGAGTTCGACCAGATCCAGACGGCCGCGGCCGGGATGTCGCGGCTGGCCGGCGTACTGGAGATCGAGCCGGCTCCGGAGCCACCCGCGAGCCCAGACCCGGCTGACGCGTCACTGGAACTGCGCCACATCACCCACCACTACGACGGTCCTGAGGTCCTCACTGAAGTCTCGTTGCGGCTGGAGCCAGGAGAACGGGTCGCACTGGTCGGTGCGAGTGGTGCTGGGAAGACCACGTTGGCGGCGATCGCGGCTGGTGTTCTCGCGCCGTCGGCCGGTGTTGTGAAGCTCGGTGGCGTCGACATCCGTGACCTGGGTGAGGACCGGACGCGCGCACAGGTCGCTCTGCTCAGCCAAGAGGTGCATGTCTTCTCCGGAACGCTGCTGGAGGATGTGCAGCTGGCGTGTCCTCGGTCGGCGGCGGCCGATGTGGAAGCAGCCCTGGACCGCGTCGGGGCGTTGGCGTGGGTACGTGCGCTGCCGGACGGGCTGGACACCGTCGTGGGGGAGAGTGGCCATCCGTTGACAGGTGCGCAGGCGCAGCAGCTCGCCTTCGCCAGACTGGTGCTTGCTGACCCGCCGGTCGCCGTACTGGACGAAGCGACGGCTGAGGCGGGTAGTGCCGGTGCGCGTGAGCTTGAGCGTGCCAGTGCGGCGGCCACGACCGGACGGACCACGCTCGTCGTCGCACATCGGTTGACTCAAGCTGAGCAGGCGGACCGGATCGTCGTACTCGACCATGGGCGAGTGGCCGAGTCAGGGACGCATGAGGCGTTGCTGGCAAGCGGTGGTCGCTATGCGCAGCTCTGGCGTAGCTGGACTGGTACGTCTACGCCTGGTCGGCCAGGAGGGCGAACGACACCAGCCAGTGCGTCGACATGAAGTCCCCGTCGGTGACCGTCGGCAGCACCGCGTCGACCTGACGGTCCGCACCAGCCCGCAGTACGTCGGCCACATCCGGCAGCGCCGGCGCGATCGTCCGCAGCTGCCATGCCCTACTCAGCGCCAGACCGGACAGGTGCGCCAACTGCCCGTCGCCTGAGTCGTCGGTCACCGGCACCTCGAGCAGATGCTGATGCGCGTCTCCACCCAGTCCCGGGAGGAACGCGGACAGCCAGCTGACGAACTCGGCGTCCAGCAGCACCCGGCGCATCAACTCCGCCTCGGACAGCGCGGGTGACAAGAAGTCGGTTCCCGACGGCTCGAACCGAGTGTCGTACGCCGTGTCGCTGCCGAACCACTGCAGTGCGCGAGCCCGGATCGCCTCCACTACATCAGCGCGACCCAGCTCGCCGTACGCCTCGTGGAGCAAGGCGAGAGCGAACGCCGAGTTGAGGTGTACGCCGTGCCGCACCGGGTACGCCTGCTTCGGCAACCAGGCGAGGACGAGGTCTGCGATCACATCGCCGAGCGGAGTGAGTGCGTCTGCCCACTGGGTCTTCCGGGTGGCGGCGACCAGCATGGCCGCCCAGGCCCAGCCGTACGGGCGTTCGTACGACGGCCGCTCCCGCAGATACGCGGCCTCGGTGGCGATCGCTTCGGGCGTCAAGCGCTGGTCGAGGACCTCGATCGGGCGGCGGCCGACCTGGTCCGGCGCCAGCGTCAGCAACCGGACCAGGGACCACTGCATGTGTGCGCTGGAGTGCCAGTCGTACGAACCGTGGAACGCCGGGTGCAGGCGATCCGGGGTCACGTCGACGTCGTCCGGGCCCTTCGACGCGTGGGCCGTGCCGTACGGGTACGGCGTCTCGAGCACCTCGCAGGCGATGTCTGCCCAGGCGGCGGCGTACTTCATGGAACTCCTTAGAATGCGAAGAAATACATGATCAGGATGTTGCAGCCCAGCAGCGGGATCGCGGTCGGGATCTGCGCCTTGATCGGCCCGTACTGGTCCTTCATCTCCAGCAGTGCTGCCGGCACCAGGTTGAAGTTGGCCGCCATCGGCGTGCACAAGGTGCCGCAGAAGCCGGCCAGCATGCCGACTGCGAACACGACCGCCGGGTTGCCGTCGAACTGCTGCACCAGCAGCGGCCAGCCGACCGCGGCCGTCATCACCGGGAACGCGGCGAACGCGTTGCCCATGATGATCGTGAAGATCGCCATACCGATGCAGTACAGCGCGACCGCGGCGATCAACGAGCCCTTCGGTACCAGGTGATCCGTGACCCGGCCGACGGCCTTGCCGACGCCGGATGTGTTGAAAAGCAGGCCGAGTGTGGCGAGCATCTGCGGCAGGATCGCCGCCCAGCCGATGTGCTCGAGCAGTCGCCGGCCCTCATGCAGTGGGACACCCGGGTTCTTCGGCTTGAGGAGCACCATGCCGACGACCAGTGCGAGGATCGACGCGACGCCGAGCCCGATGATCGTGGCGGATCCGGTCTGCAGCAGCAGCTTGCCGTCGCCAAGTTTCACCTTCGCGAGCCAGGCCCCGAAGATCGCCGCGACCACCGGGATCACCAACGCCGGCAGGAACAGCTTGTTGCCGAACCGGTCGGCGAAGTGCACGCGCTCGGCGGGTGTCGTCGTACGCTCCTGGCCCTTGCCTGGGAAGCCCGAGCCGGCCAGGACCGCCAGGCCGATCACCGCGATCCCGAGCAGCCAGGACGGCGCCTGCTTGTTCACCACGAACGTGCCGTAGCCGAACGAGAGGCCGAGGATGCCCCAGAACGCCGCGCTGCCGACCCGCTTCGGGTTGCTGCGGTCGTTGAGCACCTGCAGCGCGATCAGGACGAAGAAGATGCCGCACAGCCAGTAGAACCACTCGACCTTGATCATCGCGCGGCCTCCTTCGCGGCGGCCTTGTCCTCGGCCGCGAGCTTGTCCAGCTGGCGATCGAGGAGCAGCAGCCGGGTGCCGTGGATGAGCAGCGCACAGATACCGGTCGGGATCGCCCAGAGCGCGATGTCGATCGCCTCCAGGTGCAGGCCGTACGTCGTGTCGACGAAGCCGGTGATCAGCAGGATCGAGCCGATCGCGACGAAGATGTCCTCACCGAAGAACAGCCCGATGGTGTCGGCGCTGGCCGCGAAGCCCTTGATCTTCTCCTGGAGCTTCTCCGGCAGCTTGCCGTAGCGGCGTTCCGCGGCGCCGGCGGCCATCGGGTGGATGAGCGGCCGGACCGCCTGCGCGGGACCGCCGATGCTGGTCAGGCCGAGGGCCGCGGTGCCTTGCCGGATCAGCAGGTAGATAGCCAGCAAGCGGCCGGTCGTGACGACCTTGAGCTTGCCGATCAGCTTGCGGGCCTGGTGTTGCAGGCCGTAGCGCTCGATCAGCCCGATGACGGGCAGCGTGACGATGAAGACGGTGACGGACCGGCTGCCGGCGAAGCCGTCGCCGAACGCGTTCAGGATCTTGACCGGAGACAATCCGCCGATCAGGCCGGCCACGACACCGGCCGCCGTGACGACCAGCATCGAGTTGATCCGGAGGGCGAACCCGACGACCACCACCGCGATGGCGAGCAGAACCCACATGGTTCCTCCCGGGAGGGACAGGGCGATTCCGCTCACCATAGGAGATTGTTGAACGATCCTGCAATGGATCATTCGAACAAATCTTTCGAAACATGACAACGCGCCGTGACCACATGGGCCCGGCGCGTCGTCGTACTGCTGGAAAGTGGGGTTAGGGCAGGCGCCAGTCGACCGGCTCGGCGCCCTGCTCGGCCAGGAGAGCGTTGACGCGGCTGAACGGGCGGGAGCCGAAGAAGCCGCGGTCGGCGGACATCGGGCTCGGGTGCGCGCTCTCGACGTACGGCGTGCTGCCCAGCATCGGCTTGAGCGTCTGGGCGTCGCGGCCCCAGAGGATCGCGACCAACGGGCCGCCGCGGTTCACCAGCGCGTGGATCGCCTGCTCGGTGACGATCTCCCAGCCCTTGCCGCGGTGCGCACCGGACTTGCCCGGCTGCACGGTCAGCACTCTGTTGAGCATCAGCACGCCCTGGTCGGCCCAGGGAGTCAGGTCGCCGTTGGACGGCGCCGGTACGCCGACGTCCGCCATCAGCTCGCGGTAGATGTTCGCGAGGCTGCGTGGAATCGGCCGTACGTCGGGGGCCACCGAGAAGCTGAGCCCGACCGGGTGACCCGGTGTCGGGTACGGGTCCTGCCCGACGACGAGCACCTTCACCTGTTGCAGCGGCCGGTGGAACGCCCGCAGCACGTTCTCCCCGGCGGGCAGATAGGCCCGGCCTGCGGTGATCTCCCCACGGAGGAACTCACCCATCTGCGTCACAGTGCCTTCGACCGGAGCCAACGCCTCAGCCCAGTCCGGCGCCACCAGATCCGACAACGTCTTAGGACTCACCCGCCACAGTCTCGCAGTACTGCGGCTCGCAGTGCACCCCGGGTTGTCGCCGGTTGTTTGCGTGTCGCTCAAACGCTGGTGTGGCTACAGACGGTACAAAGGTCGCGGCCCCGCATAGGTATGAGCTCTGCGGGGCCTTTGCTATGCGGCGAGGCGGCGGAGGGCTGCGGTGTAGCGCGTGGCGGCGTAGTGCTGGGCCTTGCGGGTGATGGGGCCTGCCAGGTGGGTGTACCAGGTGGCAGGGCGGCTGTAGGCGCGGACGGTGGCGTGGATGCCGTCCGGGTCGCGGGTGATGAGGAAGGACTCCTCGCCGGCCTCGGGGTGGCCCTCCAAGGTGCCGTACGCGAAGCCGATGCGGTCCGGTTCGTTGACGACCCAGACAACCCGGCACGGGACCGGAAGCCCTACCTGCGTCCGGAGGCGACGGATCAGCATGCCAGGTCCGAGGCGGGCCAGCGAGTCGGTGCCGACCTGCGGTGGTGTAGCGGTCGCTGTCACCGGGATGCCGGCGCCGCGGTGCATGCGCCACGTCAGCAACGCATCAGCAGCCCGCTGAAACACCTCGTCTCCCTCGCCGATCCGCTCCCGGTACTCCAGTCGGTGGTAGCCCTCGGGCGTCTCGTCGTACTGCGTCGAGCCCACGTCGTCGTACGTGAACCGCAACCCCGCCAGGTCTTCCAGCTTCATCGGGCCCCTTCCCGTCGCATCGCCAGTACGCCGCACAGCGCAAAGCCAACCGCATTCGCCACACCGTGCGTGGCGACCATCCACTCCAACGGTAGGTACGGCGTGTCCACCACATGTCCCAACGCCCAGCTGACGGCGAGCAGCATCGTGACCACCAGCACTGATCCCGAGATGACTAGGAGTGCCGCAGTACCTCGGTCTGTGTGCCGCGACCGCTTCCACAGGTTCCAGCCGACCAGCCACATACCTGTGGTCAGTACGACCGCTCCTGCGAGCTCCACCGGGTCACCTAGGAAGAACCCGAGCAGAACGATCGCAGTACCCAGCGGAACGCTCACTGCTGCTAAGCCGTCCGCAGCCAGGTAGGCCATCAGTGCGGCAGCGAAGCCCGCGAAATGGAAGTGGGCGACCGTCAGCGACAGCACGGTCAGGTTGAAGCCGAACAGCTCGTACGACGAACGCTCGGCGACCAGTGCGAGCGCTGCGATCGACGGCGTGGCCAGCGCGGTGTAGAGCGCCACCTGTCGCGTGCTGACGGTCCTGTGCTGAAAGAAGTGCCGTGCGGCCAGTGCGATGAGGACGAGCGTGCCGACGAAGTAGACCGACGCCAGCACGATCGACACCGCACCACGTGGCAGCCACAGAGCCGCCGCACCAGGAACGGCAAACGCGAACCACCAGCGATTGCTGGCGGTTCGCGTCGGCAGGAGAGTGAGTCCGAGAGGTACGACGATGAGCATCCCCAGGCTCACCACCGCGTGGACGAGGACGGTCAACTGCTCTTCAGGCCGCTGGTGTTGTCTTCCTTGAGCGCGTCGAAGAGCGCCTTCGCCTTCTTGGTGTCCCACTTCACCGCGTCACCGCGGTCGCAGCACAGCTGGAAGTTGTCGTCGCTGGTCGGCACGCTCAGCGCGACGCCGCCGCTGCCGGAGATCGCCTGCATGCCGCGGGCGAACCGGATGAAGTCGAACAGGCTCATGTCCTTGTCCACGGTCAGCGCGTCGACGCCCTTGGTCGCGACGTTGTAGTACCGCACCGGGTTCAGGAACGTCGACGGCGAGGCCGCCTTCTTCGCGACCGCGCCGACCATTTGCCGCTGCCGCTCGGTCCGGCCGAAGTCGTTCTGGCCGTCGGCCTTCCGGGACCGCACGTAGCCGAGCGCGTTGACGCCGTCCAGCTCCTGGCAGCCGGCCGGCAGATCGATGTGCGCGTCCTTGTCCTTCATTGCCTTGGGCAAACACATCTTGATGCCGCCGACACTGTCGATGACGCTGGCGAAACCGCCGAAGCCGACCTCGACGTAGTGGTCGATGCGCAGCCCGGTGTTGTTCTCGATCGTCTGGATCAGGGCCGCCGGGCCCCTGTTGAAGGCGGCGTTGATCTTCTGCTTGCCCTCGACGCCGGGAATGTTCACCGCGCTGTCGCGCGGGATGCTGATCAGCACCGTCGGCCCGGACTTCGGGACGTGCATCAGCATGATCGAGTCGGTCCGCGGCGGGCCGGCGTCGCCGCCGGTGTGCAGCCGGGCGCGCTCGGCCCGGCTGAGGTCCTCGCGGGCGTCCGATCCGACCATCAGGTACGTCGTACCCGGGGTCTCGGCCGGCCGCTCGCCGGTGGGCATCGCGTCGAGCTTGTCGATCCGGCTCCAGGCGTAGAGCGGGACCGCGATCAGCATCAGAACGAACAGCAGGACGATCAGTCCGACGGTCCGGAGGAACCAGTTGCGGCGCTTCTTCGGGCGTCGCGCCGGGTTCGCCTGTCGCGGGTCGATGGGCTGCGTTTCACTCATAGCCATGACCGTATCGGTGACCGGCCCTCGAACACGTCACCCCAGTGAATGGTTTTACACGTCGGAAAGTCGATGGCGCCTCCTTCAAAGGGAGGAAATCGGCCCGGAGATCGAACCGGATCGCCGGAACGCGATCGGCGACATCCCAACTCTGGCGGCGAACAGGCGGCTGAAGTACGCCGGGTCGTCGTAGCCGACCCTCCGTGCGACAGCGGCCACGGACAGGTCCTCCTCGGCGAGCAAAACCTTTGCAGAGCTGAGTCTGGCGCTCAGAACGAGCTCCTGCGGTGTTGAACCCGTCGTACGGCGTACTGCGTCGCGTAACTCGTTCACGGTGAGTCCTAGCTCACTGGCGTAGTCCTGAATGCTCATCGGTGTACACGCGAGCTCAGCGAGCCGTGCGGCGACTCCGTCACCAGAATTCGTTCCAGCCTGACCGATCAGGTCGTAGAGCGCTCCCGTGAGCTGTACGGCGTTGTGCTGCGTGCTGATGCGGAGGAGCCGGGTGAACGCGCGGTCGATCGGACGCGGGTCGCCGTACCGGCGGACTGGTTGGCTGGGATCGAGGTGTCCGAGTGAGGTGAGTGCTGCGGTCGCAGGTCCGCTGAACAGGGTCCATGCCTGACGCCAGCGTGTTGCGGGGCGGTAGCCGTGCAGAACGCCGGGGAAGAGCCAGAGCATCGCAGGTGCGCGTACCTCGTGCAGTTGACGATCCGGACCGTGCAGCAGGTGGCCGCGGCCTTCTCTCAGCCAGACGAGAGCGTGACAGCCGAGCGCCCGGTCCGGTGCGGGCTCGGCGCCATGCGTCTGTTCGCCGGCGCCGAGACAGAAGAGTCCAAGTTGGCTCTCGACAGCGCCTGGTGTCAGGTAGGTCGACCAGTTCTGCACGGCTACAAGAGTCCAAGAAGCCGGAGCGGGTGTCCATTCCGTTGAGCGCCGTACGCCGGTGGAATGGCGGTGTGCTGACGTCTAACGGATACGTGCTCGATGAACGACGGTTGGGTGAACTGGTTGCGGTGCCCGCCGGGGAGCGGGGAGATCGGTCGCTGCTGCGGAAGCGGTTGCAGCGGGACGGGTATCTGTTCCTGACCGGTCTGCTGGACCCTGCGGTGGTACGGGCGTTCCGGGAGTACTACCTCGGGTTGACGGGGGCTGCTGCGGACAGAGCGTCGTACCGGAAGGTGCTGTTCGAGGAGATCGTGCCGGGGCCCGAGTACGCGGCCTTCTGCGCGCAGCCGGCGTTGAAGGGCTGGTTCGAGTGGTTCCTCGGTGGTGAGCCGTTCCTGCACCGCCGGAAGATCATCCGGCAGACAGCGCCGGGTGAGAACGGCATCGGTACGGCGACACAGGCCCACTACGACCTCGTCTACCTGCGCGGCGGCAGTGACCAGGTGCTGTCCGCGTGGATCCCACTGGGTGACTGTCCGGTCAGCCGCGGCGGACTGACCTACCTGGAGGGCAGCCACCACAAGGTGCTCGAGGAAGAGGCTGCCGGCCGGCTGAAGCGCCCGGCTGCGTCCATCACCGCGGACCTGCCCGCTCTGGCCACGCAGTACGACGCCAACTGGCTGGTCACGGACTACGCGGCCGGAGACGTCGTCGTGCACACCGCGCACACCGTCCACGCGGCGCTCGACAACGTGTCGACGGAACTGCGCCTGTCGACCGACATCCGCTACCAGCGCGCCGACGACGCGATCGACGACCGCTGGCAGAACCACTGGCATGACCGCGACGGTTTGTGACCGGTATGCGGATGCTTCTCGCTAACGACAATCATTTCGGTTAAGGTGCGGTTCGGAAGGTTGAACCGAGTCTGAGGAGAGCCGTGAACCGGAACGAACTGATCGCCGGCGTGGCGCAGAAGGCGGGTATCCCGCGGGGGCAGGCCGAGAAGGTCATCGACGCGCTGGGTGACGTCGTCACCGAGGCCGTGCAGCGCGGCGACAAAGTGTCGCTGACCGGCCTGCTCAGCATCGAGCGCGTCATGCGCGCCCCGCGCACCGGCCGCAACCCGCAGACCGGCGAGCCGCTGAACATCCCGGCCGGCTATTCCGTGCGCCTGTCGTGCGGAAGCCGCCTCAAGGCTGCAGCCCGAGGCGACCTCCGCACCGTTCGCTGACCCTCAGCGGCGTACCGCCGTTGCCCAATAGGGCGTCGTGGGCGTCGGCGGGGTGCTGAACCGGGCGTTGGCCAGGTAGAGCCGGTTCCCGAACGCGGCCGCGGTCGTCGGGATGTCGAAGCCCGGATCGGTGATGGTCCGGATCTGCGTGCCCGTCGTCCCGGCCCGGTTCAGCTGCACCACCGCGACCTGGTTGAGGAAGTTCTGCACGACGTACAGCGTGCGGCCGAGCAGCAGCATGCCGTCGCCGTTCGTCATCAGCGTGCCGCCGAGGTCGACGCGCTGGGTGACGCCGGTCCGCGGATCGACCCGGAACAGGAACCCGGTCGACGACTGCACAATGATCACCGCGCGGCCGTCCGGCGTCAGCGTGATGCCGTTGCCGTTGAACCCGGTCGGATCGTGCACGTAGTCGCCGGTCAGCGGCACGGTCCGCACCTGGTTCAGCAGCCGGCCGTGGCGGCCGATCGGCACCTGGTAGACGACGGGCCGGCTGGAGTCCGTGAACCACGCACTGGTCTTACTCAGCACGACATCGTTCACGAACGTCGCCGGCTCGGTGGTCAGCGGGTAGCTCTTCAGGATCTTCCCGGTGCGGATGTCGACGACGCGCGCCGTACCGCTCGAGCCTCCGGCGATCCAGAGCCGCCCGCGGTTGTCCGCTTTCAGGCCGACCGACGGCGTACCGGGTCCCTGGCTGATCACCTTGCCGCGGCCGGTGCGCAGTGCGGCGGCGTAGATGTCGCCGTCGGCCAGCGAACCGAAGTACGCCGTACTGCCGCTGATCGCGATGCCTTCCGGCTGGAATCCGTCCGGCAGCTTGATCCGTGCCGGGAACACCCTGGACTGCTTGTCCGAGGCTGATCCGAACCGGATGTGATCGCACATGCCGTCGTCGACGGAGTGCTTGACGACAGCCGGACCTTGCGCGGGCGGGGCGGTGGCCTCGGCGGCTGACGTCGTGACGAGCCCCAGCATGAGAGCTGGCAACCCTAGTAGTGCCGTGACGTTGCGGATGTTCATGGTGCCTCCCCTTCGGCACACGGTAGGACGCTCGGTGGCAGCCGGGAACGGTTCAGCGTTCGACTGCTGTGACCCAGTACTCCGTGGTGGGAGTCGGTGACGTTGTGAAGCGGGCGTTCGGCAGGTAGAGGCGGTTGCCGAACGCCGCGACGGTCGTCGGTACGTCGAAGGTCGGGCTGGTCAGCTCGCCGACCACCTCGCCCCTCGTGCCGGTGTGGTTCAGGTTGAGTACTGCGATCTTGTTCAGCCGGTTCTGGACGACGTACAGCGTGCGGCCGAGAAGGAGCAGGCCGTCGCCGTTGGTCATCAGCGCGTCGCCGAGATCGATCCGCCGGGCCACACCCGTGTGTGGGTCGACCCGGAGAAGGAAGCCGGTCGACGACTGCACCATGATCAGCGCGCGGCCGTCCGGGGTCAGCGAGATGCCGTTCGCGTTGTTGCCGGGCAGGTGCTGATAGTCACCGGTGAGCGGGACCGTCTCGGGCTTCGCGCCGGCGACTCGGTAGAAAACGGGCTGTTGCGAGTCGGTGAAGTACGCGCCGTCCTTGGCGAGGATGACGTCGTTCACGAAGGTCGGCGTCGCGGTGGTGAACGTGTAGCTGGCCAGGACCTCGCCGGTGCGGGTGTCGATCACCCGGCCGTTCCCTCCGGCGGCTCCGGCGACGAAGAGGCGGCCGAACCGGTCGACCTTCATCCCGAGCGAACCGGTGCCCGGGCCTTGGCTTATCACCTTGCCCCGGCCGGTCCGCAGGTCGGCGGCGTAGATGTCCCCGTCGGCGCGGGAACCGAAGTACGCCGTACCGCGGGCGATCGCGATGCCTTCCGGCTGGAATCCGTTCGGCAGGGCGAACTTGCTGGGGAACGGTTCAGTGGTCGGTGCGGCGCTTGCTGCCGAGGTGCTCGCCAGGCCCAGCAGTACGGCGGGCAGGCCGGCGAGTGCGGTGCGGCGACGTACGAGGTGTGACATGGGCGGTGTCCTCCCTGTTCGTTTACTGGGTGAACGGGCCGGTCCTGTGGATAGTTCAAACCGGCGGATTCGCGAACCGGGTATGTTCGCTGGCAGCAACTCGACTTGGGACAAGGGGTCAGGGATGACAGCAGGAATCGACGACTCGGCGGCGGTTCGCCCACAGGACGATCTGTACCGGTTCGTGAACGGGACGTGGCTGGCGGAGCACGAGATTCCCGCGGACAAGGCGATCCACGGTGCGTTCCACGCGCTCTGGGACACCGCCGAGCAGGACGTCCGCGCGATCGTCGAGAAGACCGTGGCGGCCGGGCATCCGGAAGGCAGCGAGCCGCGGAAGATCGCCGACCTCTACAGCAGCTTCATGGACACCGAGACGGTCGAGCGGCTGGGCGCCGAGCCGATCGCCGAGCAGCTCGCCCTCGTCGCGGGCGTGACCGACCTGGCCGGGCTGACGTCCGTCCTCGGGCAGCTCGAACTGCAGGGTGTGCCGGGGGTCTTCCACTACTGGGTCGACGCCGACGCGAAGAAGTCCGACGAGAACATCGTCCACCTGACCCAGGGCGGCCTCAGCCTGCCCGACGAGTCGTACTACCGCGAGGACAGCTTCGCCGCGATCCGGACGGCGTACGTCGAGCACGTGCGGACCCTGCTCGAGCTCGCCGGGTTGTCCGACGGGACCGCCGCCGCCGAGCGGATCCTCGAGCTGGAGACCCGGATCGCCGGCGCGCACTGGGACCGGGTGAAGGAGCGCGACGTCCAGCTCACGTACAACAAGCTCGACCGGGCCGGGCTCGAGGAGTTGACGCCCGGGTTCGACTGGGCGACGTGGCTGGCCGGTGCCGGCGTACCGGAGAGTGCGTTCGCGGAGGTCGTCGTCCGCGAGCCGGACTTCCTGACCGCCGCCGCGGCCGCGCTGCAGGAGGTCGACATCGACCGGTGGAAGGAGTGGCTGAGCTGGCGGGTCGTGCACAGCGCCGCGCCGCTGCTGAGCCAGGCGTTCGTCAACGAGAACTTCGCGTTCTACGGCAAGACCCTGACCGGTGCGCCCGAGCTGCGCGAGCGCTGGAAGCGCGCCGTGGGCGCGGTCGAGTCGGCGCTTGGTGAGGCCCTCGGCAAGCTGTATGTCGCCGAGCACTTCCCGCCGGACGCCAAGGCCCGCATGGTCGAGCTCGTGCAGAACCTGGTCGCCGCCTACCGGCAGCGGATCGAGGCGCTGGACTGGATGGGCCCGGACACGCGGCAGCGGGCGCTCGAGAAGCTCGGCACCTTCGTCCCGAAGATCGGGTACCCGGACGAGTGGAAGGACTACTCGGCCCTCGAGATCGACCCGGCCGACCTGTTCGGCAACGTCCGCCGCTCGGTCGCGGTGGAGACCGCGCGGGACCTCGCCAAACTCGGCAAGCCGGTCGACCGGAAAGAGTGGCGGATGACGCCGCAGACCGTCAACGCGTACTACAACCCGCGGATGAACGAGATCGTCTTCCCGGCCGGCATCCTGCAGCCGCCGTTCTTCGACCTGGTCGCCGACGACGCCACCAACTACGGCGCGATCGGCGCGGTGATCGGCCACGAGATCGGTCACGGCTTCGACGACCAGGGATCGCGGTACGACGCCGACGGCAACCTGAACGACTGGTGGACCGACGCGGACCGCGCCGCCTTCGAGCAGCGCACCGACAAACTCGTCGCGCAGTACGACGCGCTCGAGCCGGGCGAAACTCCCGGCCAGCACGTCAACGGCAAACTCACCCTCGGCGAGAACATCGGCGACCTCGGCGGACTGTCCATCGCGTACGTCGCCTACCAGCTGTCCCTGGACGGCGCCGACACCGACGACCAGTCCGGCAGCGAACGCTTCTTCGCCGCCTGGGCCCACGCCTGGGCCACCAAAACCCGCCCCGAAGAAGCCGCCCGCCGCCTCACCATCGACCCCCACTCACCCCCCGAGTTCCGCTGCAACGCGGTGGTGAAGAACATCGACGAATTCCACAACACCTTCAATACCGCCGAGTCCGACGGCATGTGGCTGGCCCCCGAGGACCGCGTCCGCATTTGGTAGCTCAGGTCACCGATCAGCCGCCGACGGGCCTCGCGCCAGGGCCCGGGCGGCGGCTGTTCGAGGCGTCGCGGCTCCTCGACAGGCGGTTCGAGCGGGGCTTATCGTCCGGAGATGCGTAGACCGTCGGACTTCACTTCGCGGTTGGTGCGGACTGCCGCTGCTGCGGGGGAGATGCCGCCGGTTGAGAGTGATCTGCGGCATGCGATTCTGACCGGGGATCAGCCGCCGGGGACGGCGGTGCCGATCGACGAGGTGGCGGCGTTCTTCGGGGTCAGTGCTATTCCGGTGCGTGAGGCGTTGAAGACCTTGTTCGGGGAAGGGCTGGTCGAGCATCGTCCGCACGTCGGGTACCGGGTGGCCAAGCTGACGTTTCTGGAGTTCCGCGAGCTGTACGACGTACGCCAGGCGCTGGAGTCCGCGGCGCTGCGTGCGGCGGCTGTCAACGCGACCGCGATCGACCACGACCGGATCCGGGACGCCCACGGATCGCTGGCCGATGCGGGGGCCGCCGGTGACCGTGAGTACGCTGCCGCGACCCGCCGGTTCCACTTCGCGCTGATCGAGCCGTCGGGGATGCACCGGCTGATCCGGATGTACGAAACCGCGTGGAACATCACCGAGCCGGCCAGGCCGATGTCGCGGGTCCGGGCGCACGAGCGGGCCGGGTTCCATGCGGACCACGAGCGGCTGATCGCGGCGTACGTCGCGCGCGACACCGAGACGCTGATCGCCGAGTCGGAGCGGCACTACGCGCATCTGAAGAGCGCGATCTCGGAGTTCGCCGACGACCCGGAATGCTTCGCCGACCCCGCCTGACGCGGCTTTCCTATATTTGCGCCGCTTTTCCTATATTTGAACGGAAACCGGCCGTTCACCATGGACGTCATTCCGCGAAACACGTTATTCCTAGCTTCGGTTCACTGGTCGCGCGATCCGCCCGCGGCCCAGGCCGGAGGAGTACAGCATGGTGACCGAACTCGTGCAGCGTGACTACCATCCACGGTTGACGAACGAGGATCTCGCGCCGCTGAAGCAGCAGACCTGGCGCAGCTACAACATCTTCGCGTTCTGGATGTCCGACGTGCACAGTGTCGGCGGCTATCTCACCGCGGGCAGTTTGTTCGCGCTCGGCCTGACCAGCTGGCAAGTATTCGTCTGCCTGATCGCCGGTATCTGCATCGTGCAATTCTTCTGCAACCTGGTCGCAAAACCGAGCCAGCTCGCGGGCGTTCCGTACCCGGTCATCAGCCGGGTCTCCTTCGGCGTACTGGGCGCGAATATCCCCGCCATCATTCGCGGCCTGATCGCCGTCGCCTGGTACGGCGTCCAGACCTTCCTGGCAGCCGAGTCGCTGAACATCGTGTTCCTCAAGCTCTGGCCCGGACTGGGTCCTTGGGCGGATGCGGATGTGCACGGTTTCGCCGGTCTGTCGGTGCTCGGCTACGTCAGCTTCGCGATCCTGTGGGTCGCGCAGGCCGCCCTGTTCTGGCGCGGGATGGAGAGCATCCGGAAGTTCATCGACCTGGCCGGTCCGGCCGTCTACGTGACGATGCTGCTGCTCTGCGCCTACCTGCTGGTCAAGTCCGACTTCACCATCGACCTCAACCTGTCCAACCACAGCCTGTCCGGGTGGGCCACGATCGGCACGATGCTGAGCGCGATCGCCCTGGTCGTCTCGTACTTCTCCGGCCCGATGCTGAACTTCGGCGACTTCGCCCGCTACGGCCGCAGCTTCCAGAGCGTACGGAAGGGCAACTTCTGGGGCCTGCCGATCAACTTCATCTTCTTCTCGCTGCTGACCGTGCTCACCGCGGGCGCCACGGTTCCGGTGTACGGCGAACTTCTGACGGACCCGATCAAGACGGTGGAGCGGATCGACAACACGTTCGCGATCCTGCTGGGCGCGGCCACCTTCGTCACGGCGACCGTGGGCATCAACATCGTCGCGAACTTCATCTCGCCGGCGTTCGACTTCTCGCACGTCAGCCCGCAGAAGATCAGCTGGCGGATGGGCGGCATGATCGCCGCGGTCGGCTCGGTGCTCCTGACGCCGTGGAACTGGTACAACAACGACACGGCGATCCACTACACACTGGGCATCCTCGGCGCGCTGATCGGCCCGCTGTTCGGCATCCTGATCGCGGACTTCTACCTGATCCGCCGGCAGAAAGTCGTTGTGGACGACCTGTTCACGCTCGACAAGGACGGCGCGTACTACTACCGCAAGGGCTACAACCCGGTCGCCGTCCAATCCGTGATCGCCGCTGGCGTGGTCTCGGTCGCGTCGGTTCTCGTGCCCCGCTGGGTGGGCGCCGGGCTCTGGATCAGCGACTACAGCTGGTTCATCGGCTGCGGCGTCGGCTTCGCCCTCTACACGGTCCTCGCGAGGCGGGCCGGAGTCGCGTCCGAGCAGTCCGAGCAGGCTGAGCAGGCTGAGCAGTCCGAGGAGATGGTCTGACACCAATGCGCATCAAGGTCATCAACCCCAACACCACCGCGTCGATGACCGCCATGATCGGCGAGTGCGCCCGGGCCGTCGCGGGTCCGGGTGTCACCGTCGACGCGGTGAGTCCGCGCCACGGGCCCGCCGCCATCGAGAGTCATGTCGACGACGCCCTCGCCGTACCAGGCCTGCTCCAGGAGATCGCCGACGGCGAATCGGCCGGGTACGACGGGTACGTCATCGCGTGCTTCGGTGATCCGGGGTTGAAGGCGGCGCGGGAGCTCGCCCGCGGGCCGGTCGTCGGCATCGCGGAGGCCGGGATGCGTACGGCGTCGTACCTGGGCCGCGGGTTCAGCGTCGTCACGACCTTGGCCCGGACCGTCGGCCATGCGCACGACCTGACCGAGGAGTACGGCGTCGCGAGGCAGTGCCGGGGGATCCACGCGTGCGAGATCCCGGTCCTTGCGCTGGAGACGGATCCGCACGCCCGGGCCACCATCCTCCGCGCCTGCGAGGAGGCACTAGCGCTGGACGGTTCGGACGCCATCGTGCTGGGCTGCGCGGGCATGGCCGACCTGTGTCACGACCTGTCGGCCGCGCTCGGGGTGAGTGTGATCGACGGTGTGGCGGCGGCGACCGCCACGGTCGAAATGCTGGTCCGGATGCGGCTCAGAACCGGCAAACTGGGTGAGTTCGCCCCACACCACCGCCACGAGCGCGTGGGCTAGGAGGACATCCAGTCCTGGATGCCCTCGACCGTGCGGGGCATGGCTTCGGAGAGGTTTTCCGGGGCGCCGTCGGTGATGAGGATGTCGTCCTCGATGCGGATGCCGATGCCGCGGAGGTCCTCGGGGACAGTGAGGTCGTCGGACTGGAAGTAGAGGCCGGGCTCGACGGTGAGGACGTAGCCGGGCTGGACGGGGCCCTTGCGGTAGTTCTCGTCGCGGGCCGCGGAGCAGTCGTGGACGTCGAGGCCGAGCATGTGGCTGACGCCGTGCAGGGTGTAGCGCTGGTACAGGCGGCTCTCGGGGTCGAGCGCCTCCTCGGCCGACACCGGCAGCAGCTCCATCGCGTCCAGGCCGCGCACGATGAGCTCCATCGCCGCCTCGTGCCCGGCGCGGAACGTCGCACCCGGCGTGAGGGCCGCGATCCCGGCGTTCTGAGCGTCCAGCACCAGCTGGTACAGGTCCCGCTGGCGTGGCGTGAACTCACCGTTCACGGGCAGCGTCCGCGTGATGTCCGCGGTGTACAGCTGCCGGTTCTCGACGCCCATGTCGAGCAGCATCAGCGTGCCGTCGTTCACCGGGCCGTCGTTCTCGATCCAGTGCAGCGTGGTCGCGTGCGGACCTGCCGCGGCGATCGACGTGTACCCGACGTCGTTGCCCTCGGCACGGGCCCGGCGCCAGAACGTGCCCTCGATCCAGCGTTCGCCGTACTGCCGGACCTTGTCCATCTCGGCGAGTACGTCGGAGAAACCGCGGTGCGTGATCGCGACGGCGTCCCGCAACTGCTCGAGCTCGTACGCGTCCTTGACCAGCCGGAGCTCGGACAGCGTCGCCGCGAACTCGCCGTCCTTGAGCTGCTCCGTCCGGGCGCCGCTCAGCAGGGATGCGATCGACTCGTCCTCGCCGCGCCGTACCCGCGTGGGTACGTCGCTCTTCAGCGCGTCGGCCAACTGGTCGACATGCCGCGTCTCGATCCCGAACTCCTTGGCGGTCTCGGTCAGCGACGGACGCCGCCCGGCCCACAGCTCGCCGTACATCCGGTCGCGCCAGAACTCCTCGCCCTGCGAGCGGTCGGCGCGCGGGCGGAAATACAGCACCGAGTCGTGGCCGGTGGTGCCGTTCGGCTCCAGGACGAGCACCGCGTCGGAGGTCTGGTTGCCGGTCAGCCACACGTAGTCGGTGTGCGGCCGGAAGACGTAGTCGGTGTCGTTCGAGCGGACCTTGTAGGTGCCGGCCGGGATCACGAGCCGCTCGCCGGGGAACGCCTGCGACAGCGCGTCGCGGCGCTTCGCCGCCCACACGCCGACGTCGCTCAGCGACAGGTCGTGCCGCTCGGAGTCCGCCCAGCCGGAGTTCATGAACGCACGCAGCTTCGCGCTCGGCTCGTTGTCGTGCGACGCGGTCTTGGGTGCGACGGTGTCAGCAGTGTTCTCGGTCATCCTCGACCTGTCCTCGTCTCAACGCGGGGTGTGCAGTTGGTCGCCGCGAAGCGTGCCGCTGTCGGGCAGCGCCTCGGCGGGGTCGGAACCGATGCGGGTGATCGCATTGTCCTCGTCCACGAAGACTACGCTCGGCTCGAAGACCTTCGCCTCGGCGGTGTCGAACATCCCGTACGCGATCAGGATCACCAGGTCACCTGGGTGGATCAGGTGCGCCGCGGCCCCGTTGATCCCGACGATCCCGGACCCGCGCGGTCCTTCGATCAGGTACGTCGACAGCCGCTGACCGTTGGTGATGTCGACGATGTCCACCTTCTCGCCGGGCAACAGGTCGGCCGCCTCCATCAAGGCCGCGTCCAGCGTGCACGACCCGACATAATCCAGATCCGCCTGCGTCACCGTCGCCCGGTGCACCTTCGACTTCATCATTTCCCGGATCATGGCGGCCATGATCCGGGCCGATCCGGTCCCTGTCAGTGGCCGCGATCACCCAACCGGTTCAGTTTCCCGTTCGACCGCCGGCTGCCGGCGGAGGGAGTCGCCTTCGACGTCGACGTTCGGGAGGAGGCGGTTCAGCCAGGCGGGGAGATACCAGGCGTGCCGCCCGAGAAGCGCCATCACCGCCGGTACGACGGTCATCCGTACGACGAACGCGTCGAGAGCGACCGCGAGGGCCAGCCCGAAGCCCATCTCGCGGATCAGCGTCTCGCCGGACAGGATGAACCCGGAGAACACCGCGGTCATGATCACGGCCGCCGCGGTCACCACCCGCGCCCCGTGCGCGAACCCGTCGACCACCGCCGCCCGCGGCGCGGCGCCGTGGACGTGCTCCTCGCGCATCCGCGTCACCAGGAAGATCTGGTAGTCCATCGCGAGCCCGAACACGACCCCGATCAGGAAGATCGGCAGCATGCTGATCACCGGCCCGGTCTGTCCCGAGATACCGAACAACCCGGCCAGCCAGCCCCACTGGAACACCGCGACGAGGGCGCCGAACGTCGCCACGACGGTGAGCAGGAACCCGAGCGTCGCCTTCAACGGCACCAGGATCGAGCGGAACACCAGCATCAGCAGCAGGAACGCGAGCCCGATGATGAGCGACAGGTACGGCAGCAGCGCGCCGCCGAGCTTGTCCGAGATGTCGATGCTGACCGCGGTCGCGCCGGTGACCGCCACCTCGGCGCGATCGTTGTCGGGCATCGCCCGGATCGCCTCGACCAGGTCCTTGGTCTGTTGCGTACTCGGACCGCTCGACGGGATCACGGTCAGCAACGCCGTGTTTCCGGCCGGGTTGAAGACCGGCGGCGTCACCATCGTCACGTCAGGCAGCCCGCGTACGGCGGCTGCGGTCGCGGTGGCCGCCGTACGCGGATCGGAGGACGCGCCGGCGTCCACGACCACCATCAGCGGCCCGTTGAACCCGGGCCCGAAGCCCTCGGAGAGCATTTCGTACGCCTTGCGCTGCGTGGAGTCGGGCGCCGCGGTGCTGTCGTCGGGCAGCCCGAGTTCGAGGTCGGTCGCCGGGATCGCGAGCGTGCCGAGACCGATCACGGTCACCACCAGCACCGCCAACGGACGCCGGGTGATGAAGCCTGCCCACCGGCGCCCGATCGTCGTCCGACCGGCCGCTTCCGGATCGCCGCCACGCAGACCAGGGATCCGGCCGCCGAGCACCCGCCGCCCGGCGAACCCGAGCAGCGCCGGCAGCAGGGTGAGTGCGATCGCGACCGCGATGACCACGGTGAACGCGGCGGCCAGGCCCATCTGGGTGAGGAACGGGATGTCGACCACGAACAGTCCGGCCAGCGCGATCACCACGGTCAGACCGGCGAAGACCACCGCTGAGCCGGCGGTACCGACCGCGCGGCCGACCGCCTCCTCGGGCTCCAGCCCGGTGCTCAGCTCATGCCGGTAGCGGGACATGATGAAGAGCGCGTAGTCGATGGAGACCGCGAGGCCGATCATCAGCGCGAGGATCGGCGTTCCGGATCCGATGTCGACGAAACCGCTGATGGTCGAGATCGCGGTCACCCCGAGGCCGACCCCGATGATTGCCGACAGCAACGGCAGGCCGGCCGCGATCAACGAGCCGAAGGTGATCAGCAGTACGACGGCAGCCACGCCGATACCGATCACCTCGGTGAGCTGCTGCTCGCCCTGCGGTTGCAGCGCGTCCCCGCCGAACTCGACGGTGAGGCCGGCCGCGCGGGCGGGTGCGACCGCATCGGCGACTGCCTGCTGCGCCTCGGGGGTGACCTCCTGCGCGGTGACCTTGTAGGTGACCTGCGCGTAGCCGGTGCGGCCGTCGGGAGAGATCGCCTTGGCGGTAAAGGGATCCACGACGCGGGCGACCTGTGGCGCGGCCGCGAGGCGGTCCAACGTCTGCTGGACCGGTGGCGTGTCGGTGAGCTTCTGGCCGGCTGGCGCCTCGAACACGATCCGGGCGGTCGCGGCGTCGGCGCCGGCCTGCGGGAAGCGGTCGTTGAGCAGGTCCGCGGCACGCTGCGACTCGGTGCCGGGGATCGAGAAGCCGTTGGCGGTCGGGCCGGACAGCGTGCCGGCGCCGACTGCTCCGGCAGCCAGCAGTCCCAGCCAGATCAGGAGTACGAACCGGCGGCGGCGGAACGCGAATCGGCCGAGCCGATAGAGGTACGTAGCCATGCGACCGATGCTCCCGGCGCGCGGCCGTCGCTCGCGTCTGCTCCCGGTGGGCTTCTCGCTGTACCGCGTTCGCCGTACCGGCTACTGCGTCTGCGGTACGCCGGGACGCACGAGGCCGGTCTGGTATGCCAGTACGACGAGCTGCGCGCGGTCGCGGCAGTCGAGTTTCACCATCGCGCGGTTCACGTGGGTCTTGGCCGTCGACGGGGAGAGCACGAGGCGGTCGGCGATCTCGTCGTTGGACAGGCCGAGGGCGACCAGGCCGACGATCTCGCGTTCGCGGTCGGTGAGGACGTCGAGGACCGTGGGACCGATCGGGTTGCCGGGGCTGGGTTCGGCGAGGAAGCGGTTCATCAGGCCGCGGACGGCCTTCGGGGACAGCAGCGCGTCGCCGCGGGCGACCACGCGGATGGCGTCGATCAGCTCGGCCGGTTCGACGCTCTTGCCGAGGAAGCCGCTGGCGCCGGCGCGGATCGCGTCGAACACGTACTCGTCCACCTCGAACGTGGTCAGGATCAGCACCTTCACGCCCGCGAGCGCCTCGTCCGCGGTGATCATCCGGGTCGCCGCGAGGCCGTCGACCTCGGGCATCCGGATATCCATCAGCACCACATCGGCCCGCTCGGACCGCGCCAGCTCGACCGCTTCCCGCCCGTTGGACGCCTCAGCAACGACCTCCAGATCGGGTACTGAGCTCACCAGCACCCGGAACCCGCTCCGGATCAACGTCTGATCGTCCGCCAGCAACACCCTGATCGTCACCCACAACTCCCGTCTCCAGAGGAAGCACAGCATGTACGGCGAACCCGCCCGACGGGCCCGGCCCGGTGTGCAGCGTGCCGCCGACGGCGGCGACGCGCTCTCGCATCCCGATCAGCCCGTGGCCGCCACCCGGTTGAGCGGTGGACCCGACCGTGGCACCGGTATCGGTGACTTCGACAGTCAGGCCGTCCGCGCCGCGAGTGATGCGGACGCGGGCGGACGCACCAGGTGCGTGTTTGAGGACGTTGGTGAGGGACTCCTGGACGATGCGGTACGCCGTGAGTTCTATGACGTCCGGGAGTGCGCCCGGGGACACAAGTGGTGTCCAGTCGACCTTCATGCCGGCTGCGGTGAAGGAGTGGATGAGGGTGTCCAGTTCTTGCAGGGACGGTGCGGGGGCCGTGGGCAACGGCGAGCCGGACCGCCGCAGTACGCCGAGGAGCACTGTCAGCTCCTGGAGCACGGTGCGGCCGCCGGAGCGCACCAGGGCCAGGGCTTGTTCCGCCTCCTCGGGCTGAGTCCGAAGTACATGGGCCGCGACGCCGGACTGCACGTTCATCAGTGCGATGTGGTGCGCGATCACGTCGTGGAGCTCGTGTGCGATCCGCAGCCGCTCCTCGATGACCCGCCGCTGCGCCTCCTCGTCCCGCGACCGCTCCGCCCGCAGCGCGCGCTCCTCGAGTTCCTGCAGGTACGCCCGGCGGTTCCGCACCGCCTCGCCGATCGCGCCCGAGAACAGCACGAAGAAGACCAGACCGAGGTTGTCGAGGACATCACCGCCGACGAACAAGACCTCGACGGTCAGCGTGACCAGGGCGGTGCCGATCACCGCGACCGAGCGGGTCAGCCGGTCCTTCGACATCACGACCGTGTAGACCGCGACGCCCATGAACACCACGATCGGGCTCTTGGCCTGCTCGGCGATCACGAAAGCAGCCGCGACACCCGTGGTGACCACCAGTACCGCGAGCGGCGCCAGCCGCCGGAACGTGAGCGCGACCGCACCCGCGACGGCCAGAATCACCACCGTCGCGTTCAGCTCGATCCGCTCACCGACGTGCTTGCCGCCCGGCACCAGCAGATTGATCAGCAGGATCGCGAGGGCAAGAGCGAGGTCCAGCGCCAGCGGGTGCCGCCTGCAGGCACGGCAGAACCTGATGAGCCGTTCCATTCCTTCACAGTACGTGTCCGCCCGAAGGATCGCGTCGTCCTGCGGCCGTATGCCCGCCGTACCGCAAGCGCAGTACAGGTCAGAGGAACTCGCGGAGTGCGGCGACCGGGTCGGGTGTGGTGAGGAGGCGGCTGCCGCGCGGGAGGAGGAGCAGGGGGCCGCCGTAGGTGCGGCCCGCTACCAGCGCGCGTTCCCACAGCAGGATGGTCTGGAGAACCACGGCGTCGTAGACCTCGCCGTCCGGGTCGGACCACCGCGGGTTGCCGAACCGGGCGCGGAGCTCTTTACGAACCTTGCCGGACGCGACCTGGCCACCGAGCTTGACACCTGCGAAGACCGCGGCGAAGAGGCTGCCGCCGATCTGTACGGGGTCGGTGTCGAGCATCAGCTCCATGTCGGTTGTGTACGGCATCAGCGGACCTCCTGTGACGCTTGGACAGCAAGCTCGCGTAGCCGCTCGTAGCGTGGTCGCTGTGCTGCGACCCGGTCGGCCGCGGCGGGGTCTGGAGTGAGATGCTCACCACCCGGCTCGGGGGACAGGCCGAGGGCTACGGCCGCAGCGCCCCGCGCGCCGACCTCGGCCTCGGCACAAACCGTCGTCGGGCGGGCGAAGGTCGCGGTCAGGCAGCGGCGCCACCACTCGGAGGCGTCGATCCCGCCGCCGCCAAGGACAACGTCCAGCTCCTGCCCGAACAACGAGTCGAGGATCCGCAGCCCGCGGTCGATCTCGAGCGACGCGCCTTGGAGCGCGGCCGCGAGCAGGTCGGCGGGGCTGTCGTCGAACGACAGGCCGAAGTACACGCCGGATCCGCCGGGCACCACGGCGGGCGGCCTGGTGCCGGCCATGAACGGGATCGCGATCGCGTGCGTCGCGCCGATCTCGACGTCGGTCGGTTCGTCGGACTCCAGCCGCAGTACGCCGGTCAGCCAGGCGTGCAGGTTCCCGGCGGCGGAGAACGCCATACCGGTCACGGCCCGCTTGTCGTCGACCCGGTACCGCCACAGCTCCCACGGCAGCTCAGGCGCGTTCTCGATCGGATGCACGACGCGTACGGCGGCCGACGTACCAACGGTCACCGCTGCGACGCCGGCGTCGTACCCGCCCGTGCCGACGTTGGATGCTGCGCCGTCACCGGTCGGCGGATGCACGGGTACGCCGACCAGCCCGGGCCAGCGGCGTTCGTACTCTTTGGACAACGTGCCCGTCCAACCGGTCGGCACGATCGGCGGCAACCGGTCGGCCGTCACGCCCGCGATCTCCAGCGCCTCGGCGTCGTACGCACCGGTCGCGAGATCCAGCGTGCCGGTCCCGGACGCGATCGAGACGGACGTGACGCGTTCGCCGGTCAGGCGCTCCAGCACCAGGTCGGGCAGGCCGGCGAAGGCGGCCGGGGAGTCGTCCGAGAGGAGCCACGGGATCCGGCGGGTCCAGTACAGCCGGTGCAGCCAGGTGCCGGTGCGCGCGTGGAACGCCTGCTCGTCGAACGACGGACCGAGACCGAGGTCGACCGAGCGCGTGTCGGCCCACGTGATCACCGGCGTGCGCGCGCCGCCCTTGTTGTCAAGAGCAACGATCGAGTGCCATTGCGAGGACAGCACGATCGCGCCGATGCCGTCCAGGTGACCGTTCTGCTCGAGCTCGTCCAGGCACCCGAGCAGGCCTTCGACGTACTCGTGCAGGTCGAGCGTCGCCGAGCCGTCGTGGCCGTACGTCGGTGAGATCTTGTGCCTCGCCAGCGCGCCGGGGATCGGTGCCGCGTCTTCCGAGGAGAGGACGAGTGCCCGCGCCGACGACGTACCGAGGTCGAGCGCAAGGACGCGCTCGTCAGTCTTCGTCATGCAATGCCTTGAGGAAGTTCTGGGCCCAGATGTTCACGTCGTGCGCCGCGAGGTGCTTGCGCATCGCCTTCATCCGCCGGCCGAGCTGCCGGTCGTCGGTGTTCATCGCGTCGACGATCGTGTCCTTCATCCCGTTGATGTCGTGCGGGTTCACCAGGAACGCCTGCCGGAACTCGTCCGCCGCCCCGGCGAACTCGCTCAGCACCAGCGCGCCGGTGTCGTCGTACCGCGTCGACACGTACTCCTTCGCGACCAGGTTCATCCCGTCCCGCAACGGCGTCACGACCGCAACGTCCGCGGCCCGGAACAGCGCGGCCATCTCGGTCCGCGAGTACGACGTGTGCAGGTAGTTGATCGCCGGCGTACCGATCCGGCCGTGCTCGCCGTTGATCCGCCCGACCAGCAGCTCGATCTCGTCGCGCAGTACGCGGTACTGCTCGACGCGTTCCCGGGACGGCGTCGCGACCTGGATGAACACCGCGTCGTCGACCGAGATCCGCTTCTCGTCCAGCAGTTCGCCGAAAGCCCGCAGCCGTTGCCGGATGCCTTTGGTGTAGTCGAGCCGGTCGACGCCGAGCAGGATGTGCGTCGGGTTGCCGACTTCCTGCCGCATCTCGGCCGCGCGGGCCGTCGTCTCCGGCTGCCGGGCGAGCTTCTCCAGCTCGTTGACGTCGATCGAGATCGGGAACGCCTTCGCCCGGACGATCCGGTCGTCGGGCAGATGGATCCGGTCGCCGCGGGTGCGCAGGCCCATCCGGTTGCGGGCCAGTCGGGCGAAGTTCGACGCCGCGCCGGGCCGCTGGAAACCGACCAGGTCCGCGCCCATCAGCCCGTCCAGGATCTGCCGCCGCCACGGCATCTGCGCAAACAGCTCGGTCGGCGGGAACGGGATGTGCAGGAAGAACCCGATCCGTACGTCGGGACGCAGCCGGCGGAGCATGGCGGGAACGAGCTGCAGCTGGTAGTCGTGCACCCAGACGTCGGCGTTGTCGTCGGCGGCTTCCGCGGCGGCCTCCGCGAACCGCCGGTTCACCGCGACGTACGACTCCCACCACTCGCGGTGGAACTCCGGCGCCACGATCACGTCGTGGTACAGCGGCCAGAGCGTCGCGTTGGAGAAACCCTCGTAGTACAGCTGCACGTCCTCGGCCGACAGCATCACCGGGACCAGGTGCATCCCATCGTTGTCGAAGGGGTCCACCTTCTCGTCCGGGCTCCCGGTCCAGCCGATCCAGGCCCCGTGGTGTCCCTGCATCACCGGCGCCAGCGCCGTGACGAGTCCGCCTGGACTCCGGCGCCACGCCGTACTGCCGTCGGGCATCTCGGTCCGGTCGACCGGCAGCCGGTTGGCCACCACTACGAAGGAACTCCTACCGTTCGGCATGTTCAGCGTCATCCACTCAGGTCGTCGTCGTCACCGGGGTAGCGCACCCCGATCTGGCTCCGGGTCTCGTCGAGCAGTTCGAGAATCTCGAGCGTGCCGGCGTGGGGAAGAGCCGGAATCTCGATCAGTCCCTGGCGCAGTGCACGCATCACTTCTGCCGCCTCATAGTGGTACCCACGGCCATGCGTCGGTACGTCGATCCGCTCCGCTCCGGAAGCGGTCGTGCGCACGTAGTACTCGGGATGGTGGAAACGGTGCGGAAGCTGCAGGTTGCCGTCCGGGCCGCTGATCGACGCGACCCACGGGTTCTGGGACCGCAGGCCGCAGGTCAGCGCGGCGACCGCGCCGGACTCGTACCGCCAAGCCATCGCGACGTTCAGGTCGACGCCGTCGTCGTTGAGCGCACCGACTGCCTTCACCTCCGCCGGACGGCCGAGCGCCAGATACGCGAACGTCATCGGGTAGATGCCGCCGTCCATCAGCGAGCCTCCCCCGAGCGCCGGGTCGAGCAGGCGAACCGGCAATGAAGGTTTGTGGAACGCGAAGTCCGCAACGACTTGCTGCGGCTCGCCGATCACGCCGCTTTCCAGGTCCTTGAAGAGCGCCTGGATCACCGGATTGGTGCGCATCCACATCGCCTCGGCGAACAGCGTGTTGTGCTCGGCGGCGACCGCGATCAGGTCCCGGGCCTGTGAGGCGGTCAGCGTGACGGGTTTTTCGCACAGTACGGCGATGCCGGCCTGCAACGCCGTACGGGCGATGGCGTAGTGCTGCGGATGCGGCGTACCGATGTAGATCACGTCGACCTCGCCGGAGTCGATCAGCCGGCGGTAGTCGTCGTACGCGTGCGGGATGCCGAACTCGGCGGCGAACTTGTTGGCGCTGTCCTGAGAACGGGACGCCACCGCGGTCGCGACGGCGTCGTCCGGGAGCAGCCCGAGATCGTGTGTGAACTGGGTCGATATGTTGCCGGTCGCAACGATTCCCCACCTGACGCGATCTATACCCACTGTCTGAACTCCGGGGTCGGGAACGGTCCGTCTGCTGCGATTCTCGCGGTTTCGAAGGCGTGCGCCAAGCGAATGAGCGTGACCTCACTTCGCGCCGTACCGCTGATCGTGAGCCCGACGGGTAGTCCAGAGACCATTCCGGACGGGACCGACAGCAGCGGATAACCGGCCAGAGCCGCGTGCGACGAGGAGCTGCCGAGCACGTGATCGCCGTTCACCAGGTCGATCGCCCAGGCCGGTGAGTACGCCGGGGACACCAGAGCGTCGAGCTGGTTGTCGTGGAGCAGGTTGTCGATGCCGTCGCGGCCGGCGCGCAGTGCGGTCAGGCGCGCGGCGACGTACACGGGGGAGCTGAGGCCGTCGGTGGCAGCGGCACGTTCGAACAGCTCCTGCCCGAACCACTGCAGCTCCTGGTCCGCATGCTTCTTGTTGAACTCGATGAGATCGTCCAGCGTCTGCGGGCCGCCGGGCGCGCGGGTAGCGAGGTACGCCGCCATGTCGACCTTCAGCTCGTGTGAGAGGACCTGTAGCTGGTCCTCGTCGCCGCCTGGTGTCGGCAACGACAGGTGGTCGACCAGCGTGGCTCCGCACTGGCTGAGGAGCTCCAGCGCTCTCTCGGTGACCTGGTCCAGGCCGGTCGAGTAGCCCCACAGGGGACCGCGCGGTACGCCGATGCGCACGTTGCTGAGGTCCGTGCCGCGGCAGGCCTCGGTGTAGTCCGTCTGGCCGCCGGTGAGGACCGAGAGCAGTGCAGCCGCCTGGGTAACCGTCTTGGTCATCGGCCCGGCGGTGTCCTGCGAGTGCGAGATCGGGACGATGCCCTGCTGCGGGACCAGTCCGACCGTGGGCTTGACGCCGACGACGCCGTTCAGCGCGGCCGGGCAAACGATGGAGCCGTTGGTCTCGGTACCGATCGCGTAGTCCGCCAGTCCCGCCGCGACGGCTGCGCCCGAGCCGGACGAGGAGCCGCCGGCCGAGCGGTTCAGCGCGTACGGGTTGCGGGTGAGGCCGCCGTACGCGCTCCAGCCGGACGAGGACGCCGAGCCGCGGAAATTCGCCCACTCGCTCAGGTTCGTCTTCCCCAGGATCACGCAGCCCGCCGCGCGCAACCGCCGTACCAGCGGGGCGTCGTCCGGCGGCGGTGGCTGGTCGGCCAGCGCCAGCGAGCCGGCCGTGGTCGGCAGGTCGGCGGTGTCGACGTTGTCCTTGACCAGCACCGGTACGCCGTGCAGCGGCCCACGGACCCGCCCGTCGTCACGCTCGGTATCGAGACGGGCGGCTTCGGTGAGGGCGGCGGGGTTCGGCGTGCAGATGGCGTTGACCGACGGGTCGACCTCACGAATCCGCCCCTGCAGCTCCTCCACCAGCGCCACGCTGGAAAGAGTTGAGCTCACCCCCAAGATCCTGCCAGAGTTGCGGAGGTCCGGTTGTCTCGTCAGCGACACGCTTCGTGTCGTCCGAGCGGTGAATGACATCGCTGTTGTTCAGCACGTAGAGTGGCAGGCGGACGGACGATCACCGACCGCACAGGAGTCAGCTGCACATGGACAGCGCCAACGCCAGCTCTTCCGGCCCCGCCGAAGCTGCGCCGCCGGCCGTTGCCGGACTCTCTGAGAGGGACGGCCAGATCCTGGCTTTTGAGCGTCACTGGTGGAAGTACGCCGGCGCGAAGGAACAGGCGATCCGGGACCAGTTCCAGATGTCGGCCACCCGGTACTACCAGGTCCTGAACGCGCTCATCGACCGCCCTGAGGCCCTCGCGCACGACCCGCTGCTGGTCAAGCGCCTGCGCCGCCTCCGCGCGGCCCGTCAGCGCGCCCGCTCCGCTCGCCGACTGGGCATCGAGGTCTGACCATGTCCCGCCGCCTCAGGGCGTGCCTCGCTGCCCCACGCCCGCGGGGCGAGCAGGGGCAGGTGCTGTCTTCGCTCGTCGCTGTGGCTGCCGTCGTCGCGATCGTGGCCGGGCTGCTGGTGCTGTTCGGGACCCGCGGGAGCGACAGCAAGGCCGACGAGCCGACCGGCGCTTCGCCCAAGCCGTCGGCGAAGCCCTCCTCGGGGCCGTCGACCGTCGGCGCCAGCGTGCCGAGACCGTCGACGAAGCCTTCTACCGAGGAGACCAGCGCGCCGCCGCCTCCGCCTAGCACCCAGCCGCCGTCGACCGCGCCGCCCCAGACCTCGCAGCCGCCGGCAACGACACAGCCGACCCAGCCGACGCAGCAGCCGGTGACGATCCCGGCCGAGGAGCGCCCGGCGATCGAGGTCTACAACAACACGCCGCGCAAGGGGCTCGCCGACACCGTCGCGAGCCGCGCCCGGCAGGCCGGCTGGACCGTGTCCGGGTCGCCGGACAACTGGCACGGCAAGGTCGCCGAGAGCACGGTGTACTACCCGCCCGGCATGCTCGACGCCGCCAACCAGCTCGCCCACGACCTCGGCATCGGCCGGTCCAAGGGCGCACTGGACAACATGAAGAAGGATCGCCTGACCGTGATCCTGACGTCGGACTACACCGGATGAGCACTCCGGTCATCCAGACCGACGCGGGACGAGAAGGCTGGGAAGCCATCGTCTCCGACCCGTCGACCGCGGTGATCTCGTCCGACTTCGACGGCGTACTCTCGCCGCTCGTCGAGGACCCGGCGCGGTCCCGCCCGGTCGAAGGCGCCCTGGACGCGCTGGCCCGGCTCGCCCGGACCGTGAACCAGGTCGCGATCGTCACCGGTCGGCCTGCACTGGTCGCCACCGAGCTGTCCGGGGTGAGCGGTCACCCGGGGCTCGGGAGTCTCGTCGTACTCGGGCACTACGGGCTGGAGCGCTGGGAGGCCTCGACCGGCAAGGTGACGAGCGAGCCGGTGCCGGAGGGCGTCACGACGGCTCGGGACCGGTTGCCGGGGCTGCTGCGCGAGGTCGGCGTACCGGACGCGTTCGTGGAGGACAAGGAAAGCTCGCTGGCTGTGCACACGCGTCGGCTGGAGGATCCCGTCGGGGCTCTCGAACTGCTGCGGGCGCCGTTGACCGCGTTGGCTCAGGAGACCGGGCTGCGGTTGGAGCCGGGCAACCTGGTGCTCGAGCTGCGGCCGCCCGGCATCGACAAGGGCGTCGCGCTCAGCCGCCTGATCGAGTCGACCGGCGCGCGGTCGATCCTGTACGCCGGGGACGACCTGGGCGACCTGTCGGCGTACCGGGCGATCCAGGCGCAGCGGGTGACCGGACTGCGCGGCGTACTGCTCGCGACGCGGTCCTCGAACGCGACCGAGCTGATCGAGGCCGCGGACATCGTCGTCGACGACCCGAGCGGCGTGGTGACCGTCCTCACGGCCCTTTCGGACGCGATCTCAGCACGCTGAACGCCTGCGTCACGGTCTTCCCGATCGGCTGGATCGGGCGCTCGACGTACCCGCCTTCCTTCAGGTCGGCGAGCCGCTCGAACGGATTCCGCGACGCCGGATCCCCGGTGAGCAGGAACGAGACGACCACGGCCACGACGTACATCGGGAGCATCGGCAGCCCGATCAGGCAGAAGTACTGCCACGAATGCCGCTCCTCGTGCCGGACGAGCGCCGGGTTGTCGAAGTAAGTCCGCTCGTGCTTGCTCAGCACGACATTCCCGATCGTGAACGCCCCCGCCACCGGAAACCCGAGCTTGTACCCGTTCGCAAAGAACAACCCCCGAGGCCCCCGACTGAACGTCGCCCGCCCCAGAACCCCGACCACCGCCCCGGCGAGGGTCGACAGGTTCAGGAAGTTGCCCACGAGCTTCATCCACTGCCAGGCGGTCATACCGCTCAGTATCGAGCCGATGTCCCAATGTCTCAATTCTTAGGACATGGCCCGCACCAGGTGTTCGTGCAGGCAGGCAGAACCCCGAAAACCGGGCCGAAACACCCTCGGAGGGTGGGTTCTGCCTGCGTGGAGGTTCACCAGACGACACCGACGCGGCCGGCGAAACCCACCATCGCGTACCCGGTCCCGTGCCTGGTTGTCGGTGGGGTGGGTCAGACTGGGGCGGTGAGTTCGGTGGTGCGGGTTTGGCGGGCTGGGCGGGTGGTGGATCCGCACTCGGTGATCGGGGGATTGCGGAAGGGGCCTGGGGATCCGGCGTATGTGTTCGATGCGAGGCGGCGGACTGTGTGGCGGGCTACGCGGACTCCGGACGGGGCGGTGTTGTTGCGGTTGACGCCGTACGCCGGGTTTGTCGAGGCGGAGGCTTGGGGGCCGGGGGCGGACTGGGCGCTCGACGGGGTGCCGGAGTTGCTGGGGGAGCGGGACAGCTGGGACGGGTTCGAGCCGTTGCCGGAGCATCGGGCGCTGGTGGACGCGGCGCGGCGGTTCCCGCATGTGCGGGTGCCGCGGACGCGGGCGGTGTTCGAGGCGATGGCGGCGGCCGGGATCGAGCAGGTGGTGACCGGCAAGGAGGCGTTCCGGGCGTGGCGGTTGTTGCTGCGTGAGTACGGCGAGCCTGCGCCGGGGCCGAATCAGCAAGGCGGCCGGGTGATGATGGTGCCGCCGGCGCCCGAGGAGTGGCGGCAGATCCCGTCGTGGCAGTGGCTGCGGGCGGGTGTCGAGGGCCGGCGGTCGCGGGTGGTGATCACGGCGGCGACGCGGGCCCGCGCTTTGGAGCGGACGCTGGAGCTGACCGAGTCCGAGGCCATCGAGCGCGCGCTGCGGTCGCTGCCCGGGGTCGGGGTGTGGACGGCGGCCGAGGTACGGCAGCGGGCTCACGGGGACGCGGACGCGTTCTCGTTCGCGGACTATCACGTGTCGCGGAACGTGTCGTACGCGCTGATCGGCGAGGAGCTCGACGACGACGGCTGCGCCGAACTGATCGAGCCGTACCGCGGCCACCGCTTCCGCGTCCAGCGCCTGCTGGAGCTCACCGGCATCGGCCACCCGCGCTACGGCCCCCGCAAGTCGCTTCCCACCCATACGCCGGGCGCAACGCATCGCTTGAGGTAGCCCGGGGCACTGGTCCAGCACCATGACAATCAACGGGGACGGCCTGTACCTTGTGGCCGGCCTGGCACTGCTGCTCGGTGCCGTCCTGCCGCGCCTGCTCCGCCGGTATGCCGTCTCCGCGCCGATCGCGTTCCTCGGTGCCGGTCTGCTGCTGGGCCTGGCGGTCGACCGCCACCGGTTGAGTCCGATCGCCGAGCCAGGCCTCACGAAGCACTTTGCCGAGCTGACGATCCTGGTCGCGTTGATGGGCGTCGGGCTGGCGATCGACCGGCCGATCGGATGGCGCCGATGGACGGTGACGTGGCGCCTGCTGCTGGTCGCGATGCCGGCCTGTATCGCCGCGATCGCCGGCGCCGGATGGTTGCTCGGGCTGGCGCCTGCGACCGCTCTGTTGCTCGCCGCCGTCCTCGCCCCGACCGATCCGGTGCTGGCCTCGGACGTTCAGGTCCAGGGGCCGACGACCGGCGCGGGCGCCGAGCCGGAGGAAGACGACGAGGTTCGTTTTGCCCTCACCTCAGAGGCCGGTCTGAACGACGGCCTTGCCTTCCCGTTCGTGTACGCCGCGGTGTTCCTGGCCACCAAGGGCGCGGTGGGTCACTGGGCGTTCGAGTGGTTCGCCTGGGACTTGGTCGGCCGGACGGTGATCGGCGTTGCCGTCGGCGTCGGCGTGGGGTGGTTGCTCGGCAAGATGACGTTCGACGCACCGTCGCGAACCTTCCGGCTGGCTGACTCGCGGGAGCCCGTACTGGCGCTCGCGATGACGCTCGGCGTCTACGGTCTGGCGCAGGTGCTGCACGGCTATGGATTCATCGCGGTCTTCGTCGCGGCGCTGACACTGCGTGCAGCCGAGCGAAGTCACGACTTCCACGAGGAGCTGCACGGGTTCGTCGAGCAGCTCGAGCACATCCTCACCTGGGGGATCCTGCTGCTGCTCGGAGTGGCGATCACGGCCGGCCTGCTCGCGCCGCTGACCTTCGCCGGCGTCGCGCTCGGGTCGCTGCTGGTGCTGGTGGTTCGTCCGGTGACCGCGTGGATCTCGTTGGCCCGAACCCCGCTGCGCCGCTCCGAGCGTTGGGTGACGGCCGCGTTCGGGGTCCGTGGGGTCGGGTCGGTGTTCTATCTCGCGTACGCCGGCGCCGACTTCCGCACCGATCTGCCGTGGCTGTGGGCGACTGTCGGTTTCACCGTCGTCCTGAGTGTGCTCGTGCACGGCGTTGCCGCGACCCCGCTGATGCGGATGCTCGACGACCGGCGTTCGTGAGCGCTGCATCCGGCGGCTCGAGGCCGTGGCGGATCGCGGCGGCGGCGTGGACTCCGGCGGCGAATTCCTTCAGCTTTTCGAACATGCCTCCATCGTCCGAGCCGGAGCGTCGCCACAGAAGTGGCGCTGACGACGACTATCGCTAAGATTTTGACATGCCTCAGTCCACCGTTTCGGTCCTCGCGTACGACGGTATGACCGCGTTCGAGGCCGGCATCGTCATCGAGGTGTTCGGGCTGGTGTGGCCCGACATCGACCAGCCCTGGTACGAGCTGAAGGTCTGCACCGAGACGCCCGACCCGATCCGCGTGATCGGCGGTGCCACGCTCAGCAGCCCGCACGGTCTCGAGGAGTTCGCCGCCGCCGATACGGTCGTCGTACCGAGCGTCGTGGATCCGCGGGCCGAGACCTCTCCTGGTCTGATCGAGGCGCTCCGGCACGCGCACGCGCGCGGCGCCCGGATCGTGTCGATCTGCTCCGGTGCGTTCGCGCTCGCGGCCGCCGGTCTCCTCGACGGCCGCCGCGCGACCACCCATTGGCGGTACGCCGACCTCCTGCGCGAGCGCTATCCGGAGATCCTCGTGGATCCGGAGCCGCTGTACACCGACGACGGACAGGTGCTGACGAGCGCGGGCTGTGCCGCCGGACTGGATCTGGCGATGCACCTGGTCCGCAAGGATCACGGTGCCGCGGTGGCGAACGCGGTCGCGCGCAGGTTGGTGATCCAGCCGTACCGGGCCGGCGGGCAGGCGCAGTACATCGAGTCCCCGGTTCCGCCGGACCCCGATGACGCCTCGGTCGCGCGGAGTCTCGGCTGGGCGCTCGAGCGGCTCGCCGAGCCCATCGGCGTACCCGATCTGGCCCGGCAGGCCGGGTTGTCGCCACGAACGTATCTGCGGCACTTCGTCAAGGCGACCGGGACGACGCCGGGCAAGTGGTTGATCGCGCAGCGCGTGCAGGCGGCGCTGACCATGCTGGAGACCGGGGACGCGCCGGTGGAGGAGATCGCGGTGGCGGCCGGCTTCGCTACCCCGGTGACGCTCCGGCACCACTTCGCGAAGCAGCTCCGAACGTCGCCGTCGGCGTACCGTCGTACTTTCCGTGAGCGCCGCCACAGCTGAGATCGGCGGTCTCGGATGGTGGGATCACAGGACACAATATGGACCCGATTGGGTAATCTCGGGGGAGCTCATCCAGAGGGACTGAGGGAAACGGCCCGTTGAAGTCCCGGCAACCCTCCCCGTCGAGCCCCCGCCCGGGGCGTCTCGCGGTGGAACGGTGCCAAATCCGTCCCGCCGCCGAGATCCGGTGTTCGCGGGGAAGATGAGAGGGGAACCTCACTCATGAGCCTGACCGCCGCCACCCACACGATCCGTGAAGGTGCCTTCGGCAACGGTACGCACCTGAGCTGTCGCGCCTGTGGGGCGAAGTCGCCGCTCGGCCCGTTCTATGCCTGTATGGAGTGCTTCGGTCCGCTCGAGGTCGGGTACGAGTACCCGACCATCACCCGCGAGCAGATCGAGGCCGGTCCCAAGAACATCTGGCGGTACCAGCCGCTGCTGCCCGTCCCCGTGGACGTGGCCAGCTTCCCGAACACCGAGCCCGGCTACACCCGGCTCGTCGACGCGCAGAACCTGGCCCGCGAGCTCGGGCTCAAGAAGCTCTGGGTGAAGGACGACTCCGGTAACCCGACGCACTCGTTCAAGGACCGAGTGGTCGCCTCCGCGCTGAGCGCGACCCGCGAGCTGGGCATGAAGGTCTTCGCCTGCCCCTCCACCGGCAACCTGGCCAACGCGGTCGCCGCGGCCGCGGCCCGCGCCGGCATCCGCTCGGTCGTCTTCATCCCGAAGGACCTCGAGCGCGCCAAGATCATCACCACCGCCGTGTACGGCGGGACGCTGGTCGCCGTCGACGGCAACTACGACGACGTGAACAAGCTGGCCTCCGAGATCGCCGGTGAGGAGGAGGGCTGGGCGTTCGTGAACGTGAACGTCCGCCCGTACTACTCCGAAGGCTCCAAGACCCTCGCGTTCGAGATCGCCGAGCAACTCGGCTGGCGGATTCCGCAGCAGGTCGTGATCCCGGTCGCGTCGGGTTCGCAGCTGACCAAGATCGACAAGGGCTTCACGGAGCTCGGCAAGCTCGGTCTCGTCGACGCGACCGACTACAAGATCTACGGCGCGCAGGCGACCGGCTGCTCGCCCGTCGCACAGGCGTTCCGCGACGGCCACGACGTGGTCAAGCCGGTGAAGCCGGACACGATCGCGAAGTCGCTGGCGATCGGCAACCCGGCCGACGGGCCCTATGTCCTGGACGTCGCCCGCCGTACCGGTGGCGCGATCGAGGACGTCAGTGACGAAGAGGTCGTCGAGGGCATCCAGTTGCTGGCCCGGACCGAGGGCATCTTCGCCGAGACCGCGGGCGGGGTGACCGTCGCGACGCTGAAGAAGCTGATCGCGACCGGGCAGCTCGACCCCGAGGCCGAGACCGTCATCATCAACTCCGGCGACGGGCTCAAGACGCTCGACGCCGTGGCCGACCGGGTCGGCCCCAAGGTGACCATCCCCGCGTCGTACGACGCCTTCGTGAAGGCAGGCCTGCAGTGAGTGTGAGCGTTCGCGTCCCGACCATCCTGCGGCCCTACACCCAGGGCGTGTCCGAGGTGTCCGCCGAGGGCGCGACCCTCACCGAGGTGCTCGACTCGCTCGACGCGTCGTACCCGGGGATCAAGGGCCGCGTGCTGGACGACTCGGGTGAGCTGCGCCGGTTCGTGAACGTGTACGTCGACGATGACGACGTACGGTTCGCCGACGGCCTGCAGACCACGATCAAGGACGGCGGCCAGGTCTCGATCATCCCCGCGGTCGCCGGCGGCTGAGCCGTCCCCGGTTCCGGTCGTCGTTCGTCCGGAACCGGGTCTAGGGTCGCCTGTCATGGCGACGAAATGGACGATCAGCGGCGTTGCGGCCGATCCGCTGCGGCTTGCCGAATTCTGGGCCGCCGCGCTCGGCTACATCCTCGAACCTGGGTACGACAACGACGAGCACGGTGCCTCGATCGTGGATCCCGATGACCTCGGCCCCGCGATCGGCTTCCTGCACGTCCCGGAACCCAAGACCGCCAAGAACCGCCTGCACCTCGACATCCGGGTGGCCGGGCGCGGTCCGCGGGACGCCGCGTCCGCCGACCGCATGCGGACGAAGGCCGCCGCGCTGGTCGACCTCGGCGCGGTTCAGATCCGCGAGGACTTCTACGGTCCCGAGTTGGGCCACATCGTGATGCAGGATCCCGAGGGCAACGAGTTCTGCGTCGGCTGATTAAGCTGCTGCGATGCGTGCTGTTGTCATCTCGGAGTACGGGGTACTGCCTGAGGTTCGTGAGGTTGCGGAGCCTGCGGTTGCGGACGGTTCGGTGGTTTTGAAGGTCGAGGCCACCGGGCTGTGTCGTAGCGACTGGCATGGGTGGATGGGGCACGACTCCGACATCGTGCTGCCGCATGTCCCGGGGCATGAGCTTGCTGGGACAATCGCCGCGGTCGGCTCCGGCGTCACTGGGTGGGCGGTCGGGGACCGAGTCACGACGCCGTTCATCTGCGCGTGCGGTGCGTGCGAGCAATGCCTGGAGGGCAATCAGCAGGTCTGTCCCAACCAGCTCCAGCCTGGGTTCAACTACTGGGGTTCGTTCGCCGAGTACGTCGCTGTGCCGTACGCCGCTGTGAACCTGGTGCGACTGCCCGACGACATGGACTTCGCTAGTGCCGCGGGCCTGGGCTGCCGCTTCGCCACGTCGTTCCGCGCTGTGCACCAGGTAGGACAGGTCGTGGCGGGCGAACGCGTGGCCGTGTTCGGCTGCGGTGGCGTAGGTCTATCAGCGGTCATGATCGCGTCGGCCCTCGGCGCCGAGGTGATCGCGATCGACACCAACTCCGAGGCGTTGAACCTGGCCCGCGAGTACGGCGCCGTACACGCGATCCACGCGTCGGCAGAAACCGTCGCGCAGATCCATGACCTGGGCGGCGCGCATGTCACCATCGACGCGCTCGGCTCCAACGACGTCGTCCAGCAAGCGCTCCAATCCCTCCGCCCCCGCGGACGCCACGTCCAGATCGGGCTTCTCCCCTCCGGCGTCAACCTCGACGTAGGCCGCCTCATCGGCCAGGAACTCACCTGGCTCGGCAGCCACGGCATGCCCGCCCACGCCTACCCCGAGATGCTCGCCCTAGTTGCCACCGGCAACCTCAACCCCCAGCAACTCATCACCCGAACCATCACCCTCGAAGAAACCCCAGCCGCCCTGGCAGCCCTCACCAACGGCACCCCCGCCGGAGTCACCGTCATCACCCCATAACGCTCTGGACCCGGCCCCCAGGAAATGCGACGGTCCAACTCGTCGGATTCCCGAAGGAGGGCGTGAGATGTCTTCAGAGTTCATTCAACTGCGCGACATCCGCTACTGCAGCCCCGGCGGCGTCGCCCTCTGCCTGGACGTACTCGGACCCGCATCCACAACCCCGTTGGCAACCGTCGTACGGATCGACGGCTGCCCAGGCTGGGGCCCCGGCGATCGCTCGTCCGCGCAACTGCCGTTCGCGAACCCGGCGCTCGCCAGCGCGGGCTTCCTGACCGTCGCGATCTCCGTCCGCCACAGCGGACAAGCAGTCTTCCCCGCCCAGTTGCACGACATCCAGGCCGCCTTGAGTTGGCTACGACGCAATCCACTCGGTCTGCCGGTCGATCCCGATCGCATCGGCATCTGGGGGCAGTCCGCAGGCGGACACCTCGCAGCGCTGGCAGGTCTCACCGCATCCCCGCGTACGACGGCAGCTGACGTCCACGCCGTGGTGACGATCAGCGGCCCGAGCGACCTCACCCGCCCCGGCGGCGCCATGCGCATCGACCGCCCCTCGCCGGTCACCGCCTTGGTCGGGGGTGACCTCGAACAGCTGCCCGCGGCCAGCCCGGTAACGCACGTCAGCGCCGGCGCGCCGCCCTTCCTCATCATCCACGGCACCGCCGACGAGACCGTCCCGTACGAGCAGGCCGAAGCACTCCACCGCGCACTGCTGGCCGTCGGCGCGCGGTCGCGGCTGTTGCCGATCGCCGGTGGGCCGCACGACCTGCGGGGCGATCAGTACGCCGTCGCGGACGAAGCCGCGCGCTTCTTCCAGGAGAGTCTGGGCTGACCTTTGCGGAACATTTCTCGCAGCAGGCGCAAACTTCTTACCGGAAAGCCGGCCGCTACAGCCTGATCAGGTAGACGGTGGGTGGGCGGCCGGTGCGGCCGTGTTGTTGGGTGCCGGTGGGGGCGGCTAGGCCGGCTCGTTCGAGGCGTTTGAGGACTCGGCGGGCGGTGCGGAGCTGGACGGCGAGGTGGTCGGCGACGTCCTGGGTGGTGAGGCCGTCCGGGAGGGTAGCGGTGAGTTCGCGCATCCGGGCGAGGGTTTGGGTGTTGAGGCCGACCCGGCGGGCGAGGAGCGGGAGGCTCTCGGTGCCGCGGGCGCCGGACGGCTGGTCGCCGGAGGGTTCGATGACGATCTCGACGTCGTCGGACATCGAGACGACCCCGGCGACCGAACCGATCGAGGCGGCGCGGCCCACGGCGCGACGGGCGAGCGCCTCGGCTTCAGCCGCCGTACGGCCGACGCCGAAACCGACGTACGCCGTGCTGTGCCGGGCCGCTAGGTGATCGAGCAGGGGCATCCGGGAGAACTGTTCCGTGGCCTGCTCCAGGAGCCCGCGGGTGGTGACGACCAGGTGTCGGCCGTCGGGGAGGGCGGCGAGGCTGCCGCCGAGCGTGATGAGGTCGGCGGCGAGGGCGTCGTCAGGTTCGGGAAGATCGATGACGCCGAGCGCGACCTGGGCGTCGCCGACGTGCTGGCCGGTCGTGGTGAGGATCAGGGCCTGCAGGGTGGAGCGGATCGAGTACCGCGACGGCGCGAGTCGCACCGACGGCATCTCGTTCTCGATCAGGTGGAACGCCGAACCCAGGCAGCTGATCGCGACCTTCGTGTCGTGCTTCTCGCGGGCCGTGCGGTGGAACTCGACGATGTCGTCCGAGGTCAGGCCCGGCCGGTACGGCAGCACCTGGATCTGGTCGGTCGGCAGCTTCGCCTCGATCAGCGTCTCCAGCACCTCGGACCGCCGCAGCGTGTCGATCGAGAACTGGGTGACGTTGTGGCCGAGCCGCAGGAGCTCGACGAGAGCGCGCAGCAGGGTCGCCCCGTCGTACGAGACGTACATCGCGGGGCGGTCGATCACCCCGGCTTCGGTGGCGATCGTGTACGGGACGACGCCGGTGAACAGGAACGCGTCGACACTGGACTGCGCCTGCTCGACGAGCTCGACCGCCTCGGTCTCGTGCCGGTACGCCAGCGGCACGAGCACGGTCCCGCTCGGCGCGCCGACCACCGTCACCCGCTGGACCAGGTCCTCGGGTCCGACGACCCCGACCGCCAGCGCCATCAGTCAACCCCGCCGATACCTGAGCTGATCCTCACGGCAGTCCTCCGACGACTTCTGGTCTGGCCCTCAAGTCGCAGAATAGCGCAGCGGGCGCCGAGATCTTGACGTTCAGGCCTTGCTCTCCTAGTTTCGGTCAAGACCACAATTACCGCCACCCCCTGAGGCGGATCCAGGGAGCGTCGGTGTGGTGGAGCGAAGGAGGGAGCGCGCCACCTCACTGTCCGCTACCGGTGTAATTCCTCCAGGCAGCGGATCACCAGATCGCGCTCGCCTGGCGGCAGTTCCGGTCCGTACGGATCGTGTGCGGCCGCGGCCGAGACCAGTCCTTCCCACTCGGCCGCCCAGAGCATCCGCTGCACATAGCCCTCGATCGGCGCGTAGAACGTCGCCGCCGCGAACCGGTCCAGCCGGTCCGACGCGGTCAGGAACTCCGAGTGGTTGCCGGCCGTCCAGGCCCGCAGTACGGCGGCCGACAACTCGACCTGCGCCGACGCGATCCCGACGAGCGCCGTGTCCGCGCCCCACATGAACGACGGCCCGTACATCCGGTCCTCGCCGGTGATCAGCAGTTTCCCGCTGTCGCGCCCGGCCCAGATCGCGTCCTGGCACCCGATCGCGCGGTCCAGCGTCGCCGTCTTCACGCCTAGCATCGCGTCCAGCGAGAGCAAATCGCGGATCAGTTCAGGTGAGTACGGATACCCGCCGGCCTCGCCGTGCAGGTAGAAGCCGACCAGCGGCAGCCCGCTCTCGGCCGCCACCCGCTCGTGCAACGCGACCGCCTGTGCATGCCCGTCCGGCAGCTCGCCTAGCACTGCTAGCGGATAGACCATCACCGCATCAGCCCCGCCGGCCGCGGCCGCCCGCGCCATCTCCACGGTCGCGTCCGCTGCGTCCTGCAGGGTCTGCGCCGAGGACGACTTCGGTACGCCGACACCGGCGACGATCGGTACGTCGGTCGCGGACCGCCACGTCTCGAGCACCTTCGCGCGATCTCCCGGGGACAGGTAGAGCCCGCGCCCGGTGTGCGCCCACACCGCGACACCGCCGACAGCGTGCTTCGTGAGCGAGACGGCGTACGCGGACAAAGCGTCGTACGCGACGACGCCGTCGGAGTCCATCGGGGTGACGACCGCGGGGAGCAGCGTGCCGCGGAGGCGTTCGACGAGTGGATGCATCATGACCTCTCAGACCCTGTTAGACGTCGTGCCCGAGACCGGGGCGCTTCGGTACGTCGATCCAGCCGTCGCAATCGGCGAACACGGTCGGGGCCAGCGGGTCCTCGTCGACCATCAACGGCCCCACCAGGTCCGCCGCGACGGTCGCTCCGGGTACGGCGGCGGCCAGGTGTACGGCGGCCAGCGTCGCGACACCCAGCTCAGGCATCGACCCTACCTTCACCGCGAGCCCCGCGGCCTCGGCCACCGCGGCGATCTGCAGTGCGCGATGGAGCCCGCCGACCTTGAGGATCTTGATGTTCAGTACGTCGGCCGCGCCGCGTCGCGCGATCTCCAGAGCGTCGTGCAGCGAGTGCATGCTCTCGTCGACCATCACGCGGACGTCGAGGCGGTCCCGCAGCCGGACGAGCCCGGTCAGGTCCCAGCGCGGAAGGGGCTGCTCGAGGAGCGTGAGGCCCGCAGCGCTCATCTTGGCGAGGTACGGGAGGGCCGTGGTGGCGTCGTACCCCTCGTTGGCGTCCAGGCACAGCTCGGCGTCGGCGGGGATCGCGGCGCGGACGGCGCGGATCAGCTCGAGGTCCTTGGCCGGGTCGTGGCCGCCCTTGACCTTCAGGTGCATGAACCCGCGGTCGGCGTACTCCGCGGCCTCGGCGGCCATCTCGTCGAGGGTGCCGAGCCCCACCACCCACGTGGTCTGCACGCGGTCGCGGACGCTGCCGCCGAGGAGCGCGTGGACCGGCCAGCCGCTGATCCGTCCGGCGAGGTCGAACAGGGCGATGTCGAGGCCGGCCTTGGCGACCTGCTGGCCGCGCAGTACGCCGTCCATCGTGACGTGAGCGCCCGCGCGGTCGAGCGGGTCGCGGCCGATCAGCGCCGGCGCGAGATGCTCCTCGATCGCCGCCTGGACTCCGGCCAGCGTCTCACCGGTGTACGCCGTCATCGGCGAGGTCTCGCCGATCCCGACGTCGCCGTCGGCGGTGTGCACCTCGACGACCAGGCTGATCAACTCGTTGCTCACGCCGCTGCTGATCTGGAACGGCCGGCGGTACGGCGCGCTCACCACGCGGGTCTTGATCGCACTGATCGGCGCGGCCCCGAAGGCCTCCGATCCCCCACCCGGCAACCCGGCCGGTTCTGCTGCAAGACTCATAACCGGCTCCTAGGGTCGCAATCTGGGCGGAAAGCATTTACGGTCAAGACCGTAAATACCCTGAGCGCTCCCTGTCAACGGAAGGTGGCACCCCGATGCGGCTGGGTCTCTATCTGAACCTCTACGGCACCCCGGACGAGCGGCCCCAGCTGGCCGACGCCGTCGAGCAGGCGCGGCTGGCCGAGCAGGCCGGATTCGAGTGGGTCGTGCTGGGCGAGCGGCACCTGCACCGGCCCGGGTACCACGAGATCCTGACGTCGATGACGTGGCTGGCCGCGCACACCTCGCGGATCGGGATCGCCACGGCCGGGATCGTGGCGCCGCTGTACGACCCCGTCGTACTCGCGGAGACGCTGGCGCATATCGACGTACTGTCGGGTGGGCGGCTGACGGCCGGATTCGTGCTCGGGTACCGGCCGGAGGAGTTCGCGCTGTACGGCGTGACGCAGGCGGAGCGGGTCGCGCGGTTCGAGGAAGGGCTGGAGATCCTCACCCGGTTGTGGACGTCCGACGAGGTCACGTACGACGGCAAGTTCACGTCCATCCAGGAGGCGTACCTGTCGCCGCGTCCCGTGCAGACGCCGCGGCCGCGGCTGTGGAACGGCGGGCGGGTGTCGGCCGTTCTGGAGCGTACGGCGCGGATGTGCGACGGGTGGACCACATCGTTCAACGAACTCGACGCGGACCTGCCGGCGAAGATCGCCGAGTACCTGTCGTATCCCCAAGGCGCCGGATCGCTCGGCCAGGAGGTCATCCTCTGCCGCGAGGGCTACTGCGCCCCCACGTCCCAGGACGCGCGGCAGGCACTGGAGGAGCCGCTACGCGACCTGTACGACGCCTACACCGGCTGGAAGCGCACGTCGACAGACGCAGCCCGCTACACCCAAGGCTGGGACGAAATCGCCGACCGCAGCGTCATAGGCTCCCCCTCCCAATGCGCCGACCGCCTAGCCCACTACGAGTCCCTGGGCGCCGACGGCATCATCCTCCGCATCCAACCCCCCAACATGCCCCAATCCGACGCGCTCAAGGCGATCGAGTCCTTCGGTGAACTGCTGTAGCGGTTCAGGCCTTCAGGCCCGACATCGCGATGGAGTCGGTTAGGTAGCGTTGGAGGAGGCCGAAGACCAGGAGGCTGGGGACTACCGTGATGGTGGCGCCGGCCATGACCTGGTTGATGGGGACTGCTTGGGTTTGGAGGGTGGCCAGGCCGACGGTGAGGGTTTGCATCTGGCCGGACTGGCCGATGACGAGCGGCCACAGGAAGTCGTTCCAGTGCCAGAGGAAGACGAAGATGCCTAGCGTCGCCAGGACGGGACGGACCAGGGGCAGGACGATCATCGTGAAGATCCGCCACTCGGGGGCGCCGTCGATCTCGGCGGCCTCGAAGAGCTCGTCGGGGAGTTGCATGATGAACTGGCGCATCAGGAACACCGCCTGCGAGTTCGCCAGCGTCGGCACGATCAGGCCCCAGTAGCTGTCCACCCAGTCCAGTTTCGCGACCAGGATGTACGACGGGATCAGCGTCGCCTGGAACGGGACCATCAGCGTGGCGAGGAACGCCCAGAACATGATCTCCCGGCCGGGGAACTTCTTCTTCGCGAACGCGTACCCGGCCATCGACGCGAACAGCAGCACGCACGCCACGGACACCAGCGAGTAGAGCAGCGAGTTCACCGTCCACCGCGGGATGTCCGAGCTGGACAGCACCTTCGAGAAGTTCTCCAGCGTGAAGTTCGCCGGGTTCAGCGCGTCCGGGAACGTCCGCCCGCTCGGCGGCGCGAACGCGACCAGCACCATCGCCGCGAACGGCACGATGGTCACGATCGCCGTCAGCGCCAGCAAGGTCGGCAACGTCAGCCGGCCCGCCGTACGCCGTCCTGCCGCCGGTGTCTCCACTACCGGCCGGACCGGTGGACGGTCGAGTACCTGAGCCATCTAGTCGTCCCTCCCGACGAGCCGGCGCTGTACGAGCGAGACGATCAGCACGATCAGGAACAGCACCAGACCGATCGCACTGGCGTAACCGAAGTCGAAGTACTTGAAACCGCTGTCGTACAGGAAGTACACGAGCGAATAGCTGGACCGCACCGGTCCGCCGCCAGTCATCACGAACATCGCGTCGAAGACCTGGAAGGCGCCGATGGTCTCGATCACCAGCACGAAGAACAGCACCGGCCGCAGCTGCGGCAGCGTCACGTACCGGAACCGCTGCCAAGTCCCCGCGCCGTCGATCATCGCGGCCTCGAGGTACGACTTCGGCACCGCCTGCAGACCCGCGAGCAGGATCAGCATCGAGTACCCGAAACCCTTCCACGCCGACGTGACCGCAATCGACGGCAGCACGGTGTTCGACTGGCTGAGGAAGTCGATCGGGCCGATGTTCACCAGCCCGAGGACCGAGTTCAGCAGCCCGTCCTGCGCGTCGTAGATCCACTTCCAGATCACCGCGGCCAGCACGATGCTGGTCACGTACGGCAGGAAGAACACACCGCGGAAGAAGCCGCGCTTCCACACCACCTGGTGGAGCAGTACGGCGGTACCGAGCGAGAGCAGGACCGTCAGCGGGACGAAGATCACGGTGTAGGTGATCGTCACCAGCAGCGCCTCGTGGAACACCTTGTCCGACAACAGCCGCGTGTAGTTGTCGAGCGCGATGAAGTCCCACTTGCCGCTGATCCGGTAGTCGGTCAGCGAGAGCAGGAACGCCCCGATCGCCGGCAGGAACCGGAACGCCAGGAAGAGGACGAGCATCGGGGCGACGAACAGCAGACCGACCCACGGCCGGCGACGGGGGCCGCCTCGAGAACGAAAAGCCTTCCGGCCGGCCGCGGGTCCCGCCCGACCCGCGACCGTGTCCGGAGGGGTGTTCGTCAACGCTGCCTCGACAGGAGGTCGTTGGCCTGCTTGGCGGCGTCGTCCAGGGCCTGCTGCGGCTGCTTCTTACCGGTCAGCACGGCCTGGATCTCGGGGCTCAGGAACGACATGATCTGCCGCGCCGCCGGGTTCGGCTCACCCGGGATCGCGTACTGCAACGCGTCCCGGAACTTCGCCGCGTTCGGGTCGGTCGACTCGGACTTGGCGTCGCTGCGCGGCGAGTAGAACCCGGACGCCTTGCTGAGCGCGTCCAGCTGCGCCGCCTGGGTCATGAACCCCAGGAACTTCTTCGCGCCGTCGACGTTCTCCGAGGCCGCGTTCACGACCAGGCCGCCCGGGAGCCCGAAACCGACCTGCTTCTTGCCGGTCAGCGGCGTACCGAGCTCGACGTTCGCCGCGCCCCAGGTCTTCGACACGGTGGCGACGTCGGCCGGAACGCTGGTCATCGCCATCGCGACCTGCCCCTTGCCGAACGGCGAGTCGGCGACCACGTTGCCCGCGGTGAGCGCGGTCTTCGGGATCGCGCCCTCGTCCCACAGGCTCTTCAGGAAGGTCAGCGCCTCCAGGCCGGGGGCCTGGTTGAAGGTGACGCTCTTGCCGTCGTCGGCGAACACCTTCCCGCCGGCCTGCCACAGCAGCGGGTAGAAGTTCAGGTTCAGCGTCGCCTCCGGCGAGGCCGAGTAGTCCAGCGTGGAGAACCCGGCGGCCTTGAGCTTCGGCGCGGCCGCCTTGATCTCGTCCCAGGTCTCCGGCGGCTTGCTGATCCCGGCCTTGGTCAGCACGGTCTTGTTGTACATCGTGGTCGTGACCGTGTGGTAGATCGGGGCGCCGTACACCTTGCCGTCGACCGTCAGGCCGGGGATCGCGGCCGGCAGGAACTTGTCCTTCTCCGGCGCGACCACGTCGTCGACCGGCTCCAGCGAGCCGCTCTTCACGTACTGCGGGATCTGGTCCGGGATCATCAGCAGGACGTCCGGACCCTTCTTGCCGGAGAACGCGGCCGCGACCTTCTCCTCGCGGTTCGCCCACGGCTGAGCCTCGATCTTGAGGTCGATCCCGGAGTTCGCCGCCTCGAAGTCGGTCTCGACCTTCTTCCAGTAGGCGTCGCTGGCCGCCTGATCGGCGATCACCGGGTACATCCAGAGCGTGACGCTCTTCTTGCTGGCGGAGCCGCCGTCGTCGCCTCCGCCGCACGAGCTGAGCGCGGCGGCGAGGACGAGCGCGGTTAGTGGTGCCGCGATGCGGCGGACGCTGGATTTCATCGCACCCCCAGGGTGTCCGGAAGTCAGGGCCGGAAGTAATGGAACCGAATAACGGTCAGGACCGAAAGTAGCTGGGTGCAATTTCGGCTGTCAACGGCTGATATCAATCCGGAACAGCTCGGAGCCGCTCGTCATCAGCAGTTGGTGGTCTCCCCGGACGCCGAGCCGCCGGTGGGCGTGCGCGACGAACACGGTCGGGACGGCGTTCTTCCCGGGCGCGATCCGGTAGATCTTGTTCAGGTCGATGCTCACGTAGACGGCCTCCGAGGTGGCGACGATGTCGCCGCTGGAGTTCGTCGTCCCGAGCGTGAAGGACTTCTTCAGCTTGCCGCTGTCCGGGGCCACCGCGAACACGGTCTTGCCGGCCACACCCCAGAGCAGCCCGTCCGGCCCGATCGTGACCGCCGAGACCGTCGCGCGGCCCGGCACCGGCACGGTTTCCCAGAGTTTCTTCTTCTTGGCCACGTCCCACGCGAATACTGTGCCCGCTTCCCGGGTCGGCGGGGTGGTGGCCAGGCCGCCGGCGATCGACGTACCGCCGTACACGATGCCGCAGTGCGAGGTGAGGCCGAACACCGACTCGTCCTGGACGACGTTGCGGTACTTCTCCGCGGTGTTCGTCGTCGGGTCGTAGATCACCAGCGCGCCGCCCAGCCGGTCGCCGTCGGGGACGGTGCCGACCGCGATCTTGCCGTTCACCTCGGTCAGCGCGCGGGCGCGGGTCTGCAGCAGGTCGGGCTTCAGGTTGAGCCGCTGAACCGGGTTGTCCGGGGTGCCGGGCGGCCCCGGGGAGTACTCCGGACTGCTCCAGGGCTTGCTCAGGTCGTAGTCGTAGAGCCTTGCCTCGGGGTAGGCGCCGATCCAGAGCTTGCCGTCGGAGCCTTCCATCAGGGCCTCGACCTGGGAGAACCGGTTGAACGTCGCCGCACCGGTGGTCGGGTTGACCACGGAGACCCCGCCGTTCAGGAACCCGCCGGCGTAGATGTTGTTCTTGCCGCCCGCGACGGACAGGATCTCGATCGGCTCCCGGCGGACCTTGGTGGTGAAGATCTCGGACTTGCCGGTCTGCGGGTTGTACCGGAACTCCTCGCCGCGCCACAGCGTGCCGACCACGCTGGTGCCCGGGTAGTCGGGGAGGTTCAGGTCGGCGTACCCGATCGAGCGGGCGTTCTGGATCCGGCCGGTGAACGTCAGGCCGGTTCCGGTCAGGGTCTTGGTGGCCGGGTCGTACTTCTTCAGTTCGCTGCTCTGGATCAGGTACAGCGAGCCGTCCGCGCCGACCGGGGAGATGTCCAGGCCGTGCGCGTTCGGGATCTCGTCGACCCAGGTCCGCGACGCGATGTCCCACACGTACAGCGGGCCGGGGAAGGCCGTGCTGATCCGGGCGTACACGCGCCCGCCGCGGGCGTTCAGGTCGTACACGACCTTGTCGGACGGGTCCCCGAGACCGGGCGGCGACGGGAGTTCGGTGACCGCGCCGGAGGTCACGTCGAGTTCCATGATGTGCGCGTCGGGCATCGTGCCGGCGTACACCTTGCCGCCCGCGTAGTCGATGCTCTTGACGTACGTCTGACCCGCCAGGACGGTGCCGTAGTCGCGGATCGCGCCGGTCTTGTCGTCGTACCGGAACACCTTGCCGTTCGGGAACGTCCCGCCGTACACGTTGCCCTGGTCGTCGGTGGTGATCCGCCAGATGAACGACTCGGACGCGATCGGCCGGCCGAGATCCTCGACGCTGCCACCCGGCCGCAGCCGGTACAGGTGGCCGTTGTTGTAGGTGCCGACGTAGATCGTGCCGTCCGGCGTCGCGGCGACCGCGTAGCTGCCGTCCGCGCCGGGCAGCGCCGCGGAGAGCAGGCTGTCGCCGGTGGCCGGGTCGATGGCGTTCAGGTACGCCGGACTTCCGGTGGACACGTTCCAGATCGCGGTCTTGCCGTTCGGGCCGGGCGCGACGGTGCCGCCGATGAGCAGTACGTCGGACAGCGGCGTACCGAGTGAGACGACCGTGCCGACCGGTGGTTGGGGACCGGCCTGCGCCGGTGTGTTCAGGGTTGTGCCGAGCAGAGCGACGAGGGCCAGTGCGAGAAGGGAGCGGACTGATCGCATGCGAGTTGCCTCCGGGGTGCCGTATTTACGGTCCTGTCCGAAAGTGAAGCTCTCGCGGCGTGGCCAAGTCAACGGCTCGGGACAATTTGCAGCTACTGACAGCAACGGGTCCGGTTACGGCCTCGGCCGTTAAAGCTCGGGTAGCGCGTCGAGCAGGTTCTGCAGCTTCTCGCGCGTCGCCGCGAAGTAGCTGTTCTCGCGGTGCAGCGCGCGATGGAACGCGGCCAGCTCGGCCGCGGAGATGGTGTTCGAGAACGTGCTGATCTCGGTCAGGTCGAGCCGCCGGTTGAACAGGTGCACGGTGTCCCGCCAGCGGTGCAGCAGGCCGACGAGCTCGGCGTCCCTGTGCAGGCCGAGCGCACCGGACACCAGCGCGAGGTCGACCGCGGACACCACGAGTCGCGGGTACACCTGCCGGGTGCTCGGCGCATCGGGCGAGAACCGCTCGTCGTTCAGGAGCCTGGTGTTCTCGTGCAGCTCGTTCGCGACGGCCCGCAGAACCTCGGTACGGCGTTCCGCCTCGGCCGTCAGCCGCTCGACGAAGATGCCGGTCAGCCCGGCGACCAGGGTGAGTGAGTTGACCGCCGGCTCCCAGCGCGAGCCATTCGGCCAGAAGAACCACAGGACACCGAGAACGAACGCCAGCGCGAGCAGACCGTACGTCACGAAACTGACGACGGTCCGCCTCATGTAGACCAGATGTCGTCGGCGAGGGTGCGTGCGGTCTCGCCGGACCCCTCCGGTGCGAGCAGCAGCAGTTCCAGGCCGAACGGGTTCGGGCGGCGGGCGTACCGGAACTGGGACTGGATCGCCTCGACCGGCGTCAGCTGACAGGCTTCGGTGAGCCGCTTCAGCCGGTTCGTGGAGTACTTGCGGGTGGTGTAGAGCCGGATCGTGTCGCCGATCGGCAGCACCGCCTCGGTGTGGTCCGGCAGCTCCATCCGGACCTCTTCGCCGGTGTCGTTCTGCCAGAAGATCTTCACCAGCAGCGCGTCCTCGTCCTCGACCTCGCCGACGAACTTGACCAGGTCGTTGTTGATCTTGAGGTCGGTGTTGTACCGCAGGGTGCTGGTGACGAACTCCGCGAACGCGCGGGTCTGGTGGTACTCGTCCGCGGCCGCGTCGGCGCTCTCCTGGTCGAGTCGCGTCGTACTGGCCACCTCGAGCAGCAGCCGGTCCTGCGGCCGCAGCCCGCGGGTGAGGGTGGCGAGCAGCTCTTCGTCGCTCTCGAAGTTCGCCAGCGTGTTGCCGGTCAGGGTGAACAGGATGGGCTCGTCGCCGACCAGCCGGGCCAGCATCTGCGCCAGCTCTTCCATGTTGTCGGCGATCGAGAAGTCCAGTTGCACCGGAAGCACCTGGGCCACCGGGAACCGGGCGTCGCGAGCGGGCTGCGTGCCCATCCGCAGCATCTCGGAGCTCATGTCGACCGGGATGTAGTACATGTTCCGGTTCTGCCGGCGCATGTCGCTGAGGATCGTGCGGTCCTTCACACCGGTGCCGACCCCGAGGCTGACCAGGTGGAAGCCGCCGTTCTCGACGTGCGGCCGGACCTTGCGCCAGTGCCGCAGGAACGACTCCGCACCGGCCTTCATCACCAGGTAGAACGGGTCGTTCGTCGCGTTCGCCCACGCGATCGTCGGGCCGATGCCCCAGTACGAGAAACCGGAGGTGATCTGCTTGCCGTCACCGGTCGTCGAGAACGGCCCGCGCAGGTCGCCGGTCAGCGTCGCGAGCTTGTCCGTCTGGTCCTCGCCGGTCAGCACCAGTGACCACGCGAAGTCGTCGTCGGCCAGCGCATGCTCGAGCTTCCGGATCACGGGTACCGGATCGGCCACGTCTCACCCCTCACACGATGAGAGGTCAGGTTATCGGTTACCGCCGACTACCGTCGGTCAAACAGGAGTGACCGCGTCGGCCTCGCGGCCCTTGGGCCCGTCGACGATCTGGAACTCGACGTGCTGGCCGTCCTCGAGCGTCTTGTACCCGTCGGAGACGATCTTGCTCCAGTGCACGAACACGTCGTCCTGCCCGTCGACGGCCAGAAAACCGTAGCCCTTGTCGGCGTTGAACCACTTCACGGTGCCGCGCACCATCGGAACTCCTAGACCACGGGACCCGCTTCACCCGGGCCCCTCGCGATCCACAAGCTTAATGGAGGCCACTCCCACGACGATCGCAGTGCCCACGAGTGCCGCGCTGACCCAGAGCGGGCCGCGGAAGCTTCCGGACCCGATCGCGAGCCCGCCCAGGAGCGGTCCGGCGGCGGCGCCGACGTTCAGCGCGGCGGTGGCCAGTCCGCCGGTCAGGACGGGAGACTCGGTGCCGGCGTACAGGGCGTACGAGATCAGCGTCGAGCCGACCGCGAAGGACAGTGCGCCCTGCACGAGGACGAGGGCAACGGTCGGTACGACGTACGCCGTGGTCAGGGCGAACGCGCACCACCCGAGCAGCAAGATGCCGCCGGCAACGAGTACGAGGCGGTCGTCGCGACGGTCGGCGTACCGGCCGGCGACGGTGACGCCCGCGAACGAGCCGAGCCCGAAGAGCGCGAGCATGACCGGGACCCATCCCACCCCGAGCCCGGTGATCTCGGTGAGCACCGGCGAGAGGTAGGTGAACGAGCAGAACGTCGCGCCGTTCACGAGGGCGCCGAGGAGCAGCAGTACGGCGAGCCTCGGTGTCACCATGAACCGCCCGACGGTCGCCGGGCCGGTCGTTCGGTCCGGCACCGAGCGCAGGATCCCGAGCAGCGCTGCGAGCGAGATGATCGCGACGGCCCAGAACGCGGATCGCCAGCCGAGGTACCGGCCGAGCACGGCTCCCGCCGGTACGCCGACGATGCAGGCGAGCGTCGCACCGCCGAGAAGGACGGACGTCGCGCGGCCCTTCGCGTCCGGGCCGACGAGGGAGGCGGCGGTGGCGAGTGCGATGGCCAGGAAGCCCGCGTTCGCGAGGGCCGCGAGGACCCGGGTGACCAGCAGAACGGTGAAGTCGCTGGTCAGCGCGCCGACCACGTGGACCGCGAGGAACACGGTCAACGTCACGAGCAGCGTCCGGCGGCGCGGCCAGCGGGCGCCGAGTACGGCGACTGCCGGGGCGCCGACGATCATCCCGAGCGCGAACCCGGACGTCAGCCAGCCGGTCGAGGGGATCGACACGCCCAGGTCCTGGGCGATGTCCGGGCCGAGCCCGGAGAGCATGAATTCAGAGGTCGCCTGGGCGAAAACGGCCAGGCCAAGCAGGTACAGCACGAAAGGCATGGAAATGCTCCGCAACCATGAGAAGACGGGTATGAGTCGTCTCCGGCGGTTCCGGGCGAGTTACACGGAACGGCCGGTGGTTACGGTTTGTCTGCCTCCGGGCTGGTCACGCAGGGGAGCTTAGAGAACGGCGCGCCGCGCGTCCACCTAGTTAGACGCGGCGCGACGCGGCCAGACCGAGGAGGCCCGCGGTGACCAGCAGGAGAGCGCTGGTCACGCCGAGGTCGTCGGTCTGCAGTACGCCGTTGTCGGTGAGCATCCAGATCGTGGCAGCGCCGGTCAGCACCGTGCCGGCCACCACGCCGGGCACGTCCGGCTTGGTCTTCTTCATCGAGTAGGCCGCGGAGTCGCCTCGCAACGCATGGCGAGGAAGTGCCGCGACTGCCTCCCTTCGGAGATCGGGAATTGTCGGTCCTGGGTGATTGGATTTGTGCTGTGTCGCGATTCCGCTTGTACCCGACTCCAGCGCAGGAGGCTGCCTTGCTGGAGCAGTGCCGGCATGCGCGATACCTGTGGAATTTGGCGCTTGAGCAGTGGTCGATGTGGCGCCGCGACCGAGGTCCGACACCGGCGTACGTCGAACAGGCGCGCCAATTGACCGAAGCCCGAGCCGCGTTCGGTTGGTTGCGGTCGGGCTCTCAGACCGTGCAGCAACAAGCTCTGCGGGACTTCGACCAGGCCGTAAGGAACTTCTACGGAGGCACTCACCGGCGGCCGACCTGGCGCAAGGCTGAGCATCACGAGGGATTCCGCATCGTCGGTGGTCAAGCATCGCGGATCATGAAGCTGAGCAGGAAGTGGGCGCAGGTGCTCGTCCCGAAGGTCGGCTGGGTGCGGTTCCGACTGTCCTGGGCAGTATCTGGAGCGAAGTCGTATCGCATCACTCGCGATCGTTCGGGTCGCTGGCACATCGCCTTCGCCGTCGTCCCTCAGCCGATCCCCGCGCCGGCTACGGGCGAGGTCGTCGGTGTCGACCGAGGCATTGCGGTATCGGCCGCATTGAGTACTGGCGAACTTCTCTCCTGCCCAGGCCTGTCGGCGCGCGAGCAAACACGGCTCAAGTACTTGCAACGCCGTCTGGCCGGATGCCGCCGTGGATCGAACCGGCGTCGGCGAGTGAAGTCTGCGATCGCGAAGCTGCACGCCCGAGCCGCTGATCGTCGCAAGAATTGGGTGGAGAAGACCAGCACCGACCTCGCCCGACGATTTGCCGTGATCCGGGTGGAAGACCTTCGGATCACCCAGATGATCAGGCGACCCAAAGTCAAACCCGACCTCGAACGTCCAGGTGCTTACCTGCCGAATCGGCGCGGTGCCAAGGCGGGGCTCCACCGTGGCATTGTGGTCAATGCCTGGGGTGCGCTGGTACGTCGTCTGGAGCACAAGGCAACCGGGCGGGTCGAGAAGGTCAACCCCGCGTACACGTCGCAGACCTGCAGCGTCTGTGGGCATCGCGCGCCGGAGAACCGCGAGAGCCAAGCGGTCTTCCGATGCGTCGCCTGCGGGCATCGGGCGCACGCGGACGTCAACGCGGCGATCAACATTGCGGCCGGACGGGCCGTCAACGCACGCAGAGAGACGCCGCCACGGGTCTCGCCGAAGCGTGAACCTCAACTCGCTACCTCCGCGTAGTAGTTGGAATCCCCGCCTGACAGGTGAGGAGGACGTCAACCGCGCTCCACCTTGATGCTGCCCAGCCTGAGGTCCAGGTCCAGGGTGACCTGTTGCGGGCCGGCCTTGCCGTCCGTGCCGAGGTCGTTGAGCTTCAGTTCGGCATTATGGCCGCCCTTGTGGTCGTTGAGGAAGGCAACGTCTCCCATTTCGGTCGACAGCGTGCCCTGCACGTCCACGTCCTGCGGGAGCTTCACGATCACCTCGCCGAGGCCGCCGTGCACCTCGACCTTGGCGCCCGGGCCGAACTTCGCCTGGGTCAGGTCCAGGTGCACCGACCCGGCGTCGAACTGGTAGCTCGTCCCGGTCGCGGTGATGGTCTGGCTGGCCGGCGCGACGTAGTTGGTGTCGGCGAAGTTGCGCGGCACGCCGGCGAACACCGTGCTCGCGGTGGCGCCGAGGGCCAGCAGGATGCCGAGCGGCAGCAAGGCCAGCGTGCGGCCGACGAATCCGCCGAGCAGCATGCCGCCGCCGAGCGTAGCCAGGCCGATGATCAGCATGGTCGCCGTGGGGGCGCCGGCCAGTGCGGCGATGCCGATCGCGATGCCGGTCAGTACGACGATGATCGACTTGATCCCGCGCATGCCCTTGGCGGGCGGTCCGGCGGGGGTGCTCGCGACCGGCGGGGTGGTGCCGGCGGGCTCGTCGACGTACAGGCCGAGGGGGTCGTCCTCGGTCCACACAGGCTGGACCGGTTCGACGGTGCGGTCCTGGGGTCGCTGTGGGGCCGAGGACGACGGACCCGCCGGGGGAGCCGACGGGCCGGTCTGAGGAGACATGTACGCCGAGGTCTGCTGCTGACCGGAGTACGCCGGCGGCACCGTGTCCTGCGGGCGCTGGCCGGGCGTGTTGGGCCTGCTGCTCTTGCGCTGCTTCGCGATCAGCCAGATGACACCGACGACGATCAGCGGGCCGGGGATGAAGCGGCCGAAGTTGAACGACGACATCATCGCGATCGCGATGAACACGCAGGCGCCGATCACGACCGGCCAGAACCACGGGTGGTCGGTCCGGACCCGGTCGCCGAGCACGCCCTGCGCGGCGGAGCGGTCACTGCCCTCGTCGGGCATCAGGACCCAGGCGGCGATGTAGAAGATCACGCCCGGACCGCTGATGATCAGTACGGCCATCACCACGCGGACCAGCACCGGGTCGATGTTCAGCGCGCGGCCGATGCCGCCGCAGACACCCGCGACCCAGCGGTCCGACCTGCTGCGCCGCCAGCTCTGGGGGTTCTGCAGGCGGTTGCGGTCGAACCCGGCGGGTCCACTCTGGTTCTGCTCCATGTCACCGATACTCACACCAACCTCGGGCGTGCAACATCGGGGATGCACCCTGATGGCCCCCCGAATCGGCTGAATTTCGGGGTTCTCCCCGAGCGGACCCTGAGCGCGGCGGGCAGGCGCTGAGGAGGCGGCCGGGGGTTAGCCTGCTGGTGTCGGGCCGGTCCACATGTGACGATCGTTGTGATGAGCCAGCCAGCAGCCGCGCCCCCGGGCGGGTCCTCCGCGAACGGAGCCCCACCCGAGCCGCCGCCTGGCCAGAACCAGGACCAGTGGCGCTACAAAGGCTGGGGCCCGCAAGGCCCGGGGCAGTACCAAGGCCCGTACGCCGCCTACGCCGCGCGGATGCGCAACCAGGCCGGATCAGGCTCGGGCGGTCCGACGTACACCTCGACGCCGCCCCGGCCGGCCGCAGAGCCGACCCGCCGGGCGTACCGGCGTACCGAGGGGCGGGTCGTTGCCGGTGTCGCCGGTGGGATCGCCGACCACCTCGGCGTGTCGGACACCGTCGTACGGCTGGTGCTGATCGCGACCACGGTGTCCGGCGGCTTCGGCGTACTGATCTATGCGGCGCTGTGGTTCCTGATGCCACTCGCGCCGGAGACCGTGCCGGACGCGCCTGGGCTGGCCGCGCACACACGTAAAGGACTGCGTACCGACGAGCCGGCGCCGCCGGTCGCGGAGGCGAAGCAACGGAAGCGGGAGAAGAGCCGCGGGCAGCTGCCCGCGCTTGTGGCCATCGGAATCGGCCTGGTCCTGCTGCTGCAGGTCGCCGGGCTCGGTATCGCGGGCAAGCTGTTCTGGCCGCTGGTCTTCGCCGCGACCGGTCTGGCGCTGATCTGGCGGCAGGCGGACGAGAGCCAGAAAGACAAGTGGGCGCGCGACGTCCGGGTCCCGATCATCGGCCTGGTGCTCGGCAAGGGCGGCTGGAAGTCGCTGATCCGGATCGCCGTCGGGCTGGTCCTGCTCGGCACCGCAGTCACCTTGTTCCTGGTGCAGAACGGCCGGCTCTCGATGGTCGGCGACGTACTGATCGCGCTCCTGCTCGCGGTGGTCGGGATCGGGGTCATCGCCGGGCCGTGGGTGCACCGGCTGACCCGGGACCTGAACTCCGAGCGCGCGGAGCGGGTTCGCTCCCAGGAGCGCGCCGACATGGCCGCGCACCTGCACGACTCGGTGCTGCAGACGCTGGCGCTGATCCAGAAGCAGGCCGAGGACCCGAAGGCGGTGGCCCGGCTGGCGCGCTCGCAGGAGCGCGAGCTGCGGTCCTGGCTGTACGACGAGGAACACGACGCCGACCAGACGATCGCCGGTGCCGCGAAGCAGGCGGCCGCCGAGGTCGAGGACTCGCACGGCGTACCGATCGAGGTGGTCACGGTCGGCGACTGCGATCTGACCGAGCCGCTGGCCTCGATGGTCCGGGCCGCCCGCGAGTCGATGGTGAACGCGGCCAAGCACTCCGGCGCGGCGAAGATCGACGTGTTCGTCGAGGTGGACGGCGACCGGGTGGAGATGTTCGTCCGCGATCGCGGCAAGGGCTTCGACGTGGACGAGGTACCGGACGACCGGCTCGGCTTGCGGCACAGTGTGATGGGCAGAATGGAACGGCACGGCGGACACGCGACGGTGCGGTCCGATCCCGAGACAGGCACCGAAGTGCGACTGGAGATGGACAGATGAGCAGCAGGCGCGTTGTCGTCATCGACGATCACGACATGTTCCGGGCCGGGGTACGCAGCGAGATCGGCACCTCGGTCGACATCGTCGGCGAAGGAGCCGACGTCGACAGCGCCGTCAAGGCGATCGTCGGCGCCGAGCCGGACGTCGTCCTGCTCGACGTCCACCTGCCGGGCGGCGGCGGCACCGAGGTGATGAAGCAGGTCCACCAGCGGCACCCGGACATCAAGTTCCTCGCGCTGTCGGTGTCCGACGCCGCCGAGGACGTGATCGGCGTGATCCGGGCCGGCGCCCGCGGGTACGTCACCAAGAACATCTCCGGCACCGAACTGGTCGACGCCATCAACCGGGTCGCCGAGGGCGACGCGGTCTTCTCCCCGCGGCTGGCCGGCTTCGTGCTGGACGCCTTCTCCGGCGCCATCGACATCGCCTCGGTCGACGAGGACCTCGACCGCTTGTCCCAGCGCGAACGCGAAGTACTGCGGTTGATCGCCCGCGGCTACGCGTACAAGGAAGTCGCCCGCGAGCTGTTCATCTCCGTGAAGACCGTCGAAACCCACGTCTCCTCGGTCCTCCGCAAACTCCAACTCTCCAACCGCCACGAACTAACCCGCTGGGCCACCGACCGCCGCCTGGTGTAATTCACCCCGACGCGGTGCTACGCGCGGTTCCCGGCTGTCGCCGGGGCGACCACACCATGGTGTCGCATGCCCGTTCCACCTGAGTTTGATGGGCGCAGGCAACCGTCGGCGTGAGAGCGATCCGCGCTAAATCGTTGGCGGTCGCGGGCGCTCACCTGCGACGGTGGCCGATATGGCCGAGGTCGTCGTACCGCTGACCGTTCGCGATCTGACCGAAGCCGACCTGCCCGCCTGCGGCTGGTACGGGACAGTGACGGATGTCGCGTACGTAGCCGAAGCGATCCGACGTGCCCGCCGCGGCGAGGTCGACTACTTGGCGGTCTGTCCGCCTTCCGGTCTGCCAGTTGCGGTCGGTGGGGTCGACTACACCAAACCGCCCGGTGGGGCGACCCTCTGGCAGCTGTCGGTCCGGGCAGAGCTGCGCTCATGCGGGATCGGCTCAGTCCTGATCGAGGCGTTGGAGCAGCGAGCTCGAGGCCGCGGACTCCGCTGGGTCGAGTTGGGCGTGGACGACAACAGATCGCGGCCGCGCGGCTTGTACGAGCGGTTGGGCTACGTGGTGAGCGGCCACGAGATCGGCTCGTGGGACGAGGGGGCTGCGGACGGATCCACGACCCGCTACGAAACGCGGATCACTCTCATGCGTAAGCAACTGGCTTAGCCGCTTTCAGGTCGAGGCCGATGCCGGAGGGGGCCAGAAGGGTTAGCTGGTTGTGGTCGATGGTGTAGGCGACCGCGGGGCCGAGGGTGGCCAGGATCGCGGCCTCTACCTCGGCGGTTTCGGCTGCGCAGGCGCGGTCGGGGATGGCGACCTGGCTGAAGGTCAGTTCTGTGTTGTTGCGGGTGACGACGCCGGAGTGTTCGTTGCATCCGCTCCAGCCGGTCAGGTGCCCGCCGTCGAAGCTGATCCACGCCTGCTCGGCGTGATAGCGGTGATGGCGCAGGTCGGCGTTCGTGATGGTGGTGACGACCTTCCACCTGATCCCGTCGAGCGGGAAGTCTGGTTCGGCGATCTTCCGGTCCAGCAGCGTGATCGTCGTACCACCTGAGGCGAGGGCGAGCTCGTCACCGTTCAGCCGCCAGGAGGGCTTGCTCGTCAGGAACGTCTTCAACCAGTCCTCCTGCTCCCGAAGCGGCGGCAGGCAGCCGACCTGGGTGCCGCCGAGCCCAGGGATCGACAGACGTCCGTCGGTCAGCAGTTCGCCGGCCGCGACGGATGTGCCCAGGCTGTTGCAACCGACGTCCGCTCGCACGACGTCGTACACCCGTGGACCGTCCGCGTTCTTGTTGGGCACTCGCGCGAACCCGAGCCGGATCCGCGTGTTCGGCGCCAACTGCTTGGGTACGCCGTCCTCAACCACCGCCGTCGACAGATAGGTCTTGCCCAGCGGCGTACTGATCGATCCGTCCAGGACCGCGAGCGCGGATGTGAACTCGCGCAGTCGGTCCAGGAGTACCTCGGGTCCACCCGCCGCCTGGTCCTGGATGCCCGGTCGATGCAGCGTCAGCCCACCGTCCGGGGCGACGCGGATGATCGTGCGGGCTCCGTAGGCGGCGGCCGGCGTACGTCGATCGTCGGCGTCGATGATCATGGTGTCGGCCGGAAACTGCGCGCGGGCTTCGGCGGCGGAGGTGACCGGGGCCTCGCTGGTTCGGTTGGCGCTACTTCCGTACAGGAAGGGGTGGCTCTCCCACAGGTACGCCATTGGACCCCAGTATCCGTCGAAGAACAGCACCCAGCCGTCCTTGATGGCCGGCGCCAGCCACTCGGGCATCGTCGGGTCGGACCGGATCGGCGCCAGTACGGAGATTCGCTCGGCGAGCGCGAAGTCGATCGTGGCGAGGACGTCGGTCGGGAGGTCGAGGTAATGGAACAGCTGATCGTGCGCGGCTTCCGAGTGGACCGAGATCGCGACCGGCTGGTCAACAGGGCGTCCTCTCAGGAGATTCACAGCACGGGCATCGCGCGCCACCACGCCGTACGTCAGCGGACTGGGATTGGTCACGACAACAGCCCCACCCCCGCGCAGCACCTCGACCGCGTGCAACAGCGCGCGATCGAACTCAGGCAGATCCATCTCCGACACTCCCCAAGTATCAGCCGGGTGCCGATCGGTCCGTCCAGGTTGGACGGGCGAAGCACCGCGTGAGGCTTACCGGCCGGAGGACGTGCGCTGCTCACTCGGTGCCTGCCGCGCGAGAATCCGGCTGCCGCCGGTTTGCGCCGAGTGGACGCCGACCTCACGCTGGCCCGGCCCTTCTGCAATCCCTGATCAGCCGGACGCACGCGCAGTAGATCACGCCCCTGGGGGACCGCCAGATGCACAGCTGATGCAGGTGCGGACCGCGGGACGTGCCCGGAGCCGGTCTTTCGAGATCGGTCGGCCGCAGCGCTCACAGGTTGTGTAGGTTCCAGCCGCAAGGCGGGCGAGTGCGGCATCGATCTCCGTCAGGGTCCTCCGGGCCTGCTCGGCCAGCGCGCCGAGCTGGGACCGCTCGAACGCGATCGTTGAACCCTCGGGATCGTGCTCGTCGTCGGCGTTGCTGTCGCGCGAGGCAGCCACGACCTTGTCGAAGTCCTCGGTCAGGTTCGCCAGGCGGTCGATCGTCTTCTGCCGCTCACGCTCGAGTTGAGCACGCGGATCATCCATCCATCAATTCTGACTCGACCGCTCACCGGACGCGGGACAGCCAGAACGTCGGGTTCCCGGGTTCCTCCTTCAGTCCAGCTGTAGGCGTGGGGTTGTGTAGAAGGTGGGCGCCCCGTCGGGCCCGAACTCGACGCCGGTGAACGGTGCGTGCTGCCCGAACGGCGACAGGATCCGGATCACCGTGCCGTCGGGATCCGGTACGTCGAGTTGCACGCCACCTCCCGGCCCACGGTCGAACAGTGGGCCGTGCTCCACGCCGAGTTCGTCGAAACGCTCGGCCAGCGCCTTCAGTACGTCGACCGACGGCACGCCGAGGCTGACGACGTCGAAGCCGGCCAGTGACGGCTCGCCGGGCACGGTGTCGAGCCGTCGCAGGCCGATGAGAAACCGCTCGGCGTCATCGGTCAGGACCGCGCCGGTGACGACGCCGGGCTCGCCGAACTCCCAGGCCAGCCGCAGCCCGAACACCCGCCGGTACCAGTTGACGCTGCGCTGGAGATCCGTCACCGGGATCTTCACCTGCAGGATCCGCTCGAAGCCCAGGTCCATTGCGATTCCCCTCGAAGTAGGCCTCCCCCGAGGATGACGGCCACCCGTCCGACCCGTCCACCGCCTACTCGCCGGCCAGCTTGGCTACGACCGGCGCGAGTGCGTCGGCGAAGTCGGCGCCGATGACGAAATAGGAGAAGCCGATCTCTTCGCGTCGGCGTTCGATTTCGTCGGCGGCTGCCGCGGGGTCACTCGGCAGTATGACGAGCGAGTCGGCCGCGCGGAGTGCTGCGGTGTCGAGGTCGGGCGGCGCCATGAACGGAGCGACACGGTCGCCGACGGCGGCGACGTGCTGGGCGAGTTCGATGTCCCGGTGGCCGGCGAAGTCACGGACCCGCTTCGTGGTTTCGACCCGATCGTCGTCCGTCGGGAGTACGAATGTGACTGCGTCAGCGACTTCGAGCGCCAGCGCCTGCGACTTCGGTCCGCTCACTGCCATGACCACCGGTGTATGCAGATCGGGACCGTCGAACGTACGCAGGGCCGCCACGGTCTCGCGCATTCGGGTACGACGCTCAGCCGGGGAGACGGCAGGCCGCCCGAGCTCGACTTCGATCCCGGGTCGGCCCGCGCCGATGCCCATTTCGAAGCGGCCTTCTGTGAGTACTGAGAGTGAGTGAGCTTCCCATGCTGTGCTCCATGGTTCGCGCAGCGCGGCGGCATAGACCCAGGAGCCGATCCGCAGGTCAGCGAGCGCGGCCGCGGTTGCCAGCGTGGGGCCAAGTGCTGGTTGCCAGGTAGGAACATCGGGCATCAGCAACGTTGAGTAACCGCTGTCGGCGATGCGGCGCACGCGGTCTCGCCACGTCGGCAGGTCAGAAGTGAGCGGGGCAACGACCCCGAAGCGGAATGGTCTGGTGGCTCGGCTGGCCTGGTCGGGCATCGTGGTTCTCCTTGAGTCTGGGGACCTTTGTTCGATCTTCTTGCCCTCTCCACGAACCGGCCAGCCAGAATCCGACAGCACCCGCACACGACACGGAGAAACGTGATCTCGTCGCGTCCGGTGCGATCAACAGGGCAGATCGGGATTCTCCCTCGTCCGAGCCGTTGATCGGCCGCTATAGTGGCGCATCCGTCGTGGAGGGGTGGGGACAAATAGTGCCTTCAGTGCGCCGTTTTCGATGCTTACCGAAGTTCGCCGGTCTCGTTGCCGGTCTGGCTGTGACGGTGGTGCAGATGTCGCCGCCGGCCATGGCGGCTGAGCAGTTGAGCACTCTGGACGACACCGGCTGCACCTGGGTGATCAACGAGCTCCCGATGCCGGCTGGATGGAGCTCCGGGACCGTGTACAACGGCGATCGCCACGACTCGTTTGCCGGCTCCGGCGTCGATGCGGACGGCAGGACTCGCGCCTTGGTGTGGCACGACGGCGAGGTGGCAGTGCTCGACGCTCCCAGCGGTGTGGGCGCGGTCGCGCAGGACGTGAACAGCCAAGGCGACGTGGTCGGCGTCGTTTACGGTGAGGACATGTCGTCGCGCGGAGTCCTTTGGCGCGATGGCCAGCTGATCGACCTCCCGACGCTGACCGGCGGCGGCTTCGCCGTACCGACGGCGATCAACAACGCGGGCCTGATCGTCGGCTACGCGGCGGGTGAGGACACCAGCCACGCGGTCGCCTGGTCCGCGCACTCCCCGCAGTCGATCCAGGATCTCGGTGTGGTGGCAGGCTCGGCGTACCTCACTGACGTGTCCGATCAGGGCACCGTCGTGGGGTGGACCGAGACGGTCGGTGAGTTCAGGCAGGAGGCCATCGCGGGCACGGTCCGCGAAGGGCTGACGACGCTGCCCGGCCCGGTCCCCGGAACCAACTCGATCGCTCGCGCAGCCGCGGGTCCGTACGTCGTCGGCAGTGCCGTCCTGACCAGCGGATCCGGGGATCTGGGTGGACCGGTCGTGTGGGCGCCGACCGGTCCACGTGCCTTGCCGGGGAACCAGGCCACGCCGTACGCCGTGAACGGCCACGGAACGGTGGTGGGGTTCGATCCTGACTTCGGTGCGGTGATCTGGATCGGTGACCAGGAGCAAAAGCTCCCCACGCTCGCGGCCGGCGACACCTTCTCCACGGCTGCCACGGTGGCGACCGACGACGACACAGCTGCGGGCACCAGCGCAGACGCAGCGGGCCGTTCCCGTCCGGTGACCTGGTCCTGCACATCGTGACCACCTAAGCCCTCCCGGTCACTTGCCCAGAGCGAGGACGTCTTGAAGCGGGATGACCAGGTCCGGGGCGGATCGCAGGGCTCTTACCGGCCGGATGACGTGTAGGGGAGCAGGGCCATCTCGCGGGCGTTCTTGATGGCTCGCGCGACCTGCTTCTGCTGCTGCACCGACAGGCCGGTGACGCGGCGGGAGCGGATCTTGCCGCGGTCGGAGATGAACTTTCGCAGCAGCGCGGTGTCCTTGTAGTCGATGAAGGTGATGCCGTCGCGGTCCAGCGGATTCTGCTTCGGCTTGCGCTTGCCGGTCGGCACCGGGCGTCGGGCCATGACGGCCTCCTTTGTTGAATGTCGTTTTCAACTAGCGTAGCGCAAGGTCTCACCGGTGGCGCGTTTCGGCCAGGGCATCGATACGCCACTCCGATCCTTCGGTCCGGGCTTGGCGGCTGTTATACCGTCGACTCTTATGGAGCGGAATCTCACAGCCGATCAGCTCGCGCTCTTCGAGAAGGAGTTCGCGTCGAACCCGCAGTACCGGGTGATGCAGAACGCCGTCACGCAGACGCCGGTCAACAGCATCGCCCTGGATCGCCAGGTCGTCACGTCGATGGACCACTCGGTGTCCAATCTGCTGGACGACTGGAAGGTCACCAATCAGAAGAAGAGCGGTCGGTGCTGGCTGTTCGCCGGGCTGAACCTGCTCCGCGCCGGCGCGGCCGAGAAGCTCGGGGTCAAGGACTTCGAGTTCTCCCAGAACTACCTGCTGTTCTGGGACAAGTTCGAGCGCTCGAACTTCTTCCTCGAGGCGATCATCGAGACCTCCGAGCGGGATGTCGACGACCGGACGGTCGCGCACCTGCTGTCGGACCCGATCGGTGACGGCGGCCAGTGGAACATGTTCGTCGCGCTGGTCCGCAAGCACGGCCTGGTGCCGAAGTCGGCGATGCCGGAGACCGAGAGCTCGTCTGCGACCGCGCAGCTGAACGATGCCCTCCGCAAGCTGCTCCGCCAGGGCGCGCGCGACCTGCGGGCGCTCGACACCGACGACGCCCGCCGCGACCGCAAGCGGGAGATCCTGACCACCGTGCACCGGGTGCTGAGCATCCACCTCGGTACGCCGCCGCAGAAGTTCCTGTGGCAGTGGAAGGACACCGACAAGGGCTTCCACCGCGACGGCTGGACCACTCCGACCGAGTTCGCGGCGGCATACGTGCAGTTGCCGGTCGACGAGTACGTCTGTCTCGTGCACGACCCGCGGGAGAGCAGCCCGGTCGGCCGGACCTTCACCGTCGACTTCCTCGGCAACGTCATCGACGCCCCGCCGGTGGTGTACCTGAACGTCGAGATCGACCTGATCAAGCAGCTCACCCAGGACGCGATCGTCGGCGGCGAGCCGGTCTGGTTCGGCTGCGACGTCGGCAAGCAGATGAACTCCGACCTCGGCTTCTGGGACGCCAAGCTGTACGACTACGGCGCCGTCTACGACACCGAGTTCACGCTGGACAAGGCCGAGCGGCTGGTGCACCACGAGACGCTGATGACGCACGCGATGCTGTTCACCGGCGTCGACGTGGTGGACGGCAAGCCGCGCCGCTGGCGGGTCGAGAACAGCTGGGGCGACGAGAAGGCCGACAGCGGCTTCTGGACCATGAACGACTCGTGGTTCGGCGAGCACGTCTTCGAGGTCGCCGTACGCCGCTCCGCACTGCCCGCCGAACTGCAGGCCCGCCTGGACGACGCCCCGATCGTCCTCCCCGCCTGGGACCCGATGGGCGCCCTAGCCGATCAGGCCTAATGTGTCGGCAGGCCTCTCGAGGGTCGGCAGGTGGCCGGCCCACGGGAGGTGGAGGCGCTCGGCGGTCGGGAGCCGTTCTGCCAGGTAGTCCGCGCTGTCGGTGAAGAACTTGAAATCGTGCGCGCCGGTGATCAATCGCACCGGCGCGTCGATCTTTTCGGGTTCGACCGGCCATTCTTCGTTGTCCACGTCACCGGCGGCCAGTTGTACGTCGTACGCGCGCTTCTGCATCACCCGTAGCAGTTCGCGGGCTTCGTCGTCTGCGTCGGGGCCGATCCAGCGCCGTACGGTGAGATCGGTTGCCCCGTCGACGTCGCCGGCCTCGAGCAGCTTGTTCTCCTCGGCCCACAGCGCCCGCAGTTCGTCGTCGGGCTGCACGTTGTCGGTCGGTGCACAGAGCAGCACCAGCCGGGAGAACAGCTCCGGCTTCCGGCTCGCCACCTGCTGTACGACGTACCCGCCGTACGACGCTCCGACCGCCGCCACGTCCCGCGCGCCGACCTCTTCGAGGAGTGCGAGCACATCACCCGCGTCGGAGTACTTCGGGTCGAGCGGCGTCTCGCCGTACCCGCGGAGGTCCAGCGTGATCACCCGATGGCTCGACTTGAGCTCTTCCACCTGCCGGGCCCACATCCGGGCATCGGCCACTCCTGCGTGCACGAGCAGGAGATCCGGGCCGTCCCCGGTCACGTCATAGGAAATCGTCATGGCTGCACCTTCCACGGCGAGCCCTCCTGCAAGCAAACCGATTAGAGGCGGATGACGGTGAAGGCCTCGGCGTAGTGGTTGGCGGGGAGGCCGGCGGCGGTCGCGACGCGGGCGAAGTTGGCGCGGATGCTGGTGCGGAGGCCGTCCGGGTCGCGGTGCTGGCTGGTGTGGGACATCAGGGCCGCCATCTTCTGGTCGAAGGTGTCGGTGATGTCGACGTAGTGGTTCGCGACCGGGTGGTCCATCATCCACAGCTCGCCGACCTCCCACGCCTCCTCGGTCAGGTCCGGGTACGCGTACGGGTTCCCGGCGGCCGGATAGAACGCGCGGACCGTCGCCTCCGCGGCGGCCATGTGGTCGGGGTGGGAGACCTGCAGGCGATGCCACGAACGCTCGGGTGACTGCGTGAGCAGCCGCTGCGGGCGCACCTTGCGGATCACCTGGCTGATGTCGCGGACGAGCTCCGCGGTCGGCTCGACGTACCCGTCCTGGTACCCGAGGAAGTGCAGGTCGCGGACCCCGACGTGCTGAGCGGCGGCGGCCTGCTCGGCCCGTCGTACGGCGGGAATCTCGGCGCGGTCCCGATCCGGTTCGAAGCCGCCGGCCTGCCCGTCGGTGACGATGCAGTACTGGACCTCGATACCGGCCTTGGTCCACAGCGCGACCGTGCCGGCGCCGCCGAAGTCGATGTCGTCCGGGTGCGCGACGACCACGAGGATCCGCTCGATCTCGTCGTCCGGTCGCGGTTTTGTCTCGGGCACGCTCACTCCCAGACCTTAGCTGTTTGCCCAGGCAGGCACAGTGGAACCCATGGAGTTCGGTGGGGTCTGCGACCCCCAGGACACCGGCTTCGACCCCGATCGGCTCGCGGAGGCGATCGGTCTGATCGAGGCACGTGGTGGGGTCGCGCAGTTGTGCGTCGTCCGGGACGGCCGGACGGTGGTCGACCGCTCCTTCGGGTGTTCACCGAACGCGTTGTTCTGGCTCTTCTCCGCAAGCAAGCCGTACCTCGCGATCGTGATCCACCAGCTCGTCGAGTCCGGCCGGCTGCATCTCGACGATGCCGTCGCTGCGTACTGGCCGGAGTTCGCGCACAACGGCAAACGTGAGATCACCGTCCGCGAGGTCCTGCGGCACCGGTCCGGCGTCACCAACGCGGGCTCGTACGTCGGCGAGGTCCGTGCGATGACCGACTGGGACCGCGCGCTGCGCCGGATCGAGGAGGCGAAGCCGCGCTATCCGATTGGGACCGTCGCGTACAGCCCGCTGGCGTTCGGTTTCATTCTCGGTGAGGTTGTACAGCGCTGCACCGGGACGCCGATCGACGAGCTGGTACGCCGTACGGTCCTCGAACCGCTCGGCGTCGCGGACACGTACCTCGGGCTCCCCGACGAGCTCTGGGACCGGCACGTGCCGATCCGCGCGTGGGGTCCAGTCGGCCCGTTCATCCAGTCCGTCGTGAACCGCCGCAGTACGCGCGAGGCCGTCGTACCCGCTGCCGGGATCTCGACGACCGCGCCCGACCTGGCGGAGCTCTACCAGGCGTTGCTCGAGGGTCGGTTGCTGCGGCCGGAGTCGCTCGCGATCGCGCTCGAGCCGACCAGTGAAGGTGAGTACGACCCGGTGGCGCGGGCACCGGTCCGGTGGTCTCAGGGCTTCCAGCTCGGCGGGCCGCGGTGGATGGAGGGTGCCGTTTCGTCCTTGGGCTCGTTGAGCAGTCCGCGGACGTTCGGTCACAACGGAAGCAACTGCTGTATCGGGTGGGCCGACCCGGATCGCAGGATCGCGTACGCGTACCTGACCAACCGGGTCGGCCGCCCCCAGCCCGACCTCCTGCACCACGCCGCCGTCGCCGACAAGGTCCTCGCAGCCGCCGACTAGGTGAGCACGGGAGCCGGGGTCCGCTCGTTGATCACAAGGTCGACGATGCCGTACTCCTTGGCGCCGGCCGCGGTCAGCACGTGGTCGCGGTCGGTGTCGTGCCGCAACCGCTCGACGGACTGGCCAGTGTGCCGAGCCAGGATCTCCTCGACCTGGCCGCGCACCCGTACCACCTCGTCCGCCTGCAGGATCAGGTCCGGGATCGTGCCCTGACCACGGCCGGCCGGCTGGTGCAGTACGACGCGCGCGTGCGGCAGGATCGCGCGACGCCCCGCCGTACCGGCCGCGAGCAGCACCGCACCGGCGGAGATCGCCTGCCCGACGCCGTACGTCGCGATCGGCGACTGGATGTACTGCATCGTGTCGTAGATCGCAAGCATCGCGGACATGTCGCCGCCCTCGCAGTTGATGTAGAGGTTGATCTCCGCCTCGGGATTGTCCGTCTCCAGGTGCAGCAGCTGCGCGATGATCGCGTTCGCGACACCGGAGTCGATCCCGGTCCCGAGGTAGATGACGCGCTCGGTCAGCAGATGCGAGTAGACGTCCATGATCCGCTCGCCGCGCGGGTGCTGAGCGATGACGTTCGGGATCGTGTAGCTGCTCATGCTGCCGCCTTCCTGGGCATGACCTGGTCGAAGGACTCGACGATGTGGTCGATGAAGCCGTACTCGCGGGCCTGGTCGGCGGTGTACCAGTGGTCGTGCAGCGAGTCCTCGTGCACGATGTCGAACGGCTGCCCGGTGTCCTCGGCGATCAGCCCGAGTACGGTGTCGCGGATGTGCCGCAGGTCGTTGGCCTGGATCTCGATCTCGACCGCGGATCCGCCGATACCGGCCGAGCCCTGGTGCATCAGGACGCGGGCGTGCCGCAACGCGTAGCGCTTCCCCGGCGTACCGGCCGACAGCAGGAACTGCCCCGCGCTGCAGGCCAGCCCGATCGCCAGCGTCGACACGTCGCACGGCACCAGCCGCATCACGTCCCGGATCGCCAGCATCGACGGCACCGAACCGCCGAGCGAGTGGATCCAGAACGCGATGTCGGTGTCCGGGTCCTCGGCCGCCAGCGTGAGGATCTGGGTGGCCAGCAAGGTCCCGTTGTCGTCGTCGAGGACTCCGTCCAGTACGACGATCCGCTGCCCGAGCAGCCGCTGCCGGGCGGACTCGTTGAACATCGGCGGTTTCATGTCTTCTGCCATGTCATCCACAGTGACCGCGCGAACGGCGTCATCCCAGCTTTTCTGCTGACGGCAAGTCTGCCCACAGCAAAGCTGTTCCTATGGCAATGTCCTGCGAGTGATTTTGAGCGACGACCTGTCAGAGCGGGAGCGCACCCTGCTGGAACTGACGGCCACCCCGGCCGCGACGCTGCTCGGCGCGGTGTCGATGATTCTGCGTACGACGTTGTTCAGCGAGGATCCGGCCGCCTGGGTCGACATGTGGCAGGCGCGCCCCGACCTCGCCCGCATCGAGTGGATGGACGGCCCCGAACTCGCCGACGTCGTTGCCTACCTGGCCGCGAAGGACTACGAGGGCACCATCGAAGGCGTCCCCGGCCTGCGCATCACGTCGTACGACGACCACAACGCCAAGATGCACTGGCTCGGCACGACCACCCCGGTGACCCTGCACCTCACCCGCCAGCAGTCCTAGAGAACGCCGGCCAGCAGTTCGTCGAAGGCGGCCGGGAACGCGTGACCGAGTCCCGGTAGCCGCTCGATGCTGCAGCCGAACCCGGTGAGCTGTTCGGCCGCACCGTCCACGACTTCGAGCAGGTCGTCGTCGGTCCCGATCCAGATCGTTGCCGGCGACAACTTCCCGCCCGCGTACGCCGGAAGCTCACGCAACGCGGGCGCCAACGCGAGCACACCAGCAACAGCCGTCGGCCGGCCGGTCAGCGCCCAGTCCAGAGCCACACGCCCACCGGCCGAGAACCCCGCTGCGACCACCGGCAGCCGGCCCGCGGCATCCGTACCAGCGACGTCGGCGATCGCGGCGGGTAGTTCGGCGAGGGCACGGGCGATGTCTGCGCGTGCTTGCTCGGGGTCGGGCCAGGTGCGATACCTCGGCGACATCCGGTACGACGACTGCACACAAACCAAGGCATACCCGAGCTCCACCACCCCGCCCCAGTCCCGCCGAGCATGCCCCGCCGTCTGCCCCGCCCCATGCAGCGCCACCACAACCCCACGCAAGCCCCCATCAACTGCCTGACCGGGTAGCGCCATCAGGGGTGGGACCGGATCATCGACCACCCGGGACTCCGACAGCTCGATCAGTTCCAAGAACGCAGGGCGGTCCTGCAGTGCGGCCAAGTCGTCGTCCTCGGTCAGGATCGACCGCCGCCACCACGCACCCGCCGTACTCGCGTCCTGCAATACCCGCAGTGCCCCGTCGGCGTCGCCGTCCGCACCTAGCAGGCAGGCCTTCAGATGAGCGAGTTCGGCCGCCCACACCTCCAGCCCGTCGCGCTCCGCGTTCAGCAGGTCAGTGGCGGCGCGGTAGCGGTGGTCGTTGTAGAGGACCTCGATCCGGTCCACCAGGTCGTCGTACCGCAGCTCGGAGGCGTCCATGAGGCTGATCCTCGCAGCCCCGGACGCGCGGTTCGAACCCGTTTTCGGAAAGTGTCCGGTGGAGCGCCTAAGGTGGTCGGTGATGACTACGCTGTTTTCGCCTGATGAGCTCCCGGTGCCGCTGGAGGAGTCGAAGACGTCTCGGGCCGACCCGGATGCGCTGCTCGAGGGACTGAACCCGCAGCAGCGCGCCGCCGTGGTGCATGCCGGCAAGCCACTGCTGGTGGTGGCCGGTGCCGGGTCCGGTAAGACGCGGGTGCTGACCCGCCGGATCGCCTACCTGCTGGCGGCCCGCGACGCGCACCCCGGCTCGATCCTCGCGATCACGTTCACCAACAAGGCCGCCGCCGAGATGCGCGAACGGGTGGTGGACCTGGTCGGCCCGCGGGCGAAGCTGATGTGGGTCTCGACGTTCCACTCGTCCTGTGTGCGGATCCTCCGCCGCGACATCAAGCGGTTCGGGATCAACTCGACGTTCTCGATCTACGACGACACCGACTCGCGGCGGCTGATGACGCTGGTCTGCCGCGAGCTCGACCTGGACGTCAAGCGCTACAACCCGCGCGCCGTGCTGAACTGGATCAGCACCCAGAAGAACGAGCTGATCGACCACGAGACCTCCGCCGCGAAGGCGGAGAATCATCTCGAGGAGACGTACGCCGAGTGCTACCGGATCTACCAGGAGCGGCTCGCCCAGGCGAACGCCCTCGACTTCGACGACCTGCTGATGACCACGGTCAACCTGCTGCAGGCCTTCCCTGAGGTCCGTGAGTACTACCGGCGCCGTTTCCGCCACGTGCTCGTCGACGAGTACCAGGACACGAACCACGCGCAGTACACGCTGATCCGCGAGCTCTGCGGTGAGGACGCCCCGGATCACAACGGCCCGACGGCGCCGCCCGCCGAGCTGATGGTGGTGGGCGACTCCGACCAGTCGATCTACGCGTTCCGCGGGGCGACGATCCGCAACATCCTCGCGTTCGAGGAGGACTTCGCCGGCGCCGAGACGATCCTGCTGGAGCAGAACTACCGCTCCACCCAGACCATCCTGACCGCGGCCAACGCGGTGATCAGCCGGAACGAGGGCCGCAAGGCGAAGAACCTCTGGTCCGACCAGGGTCAGGGCGAGCAGATCGCGGTGTACGTCGCGGACAACGAGCACGACGAGGCGCAGTTCGTCGCCGACGAGATCGACCGGCTCGCCGACGCCGACAGTGTGAAGCCGTCCGACGTCGCGGTGTTCTACCGGACCAACGCGCAGTCCCGGGTGTTCGAGGAAGTCTTCATCCGGACCGGCCATCCGTACAAGGTGGTCGGCGGCGTCCGGTTCTACGAGCGCAAGGAGGTCCGCGACGCGCTCGCGTACCTGCGGGTGCTGGTGAACCCGGAGGACACCGTCTCGCTGCGCCGGATCATGAACGAGCCGAAGCGCGGGATCGGCGACCGGGCCGAGGCCGCGATCGAGGCGCTCGCCCAGCGGGACCGGATCTCGTTCGCGGCCGCGATGCGCCGGGCCGACGAGGCGCCGGCGATGGCGTCGCGCTCGGTGAACGCGGTCCAGGCGTTCGTCGACATCCTCGACGAGCTGACCGCGATGGTTGACTCGGGAGCCCCGCCGGACGACATCCTGGACGTCGCCCTGCACCGCTCCGGGTACTACGAGACGCTGCAGAAGTCCCCGGATCCGCAGGACGAGACCCGCCTGGAGAACCTGGACGAGTTCATCTCCGTGGCACGTGAGTTCGTCGAGGAGCGCACCGCCGCCGGCGAGGCCGCCGATCTGCAGGCGTTCCTGGAGCGGGTCGCGCTGGTCGCCGACGCCGACCAGATCCCGGACGCGGCCGACGACGGCGGTGTGGTCACGCTGATGACTCTGCACACCGCGAAGGGCCTGGAGTTCCCGGTCGTGTTCCTGACCGGCATGGAGGACGGCGTCTTCCCGCACTCCCGGTCGCTGACCGATCTGAAGGAGCTCGAGGAAGAGCGCCGGCTCGCGTATGTCGGCATCACGCGGGCCCGGCAACGCCTGGCGATCTCCCGTGCCGCGGTGCGTTCGGCGTACGGCGCTCCGCAGCACAACCCGCCGTCGCGGTTCCTGGAGGAGATCCCGGCCGAGCTGCTCGACTGGCGTCGCGACGAGTCCGCGATCACGCGATGGTCCGGCACCGGGACGACCCGCGGCAGCGGCATCCCGAGCCGCTACGAGCCGGCCCGCCGGACGGCCTCCGACAAGCCCGTCGTCAGCCTGAACCCGGGCGACCGGGTGGTGCACGACAGCTTCGGGATGGGCACCGTCGTGGTGGTCCGCGGCGAGGGCCAACAGGCCCAAGCAGACATAGATTTCGGCTCGGAAGGCGTCAAGCGCCTGCTGCTGCGCTACGCACCGGTGGAGAAGATCTGAGCCCCCGGGTCATCTATGCGGTGAAGGAGCCCGACTCGCCCGGCGGTGGGATCCGGGTCCAAGCCCGCCACGTCGAGCTGCTGCGCGCCGCCGGGATCGACGCCGCCCTGTGGTTCCGTACGCCGGGTTACCGGCTGCCGTGGTTCGAGACGACCGCGCCGATCCTCGGGAACGATCAGCTCGAGCTAACCGCCGACGACCTGCTCGTCGTACCGGAGCTGTACCTGCTGCCAGGAGTCGATCCGGCGCCCGGCGTACGGAAGGTGATCTTCAACCAGAACCACTTCCTGACCTTCTGGTCGTGGCGTGACACCGACGGGTATCCCGGCTGGGACCCGGCGCCGGAGGTCTGGGCGGTGTCGCGGGAGAGCACCGACGTGCTCGGCCGGCTGCACCCCGAGCTGCCGGTTCATCTCGTGCCGAATCCGATCGACACCGACCTGTTCCGGCCTGGCCCCGAACGCACGCGGCAGATCGCTTGGATGCCACGGCGCCGTCCGCTCGAGGCGGCTGTGCTGGAGAGACTGCTGCGGAACGACTCGCGTGCGGACGGGGTCGACCTGGCCGTTCTCGCGGAGCTCAGCGAGAGCCAGGTGGTCGAGGCGCTCGGCCGGACCTCCGTGTTCGTCGCCCTGGGGATCTCCGAAGGATTCGGCCTCCCGGTTGCGGAGGCCCTCGCTGCCGGTTGCCTGGTGGTCGGGTACCCGGCCGGTGGCGGCGAGGAGTTGTTCGAGGCTCCCGGGACCTTCCGGATCGACGATGCGCGGCCGCACCTGCTCGCGGATCGGGCGCTGGAGCTGGTCGACGTACCGGCGGATGATCCCGTGCGCGGCGCGGCGCGGGAGTGGATCACGCAGCGTTATTCCGCGGAGTCGACCGCTGCGGCCCTGCTTGCTGCCGTCGAGTCGGCACGGGCCTTGCCGGGCCGCTCCGGCACTGCGACCCACCCGATCGTGTGGCCGGATGATCCGGTCGCCGCGGCCGAACGTGGCCATCCGTGGCGGCCCGGCGGCGGCCGGTAAACGCAAGTCCGCGTCAACCTTTCGGGCGTTTGCGTTGCATCTGAGCCGGAGATTGAGACAATCAAGGATCTTCGGCCCCCTCCCGGAAGCGTCCTCGCTCATGTCCAAGTCGTCTGGCAACAACCGCCGGATCATTCTGGCGGGGGCCAATCCTGGGCTGCGGCTGTTCGACGAGAACGGCAAGGTGACGGCCTACGCGTCGATCTGGATGGTCGACTGGTCGATCCGCGGCTCGGGTACGGCGGTGGTGCTGTGGTTCGACGGGATCGTCCGCGTGGTGTCCGAGGACGTCGACCTCGCCTCCTGGTTGGAGAGCTATTTCGTCCGCTCGTTCCTCGAGGTCCAGGGCCTGCCGTGGCACGAGCCGGCCGTCGAGCGGGACCTGGTGCAGGTCTCGATGAACCTGGCCGACGGGTTGAGCGCGAAGGCCGCGGACATCCAGATCGAGATGGGCGGCGTACTGGACCGGCGGTTGTTCGCGACCGACAACTTCCAGCTTGCCGACGGCAACCACAGCCTCAGCCTGGTGATCGCCCCGGTCCGCTCCGCGACCGTCTCGATCGGCGGGGCCTCGGTGCCCGGTTTCGTTCAGGTCGACGGCTCACCGGACAAACCCGGCTCCTCCGCGTTCCTCACGACCGCCGAGGTCTGGCAGCGCTGAACCAGTTCTCCATCCGCTCGACGACGCGCTGATCGCCGCCGAGCACCCGCTCGAGCCTGAACAGGTACGCCGCGATCCCGGCCGCGCCCTGCATCCAGCCGACGCCCGGCCGCAGCAGCGGATCCTCGTTGCGGTGCTCGACGAACCGCCAGTACCCCTCCGGGTAGGCGTGGTCGAGCAACGTGTCACCCATTCGTACGGCGAATTCCAGGTCCTGCTCGTCGCCGTCGCGGCGCCACGCGTCGAGGAACGCGTCGCCGACCCCCGCCGTACCGCAGCAGCGGCCGTCGTTGTCCCAGAAACCCGGATGCAGGCGCTCGGGGATGCCGGAGTACCGCACGCCGTCCAGACACCGTCGACGCCACGTCTGCGGCGTCTCACCGGCGATCTCCGGTACGTCGGCGTACTCGAGCGCACTGAACGTCAACGCGGTCCCTGCACCGCCGTGGCACCAGTTGAACGTGTATTCGTCGCCGTGCCGCTCCGCCCACGGAATCACCCGTGGCACCCGAAAGCCTTTGTCGTCGTTGATTCCGAGCGTCACGAGGTGCTCGGCCCCGCGTCGCGCCACGCCGACCAGCTCGGGGCGCCCGAGCTCCACGCCGGCCACCGCGAGCACCGCGGCGATCCCCGCGAGGCCGTGCGAGAAGTTCGGCATCTCGGTCGGCTCGTCGGTGCGGAACCGCCGGGACACGAACTGCCAGTTGACCCCGGCGGGCGTCTTCTCCTGTTCGCCGAGCAGCAGGTCCGCAGCCCGGTTGGCCAGCGCAGAGGCGTCGTCACCGCGTCGCGTCGCCCACAGGGCGCCGAGCAGGATCGCGCCGGTGCCGAGGGTGGCGTCGTTGGCGACCGCGCCGGGGGCGTACCGCGGTTCGTCGAGGAAGCTCTCCGGCCACCCGTCCTCGGTCGCCAACGCCTGCAGCCGTGCCAACGCGGCACCTGTGCCGGGCTGATCGAGCGCGGTGAGCACGCCGATCGAGCTGACCAGTCCGTCGAAGAACGTGGTGCACGTGGCCGTCGGGATCCCCGCGCGAAGCCGATCGGCGATCCCGACGGCCAACGACTGCTCGGCGGGCGTCCACTGTCGCGTCAGCCGGATCTCTGCGAGCACATGCGCCAGACCACCGACGCCGCTGTGCATCCCTTCGGGGTACTTGTCCGGTGTGTCGTTGTCGCCGAAGTCGGGGATCCACGGGCCGTCGTCGTCCCACCGGACCTGGCCCATGACCCAGCCCCAGGCCGTTTCGCCGATCTCGCCGTACGTCATGGCTGGGCGTTCCGGAGCCGGATGCCGCTCCACTCGAGGGTGCTGGCGGTGGCCGCGGCCCAGAAGTCGTGCAGCCGCTTGAGGACACGCAACTGAATCCCGGCCTCCTCGTGCAGTGCGAACAGATCGCCGACCCGCTCCGGCGCTCCGAGAGGTCGTACGTCGGTGGTCGCGACGACGGCGGCGTCGTGCTCGACGAAGGCGTCGGCGGGGAGGCGGTACCCGTACAGCTCGACGGAGCGCATCGCGTCCAGCCAACCGTACTCGACGGCGTGCACGCGGGTGCCGGAGCCGGCGCCGATGATCCGGTCGCGGTCCTCAGGAGTGGTGCCGGGGCCGACCCACGCGAGCGCGCGGGGGCACTGCCGGGGAAACCAGTAGTCGGGGGCTCGATCGTGGCCGACGGCCCACACATAGGGAGTGACCTTCCCCGCCGTCTTCGCGACGTGCGGCCGGAAGATCTCGATGGTCGGATCCTCGGAGAAATGCAGAACCTCACCAGCCACCGGACGCATGCGCGGCAGCTTAGCCAGAGGCGGTGGTGCGGTGCGCGGGAATTACGGGTTCAGGCCGCAGTGGTCGCGCAGCCACGGCATCGGGTTGATCGGCTCGCCGCCGTCCGGCCGGACCTCGAAGTGCAGGTGCGGGCCGGTGGTGTTACCGGTCATCCCGACCGCGCCGACCTGGTCACCGGCGTACACGGTCTCGCCGACCTCGACGCTGAACTTCGACATGTGGTTGTACCAGGTGACGGTGCCGTCCTCGTGCCGGACCTGGACCTGGCGCCCGTACGCGCCGGCCCAGTCGGCGAAGATCACGACGCCCTTCATCACGGCCCCGATCCGGGTGCCTACCGGGGCGGCGAAGTCGGTGCCGGTGTGGTTGCGGGCCCAGCGGCTGCCGCCCTGCCCGAACGTCGCGGTGATGTGGTAGCCGGAGACCATCATCTCGCAGCGGGTGGCCGACTCACGGGCCTTCTGCTCGGCGGCTTCCTGCTTCGCCTTCGCGGTGGCCAGGGCGCTCGCGCGCTTCGCGGTGAGGGCCTGGGTGGCGTTCAGCTTCGCGGCGCGGGCCTGGGCCAGCTTGGCGGCGGCGGACTGCTTCTTGGTGGTCGTCGTGTCGGCCAGCTGAACCCGGGAGGAGTCACGGGTGGCGAGCTGGCGCGCCTGGATACGTGCCGTGGTGATCCCCGACAGCTGCTGCCCGCTGTCCAGGCTGAGCGCGGCGAGGTTCACCGCGGAGTTCGCCTGGGTCGGTGACGCCAGCGAGCTGTGGCTGAAGCCGACAGCTCCGGCTGCCGCGGCGAGCGCAGCGGTCAAACCGACGATCTGGGAGCTGGTGGGGGTATTACGCCTGGCGACGCGATGCTTGGCACTGTGACGTCCTGCGCCGGGTTTGCGCGCAGCGTTGCCGGGCGTGACGCGGTCTCCCGCGGCACGGTGCTGGGACACAACGTGGCCTTTCGGTCACAGGGGAGGGGCTAGGGGAAAGCGAGGGGGAAGCTCTCTCCTCCTCTCGGGGGGTTTATTCCCCGGGAGGACTCACAGACCATAACGGAAGGGTCACGGGGTGACAAACCCCGCCACCCACTTTTCCGCACGTCCTTCACGAAACTTTTGCATGAGCCGCTGCACGTGCATCGGCCCGAATCGCCCAGAAAGCTGCCCGGTCAGGCAGTTTTGGGTTCTTCGTCCAGGTGGGCCAGTACGCCGGTGATGCGGTGCACGACCTCGCCGTGGAACGGCAAGGACAGGTGGCCCACGCCGTGGACCCGGACGTTACTCGCTTGCAGGTCGGGGTGCCTGATCCGGGCCCTCCGCTGCGGCACGATCAACTGGTCGACGTCGCTGTAGAACGCGACGAACCGGGTCCGGCAGTCCGGCGCCGGCTCGTCCAGCTCCGCCATCAGGTCGCTGTCCGGCCGGACCTGCTTGACCAGCGGCCATGGCAGCAGCTTGGCCGCGGCCGTGCCCTGGTGCGGCGTCCCGAGCGTCACACAGGTGTGCACATGCGCGTCGCCGCCGAGGCGCTGGACGTAGTACCGCGCGATCAGCCCGCCGAGGCTGTGCCCGATCACATGGATCTGGTCGGATCCGGACGCCTCGCAGATCGCTTCGATCTCACGGCCCATCCGTTCCGCGGTACGGCGTACGTCCAGCGTCAGGGGCGAGTACGAGAACGTGTGGATGCTGCTGAACCCGCGCCGCACCAGGTGCCGGCGCATCATCGCGAAGACCGTGTGGTTGTCGATGATCCCGTGCGCGAGCAGGATCGGCGTACCGGCGGCCCGGATGTCGCTGACCAGCAGGCCGCGCTGGGCCGGGCCGAGGCCGGCCAGGTTCAGCCGCGCGGGAAGAGCGGGCGTGCCGCTGACCAGGCCGAGCGGGTACATCGCCAGGTGCGTGGTCAGCCAGCCGAGCTCGACCGCCGCGCCGTGCAGCACGGTGGGCGAGAGTGCGGAGCGGGCGCCGTACGCGAGTCCGTCCAGTGCGCCGCGGACATCGTCCTGCCAGGAGCCCATGCGCGCCTCCTCACCAAACCAGACCCCCCGGTGGTCCGATCACTTTCAACGGTAACCGGTTCCCGTTCGCCGTGTGGGGGAACACACGCCGCCGTGTCTTATCCGTGAGGAACGCAGCGGTTAGCCTGCCCACATGTCTGCTACGAGCCCGTTGCGCGTTGTCGTCGCCAAGCCCGGTCTGGACGGTCATGACCGTGGCGCCAAGGTCGTCGCCCGTGCCCTGCGGGACGCCGGCATGGAGGTCATCTACACCGGGCTGCACCAGACCCCGGAGCAGATCGTCGAGACCGCGATCGCCGAGGACGCCGACGCGATCGGGCTGTCGGTGCTGTCCGGCGCGCACATGACGCTGTTCAAGCGGGTCCGTGAGCTGCTGACCGAGCGGGAGGCCGACGACATCGTGGTGTTCGGCGGCGGCATCATCCCGGACGCCGACCTGCAGCCGCTGGCCGAGCTCGGCGTCCACAAGATCTTCACCCCGGGCGCGACGACCACCGAGATCGTCGAGTGGGTCCGCGGCAACGTCGGCGACGCGTCGGCCTCCCCGGCCTGAGAACTGCCCCAGGTGCTACCGGAGTCGCGAATCCGCTCCGGAGCGTGATGACGACTGCCCGGAGTCGTTCTGAACGGTCCTGCCCGATTCAGCAAGGTTACTAATCGGTAATACCGAATCGTTAGGAAATGCCCGGTTGTGCGGGCTTCCCAAACGCGGTCGCATACAGCCATGCGGCTGTCCGTTTCAGAGACCGTCGAGAGGGAACATGTGTGTGGCTCAGAACACATCGGCCCCGATCTCGGTTACTGTCCGGACATGGCGGATCGCAGCGTGGTGGGGGACTGTGATCGGCCGCCGCAGGACCAAGCGATGTCCCATCGGGAGAGGGCAGGTAAACGATGAGGTTTGAACGATCACACGCACGCAGGACGGCATTCGTTGCCGTCGCAAGCAGCTTCGCGCTGCTCGCCACGGCGTGTGGTAGTGGCGACGACGGAAGCAGCGGCGGCGGGGGCAGCTCGGCCGGAGCTCTTGAGGGCCGGGGGCCGATCACCCTTGCCAGCGGCAAGGACACGTCCGGAAACCTGCAGAACCAGCTCAACGCCTGGAACGCGTCGCACCCGAACGAGAAGGTGGAGCTCAAGGAGCTCCCCGAGGACGCCAACGCGCAGCGGCAGCAGATGATCCAGAACGCGCAGGCGCAGTCCGACGCGTACAGCGTGCTGTCGATGGATGTTGTCTGGACGTCGGAGTTCGCGGCGAACCAGTGGGTCACCCAGATTCCTGAGGACAAGGTCCCCGACCTGGGCAAGCTGATCCCGGCGACGGTGGAGACGGCGAAGTACCGCGACAAGCTGTACGGCGTGCCGGTGACCTCCGACGGCGGTCTGCTCTACTACCGCAAGGACCTGCTGACCAAGGCCGGCATCACGGAGGCTCCGAAGACCTGGGCCGACATGCTCGCCGCCTGCCTCAAGGTGCAGGCGCTGCCTGAGGCCAAGGGCATGAGCTGCTACTCCGGTCAGTTCGAGAAGTACGAGGGCCTGACCGTCAACTTCGCCGAGGCGATCAACTCGGCCGGCGGCGTGATCGTCGACAAGGACGGCAAGCCGAACGTCAACACCCCGGAGGCCAAGGCCGGTCTCGAGGAGCTGGTGAACGGGTTCAAGACCGGCGCCATCCCGAAGGCCGCGATCACCTACAAGGAGGAGGAGAGCCGGCGCGCGTTCCAGGAGGGCAAGCTGCTCTTCCTGCGCAACTGGCCGTACGTGTACGCGAAGGCCCAGGCGACCGACGGGTCCTCGAAGGTGGCCGGCAAGTTCGCGGTCGCGCCGCTGCCGGGCAAGGACGGCCCGGGCGTCTCGTCGCTCGGCGGTCACGACTACGCGATCAGCTCGTTCGCCAAGAACAAGGCGACCGCGCTCGACTTCATCAACTTCATGGCGAGCCAAGAGCGCCAGAAGGCGAACATCGAGAAGACGTCGCAGGCGCCGACCTGGGCCTCGCTGTACGACGACCCGGCGCTGACCAAGCAGTTCCCGTACCTGGCGCCGCTGAAGGCCTCGATCCTCGGTGCGCAGCCGCGGCCGCGGGTGGTCAAGTACGGCGACGTGACGGCCGCGATCCAGGCAGCCGCGTACGACGCCCTGAAGCCGGGTTCGGCGGTGACGCCGGACAAGGCGCTGGCCGACCTGCAGACGAAGCTGCAGTCGCTGATCACGAACTGACCGTCGTGCCGGGGCCGGTGAGTGGTGACGTTGTGACCACGCACCGGCCCCGGCCAGTCCCTGCCCGGGTTCTGCCCGGGAAACAAAGGAGGCACAGGTGACTGCAACCGCGCCGGTCACGGAACGACCGGCCAAGAAACCGAAGCGGGAGCAACGGTTCGACGAGGGCACCGGCCGGCTGGCCGCGACGCTGCTCTCCCCGACGCTGCTCGTGCTAGCCGTGGTGGTGCTGTTCCCGATCATCTCGGCGCTGCGCGAATCGCTGTTCACGAGCGGGACGCGGCTCGACGAGAACGGCTTCATCGTCAAGGGCTCGACCTTCGTCGGGCTCGACAACTACCTGGACATCTTCCGCGGCGAGACCGGCGACCGGTTCTGGAACGCGTTCTACAACACGACGTTCTTCACCGTGGTGTGTGTGGTCCTGGAGACCGTCCTCGGCGTCGCGATGGCGCTGATCATGCACAAGGCCTTCAAGGGCCGGGGACTCGTCCGCGCCAGCATCCTGGTCCCGTGGGCGATCCCGACCGTCATCTCGGCGCTGCTCTGGAAGTGGATCTTCCAGGCCGACGGCATCGCCAACACCCTGCTCGGTTCCCAGATACTGTGGTCGACGGAGGGCTGGCAGTCGAAGCTCTCGGTGGTGATCGCGGACACCTGGAAGACCGCGCCCTTCATCGGCCTCCTGGTCCTGGCCGGGCTGCAGACCATCCCGGCCGAGGTCTACGAGGCCGCGAAGGTTGACGGGGCGAACGCCTGGAAGACCTTCACCCGGATCACGCTGCCGTTGGTGAAGCCGGCGCTGCTGGTGGCAGTGCTGTTCCGGATCCTCGACACGCTGCGGATCTTCGACCTGCCGTTCGTGCTGGTCGGCCAGCACAAGAACTCGGTCGAGACGCTCTCGATGCTCGCGTACGACGAAGCGTCCAATGTCCGCTTCGGTCCAGCGGCGGCCTATGCGACGGTGTTGTTCGTCTATGTCGCAGTGGTCGCCTATCTGTTCGTGAAGATCCTCGGCGCCGACGTGATCGGTGAGGCCCGAGTCAAGAAGCCCGGTGGTGGTGGCGGACGACGGAAGAAGCGTGAGGTTCAGCAAGCACCGGGTGTCGCGATCGGTGTCACGGCTTCGGGTGGAGGTAACTGATGGCTACCGCAACTGCACAGCCCCGCGGCGACCTGGCCAAGGTCCGGGCCGCAGAGGTCGGGCCGCTGAGGCGGTGGGCGCCGCTGCTCGGCGTGCTGCTCATCGTCCTGTACTGCCTGGCGCCGTTCTACTGGATGGTGGTCTCGGCGTTCCGCCGGCCGTCCGACCAGTTCTCGAACGAGATCATCCCGGCGCCGTTCTCGTTCCAGAACTTCCGGGACGTGTTCGCCGGCGCCAACGGCTTCGGACGGGGTCTGCTGAACAGCCTGATCGTGGCCGGGTCGGTGACGATCCTGACGCTGATCATCGGCATGATCGCGGCGTACACGCTGGCGCGGCTGGACTTCAAGTTCAAGAACCTCGTACTGGCGATCATCATCACCACGTCGATGTTCCCGGGCATCTCGCTGGTGGTGCCGCTGCTGAAGCTGTTCGTCGACATCAAGTGGATCAACACCTACCAGGCGATGATCGTGCCGAGCCTGTCGTTCGCACTGCCGCTGGCGGTGTGGAACCTGACGTCGTTCTTCCGGCAGATGCCGCAGGAGCTCGAGCAGGCGGCGATGGTGGACGGCTGTACGCCGGCCCAGGCGTTCCGCAAGGTCATCATCCCGCTGGCGGCGCCCGGTGTGTTCACCACCGCCATCATCACGTTCATCGCGGCCTGGAACGAGTTCCTGATCGCGCTGAGCATGACCAACAAGAAGTCGATCCAGACGGCGAACGTGATCGTCTCGCAGTTCACCGGTACGACGGGCCGCGACCAACCGTTCGGCAGCCAGATGGCCGCCGGTGTGGTGGTCACGATCCCGCTCGTGATCGCCGTACTGCTGTTCCAGCGCCGTATCGTCGCCGGCCTCACGGCAGGTGGCGTGAAGTGAGCTGGCGGGACCGGCGGGAACGTGACCGCCGGGACCGGGAGGATCGGGACCGGCGGGATCGGGAGGACCGCGACCGCCGGGACCGCGAGGATCGGGACCGGCGCGATCAGGAAGACCGCGACCGCCGCGACCGCGAGCGGTACCGCTAGAAACGAGAAACGGCCGGAGCCTTGCGCTCCGGCCGTTTCTCTCGTGCTGGGTCAGATTTCGAGCCAAACGGTTGTGTCCGCTGGAAGGACGCCGTCGGCCAGTGGCTCGCTGGCCAGCAGTACTTGCTGGTGTGGTGGCAGGGTGACTGGTGCGTCGCTGAGGTTGACCACGCAGCGGAAGCCTGGCTCGCGGGTGAAGGAGAGGACGTCGTCTGGGGCGTCGGCGTCCCAGACCAGGCGGCCTTCACCGAGTGCCGGGTGGTCGTGGCGGATCCGGAGTGCCGCCTTGTAGAGGCTCAGGTGGCTGTCAGGGTCGCCGGCCTCGGCCTCGGCAGTCAGATCGGACCAGTCCGCGGGCTGGGGAAGCCAGGGCTGGGCGGTGCCGGGGCCAAAGCCGTACGGCGGCTTGGAGCCGGACCATGGGATCGGGACCCGGCAGCCGTCGCGGCCGCGGACGGTGTGGCCGGAGCGCTCCCAGGTGGGGTCGTCGAGCACGTCTTCGGGCAGGTCCTCGACCTCGGGCAGCCCGAGCTCGTCACCCTGGTAGATGTACGCGCCACCGGGCAGCGCCAGCTCCAGCAGTGCAGCGGCCCGCGCCCGGCGCAGCCCGAGCTCCAGATCCGTCGGTACGACGCCCGCACCCTCCAACGCGTCCCGATGGTCGCGGCCGTACCGCGTGCGGTGCCGGATCGTGTCGTGGTTGCTCAGCACCCACGTCGCCGGCGCCCCGACCGCCCACAGGTTGTCCGTGGTGTGGTCGATGACCTCGCGCAGCTCCTTCGCGTCCCACGCCGCGCGCAGGGCGTCGAAGTTGAACGCGGAGTGCAGCTCGTTCGGCCGCACGTACTGCGCCAGCCGCTCGGCCGGCGACAACCACGCCTCCGCCACGAAGACCCGGGGCCCCTGCGGCGTATCGGCGTACTCGTCGGCGATCGCGCGCCAGCGCTGGTGGATGGTGTGCACACCGGGCTGGTCGTAGAACGGGTTCCCGACGTACTTCTCCCGCGTCGGCTCACCGTTGTGCAGCGGTACGTCGGGCAACGCCGGGTCCTTCGCCATCGAGTCGGCGACGTCGATCCGGAACCCGTCGACGCCGCGGTCGAACCAGAACCGCAGGATCGCGTCGAACTCCTCGATGACCTTCGGGTGGTCCCAGTTCCAGTCCGGCTGGGAGATGTCGAACAGGTGCAGGTACCACTGCCCATCGTCGATCTGCTGCCAGGCGGGGCCACCGAACGCGGCGGGCCAGTTCGTCGGCGGTTTGCCGTCCTCGGAGTCCCGGAACCAGAACAGGTCCCGCTCCGGAGAACCCTTGCCCGCCGCCAGCGCGGCCTTGAACCACGGGTGGTCCCAGGAGCAGTGGTTCGGCACCAGGTCGATCAGGATCCGCAGGCCCAGCGCGTGCGCCTCGGCGATCAGCGCGTCCGCGTCGGCGAGGGTGCCGAACTCCGGGTTGATGTCGCGGTAGTCGGACACGTCGTACCCGCCGTCGAGCAGCGGGGACGGGTACCACGGGCTGATCCAGATCGCGTCGACGCCGAGGTCGGCGAGGTACGGCAGCCGGGCGCGGATCCCGTTCACGTCGCCGGTCCCGTCGCCGTCGGCGTCGGCGAACGAGCGCGGATACACCTGGTAGACGACGGCGCTACGCCACCAGTCGTCAGCTGGTCTGGTCGCTGGGTCACTCATATCGCCTAGCCTGACATGAGACGCCCGCCGGGCTGTGACGGTCGTCTCAGCCGGGACCCCGCCTGTTGCTCCCGGCACGAGGGTGGCTACTGTCAGAAGCCCCGTACAGGCGAGAGAGGGACCACACTCGTGGATCTGATGGAATTCCAGGCGAAGACGGTCTTCGCCAAGCACGGAGTGCGGACGACCGTGGGTGCGGTCGTCACGACTCCGGAGGAAGCCCGCGCAGCGGCCGAGAAGATCGGCGGCCGGGTGGTCGTGAAGGCCCAGGTCAAGACCGGTGGGCGCGGCAAGGCCGGCGGCGTCAAGCTGGCGAGCAGCCCGGACGAGGCCGAGGAGAAGGCCCGCGAGATCCTCGGGCTGGACATCAAGGGTCACGTCGTCAAGATCCTGAACATCGTCCCGGCCGCGGCGATCGGCGAGGAGTACTACTTCTCGTTCCTGATCGACCGGGCCAACCGCAACTACCTCTGCATCGCCTCCGCCGCCGGCGGCATGGAGATCGAGGAGGTCGCGCACACCAACCCGGATGCGGTCGCGCAGATCTCGATCGACCCGGCGACCGGCGTGGACGAGGCGAAGGCCCGGGAGATCGCGGTCGCCGCGAAGTACCCGGCCGACGTGATCGACGCCGTCGTACCGGAGATCGTCAAGCTGTACGACGTCTTCATCGCCGAGGACGCCTCGCTCGTCGAGGTGAACCCGCTGGTCAAGCTCGAGGACGGCAACGTCGAGGCGCTGGACGGCAAGGTCACGCTGGACGAGAACGCGGACTTCCGGCACCCGGATCACGCCGAGTTCGAGGACGTCTCGGCGGCCGACCCGCTGGAGGCGGCGGCCAAGGCCAAGGGCCTGAACTACGTGAAGCTGGACGGCTCGGTCGGCATCATCGGCAACGGCGCGGGACTCGTCATGAGCACCCTGGACGTCGTCGCGTACGCCGGTGAGGAGTTCGGCGGCCAGAAGCCGGCCAACTTCCTCGACATCGGCGGCGGCGCGTCGGCCGAGGTGATGGCGAACGGGCTGGAGATCATCATCTCCGACCCGCAGGTGGAGAGCGTGTTCGTGAACGTCTTCGGCGGCATCACCGCCTGTGACGCGGTCGCGAACGGCATCGTGCAGGCGTTCGAGCTGCTGTCGAGCCGCGGCGAGGCCGTCACCAAGCCGCTGGTCGTCCGGCTGGACGGCAACAACGCCGAGGAGGGCCGCCGGATCCTCGACGAGGCCGGCCTGGCCGGTCTGGAGCGGGTCGACACGATGGACGGCGCCGCCAAGCGCGCCGCCGAGCTGGCTGCGAAGTAAGGGATCGCCGAACAATGTCTATCTTCCTGACCAAGGACAGCAAGGTCATCGTCCAGGGCATGACCGGCTCCGAGGGCACCAAGCACACCACCCGGATGCTCGCCTCGGGCACCACCATCGTCGGCGGCGTGAACCCGCGTAAGGCGGGCCAGAGCCAGGACTTCGACGGCAAGTCGGTCCCGGTGTTCGGCACCGTCGCGGACGCGGTCAAGGAGACCGGCGCGAACGTGTCGGTCATCTTCGTCCCGCCGAAGTTCACCAAGGACGCCGTACTGGAGGCCGTCGAGGCCGAGGTGCCGCTGGTCGTGGTGATCACCGAGGGCGTGCCGGTGCACGACACCGCCGCGTTCTTCGCCGCCGCGCAGGCGTCCGGCAAGACCCGGATCATCGGCCCGAACTGCCCCGGCATCATCACCCCGGGTTCGTCGAACGCGGGCATCATTCCGGCCGACATCGCCGGCCAGGGCCGGATCGGTCTGGTGTCGAAGTCCGGCACGCTGACCTACCAGATGATGTACGAGCTGCGGGACTTCGGGTTCTCGACCGCGATCGGGATCGGCGGCGACCCGATCATCGGGACCACGCACATCGACGCGCTGCGGGCGTTCCAGGACGACCCGGACACCGACGCGATCGTGATGATCGGTGAGATCGGCGGTGACGCGGAGGAGCGGGCGGCCGCGTTCATCAAGGAGAACGTGACCAAGCCGGTCGTCGGGTACGTCGCAGGCTTCACCGCACCGGAGGGCAAGACGATGGGCCACGCCGGCGCGATCGTCTCCGGCTCGTCCGGCACGGCGGCCGCGAAGCAGGAGGCCCTCGAGGCCGTCGGCGTGAAGGTCGGCAAGACGCCGTCCGAGACCGCCAACCTGATGCGCGAGATCATGCAGGGCCTGAGCAAGTAAGGCTTCGCCGAAGCGGGACCTGCCCCTGTGGGGTGGGTCCCGTTTCTACTTGTAGGTGGCGGAGCGGTCGACCGCGCGGGTCAGCGTCTCGTTGAACGCCGCGTCGGTGAGGTCCAGCTCCTTGAGCACCGGGAACAGGATGTAGACCACCCGGTTCCCGGATCCGGCGATCCCGATCCGGTAGACGAACTTCTTCCCGTCTCCGGTGTCGTAGGTCGCCTTCCAGCTCTTGCCGGTGAGCGTGTTGGTCTTGACCGTGCCGGTCGACTCGACCTTCGCGTTCGAGACGTTCTTCTCGCAGGCGTCGACGTTCTTCTTGATCTGGCTGACGAAACTCGCCGCCGCCGTCGGGGTGGCGAACTTGATCACCGTGTCGTCGAACCCGAACTCGGTCGGGACCTTCGCCTCCGGCGTCACGTACGTGACCGTGCCGTACTTCGTCGCCTTCGACTTCTTCAGGCTGAGCTTCTCGCAGCCGGTGCCGTCGTTGCTCGTCGCGGCGGCACTCACCCACGGCTTGTCGATCTCGTCCAGCAGCGGCAGGTCGACCGACGCCATGAAGCCCGGGGTGTCGGTGTTCGGCAACAGGGCCGGTTTCGCGATCGGCGCCCCGGTCGCGCAGCCGCCGGTCTGGGCGCAGATCTTCTTCGCCGCCGCGCTCGCGGTGGCCAGCACCACGTCCGGCCGGGGCGGCGTTGCCGCCATCGTGTCGTGCTCGATGACCATGGTCGCCTGCCCGGCGAGTGTGACCGCGACGGTCTTGTACTTCGTCTTCGCGCCGGGGACCTGCCCGAAGACGGCGATCACGCCGCGGTCGCCGACGCCGGTGGTCACGTAACCGGCCGACAACCGGGTCTGCGGCGTCGTGCACTGGCTGAGCCAGTGGACGACCGTGGCGTAGGTCTTCGCGGCGGTGGCCTTGTCGTTCGACACGTCGACGTACTGGACGGCCGTGTCCTTGGTGGCCGAGTTCTGCAGGGTGCGGACCCAGGTCCGGAGTCCGGACGGGTCGGCGAACCGCTGCGACTGGCAGGCGAACGCGCTGTCCGGGGCCGAGTCGCCGTCGGCGGTCTTGGTTACCGCCCAGGTGCCGGTCGCGCCGAGCGTCTTCGCGCCCGCGGCGTCCAGCAGCGCCTTGTCGTCGGCGAGTACGTCGGAATTGGACGGCTTGTCGTCCGACGGGCCGTTGCCGGCCTTCGCGCCGGGCTCCTTGTCGCCGCCGAACGCGTTCAGCGCGGCGACACCGCCGCCGCCGACCAGCACCACGACCGCGACCCCGGCTGCGATCGTCTGGTTCCGCTTGCGCGCCTTCTGCCGACGCGCCTCCCGGGCAGCGGCGCGACCGCCGCCGCGTGATGCACGGTGGGAACCGGCCAAAGCTCGTCCTCCTGACTGATTCCACCCGACAGTACCGGGTGAACCCACGCTGCTCCCACTCAGCTACCAACAGGCGAACAGGTGTGAACTGAGCGTGAGCAGGCGGGCTGAAGTCTCCCACATCCGGCGTGTCAGGACGAGTGGCGTCCTTGCCCGGGGAGACGATGGGAGTCAGATGACCGACATGCTGAGCCGCCCCGGGGCCCGGGACGGCGAGACGAGCGTTCCGCCCACGTCGGAGATCGCGGCCCAGACCAAGCCCTTGCTGGTGTCGGCCGTGATCTCCGCCGGAGCGTGTCTGCTGACCGGTCTGCTCACCTGCGCCGCGGTCGCCGTCGTCGGCTGGCTGGGCGCGACGTTCGGCGGCGCGTCCGGCGCGGTCCGGGCCGGAGCGTCGGCCTGGCTGATCGCGCACAAGGCCGACGTCACCATTGGCAGCAGCACGATCGGCACCGGCCGGATCAGCATCGCGCCGCTCGGCCTGACATTCTTCTTCGCCTGGTGCCTGTACCGCGGCGGCAAGTCGGCTGCCCGGTCCAGCGCGGCCGACCGGACCAGGGATCTGATCGCACTGGCCGGAGCGTTCGCGCTCGTCTACGGACTAGGGGCGCTGGTCGTGGGGTTGCTCACGGCGGAGGGCCCGCTCAAGGTGTCGCCGCTGTCCGCGTTCCTGGGTGCGTTCTCGCTGGCGATGGTGGCCGGGCTCGCGGGGATCGTCGTCGAGTCCGGAGCCGGCGAGGACATCGTGGACGCCACACCGGCCGGTCTGCGGGACGTCGTACCGGCCGCGATCGCCGCCGTCCTGACCGTGATTGCGATCGCCTCGCTGCTGTACGGCGTACTGCTCGCGATCCACTTCTCCCGGATCACCGGGATGCTCGAGCTTCTGGACGCCGGCGTGATCGGGTCGGTGGTGCTGTTCGCGATCTGCCTGATGCTGGTGCCGAACATGGTGCTGTACGTCGTCGCGTTCCTCGCCGGGCCCGGGTTCCAGTTGGGGGTCGGTACGACGATCGCGCCGACCGGCGTGGACGTGGGGAACCTGCCGGCGCTCCCGCTCCTGGCCGCGGTGCCTGCCGACGGCGCGACCCCGTCGTACCTGCTGGTCCTGACGGCCGTGGTGCCGCTGGTGGCCGGTGCGGTCGCGGGGTTGGTCGTCGTACGGCGAGGGCTCGCGGAGGAGGACGCCGACGCGCTGGGGTGGGACGCGTTCGCGCTGCGCGGTGCGATGGCGGCGCTCGTCGCGGGCGTGATCGTGTTCGCGCTGCTGGCGCTGTCGGGCGGATCGGCGGGACCCGGGCGGATGTCCGCGGTCGGGGTTCCGGGGGCGTTGCCGGCCGCCGGCGTGTTGGCGGCGGGCATGGCGATCGGGGCCGCGATCACGGCCGCTGTGGTCTCGGCGCGGCGACCGGCTGACTGAGAGGCCGACAGCGGGCGATAGGCTTCCCGCCGTGACTGCTTCAGACCCGGCTGCGTTTGATCATGGGCAGGCGCGCCTCGTCGTGCTCGTGTCGGGCTCGGGGTCGAACCTGCAGGCCTTGCTGGACGCCTGCGCCGACCCGGCGTACGGCGCTCAGGTCGTCGCCGTCGGCGCCGACCGCGACGGCATCGCCGGCCTGGACCGGGCCGCGGCCGCCGGGGTGCCGACCTTCGTGCACAAGGTCAAGGAGTACCCGTCACGCCCGGACTGGGATCGTGCGCTGACCGCGTCCGTCTCGCAGTACAAGCCTGATCTGGTCGTGTCCGCTGGGTTCCTGAAGCTGGTCGGCGACGACTTCCTGGAGTCGTTCGGCGATCGGTACATCAACACCCACAACGCGCTGCTGCCGGCGTTCCCCGGGATCCACGGTCCCCGGGACGCGCTGGAGTACGGCGTGAAGGTCGCCGGCGCGACGCTGTTCTTCGTGGACGGCGGCGTCGACACCGGGCCGATCATCGCGCAGGTCGTCGTACCCGTTCTCGACGACGACACCGAAGAAGCCCTGACCGAACGGATCAAGGACGTCGAACGCCGCCAGCTGGTGGAGTGGGTCGGCCGCCTCGTCCGGGAGGGCTGGACTATCACTGGACGAAAGGTTCGACTGAAGTGAGCACCGACCGCAGGCCGATCCGCCGCGCGCTGATCAGCGTGTACGACAAGACCGGTCTGGAGGAGCTCGCTTCCGCGCTGCACGCCACCGGTGTCCAGCTCGTGTCGACCGGTTCCACCGCGGCGCGGATCGCGGCGGCCGGGGTTCCGGTGACCAAGGTCGAGGAGCTGACCGGGTTCCCGGAGTGCCTGGACGGGCGGGTCAAGACGCTGCACCCGCTCGTGCACGCCGGGCTGCTCGCCGATCTGCGGAAGCCCGATCACGTCGAGCAGTTGCAGGAGATGCGGGTCGAGCCGTTCGACCTGCTGGTGAGCAACCTGTACCCGTTCAGCGAGACGGTCGCGTCCGGCGCGTCCGTGGACGAGTGCATCGAGCAGATCGACATCGGCGGGCCGTCGATGGTGCGCGGCGCGGCGAAGAACCACGCCAACGTTGCTGTTGTGACGTCCGCTTCGCAGTATGAGGCGCTGTACGCGGCGTTGAAGGAGGGCGGCTTCTCGCTCGAGGAGCGGCAGCGCCTGGCGGCGGCGGCCTTCGTACACACCGCCGAGTACGACATCGCGGTCGCGTCCTGGATGGGCAGCGTGCTCACCGACTCTTCGCAGGGCTCAGGTTTCCCGGCGTGGGTCGGTGCATCGTGGGAGAAGTCCGCGGTACTGCGGTACGGCGAGAACCCGCACCAGCCGGCCGCGCTGTACCTGAACGGGCGGGGCGGGCTGGCCGCGGCGGAGCAGCTGCACGGCAAGGAGATGTCGTACAACAACTACGTCGACGCCGACGCGGCCCGGCGTACCGCCTATGACTTCAGCGAGCCGGCGGTCGCGATCATCAAGCACGCCAACCCGTGTGGCATTGCTGTGGGCAAGGACATCGCGGAGGCCCACCGGCGCGCGCACGAGTGCGACCCGGTGTCGGCGTACGGCGGTGTGATCGCGACGAACCGCCCGGTCTCGGTCGACCTCGCGAAGCAGGTCGCGGAGATCTTCACCGAGGTGCTGGTGGCGCCCGCCTTCGAGGACGGCGCCGTCGAGATCCTGCAGGCGAAGAAGAACATCCGGCTGCTCGTGGCGCCGGCCGTCTCCGCCGACGAGACCGTCGAGCTGCGCGCGATCAGCGGCGGCCTGCTGCTGCAGCACCGCGACCGCTTCCAGGCCGAAGGCGACGACCCTGCTGCCTGGACGCTCGCTGCCGGCTCACCTGCCTCGCCTGAGGTCCTGGCCGACCTGGCCTTCGCCTGGAAGGCCTGCCGCGCGGTCAAGTCCAACGCGATCCTGCTGGCAGCCGACGGCGCCTCGGTCGGCGTCGGCATGGGCCAGGTCAACCGCGTCGACTCCTGCCGCCTGGCAGTCTCCCGCGCCGGAGACCGCGCCACCGGCTCCGTCGCCGCCTCCGACGCCTTCTTCCCCTTCCCCGACGGCCTCGAGGTCCTCATCGCGGGCGGCGTCAAAGCAGTAGTCCAGCCAGGCGGCTCCATCCGAGACGAAGCCGCCATCGAAGCCGCCACCAAGGCCGGCATCACCATGTACTTCACCGGAACCCGCCACTTCTTCCACTGAGGGACGCCTTGTCCGACCGGATCGACAGTCCACGCCTGCAGCAACTCGATCCGAGTCGGACAGACGAGTTGTGGGCCGAAGTCGCGGAGCACGGTACGCCGCTGGTCGAACCGGTCGCGGAGGACGACGTCTGGCTGACGTTCCTCTACAGGGCGCGCGAGCCGGTGAAGAGCGTCTCGGTGTTCGGCGGACCGGCCGGCTGGGATCCGCCGGCGAACGTGATGCACCACCTGCCCGGCACCGACGTCTGGTATCTCACGTTCCGGGTCCGTGCAGATCTTCGCTGCACATACAGTCTGGCCGTCGACGACGTGGACAGTCCGGCGGCCAAGGCAGAGGACTGGTACGAGCGGACGGCGCACTGGTTCGCCGATCCGCTCAACCCGACCACGTTCGTCTTTCCGAAGGACGAACTCGTCGGCAGCCCCGGGATCGTGGTCTCGGTGGCCGAACTGCCGGGCGCACCTGCGCAGCCGTGGATCACTCCGCGCACCGGCGGTCCGCGCGGCGAGCTCGAGCAGTACGCGCACCGCAGCGACGTCCTCGGCAACGAGCGCCGCATCTGGATCTACACGCCGCCCGGGTACCAGCCCGACGCCGAGCCGTTGCCGCTGCTCGTGCTGTTCGACGGCGACGTCGTACGCGGCCCGATCCCGTTCCCCACGATCCTCGACAACCTCATCGCGGACGGCCGGATCCCGCCGCTGATCGCCGTACTCGTCGACAGCCTGACCCAGGAGGTCCGCGACCGCGAACTCCCTTGCGGAGCGCCGTTCCTCGAGTACCTCACGGACGAGCTCCTGCCCTGGGTCCGCGAGCGCCACATCATCACGACCGATCCCGCGCGCACGATCGCGGCCGGCCAGAGCCACGGCGGTCAGGCCGCCGCCTTCGCCGGGCTGCGACGCCCGGACGTCTTCGGCAACGTGCTCTCGCAGTCGGGATCGTTCTGGTGGAGCCCCGATGGCGACGACGAGCACGAGTGGCTGACGCGCCAGTACGCCGAGTCCGAGCGGCAACCGGTGCGGTTCTACGTCGAGGCCGGACTCCAGGAACGCGGGCAGACGCCCGATCACGGCCCGTCCATCCTGGTCGCGAACCGTCACCTCCGAACCATCCTGCGCAGCAAGGGCTACGAGGTCGAGTACGCCGAGTACAACGGCGGCCACGACTACGCCTGCTGGCGCGGCTCCCTGGCCGACGGCCTGATCGCCCTCACAACTCCCTGATCCTGCGGCGGCACGCGTTGGCAAGTGTCTCGGACCAGCGCGCGATCCGCCGTCGTCCAGCCCCCGCGGCTCTTCGCAGCTGAGTTGTCAGTTGGGGACGATGATGGCGAGGACTGCGATGGCGGCGGCGGTGAGGAGGAGGAAGGTGGTGTCGAACATGCGGCTGCGGACGTGGAGGAGGCCCGCGGCTGTGTCGGAGAGGATCGCTCGGAGGAGGCCGGCGAGGCCTACTGCTCCGGCGAAGACGAAGATGCCGTTGCGCCAGTTGTAGAACCAGAGCACGACCATGCCGGCGAGTGCGACCAGGAGCGTCAACGCCAGGGGCCATTGGCTCCGGCGCTGGGCCTCACCCGCCATCAGCACGCCACACCCAGCTCGACCGCGTACGCCGTACCGCCCGGGATCACTGGGGGAGGCTCGATTCGGCGGCTTCCACCACGTTGGTGAGGAGCATCGCGCGGGTCATCGGGCCGATACCGCCGGGCATCGGCGCGATCCAGGCGGCCTGCTCGCGGGCCGCGGTCTCGATGTCGCCGACGATCTTGCCTTCGGCGTTCCGGCTGGTGCCGACGTCGAGGAGGACGGCGCCGGGCTTCACCATGTCCGCGGTGATCAGGCCGGCCGAACCCGCGGCGGCGATCACGATGTCACCGGTACGGACGACGGCGGCGAGGTCCTTCGTGCCGGTGTGGCACTGCGTCACGGTCGCGTTCTCGCTGCGCCGGGTGAACAGCAGCCCCATCGGCCGTCCCGCGGTCACCCCGCGGCCGACGACGACCACGTGCGCGCCGGCGATCGGTACGTCGTACCGCCGGAGGAGCTCCACGCAGCCCTTCGGGGTGCACGGCAGCGGGCCGTCCTGGCCGAGGACGAGCTTGCCGAGGCTGACCGGGTGCAGGCCGTCGGCGTCCTTGGCCGGGTCGATCAGGCCGAGGATCGTGTTCGTGTCGACGTGCTTGGGGAGCGGGAGCTGGACGATGAAGCCGGTGCATTCCGGCTTGTCGTTGAGCTCCTGCACCTTGGCGGCGATCTCGTCCTGGGTCGCGGTGTCCGGCAGCTCGACCTGGATCGAGGAGATCCCGACCGCCGCGCAGTCGCGGTGCTTACCCGCCACGTACGCCCGGCTGCCCGGGTCGTCACCCACCAGGATCGTGCCGAGCCCGGGCACCACGCCCTGCTCGGCGAGCTTCGCGACCCGGACCTTCAACTCGTCCTTGATCGCCGCCGCCGTCGCCTTACCATCCAGAATCTGCGCCGTCACGACCCCAGAGTCTGCCACGCACCCACTCCGGCCCCCTACCCGGATCGCCAGGCCATCACAAATGGTGCTCGGCCGGGCGGCCACGTGGGCCGCCCGGCCGAGGCGGGCGATTGTGATGGGCTGGGGGTCAGCTCACCAGCTTGTAGACGGTGGTGCTGCCTACGGTGGTCGCCGTGTAGTTGGACTCGACCCAGGACTGGATCTCGCTGGCCGCGGAGGAGCCGCTGCGACCGCCGCCGCCCTGGCTGCCGGAGATGTAGTACGAGATCTTGCCTTCGGCCACCCACTGCTTGAACTGGGCGAGGGTGGGTGCGTCGTCGGTGCCGCTGAAGCCGCCGATGGCGATGACGGACTTGCCGGTGGCGAGCTCGAGCGAGGCTGCGGACTGGGAGCCGCTGGTTGCGGCGGCCCAGGTCGTGGTGGTCTTCGACAGCAGAGCAGGCAGCTCACTGCTGGCCGACGCGTCAGCCACAGTCCGCCGACCAGCGCGATCAATGCCGCAGGCAACAACCAGGAGATCTCGGTGCCGAACGCGGACCCGAACATCCTGGTGATCCCGGTGCTTCCACCGAACCCCGTGTTCGCACTTCCACCGCCACCACCGCCATTACCCGAACCACCCAGCAGCCGCCCGAGGCCGTTGTAGCCAAGGGCAAGTTCGAGCAGCGAGTTGTTGGTCGACCCACCGATATAGGGGCGGCTCGATGCGGGCCACAGTTCGACGAGTGCGACGTACCAACCGGCACTCACGATCAGCGCACCGAGCGCGCCGAGCAGATGCAGCAACCGCCGGCGGAACGACGTCGGCGCCGCGATCAGGTACACCAGCGTGAAGGCCGGCAGCACCAGCAGCGCCTGCCCCATCTTGGTCAGGAACGCGAACCCGATCGCCACCCCGGCCAGCATCAACCACCGCGCCGAAGCGTGCGACAGCGACCGTACGACGAAGTACGCCGCGGCCACCATCAGCAGCACGAGCAACGCATCCGGGTTGTTGAACCGGAACATCAGTACGGCGACCGGCGTCAACGCCAGCGCACTACCCGCGATCGGTGCCAACTGCGTCTCCGGCAACCCTGGACGTTCCCTGGAAGCTTCCTGTGAGCCGGGAATGCCTGGGCTCTTGCCGTGGTTCGGGGAGGTAGTTTATTGTTGAACTACCAATCAGCGAGGAGCACATCATGCCCGCCGTGACCGTCAGTGACATCACTGTTCTGCCCCGCATCGGTGCGCAGGAGTCGGTGAACGAGCGTTCGGTGAAGTCGGTGACGTCTGCGCCGAGCGGGTATGAGGGCGAGGGCTTTCCGGTACGGCGGGCGTTCGCGGGCGTCGATCTCCGTGACCTGGACCCGTTCATTCACATGGACCAGATGGGTGAGGTCGAGTACGCGCCGGGTGAGCCGAAGGGCACGCCGTGGCACCCGCACCGCGGCTTCGAGACCGTCACGTACATGCTCGACGGGATCATGGAGCACCAGGACTCCAACGGTGGCGGCGGTGTCATCTCCAACGGCGACACGCAGTGGATGACCGCGGGCAGCGGCCTGCTGCACATCGAGACGCCGCCCGAGCACCTGGTGATGAGCGGTGGCCTGTTCCACGGCATCCAGCTCTGGGTGAACCTGCCGAAGGCGCTCAAGTGGGCTCCGCCGCGCTACCAGGACATCCGCGGCGGTGACTCCGCGCTGCTGTCCACGCCGGACGGCGGTTCGCTGATCCGCGTGATCGCCGGCTCGGTTGACGGTCACAACGGGCCTGGTTCGACCCACACCCCGATCACGTTGGTGCACGCGACGGTCAGCCCCGGCGCGGAGATGGTGCTCCCGTGGCAGCCGGAGTACAACGCGCTCGTCTACGTGCTGGCCGGTCAGGGCACCGTCGGCGCCGAGCGGCGCCCGATCCGCAAGGGTCAGCTGGCCGTCTTCGGTCCCGGTGACACGATCCGTACGGCGGCGGGTACGACGCAGCCGCAAGCGGAGCCGAACCTCGACGTACTGGTGATCGGCGGCCGCCCGATCCGCGAGCCGGTCGCGATGGCCGGTCCGTTCGTGATGAACACCCGCGCCGAGGTCATCCAGGCCTTCGAGGACTTCCAGGCCGGCAAGCTCGGCAGCATCCCCGCGGTCCACGGCGCCCCGACGGAACTCCGCAGTACCGAATAGTCCCGCCCTGGACACCGGCAACCCCCGGATCTACCTTCGCAGCAAGGGGATTCGGGAAGTTGCAGGGGGCATCATGTCGTACTTGCGGAAACTTGCGCTGATCGTGTCCGCGGTAGCACTGACGGTCGCCGCGGCCGCACCGTTCCCGGCATCGATTCCGTTGCCGGTGGACTTCCAGCCGGAGGGCATCGCCACCGGCCCGGAGAGCACGTTCTACGCCGGTTCGCTGCGCAGCGGTGACATCTATCGCGGCAGCCTGCGGACCGGCGAGGGCGCGATCTTCGTCGACGCGCCGCCGGGCCGGATCGCCGCCGGGATGAAGGTCGAGCGAGCCGCACAGCGGCTCTGGGTCGCGGGCGGGCCTACCGGTCACGGCTACGTCTACAGCACCCGCGACGGGTCGACGGTCGCCGACCTCGTGCTCAGTTCGGTGGCCGGCACTCTGATCAACGACGTCGTAGTCACCCACGACGCGGCGTACTTCACCGACACCTTCAGCCCGGTGTTCTACAAGGTCCCGATCGGGCCCGGCGGCCGGATCGGCGCCCCGCAGACCATCCCCTACAGCGGTCCGGCAGCCGTCATAGGGGACTTCCCGAACTGGAACGGCATCGACGCCACCCGGGACGGCAAGCACCTGATCGTCGGTCACTCCTCGCGCGCGACGATGTACCTGGTCGATCCCGAGAGCGGCGCGAGCCGGGCCATCGCGATCACCGGTGGCGCGATCACACCCGGTACGCCGGACGGCATCCTGCTCGACGGCAGGAACCTGTGGGTGGTGGAGAACTTCGCCAACCGCCTCGTCAAGATCGAGCTGAGTGCGGATCTGACCAGCGGCGAGATCGTTGCCGCCGTCACCAATTCGCTGTTCCGGGTGCCGACCACCGTCGCCGAGGACGGCAACCGGCTGGCGCTGGTCAACGGCCGCTTCGACCTCGGCTTCCCGCCGCCGTTCGGGCCCGGGGCGCCGCCCGGGACGGACTTCGACGTGGTGCAGCTCGACAAGCCCTGATCAGCCCTCGGGGTAGAACAGGAACAACGTGCAGCCCTGCGCGGACTGCGGAACGTGCGACGACCCGGCTGGGGCGTGGATGAACGAACCGGCCGGGTAGTCGCGGTCACCGTCGTTGAACACGCCGTCGACGACGAAGACTTCCTCCGGACCGGGATCGTGTACGTCGATGCCTTGCCAGCTCGATCCCGGATCCATCTGCAGCACGAACGCCTTGGCGACCGCTCCCGACCACAGCGGCCGCAATCTGATGCCGGGAAACAGTTCGCGGACTGGTGCGTCGTCGACCGACGCCCACTCGTAGTTCTCCATGCCTCCGATCGTCGCGCCGTGCACCGGCTTGTCCCAGTGTCAGGAAAGTCCCGATCAGGTACTTTTCTGCCATGCACCGCGTCGTCGCATTGGTGACCGCGCCGCAGGCCAGCTTCGAGCTCGGGTGTGCGGCGGCGGTCTTCCGCGATCCGCCGTACCGCTTCGGCGTCTGCACCGAACACCCCGGAAACCTCCGCACCACCGAGGGTTTCGACATGGTGGTCAGGTCCGGCATGCGAGCACTCGACCGCGCCGACACGATCGTCGTGCCAGGTTGGCTGCCGATCAATCGCGAGCCGTCCGAGCAGGTACTGCGTGCGCTCACGCGAGCCCATCGGCGCGGGGCGCGACTCGTCAGCATCTGCTCGGGTGCGTACCTGCTGGCCGCGACCGGGGTGCTCGACGGGCGCCGGGTCGCGACGCATTGGCGGTACGCCGACGAACTGCAGCGCCGATTCCCCGCGGTCCAAGTGGATCCGGACGTGCTGTACGTCGACCACGGGGATGTGGCGACGAGTGGCGGGTCAGGGACCGGGATCGATCTGTGTCTGCATCTGGTGCGCCGCGATCACGGAGCGTCCTATGCGTCGTGGGTCGCTCGACGGATGGTGATGCCGCCGCATCGCGAAGGTGGTCAGTTGCAGTACCGCTCCGAGGGCCCAGAACTGATGAACAGAGGTGCGGAGGGGTTTCCGGCCGGGAGACGGGGCGCGGCGGCGGGTGAGTCGTTGGGTGCGGTTCTGGATTGGGCTGTTGAGCGCCTGCACAAGCCGATCACGGTCGAGGATCTCGCTCGGCGGGTGAACGTCTCGCCGCGGACGCTGGCGCGGCGGTTCGAGGAGCAGTTGGGTGCGGCGCCGGGGCAGTGGTTGCTGGCCCAGCGGATCGCCAGAACACGTGTTCTGCTGGAGGAAACGGAACTTTCCGTCGACGCCATCGCCACCCGGGTCGGCCTCTCGTCCGCGACCAATCTACGCAGAAGATTCCGTGCCGCACTCAACACCACCCCGAGCGCCTACCGCCGTGCCTATCAGGGCAAGTAGTCGCCGGTGTCGTCGAGCGTGATGTAGTGCTCGATGCGCGGGTCGTCCGGATCCCCGCCGTACAGCTCGACGAAACGTCGCGCCGCGGGCGGTCCGCCGTACTGCGGGTTGAGTGTGCCGCGCAGGCTCTTGAACATCAACGAAAGATCGACGTACCGGTCGCCGGCACCGAGTCGACTGAGATCCAGGACGCCGGTGAAGCGCAGTGTCGTCGGGTCGATGAAGACGTTCGGCACCGCGTAGTCCCCGTGGGTCACGGCGGTGCCGGATCCGGGGAAGGGCGAGACGAACGGGCAACCAGTCAACTCGTCCAGAGCCCGCAGGCCCAAAGCGATCGCCGCGAGTACGGCGGGACGGTCGCGCGCCGGCCACGGTTGGGACGCGTCGCGGCCGGACAGCTCCGTGGTCAGCAGCCAGTTGTTGCCTTGGTCAACGATGCGCGGGCAGGGGAAGCCGGTCGCGCCGAGCCATGCCAGTCGGTCCGCCTCGTCGGAGACGCCGGGGCCGGCCTTGTAGTAGAGGCGTTCCGGCCCGCGCTCGAGCCGGACGACCGTCGCCCCGGAGCAACCGACGTGGACCGGTTCGGCGCCGTCGGCGCCGAACCGATCCTGGAGAAGATTCAGATCCACTCAGCGAAGGTTACGGTGCAACGCTGAAATCAGCTCCCCATTTGCGGTGTCGCCGTCGAGTGACCAGATCATCGCGCCGCCCAGGTCGCGGTGCGAGATGTACTGCGCTTTGCGTTTCATCTCGACCGGGTCGTCCCAGGTCCAGAACGTCGTACCGTCGAACAGCCAGGCGAAACCGGCGCGGTTGTCGCGGTAGACCGTGTAGTTCGCCAACTGGGCCTTCAGGTAGCGGTAGTCCTCGGTGCCGGCGTCGAACGTCGAGGGCGCCGGACCGGTCGACGGTTGGAAGAGACCATGGTTCTGGTCTGTCACGCCGGTCCAGCCGTGCGAGTAGAACGGCACGCCCATCACCAGCTTGCTCCGTGGTGCGCCGCGGGCCAGATAGGCGTCGATCGTCACCTGTGAGCTGAACTCCGGGGTCGTCGGATCGCCTGCCGGTCCGTCGATCGCGGACTGCTGGTTGGTGAGCGTCTCCCACGGACCGTGGTAGTCGTACCCCTGCGTCGTACCGAACGTCAGGTCCTTGAACAGCTGACGGACCTCGAAGCCGCGGTCGATCATCGCCGGGTTCGCAGGCAGGAACGCGGTCAGGTCGTGCCTGCCCGGCAACCGGTCGAGTTGCTTGCGGTACTCGTGCACCAGCGCGGTGAAGTTCTGCTTGTCCTCCGGCCGGATCACGTTGCCCGGGTTGCCTTCGCTGGCAGGCCATTCCCAGTCCAGGTCGATGCCGGTGAAGATGCCCTTCGCGGTGCCGGCAGGAAGATCCGGGAGGTTGCCCTTCAGCCACAGGTCGAGGCACGACTTCACGTGCGCGGCCCGCGAGGCCGGTGTGAGCGCCGCGTCGGAGAAGTGCGCCGAGCCGGTCCAGCCGCCGAGCGAGATGCTGATCCGGAGCTTCGGGTACTTCTGCTTCAGCTGCTTGAGCTGATTGAGGTTGCCGTTGAGCACCTGTCCGGGCTCGTCGGCCTTGCCGTTGACGCTCTGCTCGGCGGTGAACGGTCGCTGGTAGTCGGCCCACGGGTCGCTGCTGAGGCAGTTCCCCTGGGCGTCGACGAATCCGAACGCGTAGTTGATCTGGGTCAGCCGGGCCGCGGACCCGTTCTTCACCAGATCGCTGACCAGAAAGTTCCGGCCGTACCCACTCCAGTTGGTGTAGTACCCCACCACTCTTTTGGTGCTGCCGTGCGCTTCCGCAGGTACGGCGGCAGTCGTTGGTACGACCATCGCAGCCGCCATCAGCAGCCCCACACTCCGACGCCTCATAACACCCCCATCGGACGGTTCCTGCGCACACAGTAGGACCACCGACCGACTTAAGCAATGTCTCTGCAAAAACTAGGGCGTGACCAGGATCCTCCGGGATCACGACTGACGAGATTCGTCAGTCGTCGGCTGGTTCGGCCGCAGGGCATGGATAGGGTCGGCGGTATGACGACTGTGGCTGCGGATCTGGCATCGGATGGGGTTCTGAGGGCCTCGATCAATCTGGGGAATCCGGTGTTGGCGCAGGGGACGGTGGAGGCACCGGGTGGGGTGACTGTTGATGTTGCGCGGGAGTTGGCGCGGCGGTTGGGGGTGTCGTTGGAGTTGGTGTGTTTCGATGCGGCGCGGAAGTCGTTCGAGGCGATGACGACCGGGCAGGCGGATCTCTGCTTTCTCGCGATCGACCCGGCGCGGGCGGCCGAGGTGGCGTTCACGGCGCCGTACGTCGTGATCGAGGGCGTGTTCGCCGTACCACAGGACTCCAAGCTGACCGCGGTCGCCGAGGTGGATGCGCCGAGGGTGCGGATCGGGGTGAAGCAGGGGTCGGCGTACGACCTCTACCTGACCAGGACGTTGCAGCAGGCAACGGTTGTCCGCGGGGCGGAGGGTGTCGACGTGTTCCGCGACGAGGGTCTCGAGGTCGCCGCCGGCATCCGGCAGCCGATCACCCGGTACGTCGCCGAGCACCCGGAGCTGCGCCTGATCGACGAGCGGTTCATGCAGATCCAGCAGGCCGTCGGCACCGCGAAGTCCAAGCACCCGGACACGGTCGCCTACCTGCACGACCTGATCGAGGATCTGAAGTCCTCAGGCTTCATCGCCGCGTCCCTCGCCGCCTCCGGCCAGGCCGACGCCACGGTTGCCCCGCCCGCCTGAACCCGCCGCCTGACCCGCCTGCCCTTACGGGCAGTGACGAGGCAACAACCTGCCGTGGCAAGTGGTTCTGGCAACCATTCGATAGGGTCCGGACATCTATCGGTGAGTGGCCGCGCGACTCCGCTCTGTGAGTGGTCTAGTGCGGCCCGCTGTGAGGACAACCGATCGGGAGGGACTCATCGTGGTATCCACACCACGATCGAGGCGCCTCGGCGTTGCCGCCGTCGCCTTGATCGCCGCCTTCGGGCTCACTACCCCGGGCCAGGCAGTAGCCGGCCCGCAAGCCAATCCAGCCCCCGTGCAGGGCAAAGACCAGAGCGTCACGCTGATCACCGGCGACCGGGTCACCCTGCGCGGCGGCGACCCCGCCCGCGCCATGATCCGGCCCGGCAAGGGCCGGACCGACGTCGCGTTCAGCTCGTACCGGCTGAAAGACCACTTGTACGTCGTACCGTCCGACGTCAGCGCGCGCCTGGCCGGCGGGAAGCTCGACAGCCGCCTGTTCGACGTGACAGCGCTGCTCAAAGACGGGTACGACGAGACGCTGCCGCTGATCGTCACGTACGGCGGCAAGGCGCAGAAGCGTGCCGCCATACCGGGAGCGACTGTCGCGCGTCAGCTGCCCGTCATCAACGGCGCCGCGCTGAAGGTCACCAAGGACTCCAAGGTGCTGGACGCGGCTGGCATCGACAAGATCTGGCTCGACGGCAAGCGCAAGGTCACGCTGGACCAGTCGGTCCCGCAGATCGGCGCGCCGACCGCCTGGCAGGCGGGCTACACCGGCCAGGGCATCCCGGTCGCGGTCCTCGACACCGGGATCGACAAGTCGCACCCCGACCTCGCCGCCCAGGTGGTCGGCGGCAAGAACTTCACCGACGCACCTGACGGCGACCACTTCGGTCACGGTACGCACGTCGCCTCAACGATCGCCGGTACGGCGGCCGCGTCGAGCGGCAAGTACAAGGGCGTGGCCCCGGACGCGAGGCTGTACGACGGCAAGGTCTGCGACGACTTCGGCAGCTGCCCGGACTCCGCGATCCTGGCCGGGATGGAGTGGGCCGCGACCGAGGTCAAGGCCAAGGTCGTCAACTGAGCCTCGGCGGCACCGACACCCCAGGGATCGACCCGCTCGAGGAGGCCGTGAACCGGCTCACCGCGCAGACCGGCACCCTGTTCGTGATTGCCGCCGGCAACGACGGCCCGGGTGAGCAGACCATCGGATCGCCGGGCAGCGCGGACGCCGCGCTCACCGTCGGCGCGGTCGACAAGCAGAACCAGCTGGCCGACTTCTCCAGCCGCGGCCCGCGCGTCGGCGACGGCGCGGTGAAGCCGGACATCAGCGCGCCGGGGGTTTCGATCGTCGCCGCGAAGGCGAAGGACTCGATCATCGGCGAGCCGGTCGGCGACGACTACCTGCGTCTCGACGGTACGTCGATGGCGACGCCGCACGTGGTGGGATCGGCCGCGATCCTCGCGCAGGAGCACCCGAACTGGAAGGCCGCCGAGCTCAAGGGCGCGCTGATGGGTTCGGCCAAGCCGGCCGCGGACCAGACCGCGTTCGAGCAGGGCGCCGGCCGGGTGGATGTTGCCAAGGGCATCAAGCAGACCGTGATCGCCGAACCCGGCAACATCTCGTTCGGTACGGCGGTCTGGCCGCACGACGACGACGCCCCGGTCACCAAGACCGTGACGTACCGGAACCTCGGCGACCAGGCGGTGACGCTCAACCTGGCCGCGTCGTTGAACGGACCGGACGGCAGCCCCGCTCCGGCGGACGCCCTCAAGCTGAGTGCGACGACGGTCACCGTCCCGGCGGGCGGCACCGCCACGGTCCAGGCGACCTCGAACACCAAGCACGACGGTCCGGACGGCACGTACTCCGGCCGCCTCACCGCGGCCGCGGGCGACGTCAGCGTCACGTCGGCGATCGGCGTGGACAAGGAGAAGGAGAGCTACAACCTCACCCTGAAGGCGATCGGCGCGGACGGAAAGCCGACCGAGTTCGCGGGCGCCCTGTCCGCGATGGACCGGAACCTGTTCCAGTTCCTGGGCGACGGTACCGACACGCTCACGCTGCGGTTGCTGAAGGGCGAGTACCTGGTGCAGAGCAACCAGTTCGTCGAGCTGCCGAACGGCGACTTCGCCAGCTACGGGCTGCTGCAGCCGTCGGTCGAGCTCACCGAGGACACCACGGTGGTGTTCGACGCGCGGACGACGAAGCCGGTCAAGGTGACCGTGCCGCAGGCCGGCGCGGAGGCCGCGCTCGCCGACGTCGGGTTCGACCGGAAGTCTGCAGACGGTCAGTTCGGACTGAGCTACGCCAGTCTGTCGTTCGGATTCGGGGCGATGTATTCCGCGCAGGTGGGATCGTCGGTGTTCCCGCCCGAGCAGTTGACCGGCCATGTCGCGTCGCAGTGGGCGAAGCCGGACGCGGACGGGACGTTCAACAACTCGCCGTACATCGTCGGTCAGCTCGACACGTTCCCGGGAGTGTTCCCGACGGGGTTCGTGCGGGCCGTCAAGGCGAAGGAGCAGGCCACGCTCCGGCAGACCGTCAACGCCACCAGCGACCGCGATCACGAACGGGTCGTGTTCGGCAACGCGCCGGGGATGGGCGGCGGTTGGGCGGTCGGGCTGACGTACGGCAAGGCGCCGCTGACCACGACGGCGTACGTCGACGGCAAGCCGGCCACCTGGCAGACAGAGGTCGACGAGATCATCCCGAGCACCGACCCGGAGGACCCGTTCCCGCAGACGATCAGCCGGCTGATCTCGCCGTCGAAGGCGTACCGGGCCGGGAAGTCGTACGACGAGCGGTTCAACGCGGCGGCCTTCTCGATTGCGCCGGACGCGGCGGTCCGACTCGAGAACAACCTGTTCCTGTCCGCCTTCGGTCTCGGTGACGCGGACGGGAACGGTGGGTTCGTCGCCACCGACTCCGAGTCCAGCAAGCTGATCCAGGACGGGAAGGTCGTCGCCGAGTCGCCGTACTTCGGGTACGTCGAAGCGTCCGACCTGCCTGCGGCGAAGACGACGTACACGCTGGAGTCGACGCAGACGCAGTCGAAGAGCCCGTTCGCGACCCGGACGGATCTGCGGTGGACGTTCAGTTCGGCGGCCACGTCCGAGGAGACCAGGCTGCCGCTGCTGGGCATCCGCTACCAGCCCACGGTGGACGATCACAACGTGGCCGAGCGCAAGCCGGTGACTGTGCTGCCCGTCGTGGTGAGCCCGCAGGCTGGGCAGCAGCTGCCGGTGATTCGCAAGCTGACGGTCCAGGTGTCCGGCGACGACGGTAAGACCTGGAAGAACGCCGCGGTCGCGCCGATGGGTCACGGCCGGTACAAGGCGATCTTCCAGACGCCGGCCGGAAAGTCCGTCTCGCTGCGGTCGCACCTGGTCGACGGCGCCGGCAACGTTACGGACCTCACCGTTATCAGGTCCTACGCGATGCGCTGACGACGCAACCCCGGAGACCGGTTGCCGCGTTCTAGGTGTTGCGCAGACAACCGACTTTTTGGGGTGAGGCTGTGAGTTCGAGATCCACGCGCAGAGGAAAGCCCGCGATCGCCGTCCTGGCGGTCGCGGGCCTTGCCGTCGGGGTGCTGACACCCACTGCGGCCGCAGCGGTCAGGACAGAGGGGAACAAACAGGGCAAGGACGTCAGCGTCACGCTGATCACCGGCGACCGGGTGCTGCTGCCCGGCGGAGACGTGACCAAGGCGACCGTCGAGCCCGGCGCCGGCCGTGAACACGTCGGCTTCAACACCTACCGCGTCCGGGGTCACGCCTACGTGATCCCGGCCGACGTCTACAAGGCAGTCGGGAACGGCCGGATCGACCGCCGGCTCTTCGATGTCGCCGAGTTGGTGAAGGACGGGTACGACGACGCGTCGACGAGCACCATCCCGGTGCTGACGACGTACGCCGGCACTGCGAAGCGCGCCGTACCGGCCGGAGCGCGGGTCACGCGGCAGTTGCCGTCGATCAGCGGCACGGCGATGAAGGTCAGCAAGAGCAACACCAAGGCGTTCATGAGTTCGGCCGGGTTCAGCAAGTTGTGGCTGGACGGTAAGCGGAAGTTGCTGCTGGACCAGTCGGTGCCGCAGATCGGCGGACCGGTCGCGTGGCAGGCCGGGTACACCGGCAAGGGCGTGTCGGTCGCGGTGCTCGACTCCGGTGTCGACGCGACCCACCCGGACCTCGCGACGCAGATCGCGGGGGAGAAGAACTTCACCACGGAGTCGGCCGACGACCTGGTCGGCCACGGTACGCACGTCGCGTCGACGATCGCCGGCACCGGTGCCGCGTCGGACGGGCGCTACAAAGGCGTGGCGCCGGACGCGCGCATCTACGACGGCAAGATCTGCGAGGTCTGGGGCTGCGACGAGTCCGCGATCCTCGCCGGGATGGAATGGGCCGCGAACGAGGTCAAGGCGAAGATCGTCAACCTCAGCATCGGCGGCCAGGACACGCCGGAGCTCGACCCGGTCGAGGAGGCCGTGAACCGGCTGACCGCGCAGTCCGGCACCTTGTTTGTGATTGCCGCCGGCAACGAAGGTCCGGGGGACGGGACGATCAGCTCGCCGGGCAGTGCGGACGCGGCGCTGACGGTCGGCAACGTGACCAAGCAGGACCAGCTCAACGAGACGTCGAGCCGCGGGCCGCGGGTCGGCGACAGCGCGCTGAAGCCGGACGTGACCGCGCCGGGCACGGACATCGTGGCGGCGAAGTCGAAGGACTCGTCGATCGGTGAACCGGTCGGCGACCAGTACCTGCGGCTCTCCGGTACGTCGATGGCGACGCCTCACACCGCCGGCGCTGCAGCGATTCTGCTGCAGGAGCACCCGTCCTGGACGCCGGCCGAGGTGAAGGCGGCGTTGATGGGATCGGCGAAGGTCGCGGCCGATCAGACGGCATTCCAGCAGGGCGCGGGGCGGATCGACCTGACCACGGCGATCAAGCAGAGCGTGGTAGCCGAGTCCGGCAACGTGTCCTTCGGGAAGGCGTCGTACCCGCACTCCGATGACCAGCCGGTCACGCGCGACCTGACGTTCCGCAACCTGGGCGACGCGGCCGTCACGCTGTCGCTGACGTCGGTGCTGAACGGTCCCGACGGCGCGGCGGCTCCTGCCGGTGCGCTGAAGCTGAGCGCCGACTCGGTGACCGTCCCGGCGGGTGGTACGGCGTCCGTACAGGCGACGTCGGACACCGCGCTCGGCGGGGCGGATGGGCTGTACAGCGGTCGGATCATGGCCACCGGGGGCGGCCAGACGGTCGTCGTACCGGTGGGTGTGGACAAGGAAGGTCCGACGTACAACCTGACCGTCAAGCTGATCCGGCCCGACGGTGCACCGGACCCGGACTACCCGATGACGCTGACCGGCATCGACAATGACCAGCACGACATGTACTCGCCGGACGAGACCGGGACGGTGACGCTCAGGCTGCCGCAGGGCGAGTACACGGTCGACCAGTTCCAGGAGTTCGAGCGCGGACCGGAGGACTGGATCTTCTTCATCCTGACCGCGCCCAGTGTGAAGCTCACCTCGGACCAGACGGTCGTCCTCGATGCGCGGAAGGCGAAGCCGGTCACCACGTCGGTGCCGAAGGCCGACGCGAAGCAGGCCAACTCGGACATCGGCTTCGACCGGAAGACCAAGGACGGCACGTACATCTACTCCGCGGGCGGGTTCCTGTCCGGGACGATGTACACGTACAGCGCCGGCCCGCGGCTGTCCGCGGCCGAGCTGACCGGGCACGTCACGTCGCAGTGGGGTGTGCGGGGTGCGGACGGGTTGTTCACGAACACGCCGTACCTGTACGGGATCGCGAACTACTTCCCGGGCGAGTTCCCCACCGGATTCGACCGGCAGGTGAAGCAGTCCGACCTCGCGACGGTGGACAGCACGGTCAACGCGACCGCGGATCCCCGGGTGTTCAGGATGCTGCACCCGGTGATGCCGGACGGCGGCGGTGGCTGGGCCCGCGTGATCCGTCTCGACGTACCGCGGACCATCCGGTACTACCTCGACGACACGCAGTACGGCTGGTCCGGCCGGGTCGAGGAGGACACGGACGGTTCGGACCTCCCGTTCCCGAAGTGGCGCCTGGAGGGGAAGCCGGTGCTGTACAAGGCCGGCCGGTACTACCAGGAGCGGTGGAACGCGGCCACGTTCGTGCCGTCGCTGTACGCCGCGACGCGGTCGGGAAATGCGCTGAACATCGCGCTGTACGGCCTCACCGACGCGGACGGGCATGTCGGCTCCATCACCAGGACGTCGGCGAGTACGAAGCTCTACCGCGACGGGACCGAGATCGCGTCCACGCCGTACTTCGGCAACGTCGACGTCGCGGACCTGCCCGCCGGTAAGGCGTCGTACAAGCTGGTCACGACCGGCACGCAGGCGCTGTGGCCGTTCTCGACGCGGACCGATCTGGAGGCGACGTTCACGTCGTCGGCGGACCGGACGAGCGTCCCGATCTACACCGTCACATTCCGGCCGGAGGTGGACGGGAGCAACACCATGACACGCAAGCCGGTCACGGTGTTGCCGTACGAGGTCAAGGGCGTGACAAAGGTGAAGATCGAGTACTCCGACGACGCCGGAGCGACCTGGCGTCAGGCACCGGTCGCCGGCGGCAAGGCGATCTTCCCGACGCCGGCCGGCAAGACCGTCTCGCTGCGCGCCACCGCGACGGACGCGGCCGGGAACAGCACGACGCAAACCGTGATCGCCGCCTACAACCTGCGGTGATCAGCAGAACGGCCCTCGGAGCACATCCCGGGGGCCGTTCTGTCAGGCGAGCTGTCAGCCGATCAGGCCGAGGTCCTTCACGGCGGCGCGCTCCTCGCCGAGCTCGGCGGTCGAGGCGTCGATCTTGCCGCGGGAGAACTCGTTGATCTCCAGGCCCTGGACGATCTCCCAGTTGCCGTCCTTGGCGGTCACCGGGAACGACGAGATCAGGCCTTCCGGTACGTCGTACGAACCGTCGGAGACGACCGCCATCGACAGCCAGTCACCCTCGGCCGAGCCCTTCAGCCAGTCGCGGGTGTGGTCGATGGTGGCGGCCGCCGCGGAGGCCGCCGACGACGCGCCGCGGGCCTCGATGATCGCGGCGCCGCGCTTCTGCGTGGTTGGGAGGAAGTCGTTCTCCACCCAGTCCTGGTCGTTGATCACCTCGACCGCGCTCTTCCCGGCGATCTCGGCGTGGAAGATGTCCGGGTACTGGGTGGAGGAGTGGTTGCCCCAGATCGTCAGCTTCTTGATGTCGGTGACCGGGCTGCCGGTCTTCTTCGCCAGCTGCGCCAGCGCCCGGTTGTGGTCCAGCCGGGTCAGCGCCGAGAACCGCTCGGCCGGGATGTCCGGCGCGTTGCTCTTCGCGATCAGCGCGTTGGTGTTCGCCGGGTTGCCGGTGACGGTGATCCGGATGTCGTCGGCGGCGTGGTCGTTCAGCGCCTTGCCCTGGACGGTGAAGATCGCGCCGTTCGCCTCCAGCAGGTCGCCGCGCTCCATCCCCTTGGTCCGCGGCCGCGCGCCCACCAGCAGCGCGACGTTGACACCGTCGAAGACGACGTTCGGGTCGTCGCCGATCTCGATCCCGGCGAGCGTCGGGAACGCGCTGTCGTCGAGCTCCATCACGACGCCCTCGAGCGCCTTCAGCGCCGGGGTGATCTCCAGCAGCCGCAGCTCCACCGGCGTGTCCGGCCCGAGCAGCGCGCCGCTCGCGATCCGGAACAGCAGGCTGTAACCGATATTCCCTGCGGCCCCGGTAACGGCCACCTTCACCGGTGTAGTGCTCACGACAGGCTCCTAGCTCATCCGATTGTGTGCTTGGGACGCTAGCAAGCCAGGTGTCTCAGCCCAACGCTGGGGCAGGGCGTAATACCTCACATCTCGATGGATCATTCACCGGCCGGTCATCCGGCGTACGTCGGTCCGCCGCAGCGGTGCCCGAGGGTAGCTCCCAGTTCCTGACCCGTAAGGAGAATCATCATGAAGCTGTCCGCCCGGCTGGTGCCGGTCGCCGTCTCGGCGCTCGCCGTGACCGCGTCGGTGCTCGTCCCGCAGACCGTGCACTCGGCGCATTCAGAGCAGTCGGCGCAGACGGAGCAGTCGGTGCAGACGGACAAGCGCGACGACTTCGTGATCGTCGGGCACCGCGGTGCGTCCGGGTACCGGCCCGAGCACACGCTCGCGTCGTACGAGCTGGCCGCCCGGATGGGCGCCGACTTCATCGAGCCCGACCTGGTCACCACCAAGGACCGGGTGCTGGTCGCGCGGCACGAGCCGGAGATCGGCGGTACGACGGACGTCGCGAACCACCCCGAGTTCGTGGGCCGGAAGAAGACCAAGCTGCTCGACGGGGTCGCGGTCACCGGCTGGTTCACCGAGGACTTCACGCTGGCCGAGCTGAAGACGCTGCGCGCGGTCGAGCGGATCCCGGCGGTCCGGCAGCACAACACCGTGTTCAACGGGCACTACCAGATCCCGACCTTCCAGGAAGTGATCGACCTCAGCAAGCGGCTCTCCAAGGAACTCGGCCGCCCGATCGGCATCTACCCGGAGACCAAGCACCCGACGTACTTCCGTCAGCAGGGTCTCGCGCTCGAGCCCGAGCTGGTGCGGACGCTGAACCGCAACGGCCTGAACCGCCCCGGAGCGAAGGTGTTCGTGCAATCCTTCGAGGTCTCGAACCTGAAGGCGCTGCACAAGGAGCTCCGCGTCCCGCTGGTGCAGCTGACCAGCTCGAGCGGTGCGCCGTACGACTTCGTGGTCTCCGGTGACAAGCGCACGTACGCCGACATCGTCAGCGCCACCGGCTTGCGCGAGGTGGCGACGTACGCCGAGGGAGTTGGGCCGAGCAAGGACCAGGTGATTCCGCTCGACGCGACCGGCAAGCTCGGGAAGCCGACCGCGCTGGTCGCCGACGCGCACAAGGCCGGTCTGGTCGTGCACCCGTACACGTTCCGGGTCGAGAACACGTTCCTGCCGGCCGAGTTCGACAGCTCGGCGGTGCCGGCGGACTCGGGCAACCTGTTCGGCGAGATCGCGGCGTACCGCAAGGCCGGGATCGACGGGCTCTTCACCGACAACACCGACGTCGCGGTGGCGGAGGAACGTGAATCCAAGTAGCTGACAGGATGGGCGGGTGGAACGTAGGACCGCCTCCGGGATCGCGAGCGTCGAGGCTCAGGCCGATGGGACGTTCGTGCTGCGGGTCGACGGGTCGCCGCAGTCGCAGGTGGATCTGGCCGACCCGGGGAACCTGTCGTTCGAGTACATGCGCCGGATCGGCGACGTTGTGGACGCGGTCGCGCCACGGCGTCAGCCGGTCGCGGTCGCGCATGTCGGCGGGGCCGCGCTGAGCTTGCCGCGGTACGTCGCCGTGACGCGGCCGCGGTCCCGGCAGATCGTGCTCGAGCCCGATGAGGATCTGACCGAGTTCGTGCGTGAGGCGCTGCCGTTGCCGAAGCGGTCCGGGATCAAGGTTCGCCCGGTCACCGGGCGGGCGGGGATCACCGAGTTGTACGACGACTCGATGGATCTGGTGATCCTGGATGCCTTCGAGCACGAGGCGGTTCCTTCGAATCTCGTGACGGCGGAGTTCTTTGGTGAGTGCGCTCGGGTGCTGCGACCTACCGGCGTATTGATTGCGAACCTGATCGACGGGAAGGCCGGGCTGCCGTTCATCCGGCGTACGGCGGCGACGGTGCTGGACGTGATTGGCGCGGGCGTCGTACTCGCTGAGCGGAAGATCCTGCGGGGCAAGGGTTTTGGGAACGTCATCATGGTGGCGTCACCGCAACCCGTACCGGATCTGACGGATGCGGGCAGGCGGGCGCAACCGCCGTACGACGTGATGCCTTTGCAGGAGCTCGCCGGCAAAGCGGCCCCGCTGACCGACGCGGAAGGCTTCATCACGCCGCGGGCGCCGGCCTCAGTCTTCCGGAGCTGAGACGTTCCACGGCTTCGGAAACTGCGGCGCGTTCGGTCGAGGTTGCGCCGATCATCCGGACGAGGTGGTCGAGGCGATCGCGACTGGGGAGTCGGGTGCCGCGCAACCACGCCTGGATCGTCGCTCGCGGGATCCCGGTGTGCTGCTCCAGCGTTCGCAAGGAGCGGGGTCGGGCTAGCGCTGCTAGCGCGACTCCCAGGTCTTCGAGGTTCTCCGCGTTCTGCAGCAGGCCGACGATATCGCGCGGGTCGCGGCTCGCCTGCTGCCATCGCCGGTGCCAGACCGGCAGCAGATCCGCCGGGACTCCACAGCCGGTCAGATAGGCGGCCGCCACGTCCCAGGCCGGAAGGTGCTCGCCGCTCGTCGCGCGGATCAGATGCGCATGCGAGTAGTGCGCACGATCAGCCAATTGGCGGTAGCTCAGGCCCGCCTGACGACGTACCCGATCCAAGGCGGCGGCGAAAGCTGCGACATCCTCCACGTGTTCAAACATAACTCAACATGTTTCAACAGATCAAGCCGGTTAGGCTGGTGCCTGTGTCTGTCGCAAAGGTTGCCGCCCTGGCCTACTACCCGGTGAAAGGTCTTGCCGGGATCCCCGTCGAGTCCGCCGACGTCGGACCGACCGGTCTGCTGAACGACCGGCTGTTCATGCTGGTCCAGCCGGACGGGACGTTCCTGAGCCAACGCAAGCTGCCCGCGATGGCCACGCTGCGCGCCGAACCCGCCGGTGACGAGCTCCGACTGTCCGCGCCCGGCGCGCCCGACCTCGAGATCGAGATCAGGTACGACGGGAAGCGGCGGGACGTCAGCCTGTTCGAGAAATGGTTCGGGCAAGGCATCGTGCAGGACCCGGCCGCGGACGAGTGGTTCACCGCGCGACTCGGTGCGCCGACCGCCCTGGTTCGCGTGACGCCCGAGCATGAGCGGCCCGGGTGGGGCGTGAACCGCGGGCTGACCGGGTTCGGCGACGCGCACGCGTTGATGATCACGTCGCAGGCCTCACTCGATGGGCTGAATGCACGCATTCTCGAACACGGCGGCGGTGCGATTCCGATGAACCGCTTCCGGCCGAACCTGGTCGTTTCCGGGTGGACCGAACCGCACACCGAGGACAAGGTGCTCCGGATGACCGCGGGTGCGGTGGAGATCGGGTACTCCGCGCGCGGGATCCGGTGCGCGGTGCCGACCGTGGATCAGGCCACCGGCGCCAAGTCCGGGCCGGAACCGACCCGGACGCTGGCGACGTACCGGCGAGAACCCGCCTACGGCGGCGGCGTGAGCTTCGGCGTCAAGGGCGCAGTACTTGCCCCCGGCAACATCACCGTCGGCGACGAGATCACCGTCCACGAATGGATCCCGGACGGCACCGACCCCGCCCCGGCAACCCGCGCCTAGCAGCCGACGCGGTAGCGGCCCGTTACTGCTTTGTAGGTGCAGGTGTCGAAGGTCTTGCCGGCCGGGGTCTGGAAGCGGGCGGTGTCGCCGGTGTTGTTCCAGATGTACCAGCTCTGGTTCCAGTACAGCGTGAGCGCGCGGTTCCGGTTCTGGCCGGTGCGGACAATGACGGTCGACCGGCCCGGAAGCACGTAGCCGCGCGGGAACACGAACAGGTGGTTGGCGGCGTCCAGGACGCGGAATCCGGACAGGTTGATCGGCCGCGAGCTGATGTTGCGCACCGTGAAGAATTCGTTGTTCAGTTGCGCGTTGGTGCGGACATCCGCGCCCGGCGGGTCGTACTGGATCCCGCTCAGGACGACGGTGATCGCCGCATCGGCCGGCAGTGGTGCGAGCGCCGCCGTACCGGCCAGCACCACGGCGGCCGTGGCAGCGGAAAAGAGCGTGCGGAAGCGTCGTACGAACACAGGAATGTCCCCCTTGGCAGTGGGCCGAATTCCCCCCGGCCCGATGAATGCAAGCTGCCGGTTCCCCCCGGCGGACGCACGCTATCCGTCACGCTCCGTACTCGTCAAGCCCTCAATCAAGGGTCGTCGCGACGCCGTGCTCCAGCAGCCTGACGTGGTCCTCCAGCCCGGCGTCACGGAACGCAGCGACGAGCTGCTCCGGGCCTTCGCTGAAGTGGGCCCAGCCCTCGGTGTGGACGGGGACGATCGTCGCCCGGTCGAGGATCCGCGCGGCCTCGACCGCGTCCGTCGACGTGAGGGTCAGGTTGGCGTTGCCGAGCAGCCCTGTCCGCGCGGCTCCGGCGAAGAGGACGGCAACGTCGATCGGGGCGAACCGGTCGGCGATCTCCTTCACCAGGCCGAGTGACGCGTTGTCGCCGGAGACGTAGACGGTCGGAAGACCCTCGCCCTGCAGGACGAAGCCGGTGACGAAACCGACCACGGCCTCGGCGCCTTCCGGGCCGTGCAGCGCGGGTACGCCGGTCACCGTGATCACGCCGCCGTCCGGCCGGGGCAGGTCGATCGACTCCCAGTTCTTCAGCCCGCGGATGCCGGGGATGCGGACGGCCGCGCCCGGGGTGGAGAGGACGGTCGGGATGGACGGGAGCAGTGCGCGGCCGGCGTCGTCGAGGTTGTCCTTGTGCTCGTCGTGCGAGACCAGCGCGACGTCGATCGGGCCGAGCTCCGCGGCCGGGATCGCCGGGCCGGTCAGCTTCGTCATCACCCGGCCCGGGAGCTGGTAGTCGCGGGGCTCGTCGAAGGCCGGGTCGATCAGGAACGTGAGGCCGCCGAGGTTCAGGACGGCGGTCGGGCCGCCGATGTGCGTGATCTTCATGACCACGATCCTCCGGCCGGGCGGCCCGTCTCACCATTGGCCCGCGAGTCACAGTTCCTGAAGATCGGGCCATACTGTCTTCATGCGTACTGTGGCGGTCCTCGCGTATCCCGGGATGAGCCCGTTCCACCTGTCCGTACCGTGCCTGGTGCTCGGCGAACGCCGCGGGCTGCCGTCCCGGTACGACGTACTCGTCTGTGCGGAGGAACCGGGATCGTTCGCCACCAGCGCCGGTTTCGGGATCACGGTGGACCACGGGCTCGAGGCGATGGAGCGGGCCGATGTCGTGGTGCTGCCGAGTTGGGAGCCCGGTTTGGTCGCGTCCGACGTACTGCTGGACGCGATCCGGCGGGCGCACGGGCGTGGTGCGACCGTGGTTGCGCTGTGCGTCGGGGCGTTCCTGGTGGCGGAGAGCGGGCTCGCCGAAGGGCGTGAGGTGGTGACGCACTGGCGCTTCGCCGACGAGCTGCGGTCGCGGTATCCGGACCTGAAGGTGCGCGCCGACGTGCTGTGGTCGGATCAGGGGGATCTCGTCACATCTGCCGGTACGGCGGCCTCGCTGGATTGCTGCCTGCACTTGGTGCGCACGCACCACGGGGTCGAGGTGGCGGAGAAGGTTGCCCGGGACATCGTGGTAGCGCCGCATCGGAGTGGATCGCAGGCGCAGTACATCCCGGTGCCGGTGCCGCCGGACCCCGCCGACGACGTGATCGAGAAGGCGATGGTGTGGGCGCGGGCGCGGCTCGACCAGCCGGTGTCGCTGGACGAGTGGGCCGGGGCGGTGGCGATGTCACGACGTACGTTCACCCGGCAGTTCCGGGCGCGGACCGGGAGCTCGGGACAGGCGTGGTTGCTGCGGCAGCGGCTGGACCGGGCACGGTTGTTGCTGGAGACAACGGACCTGTCGGTCGAGCGGGTGGCCACGGAGAGCGGGTTCGGGAGCAGCGACGCGCTGCGGCACCACTTCCACGGGTTGCTCGGTACGACGCCGCAGCGGCATCGGCAGGAGTTCTACAGCACGAGCAGGATGTAGATCACCGGCGCCGCGAACGTGATCAGCAGGATCCAGGCCATCATCCGGTGCGCGGGCTTGCCGCGGTCGAGCGAGGACGCGAAGTACAGCACGGCGCCTTCCTCGGTATGACGGCTCAACCCCATCCGCTTGGCCTCCTCAGGCCGCGGATCCAGCCGCTCCTCCGCGAACGCATCCGGATGAATCCCCAAATGCGCCGGCTCCACCCGATCCACATCATCCCGCTCGAACATCCAACCTCCCGGTGGACCAGGTCGTCACCCCATGGTCCCACTGCTCGAACCGCCACGCAGGCAAAACCCCCACTTCGAGCGCCCAAAGGCCCGCCAGAGGGGGGTTATGCCTGCGTACAGCTCCGCACCTACGAGAAGTTCGCCACCCACGCGTTGCGGTCGGTGGAGCTGAGACAGATGCCCAGCAGCTTGGCTGTGCATCGCGGCGCCGTGCCGAAGCCGACACCGAGCGTCTTCAGGCCGCAGCTCAGAACGGTGCTGCGGCTGGTCGACATCAGCCTGTCGTAGGCCTGCTGTGCGGTCATCTTGTCGCCGCCGGCGCCCACCTGGGACCCGCTGGAGTCGTCAATGCCGCTGCCGGTCTTGGCGCGGCTACCTGCGGTCCCCTCGGCGCTGTTGGTGAGGCTCGGGTCTTCCTTCAGGCGTGCACAACCGTTGTCCACCCGGGCGTTGTCGATCAGGTCGAACAGTTGCTGCTCGTTCGCGTCCATGCCGCCGTCTACCGGTGGTGGAGGGGTGGTTGTGGTGGTCTGGGTCGGCGTGGGGACTGTGCGGCCCGGTGAGGTTGGTGCTGTGGTGGGCTGCGTCGTCGGGGCCGAGGTTGGTGCGGTGGTGGGGGTCTTGGAGGACAGGGTGGTTGGGGTGTCTGTCGGTGTGTTTGTCGGGCTGTTCGTCGGGGTTTCCGAGGGGGTTGCCGACGGGGTGTTGGTGGGGGTGGCCGTGGGGGTCGCCGTTGGCGGGACGGTGACTCGGGCCGAGGGGGTTGCGACGGCCGGCTTGGCGGTCGGGGTGATGTAGGTGTCGTCGGTGCGGGTGACGATCGGGATGGATGCGTCCGCCTCGTCGTTCTGCGGCTGGTGCAGCAGGATCCACGAGATCGGCGTGATCACCAGCAGCACAGAAGCAATCGCAATCACCGTACGACGGCCACGAGCAGACCGCCCAGCCGCCGCGGACCGAGCCGCAGTACGCCGTCCCGGCCCACTACCGCCAGGACCGCCAGACCCAGGCCGACCCGTCCCAGACCCCCCACGCCCGCCAGCACCAGCAGCAACGTGCTCGGCCCCAGCGTCGGCCCCACCGACCTCAGACCCAGCAGCGGCGTACGCCGCCGCACCAACACCAGCCGCACCTGCGCCCGTGCGATCCGCGCCGAACGCGCTCTCGCCGGAAGTGCTTGTGCCGGTGCTGGATGTGCTCGTGCGGGGTGTGTCCAGGCCGGATTCGCCGAGACCGTACGCGCTCGCGGCTGCTCCGGTGCTGAATGCACCTGCGGCCGCTGTGGTGCCTGGTTCGGGGCGGGTGGTTGAGCGGCGGGTGGCGGCTGCGGCTAGGTCGTCTGCGGCGCCCGTCAGCCCGGCGGTGCCGGCGGATGGTGTCTGCCCGGCGGTGCTGCTTGAGCGCGAAGTGCTGTCGGTGCCTGAGGTAGTCGCGGAGCCTAGGGAGGCCCAGTCGTCGGCGGCTCGGCGGGAGGACCAGGTGCCGGCGGTTTCGCCGAGCGGGGCCGGGGCCGGATCAGGGGTCTCCGTGCGCGCGGCGCGGCGGGCTCGGGTCGGTGGTTCGGGGTCCGTGCCCGCGATCGACTGGTCGACCCACGACGGCGTACCACCAGCAGGCCGCCGGCTCCCGAGACCCGCAGCCGGCTCTTCGGTGGGTCGAGTCGGCAGCCCGGAGTCGGTGTCGGGCGCGGTGTAGCTGGGCAGCGCGCCGCGCGGGGCGTACTGCGGCGTGGCGGGGCGTGACTGGTTGCCGCCGGCCCAGAACGGGGACTCGCTGGACGTGGCGCCCTTCGGCGCGCTCGCCCAGAACGGGGACTCGTCGCTGGTCCGCGGCGCGTAGCGCGGCGGCTCGGGCGGTGCGGGCGGGGTGGTTTCCGCGGGCGGAGTGGGCCGGTTGCCGGACCGCGACGAACGGGAGGCCGCTCGCGTCGCTTTCCTGCGTGGTTTGTACCGGCCGTTGCCGGACTCGGACATTATTTCGTTGTTCCCTTCAAAGTCGCGCCCCCAAGACGTGCCTCGCCAGATCGAGACGCCTCACACGTCGTCTCACCGGAACCCCCCAGGACCGTCCGGCAACATGACAAGGCAGGACCTACCCGCCGCGACCGACCGTGAATCGGCCGGACATTGTGGCCCTGGAACAACGTTCTGGCCACTTTCGGTGTTCTAGACACGATGACAACCACGATGGCTACCCGGTCTCAGCTTCTGCCGAAGTCCTGGACCCAGCTGCCCGGTCCCCAGTCCGACCGCACCTGGCCTGGGTCGTACCCGACGCCGATCGTGGTGAACCGGCAGTTCAGGATGTTCTTGCGGTGCCCGTCGCTCTGCATCCAGGCCGCGACGACCTTCTGTGCGCTGTCGTAGCCGGCCGCGATGTTTTCGCCCCAGCCCGACCCGCGGTACCCGGCGGCCGCCATCCGATCGCCCGGGTCTTGTCCATCAGGGTTCGTGTGGTCCATGTAGTGCCGGCGGACCATGTCCGACGCGTGCTTGCCGGCGGCCTCGACGAGTGCACTGTCCAGCCGGAGCGGGCCGCAGCCCTGCTGTTCACGGATCTGGTTGGTGTATTGGAGGACCTGCCGCTCCTGCGTGTTCGTCCCGCCGCCACCGGTCGGCGGCTGCGTGGTCTCGCTCGGCGTCGGGTCGGTGGACCGCGTCTTGGTCGGCGTACGCGTAGGCGTCTTGGTCGGCGTCGTACTCGCGGTCCTCGTCGGCTTGCTCGTCTTGGTCGGCGTACGCCGTGGCGTGGTCGGCGACACGGTCACGGTGGTCACGCCGACGGTCGGCGACGTCGGTGTGGTGAGCACGGTGCTCGGCGTATCGCTCGACGTACCCGGGCTGGCCGGAGTTGCGGAGGACGACGCGGCCGCGCCGAAAGCCGGCGTACCGAGGACTGCTGTCGTCGTGCGGCCGTTCGGCAAGGTCTTGGTAATGGTGATCAGCGGCGTGCCGGCCGTCGTACCCTCGACCGCCGATCGGCCGTCGACACGGGTGTCCTCGTTGACGTACTGCACGTTGGTGGCGTCGTTGACCTGGTTGGTGTCGCGAGACATCAACCAGACCACAGGTCCGATCGCGACCAGGACCGAGAGCGCGCTGACGACCGGGGCGACGAGGCCACGGCTCCGCCGGGGCGCTCTTCTGCTGCCGCGGTGCCGCCGGGGGGTAGGCGAATCCGTCATGGGATGGGCGAATCCTCTTCGTTTTTTCGTCGTACCGAGTTGCGCGTCGTTTCCCCGTGGTCCAGCCAGGTCCCCCCTGGTCTCACCGAACAGCGACCTTAACCGACGTGCAAGGTCATCGTTACGAAGGCGAATGCCCTCTTAACGAATCCTGAAGAAAACGATTGACTGAACGCCGTGGTAACCGGTCAGCCGCCGAAGTCCTGCACCCAGCTGCCGTTGCCCCAGTCCGGCTTCACCTGGCCGCCGTCGTACCCGATCCCGATCATCGTGTAGCTGCAGTTGAGGATGTTCGCGCGGTGTCCCGGGCTGTTCATCCAGCCCTTCACGACCGAGGCCGCGCTCGTGTAGCCGACGGCAATGTTCTCAGCCATCGCGCCGCCCCGGAAACCGGCCGCCTTCATCCGGTCGAACGGGCTGCGGCCGTCCAGGCTGTCGTGCGCGAAGTAGTGCTCGGCAACCATGTCGGCGGCATGCGCCTCGGCGGCCTGCGTCAGCGACTTGTTGGTCCGCAACGGTCCGCAGCCGGCCTTCGCACGTTCCTGGTTGGTCAGGTCCAGGACCTGCGCCTCGGCAGGTCCTGAGGTGGGCTTGGAGGTCTTCGTCGTCCTGGTCGGCGTTGGCGTCGGGGTCGCGGAGTGGGTCGGCTTCGGCGATGTCGTCGACGTGGTGGGCTTGGGCGTCCGCGTGCTGCCCCGGCTCGGCGACGTCGTCCGAGCCGGCTTCGGCGTCACGCTCTTCGCCGTCGAGGGGGTCGTGGAAGGAGTACGGCGAGGTGTGTACGACGGACTCGTCGGACGGACCGGTGTGGCCGACGACGCGTCGTCGCTCGCGGTAGCCATCGACGTGATCGGATCCGCCTGGCTCGTCACCTTGCTGCTGTCCGACTGACGCAGTACGAACCACCCGATGCCGGCCAGCAACACGAGAGCCGACAGTGACGCGATGAGAGGACCGGCCACGCCGTTACCGGGGGGCCGTCTGTGGTTCGTCATGATCTGCAGCCTTGCCCAGGGCAGCGTTTGCCCACGCGGCAGGCGTCAGCACTTCACGAACCTTTGACTATCGCAAGCGTTTCAAACGTCCGCGAGAATCACCGGGATCGGGCGATGACGATGTCGGCGATCACCTTCCAGCCCAGACTCCGGTAGAGCCGCAGGCCGTCGATCGACGCGATCAGGATGCCGCGTTTCGCGCCCTTCGCCGCAGCGGCCTCGACCAGCGACGCCATCACCGCGCTGCCGAGTCCGCGCCGGCGGTGGGCCGGGTCGGTCTCGATCCGGTCCGCGACCGCGTCCTCGCCGACGACCGCCATCCGGCCGCTCGACACCACTCCGCCGTGCATCGTGGCGCGGGTGATGATCAGGTCGTCCTCGAGTTCGGTGTGCAACGTATATCGCTCGTGCAGCTTCAGCGCCGGCTGCTCCGAGAGCTGGATCGTCATCAGCCAGTCCTGGTCCTGCTGGACCTCGAGGCCGAGCTGCTCCAGTTGCTCGATCCTGGCTTCCTTGTCGTCGGTGGCCAGCGTGATCCAGCCCGAGCCGCGCCCGCCGCCGTCGGCGAGGGCCAGCTGGGCGGCGCGTTCCACCCGCTCCGGTTTGTCGTCGGCATCCAGTACGACGTACTCCGTCGGCCGGCTCTCCTCACCCGCCCGGACGATCAGGATGCCGTCGTTGTCGTCCTCAACCGTGGTCCAGCCCCGCGAGACGGACCACCCGGCCTGCCAACGGCGGACGAGTTCCTCACGATCTCTCACCCGTCGATTCAAGCAGCCCGGCAGCGCGACGGCGAGGGGAACCGGTGTCGTTTGACACCAACTCGCCGTAAACCACTGCCTGCAGCCGGTCACCACGGCCCGTGAAGTGTCAGCCGGCGGGGTGCTCGGCGGCGAGCAGGTCGTAGGTGAGGAGGTTGTTGTACGTGCCGTCGCGGCGGGGGTCGGCGAGGCGCTCGTCGGCGACCCGCGTGAAGCCGTTGGCCTCGGCAACGTGCGCGGATGCCGTGTTCACGTCGGCACACCGCAGCACCAGCCGACGCCGGCCCAGACCGCCGTCCTCGACCGGCCGGAACGCGTGCTCGATCACCAACTGGACCGCCGTCGACATCACCTTGCGGCCGCGCGCGTCCGGGTGCATCCAGTACCCGATCTCGCCGATCGTGTTGTCGATCCGGTTGTTCAGGCCGAAGATGCTGACGTTGCCGAGCAACTCGTCGGCCGCCGGGTCGGTGATCGCCCAGGCCACGGCCTCACCGCTCGCCGCCGCATCCGAACGGCTGTTGATGAATCCCTTGGCGTCGTCGAGTCCGTACGGCGACGGCATACCCGTCAACCACTGCTGCGTCCGCTCGTCGCCGCAGGCCTCCATCACCCGTTGCGCGTCCGATGCGCGGAGCGGCCGCAGCCGGATCGCGCCGCCGTCGAGCACGGGCACCGTCCACCAGTTGCCCTTCGGCTCGAGCTCGTCGTCGCGCCCGATCGTCGCGACCCACTCGTCCTTCCGGACGCCGCGCGACCGGCCGCCGCCCGGAATTGTCACCAGACCACGGAATCCGGTCTTCCACGCGACCCGGCGGCTCGCGTAGTTGCCGACGTACGCACGCCAGATCACGCGCTTCCAGTCGAGGCCGTCGAACGCGTACCGCACCACGAGTTGCAGCGCGCGCGTCATCACCCCGTTGCCGCGGACGTCCGCCGATACCGCGAACCCGACCTCGCCGACACCGCCCTCGCCGTCGTGCAGGTCGACGGTGCCGACGTAGTTCCCGTCGTACTCGATCGCCCAGGCCCAGGCGGTGTTCGCGCGCCAGCCGGCCGGGACCACCTCGGTGAGGAAGTTCACCGCGTGCTCGTGCAGGTACGGGACCGGGATCGTGGTCCATTCCTGCATCACCGGGTCCTGGCACATCCGGTACGCCGGGTCGACGTCGGCGGCTGTGTGCGCACGCAGGGTCACCACGCCGTCGGTCAGCACCGGGACGTCCTCGGGAAATCGCATGCTTCAGGGTGACGCGCTGCCACCGGCCGGGCAACACATTTCCATGCCACGGAGACTATTCTGTGGACGTGAACGCAGCCGGAGCAGAACCGCCACGCGGCCGCGGCGGCCAGCTCGCCGCCCAGCGGCAGGCCACGATCGTTGCCGAGGTCAACAGCCGGGGCGCGATCACGGTGGCCGAACTGGTCGACCGGTTCGGGGTCTCGGACATGACGATCCGGCGCGACCTGGACGCCCTGGACTCCAGCGGCCTGCTGCACAAGGTGCACGGCGGCGCGACCTCCGTGGGCCTGCGCAGTGCGCACGAGCCGGGCTTCGACGCCAAGCTGACCCAGGAGTCCGCGGCCAAGCAGGCGATCGCGGCCGAGGCCGCCACCCGGGTGCAGCCCGACAGCGCGATCGGCATCGGCGCCGGTACGACGACGTACGCGCTGGCCCGTCAGCTGTTGCGGGTGGAAAACTTGACGGTTGTCACGAACTCGGCGCGGATCGCCGACGTGTTCCACGGCAACGGGCGTTCGGACCGCACCGTCGTACTGATCGGCGGCATCCGGACGCCGTCGGACGCACTGGTCGGCCCGATCGCGACCGCTGCGCTGGCGTCACTGCATCTGGACCTGCTGTTCCTCGGCGCGCACGGTGTCGACGCCGAGCACGGGCTGAGCACGCCGAACCTGATGGAGGCCGAGACCAACCGGTCGTTCATCGCCGCGAGTCGTGAGGTGGTCGTGGTCGCGGATCACACCAAGTGGGGGACCGTCGGCCTGAGTACGTTCGCGACCTGGTCCGACCTGGACGTGATCGTCACCGACAACGGCCTGACGCCCGCCGCCCGCAAGGCCATGCGCGACACGGGATGCGACCTCGTCATCGCTTCCTGAACCCCGGCGCGCGTTCGCGCGTCAGCTGACCCGGGAGGCGCCGGCTGACGGCGTCGCGGCCAGCGAGCTCGGGGCCGAGAAACCGTGTTCCGCAAAGGCTTTCTCGATCGCGGACAGGACGGCGTCGGCGGCCGGGGCCTCGACCAGCGCGATGATGCAACCGCCGAAACCGCCGCCGGTCATCCGCGCACCGAGTGCACCCGCCTCGAGCGCGGTGTCGACGGCGACATCGAGCTCCGGCACGGTGATCTCGAAGTCGTCGCGCAGCGAGGCGTGCGACGCGGTGAACAGCGGACCCACGTCGCGCAGCTTGCCGGCCCGCATCAACGCGACCGCGTCCTCGACCCGGCGGATCTCGGTCACCACGTGCCGCACACGCCGCCGTACGACGTCGTCCGACAACCGTGCGAGCGCGTCGTCGAGGTCCTCGAACGCGATCGACCGCAGCGCCGGTACGCCGAGCTCGGCCGCTGCCTGCTCGCAGCTCTTCCGGCGCGCGGCGTACTCGCCGTCGACGTGCCGATGCGGTGCCTTCACGTCGACGACCAGCAGCGTGAGATCGTCGGCCGGCGGGTTGAACGGGATCTGGTCGGTGGACATCGCGCGGATGTCGAAGAACAGCGCGTGGCCCTCGGTGCAGCACATCGAGGCCATCTGGTCCATCAGTCCGACGGGTGCGCCGACGTACTGGTTCTCGGCCTTCTGCGCCAGCCGCGCGATCTCGGCCGGGTCGACCTGGAGGTCGCGCAGGCCCAGCAGCGCCACGAACGTCGCGCACAGCAGGGCGGCCGACGACGACAGCCCGGCGCCGGACGGGAGGTCCGAGTCGACCAGCAGGTTCGCCCCGCCGATCGGGTAGCCGGACTCGCGCAGGATCCAGGCGGCACCGGCCGGGTACGCCGCCCAGTCGCCGACCGAACCCGGGGCCAGGTCGTCGATCGCGAACTCGGTGACGCCCCGGTGCCCGCTCGACGCGACGGCGATCCGGCCGTCGTCCCGTTTCGAGGCGGTGACCAGGATGCGGTTCGGCAGCGCGATCGGGAGTACCAGGCCGTCGTTGTAGTCGGTGTGCTCGCCGATCAGGTTGACCCGGCCCGGGGCGCGCCAGCTGCCGTCGGGCGACGTACCGAAAACCTTCTGGAAGCTCACTGGCCGGCCTTTCGCAGGGTGTCGGCCACATCCTCGGGCCGGGTGTCGCTGATGAACGCGCCCATGCCGGACTCGGAGCCGGCCAGGTACTTGATCTTGTCCTTGGCCCGCCGGATCGACAACAGCTCCAGGTGCAGGTAGCCGAGCTCGCGATCGATCCGGACCGGGGCCTGGTGCCAGGCGGCGATGTACGGCAGCGGCTCGCCGTACAGGCCGTCGAAGCGGCTGAGGACGTCGAGGTACAGCTCGGCGAAGTCGTCGCGCTCGCCGACCGACAGCTCGTCGATACCGCCGACCTGGCGGTGCGGGTACAGGTGCACCTCGACCGGCCAGCGGGCGGCCTCCGGGACGAACGCGGTCCAGTTGCCGTTCTCGGCGACGACCCGGGTGCCCTCCTTGCGCTCCGCGGCCAGGACGTCGGCGAACAGGTTGCTACCGGCAACTTCCTGGTGCTTGCGGGCCTGCCGCAACAGGTTCTGCATCCGCGGCGGGATGAACGGGTAGGCGTAGATCTGGCCGTGCGGGTGGCTGAGCGTGACGCCGATCTCGCGGCCGCGGTTCTCGAACGGGAACACCAGCTCGACGTCCTCGCGGGCGCCGAGCTCGGCGGTCCGGTCGGCCCAGGTGTCGACGACCAGCCGGGCCTGCCCCTGGGACAGATCGGTGAACGAGCGGTTGTGGTCGCTGGTGAAGCACACCACCTCGGTCCGGCCCGGGCCGGCGAAGGAGGGAAACCGGTTCTCGAACACGGCGACGTTGTAGTCGTGGTCCGGGATCTCGGTCGGGTTGCCCGGCTTGCTCGCGCACAGCGGGCACTGGTCCGCCGGCGGCAGGTACGTCCGGGTGTTGCGGTGGGTGGCGTAGGTGATCACGTCGCCGGTGAGCGGATCGGTGCGCAGCTCGACCTGCGGCTGCGGGGCGGGCAGGCCGCGGGTGTCCTCGAGCGGCACCCGGGCCGGCGCGTCGGCCGGGTCGTAGTAGATCAGCTCGCGGCCGTCCGACAGTCTGGTGTCGGTACGGCGTACACCGCGCGGTGTGTTCATCGTGTGACCCTCCCGGCCGTACGACGCGTCCGGCCAGGAATCATCGTAAACCAACAAACTCGAACATGCACGGTAGGACCGCCCACCGCTAGAGTTGGTAGATGGACGACTACGCCCAACGCCCGCCCTCTCGCGTATCGACGAGAGGGCGCTAGGAAACCCACCCATGAACGACACCCTGCTCAACATCGTCCTGATTCTGGTCTTCGTGCTGATCGGCGGGGTCTTCGCCGCGGCCGAGATGGCCCTCGTCTCGCTCCGGGAGAGTCAGCTCAAGGCACTCTCGCACCGCGGGCGACGCGGCGAGATCGTCGCCAAGGTGGCCGCCAACCCGAACCGGTTCCTGTCCGCCGTGCAGATCGGCGTGACCCTGATGGGCTTCCTGTCCGCCGCCTTCGGTGGCGCGACCCTCGCCGACGGCCTCTCGCCGCACCTGCAGAAGCTCGGCATCCCCGAGGGCGTCGCCGGCACTGTTGCGCTGGTCCTGATCACGATCCTGATCTCGTACGTCTCGATCGTGCTCGGCGAGCTCGCGGCCAAGCGGCTCGCGCTGCAGCGGGCCGAGACGTTCGCGCTCGGACTGGCGCCCCTGGTCGACAGGATCGCCTCCGGCGCGCGGCCGGTGATCTGGCTGCTGTCGAAGTCCACCGACCTGGTGGTGCGCGCGCTCGGCGGCGACCCGAACGCGAACCGCGAGGTGATGACCGACGAGGAGCTGCGCGACGTCATCTCCGCGCACGAGTCGCTCGGTGAGGAAGAGCGCAAGATCGTCGACGACGTCTTCGAGGCCGGCAGCCGGCAGTTGCGCGAGCTGATGCTGCCGCGTACCGAGGTGGATTTCGTCGACGCCGAGATGCCGGCGTACAAGGCGGTCAAGTTCGCCGCCGAGCGGCCGCACTCGCGGTACCCGGTGATGAACGGCTCGGCCGACGACATCGTCGGCTTCGTGCACGTCCGGGACCTGTTCGACCCGGCGGTCGCGACTCGCTCGGTGCGGGTCGGCGACCTGGCGCGCGAGGTCCTGATGCTGCCGGACACCGCGAAGCTGCTGCCGACGCTGACCGAGATGCGCCGCCGTTCGACACACTTGGCCATCGTGTTGGACGAGTACGGCGGCACCGCGGGCATCGTCACGCTCGAGGACCTGGTCGAGGAACTGATCGGCGACATCACGGACGAGTACGACGAGGAGCAGGCCGAGACCACCCGGCTGGGCAGCGGCGACATCGAGGTCGACGGGCTGCTGAACCTGGACGACTTCGCCGACGCGACCACGATCGAGCTCCCCGACGGACCCTACGAGACCGTCGGCGGCTTCCTCGCCGCCCGCCTCGGAAAGGTGCCGTCGACCGGTGACGAAGTACCGTTCGACACCCACACCCTCACGGTCACCGAGATGGACGGCCGCCGGGTCGCCCGCGTCCGGCTGCACCTGGTCAAACCGTCAGAGCAGGCTCCGCTCGGGGAACCAGAACCCGCCGCCGACTGAGGACCACGAGCCCGCCGACGACGTACCCGAGGCCCTGGAAGACCAGGATCGGGATGATGCCGACGGCGTCGCCGAGGAGGCCGGCCGCGGCGATGCCGATCAGGACCGCGACGCTTTCGGCGGCTCCGACCGCGCCGAAGATGCGGCCGCGGGTGCCGTCGACGGTGAGGTTCTGGAACACCGTCATCATCCCGGCGATGGTGAGCGCACCGGGCAGGCCGACGACGATCATGCAGACGAACGCCGGGATCACGCTGTCAGACGCCAACGGGTAGAGGAACAGGGCGGTATCGATCAGGCCGAACGCGAAGGCGCCGATTCCCCACAGGGTCGCGGCCGGCCAGCGGGAGCCGATCGCGGCGGCGATCAGGCCGCCGACGATCCCGCCGATGGCCTGCGACGACACGATCAGGCCGTACACCTTTTCGTCGCCGCCGACCTCGGCGCTGACGAACGGCGCGAACAGCGTGCTCATGATCCCTTCGCCGACGCCGGTGACCATGCTGAACACGAAGAACAGCCGAATCGCCGGACCCGCGACGCAGAGCCGCAGCCCCTCGGTCCACTCTTCCTTCAGCCGCTTGATCGCACCGCCGGCCGTCTGTTCCTTGGATTCGGGGCGTTCCTGACGGTGTCGCATCGCGGCGACGAGCACGACCGCGGCCAGGAAGGTCACGGCATCGCCGATGGCGAGCAGTGTGAGCCCGCCGGCGGCCGCGAGTACACCGCCGAGCGCCGCGCCGACCAGTCGGGCGAGGTCGCGGATCTGACTGTTCAGTGCGTTCGCCGTGACGAGTTGCTCCTCGTGCACCAGAACCGGGACCAGCGATTGCTCGGCCGGCTGGAAGAACTGCTGCAAACAGCTCTGCGCCAGTACGACGCCGTACACGATCCAGATCATGCTGGCGTCGTGGACGGCGATCAGCGGCAACAGCACCACAGCGTTGAGGATGTTCGTCACGATCATCGTGGTCCGCTGGTTCCAGCGGTCGACGAAGACGCCGGCCAGCGATCCGAGTAGGACGGCCGGCAGGAACGACGCCAGCAGCAGGCCACCTGACGCCAGCGTCGACCCGGTCAGTACGTACACCTGGAACGCGAGCCCGGTCCGCAGCAGCCAGTCGCCGATCAGCGAGATCAGGCCGGCGCTCAACATCAAGCGGTAGTCGCGCTGCTTGGCGAGGACGCCCCACAAGTCCTTCATCTGCCTACCCCTCCGGCTCCGGCGAGATCGTGACGATCTGCGTGAACGAGACATGCCGGCTGCCCGGCGGACGGGTGGACTTGTCGTCGATCGGCCGCTCGTCGACCCAGCGCTGCAGCAACGCGTCGACCTGGCCGACGAGCTCGGTCAGCTCCTCGGCCGTCAGGTAGAACCCGCTCTGCCCGATCCCCGAGCTGTCCCGCCAGACCGCGTCCTCGGACTTCCGTTGCTGCTGCCACTGGCTCAACCGCTCGAGCGCCCGCTCGGCCAGCAACTGCTCGAGTACGTCGGCCGCGGCCGCACCTTCCGGGGTCGCGGCCGCATCCCGCCACGACTGCGACGTCGACACCAGCCGCCACGGGCGCTCCCGGTTGTCCTTGCCCGGCGCCGGCTCGACGAAGTCGTACTTCGCCAACTGCCGCAAGTGATGCGACGCCAACGCCTGACTGATCCCCAGCCGCCGCGCCGCATCGGCCGCCGTCAGCGGCCCCTCCCGACCCAGCAACGACTGCAGATCCAGCCGCACCGGATGCGCCATCGCCCGAATAGCCAGCGGATCGTCCAGCAACCGCGACCGCCGCGGATCCTTTTCCAAAGACATGCTTGGAATATGCGACAGCCTGGATCCAATGTCAAGCCATTGCTTGGAATATTGGGCGCCGTACCGAAGAACGGGTAGAGGTCAGCCGGCGATGTGCAGCTGGACAGGAGGTGTCAGGCGGCGGGGTAGTGCACCTGAGCGTCGTGGTGCTTGATGTGTACGGTGTCTCGGGGTGCTCTACCTGTCGTTAGCGCACATCCGGCCAACCACTACCCGTTCTTCGGTACGGTCAGCCGGTTTGGTCGCAATGTCGAGTACGGCCGGGTGCTTCCGACCTCTGCTGCGAAGATCCAGTACCTGCCCGAAAGGACAAGAAACATGAAGTACCTGCTGATGATTCACAGCAACCCGATCACCTGGGGTCACCCGTCGTTCCTGCACACCGAGGAGGGCAAGGCCCTGCCGAAGAAGGCCCGGGACGCGCTCGCCGCGCAGCTCGACAACCTGCTGAACGAACTCGACGCCAGCGGCGAGCTGATCAACGCCGTCCCGCTCGACCCGCCAACGAAGACCCGGGTGGTCCGGGTCCGCGAAGGCGTCCGAGCAACCACCGACGGCCCGTACTCCGAGGCCAAGGAACAACTCGCCGGCGTCTTCCTCATCGACGTCACCACCCAGGCCCGAGCCGAAGAAATCGCCGCCACCATCCCCGAAGCAGGCTTCTACGCCGTCGAAGTCCGCCCGGTCTCAGTCTTCGACTGAACCTCAGTGTTCGACTAGGCGTTGGTGGTTTTTGGTGGTGGCGAGGGCGGGGTCGAGGGTGCCTAGGGCTAGCCAGGTGGCGCCTCCGACTCCGTCCCGGGCGGTGAGGACTTCGCCGGCGAAATGCTGCCGGATGAGTTGTCCGACAGGTGAAGACTCACCGGCGACGCTGCCTGCGAGCACCATCGGGCCCTTGTCCGACGTTGTCTTGAGGCGTGCGGCGGTTTCTGTGAGCAACTCGGCTGCGCGTTTCACCAGGGACCGCGCGGTCTCATCGTCCTGGGCGTACGCCGCCATCACCGCCGGCGCCAGCTCCGCAAGCAGGACCGGAGGCCGGCTGTTCACCGTCCTCACCAGGTCGTCACGCAAGGCGTCGTATCCTTCACGATGTGCAGTCGCATGCTCGTCCCGATCGGGCAGGATTGTTTGTACGACGGCCTGCCCGAGCAGCCCGAGTGGCTCGCGCAGGTCCAGTGCCTGGAGCACGCTGCGGACCGCCTCGCGGCCGAGCCAGAACCCGGACCCGTCGTCGCCCAGGAGCCAGCCGTGCCCACCCGCGGTGCGCAGCAGTTGATGGTTGCGCACCAGGCCGGCGTTGCTCCCGGTGCCCGCGATCAGCACGGTTCCGTCCGGTTCCGGCGTACCTGAGGCGAAGGCGACCTCGAGGTCGCCGATGTAGTCGGGGGCGACGGTGAGGCCGGCGCCGGTCCACGCGGCCTCGAACTGGGCCGCCACGTCCGGGCGGGCGAGCGCAACGCCGCCGGCCATCCCGACCACTCCGGCCCTGACGGCGGCGGGGTCCACTCCGGACAGCGCGGCGTGAAGGGCCTGGCCGAAGTTGGCCGCCGCACTTGCCGGGTGACTGGTCGGATTTCCTCCCGCTGCGGCTCCGCGACCGACTACGTTGCCCTCAGAGTCCGCGATCACGATCCGGGTGGAAGTGCCGCCGAGGTCGCCGCCGAGGACCAGTGGTCCGGCAGGTATCAGGACCACCTGGTCGACAGGTGCGGCGTCAGCGTCCGGAAGCGGGCGTTCGACCGACATCGCAATGCTCCAAACTGCTCGAAAGAGCCTATTAGTAAGCACAAGTAAGCAAGGTTACGCAACGGTCCCGATCTGGGGAGATCACACGGATGAGCCTTGACTTTAGCTACGAGTTGAGAAAAGTTCTGTCCAGCAAACAGCAAACTTGCGCATTTGTCGGCACTTGGAGTGTCGCTGGCGAGCAGATTAGTCGAGGGGTGGGCCGTTGATGGCCAGCAGTGACACGGGGGAATCCAGCGGCGTGAGCGCGCAGGCGTATGTTCAAACCCTGATGCCGATCCTGGCCGCGGTCACCACCCAGATCGACGGGCCGATCCAGCAGGCCGCCGACCTGATGGTCACGTCGCTGCGGGCGAACGGCGTCATCCAGGCCTTCGGCTCCGGGCACTCCGAGGCCCTCGCGATGGAGATCGCGGGCCGGGCCGGCGGGCTGATCGCCTCCAACCGGATCGCGTTGCGCGACCTCGTGCTGCTCGGCGGCGAGCCGCCCGAGCTGCTGCGCAGCGCGGAGCTCGAGCGCGACCCGGCGTACTCCCGGAAGCTCTACGAGCTGTCCGCGGCCCGTGAGGGCGACCTGTTCGTCATCGCCTCCAACTCAGGTGTGAACGGCTCGATCGTCGAGCTCGCGAGCGTGGTCAAGGAGCACGGTCACCCGCTGATCGCGATCACCTCGCTGCAGCACACCGGCGGCATGGACTCGCGGCACCCGTCCGGCAAGAAGCTGATCGACTTCGCCGACCTGGTGCTCGACAACCAGGCGCCGTACGGCGATTCCGTGCTCGACCTGCCCGATGGTGCGGGCAAGGTCTGTGCCGTGTCCTCCATCACCGCGGCCCTGATTGCGCAGATGCTGGTGGCCGAGGTACTGCGCCGGATGACAGCGGCCGGCGAGACGCCGCCGGTCTACCTGTCCGCGAACATCCCCGGTGGCGACGAACACAACCACGCCCTTGAAGCAAGGTACGCCGGTCGTATCCGGCGTACTGCCTGAAACACACTCGGAAGGCGGGACCATGACCACTCCCAACAACCTGTCGCGGCGGCTGTTCCTGCAGCGCGCGGCGGTCGGCACCTTGCTGGCGACCGGCGGCAGCACGCTGCTGGCCGCCTGTGCCACCGGCGGCGGCAACGACAGCGGTTCCGACGGCGGGGGCGCCGACAAGACCGCGGACAACCCGTTCGGCATGGCGGACAAGGCGACTGTCGACGCGGTGATCTTCAACGGCGGCTACGGCTACGACTACGTGACGTTCGCGGCCAACATCGCGCAGAAGAAGTTCGCGGGCTCGACGTTCAAGGTCGCCCCGTCCACCCAGATCGCCCAGCAGCTGCAGCCACGCTTCGTCGGCGGCAACCCGCCGGACCTGATCGACAACTCCGGCGCGAACCAGATCGGCTTCAACACGATCCTGGACCAGCTGGCGACGCTGGACGACGTCTTCGAGGCCAACAACTACGAGGGCACGAAGATCGCCGACACCCTGTACCCGGGCGCCAAGCTCCCCGGCACGTACGACGGCAAGTTCGTCGCCATGAACTACGTGCTCACCCTGTACGGCCTGTGGTACTCCGACAGCCTGTTCAAGGAGAACGGCTGGGAGCCGCCGAAGACGTACGACGCGCTGCTCGACCTCGGCGCCAAGGCCAAGGCGAAGGGCAAGTACCTGTTCGTCTGGGGCAAGGAGGCCGCGACGTACTACCACACCCTGGCCGTCGACTCCGCGATCAAGGAGGGCGGCGACGAGGTCCGGCTGGCGCTGGAGAACCTGAAGGAGAACTGCTGGTCGCTGCCGCAGCTCCAGAGCGTCTTCAAGGCCATGGAGACCATGGTCAAGAACGGGTACTTCGTCCCGGGCGGCGCCGGCACCCAGTTCACCGCCGCGCAGGCGAAGTGGAGCAGCGACCAGCAGGCCATCCTCTACCCCTCGGGCTCGTGGATCGAGAACGAGATGAAGAAGGCCACCAAGAGCGGGTTCCAGATGAAGGGCATCCCGGAGCCCACGCTCACCGACGCCCCGAAGCTGCCGTACGAGGCGCTGCGCAGTGCGGCCGGCGAGCCGTTCATCGTTCCGTCGAAGGGCAAGAACGTTGCCGGCGGCAAGGAGCTCCTACGGGCCATGCTGTCCAAGGAGGCGGCGACCAACTTCGCCAAGACGCGGCTGGCGCCGACGATCGTCAAGGGTCTCGTTCCCGCGGACGGTTTCGGTTCGACCGCGCTGCAGTCGCAGACCGCGATGCTGGACGCCGCCGGCACGAACATCTTCGACTACCAGTTCGTCGGCCTGTACGGCATGAACACCGACAACCTGGTGGTCTGGAACTCGTTCCTGTCCGGGCAACTCGACGCGGCCGGCCTGACGAAGGGCCTGCAGCAGATCACCGACAAGGTGCGTAACGACAGCTCCGTCAAGAAGATCCCGGTCACGAAGTGACCATGACGCAACAAGAGGCTGTGCCGGGAGGCGGACCCAAGCGGTCCGTCACCCGGCGCCGCCGGCCGCTGACCTTCGACCGGGCGAGCTTCATGGTCGTGTTCCTCGGCCTGCCGCTGGCGGTCTTCGTGATCTTCGTGGTCTCCCCGTTCGTCCAGGCGCTGTACTACTCGCTGACCGACTGGTCCGGGTTCAGCTCGGGGATGAACTTCGTCGGCTTCGACAACTACGTCAAGCTGTTCCACGACGACATCTTCCTGAAGGCCGTGCGCAACAACGTCCTGCTCGCGATCGTCGTACCGATCGTGACGATCGTGCTGGCGCTGACCCTCGCCACGCTGGTGACGATCGGCGGCTCGGGCACCGGGACCGTCCGCGGACTGAAGTACGCCGGCTTCTACCGGATCGTCTCGTTCTTCCCGTACGTGATCCCCGCGATCGTGATCGGCCTGATCTGGGCCCAGGTGTTCACGCCGAGCTCGGGCGTGCTGGACGCGGTGCTGTCGAAGATCGGGCTGCACCAGTTCGAGAACTACGCGTGGCTCGGTGATGCGCGGACCGCCATGCCGGCGTCGATGTTCGTGATGATCTGGGGATTCGTCGGTTTCTACATGGTGCTGTTCATCGCAGCCATCCGGGGCATCGAGCCCGAGGTGTTCGAGGCCGCCCGGATCGACGGCGCCGGCCGGTTCCGCAGCGCGGTGTCGATCACGGTGCCGCTGATCCGGGACAACGTGCAGACGGCGTACATCTATCTCGGTATCGCCGCTCTCGACGCCTTCGTCTACATGCAGGCGCTGAACCCCGGCGGCGGGCCGCAGAACTCGACCCTGGTCATGCCCCAGCAGTTGTTCACCACGGCCTTCACCAAGGGGCAGTTCGGTTACTCGACGGCCATGGGCGTGATCCTGGCCGCGGTGACGATGCTGTTCGCGCTCCTGGTCTTCACGGTGAACGCCCTGACCGGCGGACGTGAGCGGAAAGTGAAGGTACGCCGATGACAACCACCGCCGCCGACCGGGCCGACGTCGTCGCCGGTTCCCGCGCGCCCGGCCACCGGGCCCCGGAGGGCAGGGGCGTGGCCACGACCGCCCACATCGCGCTGATCCTGTGGTCGCTGCTGGTGATCCTGCCGCTGGTCTGGACGCTGCTGTCCTCGTTCAAGTCCACGCAGGAGGTCCTGGGCAACCCGCTGTCGCTGCCGGGCAAGCTGCGATTCGAGAACTACTCCAACGCCTGGACGACGGCCGGCATCGGCCGCTATTTCGCGAACACGGTGATCGTCGTCGGCGTCGCGCTGGTGCTGGTGATGATCCTCGGCGCGATGTGCGCGTACGTGCTGGCCAGGTTCACGTTCCCCGGCAACCGGCTGATCTACTACTCGATGCTGGCCGGGCTGACGTTCCCGGTCTTCCTGGCGATCGTCCCGCTGTTCTTCGTGCTGAAGAACCTCGCACTGCTCAACACCCTGCCAGGGTTGATCATCACGTACGTCGCGTTCGCGCTGCCGTTCACGGTCTTCTTCCTGCACAGCTTCTTCAAGGCGCTGCCGGGCGAGATCTACGAGGCGGCGCAGATCGACGGCGCAGGGGAGTGGCGCACGTTCTTCTCGGTGATGTTGCCGATGGCGCGGCCGGGGATGGCGTCGGTCGCCATCTTCAACTTCCTGGGGTTGTGGAACCAGTTCCTGCTCCCGGTCGCCCTGAACACGGACTCGAAGAACTACGTGCTCTCGCAGGGCATGGCCTCGTTCGCATCGCAAGCCGGTTATGCGGTGGACTTCGGCGCCTTGTTCGCGGCCGTGGTGATCACGGTGGCGCCGGTTCTGGTCGTCTACATCATCTTCCAGCGTCAGTTGCAGGTCTCCGTCACCGCCGGAGGCGTGAAGTAATAGCCTGCGGTGATGCTGAGACGGCGGACGTTGTTACAGGGGGCGCTGGCCGGTGCGGTCCTGAGCGGCTGCACCAGCAAGCCGGTCGCCCCGCCGGTGTCGAAGGACAACCCGTTCACGGTGGACGGGAACGCTCCGGTCGACCTGGTCATCGGTGAGGAGTACGGCGGATTCGCGGCGGCGGCGTACCGGAAGAAGTACGCGGCCGCCGTGGTCACGCCGAAGGTCACCACGCAACTGTCCGCCCAGTTGCTGCCCCGGTTCGCCGCGGGCAACCCACCCGACCTGGTGCTCAGCACCGGCGACGACGCGCTGAAGGTCGGCCGCCTGGTCAAGGAAGGTCAGCTGACCGACCTGCAGCAGTTGCTGGACGCACCGTCCTGGGACAACCAGGACGCGACGGTCAAGGACCAACTCTTGCCGGACATGCTGAACTTCGGCCGGTACGACGGGGCGCAGCGCACCGTCAACTACATCGCGAGCGTGTACGGGATCTGGTACTCGGCCAGCCTGTTCCAGCGCAACGGCTGGGACGTACCGCGCTCTTGGCCCGATCTGCTTGCCCTCGGCACCGATATGAAGGCGGCCGGTCTCGGCCCGTTCATGTACGCCGGTACGCATCCGTACTACCTGCTGGAACTGGTGCTCACGCTGGCCGCCAAGACCGGCGGCCCGGACGTGGTGAAGCGGATCGACAATCTCGACGCCGGCGCCTGGAAGGACGCGAGCGTCACCAAGGCGATCAACGCGGTCGGTGAGCTGACCAAGCGCGGCCTGCTCGCCGCCGGGACCGCGGACTACGACCACATCGGGTCGCAGAAACGCCTCCTCGCCTCGAAGGTCGGGATGCTGCCGTGCGGCAACTGGCTCGAGAACGAGATGAAGGGCCTGATCCCGCAGGACTTCGCGCTGACGATGTTCGCCGTACCGCCGCTGGACACGTCGCCCGCACTGGCCAGTGGGCTGCACGTCGCGGCGACCGCGCCGGTCCTCGTGCCGGAGAAGGCGAAGAACAAGGCCGGCGGGCTCGAGTACCTGCGGGCGATGCTGTCGGCCGATGTCGCGGCGCAGGTCACCTCGGAGTCGAGTCAGCTCACCATCGTTCGTGGTGCGGCCGACGGGCTGGAGATGAGTACGGCGCTCAGCTCGGCGCGGGACCTGCTTGCGTCGGCCGGCGATCAGCTCATCACGTGGTACTTCGACGACTGGTACCCGGAGTTCGCGAACGCGGCCGCCGCAGCCACCGGGCAGTTCATGGCCGGCGGACTGCAGCAGTCCGAGTGGACCGCGCGGATCCAGGCGGCAGCCGACAAGCTCAAACAGGACAAGGCGGTCACGAAGTACCACCGGGACTGAGATCTGAGTTAGGTTAGGGCAACCTAACCCAGTCCCTGTGAGGTTCCCATGCGCCGCCTGCTGGTGTTCCTGGCCGTACTCCTGCTCGCCCTGACCGGGTGCGGAGGCGGGAACGACGACGCGCCCCAGGCAGCGAGTGCGCAGGGCGGCGCCTTCCCGGTGACGATCAAGAACAAGTACGGCGCCACCGTCGTCAAACAGGCCCCGCAGCGGGTCGTGACGGTCGGCCTGGTCGAGCAGGACGCGCTGCTCGCGCTCGGCGTCGTACCGGTGGCGACGACCGAGTGGTTCGGGGAGAAGCCGGGCGCGTTGTTCCCGTGGGCGAAGGCGAAACTCGGCGACGGCGCCGTACCTCAGGTGCTGAGTGACAAGGACGGGATCCAGTTCGAGAAGATCGCGGCGCTGCAGCCGGATCTGATCATCGGGCTGTACTCCGGAATCTCGGCGGACGACTACAAGAAGCTGACCGCGATCGCGCCGACGGTCGCGCAACCGGCTGGCGTACCGGACTACGGGGTGTCCTGGCAGGTCGTGGCGCGGACCGTCGGGCAGGCGGTGGGGAAGCCGGCGCAGGCCGACGAGCTCGTGAAGGGGATCGAGGCGCGGTTCTCCGAGGTACGCGCGCAGCATCCCGAGTTCAAGGGCAAGCCGGCGTTGATGGCGACGCCGTACGAGGGCTACTTCATCTACGGCACGCAGGATCCGCGGTCACGGCTGCTGACCGACTTCGGGTTCGTGCTGCCGGCCGGGCTGGACAAGGCGATCGGCGACAAGTTCGGCGCGAACATCAGCGCGGAGCGGATCTCGCTGCTCGACCAGCAGGCGCTGGTCTGGTTCCCGACCAAGGGCGGTACGGCGAAGCTGAAGGCCGACCCGCTCTACAAGAACCTGAAGGTGCGCACCGAGGGGCGGGACGTGTTCGTCGAGGAGAACTACGACAACCAGCTGTACGGCGCGACCAGCTTCGTGTCCGTGCTCAGCCTGCCGATCGTGCTCGACGAGCTGGTCCCGAAGCTGGCGGCCGCGGTGGACGGGAACCCCGCAACTAACGGGTAGCTGAGCGGCGTCGCGCCGCCGTACGCTCTAAGAGGGTGTCTGAGAACCCTGCGCCGTAGCGAGGAGGTGCTCGGTGCGGTGCATCGGCGTGCGGGGGCGAAGGTCTCGATGCGGAGCATCGTGGCCTTTGCACCCGTGCGGCGAGGTGCCGTGCCGAGTGCCCCGCAGTAGGCGCAGGGTCCTCAGACACCCTCTGAGTGGGGAGTGAGAGCGATGGCATGGCTGGGTGCGGTGATCCTGTTCTTGATGCTGTGCGTCCTGCTGAGCCTCCTGCTGCCGAATCCGCCGCCGTCGCGGTGGCGGCGTAGCCTCCAGCGGCGTACGGCGCGGGTAAGGGCCCGGCTGCACCGGCATCAGGTCCCGGACCCGGATCCGTTCGACACGCTCCGGCTGCAGACCCGCCTGGGGCACCTGTCCACCAAGATCCGGAGCATCGAGTCCACGCCCCACATCTACGCCCGCGCGCATCGGCTGATGGCCCTCGAAGCGGCGTACGACGACCTTCTCGACGAGGCCTGCCGGCTGGCCGGCTGCCCGGGGGAGGCGGAGCAGAAACGCTCCGAGGAGAAACGCTGGCAGGAAGAGCAGGAACTGGCCGCCCGCGGCTGGTCCTGGTGACTCGGAGGGCGTCTGAGAACCCTGCGCCTACTGCGCGGCACTCGGTACGGCACCTCGCCGAGCACCTGCTCGCGACGGCGCAGGTTTCTCAGACGCCCTCATAGTTTTTGAAATATGACTGATAACCCGCCCGGGTGTGGGTTGGACTGAGACCGCTGGCAGAATCGGGCTCATGTCCCAAGCTGCGTCTGACCCCTCCGCAGCCGGTTCCCAGCGACGCCCCCGCGTGCTCTCCGGGATCCAGCCGACGGCGGACTCTTTCCACTTCGGCAACTACCTCGGCGCGGTGCGGCAGTGGGTGGCCCTGCAGGAAGACCACGAGGCGTTCTACTGCGTCGTCGACCTGCACGCGATCACCGTGGAGTACGACCCCAAGGCGCTCCGCGACCGCACCCGCCGGTCCGCGGCGCAGCTGCTCGCGGCCGGGATCGACCCGGAGCGGTCGACCCTGTTCGTCCAGTCGCACGTGCCCGAGCACGCGCAGCTGGGCTGGGTGATGGGCTGCATCACCGGGTTCGGCGAGGCCAGCCGGATGACGCAGTTCAAGGACAAGACGGCCAAGGGCGGCGCCGACCGCGCCACCGTCGGCCTGTTCACGTACCCGATCCTGCAGGCCGCGGACATCCTGGTCTACCAGGCGGACCGCGTCCCGGTCGGCGAGGACCAGCGCCAGCACGTGGAGCTGACCCGCGACCTGGCACAGCGGTTCAACCACCGGTTCGGCAAGACCTTCCGGGTCCCCGAGGCGCACATCGTCAAGGAGACCGCGAAGATCTTCGACCTGCAGGACCCGACCGCGAAGATGAGCAAGTCCGGCTCGTCGCCGGCCGGCATCATCGACCTGCTGGACGACCCGAAGGCGAGCGCGAAGAAGATCCGGTCCGCGGTCACCGACTCCGGCCGCGACGTGATCTTCGACCAGGAGAACAAACCCGGCGTCGCGAACCTGCTGACCATCTACTCGGCGCTCACCGGCCGCAAGATCAGCGAGCTCGAGGACGAGTACGCCGGCCGCGGGTACGGCGACTTCAAGAAGGACCTGGCCGACGTCGTGGTCGAGTTCGTCACCCCGTTCCGGGAGAAGACGCTGGGCTACCTCGACGACAAGGCGCAGCTGGACGCGATCCTCGCGGCCGGCGCCGAGCGGGCCCGCGCGGTCACCGAGCCGACGTTGGCCCGGGTGTACGACCGGCTCGGCTTCGTTCCCGGCCCCGCGCAGGGCCGGTAGGCCCGGGATGACCACAATCGGTGTCGCGATCCCGATCGCGGAGCCGTACGGCACGGAGTTGCAGAAGTACCGTGCCGACTTCGGTGATCCGATGGCCGCGTCGATCCCGACCCACGTCACGCTGCTGCCGCCGACCGAGATCGAAGCCGGCGACCTGGCGGCGATCGACGAGCACCTGCTCGCGGTCGCGGCCCGGTTCCCGCGGTTCCGGATCCGGCTGCGCGGTACGGCGACCTTCCGGCCGATCTCGCCGGTGGTGTTCGTGCCGCTGGCCGAGGGCATCTCGTCGTGCGAGGTCCTGCAGTCGCAGGTCCGCTCCGGCCCGCTCAAGGTGGACCTGAAGTTCCCGTACCACCCGCACGTCACGGTCGCCCACGACCTGGACAAGGACGCCCTCGACCGCGCGTACGACGCCCTGTCGGAGTACGACTGCGCGTTCGACGTGGAGCACTTCAGCCGCTACGAACACGGCTCCGACGGCGTGTGGCGCCCGCAACGGTCGTTCCCGCTGGCAGGCTGACCCTCGGTCCTCGGGGTACAGGAGAGTCATGGGCGTCATCCAGCGGGGTAAGGCGGTCTGGGCGCGGTTCCAGCGGACGCAGTTGTGGCGGGCGTGGAAGCGGTACGGCGATCGTCGCGGCAACCGGCTGGCCGGAGCGACGAGCTTCTTCGGGTTCCTGTCGCTGTTCCCGCTGATCGTGCTGGCCGCGGCGATCACCGGGCCGCTGCTCGGCCACGACGCGATCGAGGCGTTGAAGGACGCCTTGCGGCAGAACCTGCCCGGTATCGGCGACCGGATCGACATCGACGGGCTGATCGGGCATGCCGGGACCATCGGCCTGGTCTCCGGGGCCTCGCTGCTGCTCACCGGCCTCGGCTGGATCGACTCGCTGCGCGCCTCGATCCGCTCGATGCACGAGCTGGACGACGAGCCGGGCAACGCGATCAAGCTGAAGGGCGTCGACCTCGGCGCACTCGTCGGCCTCGGTCTGATCGGCCTGATCGCCACCGGCGCGTCGTCGGTCCTGACCGGTCTGTCCGAACGGATCGTCGACTGGGCCGACCTCGGTGGCAGCTGGCTGGCGCACTGGGGACTCGGCCTGATCAGCCTCGTGATCGGGGTCGCCGCCGGCGCCGTGCTGTTCCTCTACATGCAGACGGCCCTGCCGCGGATCCTCCTGCCCCGCAAGGTGTCGCTGATCGCCGCGCTCGCCGGCGGCATCGTGTTCTACCTCGCCCAGCGGCTCGGCAACCTCTACGTGAACCACGTGATCGGCGCCAACGCGGCGTACGGCGCGGTCGCGTTGCCGCTCGCGCTGCTGGTGTGGATCTACCTGATGACTCGGGTGATCATGCTGGTCGCAGCCTGGACCAAGGAGGCGACGCTCGACGCCAAGGCCACTGAGCCCGCTGAGCTCCCCTCGGGCCCAGTCGAGGTCGAGCCGCTGCTACTCGGCCCGCCCGGCAAGCGCTACAAGGTCGTCCCAATCCCGGACCGCAAGGCAGACACCGTCGCAGTAGCCGCCGGCGCAGTCCTAGGCGCAACCCTCACCACCCTGGCCGTCCAGGGCCTCCGAGCCGTGCGGTCCGTCCGGCGTCAGTGACGGCGGCGGCGGAGGGCTCGGGGGCGGCGGAGGAAGAGGCCGAGGAGTAGTACGGGCGGGGCGGCGTACGCCCAGTCGGGGACGCGGAGGGCGAGTGACTGGACTGCCTGGCCGGGGGTGAGCGCGGTGCGTGCCTGCGGGCGGTCCGCCGTACCCGAACCGGGCTTGGTGGCGGGTTTGCCTTCCGGCTGGGTCTTCGGCGGCGCGACGGCGGGTTTGACCAGGGTGCCGACCGGCTTGAGCTTGCCGTAGTTGGTGAACGTCCAGGTCAGCAGGTTACTCGCGTCCTCGGTGATGCCGTGCGGCGCGTTCATCATCGTGACCACCAGCGTGTGCCCGTTGCGGCGGGCGGCGCCGATGAACGTGTTCCGCGCCAGCGTGGTGTAGCCGGTCTTCACGCCGAGCGCGCCGTCGTAGTTGAAGAGCAGCTTGTTCTGGTTCGCGACCTGGTACGTGCCCTTGTTGCCGACGTTCGGGAAGGTCGTGTACTTCGTCGACGCGTACTTGGCGAAGTCCTGCCGGGTCAGCCCGGCCTGCGCGAACAGGGCCAGGTCGTAGGCGCTGGAGTACTGCCCGTCGGCGTCCAGGCCGGTCGGGTCGGTGACGTGGGTGTCGAGCGCGCCGAGATCCTTGGCCTTCGCGTTCATCCGCTGGATGGTCGCGGGTACGCCGCCCTGGTCGTGGGCGCACAGTGCGTGGACGGCGTCGTTCCCGGAGGCCAGGAACATGCCCTGGAACAGCTGGTCGACGGTGTAGTGCAGGCCGGGGTACACGCCGACCTTGCTGCCGATGATGCCGGCGTCGGCATCCGAACCGATCACCGGATCGGTCTTCTTCAGCCGGGGCAGCAGGACCAGCGCGGTCAGCGTCTTGAGCGTGCTGGCCGGGCGGAGCTGCGCGTGCGGCGCCTTGGCCGCCAGTACCTGGCCGGTGTCCACGTCCGCCACGACGTACGCCGATGCCTGGACTACCGGCGGTGCCGCACCGTTGGCGACCACCGTCGGCTTCGCGGTCAGCAGGTCGCCGCCGACCGGGCCTTGTGGGCCCTGGTCGGCGGCGGTCGCTGTCAGAGGTCCGGCGACCACCAGTGCGGTGGTTGCGCAGGCCGTCAGAAGCAAACGCATCGGCGGCACTCTAGTTGGCCGACGGTGCAGATGTCACAGTCGGGTCTCATGCCCTGAATCAGGCACGGTAGGCAGTCCACATGTTGCTGATGCGGGTTGACTGGCCGGGCGTGAACTGGTTGTAGCAGGAGTCGTACGAGTAGTCCATGTAGTTGTGGATGGGGTCGAGACCCGGCAGCGAGCAGGAGTCCCGGCCGGTCGGGCAGCCGCTGGACGAGCTGCTCTGGGCCGGCGTGTCGGCCACCGAGTCGTTCGTGCTCGTGCAGCCGCCCTGGAACGTGTGGTACAGCCCGAACCAGTGCCCGGCCTCGTGGGACGCGGTCTTGCCGAGGTTGTAGTTGGTCGCCGAGCCGCCGGGCAGCGACGTGTACTGCACCCGGATGCCGTCGATCCCTGGGTTGCTCGCGTAGTCCCACGGGAACGTCGCGATGCCGAGGTACGAGAAATCGACCAGCCAGATGTTCAGGGCGTTCTTGCCGCCCTTGCGCGTTTGTGACCGGTACTGCGTGCTCTGCCGGTCGTTGTGCCACTGGTTGTTCTTGATGCGGTCGGTGCCGGCCAGGTAGAACGTGAAACCGGTGTTCGCGGCCTGCGACGACTCCTGGCCGGCGAAGTCCTGGTTCAGTTCGGCGATCTGCTGGGAGATCTGGCTGTCGGTGACGTCACCGGCGCCGGACGTGCTGAGCATCACGTGCACGTAGACGGGAACACTCGCCGCGGCCAGCGTGCCGGTCTGCGGAGCCAGCCCGCGGGCCGCCTTGGCCTTCAGGATCTGTGCTGTCTTGGCGTCGATGGCCTTCTGCTCGGCCGCCGACAGCTCCCGGTGGTCGGCACCGAAGCCGCCACGCGCGGCGGCACCTTCCTCCGGCGTGAAGCAGGCCGGGTTGCCGGTCGCGTCGACGGGCAACTGGGCAGTCGCCTGTCCACCGAGCGGACTGAACGCAAGCGCCGTACCGGCCAGCAGAACGGCCAGAGCGCGGGGACGGGTAACGAAAGATCGCATAGCGGTCCTCCAGAATCGGGCCGCTTTGGGCGGTGCGGCCGAATCCGGCGATTTTCCCCGCGATCCCGCACCCTGCCTAGCCGTTCCGTGTCCCCCCGGTGCCACGGCACCACAGCGCCGCATTGACAGCTGCGCCTAGGCTTGCGTCAATGGACTGAAGATAGACCAATAGATTCCGGGAGTGGCCGTGTTGGGTGTGGAGGAGTTGCGCAGGCTGGTCGAGGCCGGCGAGGTCGACACGGTGCTGGTGGCGATCACCGATATGCAGGGGCGGTTGCAGGGGAAGCGGTGCGGTGCGCGGTACTTCCTCGAGGAGGTGCTGAAGCACGGGACCGAGGGCTGCAACTACCTGCTGGCGGTCGACGTCGACATGAACACCGTCGACGGCTACGCGATGTCCTCCTGGGAGCGCGGGTACGGCGACATGGTGATGGCGCCCGATCTGGACACGCTGCGTCTGGTGCCGTGGCTCGAGGGCACGGCGCTCGTGCTGTGCGACGTCCAGTGGCTGGACGGTACGCCGGTGGTCGCGTCGCCGCGGCAGGTGCTGCGGGCCCAGCTGGACCGCCTCGCGGAGCGGGGACTCAAGGCGTACGTCGGGACCGAGCTCGAGTTCATCGTGTTCGACGACACCTACGAAGCCGCCTGGAACAAGCGGTACCTCGGCCTCACCCCGTCGAACCAGTACAACGTCGACTACTCCCTCGTCGGCACCTCCCGGATCGAGCCGCTGCTGCGCGACATCCGCAACGGCATGACCGGCGCCGGCCTGTACGTCGAGTCCGCGAAGGGCGAGTGCAACTTCGGGCAGCACGAGATCGCGTTCCGGTACGACGAGGCGCTCGCGACCTGCGACAACCACTCGATCTACAAGACCGGCGCGAAGGAGATCGCCTCCAAGCACGGCAAGAGCCTGACGTTCATGGCGAAGTACGACGAACGCGAGGGCAACTCGTGCCACATCCACCTGAGCTTCCGCGCCGACGACGGCGATCCGGTGCTCGCGGGTGACGGCGACCACGGCTTCTCCCGGCTGATGGAGCACTTCATCGCCGGTCAGCTCGCGTGCCTGTCCGAGTTCACGTACCTGCTGGCCCCGAACATCAACTCCTACAAGCGGTTCGTCCGCGGCAGCTTCGCGCCGACCGCGATCGCCTGGGGTCTCGACAATCGCACCTGCTCGTTGCGCGTGGTCGGTCATGGCGATTCTTTGAGGGTTGAGAACCGCCTGCCCGGCGGCGACGTGAACCCGTACCTCGCGGTCGCCGCGATCATCGCCTCCGGCCTGCACGGCATCGAGAACGAGCTGGAGCTCGAGCCGCTGCTGGAGGGCAACGCGTACGAGTCCGACAAGGAGCATGTCCCGGCCACGCTCCGCGAAGCCGCCGCGCTCTTCACCGGTTCGAAGATCGCCCGTACGGCGTTCGGCGACGAGATGGTCGACCACTACAGCAACGCCGCACGCGTCGAGCTGGACGCGTACGACGCCGCCGTCACCGACTGGGAGCGGGTCCGTGGGTTCGAACGCCTCTAGCCGGCTCCTTAGGCGCCCGCGCATCGGGATCACGACGTACCTGGAGCGGGCGAGCTGGGGGATCTGGAACCGGGAGGCCGCGCTCGTTCCGCAGATGTACCTGGATGCGGTGGTGGCGGCCGGAGGGGTGCCGCTGCTACTGCCGCCGGTCGGTACGGATCCGTCCGTCCTGGAGATCCTCGACGGACTCGTGATCGCCGGCGGGTGCGACGTCGATCCCGGCTCCTACCGGGCGACTCCGCATCCGGAGACCGTCGACACCCGGCCGGGACGCGACGACCACGAAGCCGTCCTCATCCGCGCAGCGCTCGACCGGGATCTGCCGTTGCTCGCGATCTGCCGCGGTCTGCAGATGCTCAACGTGACGCTCGGCGGCACCCTGCACCAGCACCTGCCGGACGTCGTCGCGCACGACGCGCATCGCCCCGAGCCGGCGACCTTCGGCGCCGTCGAGGTGAAGATCGAGCCCAGCACCCTCACCGCGCGCATCCTCGGCGACCGCGCCGAGGGCAGCTGCTACCACCACCAGGCCCTCGACATCGTCGCACCGGGGTTGAAGGTCACCGCCCGCGCCGGCGACGGAACGGTCGAGGCGGCCGAGGTGGAAGGGCGCGACTTCGCACTAGGGGTGCAGTGGCATCCGGAGGAGAACCCCGAGGACCTGCGGCTGTTCACCGCACTGATCAGGAGCACGCAATGACGTACGACGTACTGAACCCGGCCACCGAGAAGGTGATTCGGACGATCTCGCTGGCCACGCAGGACGATGCGGACGCCGCGATCGCGCGGGCCGCGAAGGCCTTCGAGACCTGGCGGGACGTGACGCCGGCCGATCGCGGGCGGCTGTTGCGGCGGTTCGCCGACGCGGTCGACGCCGACCTGGAGAACCTGGCCGCACTGGAGGTCGAGAACGCCGGCCACACGATCGGCAACGCGCGCTGGGAAGCGGGCAACGTCCGGGACGTGCTCACCTACTACTCGGCCGCCCCGGAACGCCTTTTCGGACAACAGATTCCGGTTGCCGGCGGCATCGATGTCACGTTCCAGGAACCGCTCGGTGTGGTCGGCGTGATCGTTCCGTGGAACTTTCCGATGCCGATCGCCGGCTGGGGTTTCGCGCCTGCGCTGGCCGCCGGAAACACCGTTGTCCTGAAGCCCGCCGAGCTGACCCCGTTGACGGCGATCCGGCTTGGTGAGCTCGCGCTGGAGGCCGGTCTCCCGCCCGGCGTCTTCGAGGTCGTGCCCGGTAAGGGAACCGTTGTCGGAAACCGTTTCGTCACGCATTCCGCGGTCCGGAAAATCGTCTTCACCGGCTCGACCACGGTCGGCAAGCAGATCATGGCCGGCTGCGCGGACCAGGTGAAACGGGTGACCCTCGAGCTGGGCGGCAAGTCGGCGAACATCGTCTTCGCGGACGCGGATCTGGAGAAGGCGGCCGCGCAGGCGCCGTACGGCGTGTTCGACAACGCGGGGCAGGACTGCTGCGCGCGTTCCAGGATCCTCGTCGAGCGTTCGGCGTACGACCGGTTCCTGGAGTTGCTGGAGCCGGCGGTGAAGAACTTCAAGGTCGGTGACCCGAGTGATCCGGCGACCGAGATGGGGCCGTTGATCTCCGCGGGGCAGCGTGAGCAGGTCGCGGCGTACGTCGAGAACCCCGCCTTCCAGGGGACTGCGCCGAGCGGGCCTGGGTTCTGGTTCCCGCCGACGGTGCTGGCGCCCGCGAGCGAGCGGGCGGTGCGGGAGGAGATCTTCGGGCCGGTGGTCGCGGTGATCCCGTTCGCGGATGAGGCCGATGCGCTGCGGATCGCGAACGACAGCGAGTACGGACTGTCCGGCTCGATCTGGACCCGGGACGTCGGCCGCGCGCTGCGGGTCAGTCGTGGTGTCGAGGCCGGGAACCTGTCGGTGAACTCGAACTCGTCGGTGCGGTACACGACGCCGTTCGGCGGTTACAAGCAGTCCGGCCTCGGCCGGGAGCTCGGCCCGGACGCGCTGGCCGCGTTCACCGAGACCAAGAACATCTTCATCAGTACGGAGGACTGAATGACTGTTGACATCGGTGGCAAGGCGCATCGGCTCGAAGGCCGGGTCGCGGTGGTGACCGGCGGCGCGAGCGGGATCGGTCTGGCCACGGTACGGCGGCTCGCGGCAGAGGGAGCGCACGTCGTGATCGGCGACCTCGACCCGGCCGCGGGCAAGGACGCCGCGGACGAGGTCGGAGGGCTGTACGTGCCGACCGACGTCACCGACCCGGCCGCGGTCGAGAACCTGTTCAAGCAGGCCTTCGACACGTACGGCGCCGTGGACATCGCGTTCAACAACGCCGGCATCTCGCCGCCCGACGACGCGTCGATCCTGGACACCGGGCTGGAGGCGTGGCGCAAGGTGCAGGAGGTCAACCTGACGTCCGTGTACCTGTGCTGCAAGGCCGTGATCCCTTACATGCAACGGCAAGGCCGCGGGTCGATCATCAACACCGCGTCCTTCGTCGCCGTGATGGGCGCGGCGACCTCGCAGATCTCCTACTCCGCGTCGAAGGGCGGCGTCCTGGCGATGAGCCGCGAGCTGGGCGTCGAGTTCGCGCGGCAGGGGATCCGGGTGAACGCGCTTTGCCCGGGGCCGGTGAACACGCCGCTGCTCACCGAGCTGTTCGCGAAGGACCCCGAGCGGGCCGAGCGCCGGCTGGTCCACGTCCCGATGGGCCGCTTCGGCGAGCCGGAGGAGATCGCCGCCGCGGTCGCGTTCCTGGCCAGCGACGACTCCTCCTTCATCACCGCCAACACGTTCCTCGTCGACGGCGGAATCTCGGGCGCTTATGTGACACCGATCTAGTCTGAGGACATGGTCGTTCAGGCAGATGACGCGGTGTTCCGGCCGGTGCGGGCCGGGAACCCGTTCGAGGAGACGGTCGAGCGGTTGCTGCAGGCAATCAAGCTCGGCGTCGTCGTGCCCGGCGACCGGTTGCCGCCCGAGCGCGAGCTCGCGACCCGGCTGAACGTCAGCCGGGTCACGCTCCGCGAGGCGATCCACGCCCTCATCGAGGCCGGCTACGTCGAGTCCCGCCGCGGCCGGTACGGCGGGACGTTCGTCAACGAGCAACTCCCGAAACCCCGCCGTACGCCGGCCAAACGCCTCGCCCGCGACCTCGCCGGCGGCCTCGACGACGCCCTCACGCTCCGGTTCGTCCTGGAAACCGGCGCCGCGGAAGCCGCCGCCTCGCGTGACCTGAGCGCCGCCGAACGCGAGCACCTCGAACACTGCCTCGCCGACACGTCCGCGGCCCGCCTCGCCGACTACCGCCGGCTGGATTCCCGCCTGCACCTGGCGATCGCCGAGGTCACCGGCTCCCCGTCCCTGACGTCGGCGATGGCGGACGTCCGCATGCGCCTCAACGAACTCCTCGACGCGATCCCGCTGCTGGAACGCAACATCGAGCACTCGAACGAACAGCACACGGCCATCGTCGACGCGATCCTCACCGGGGACGCTCCGGCCGCCAGGCGGGCGATGCAGGAGCACCTGTCGGGTACCGCCGTACTGCTGCACGGCTTTCTCGACTGACTCCTTGACACACGGCCCGCCCGGCTGCCTCAATGAGCTAAAGGTCTGGGGGGAGACCATTGAGGCCACGGCTGATGTGTCTTAGGAGGCCCGCAGTGAGCAACGATCGTTCCGAGTCCGCCGCCCCGATGACCGACGACGAGAAACGCCTGCATCAGTTGGGTTACGCGCAGGAGCTGTCCCGGACGATGTCCGGGTTCTCGAACTTCGCGGTGTCCTTCACGATCATCTCGATCCTGTCCGGCTGCCTGACCCTGTACGGGTTCGGGATGAACACCGGCGGCCCGGTGATGATCGTCTGGGGCTGGCCGTTCGTCGGCCTGATGACGTTGTTCGTCGGCCTCGCGATGGCGGAGGTCTGCTCGAGCTTCCCGACCGCCGGCGGGCTGTACTACTGGTCCGCCAAACTCGCGCCGTCGAACGGCGCGGCCTGGTCCTGGTTCACCGGCTGGTTCAACTTCCTCGGCCAGGTCGCGGTGACCGCCGGGATCGACTTCGGTGCCGCGTTCTTCCTGAACGCGTTCCTGGACCTGCAGTTCGGCTTCAGTACGACGCCAGGCCACACGATCCTGCTGTTCGCGATCATCCTGCTGGTGCACGGATTGCTGAACTCGTTCGGCGTGAAGCTGGTCGCCAGGCTCAACGACATCAGCGTGTGGTGGCACATCGTCGGCGTGGTCTTCATCGTCGGCGCGCTCGTGATCGTGCCGGACAAGCACCAGTCGGCCGGCTTCGTCTTCGGTCACTTCGTCAACAACACCGGCTGGGGCTCCACCTTCTACGTCGCCCTGCTCGGCCTGCTGCTCGCGCAGTACACCTTCACCGGGTACGACGCGTCCGCGCACATGACCGAGGAGACCCACGACGCGGCCCGGTCGGGTCCGCGCGGGATCGTGATGTCGATCCTGGTCTCGCTGGCGGCCGGGTGGGTGCTGCTGATCGGCCTGACCTTCGCGATCCAGAGCTACGACGGCGCCCTCGAGGGCGAGATCGGCGTACCGCCGGCCCAGATCTTCATCGACGCGGTCGGCGCGGGGCTGGCCAAGGTCCTGCTGCTGGTGGTGATCGGCGCGCAGCTGTTCTGCGGGATGTCGTCGGTGACCGCGAACTCGCGGATGATCTACGCGTTCTCCCGGGACGGAGCGTTGCCGGGGTCGAAGTTCTGGCACAAGATCAACGGCAAGACCAGGACGCCGACCAACGCGATCTGGCTCGCCGCGGGCGGGGCATTCCTCCTCGGACTGCCGTACCTCTGGAACGCGACGGCGTACGCCGCTGTCACGTCGATCGCGGTGATCGGCCTGTACATCGCCTACGTGCTGCCGACCCTGCTGCGGTTGCTGCAGGGCAAGGACTTCCAGCCCGGCCCGTGGCACCTCGGCCGCTGGAGCCGCCCGATCGGCATCATCGCGATCGTCTGGGTCGCGTTCATCACGATCCTGTTCATGCTGCCGCAGGTCAGCCCGGTCACTGGTAGCACCTTCAACTACACGCCGATCGCCGTACTGGTCGTACTCGGCTTCGCAGCGGCGTACTGGTTCCTCTCCGCCCGCCGCTGGTTCACCGGCCCCAAGGTCCAAGGCACAGAAGAGGAGTTGGCCGCCATAGAACGCGACCTAGAGTCGATCTGACCCCTCTTTGGGCCCCCACCAACCGTTTTCGCCGCCGCGAAACGGTTGGTGGGGGCCCAAAGTCGTCGAAAGACCATCCGGTGCCCCGGCACGATCGTGCCGTCGCGACTGCTCGGAACTGGGCAGTAATGGGTGACAGGATGGTGGCCAGCAAATTTCCTCATGTGACACTCGCCGTGTCGAACGGTCATTGACTGTGATAATCGGCGAGGGTAATCCTTCGAGGAGTTGGATGACTGACGACGAGCTGGTCGGGCGTGCCGGACTGGTCGAGCGTGCTACCAAGCAGCTCGAGACCAGCGGCAGCGTGCTGCTCTACGGCCCGACCGGCATCGGCAAGTCGGCCCTCGGCCGGGCGCTCGTCGCGGAGCGTGGCCGCAAGGGCTGCCGGATCCTCAGTGCGGCCCCGTCCAACTCCGAGGCCGGCCTGCCGTACGTCACGCTCCTCGATCTGCTCTCCAACCAGCTCGAATTCGCCTGGCAGGTGCTGCCGGACCACCTCCGGCAGCCACTTGAGGTCGCTCTGCTCAAGGCGAGTGCGCCGGATACGGTGCGTGACGAGCTGGCTGTGCGCCTCGCCGTACTGCACGTTCTCCGCCGCCTCGCCACGACCGGCCCGGTGCTGATCGTCGTCGACGACATCCAATGGGTGGACCCGTCCAGCCTCGAGGTGCTCACGTTCTGTGCTCGTCGGCTGTCCGAGGGCGTGCACCTGCTCGCCACCGAGCAGGTGGCCGACGGCGATCTGCCGGTGATGGCCGACGCCTGCCCCGAGCCCGTCCTGCAGCTCGAGGTCCCGCCGCTCACGGAGCCCGACGTACTCGGTCTGCTCCGGCAGCGCCTGTCCAGCCCGCTCCCGGTCCGGACGGCGCGTCGCATCTTCACCGCGAGCGCCGGCAACCCGTTCATGGCGCTCGAGCTCGGTCGCGCCGTACTGCGGCATCCGAAGAGCGTCTCGCCCAATGATCCGCTCCCGGTCTCCAGCCGCCTGAAGACGCTGCTCGGTGAGCGGCTCGGTGACCTGTCCACCGACACCCATGAGCTGCTTCTGCACGCCGCGTCGTCGCCGCGCCCGACCACGACGCAGCTCGCCCGGTCCCTCGACCGCCCGATCGACGTCGACCTCGCCGAGGCGGAAACCCTCGGACTGATCGACGTTTCGGCTGAGCGGCTCCGCTTCACGCACCCCCTGCTGAGGGAGTTCGTGTACGCCGAAGCCACGTCGGCCGCCCGTCGTCAGGCTCACGCCAAACTCGCCGCCGTGGTCGACGAACCGGTCGAGAACGCGACCCACCGCGCCCTCGCCACTCAGGAGGCCGATCCGGAGCTGGCCGCGACGATCGAGGAGGCCGCCACGGTCGCCGCCGGTCGTGGAGCGCCTGGCGCCGCCGCGAACCTGTGGCGGCTGAGCGCGGACCGGACACCGAGCACCCAGCCCGACGAACGCGCCCGCCGTCTCACCCGGGCCGCCGACGACGCCGCGGCCGCTGGTCACCTGGCGGAGTCGGCCGATATGGCGCAGCTCGCCGTACAGGCAGCTACTACGCCCGAGACCAGGGTGCCCGCGCTGTTGCTGTGTGCCGATGCGGTCTGGCCGGAGCGGGATCGCCGGGTCGAGTTGCTTGCGGAGGCGTTCGCCGCGGCCGAGGGCAACAAGCGGTTCGAGGCGCGGGTGCGGATCGAGCGCAGCCACAGCCACTACTTCGATCGCAGCCTGGACGACGCGCAGGAGGACGCGCGGATCGCCGAGGCGCTGGCGCGCGAGGCCGGCGACACCGAGGCGGTCGTCGACGCCCTGAGCGCGGCGAGTTCGGTGCTGATGGCCCGCGACGCCGACGAGACCTCGGACGCCGTGCTGGAGCAGGCGGCCGAGCTGGCCAAGGGCTTGCCGCTCACCAGGACCGTGGTGAACGCCCGCCAGATGGCCGCGATGCGCGAGCTGTTCCGCGGCCGAACCGACGAGGCGATCACCGCGATCACCGCGTTGGCCGACGAGGTCCGCGACCACGGCGCGATGCGCTGGCTGGCGTCCGTACTGATCTCCGCGACGGCGATCTACGAGCGCAGCGGCCGCGGCGCCGACGCGCTGGCCGCCGGGCACGAGTGCTACCAGCTGATGCAGGACATCGGTGACGAGGCCGAGGTCGGTATGGTCATCGCCAGCCGCGCGGAGTGGGTCGGCGGTTCGGCGGCCATGGGCCGGCAGCTCGCCGAGGCCGCGCTGGACGCTGTCCACCTGGTCGGGAACGACGAATGGACCGGCCCGGCGCTGGTCAGCCTCGGGCTGATCGGCGTACTGACGGGCGATCCGCAGCGGGCCGTCGAGGCGTTCGACGCGATCGCAGGGTCGGGCGAGGCCGCGATGCCGTACGACCCGGCCGTGATCCCGTGGCACGCGGACTACGCCGAGGCCCTGGTCGCGGCCGGCCGGCTGGACGACGCGGCCGCCCTGATCGCCGAGATCCGCACCCGTGCCGAGAACCTGGACCGCGGCGTGGTGAAGCTCGGCCTGGATCGCGCCGAGGCGCTGCTCGTCGCCAAGCAGGGCGACCCAGCCGCGGCCCTGGAGCTGCTGGAGAAGACGGTCAGTACGGCGGGAGACCGGGTCTACCCGCTCGATCTCGCGCGTTGCGAGCTGACCCGCGGCCGGATCGCCCGGCAGGCCCGTCGCCGGTCGGTCGCCAGGACCGCGTTCCTGGACGCGATCGAGCAGTTCGAGGCGTACGGCGCGCCCGCCTGGCGCGAGGTCGCGGAGATGGAGCTGGCGCGCCTCGACGTACCGAGTCGAAGCCGGCAGCCGTCGGAGCTGACCGACAACGAGCAGCAGATCGTCTCGATGGTCCGCGACGGCTCCACGAACCGCGAGATCGCTGCCGCGTTGTACCTGTCGGTCAAGGCCGTGGAGTCGCAGCTGACCCGCCTGTACCGCCGCTTCGGAGTCGCTAACCGCACCCAGCTGCTCAGGATGGTCGACAGGCCAAGTCAGAATGGCTGAGTGAAGCTCGAACGGAAACACGCCTTCGTCCTGCTGGCCATCGCCGCTTGGAACGTCATCACCTACCTGCGCTTCATCAAGGCGCTCGTGGACACCGAGGACCGCCCGACCGGGTACTACGTCGCGCACACGATCCTGATCATCGTGAACCTGCTGATCGCGGCGCTGCTCGGCACCTGGGGCGTCCGCGCGTACAAGGCCTCTAAGGCCGCACAAAACTCGAAGGTGTGACCCCGAGCAGTTTCCGGAAGTGCCGGTTGAGGTGCGACTGGTCGTAGAACCCGGCCAGCGTCGCCACCTCTGCGGTCGGACGCCCGTCGAGCAGGTACCGCCGGGCGAGATCGACCCGTCGCCCGGTCAGGTACCGGTGTGGCGGCATCCCGTACTCCCGGCTGAACGCCCGCACCAGATGCGCCGGATGTGCGTGCACCAGCTTCGACGCGTCCTCGAGCGTGATCCCGTCCGGCACGTGCGCGTCGAGCAGATCGCGCAGCTGCGCGGCCACGCCCGCGTCCGACCGGTCCGGTGGCTCGACCACTTGCCGCCGCAGATGCTGCCCGAGACGCTCCTCGATCAGCGTCAAGCGGCTCTGCGCCTCCAGGTCCTCCACACCGTCTTCCAGTACGCCGTGCAACTGGTGGATCCGGCGCCGCAGCAGCGGGTCGACGTACTCCGGCTGGTCGACCGCCGCGCCGATCAAACCCTCACCAAGCCGATCGGGCTCGAGATAGAGGACCCGCTTACGGAACCCCTCCGGCAGCACCGAGCGGCCGTCGTGGGGGACATGCGGCGGGAGGAGCGAGACCTGCGCCTGCGCGAGACCGTGCTCGTGGCGGTCGAGGTCGTAGCGGACCGCGCCCTCGTCGACGATCAGCACCGTCCACGCGTCGTGCGTGTGGCTCGGGTACGCGTGCGACGGGAAGTGCGCATGCAGCACCTCGACGACCCCGGCCACCCGAGGCCGCCACGCCCGGACCGTGGCGACGCTGCTCATAGTCAGAACATACGCTGCTGCCTGTGAAGGTCTACGTGAGTGCGGACATGGAAGGCGTCACCGGGGTCGTCGACGCGGAGGATGTGCAGCCGCCGGGGCGGGATTACGAGCGTGGCCGGGTGCTGATGACCGAGGACGTGAACGCGGCCGTCCGCGGTGCGTACGCCGCCGGCGCGACCGAGGTCCTGGTGAACGACGCCCACGGCCCGATGCGCAACCTGCTGCCCGACCTCCTCGACCCGCGCGCCGGCCTGATCAAGGGCCGCCCGAAGCCGATGGGGATGATGGAGGGCCTGACCCCGGAGTACGACGCCGTGCTCTGCGTCGGGTACCACGCCCGCGCCGGCGTGCTCGGCGTGTTGAGCCACAGCTTCATGGGCCACGAGATCGAGGACATCTGGCTGGACGAGCAGGTCACCGGCGAGATCGGCCTGTTCCACGCGGCCTCCGCGGCGTACGGCGTACCGCTCGCGCTCCTGACCGGGGACGACACCGCCTGCGACGAGATGAAGGCCTGGGATCCCGCGGTTGCGACCGTCCCGGTCAAGTTCGCCAAGGACCGCTTCGCCGCGCAACTCGTCCCGGTCGCGGAGGCCCGCGAGTCGATCGAAGCGACCACCGCGCAGGCGCTCCGCAGCCTCTCCAAGCCGGACGCGCCAGCCGGCCCTCGAACCCTCGCCGTCCGCTGGCAGTCCGCCTCGGTCGCGTCCCACCTCACGGCGATCCCCGGCGTCACCCGCCGCGACGACCGCACCGTCACCGTCGACGGCGACATGCTCCAGCTCTACCGGATGTTCAACCTGTTCCTCCGCGTCTGCACAGCAGTCACCTCGAACCCGCCATACTGTTAAGAACGTACAAGACCGGGGGTGGGCTCGGGCTTGAGCATTGGGGTTGTGGAAAAGTTCGATACGAAGATTGCTGTGTTGTTGCGGGACGATCTGGCTGTGTGGCAGCGGTTGAATGTGACCGCGTTTCTGGTCAGTGGGATCGCCGGGACGCATCCTGAGGTGGTCGGGGAGCCGTACGAGGATGCCGACGACGTCCTCTATCTGCCGATGTTCCGGCAGCCGGTGATGGTGTTCGAGGGGTCGAAGGAGTTCATGACCATCGCCCACGAGCGCGCGCTGGGCCGGCCGGTCGAGCACTCGGTGTTCACCCAGGATCTCTTTGCCACCGGCAACGACTACGACAACCGGGCCGCGGTGAAGGCCGTCCGGACCGCCGAGCTCGACCTGGTCGGCATCGCCTTCTACGGGCCGAAGAACGCCGTCGACAAGACCCTCAAGGGCGCCACCAAGCACCATTGAGCGGGTACCGTTCGGGCGCGAACGGCCGCAGCTCCGGCGACCGTACGTCGTCCAGTACGAGCGGTACGACGTGCCGCGCGGTGCCCGGCGCGAGCGTCAGCCCGAGCATGCCGTGGCCGGTGGCGACGTACAGCCCGTGCCGGCCGGGGACGGCCCCGATCAGCGGCAGGCTGTCCGGTGTCGCGGGCCGCATGCCGGCGAAGGTCGCCGTCGACGATCCGGGCCGCCAGTCCGCGAAGTACGGCGTGGTGCGGTCGAGGATCGTGGCGAGCCGGCGTTCGGTGATCGGGCCGCCTGATCGACCGAGATCGAGGCGCGCTGCAACCCGGACACCGTCGGTGAACGGCGTCACCGCGATGCTCGGTTCGACCAGCTTGACCGCGACCCGCGGTGCGACCCCGGTGCCGCGCGTGGTGACGCTGTAGCCGGTTGCCGCCAGCAACGGAATCCGTACGCCGAGCACCGCCAGCAACTCGGTCGTCCAAGCGCCCGCGGCCAGCAGCAGGCGGTCTGCGCTGAAGCGTCCCACGCTGGTCTCCACCTCCCAGCCCGGCTGCAAACGGCTGACTGTCGCGTTGACCAGCCGTCCCCCGGCCGCGGCGAGCTGTTCCTGCAAAGCACGCAGTACCTGCTCCGGCCGCACCTGCACCTCGTCGACCGCATGCACGGCCCCTGACACCGCTGGACCCAACGCAGGTTCGCGTGAGCGGGCGGCTGCGCCGTCGAGGATGTCGTAGCCGCCCTTGTAGCCGGCCGCCGTCGTCGCCTCGGCCAGTTGCGCCACCTCGTCCAACCCGGCCTGCGTGACGGCAGCCATCAACAACCCCGTGTGCCGCAGCTCCAGATCGGCCCGGTCGTGCAGCCGTGCGAAGTCGTCGACGCAACCCGCCCCCAGATCGAGTACAGCGCGCAGCCCGGCGGCGTACCGCTCGGCCGAACCGCTCCGCACGAACCCGACGATCCACCGCAACAGCGTGGACGTCAGCCGCGGCGCCACGCTGAACGGCGCCTCCCGATGCAGCGCCTGACGAGCAGAGTGCAGCAGTACGCCGGGACCCGACAACGGCGCCGACAACGCGGGAACGACCCAGCCGGCCGCGGCCGGTGACGCGAACCCGGCCTGCGGGCCGGCGTCCAGCACGGTGACGTCGGCACCCGCCTCGGCCAGCCCCACGGCCGACCACAGGCCGATCACCCCGCCGCCGATCACGAGGACGCGCATCCCTTACTGCCCTGCCGCGTAGGAGGCGAGGAACGTCCGCGTGCGCAGCTCCTGCGGCTTCCCGAGGACATCGGCGGGCGCGCCCTGCTCGACGATCCGGCCACCGTCGACGAACACCACCCAGTCCGCCACGTCCCGCGCGAACGGCAGCTCGTGCGTGACCAGCACCATCGTCATCCCGTCCTCGGCCAGCTCGCGCATCACCCGCAGGACCTCGGTCGTCGACTCCGGGTCGAGCGACGACGTCGGCTCGTCGAACAGCAGCACCGACGGCTTCAACGCCAGCGCCCGCGCGATCGCGACCCGCTGCTGCTCGCCCCCGGACATCTGCTCCGGATATGCGAGCGCGCGGTGTCCCAGCCCGACACGACGGAGCAGCTGCACGGCCTTCTCCAGTGCGTCCTTCTCCGACACACCGGCGCGCAGCTGCGCGAGCATCACGTTCTCGACCGCGGTGAGATGCGGGAACAGGTTGAACTTCTGGAACACCATTCCCACCGACTGCCGCAGCTTCGCCAGATCGCGGCACTGCACGGACGACCCGCTGAAGATCGCCTCGCCGGCCACTTCCAGGAAACCGTGGTCCGGCTGCTCGAGCAGGTTGAGGCAGCGCAGCAGCGTGGTCTTACCGCCGCCGCTCTGGCCGATGATCGCGACGATCTTCCGGTGCCGCACGGTCAGGCTCACATCGTCGAGCACGAGCCTTCCGTCGAACGATTTCCGCAGGTTCCCGATCCGTACGACGACGTCGCTCAACGCGGTGACGCTCATGCCGAGGCTCCTTCCAGGATCGCCCGCGCAGCCTTCAACCGGCGGCGGCGCTTCGGGGTCAACGGGACGCCCGCGCGGATCTTCCGCTCCAGCCACAGCAGGCCCTGCGAGAGCGGGTAGCAGAGCGCGAAGTAGATCGCCGCGATCACCAGGTACACCTCCAGCGCGCGGAACGTCGCCGAGGTGATCAGCCGGCCCTCGGACATCAGTTCCGCCGCCGAGATCGTCACCAGCAGCGACGTCGACTTCAGCAGGTCGACGAGCATCGTGTTCGTCCCCGGCAACGCGGAGCGCAACGCTTGCGGAAACACGACGTACGCGAAGGTGCTGATCTTTCCGAGACCGAGTGCCTCGGACGCCTCCTGCTGACCGCTGTGCACGCCGGAAATCGCGGCGCGGAAAATTTCCGAAAGGTACGCCGCGTAGAACACGATCAGGCTCACGCAGCCCGCGCTGAACACGTCCAGCTTCAGGCCGACCGAGGCGAGTCCGAAGTACGTCACGAAGATGATCGCGAGCAGCGGGATGTTCTTGAACACCTCGGTGTAGATCGCGGCCGGGATCCGCAGCGCGCGGTGCCGGCTGACCCGGAGCAGGGCCAGGGCCAGTCCGAGTACGGCGGCGCCGGCGAAGCTCGCGATCGTGTAGAGGACGGTGCGTTCCAGACCGTCCAGCAGGGCGGGAGCGTAATCTCCCCAGGGGACTTCGAACATCAGGTCCTCCTCAGATGGACGGCGGTTGCCAGTCCGCCGGGCGGTCGACGCCCTGCCGGGTCTTCGCGATCTCCGGTGCGGGCTTCAAGAACTGGCCGGGGTCGCCGCCGTACTTCTTGATCAGCTCGGTCAGCTCGCCGCTGGCGTACATCGCGCGGATCTGCTCGGAGATCGCCTTCTCCAGCGCGGTCGCCTGCTTCGGCAGGTAGAACGCGGTCATGTACTGCTGGAAGTACTGGTACGGCGGGTGTGCCTTCACGTCCGCGGCTGACGGGGCCGTCAGGTACTGCGTCTCGACCTTGAGTTCCGGGCGCTCCTTCTGCGCGGCGAGGACGAGCAGCGGGTCGAGGAACCCGACGTTGATCCGGCCCGCGCCGAGGTCGTCGAACACACCGTTGCCGTCCGGGTACGCGTGCAGTTTCGCGCCCGGCACCGCCTGGATCGACTTGACCCAGACGTAGCCCTCGACGGTGCCGAGATCCTTGCCCTGCAGGTCCTGCACGGTCTGGTAGTGCTCACCGGCCCGGACGGCCATCGCGGGCGGGGAGTAGTACGGCGGATCCGTGAACAGGCCGGCCTTCTGGCGTTCCGCGGTCCAGGCGACGCCGCCGATGGTGATGTCGACGCGGCGGGACTGGACGCCGGCGAGCATGCCCGCGAAGTCGGTCAGCTCCGGTTTCACCTTCAGCCCGAGCTTCCCGGCGACCGCGTTCAGGATGTCGGCGTCCAGGCCGGCCATCTTGTCGCCGACCAGCGAGGTGTACGGCGCGTACGGCTGGATCGCGACCTTGAGCACACCCGGTTCCAGCGTGCCGAGCGCGGCGGCTGCGTCCGAGACTGGTTCCTTCGATCCGCCGCACGCGGTCAACGAGCCGGCCGTGAGCGCGACGGCGGCGAGCAGCGGAGCGATCCGTGCGATGAGAATTCTCGACATGACGCATGCCTTTCCGGTGGCCTCACCCCGATTTCTTCCAGGCTAGGGAGGCGGCACCACGGCGTCATTGGACGAGTTGTCCATGATTCGTTCACGTTTCCGGCATCTCGTCGTACGCTTCGTCCAAGATGCTCTCCGGTCCGTTGGCTCAGCAGATCGCCCGGGACACCTCCGAGGTGATCGGCTACAACGTGCTGATCACCGACGACCACGGGATCGTCATCGGCAGCGGGGATCCGGCACGGGTCGGGTCGTTCCACGAGGCGTCGGTCGAGGTGCTCGCGTCGCAGGAGGCCGCCTGGCACTCGGCCGTGGAGGCGGCCCGGCTGCGCGGGGTGAAGCCGGGGATGACGCTGCCGATCGTGATCGACGGCGAGGCGGTCGGGACGGTCGGGATCACCGGGTCGCCACGGCAGGTGCGGCGCTTCGGGCTCGTCGTACGGCGGCAGACCGAGATCCTGCTGCAGGAGTCGGTCGAACTACGGTCGCGACTGCTGCGGGAACGGGCACTGGAAGAACTGGTCCGGGACATCGGGTCCTTCGACGCGGACGTCGTCGATTCAGCCTTCCTGGTCGCGCGGGCGAAGGAACTCGGGTTCGACCTGACGGTCCCCCGCACCGTGGTCATCGTCGAGGTGGACGAACCTGTCCCGGCGGCGCAGGCGGATGTCGTAGCCGTCCGCCCAGAACTGCTCCGCACGCTCCGGCAGACGTTCGGTCCGCGAGACCTGGTCGCCGCCATGACTGCGGGCCGCTTCGCGGTCCTGCCGACGCTGCGGCGGGGCCGGCCGGGCATGAGTCGGCAGGAGCTCGGGGAGATGGCGGTGAGTGCGATTGCGGCCGACTACGGGTTCGTCGCTCGGGCAGGGGTCGGCGGCACGGCTACCGGCATCGTCGGTCTTCAGGAGGCTTATGCGGATGCGGTTGACGCCCTGCGGCTGGGGAAAGAGTGTGCACCCGGCGCGTCGGCGTACCTGATTGACGAGCTGCGGAGTCATCAGGTGCTGGCCGCGGTCGGGTACCGGGCGCGGGCTCGGTTGCTGAGCCTGGTTGCGGGCGACCTCGCGACGCACTCGGACTGGCCCGAGCTGCGTGACACCCTGATCGCCTGGTGCGAGTCCGGCTTCAACCTCGTCCGTACGGCGGACGCGCTGCACATCCACCGCAACACGCTCATCTACCGCCTGGAGAAGGTGGAGCGCCTCACCGGACAGCCGTGGCGCGACCACCGCGCGACCCTCACGCTCTACCTGGCCTGCTTGGCCTCGCAGCTCGACTAGCGCGGGGCGAACTTGGTCCAAGTAGCGCCTTGGTCAGTGCTCAGGACTACCTCGGTGGTACGGCGTTTCGGGACCTCGGAGCCGTACATGAGCTGTGCGTCGCCGGAGAGGTCGGCCAGGTCACCGGGGTAGCCGCGGTCCAGCTTGGCACCGCCGTCGCGGACCCGGTAGAGGCGCGGGCGGTCACCGGGGCGGCCGCCGAGCATCAGCGCGGTGCCGTCGTCGAACGCGAGCGGCGAGACGGCCAGGCTCTTCGGCGGGTTCTCGACCGTCGTCCAGTTCGCGCCGCGGTCCGTGGAGATCTGCATCTTCGAGACGGTCTGACCGGTCGCGCCCACGGTGACCGAGGTCGACAGCAGCGTCTGGCCGTCCGGGCTGACCGCGAGCCGGCCGAGCTGATTGTGGGTGTCCAGCGACCGCGACCCCCAGGTGCGGCCGCCGTCGTCGGTCCAGACGACGTCCGTGCGGCCGATCCCGGTCAGCATCCAGCAGCGGCCGGACTCGTCGCAGACCGGGGAGCGGGTGCCGCGGGTCCTGAGCATCCGGACCGTCGACTCCTCCGGGTTCACCACGACGATCGAGCCCGGCACGATCCGGTCGGAGAGGATCTCGTTCTTCTGGAACGTCGAGGTGGGCAGCCGGTACTGGAGCTTGGTGAGCACCGGGCCGTCGTACGTCAGCCGGAACATCATCGTCGCGCCACCCGCCAGCGTGCCTTCGAGCGGCGGGGCGACCGCGATCGCCTCCTTGTCGGCCCGCAGGGTCGCGTACGGGACCGGCCACTCGGGGGCGGTGGCGCGGGCGCCGTCGCGGTCGATCACCGCGGCGAACTTGCAGTTCGGGCCGGTGGTGCAGTCGGACCAGCCGGCCGCCCAGCGGTTCCGGGTGACCATCGTGATCGACAGCACCTGCGCGCGCTCGGAATTCACCACTGCGCTGCCCGACCGCCCCGCGGCGGCCGGCTCGATGGCGATCGGCGGATCGGCCGGCGACCGGTGCGAGGCCAGATGCACCACCGCGAGAACGATGGACGTCGTGGCCGCGAGCACCCCGAGAACGAGGAACGGCGGCATGCTGCGGGGTAGGCCACAGCGCTCCAACAGCTCCACCAGGCGACGGTAGTAGCGGTCGGACAACTCGCGCAGGCGCGGCTCCACAGTCACCCCCCAAGGCGCAGGTGTCCCCGCGATGGGGGTCAGGTCGGCGGTGGAATCTTATGCGAAAGAGGGCGCACGCTCACACTCGGCGGAAGATCAGCGCCCGCTTCACTTCCTGGATGGCCTTGGTGACCTCGATACCGCGCGGGCAGGCATCGGTGCAGTTGAAGGTGGTCCGGCAGCGCCAGACGCCTTCCTTGTCGTTCAGGATCTCCAGCCGCTGCTCGGTGCCCTCGTCGCGGCTGTCGAAGATGAACCGGTGCGCGCCGACGATCGCCTGTGGGCCGAAGTACTGCCCGTCGGACCAGAACACCGGGCAGGACGTCGTACACGCTGCGCACAGGATGCACTTCGTGGTGTCGTCGAACCGGTCCCGGTCGGCCTGCGACTGGATCCGCTCCCGGGTCGGCTCGTGGCCGCTGGTGACCAGGAACGGCATCACCGAGCGGTACGCGTCGAAGAACGGCTCCATGTCGACGACCAGGTCCTTGAGCACCGGCAGGCCCTTGATGGGCTCGACGGTGATCTCCTTGTCCGGGCTCAGGTCCTTGATCAGGGTCTTGCAGGCCAGCCGGTTGCGGCCGTTGATCCGCATCGCGTCCGAGCCGCAGACACCGTGCGCGCAGGACCGCCGGAACGTCAGGGTGCCGTCCTGCTCCCACTTGATCTTGTGCAGCGCGTCCAGGACCCGGTCGGTCGGCTGCAGCGTGACGGCGTACGTCTTCCACTCGGCCTCGTCGACGACCTCGGGGTTGTACCGGAGGATCTTGACCTTGACGTCCATCAGTACTTGCGCTCCATCGGCTTGTAGCGGGTCTGCACGACCGGCTTGTAGTCGAGCCGGATCGTCTCGTTGCCGTCGGCATCGACCTCGCGGTACGCCATCGTGTGCCGCATGAAGTTGACGTCGTCGCGGGTGGCGTAGTCCTCGCGGAAGTGCCCGCCGCGGGACTCCTTGCGCTCCAGCGCCGACACCACCAGCACCTCGGCCAGGTCGAGCAGGAACCCGAGCTCGACGGCCTCCAGCAGGTCGGTGTTGAACCGCTTGCCCTTGTCCTGTACGCCGACGCTCTTGAACCGCTCCTTCAACGCCGCGATGTCGACCAGCGCCTGCTTGAGCGAGCCCTCGGTGCGGTACACCTGCGCGTTCAGGTCCATGGTGGCCTGCAGGTCGGACCGGATCGCGGCGATGCGCTCGTCACCCGTCGAGTTGCGCAGGCCCTCGACCAGCTCGACGACGTACGCCTCCGGATCGGCCGGCAGCTCCTCGAAGGTGGCCGTCGCGGCGTACTCCGCGGCGGCGATCCCGGCGCGGCGGCCGAACACGTTGATGTCGAGCAGCGAGTTGGTGCCCAGCCGGTTCGCACCGTGCACCGAGACGCAGGCGACCTCACCGGCGGCGTACAGGCCCGGGATCACGTCGTCGTTGTTGGCCAGCGCCTCGCCCTTGATGTTGGTCGGGATGCCGCCCATCGCGTAGTGCGCGGTCGGGAAGACCGGGATCTGCTCGGTGTACGGCTCCACACCCAGGTAGGTCCGGGCGAACTCGGTGATGTCCGGCAGCTTCGCGTCGATGTGCGCCGGCTCCAGGTGGGTCAGGTCGAGCATCACGTACGCGCCGTCCGGACCGCAGCCGCGTCCCTCACGGACCTCGTTCGCCATCGCGCGGGCGACCATGTCCCGCGGCGCCAGGTCCTTCACGGTCGGCGCGTAGCGCTCCATGAAGCGCTCGTTGTCCTTGTTCCGCAGGATGCCGCCCTCACCACGGGCCGCCTCCGACAGCAGTACGCCGAGACCCGCGAGGCCGGTCGGGTGGAACTGGAAGAACTCCATGTCCTCGAGCGGTAGGCCCTTGCGCCACACAATGCCCATCCCGTCGCCGGTCAGGGTGTGCGCGTTGGACGTCGTACGGAAGACCTTGCCGAAACCGCCGGACGCGAAGATCACCGACTTGGCGGAGAAGACGTGCAGCTCGCCGGTGGCCAGCTCGTACGCGACCACGCCGCTCGCCTTGCCGTCGGTCATCAGCAGGTCGAGAACGTAGTACTCGTTGAAGAACTCGACGTTCTGCTTGATGCACTGCTGGTACAGCGTCTGCAGGATCATGTGACCGGTACGGTCGGCCGCGAAGCAGGACCGCCGTACGACGGCCTCACCGTGGTTGCGGGTGTGTCCGCCGAAGAACCGCTGGTCGATCTTGCCCTCGGCGGTCCGGTTGAACGGCAGGCCCATCTTCTCCAGGTCGAGAACCGCGTCGACGGCCTCGCGGCACATCACCTCGGCCGCGTCCTGGTCGACCAGGAAGTCGCCGCCCTTGACCGTGTCGAAGGTGTGCCACTCCCAGTTGTCCTCCTCGACGTTCGCCAGCGCGGCGCACATACCGCCCTGGGCGGCGCCGGTGTGCGAACGGGTCGGGTAGAGCTTGGTGAGTACGGCGGTACGGGTCCGCTTGCTCGACTCCAGAGCGGCCCGCATTCCTGCGCCGCCCGCGCCGACGATGATGACGTCGTACTGATGCTGCTGCATAACTTCCTTACTTGCAGACCGTCAACGTGCTGTTGGGGTCGAGGCAGGGGTCGAACGTGAAGATCACCAGGGTGCCCAGTACGACGATCACGATCGAGGCCGTGATCAGCAAGGCCTTGAGCCAGAACCGGGTCTGGTCCTTCTCGGCGTAGTCGTTGATGATCGTGCGCAGCCCGTTGGTGCCGTGCAGCATCGCCAGCCACAGCATCAGCAGGTCCCAGACCTGCCACAGCGGGTTGGCCCACTTGCCGGCCACGAAGCCGAAGTCCAGCGCGGTGATCCCGCCGCCGAGCATCAGGTTCACGAACAGGTGCCCGAGCACCAGGATGACGAGGGCGAGCCCGGACAGCCGCATGAAGAGCCAGCTGTACAGCTCGAAGTTGGTCTGCCCGGAACGGTTCCGGCCGCCACCCTTCAGCTTGCGGGCGCGGGAGCTGGACCGGGGCGCGGCAATGTCGCTCATCTCAGCCTCCGAACACGTGGGTCAGATGCCGGATGACGAATGGCACGAACAGGACGACCCAGATCACGCCGACGCCGATCATCAGCTGCCGCTGGTAGCGCGGGCCCTTGGCCCAGAAGTCCACCAGGATCAGCCGCACGCCGTTGAACGCGTGGAACAGGATCGCCGCCACCAGACCGACCTCGAGCAGGCCGACGATCGGGTTCTTGTAGGTGCCGATGACCTCGTTGTAGGCCTCCGGCGAGACCCGGACCAGTGCGGTGTCCAGCACGTGCACCAGCAGGAAGAAGAAGATCCCGACACCGGTGATCCGGTGCGCGACCCATGACCACATGCCCTCCCGGCCGCGATAGAGCGTGCCGGCTGGTTTGCTGGGCACCAGATCCTCCTCGAACGAGTTCACCAGAATCGTCTTGATGCTAGACCCGCTGCGTGAGGTGAAATGTCCTGACAGATGTGACATCGATCGCGATCCGTGTGAGATCGGTCGCGTCGGTGCCCGACGGAGGGGAGAACGACCATGAGTTTCTGGATCTGTGCGACCTGTGCGGTGGAGCACGCGGAGCAGGTCGAGGTGTGTGCGATCTGCGCCGACGAGCGGCAGTGGGTGCCCGCTGACGGGCAGCACTGGACCACGCTCGAGGAGCTGGCCGCGGCGGGCACCGAGGTCACGGTCGACGAGGTCGAGCCGGGCCTGTACGGCGTCCGCTCGAAGCCGCCGGTGGGGATCGGGCAGCAGTCGATGCTGCTGACAACGTCCGAGGGCAACCTGCTCTGGGACCCGATCGGGTACCTGGACGGCGACGCCGTACGCCGGATCCGCGAGCTGGGCGATGTGGTGGGGATCATCGCCAGCCACCCGCACATGTACGGCGTCCAGGTCGAGTGGAGCCACCGCCTCGGCGACGTACCGGTGTATGTCTCGGAGCTCGACAAGGAGTGGGTCGCGCGCCCCGACGCGGTGATCCAGACCTGGTCCGGGCAGCTCACACCGCTACCCGGAGTGACCGTCATCCAGCCCGGCGGCCACTTCCCCGGCAGCGCGGTCGTGCACTGGGCGAACGGTGCCGAGGGCAAGGGAGTGATCCTGTCCGGCGACACCATCTTCGCGAACCCCGACCGCGTCTCGGTCAGCTTCATGCGCAGCTACCCCAACCGCATCCCGCTGTCCGGCGCCGTCGTCGACCGAGTAGCCCGCTCCCTCGACCCCTTCGACTACGACCGCCTCTACAACAACTTCGGCTCCGTCATCCCGGTAGACGCCAAAGCCGTAGTACGCCGCTCCGCCGACCGCCACGCCGCCTGGGTCCGCGGCGACTACGACCACCTCACCTGATGTCTGCAGCTCGACAGTACGTATACGTCTGCTAGGCCGGTGGCTCACGCTCAGCCAGGCGCCTCCCGGCGCCGGGCTGAGCGACACCTCCTGTCGAGCTGCAGATCAGCTCCGGCCGACCGCGAGCCCGTCGATCTGGACGAGCTTGCCGGTCGACGCGCTGACCAACTTGAGGGTGCCGTTGAAGAGCGTGCTCTGGACCGGAAGGCCGAGCAGCACCTGCTTGTGGGTCGTCGGGTAGGCGAGGTTCACCGTCGTCAGGTACCTGTTCCCGGCGTACACCGCGACCGACCCGCAGGTCGGGCACCGCGTCGCCACCAGGAAGAACCGCTTCCCCTGCACGGCGCGAGTGAGCGCCTTCCCGTACGCCGTCGTCTGCGTCGTGGTTCCGTAGTAGAACGTCGACCCGGTCGCCCGCGTCCAGCCGGTCGTTGCCAGCGACATCGACCGGTCGTCCAACGGCCGCGAGAAACACCGTTCCGCACTCCACTGGCCGACGTTCCCGAGCCTGTCCGTCGCCCGCACCGAAACGCAGTACTCGTACCCGGCCGCGACCGCGAGGTTCATGGACGTCGCCGTCGTCTTCGTCCACGGCTGCACGTAGGCGCCGTACGCGCCGGCAGACGTGGCCCGGCGGTACTGCACGTCGTACGACGCGAGTCCGTTGGCATCTGTGGCCGACACGGTCAAGGTCGCCGTCGCGGCCACCGAGGACTGGTACGCCGGCGCCACCATCCGCGCCACCGGTCCCTCCGCGTCGACGGTGATGTCCCGGTACGCGACAGCACCCGACCCGCTGACGATGACCTGGTACTTCCCGGACCGTAGTTCGGTCCCCGTGAAGGGCGACGTGCACGCCTTGGCCGGCACGAACGATCCCTTGACCTCGCAAGAGAACCTGGTGCCTGCCGGGAAGGCGGAACTGTCGAACGGAATGGAGATGTTCGGCCCCATCACCACCGGGGTCGGCTTGATCGTCACCCCAGGCCGCTGCCAGGCGACGTCGGCTCGATGGTTCGTCGCCCTGGCCAGCTCGTTGTACACATACAGGCGGTCGCTGATGCCGATCTGGTAGAGACGGCCGCTGGCGGTCAGCGCCAGGATCCAGGTGCCGGACGGATCCCAGGTGATCGCCCGCACTTCCGAGTCGAGCGACGGACTGACTCGCTCCGTCGTCCCGGCCAGTCGCACCGTCGAACCGTCGCCGAAGGCGATGGCCTGGCCGTTGGCCGAAGCGCGAACCGGCCGTCCGTCCGCCACCTCGGTCTCGCCTGCCAGCGTGGCGGTCCGGCTGCCGCCGGCCGTTGCCTCGATCGTCGCGAGCCGGCTCGGCGTGAGGCGGTGGTCCGACACCACCAAGGTGCGGGCGTCCGGCATCCAGCTCGGGCTGGACACCTGGCAGGCGACCTTCAGCGGCGTACCACCGGTGGCCGCGATCACATACACGCATGGGGTGGCGTTCTCGGGCGCCTGGAACGCGATACGGGTGCCGTCAGGCGACCAGGACAGGTGGGTGATCGGGGCCGTGGAGCTCCACAGCTTCACCGGTACGCCGACCTCGCCCGGGACAACCGTCTGCGTCCACAGGGCACGCTCCGTGGTGCCGCTCACGTAGGCGAGCGACCGCCCGTCCGGAGAGGTGGTGACGGCTTCCTTCGGCTTGACCGAGTTCGGGTCCGCCGGGAACGGCACGACGTTGCCGAACTCGTCCGCGGCAGCAAAGTCCCGGCTGTCCGGCTCGCCCTGCGTGACCACGACCTGCTCGGTCGCCCGCGGGACGAGCTTGTGGGCGCCGACCGGGCCCTCACCGACCTCGTTGACGACCGAGACGCCGTACTCGATGCCAGGCTTTGTGCTGGGCTCGGTGACCGCGAAGTCAACCGTCGACGTCTTCACCGGGAACCACTCGACGGTCTCCGCCCCGTTCAGGTAGCGGTGCAGGTTGTAGCCACGAACGGCCGTGCCTCCTGCTGTCGGCCGCGACTGCCAGCTCACCGTGTGGCCGTTGTACGTCGGCCGCACAGTAACCTCCTGGGCCTCGGGCACGTCGACGCCGTACCCGGTCAAGGCGACCGTGTGACGTTCCAAGGCGGTGGAGTCCCAGATGGTCAGGGTGTCCGAGTCCGGGCCGGTCGACTGGGGCAAGTACCGAACGCTCACGGTGCAGGTCGCCGCGGGCGGCAACGTCTGCGAGCAGTCGTGCGGAGCGTCCGGGTTCATCCGAAAGGCGATGCCTATGTGGGTCAGGTCGACCCCGGAGATCCGGACAGGATCGGTACCGGTGTTTTTCACGATGAACGAGGCGTCCGCGCCCACGCCGTACTTGACGTTGCCGTAGTCGTACTGCTCCGGTGTGACCGACAGCGCCTGGTACCCGAAGGTGCTGTGGTAGCGCAGGTCGATCGCCCGGACGACGGCGCTGCCGTCGCAGTCGTACAGGCGCAGGCCGGCGGCGAGGGTGTCGAGCTCGAGCGTGGCGGTGTAGGCGACAGCGCTGACGGACAGGGTTCCGCTCGCGGTGCAGCTGTGGTCGCCTTGGGTGAACTCGAGCTCCGACGGCGTGAGCGAGTAGTTGCCAGGGCCGGTGATGAATGCCGGAAGCCGCACCTTCATCGTGCCCGCGGACAGCGTGCGAGATCCGTCGGCCGGCGCGGATGCCGTGACCGCGCCGGCGCTCTCGTCGTGCGGCCACGTGGTGCCGGGGTCCACGTCGAGAGCGAGCCGGTCGATATCGCCGACGGCTGGTGTCGTGGTGTTGCGGGTGGTCGTGACCGGGGCGCTCGTGGCGGTCTCGGCGTCGGTGGTCGCGACGACCCGGTACGAGGCCGTGGTGCCGGGGGCGATGAGGTCGTCGACCCAGCTGACGCTCTCGGCGCTCAGCGGGCCGCTGACGTTGCCCCAGTCGGCATTGCCCTCCTTGCGCTCGACGCGGTAGTTGGACGCGTCGACGGGGTTCCAGGTGACGCCGAGGCCGGTGCGGGTCGGGAAGAGCTGCGCGGTCGGTGTGCTGAGGGCGGATTCCTCGCCGGAGGCGGCGTGGGCGATGAAGGGGATTGTGATGGCTGCTAGGGCGGTGGCCAGGGCAGCGCGGAACAGGGCGGGTTTGAGGGCGCGGCGCATCGAATCTCCAGGGCAGGGGACTCCGGCGCACCCCGAGCGACACCGGCGAAAGGGAAAGAACTACAGCCTTACCGGACCTGACCGCAACTCTCTTGCTACTTCGTGCAATCCAGATCAGCAGGCTGTTGCGGTGCGCTCACGCAGCGATGCGCATCTGGGCCAGGCGGGTGTGGAGGGCGAGCATGTGGTTGATGCAGGTTTGCCAGTTGTAGAGCTCGGCGCGTCGGCGGGCGGCTTGGCGGCGGTTGGGGTGGGCGGCCAGGGCGAGGGTGGCGTCGGCGAGGGCTGCGGGGTTCGCGGGGGCCCAGCGGGCGCAGGTTTCGTCGACCAGTTCGCGGGCGCCGCCGGTGTTCGCGGTGACGACGGGAGTGCCGGCGGCGAGGGCTTCGAGGACGGCCAGGCCGAAGGTTTCGCCGGGGCAGACGGACAGGGCGATGTCGGCCTCGGCGAGGTGTTTGGCGAGGGTACGGCGGCCGTCGACGTACCCGTGGAAGGTGACGGGTGCGTCCCCCGCGATCTCGATCAGCTCGTCGAGGTGCGGGCCGGTGCCGTAGACGTCCATCCGCACGTTCACGCCGCGGCGGTGCAGTTCGGCGGCGGTGGCGACCGCGAGGTGCGGGCTCTTCTCGCGGGACAGGCGGCCGGCGTGCACCAGTTTGAGTACGCCGTCATCGGCCGGTGCGCCCAGCGACGGGTGGAACGTGTCGAGGTCGACGCCGAGCGGGATCCGGACGAGTGGCGTCGTCACTTCGTCGAACTCGGCCGCCGCGTAGCGCGAGGTCACTACTACAGCGTCGTACGTGCGGCCGAGGATCTTGTACAGCGCCGCGACGGTGGCGACCATGCCGAGCTGGCTGTATTTCACCCCGTCGGCGCCCCACCACACCGGGCGCAGGGTGCTGTCGCCGGCCCAGCGGCTGGGGCGTTGGGTGGCCTCGCCGAGCATCCGGCCGGGGCGCAGTACGTCGTTGCCGCCGAGCTGACCCGGGCGGGCCGCGCCGAGCGCCAGCATCGCGTCCAGCCGCTCGTGGCTGAACAACACAGTGCCGATGTCGTTCTTGCGCGCCCAGCGTGCCACCGGGAGCAGCGTCGACTTGTCGGAGATCTCGACCGTGGTCGGCCGGAACCGTTTCAGTACGTCGATCACGGTCCACGGCGTCGTGATCAGCCGGTAGCCGCCGCTCACCTTCGGCGCCTTGACCCGGACGATCGTGCCCAGCTCGGTCTCGACGACGGAGTCCTTCTCGCCCGGCGTGATCACGATCCGCTCGGCGCCGGCCGCGACGTACCCCTGGCCGATGTGCTCGATCGCGGTCCGCATCCCACCGGACGTCGGCCCGACGAAGTTGGCCAGCTGAGCTATGCGGAGTCCACTCATGCGACCCGCCGTACGGCCGCGGCTTCCTGGAGTACTTCGGCGTAGTGGCGGTCGACGAGGTCGTTGACGACGGCCGGCCAGGTGCGCGACTGCACGCGCTGCAGCCCGCTCGCGGCCATCCGCCCGCGGGCCGTCGGGTGGTCCAGCAGGGTCTTCACGGCGTCCCGCAGCGACCCGGGCTTGCCGGGTTCGAACAGCAGGCCGTTCTCGCCCGGGTGGATCAGGTCGAGCGGTCCGCCCGCGGCCGGGCCGACGGTCGCGACGCCGGACGCCTGCGCCTCCTGGATCGTCTGGCAGAACGTCTCGTGCTCACCGGTGTGCACGAACACGTCCAGCCCGGCGAAGATCGACGCCAGGTCGGCGCCCCGGCGCATCCCGAGGAAGGTTGCCGTCGGCAACGCGTGCTCCAGCGCGGCGCGGTCCGGGCCGTCGCCGACGATCACGATCCGGCAGTCCAGGTCGGTCAGCTCCGCGAGCCGCCGTACCTTCTTCTCGGCCGCCAGTCGCCCGACGTACCCGACGATCGGCCGCCCGTCCGGGGACATCTGCCGGCGCCAGTCCTCGTCGCGGTGCTTGGGATCGAACAGGTCCAGGTTCACGCCGCGGCCCCACAGGTGCACCCGCGGTACGCCGCGCTGCACCAGTGCGTCGACGGCCGAGGACGAGGGGGCGAGGGTGCGGTCGGCGCGGGAATGCGTCCGGGTTACCCAGCGCCAGATCCCGCGGTCCGCGGCGGCGTACCAGGGGTACTGGCGGGCGAAGCCGGCGATGTCGGTCTGGAAGATCGCGACCGTCGGTACGCCGAGCTTGCGGGCCGCACGCAGTCCGTACGCGCCGATGATGAACGGCGAGGCGAGATGCACCAGGTCGGGCCGGAACTCGGCCATTGCACGCTCGATCGACGGATCCGGCAGGCCGACCGGGTACTCCTTGTAGCCCGGCGTACGGAAACTCCGGGCCCGGAGGACCGGGACGTCTCCGTAGCTGTCGGGACCCGGACCGGGGGCGATGATCAGCAACTCGTGCCCGCGGGCACGCAGCCGGTCGGCGACGTGGCGAGCCGTGTTCGCCACGCCATTGATCTGCGGCAGGAAGGTCTCGGCCACCATCACGATTCGCACACTTCGAAGGTTCCTCACCGACCATGAACCCTGGGCGACACTCTCGTGACACGGCGTCGATGCCCTGTCGACAGGTGCGAGGCCTTGAAGTGTCCTTCAGGTTGCCACCGGGCTGTGCTTGGTTAGTCGCATGCGAACTCTGGGGATCGTCGTCGCGGTGGTCGAGTTGCCGACTGCGTTGCCCGCTGTGTCCGTACGGCGGTCCGCTCTCGGCGGAGGTATCGACTTCGAGAGCGGCCGGTTCAACGAGGCGTTCCGGGTCGAGAGTGCGGACCTGAAGTTCGCGCACGACGTGGTGAATCCGCGGGTGATGGAGCTGCTGCTGGACGACCCGGCGGCGCCGCCGTTCCGGATCGAGGGTCCGACGTTGGTCGTCTGGCGGGACGGGAAGGTGACCGATGCCAAGGTCCTCCGCGAACTGGACGAGTTCGCGGGGCGCCTCCTGGAACTGATCCCCTCGTTCGCGCTCGAAGCGGGATCGCCTGGTGACGGGCCGATCTCGACGATGCCGCCCGAACTGCTCGGTGAGCCGCCGGCCGGGGCGATCGCGTTCTTGCAGAAACTCGAGCACCGCGGGCACCAGATCGAGCGGTACGAGCACGTCTCGGAGCTGTGGCAGCAGAAGAACTGTGCGTGATGACGCACGGCCGCCTCGCCGACCAGGAACTGGCCGACACGCTGACCGATCTGGTGTGCGACGTGCGTGAGCGGTTGCCCGCGGAAACGCTCACTTTCCGCTGGTAGGAACCGGCCGCCCTGGTCACGTGGACCAGGGCGGCCGATCTGCTACGGCGTACTGAACAGGTGAATCATCGACCGGCGGACCAGGTCGGTGCGCATCGCCTGCGTGGTGAGGCCTTCAGCGCCGAATCCGACGTACACGGTGTCGCTGGTCGTGACGCCCGCTCCTTCGAGGAAGGCGGTGGTGGTGCGGATCCAGTCGTTCGGGTTCGCCGCCGAGCCAGGAGGCGGACCGGCCACGGTCCAACCGCCGAAGTCGGTCTCGAACGACGTCGTCACGGTCGAGCCGGCCGTGACCGTGGTGTCGTCGACGAAGGCGCCGAGACCCTGGGTTCCCCAGTCACTGACGTAGCTGATCGAGAGTTCGACCTGCTTCCCGGCATACGGCGTCAGGTCGACGTTCCAGTCCTGCCAGCCTGCGCTGGAACCGGTTGCCGCATACCAGCCTCCGGTGGTGCCGCCCGGTGAACAGTCCGCGCCCTGGTAGTGCAGGAGCTGCGGATGCAGAGTCGCCCAACCGGCCGGACAGCTCTGGCCGGTGTCCTGTGACGTGTGGCCGTTCGTGTCCGGCAATGTCGTCCAGTCGTCCTGGCCGACGGTGTGGGCCTCGACGAAGACGTAGTCCCAGTCGGCTTCGGTGTCGTAGGAGATCTTGAACCCCAGCGAACCGCTCGTCACGCCGTTCAGGTCGACCGTGCGGGTCAGCCGTTTGTAGCTGATGTCGCCTCGCTGGCTGTACACGTACTGCGAACCCGTGAACGGCTCGAACGGCGCAGCGCCGGGCCGATCCCACTTCAGCGGCGCCGAGCTGGCGAACTGCGGGAACTGTGCCGTGGGCAACACACTCGACGTCAGAACGAACGCCGCCGTGTGGTCCTGGTTGTTCGCCGAGTCGCCGCCGTTGAGAGTCGCGGCGTACCCGTCGAAGGCGCCGGACACTCCGCGGATCGGGAACGGGTCCCCGTTGACGTCGCTACCGCTGTTGTCGACATAGCTGTAGGCACCGAGCCAGTACTGCTCGAAGTCGTTCAGCAGTGGGAGGCACGGGTACAGCGTGGGCGTGGTGCATTCAGTCTGCTGCTCCTCGAACGGGTTGTACCAGTACGCGCCGTCCTGGCTGCTCGCGTAGCTGGCGTACTTCCCTGTGTGGAGAAGCTTTCCGCCCTCGTTGAGGTAGTCGCGGACCGACAGTTCGACGTCCAGGGCGAGTTCGGCCGCCGTACCGCCGACCTGGCCGACCTCTCGCGTGATGATGTCGTCTCCGGTCTCCCAGACGACGGCCTTGTAGTGCGAGAGGACGCCGAGGTGGTGCGGCGCGGTCCGGTTGTTCGCGTCCACGTCGTACACGTCCGAAGAGATCCCGTTCGCGGCGAGGGCCGCGGCGTACTCGTCGGCGTACTTGGCGGTGGAGACGCCCTGCACCGGGCTGAGGCCGGTGGTGTCCTCGGCGGCCAGGATCAGGACGTTCCCGCCGATGTCGGTGGACACCTTGTAGGTGAAGTGATCGCTGGCGACCGTGCCCTTGCCCGGTTTGTAGCCGCTGAACCAGACCTCGACCGAGTCGCCGGGCTTGGTACGCCGTACTGTGCCGCGGAACTCGGCGTAGTAGTGGTCGTCGGAGTTGCCGTAGCGCTCGCCGCCGTTCCACTCCGACACCGAGTCGCTGACGGTGCGGCCACCGTTGACCTTGTAGTTGATCTGCAGGCTCTTCAAGGCCCGCTTGGCCGTCACCGCGACCGGCTGGGTGGTGCCGTACGAGACCGCGAACGGGTCGGCAACCAGGTCGGCGGCCGTCGTACCGACCACGGAGACCGGGTCGTCGGGATCGTGCGAGGACTCCGCGACCGACAGCGCGAACGGGATGTTCTTGGCGAACTCGGCCTGGATCAGGCCCTCGTCGTCGGGGAACGTGAAGACGCTGACGCAGTCCTCGGGCTTCCATTGGTCGTTGGGATCCGCGGCTGACACGGTCTGGCAGGTCGACATCTCCGGCGTGAACGCGAGCGTGCCGTACCTGTTCGTCGCGTGTCCGTCGGTCTCGCCGTTGGTGGTGTAGAGCTCGGCGGAGATGTCCGGGTCGTAGCCGGGGACGGCCGGGTTCGCGTCGTCGCCGGCCATCGCCTCGGAGATGAGGTCGTCCGGCGAAGGGGTGCTCACCTGCCAGCCGACGCCGTACAGGATGAGCTCTGCCGCCGAGTGGTAGTTGATCAGCTCGGTGAAGCGGATGCGGTTGAACAGCCCGTCGAGGGCCTTGGTCTCCGGCTCGGAGTTCGGGCCGGTGCCGCGGTAGGTGTCACTGATCGGATCCGGGGACGAGCCCTCGTTGTCGTAACCCCACTTGGTCGCGAGGTTGCGGTTCAGGTCGACGCCGTCGCCGGGGGCGATGGTCCCGTCGCCGTTGTTGTCGTGCAGGTTCTTCCGCCACAGCCGGTCCCCGGTGAACGTGTAGTCGTAACCGTCGGGGTTGGCCACCGGCAGGAACCACAGCTCGGTGGTGTTGACCAGCTTGGTGATCTCGGCGTTGCTGCCGTAGTTGTCGAGGACGTGGTGCAGCAGCCGGCGGACCATCTCGGGGGTGATCCACTCGCGCGCGTGCTGGGCGCCCATGTACAGCACCGAGGGACGCGTGCCGTCCTTGAGCTGACGGGCGCTCTTGGTCACCTTGACGGCGAGTATCGGCTTGCCCTGCACCGTCGTACCGATCTGGACCAACTTGGCCAGCGCCGGATTGGCGGCCGCTGTCGTGCTCAGCTCCTCAGCGATGCCACCGGGCCCGCTGTACGGACGGAACACCGTCGGGCCGACCAAGGCGAGTCGGGCGGCCTCGTCGGAGGCGTCCCGGCCCTTCACCTTCTTGACCTTGAGGTCCACGCCGTCGGAGCGGAGCTTGTCGGCCTGCCGGTCGGTGATGACGACCTCGACCTTGGCCTTGCCGTCGGCCGTCCGGCCGGTGGTCAGGCCCTCGCGATCCACGCCGATATCCGCCAGCTTCTGCAGCTGCTGCGGATCCAGTTCGCCGACGTAGACCTCCAGGCCGTCACCCCCTGGCCCTGGTGCTGCGGTCGCTGCCGGTCCTGCGGCCAGTGCACCCGCTACGACGGCCATTACTGCGATGAGAACAGCGGATCTACGCATGTCGCCCCTCCCCGGTCGACGGTGCATACTCTGTCGCAGCCTCCTGTGACCCAGGTCACAAGTCAACAGCCCATGGTTCGCGATCACCTGGCGTGCTCGATCTCACCCAGTCTGTGCATACCAGTGGGACTGTGGTTCGGCCTACCGTTGGAGGATGAGTCATCGGAGCGAGTCGGGGTTCGAGTTCGCGCCGGTGTACGGGCCGCTGGACGGGTTCGACGCCGACGCGAAGCTGGGGGAGCCGGGGCAGTTCCCGTACACCCGGGGCGTCTACCCGACGATGTACACCCAGCGGCCATGGACGATGCGGCAGTACGCCGGGTTCGGTACGGCGGCCGAGTCGAACCAGCGGTACCACCAGCTGATCGACCACGGGACCATGGGCCTGTCGGTCGCGTTCGACCTGCCGACCCAGATGGGGTACGACTCCGACGCGCCGATCGCCCACGGCGAGGTCGGCAAGGTCGGGGTGGCGATCGACTCGATCGACGACATGCGGGTGCTGTTCGACAAGATCCCGCTGGACCAGGTGTCCACCTCGATGACGATTAACGCGCCCGGGTCGGTGCTGCTCCTGCTCTACCAGTTGGTGGCCGAGGAGCAGGGGGTCTCCGGTGACAAGCTCACCGGCACGATCCAGAACGACGTACTGAAGGAGTACATCGCCCGCGGCACCTACATCTACCCGCCGAAGGAGTCGCTGCGGCTGATCAGCGACATCTTCGCGTACTGCCAGTCCGAGCTGCCGCGCTGGAACACGATCTCGATCTCGGGCTACCACATGGCCGAGGCCGGGGCGACGCCCGCGCAGGAGATCGCTTTTACGTTGGCGAACGGGATCGAGTACGTCCGGGCCGCGGTCGCATCCGGGCTGGATGTCGACGAGTTCGCGCCGCGATTGTCGTTCTTCTTCGTCGCCCGTACGACGTTGCTCGAGGAGGTCGCGAAGTTCCGCGCGGCGCGGCGGATCTGGGCGCGGGTGATGCGGGACTCCTTCGGCGCTCGCAACCCGAAGTCGTTGATGTTGCGCTTCCATACGCAGACCGCCGGCGTGCAGTTGACCGCGCAGCAGCCTGAAGTGAACCTGGTGCGGGTCGCCATCCAGGGCCTGGCCGCCGTACTCGGCGGAACCCAGTCCCTGCACACCAACTCGTACGACGAAGCGATCGCGCTCCCGACCGAGAAGGCCGCTCGCCTCGCGCTGCGCACGCAGCAGGTCCTCGCCTACGAGACCGACATCACCGCGACGGTCGACCCCTTCGCCGGCTCGTACGTCGTCGAGTCGCTCACCGACGAGGTCGAGGAGGCTGCGGTCTCGTTGATGGAGCAGGTGGAGGAGTACGGCGGCGCCGTCGCCGCGATCGAGAAGGGCTACCAGAAGCAGGAGATCGAGCGCTCGGCGTACCAGATCGCCCAGGAGATCGACGCCGTCGACCGCGTCGTCGTCGGCATGAACAAGTTCAAGATCACTGACGAGGAGCCGTACGAACCCCTCCGAGTGGACCCCACCATCGAGGCCCAGCAGATAGCCCGCCTCGCCACCCTCCGCGCCACCCGCGACCAGACCGCGGTCGACGAGGCCCTGGCCGCCCTCAAAAAAGCCGCCGAAGGCAACGACAACTGCCTCCACCCCATGAAAGACGCCCTAAAAGCCCGAGCCACGGTCGGCGAAGTCTGCAACACCCTCAGAGACGTCTGGGGCATCTACATCCCCGCCGACACCTTCTGATCGTCGACCGGTCTGGACCGCTCGCTCGTTACTGTGTCCTCGACAACCGTCGAGGAGGCTGCACCGATGAGACAGTCCGTTGCCATGGGCATCAGTGCACTGGGGATGGTGCTGCTGACCGCGGCCTGCGGTGGTGAGAGCGGCGCCGGTCCTGCACCAGCCGCGACGCCGTCGACCTCCCCGCCAGCCGCGACGGCGACTCCGACCGCCGCGCCGAGCACTCCGGAACAGGCACCTGCGTCCTCGGTCCCATGGGTCACCGGCGGCCCGACTTCACCACCGGCAGGCCCACCGTCGAAGGTGGCCCGGGTGCACAGCCGGAAGATCGCGGCGGTGTCGGCGGAGCAGCGGGCCGTCGCCGATGCCTTCCTGACGTACACGGTGCTGCGACTGAAGGCGTACAACCAGGCCACGGTCGACCTCGCCGCGCTCCAGAAGGTCGCCTCCGGGCAGCCGGTCACAGCGGTCACCGGCCAGGTCGCCCTGTTGCAGCAGAGGAAACACCACACGATCGGCGAGGTGTGGGTGGACATCCCGACCATCACAGTGACGGGATCGACCGCCACGCTCAGATCCTGTGTGGACAACACGACGATCGATGTGGACCGATCGGGGAAGTGGGTCGAGATGCCCACCCCGTACCTAACCGCAACCGCCACACTGGCAAAGGCCGGAGCCACCTGGCGCCTCACCAAGATCAAGTTCGCCGACGCCCGCTGCCGCTGACCCACCGTGGTTGGGTGATGCGTGGTCGCCGCGAATCGGACACCGCTTCGCGGCGGCTGTCTGTCGACAGCTTCTGATCAGACGCCCAGCAGATCCAGAGCCGCCCTACTCAAGTGTCGGACGATCTGCAGCTCGACAGGACGTATCCGTCGATCGGGGCGTGGCGTTTGGTTGCCCCTCGAAACCGCGAGTCGTGAATCGAGGCTGCAGAAGACCGCCAAACCCACGACTCGACGGCACCGGTTGGCGGGGTCCGGTCAGTCGAGGAGGGCGGTGGTGGTTAGGAGGGTGGTGCCTACGGTGATGGCTTCTTCGGAGGGGTCGAAGCCGGGGGTGTGGAGGTCGGCGGCGGTTGCTTGGGTGGGTGGGCGGACGCCTAGGCGGGCCATGGCGCCGGGGACGTGTTCGAGGTACCAGGCGAAGTCTTCGCCGCCGAGGCTCTGGTCGGTGGGGGCGATGGCGCTGGAGCCCAGGGTTTGGTGGACGGCGTTCTGCAGGACGTTGATCGCGAGATGGTCGTTCACCACGGGCGGTACGCCGCGGGTGACCTCGGTGTCGACCTCGACGCCGTACGGCGTGACGATCTGGGCGGCGAGTGACGGGATGAGTTCTTCGGCGAGTCGCCACGCGTTGGCGTCCAGGCAGCGCAGGGTGCCCTCGGCCTCGCCGCGGGACGGGATGGCGTTGGCGGCGGAGCCGGACGTGATGCGGCCCCAGACCAGGGACATGCCGGCGCGCGGGTCCACGCGGCGGGAGAGAGCAGCGGGGAGCTCCGTGACCAGGATCGCCAGCGCGTAGACCAGATCGGCGGTCAGGTGCGGCCGGGAGGTGTGGCCGCCGGGTCCGGTGAGCCGGACGAGCAGCCGGTCAGCGGCGGCGGTCAGCGCGCCGACGCGCAGGCCGACCTCGCCGACCTGCAGTCGCGGATCACAGTGCACACCATAAATACGCCGTACGCCGTCCAGACCGCCCGCTGCGATCACCCCGAGCGCACCGCCGGGCATGACCTCCTCGGCCGGCTGGAAGATCACCCGGACTCGCCGGTCCAGCTGCCCGTCGCGCGCCATCCCGGCCAGCACCAGCGCCGCACCGAGCAATGCCGACGTGTGTACGTCGTGACCGCACGCATGAGCCACCCCGTCGAGGGTCGACCGCCACGGCGCCTGCACGCCGTCCGGCACCGGTAGGGCGTCGATGTCGGCGCGCAGCGCGACGCACGTGTCGCCGGACCCGATGTCGCAGATCAGCCCGGTCCCGGTCGGCAACACCCGCGGCGACAGCCCGGCCTCGACCAGCCGCTTCTCGAGCAGCTCCGTCGTCCGCACCTCGTGCCACCCGAGTTCCGGGTGCGCATGCAGATCGCGCCGTACGTCGACCATGTCCTCACGGACCGCCTCGACCCGCGCCAGCACGTCTGCGACCAGTAACTGATGACTCATCCGGAGATTGTGACATCAGCCGTACGCCGCGACATGCCAAGCCCCGGCCGCGCCGCTCACCGGCCGTGACCGCCACGCTCGGTGAGGGCGACCACGGAGCGTGCACGCTGTGACCTGGGAAGCGCGGGCGGTGACCACGCCGGAGAAGTTGTCGAAATGTGACGCGGATGCCGGTCACTTTCCGGTATCGAGGCCTGCTTGACGTTCAAAGAAACACTGACCGCGCCCTATAGTCTGCGGATGCGGCACGTGGGGGAAGGCGTGCGGCGCGTAAACGTATCTGGTCGACGAAGGAGACTTCCGGTGAAGAAGTACGTGCGGGGAACGGCGATCGTGGGCGTGCTGACGCTCGCCGTCGCCGCGTGTGGCAGCAAGCCGACCGAGGACAACGCAGGCGGCAGCGCCAACAAGGACTTCAAGGCCTGCATGGTCTCCGACTCCGGGGGCTTCGACGACAAGTCGTTCAACCAGACGTCGTACAAGGGTCTGCAGGACGCGGTGAAGGAAAAGGGCCTGACCGAGGTCAAGGCGGAGTCGAAGTCGGACAACGACTACCCGACCAACATGACCGCGATGGTGAACGCCAAGTGCAACGTGATCGTTGCCGTCGGCTTCAAGCTCGAGGACGCCACCGAGAAGGCGGCCAAGGCGAACACCGGCATCAAGTTCGCGATCGTCGACTCGGCTCCGGACACCGCCAAGGTCGGCGAGATCCCGAACCTGAAGCCGCTGCTGTTCAATACCGCGCAGTCCAGCTTCCAGGCCGGCTACCTGGCCGCGGCGATGTCGAAGTCCGGCAAGGTCGGCACTTTCGGCGGTCTGAAGATCCCGACCGTGACCATCTTCATGGACGGCTTCGCCGAGGGCGTGCGGTACTACAACACGCAGAAGAGCAAGAACGTCCAGGTGCTCGGCTGGGACGACGCCAAGCAGGCGGGTCTGTTCACCGGTGACTTCGAGGACAAGGCCAAGGGCCAGAACAACGCGCAGAACCTGATCACCCAGGGTGCCGACGTGATCTTCCCGGTGGCCGGCCCGGCCGGTCTGGGCGGTCTGCAGGCGGCCAAGGCCAGCAACGGCAAGGTGAACGCGATCTGGGTCGACACCGACGGCTGCGTGAGCGCCGCGGAGTACTGCTCCGTGCTGCTCAGCAGCGTGGAGAAGGGTATGGACGTGGCCGTGAAGGACGCGATCGTCTCTGCCGTCGACAACAAGTTCGACAACACCCAGTTCACCGGCACGCTGGAGAACGGCGGTACGTCGCTGGCGCCGTTCCACGAGTTCGACAGCAAGATCCCGGCGGACGTGAAGTCCGAGCTGGACCAGATCAAGACCGACATCATCGGCGGCAAGATCACCGTGCAGTCGAAGGTTCAGCCGAAGGCATCCTGAACCATCGCTTAGTCGCGTAGTACGGTGCGAGCCAGGAAGGCAGACCTACAGGTCGTCGCCCTCCTGGCTCGCGGTATGACGAGCCTGGCTCGCCGTCTGAAGGGGAGGCTGCCCGCATGCACCTCGAGCTGTCAGGCCTGACCAAGAGCTTCGGCTCGCTGGTCGCCAACGACCACATCGACCTGGTCATCGAGCCGGGTGAGATCCACTGCCTGCTCGGTGAGAACGGGGCCGGCAAGAGCACCTTGATGAACATGCTCTACGGGCTCCTGCAGCCCGACTCGGGCGAGATCGTGATCGACGGCGAGAAGGTGCAGATCACCTCGCCGAGCGACGCGATCAAGCACGGTATCGGCATGGTCCACCAGCACTTCATGCTGGTCCCGGTGTTCACGGTCGCCGAGAACATCATGCTCGGCCGGGAGAACACCCGGGCCGGCGGCGTACTGGACCGGAAGAAGGCGCACGCGCTGGTCACCGAGCTGTCCGACCGGTACGGGTTCGAGGTCGACCCCGAGGCGCTGGTGGAGGACATCCCGGTCGGGGTCCAGCAGCGGGTGGAGATCATCAAGGCGCTCACCAACGACGCCCGGGTGCTGATCCTGGACGAGCCGACCGCGGTGCTCACGCCGGCCGAGATCGACGAGCTGATCGGCGTCATGCGCCAGCTCAAGGAGAACGGCACCTCGATCGTCTTCATCACCCACAAGCTCAAAGAGGTCAAGGCGATCGCGGACAAGATCACCGTGATCCGCCGCGGCAAGGTGGTCGGGCAGGCCGAGCCGTCCGCGTCCGAGGAGGAGCTCGCCGAGCTGATGGTCGGCCGCGCGGTCGACCTGGTCGTGGACAAGGAGCCGGCCGAGCCGCAGGACGCCGTACTGCGGGTCCAGGGGCTGACCGTGATCGACGAGCGCGGGTTCACCGCCGTCGACGACGTCGACCTCGAGGTGCGCGCGGGCGAGATCCTCGCCGTGGCCGGTGTCCAGGGCAACGGTCAGACCGAGCTCGCCGAGGCGCTGCTCGGGCTGACGCCGATCGCGGCCGGGACCATCTCGCTGGCCGGCCAGGACCTGACCGGGAAGTCGACCCGGCATCGCCTCGACGCCGGGATCGGGTACGTCCCGGAGGACCGCGCGCACGACGGCTTCGTCGGCTCGTTCTCGGTCGCCGAGAACCTGGTCCTGGACTTGTTCCGGAAGGCGCCGTTCGGCAACGGGCCGGTGCTGCGTACCGACGAGATCGACAAGAACGCGACCGCCCGGGTCGAGGAGTTCGACATCCGTACCCAGGGCATCGACCAGTCGGTGTCGTCGCTGTCCGGCGGCAACCAGCAGAAGGTCGTGCTGGCCCGGGAGCTGTCCCGCCCGCTGAAGCTGCTGGTCGCCTCGCAGCCGACCCGTGGGGTGGACGTCGGCTCGATCGAGTTCCTGCACACCCGGATCGTGAAGGAGCGCGACAACGGTACGGCGGTTCTGATCGTGTCCACCGAGCTGGACGAGATCGCCGCGCTGGCGGACCGGGTCGCGGTGATGTACCGCGGGAAGGTCGTCGGCGTCGTACCGGCGGACACCCCGCGCGACGAACTGGGCCTGATGATGGCCGGCGCCTCGAAGTCGGAGGCGCACGAAGTGGCGATCGAGAACCCGACGACCTTGGGAACCATCTGATGAGCACTGAGACAGAGGCCGCTCCGGCGCCCGTGCCGCCGGCCAAGGAGCCGCAGCGCTGGTCCTCGGGCCTGCCGTCGTGGGCGGTCCAGGGCCTGGTCTCGCTGAGCGCGATCGTGCTGGCCCTGCTGGTCGGGGCGATCCTGATCATCGTCGGCGACGACCAGGTGCAGCGGGCGGTCGGGTACTTCGGCGCCGCGCCGATGGACACCTTCTCCGCCGCCTTGAGCGCGGTCGGCGAGGCGTACAAGTCGCTCGCGGTCGGCGCGCTGGGCGGCTGGACGCCGATCAGCGAGTCGTTGACCCAGGCAACACCGCTGATCTGCGGCGGCCTCGCGGTCTCGCTGGCGTTCCGCACCGGGCTGTTCAACATCGGCGCCCAGGGGCAGCTGATCGCCGGCGCGATCCTCGCGTCGTACGTCGGCTTCGCGTGGAACCTGCCGCCCGTGCTGCACCTGATCGTGGCGATCGTCGCCGGTCTGGTCGGCGGCGCGCTCTGGGGAGGCGTGGTCGGCCTGCTGAAGGCCCGTACCGGCGCGCATGAAGTGATCGTGACGATCATGCTGAACTACGTTGCGATCTACCTGCTCGCCTGGCTGCTGACCACCAAGACGTTCCAGCGGCCGGGGCGGACCGACCCGATCTCCCCGATCGTCGACGGCGACGCGCAGTACCCGAAGTTCGGCGACACCCGGTTGCACGTCGGCTTCCTGGTGGCGCTGGTGGCCGCGGTCTTCGTCTGGTGGCTGCTGAACCGCTCGACGATCGGCTTCGAGCTCCGCGCGGTCGGCGCGAACGCGGACGCCTCCCGGACGGCCGGTATGTCGGTCGGCCGCGCGTACGTGATCGCGATGGTCGTAGCCGGCGCGCTCGCCGGTCTGGCCGGGACCCAGCAGGTGCTCGGCACCGACCTGCCGCTGACCGACGGGGTCGCGGCCTCGGTCGGATTCGACGCGATCACGGTCGCGCTGCTCGGCCGCGGTACCCCGCTCGGCACCGTGCTGGCCGGTCTGCTCTTCGGCGCGCTGAACGCGGGCGGTCTGCAGATGCAGCTGATCACGCAGACGCCGCTGACCCTGACCACTGTCCTGCAGGCCGTGATCGTGCTGTTCGTCGCGGCCCCGGCGCTGGTGCGCTCGATCTTCCGCTTCTTGCCGAAGGAACGCGGAGCGGGCGCGGTTCTCGCGAAAGGCTGGAACGGATGACCGAGACAACGCCGGACGCCGTACCGGCCGCACCTGCGAAACCGCAGGTCATCGAGGGCCCGGCCGACCGCACCCGCCGGCTGCGGGTCGGTGGCGTGATGCTGGTGTTCGCCCTGATCGGCCTCGGCCTGGCGATCTTCACCAAGGGCGGCACAGCGACGTTCCAGCTGGTGTCCGGCGACCTGCAGGACAACCTGCTCGGACTGCCCGCGCAACCGGTCGCCCTGATCCTGGCGGTTCTCGGCGTCGGCGCCGCGGTCGCGTACGTCCTGCGCCAGGTCCCGCAGCGGTACGCCGGCTGGCTGGCCGCCGTACTGGGCGTCGCCTTCATCGGCGCGTTCCTGTGCTGGGCGTCCGCGGGCAAGACGTTCCCGCTCGCCAACCAGTTCCAGGGCACGCTGAACTTCGCGACGCCGCTGATCCTCGGCGCCCTCGCCGGTGTGCTGTGTGAGCGGGCCGGTGTCATCAACATCGCGATCGAGGGCCAGTTCCTGGTCGGCGCGTTCACCGCGGCCCTGGTGTCGAGTACGACGAACAGTGCGACCGCCGCGCTGATCGCGGCGGCTGCGAGCGGCGTGGTGATGGCCGCGCTGCTGGCGGTGTTCTCGATCAAGTACCTGGTCAACCAGGTCGTCCTCGGTGTCGTCCTGGTGGTGTTCGCGACCGGCATCACCGGCTTCCTCTTCGACCAGTTCATGCAGCCGGAAGCGGAGAAGCTGAACACGCCGAACGTGTTGTCGGCGGTGAAGATCCCGGGCCTGGCCGACATCCCGTTCATCGGTCCGATCCTGTTCAACCAGACGATCCTGGTCTACCTGACCTACATCGCGGTCGCCGTCGTCACGTTCGTGCTGTTCCAGACCCGCTGGGGCCTGCGGGTCCGCGCGGTCGGCGAACACCCGAAGGCGGCCGACACGGTAGGCATCAAGGTCAAGCGGGTCCGGTACTCCGCCGTCCTCACGGCCGGCATCCTGGCCGGCCTCGGCGGCGCGTTCTTCACCGTCGGGTACGCCGGTTCGTTCAGCAAGGAGATGACCGCGGGCAACGGGTTCATCGCGCTGGCCGCGCTGATCATGGGCCGCTGGCACCCGATCGGCGCGACGGTCGCGGCGCTGTTCTTCGGTTTCGCGACCCAGCTGCAGTCCCAGCTCCAGATCATCCAGACGCCGATCCCGGGCGAGCTGCTGCTGATGGCGCCGTACCTGGCCACCATCATCGCGGTCGCCGGTCTGGTCGGCCGCGTCCGAGCACCGAAGGCGGACGGTGAGCCCTACGTCACCGAGTGAGGTCGACTGGCCGGCGTTGCGCGCGGTTGCCGTCGACATGATGCACCGCGCGTACGCGCCGTACTCGCACTTCCCGGTGGGCGCCGCGGCGTACGCCGACGACGGGCGGATCGTTGCCGGGTGCAACGTGGAGAACGCGTCGTACGGCTTGACGTTGTGCGCCGAGTGCGGGCTGGTGTCGGACCTGTACCGGACCGGGGGCGGACGGCTGGTCGCGTTCACCTGCGTGGATCAGCACGAGCACCTGCTGACGCCGTGCGGACGGTGCCGGCAGCTATTGCACGAGAACGGCGGCCCGGGGCTGCTGATCGAGACTGCGACCGGGGTCCGGCCGCTGCGCGAACTGCTGCCGGACGCGTTCGGGCCCGAGTTTCTGGAGGAATGATGAGTTTCGACGCGGTGGATGTCATCCGGGCCAAGCGCGACAAGGGCGAGCTGAGCGACGGGCAGATCGACTGGGTGATCGACGCCTACACCAAGGGCGACGTCGCCGACGAGCAGATGTCCGCGCTGGCGATGGCGATCCTGCTGAACGGGATGAACCGGCGTGAGATCGCCCGCTGGACGGCGGCGATGATCGCGTCCGGCGAGCGGATGGACTTCGGCAAGCTGTCCCGGCCGACCGCGGACAAGCACTCGACCGGCGGCGTCGGCGACAAGATCACGTTGCCGTTGGCCCCGTTGGTGGCGGCCTGCGGGGTCGCCGTACCGCAGCTGTCCGGCCGCGGGCTCGGGCACACCGGCGGCACACTGGACAAGCTGGAGTCGATCCCGGGCTGGCGGGCGTCGCTGTCGAACGACGAGCTGATGCAGCAGCTCGAGGACGTCGGTGCGGTGATCTGCGCGGCCGGTGACGGTCTGGCGCCGGCGGACAAGAAGCTGTATGCGCTGCGTGACGTGACCGGCACGGTCGAGGCGATTCCGCTGATCGCCAGCTCGATCATGAGCAAGAAGATCGCCGAAGGCACCGGCGCGCTGGTGCTGGACGTGAAGGTCGGCTCGGGCGCGTTCATGAAGGACCTTAAGGACGCCCGTGAGCTCGCGGAGACCATGGTTGCCCTGGGCACCGATGCCGGTGTGAAGACCGTTGCCCTGCTCACCGACATGTCCGTCCCGCTCGGGCTGACCGCCGGAAACGCTTTGGAGGTTCGCGAATCGGTCGAGGTACTGGCCGGTGGCGGACCCGCCGACGTGATCGAGCTGACCATTGCCCTGGCCAACGAGATGCTCGCCGCGGCCGGGGTCACCGGCGTCGACCCGGCCGAGAAGCTTCAGGACGGTACGGCGATGGACGCCTGGCGGGCGATGATCTCGGCCCAGGGCGGCGACCCGTCCGCCGAGCTCCCGGTCGCCCCCGAGCAGCACGTCGTACCGGCCCCGTCGTCCGGCGTGCTCTCCAAGCTCGACGCTCTCGCGGTGGGTGTCGCAGCGTGGCGCCTCGGCGCGGGCCGCGCGCGCAAGGAGGACCCGGTGTCGCCGGTCGCCGGCGTCGAACTCCACGCCAAGCCAGGCGACCAGATCCAGGAGGGCCAGCCTCTCCTCACCCTGCACACCGACGACCCGGCCCGCATCGAGCGGGCCCTGGAGTCGCTGGCTGAGGCAGTCGAGGTCTCGGCGTCGTACGAACCTGGCCCGCTGGTGATCGATCGCATCGAGTGACTGAGCTCAGGGTGAGCCGTCGGGTTGATACGAAGGCACCATGCGAAGGCTGATAGCGGTTCTGACTCTGGGGAGCACAGTGCTGCTCGGCGCGACCGCGTGCGACTCGGCCGACGCCGACCACCCGAGCGATTCCTTCACCACCCCGGCCGACGGGTCGGTCCGGGTCTCCCAGGGGACCGTGACGTCCGGGCCGGCAGGCGTCGAGGTGGGTGTGGGCGGAGTGCTGAAGGACCCCGACCGGGCGATGCTGTCGGTGCTGAAGAGCGGAGCGGAGTCCGTGCAGCTCACGCTCGCGGTGGGAGATCACGGCACTGCGTTCGGCCACACGGTGGCCGTGTCGGCGATCGAGTTCGGCGACCACGACTATGTCTGGCTGAAGATCTCGCCGAGCTGAGCTCACCGGACGGCTCAGCTGGAGGTTGTGGTCAGGCGGGTGTGCTGCTCTTTGGCGAGGGTGGTGATGAGGGCGGTGTCCGGCGTGAGGTTGGTGCCTAGGGCGCCGGTCTCACGGATGGTGAGTTCTACGACGATCGGGCCTACGGCGAGGCTGGCTTCGGCTACGGCGATCGACTGATCGGTGCTGCCGTCGTACTCGACGCTGGCGTCGGAGAGCGCGTTCGGGATCGTGATCGGGTGATCGTGGACGTCCTGGTTCCACAGGCCCTTCTGCAGCGCCTGCGCCTTGGCGGCCGAGCCGGTCTTGAACAGCTGCACGGTGTAGCGCTTCTTCTTGTCGGGGCTGAGCCGGGTCGCCCGGTACCCCTCGACGAAGCTCGCGTTCAGCAGCAGCGCGCGGTCCAGCGCCGGGTCGGCGGACCAGGTGTTCAGGTACGCCGTCGCAGTGAACGGACCGGTGACGTTGCGCGGATCCGCGACGTACCCGCGGGGGAGCGCAACGAGGCCGGCGAGCAGGCTCTTCGCCGACTTGTCCGCCGTACCCGAGAGCGCGGAGTGCTTCGCCGCCGGGGTCTGGGCAGCACTCGCCGACGCGCCGTCCTCACTCCCACAGGCGGTCACACTCAGCAGCATTGCGCTCACTACAACGGCAACGCCTGACGCATTCCGTCTCACGGGTCCCTCTCCGTCCGGCCACTCGCCCCCCGAGTGCATCCGATGGTCGGCACCGATACCAACAGAACTTGGTGAACTTCAGGCGAACAACCTTGTCTTATTGAGACGTCGCCTGCGTGAGAAGCGTCTCGATCCGGGCGCGGGCGGCCTTCGGATGCATCGGTTCGCAGCCCGCGGCGACACAGCGGCGGACCACCTGCGGGTCGTCGCGGAGCAGCAGCAGGCCTCGGCGGAGCAGCGTCAGCGGGGGCTTGCGGTGCTCGCGGAGGTCCCGCTGGAACCGCCGGACGAACGTGACGACGCGGTGGTGGTACACGCAGATCGCGGTCGCCAGCAGGTCGCGATCACGGAGCGCTCCGGTGATCTGGTCGGCGAAGATGCCTTCAGCAACGATCAGCGGCGAATCGCCAGTAGTGACGGGGCGGTGACCGACAGTGCCGTCGGCCGCGATGTCGTAGATCGGGAGGTCGGCGGTTCCCGTCGTACACAACTGTTCCAGCGCCGCGACCGCGCGGTCGCCGTCCCAGGAGCGTGGGTCGTCCCAATCGACGATGCCGAGCGGCGACCGCGGCATCGCCTCGTCGTGGCCGTCCCGGTAGAAGTCGTCCAGCCGTACGACGGGCAGCCCGACCTGCTCCGCCAGGCGCGACTTCCCCGCCCCCGAAGGCCCCGCCAGCAGCACCACCCGTGAACGCACCGGCACATTCTCTTCCACTTCCTGCAGTAACGGCCAATCCCCACCTGCGATAGTCAGGTATGCCGAAGATGAAGCTGGGGGCCGCGTTCTACGGGCTGATCGCCGTCGTGGGGGTCGTCTCCGCGGTGGTGACATTTCGCGGATACGGCAGGTATGCCGGTGCCGACCAGTGGTACCTGATCGCGCGGGGGATGCTGTACCTGCTGATCGGGTTGATGTTCGCCGTCGGGGCGGTCACTCGGCGCGGGCTCATGTCCGGCGACGGGCCACGAATCTGCCGGAGCGGCTGGATCGTGGTGATCGCCCTGCTCTGTGCGGAGTTCGTGGTGTACGCGCTGGGCGACGACGGCTGGGGTACCTTCCCGAGCATCGCGACGGCCTTCATCCCGCCGTGGATCCAGCGGCTGCACGTGAAGTACTACGAGGGCCGGGAAGAGGCCGAGCGGGAGCTCAACCCAGAAGAGCCTGACGGAGTGCGGCGTCCGACTGTTTGAACCAGCGGTTGGTGCGGTCGGTGAGCTCTGCCTCGCCGGTGGTCCAGCGTTGGTGGAACCACGGGTGGCCGGCTTCGGAGCCCCGTCGCACGTAGTCCATGCACCAGATGTGGTTGTCGGCGGCGGCGTCGACCAGGCGAAGGCGGTCGGCGTCGGTCAGGCCGTAGGCGTTCGCGAAGCGGCGGAGGCGAGCGAGCGACTGCCCGCGCCGTACGTCGTGGATGTCCGCGTCCGGGCGCAATGGAGCCCACAGCCGTACTGCGGTGGCGACGTCCCACAGGGCCGACCCGGGTCCGGCGAGATCGAAGTCGATGAGTGCGACCGCGACACCGTCCCGGAACACCACGTTGTCGAGATTCGGATCGTTGTGGCTGATCAACCCGGTCACGTAACTGGCGGGCACCGGCTCGGCCCACTCGAGCCCGGCAGGCCGGAAGTCCGCAACCGCCTGGTGGTACGACCGCAGCAGCACCGCCACGCTGTCGAGCGCCTCGTCCGTCATCGACCAGGAGGGGTACGGCGCTGTCACGGTCTCCCCGGGCAGGTAGGAGAGCACCTCCCGCCCCTGCGAGTCCACCCCGAGGAGCGCCGGCGCGCCCTTGAATCCGACGCTTTCCAGGTGCTGCAGCAGCGCATGCGTCGCCGCACTACTGGCGCGCAGCGGCCGCCGGACGGTATCTCCGACCCGCACCACCAACCCGCGGTTCGCCGTACCCCCGACCAACTCGACCTCAGCAGCAGGCATCGCCGGTCAGTCTGACTGTTGCAGGAGGGCCTTCGCCAGGGGTGCGTGGGTAACGATCGCGTTCACCAGCCCGCTGCGTACGGCGGCCCGCACCGCCGCGACCTTCGCGAGTCCGTACGGGATCGCGATCACCTCGTCGATCTGGTCCATCTGGTCGGCGTTGATCGCGATCACCCGATCGGTGACCCGGCTCTGCACCGGTACGCCGTCCGCGTCCACGAAAACGCCCGAGATGTCCGCCACGACGCCGCGGCGCAGCAACTGTTCGCAGGCCTTCTCGTCCATCGCGTCGTACAGCGTCGACTGGCCGGCCGACCACGACCCGAGCCCGACGACCGCCTTCGTCACCGAGTCGAAATGGCTGATCGCCTCCGCGACCTCCGGCTGCTGCCGCAACGCGCGCGCCGTCGCGGCATCCGGCACCACGAGCGGCGCATAGAACAGGTACGCCGGTCCGCCCGACAGGCGCGCGGTGTGACGGACGAGCTCGACCGAGTTTGCCTCGACGTCCGGGCGGGTCAGCGCGCCGGTCAGCTGCACGACCGGCACCGGGGCGAGTGACGTCAGCTGCTCGGTCATCGCGGTCACCGCACGCGCCCACGCCAGCCCGAGCACGTCCTCGGGCGTGACGATCTCTGACAGCAGGTCAGCCGCTGCCTTCCCGAGTTGCGTGCGCAAGGCGGGCTCGTCGATCTCGGGGGTGTCCACGACGATCGCGCGGCGCAGACCGAGAGTCTCCTGCAGACGGGCGGAGAGGTCGAGATCGATGGCGCCGGGATGGCTGATCTCGATCCGCACCAGCCCACTGCTGCGCGCCTGGTCGAGCAATCGCGCGACTTTGAACCGGCTGAGCCGGAACTCGTCCGCGATCTCCACCTTCGACCGGCCGTCGACGTAGTACCGCCGCGCGATCGACGCCGTCAGCACCAGCTGTGCCGGCCCGAACGTCTCCATCAACGCCTCCCCGCTCATATGAGCACACGTGTCCCCAAGTGTTGCACAGACCCTTGACAGGTCAAGCCCCTTCCCGGTTCACTCTTGGTGTGAGCGGAGGCGTGCTCAAATGAGCGGAGGCAGAGGTGCTGACTAGGCGCAAACGCATCGGAGCGGTTGCTGTCGCATTCCTGGTGAGTGCGGTGAGTGGCTGTGCGGGCTGGGGAGGCGGTGGAGGCGGCGGCGGTGGTGACGACAGCATCAACGTGCTGATGGTGAACAACCCGCAGATGGTCGATCTGCAGAAGCTCACCGCCGACAACTTCACCAAGCAGACCGGCATCAAGGTGAACTTCACCGTGCTGCCGGAGAACGACGTCCGGGACAAGATCAGCCAGGAGTTCTCCAGCCAGGCCGGTCAGTACGACGTGGCGTCGGTGAGCAACTTCGAGATCCCGATCTATGCCAAGAGCAAGTGGATCGCACCGTTGTCGGACTACATCGACAAGGATCCGTCGTTCGACCAGGACGACGTCCTGAAGCCGATGACGCAGTCGATGACCGCGGACGACGGCAAGATCTACGGCGAACCGTTCTACGGCGAGTCGTCGTTCCTCATGTACCGCAAGGACATCCTGGCGGCCAAGGGCGTGACGATGCCGGCGAAGCCGACCTGGCAGGAGGTCGCGGACATCGCGGCCAAGGTGGACAACGCGCAGCCGGGGATGCGCGGTATCTGTCTGCGCGGCCAGCCGGGCTGGGGTCAGCTGTTCGCTCCGCTCACGACGGTGGTGAACACGTTCGGCGGCACCTGGTTCACGCAGGACTGGCAGGCGCAGGTCAACTCGCCGGAGTTCACCGAGGCGACCAAGTTCTACGTCGACCTGGTCCGTGCGCACGGTGAGGCGGGTGCGCCGCAGGCGGGCTTCACCGAGTGCCTGAACAACACCATCCAGAGCAACGTCGCGATGTGGTACGACGCCACGTCGGCGGCCGGTTCGCTCGAGGCGCCGAACTCGCCGGTCAAGGGCAAGATGGGCTACGCGCCCGCACCGGTCGTCAAGACCGACAGCTCCGGCTGGCTGTACGCGTGGGCGTGGGGCATCCAGGAAGCCTCGAAGAAGAAGGACAACGCTTGGAAGTTCATCTCCTGGGCGTCCGGCAAGGACTACGAGAAGCTCGTCGGCGAGAAGGTTGGCTGGTCCAACGTTCCGGCCGGTAAGCGGGCGTCGACGTACGAGCTCCCGGAGTACGTCAAGGAGGCGTCGGCGTTCGCGGAGCCGACCAAGAGCGCGATCGAGAACGCGGACCCGAAGGACCCGGGCACCCAGCCGCGGCCGGCGCCGGGTATCCAGTTCATCGACATCCCGGAGTTCCCGGACCTCGGGACCCAGGTCAGTCAGGACGTGAGTTCGGCGATCGCCGGACGGATGAGCGTCGACGAGGCACTGAAACGCGGGCAAGTGCTCGCCGACGACGTCGCCGAGCGATACCGCTCGCGGCAAGCGAAGTGAGGGGTGGGGTCATGTCTGTCGAAGCAAAACCTGACACCAAGACGCCCCGGCGCCGTCACGCGACGCCGCCGCCGGGTTCCGAAGGCACGTTGATGCGCAGGACCGGCGACTGGGCGCGGCGCGGTCCGCTGCTGCCCGCGCTGGTGTTCATGATCATCGTGACCCAGCTGCCGTTCGTGGTCACGATCGTCGTGTCCTTCATGGACTGGAACGCGTACTACCCCGACGAGCGCGGCTTCGCCGGGATCGACAACTTCCGCCGCGTGATCACCGACGCGAACACCCGGCACGCGATCTGGGTGACGATCCTGCTGACCGCGGGCGTCGTCCTCATCAGCCTGGTGCTCGGGCTGCTGATCGCCCTGCTGCTGGACCGGAAGTTCCGCGGCCGGGGCGTGGTCCGGACAATGATGATCACGCCGTTCCTGGTCGTGCCGGTGGCCGCGGCCCTGCTGTGGAAGCACGCGCTCTACAACCCGACGTACGGGCTGTTCAACGGCGTGCTGAAGTGGTTGTTCGGCGACAACGCGCCGCAGCCGGACTGGATCAGCAACCAGCCGTTGTGGTCGATCATCTTCGCGCTGGTCTGGCAGTGGACGCCGTTCATGATGCTGATCCTGCTGGCCGGTCTGCAGAGCCGTCCGCTGGACGTCATCGAGGCGGCCGGGATCGACGGCGCGAACCAGTGGGAGATCTTCCGCTACATGACGCTGCCGCACCTGCGCCAGTACCTGGAGCTGTCGGCGCTGCTCGGGTCGATCTACGTCGTACAGAACTTCGACGCGGTCTTCACGATCACGTCCGGCGGCCTCGGTACGGCGAACCTCCCGTACACGATCTACCAGACCTTCTACACCGCGCACGACTACGGCCGGGCGTCCGCGGCCGGTGTGATCGTGGTGATCGGCACGATCGCCATCGCCACCTTCGCGCTGCGCTCGGTGTCCACGCTGTTCCGAGAGGAGACGGGTCGATGAGCGGCCAGGTCACGATCGTGACGGGCAAGAAGAGCCGCGGTGGCGGGTTCTTCCTGGGCGGGCTGGCGTGGATCGTCGGGATCCTGTTCGTACTGCCGGTGCTGTGGATGCTGCTGACCTCGTTCCATACCGAGGAGGACGCGGCGAAGAACCCGCCCGACCTGGGCGCGCCGCTGACGCTGGACGGGTACAGGTCGTTCTTCGACACCGGCCCGTGGCCGTCGATCGCGAACTCGCTGACCGCGAGCATCCTGTCCACGGTGCTGGTCATCCTGCTCGCGTTCCCGGCGGCGTACGCGCTGTCGATCCGGCCGGTGAAGAAGTGGACGGACGTGCTGTTCTTCTTCCTGTCCACCAAGATGCTGCCCGTGGTCGCCGGCCTGCTGCCGATCTACCTGTTCGCGCAGTCGGTCGGGTTCCTGGACAACATCTGGCTGCTGATCATCCTGTACACCTCGATGAACCTGCCGATCGCGGTCTGGATGCTGCGCAGCTTCCTGTCCGAGGTGCCGGTGGAGATCCTCGAAGCGGCCTCGGTCGACGGGGCGAACCTGGTCCGCACGCTGCGCTCTGTGGTGGCGCCGATCGTCACGCCGGGGATCGCCTCGGCCGCGCTGATCTGCTTCATCTTCAGCTGGAACGAACTGCTGTTCGCCCGGGTGCTGACCGGCACCGTGGCGCAGACGGCTCCGGTGTTCTTGACTGGGTTCGTGACCAGCCAAGGATTGTTCCTCGCCAAAGTCTGTGCCGCGTCCATCGTGGTGTCGCTGCCGGTGCTGATCGCCGGGTTCGCGGCCCAGGACAAGCTCGTCCAGGGCCTGTCACTGGGGGCGGTCAAGTGACCGCACTGGACACCGCGTCGTTGGGTGCGCTCGGCAACGAGGTCGCCGTCCCGTCGTACGACCGTACGGCGGTGACGCCGGGGATCGTGCACTTCGGCGTCGGCGGGTTCCACCGGGCGCACCAGGCGATGTACCTGGACCGGCTGATGAACGAAGGCAAGGCGCTGGACTGGGGGATCGTCGGCGTCGGCGTGCTCCCGCACGACCGGCGGATGGCCGACGTCATGGCCGCCCAGGACACGTTGTACACGCTGGTGATCAAGTCTCCGGACGGGACGCTCGAGCCGCGGGTGATCGGGTCGATCGTCGACTACCTGTTCGCGCCGGACGATCCGAACGCCGTGCTGGCTCGGATGGTCGACCCGGCGACGCGGATCGTGTCCCTGACGATCACCGAGGGCGGGTACCACGTGAACCAGGTGACCGGGGAGCTCGACGCCTCGGATCCGGCGCTGGCCGCGGACCTCGAGCCGGGCGCGACGCCGGGGAGCGCGTTCGGCTTCATCGTCGAGGCGTTGCGTCGGCGGCGCGAGGCCGGCGTACCGCCGTTCACCGTGATGTCGTGCGACAACATCCCGGGCAACGGGCACGTCGCGCGGAAGATGCTGGCGTCGTTCGCGCGCCTGAAGGACCCGGAGCTCGCCGAGTTCCTGGAGAGCGAGGTGCGGTTCCCGAACTGCATGGTCGACCGGATCACGCCGGTCACCGCGGACGCCGACCGGGAGGCGCTGGCGTCGCGGTTCGGCGTGGACGACGGCTGGCCGGTGGTGTGCGAGCCGTTCACGCAGTGGGTGCTCGAGGACGACTTCGGCGGCGAGCGGCCGCCGTACGAGGAGGTCGGCGTCCAGATCGTCGAGGACGTCGAGCCGTACGAGTTCATGAAGCTGCGACTGCTGAACGCCTCGCATCAGGCGTTGTGCTACCTCGGGTACCTGGACGGGTACCGGTACGCGCACGAGGTCTGCCAGGACAAGTTGTACGTCGACTTCCTGCTCGGCTACATGGACCACGAAGGTACGCCGACGTTGCCGCCGGTGCCCGGGGTCGATCTGGACCGGTACAAGCACCAACTGATCGAGCGGTTCGCGAATCCCGAAGTACGGGACACGCTGGCGCGGCTGTGCGCGGAGAGCTCGGACCGGATCCCGAAGTGGCTGCTGCCGGTGGTGCGCGAGCAACTCGCGGCCGGGCGGGAGATCAAGCGGTCGGTGCTCGTGGTCGCGTCCTGGGCGCGGTACGCCGAGGGCGTCGACGAGCAGGGCCGGCCGATCGAGGTCGTCGACCGGCTCCGCGACAAGCTCGTCGAGCGGGCGCAGCACAACCGGGAGGACCCGCTGGTGTTCATCTCGGACCCGGACCTGTTCGGGGACCTGGCGTCGGACGAGCGCTTCGTCACGCCGTACAAGGCCGCCCTGAGGTCGCTCCACGAGATCGGCGCCCGCGCCACTCTCGAAGCCCTCTAGTCTGGACGCCATGACTGAGCTGAGGCTGGTTGCCGGGGTGGACTGCTCCACCCAGGCGACCAAAGTTCTGGTGTGCGACGCAGAGACCGGAGCGGTCGTTCGCGAGGGCCGGGCACCGCACCCGGATGCCACCCAGGTGGACCCGGCCGAGTGGTGGAAGGCCTGGGAGACCGCGTCCGACGGCCTGCTGGACGGCGTCCAGGCGGTCGCGATCGGCGGGCAGCAGCACGGGATGGTGCTGCTGGACGACTCTGGTGAGGTCGTCCACCCGGCCGTCCTCTGGAACGACACCAGTTCCGCCGACGCCACCACCGAACTAGTCGCCGAACTCGGCGGCGCCCAAGCCTGGGCAGAAGCAGTCGGCTCCGTCCCAGTCCCATCTTTCACAGTCACCAAGCTGCGCTGGCTAAGAGACGAAGCCGCCCGCGACGCCGGCGCGATGCGGCGGGAGGCGGTGCGTCGAGCGGCGGCCGTCGTGCTGCCGCACGACTGGATGACGCATCGGCTGGCTGCTGACCGTTCCGGGATCGATGGGATCACCACCGATCGTGGGGATGCGTCCGGGACCGGGTGGTGGTCGCCGGCGACCAATACCTATCGGACTGATCTGGTGGAGCTGGCCTTCGGTCGGCAACTTGCTCTGCCGCGCGTTGCGGGCCCGGCAGAGATCGTCGGGCAGACGGCGTTCGGTGCGGCGATCGCGGCCGGCACCGGCGACAACGCCGCGGCTGCGCTCGGACTCGACCTCCAGCCCGGCGACGTCGCGGTGTCGTTGGGCACCAGCGGTACGGCGTTCGCCCGCTCGACGCACCCGACCGCCGACCCGACCGGTCTGGTGGCCGGGTTCGCGGACGCCACCGGCGAATACCTGCCGCTCGTCTGCACGCTGAACGCGGCCCGCGTGATGTCCGCGACCGCGCAGATGCTCGGCCTGGAACTGTCCGCCTTCGACGAGGCCGCGATCACCTCACCGGGCAGCGACGGCCTGGTCCTGCTTCCGTTCCTGGACGGCGAACGTACGCCGGACCTCCCGCACTCGACCGGCCTGATCTATGGCCTGACCCGCGCGACCATGCAGCCCGCCACGATGGCCCGCGCCGCGGTCGAGGGCCTGCTCTGCGGTCTCGCCGACGCCGTCGACGCGCTCCGCGACCAGGGCCTGCCGGTCCACCGCGTCCTGCTCCTCGGCGGCGGCGCCCGCTCCCGCGCCGTACAGGCTCTCGCCCCGGCCCTCCTCGGTGCCGAGGTCGTCCTCCCCGAGCCGGCCGAGTACGTCGCCCTGGGCGCCGCCCGCCAAGCCGCCTGGGCCCTCTCCGGCGCCGCCACCCCGCCGACCTGGCAGGTCCCCGTCGGCAAACCCGAGCCCGCCATCACCGTCGACGCCGCCACCATCCGAGCCAACTACGAACAGGTCCTCACCAAGACCCGCCCTCTGCTGGCCGAGTCGTACAACCGGTAGGTGAGCAAGTCTCGGCCGCACCGCGGCAAGCACCGCGGCGACGACCGGATCGAAGCCGCCCTGAGCCTGGTCGCCGCGGTCGTGTTCGTCGGGATCCTGTACTTCGAGGTCCACGACCTGTACCTGCTGAAGCACCGCGGTGAAGTGGTCAGTGCGACCGTCCTGGACGAGTCCAACGGCAAGTCGTCGTCCATCACGGTCAGGTACCGCACGCTCGCCGGGGAAACGGTCACCGAGGACACCTCGAACTATGAGGACGCCGACCCAGGGGACACGATCCAGGTCGTGTACGACCCGAAGAAGCCGAGCCGGATGCAGGCCGCCGACTGGGGATTCGACTACTGGATCCCCGGCGTCATCCTCGGACTGATCGCCGCCGGGTTCCTCGCCTACGGCATCGTCGGCCTCTGGCCGTAACGCCTGCCTCTACCCTGGGTGGATGGTGTACTTCGGTGGGTTGCTCGGGGTGATCGGGCTGTTGACGTTGCTGTTCCGGGACGGTGACGTTGTCGGGCTGCCTGCCGTTGCTGTCGGGATCGGGTTGCTCGTGATCGGCGCCGGGGTCGGGGCGCTGGGTGTGGTGCGCCGGCGGGTGGTCCGGCGGCGGAAGATCGCCAACGGCGAGCCGGTGCCGGTCGGGAACGTGATCGAGCGCGCGCAGGCGCTGCCGCGGCTGCTGCGGGACGTACGCCGGGGCGCGTACGCCGACCTGCCGAAGAGCCGGACTTTCCTTTGGCTGCTGGCCCTCGTCTACCTGGTCTCGCCGATCGACATCCTCCCGGACCTGCTGCCGGTCATTGGCGTCACCGACGATGCGGGAGTCGTGGTCTGGCTGCTCACCAGCGTCTCGACCGCGGCAGGCCTGTATCTGCGGAAGGAGCGCGAGCAACTCCCGCACCAACCGCCGACCGGTCGGCGGGCTACGGACGGCGGCTGATCCAGTCGGCCACGTCGTCGGCCGCCTCCTCGGGATGCTCGTAGGCGAACAGCTGGAGAGGATCTCCGGGCATCTCACACGAGCCGATACGGTTGGCGGCGGCAACCAGTTGCTGGGCCGCCGCCAGTACCCGGGCCGCCTGCGACGCCGCCTCCACCGGATCGTGCAGCTCGACCGCCGCAGCAGCCAGGTCCGCGACCTCACAGGCCTGGTAGGCCATTGCCAGTTGCGCGGGCTTCATCCGAACGCCCGCACGAAGAACAGCCCGGTCATCAGGACAGCCGTGGTGAGGACCAGCCCGCGGAGCATCGTTGGCGGCAGTCGCCGGACGAGATGCGCCCCGCCGTACCCGCCGATCACCGCACCCGCGAGCAGGGCGACCAGGTGCGACGGCTGCGTGAGTACGTCGGCTGCGAACACGAAGATCACCGCCGCGGTCAGGTAGACCGCCGCCACCTGGATGACCCGCAGCGGGTTCCCGCGGGCCGGGTCGAGGGTGGTCGTCGCCGTCCAGAACGCGAGCATCATCAGCCCGACCGCGCCGCCGAAGTACCCGCCGTAGATCGCCAGCAGGAACTGCCCGGCCAGGATGACCGCCGGCCCCGGCCGTCCGAGCCGGAGTGCCGCCGTGAGCCGTTTGCCGAAGGCCAGCACGACGGTCGCGAACGCCAGCAACCACGGGACCGCCGCGTCGAAAGAGGCCGCGGGCAACAACAGCAGCAGGCCCGCTCCGATCGCTCCGCCGGTGATGCTGGCGAGGGTGAGCCGGGTCGGCGACGGCTGGGTGAGGCCTTCGAGCTCGCGGCGGTAGACCCACGCGCTGGTCGCGTTCCCGGGGAGCAGGGCGACGGTCGTGGTCGCGTTCGCGGTGACCGGCGGCATCCCGGCGGCGACCAGGGCGGCGAGTGCCACGAAACTCCCGCCACCGCCGACGGCATTCAGCGCGCCGGCTGCGACACCGGCCAGGAGGATCAGCAGCACCCTTCGAGGATCCGGGTTCGGCGCGTACTCCACAATGCGCGATCCCCGTAGCCAGCCTTAGCCTGAGCCGTAGGCTGGTCCCATGCGGTACGACCTCGACGACCTCCGGCTCTTCACCCACGTCGCTGCGGAAGGCTCGATCACCGGCGGCGCGCGCCTGATGCACCTCAGTCTGCCTTCGGCGAGTGCGCGGGTCAGAGCGCTCGAAGCGCAGGCCGGCGTACCCCTGCTGGTGCGCGAGCGCCGTGGTGTCCGGCTGACCCCGGCCGGCGCGACCCTGGCCCGCCACGCCCGCGAGGTCCTCGCCGAGACCACCCGTTTGGACAGCGCGGTCGCGTCGTACGCCGTGTCGCGATCAGCACCGATCCGCCTGGTCGCCGGCGGGTCCGCGATGCACCAGCTCGTCCCGGCCGCCCTCGCCACGTTCCTCCGCGACCATCCGGAGTACGACGTGAACGTGAGCGAGCGCCGTACGATCCGCAGTGTCCGTCTGCTCGCGGCCGGTGAGGCGGACCTCGGCGTGATCCTCGACGACGAGCCGACCCAGTTGCGGACCGAACCGCTGGCCGACGACTCGCTGGTCGTGATCGGCCAGGCCGGCGGTACCCTCTCCGGACGGGCCTCGATCGCGTACGCCGAGGTTGCCGAGCATCCCCTCGTCGGCCTCGTCCCGAACTCGCCGCTCAGTCAGTGGATGGACGATCGCCTCGGCCCGCACGCGCCGGCACCTCGGTACCGCACCGTCGTACCCACCCTGCATGCCCTGATCACCCTGGCCACCGCGGGAGCAGGGCTTGCGATCGTGCCCCGGCGAGCCGTCGACGCCAGCACGGCCGTCGAGATCTGTCCGCTCCAGGATTCCTGGTCCACCCGCCAGCACTTGCTCTGCTACGCCGCGAACGCGCCCGAGCCGGCCTACCTTCTCGCGACCCACCTGCACGCGGCTGCCGCCGGCTAGTCCGAGAGGCTCTGCTCGATGCCGTCCAGGAGATAGCCCAGCCCCTGCTCGAACCGCTCGGTGGCGGTGCGGTGCTCGGCGTCGTGCATTGCCTCGGAGATCATCGGATAGTCGCCGGTGGCGAACAGCGCGAGCAGGTGCGGCGCCATCGCGTGCTGCCATTCGCGCTCGTCGAGACCGGAGGCGCGTTCGGCGCGCCGCTCGCCGACCTCGGTCCGAACCGCGCCCCGCAGGTAGGTGGAGACGGCCTCGACCGTGCTCATGATCGAGTCGATCTCCTGCAGGCCGGCCGCGCGGAGCGCAGCCAGGGTGGCCTCGGCGTGGGTGACGGCCGCCGGGCCGAAGCGCGGCCGGCCGTCGAGCAGCTCGGCGAGCCACTCGTGCTCCAAGCCGGCTGTGCGGATCCCGTGCGCGTACGACCGGGCCACTTCGCGCCAGCCGGACCCGGACGGTGGCGGAATCTCGGCGTACACGGCGTCGACCATCAGGTCGAGGAGTTCGTCCTTGGTGCCGATGTAGCGGTAGAGCCGCATCGGGCCGGCGTCGAGCTCCGCCGCGACCTTGCGCAGCGAGACGGCCTCGAGGCCTTCGGCGTCGGCCAGCGTCACGGCGGCGCGGACGATCCGCTCCCGGCTCAGCGGGCTGGGGGCCCGCCGCTCGGGCGGCTCGGGCCGTTCCCAGATCGACGGAGTGTCTGCCACCTCTCGCACGATACATTGCCTCATTCGATACGGTGTATATTGACGATACAGTGTATCGAGAGGAGCTGATCATGATCGCGATCATCGGCGGCGGTCCCGGCGGGCTGACGCTCGCGCGGGTCCTGCACGTCCACGGCATCGACGCCGTCGTCTTCGAGCGGGACGCCTCCCGCCAGGCCCGGACCCAGGGCGGCATGCTCGACCTGCATGCCGACACGGGTCAGCTCGCGCTGCGTGCGGCCGGGCTCGAGAGCGAGTTCCTCGCCGCGGCCCGGCGCGAGGGGCAGGACCATCGGATGCTGGACCACACTGGCAAGCTGCTGCTCCAGCGGGACACCCCGGACAATGCGCCGATGGCCCGTCCGGAGATCGACCGCGCCGACCTGCGCGACCTGCTGGTCGACTCGCTCTCGGCCGGCGCGATCAGCTGGGGCCGCGCCTTCAGTCACGCCGAGCCGCGGTCCGCCGGCGGGTACGTCGTACATTTCGCCGACGGCAGTCTGGTGGAGGCCGACCTGCTCGTCGGCGCCGACGGCGCGAACTCCCGGGTGCGCCGGCTGCTGACCGACGCCGAACCCGAGTACGCCGGGACCATCGCGCTGCACAGCACCATCCACGACGCGGATCGAACCCAGCCCGAGCTCGCCGAGATGGTTGGCCGCGGCAACTTCTGGGTCTTCGGTCCCGACCTACGGCTGTCCGCCCAGCGGCACGGTGACGGCAGTATCGGAGTGAGCCTGTCGCAGCAGGGCCCGGAGGACCTCGTCGACGAACGCACGGACGTTGCCCGGCTGGTCGACGGCTGGGATCCCCGGTTCGCGCGGCTGCTGCGTGCCTGCGACGAGCCGTTCGTCGTGCGCAAGATCGCCGTACTGCCGATCGGCCTGACCTGGCCGCGCCGGTCCGGGATCACCCTGCTCGGCGATGCGGCGCATCTAATGCCACCGGTGGGCGAAGGCGCGAACGCGGCCATGCTGGACGCGGCCGAGCTCGCTCTCGCGATCGTCGCGCATCCGAGTGACCTGGACGCCGCAGTGGCGGCCTACGAGCCGGCGATGCTGGCTCGCAGCACCGAGGCGGCGAAGCTCTCCGCGAGGGCGCTGGAGATGATCTCCGGACCGGACGCCGGGGAGAAGGTACTGCGGTTCTTCCAACCGGATCCCGTCGACTAGCGTTTCGGGTATGAATCCGGACGAGGCGATTCCCCTGCAGGCGTTCGGCGCGTTGCTGCACAGCCAGAACCTCGACATGGTGTGCCGGGCGTTGAACATGTACCAGGTGGCCGCGGCGTACACGCAGGTGAGTGGCGGAAACCCGCTCGAGCCGATGGCCGACGAGGTGCGGCAGGTTGCGGTGGGGATCCTGGTGCGGCCGCCCGTCGACGCAGCAGAGGACGTCCCGGCCGGATTCGATCACCTGAGTGCGTTGAACGTGCTGACGACGCTGGCTGAACCGGAAGACGCCGAGCTGATCGCCGAGGTGCTGGAGAGCACGACGAACGACCAGATCCGCGCGGTCGCTTCGCTGGCAGCAGACACCGCACGCCGGAAGGCGACCGGAGCGTAGAGATAGCGTTGCACCCATGCGCGCGTTGACAGTTGAAGAGGCCCGGCAGCGGGCGACAGATCTGGCCCTGCGGTCGTACGAGGTCGCGTTCGACCTGACCGGTGACGGGGACACGTTCGTCACGACCAGCCGGATCCGGTTCGGGTCCACCAGCGGCACGACCTGGGTGGACGTGAAACCCGAGCGGCTGATCAGCGTCGGACTGAACGGCCAGACCCTCGACACCGGCGCGCTCGACGGCGGCCGTTTCCCGCTGACCGGCCTGCAGGCCGAGAACGACCTCGTCGTCACCGCGGAGCTGAAGTACGCCGCCGACGGCGAAGGCCTGCAGCGATCCGTCGACGCCGCGGACGGCCGCGTCTACACCTACGGCATGTCGTCCCTGGAGTCCGCGCCGCGGTACTTCCCCTGCTTCGACCAGCCCGACCTCAAGGCGCCGTACACGATCACGGTGAAGTGCCCGGAGGACTGGATCGTCCTCGGCAACGGCGCGGCCACTCGGACCGCACCGGGGGAGTGGACGCTCGCCGAGACCAAGCCGCTGTCGACGTACTTCGTCACGCTGGTCGCCGGTCCGTACCACCAGCTCCGCAGCGAGTACGACGGGATTCCGCTCGGACTCGCCTGCCGGCAGTCGCTGAAGGAGCACCTCGAGCGCGACGCCGAGGATCTGTTCCGGACCACGCGGGACGCGTTCGATGCGTACCACCGGATGTTCCGCGAGCGGTACCCGTTCGGCGAGTACTGGCAGGTCTTCACGCCGGACTTCAACCTCGGCGCGATGGAGAACCCGGGCTGCGTCACGGTCTCCGACGATCTGGTGTTCCGCGGGCCGGTGACCGACGCCGAACGCAGTACCCGCTCGCGGATCCTGGTGCACGAAATGGCGCACATGTGGTTCGGTGACCTGGTCACGATGAAGTGGTGGAACGACATGTGGCTGAACGAATCGTTCGCCGAGTACATGGCGCACCGCGTGGCCGAGGACGCGACCAGCTACCGAGGCAACTGGGTCGACTTCGCGTTCGTCCGCAAGTGGTGGGGGCTGCAGACCGACCAGAGCAGCTCGACGCACCCGGTCGCGCCGGACAGCCTGAAGGACGCGCGGCAGTCGCTCGACGACTTCGACGGGATCTCGTACGCGAAGGGCGCGGCGGTCCTCAAGCAGCTGGCGAAGTACCTCGGTGACGACGTCTTCCTCAAGGGTGTGAACGCGCATCTGGAGGCGCACGAGTACGGGAACGCGGACCTGCACGAGTTCATCGCCAAGCTCACCGAGGCCGGCGCGCAGGACCTCGACACGTGGTCGGACCAATGGTTGCGAACGTCGGGGGTGGACACGATCACTGCCGAGCGGACCGGTGCCGGGGCCGTGCTGCACCGGCGCAGTCCGGACGAGTCCCGCCGTCTGCACAAGCTGAGCGTCGGCGCGTACGACGCCGACGGATCGGCCACTTCGGTTGACGTGGTGATCGCCGACGACTCGGCAGAAGTTGTGCTAGGCAACGATGCCGGTGTCGTAGTGCCAGATGCGGGCGACGACACCTGGGCGAAGATCCGGCTGGACGCGACCAGCCTCGCCAACCTGCCGACGGTGCTGCCCGCGATCACGGACGGCACCACGCGCGCGGTGATCTGGAACTCGATCCGGGACGCGGTCGCGGACGCCGAGCTGGATCCGCGGCAGGCGCTGGAACTCTTCACGGCCGCGCTCCCGCACGAGGACAGCGACGTCGCCGTCGGCTCACTGGTCCGCTGGCTCGAGGAGCGGGTCCTCGGCGGCTACCTGGAGTACGACGAGGCGCGCGGACCGCTCGCCGACGCCCTGGGCAGCAAGCTGGCCACGACCGCGCCGGGCAGCAGCCTCCAACTGGTGACCGCTCGCGGCCTGATCTCGACCACGAACGACATCGCGTTGCTGCGGTCGTGGCTCCACGGTTCGGCGGTACCCGACGGTCTCGAGATCGACGCGGACCTGCGGTGGGCGCTGGTGCTGCGGCTCGTCCGGCTCGGGGAGTTCGGCGCGACCGAGATCGACGCCGAGCTGGGCCGGGACAAGTCGACCGAGGGCGTGGTCCAGGCCTCCCGGTGCCGGGCCGCGCTGCCGGACGGCAAGGAGGCGGCGTGGACGCGGATCATGACGGACCCGTCGGTCGGCGTACAGGAACTGCTCGCCGCGGCGGACGGCTTCTGGCACCCGGGGCAGGCGGCGATCACCGCGCCGTACGTCCAGCGGTTCTTCACCGACATCCCGCCGACCGCTGACATCCGGGCCGGCATGGTGGTCGGCCTGACCACCGCCCGGATCGCACCGCGGTACGCCATCGACGCGGCCCTGATCGACCAGGCCGAGACGTTGGTTGCGGACGAGAGCGTGAACTCGGGGATCCGGCGGAAGACGGCCAACTTCCTCGACGACCTCCGCCGCGCACTCGCGGTGCGCAGTACCTTCAGCGGATAGTGAGGCGTTCCGCGACGGCCTTGCGGGCCTGGTGGATGCGGGCCTTGACGGTGCCGAGCGGGACGTCCAGTTCGTCGGCGATCTCGGCGTACGTCATCGCGCCGAGATCGCGCAGGACGAGCGGCTGGACGAGCTGCGGGTGGCTGGACTCCAGCGACTCCAGGGCCTCGAGCAGGTCGAGGCGCGAGCCGGCGATGACCGACGTGGTGCGCGGGTCGATGGATTCCGGCAGCACCTCGGCGGACTGCTCGACTGCGCGGCGCTTCAGCGACCGGTAGGTCTGGCGGGCCTGGTTGGTGGCCACGATCGTCACCCAGCCCGCGAAGCTGCCGGTGCCCTTGAAGGTGTGAACTTTGTTCGCGACCTGCAGCAGCGTGTCCTGGACCGCCTCCTCGGCGTCCTCCCGGTACGGCAGGAACTTGGCCACCCGCCGCTGCACCTGCGGCCGGATGGCCTGAAGAAGTTGTGGAAGCACTGTCAGGTCCCCCGACGCCGCCCGGGCCCCGAGTTCTTCCAACTCCTCGGTCATGCTCCCCCTTTTGAGCTTGGTTGTGGTCGACAATAGCCGGGATGGATGTCATCGGGCGGTACCGGTTACGGGACAAGATCGGCGCGGGCGCGTTCGCGACCGTCTGGCGGGGGTACGACGACGACCTGGATGTCGACGTGGCCGTCAAGGTTCTCGCGGACAACTGGGCGTCGCGCGCCGACGTCCGCGAACGCTTCCTGTCCGAGGCGCGGTTGATGCGGCGGATCTCCAGCGACCGCGTGGTGCGGGTGTTCGACCTGGGCAAGCTCCCGGACGGGCGGCCGTACTTCGTGATGGACTACGTCGGCGGCGGCACGCTGGGCGACGTACTGAAGCAGGGGCGGCTCGACGCCGTGGACGCGCTCTGGTGGGGCGCGGACCTGGCGCGGGCGGTGGCCGCCCTGCACAGCGAGGGCGTCGTGCACCGGGACGTCACTCCGGCGAACCTGCTGCTCCGACCGGGTGACGAGGTCGGCGGCGGAACGCACCGGATCGTGCTCGCGGACCTCGGTCTGGCGAAACGGGCCGCGGAGGCGTCCGGGCTCACGCAGGCCGTCGGTACGCCGTCGTACATGGCGCCCGAGCAGGGTCGCGGCGACGGCGGATTCGACGAGCGGGCGGACATCTACGCGGTCGGCGCGGTCACGTACGCGCTCGTCACCGGGCATCCGCCGTACTCCGCCGGCTCGATCGGCGACGTACTGAACCGGGACCCCGACCTGGCGCCGCCGAGCCTCCGGTCGGTGCTGCACGACTCGGTCGGGCAGCTCGACGATGTGTTCGCGCGGGCGCTGGCGTACCGCGTCACCGACCGCTGGGAGCGCGCGGACACCCTGGCCGAACGCCTGGAGGCGGAGGCGTACCGGCTGGAGCAGGAGGCGCCGCTGCGGGCGGCCGAGCGCACCGAGATCACCGACGACGACCTGGACACGACAGTCGCGACCGATCCACCGATACGGCGACGCCGGCGGAGGCGCGCGTGGTTCCTGCTGGCCCTGCCCGTGGTGTTCGTTGCCGCGGGTGCCGGCGGGTGGTTCCTCTTCGGCCGGTGACTGCATAGAGTAGTCGTATGGCTACTTTCTGCAGTCTTGTGGTCACTCTCGCCTTGCTCGCTCCGGCCAGTGGACCGATCGCCACCTATGCCTGCCGTGCCGACACCAAGTTCGGCCGGCACACCGTCTCGCTCCGGCAGGCCGTCGACGCCCAGGCGCCGGCCGTCGTACCCGCCAACTCCCGTTTCACCGTCGCCGTCCACCTGCAGCCGGGGACGCTCCCGGGCGAGGTCAAGGGCTTCAAGCTGAAGGAGGTCCGCGACCTCACGCTCCGGATGCCGGTCCCGGCGAACTCGTCGTACGTCAGCGCCCGACTGTCCGGCGGCTCCGGCCTGAACTCCACGCCAAGCGTTCAGCTCGAGGGAACCACTGTGGTCGTCAAGGTCGCCGGTCCGATCCCTGGCGGTGCGAGCTACCAGCTTCCGACCCTCAGCGTCCGCCTGAAGTCCGGCCGCCCCGGCACCGCCATCGAAACCAAACTCAAAGGCACCAGCTACGACGACCCCGGCCTCACCTTCCAGGCCAAGATCAAATGGAAGTTCATCACCACCACAGCCCCGGTCGCGTGCTACCCCGACCCGAACCCGGCCCTCACCAGGACCAGCGTCAGTAGGTGACCGTGATCCGTGCCGCTGCCGGGTCGACGTGGACCTGGCCGCCGTACGGGAGGACCTGCTGGGGGTCGGTGTGGCCGATGTCGAGGCCCTTCACGACGACGGCGTTCGGGTTGTACTCCGCGAGCGCACGGTCGACGGCGATGTACTGGTCGGCGACGTAGGCGACGGATTGCTCCGGTGTCAGTTGCTGGTCCAGCGAGGTCGACTTCGGTCGGCCCCAGAGGACCGCGTCGAAGCGTTCGAGCAGGCCGCGTTCGCCCAGGTTGCGGAGGATCCAGTAGACGGCCTCGGACGACGGCATGTCCTCGCTGGTCTCGCAGAACAGCACCCCGCCGTACTCCGAGGTCGGGAGCATCCAGCGGTTGGCGGACAGTTGCCAGTCGAGGATCTCGATGCAACCGCCCCAGAGCTGTCCGCTGACTTCCCGCGATCCGCTCCAGGTCCAGCCGGTGCCGGGGAACAGCGGCGGCTCGGTCTCGAGGTTCTCCGGGACGGCCCAGTCGTGGTCGTGGTCGGTCCAGCCCTTCGCCGGCGTCAGCTCGAACTCGCCGCCGGTGAACATCGCAGCGCGCAACGAGCGCTCGGTGTCCGGGTGCATAGCGCCGCCGCGACCGAACTGGACCATCACGCTGCCGCCGTGGAAGGCCGGCAAACCCAATGAATACAGGAAGTTCAGCAGGTTCGTGTTGTCGCTGTAGCCGAAGAACGGCTTCGGATCCGCCCGGAACACCGCCGGATCCAGATGCTTCAGCACGGTGATCTGGTCGTCGCCGCCGATCGACGCGAACACCGCGCGGATCGACGGGTCCGACCAGGCCGCGTGCAGGTCGGCGGCCCGCTCCTCCGGAGTGCTCGCGAGCTTCCGGGTGGTCGGGTACTCGACCGGTTCGAGCCCGAAGTCGTCGCGCAACCGGCGCAGCCCGAGCTCGTACGGACCGGGAAAGATCTCCGGCAGTCCCCCGGACGGCGAGACGATCGCCACCCGGTCACCTGGCTTCAGCACTCAGACTCCGATCGGGTGCCAGACGGTCTTCAGTTCGAGGTACTGCGTGAGGCGCGACAGGCCCTGGTCCGCGGACCAGTCCTCCTCGGCGGGACGGCGTACCCGCTTGAGGTTGCCGGCTGCGGCGATCTCCAGGTCACGGGCCTCGTCGTCGGACGTGATGCCGCACAGGTCGATCGCGTTGACGTCGTCGTGCGACGCCAGCCACGGCCCGATCTCGGACGCCGACCCGGTGAGCAGGTTGACCACGCCACCCGGTACGTCGGAGGTCGCCATCACCTCGCCCAGCGTCACGGCCGGCAGCGGGCGCTCGTACGACGAGACCGCGACGACCGTGTTGCCGGAGACGATCGCGGGCGCGATCACACTGGTCAGGCCGAGCAGACTGGAGTCCTGCGGGGCCAGTACGGCGACCACGCCGGTTGCCTCGGGCAACGAGAAGTCGAAGTACGGCCCGGCGACCGGGTTCGACGAGCCGACCACCTGGGCGAGCTTGTCGGCCCATCCGGCGTACCAGACCCAGCGGTCGATCGACGCGTCCACGACCGCACGGGCCTTGGAGATCGACAGGCCTTCACCAGCCGCGACCTCGGCGCTGAACTGCTGGTGCCGGCCCTCCATCACCTCGGCGATCCGGTACAGCACCTGACCGCGGTTGTACGCCGTCCGCGCGTGCCAGCCGCCGAACGCCTTACGGGCCGCGACGACCGCGTCCCGGGCGTCCTTGCGGGAGGCTTGCGACGCGTTCGCCAGGAACTTGCCCTTGGCATTGTTGACGACGTACGACCGGCCGGATTCGCTGCGGGGGAAGGCGCCGCCGATGTAGAGCTTGTAGGTCTTGCGCACCTCGAGCCTTTGCGTGTCAGTGGGCAAGGTAGGCCTCCAGACCGTGGCGACCGCCCTCGCGGCCGTAGCCCGACTCCTTGTAGCCGCCGAACGGCGACGTCGGGTCGAAGCGATTGAACGTGTTCGCCCAGACCACGCCGGCGCGCAGCTGGTTCGCCATCCAGAGGATCCGGGAACCCTTCTCGGTCCAGATCCCCGCGGACAGGCCGAACGGGGTGTTGTTCGCCTTCTCGACCGCCTCGGCCGGGGTCCGGAAGGTCAGCACGGACAGCACCGGGCCGAAGATCTCCTCGCGGGCGATCCGGTGCGCCTGGGACACGCCGGTGAACACCGTCGGCGGGAACCAGTAGCCGTGGGCCGGCAGCTCGCACTCCGGCGACCAGCGCTCGGCGCCCTCGTCCTCGCCGATCTGCGACAGTTCGCGGATCTTCGCCAGCTGGGCCGCCGAGTTGATCGCGCCGATGTCGGTGTTCTTGTCCAGCGGGTCGCCGACGCGCAGCGTGCCCATCCGGCGCTTCAGCCGCGCGAGCACCTCGTCGTACACGCTCTCCTGGACCAGGAGCCGCGAACCCGCGCAGCAGACGTGGCCCTGGTTGAAGAAGATGCCGTTGACGATGCCCTCGATGGTCTGGTCGATCGGCGCGTCCTCGAAGACGATGTTCGCCGCCTTGCCGCCGAGCTCCAGCGTGACCGCCTTGTGCGTGCCCGCGACCGACTTCGCGATCGCGCGGCCGACGTCGGTGGAGCCGGTGAAGGCGACCTTGTCGACGTCCGGGTGCTCGACCAGGGCCTGGCCGGTGCGGCCGGCGCCGGTGACGATGTTCACCACGCCGGGCGGCAGATCGGCCTGCTGGCAGATCTCCGCGAACGCCAGCGCGGTCAGCGGCGTCGTCTCGGCCGGCTTCAGTACGACGGTGTTGCCGGCGGCCAGTGCCGGCGCGATCTTCCACGCCAGCATCAGCATCGGGAAGTTCCACGGGATCACCTGGCCCGCGACACCCCACGGCTGCGGGTCGTCGCCGACACCGGCGTACTCGAGCTTGTCGGCCCAGCCCGCGTAGTAGAAGAAGTGCGCAGCTACCAACGGGATGTCGACGTCACGGGACTCGCGGATCGGCTTGCCGTTGTCCAGCGACTCCAGCACCGCCAGCTCGCGCGAACGCTCCTGGATCAGCCGGGCGATCCGGAACAGGTACTTCGCCCGGTCCTTCCCGCTCATCGGGCCCCAGACCTTGTCGAACGCCTTGCGGGCCGCGCGCACCGCCTTGTCGACGTCGGCCGGCCCGGCCTCGCTGACCTCGGCCAGGACCTCTTCGGAAGCAGGCGAAACGGTCTTGAACGGCTTCCCGTCCGTCGCCTCGACGAACTGCCCGTTGACGAAGAGCCCGTACGACGACTTGATGTCGACGATCGCCCGCGACTCGGGGGCCGGTGCGTACTCGAATCTGCTCATGCCTGTCAGTCCAAGGTGAAGTAGTCGGGGCCCGGGTAGTGCCCGGTGGCCAGCTTGGTGCGTTGCATCAGCAGGTCGTTCAGCAGGCTGGACGCCCCGAAGCGGAACAGCTCCGGGTCCAGCCAGTCCGGTCCGGCCGTCTCGTTGACGGTGACCAGGTACTTGATCGCGTCCTTCGCGGTTCGGATCCCGCCGGCCGGCTTGACACCGATGTGCAGTCCGGTGGCCTCGTGGTAGTCGCGGACCGCCTCCAGCATCACCAGCGTGACGGGCAGCGTGGCCGCGGGGGACACCTTGCCGGTGGAGGTCTTGATGAAGTCCGCGCCGGCCAGCATCGCCAGCCAGGACGCCCGCCGGACGTTGTCGTAGGTGACCAGTTCGCCGGTCTCCAGGATGACCTTCAGGTGCGCGTCGCCGGCCGCCTCGCGGATCGCGGCGATCTCGTCGAAGACCATCGCGTACCGCCCGGACAGGAAGGCGCCGCGGTCGATCACCATGTCGACCTCGTCGGCGCCGGACGCGACCGCGTCCTTGGTGTCCTGGATCTTGATCGCGAGGCTGGAACGCCCACTGGGGAAGGCGGTTGCGACACTCGCCACGTTGATGCCGGAGCCCTGCAGCTCACGCTTCGCGGTCGCCACCAGGTCCGGGTACACACAGACCGCGGCGACCTGCGGAGCCGTCGGGTCGGCCGGGTCGGGCCGTTTCGCCTTCGCGCACAGGGCCCTCACCTTGCCCGGGGTGTCCTGGCCCTCCAGCGTGGTCAGGTCGATCATCTGGATCGCCAGGTCCAGCGCGTACTGCTTCGCGGTGGTCTTGATCGACCGGGTGCTCAGGGTGGCGGCGCGGGCCTCCGCGCCGACCTGGTCGACGCCCGGCAGCCCGAGCAGGAACCGGCGCAGCCGATCCTCGGACGAGGTCACGTCGGCCAAGCTGTCGACGCCGCTGTCGAGTGTGGTCACCCACGGCAGTCTAGTGCCGTTCCGGACTGCCGGTTACTTTGTGCGGGTGAAGTCGAAATCGCCGGAGAGCGAGCAGTACCTGTCCGCCTCGAACCGGATCACCGGGTCCATCGTGATCGTGATCGGGGCGCTCGGCCTGGTCGACGTACTGCTGGAGTGGCGGACCGCGACCGGGCTGCTGGTCGGCAGCGTCATCGGGATGTTCATGGTGCTGGCGTACGTCGGACTGATCCGGCCGTCCGTCACCCTCAGCCCCGAGAACCTGCTGCTGCGTAACCACCTGCGCGACCACCAGATCCCGTGGTCGAAGGTGACCGGCGTCGACGTGACCGACATCCTCCGGGTGCACATCGACGGCGACCGTTTCCGCGCTCCCGGCGTCCAGCTGGTGATGCGGGACCTTCGCAAGCAGCGCGTCGGCGGTCGCAAACTCGCCGCGGACAGCTCGATCTCCAAGGCCGATTTCGTCGTGAACCGGATCGAGCACCACCAGGAGCAGTACGCCGAGAAGTCCCAAGGCGATGTGGTGAGCGGCTGGGCGGGGCCCGAATTGATCGTCCTCGGCGTCCTGGCCGTGATCGCGGTCGTCGCCGCCGTGGTCCGCTGACCGGCACGTGCTGACCCGGCGCGCGTTCGTCCGCACCGGCGCTGCGGCGGCGGTGACCGGCGTTGCCGCAGTGGCTGCCCTGGAAACGGGGGTGATCCCCGGCCGCGCCCGGGTGCACGACCTGCTCGGTCTCACCGGCGCCGACGGCGTCGTACCCGACGTACCCCCAGGTCCGGTGGTGTCCGGGAGCTTCGACTCGTTCGGCCGCCGTACGAAGGTCGGCTACAGCCTCATCTACCCCGACGGGTACGACGCATCGGCCGAGTTGCCCGTCGTCCTCGTGCTGCACGGTCGTGGGGGCGACCACACGTCGGCCGTCAACGACCTCGGCATCGACCGCTACCTGACGGCCGCGGTCCGGGCGGGTACGCCGCCGTTCGCGCTGGCAACCGTCGACGGCGGCCAGGACAGCTACTGGCACCGACGGGCCGACGGCAACGACCCGGGGTTCATGCTCGACCAGGAGTTCCTTCCCTTACTAGCCCGTAGCGGCCTGCAGACGAGCCGGTTCGGCGTCCTCGGCTGGTCGATGGGCGGGTACGGCGCTCTGCTGTGGGTCGCCTTGCACTACTGGCAGCGGCGGGTCAGGCCGTCCGCGCAAGCGGTCGCCGTCGGTGCGCTCAGCCCGGCGCTGTGGCGCACGTACGCCGACGTACAGCCGGGAGCGTTCGACGACGCCGCGGATTTCGAGCGCAGCCAGGTGTTCGACCGGCCGAGCGGATTCCGAGACGTTGCCGTCCGCATCGATTGCGGCCGCGACGACCCGTTCGCCGACGCCGCGCGGGAGCTCCGCGAGCAGTTGCAGGCGTCCGGCGGGCAGCAGGCCGGCGTCCACACTCCCGGCTACTGGCGGCGCATGCTCCCTGACCAGCTGCGATTTCTGGGCGAGAAAGTCGGCCGTTGAGCGGAACTGTGGTGTGAATCGCGGCGTCAGAACCGGTGTCCAGCCCCCGAGTGAACCCCTGTGCACTCCAGGATTGGTCCCGACAGGTCCCTAGACACATCGAGAGTGGAGCTCATGGTCAACCTCTCCCGCTACACCCTGCGTGGTTTCGCCACCGTCGCAGCCCTGGCCGGGCTCGCGGCGACGGCGCTGCCGAACGCCCAGGCCGCGCAGACCTCCAGCACGACCAAGACGGCGGCCACGTCCGTTGCAGCGACGACCGCGGACCCGCTGCCGGTCGGCGGCCCGGCCTTCGCGATCGGCAACCCGCCGGCTGGTGAAGGCGTGAGCACGAAGTCGTCGACGCTGAACCTCGTGCGCTACAACCGCCTGTACAAGACGGGGCCGATCACCCCGTCGAAGTGCAAGGAGGTCAACGTCTCGATGCGCACGCTCGCGGGCGTTCAGGCCTACGTCTCCCAGCACTTCAGGTGCACGTACGCCGAGTGGGCGCTGCCGCTGAAGCAGGCCGGCGCGGCATACAAGGTGGCCCCGAAGCTGGTCTTCTACACCGCCGCCACCGCCAACTCGTACTGTGGCTCGGTCACCAGGACCTCGTTCTTCTGCGGCTACAACGGGAAGGCCTGGATCTACATCTACGCCCCCGAGATCATCAGCTTCTGGAACTCGAGCCCGACCCTGGCGCGTGCCTACGCGACCCAGGTGACGTCGCACGAGTACGGTCACCACGTCCAGTGGCTGACCGGCATCCTGGGCGCCTCGTGGGCGCGTCAGCGCGCCTTCAGCACGTACGCCGCGCAGATGGAGGAGAGCCGTCGTCGTGAGCTGCAGGCGTCCTGCCTCGGCGGGGCCAGCATCGGCGCGAACAAGCGCTACTACCCGATGAGCGGTGGCCTGTACACGCAGTGGCTGTACGTGGTCAACAACTCCGGCGACCAGCCGGGCTACCCGCGTGACCACGGCTCGACGAAGAACCACGGCTTCTGGTCGAAGGCCGGCTTCAACGCGTCGCGCAGCTACACCGTCGCGGGCAACTGCAACACGTGGAACGCGAATTCCACGTACGTCGCCTGATCAGCTGACGTAAGTACGTAACTCAGCCGCCCGGTACGCGTTGGCGTACCGGGCGGCTGTTTCTTTTTGGCGACACCTGCACGATCTGCGATCGTGTGGTTACTTGTTTCGGGTGCGGACGCCCTAGAGTTCTTGAGTCGAGCATCGAACGGCAGGAGTCACAGTGAACTACGACGAGTTCAACACCGAGTACGCGAAGGTGCTGGACAAGATCAAGAGCGGCCGGAGCACCTGGTCGGAGCTGTCCGGGCACGTCACCCGGCTGCGGCAGGCGACCGCGGGGATCACCGTGCCGGTGGAGCGCACCCAGGTCGACCACGACCTCGCCGCGCTGAGCCAGATGGTGGACATGTCCCGGCGGACCAACGACAAGGAGGACGTCTGGACGGTCACGTCCGAGGCGATCCGCCGGGCCAGCAGCCAGGAGGGCTCGGTCGCCGACCGGATCGCCCGGATCGACGCGGCCATCAGCGACATCGCCGCCCTGGCCAACCGGAACCCGGACGAGCGGGACGCGCTGATGCAGTCCACCAGCACGCTCCGCATCCTGCACTCGTCGCTGCAGAGCTCCCTGCACGCCGAGGAAGCCGAAGCGGCCGCAGCCGCCCGCTGAGCTCCAGAGCCACCCGCCAGGTGTTCTGAAGCCCAGATACCTGCCGCGGCTAGATACCTGCCGCGGCTAGATACCTGCCGCGGCAGCCAGGTCGGTCTTGACGGCTGCCAACGCGGTGGCGGCCTGAGCGCGTGCCGCGGTGACGTCCGTCGTGACCGGGACGACCACCTCGAGGTAGCACTTCAGCTTGGGCTCCGTACCCGACGGGCGCACGACCACGCGTGCGCCGTCGGACAGCGTGTACCGCAGGCCGTCCGTCGGCGGCAGCGACTCCGACCCCTTGCTCAGGTCGTCGATGCGCTCGACGGCGTACGCCCCGAGTGTCGTGGGCGGTACCGCACGGAGCCGGTCCATCGCCTGAGCGATCAGTGAAAGGTCCTCGACCCGCGCCGACAACTGGTCGGTCGCGTGCAGCCCGTGCTTGACCGCGAGATCGTCCAGCAGGTCGAGCAGCGTGCGTCCCGCCGCCTTCGCCTGCGCGGCTAACTGCAGCACCCGGACCAGCGTCGACACGCCGTCCTTGTCCTTCACGGCCGCCGGATCCACGCAGTACCCGAGCGCCTCCTCGTAGCCGAAGACGAGCTCCGGCACCCGCCCGATCCACTTGAACCCGGTCAGCGTCTCGACGTACCGGACGCCGTACGACGCCGCGATCTTGCCGAGCAGCGACGACGACACGATCGAGCAGGCCGCCACACCGTCGGGGCGGGACGACAGCAGGAACTCACCGAGCAGCGCGCCGAGTTCGTCGCCGCGCAGCATCCGCCAGCCTCCCGCAGCCGCCGCGTCCGGGATCGCTACCGCGCACCGGTCCGCGTCCGGATCGTTCGCCGCCGCGATGTCCGCGTCCATCGAGCGGGCCAGCTCCAGCGCGGCGTCGATCGCGCCCGGTTCCTCCGGGTTCGGGAACGAGACGGTCGGGAAGTCCGGATCCGGGTCGGCCTGCGACGCGACCACCTGCGGTACGGCGAACCCTGCGCGGGCGACCGCGGCCTCGACGAGGGTCCGTCCGACCCCGTGCAGCGGCGTGTACGCGACGTTCAGGTCCCGTGGCGCATCGGGCGGCACCAGCTCGGCGATCCGGTCCAGGTAGGCGTTCAGCAGGTCGTCCCCGGTCGTCTGCCAGTCGTCGCCCCGCGGTACGTCGGCCAGCGGGCCGACCGCGGCGATCGCGGCCGCGATCTCGGCGTCGGACGGCGGCACGATCTGCGAACCGTCACCCAGGTAGACCTTGTAGCCGTTGTCCTGCGGCGGGTTGTGCGACGCGGTCACGACCACGCCGGCGACCGCGTGCAGGTGCCCGATCCCGAAGGCGACGACCGGTGTCGGGGCCGGCCGGTCGAGCAGTACGGCGTCCAGGCCGGCGCCGCGCATCACGGCCGCCGTGTCCTGCGCGAACACGTCCGACTTGTGGCGGGCGTCGTACCCGATCAGGACCGGGCCGTCGGTGAGCCCCTTCGCCTTCAGGTACGCCGCGAGTCCGGCGGCGGCGCGGATCACGACGACCCGGTTCATCCGGTTCGGTCCGGCGCCGACGGCACCGCGCAGACCCGCCGTACCGAACTCCAGGGTGCCGGAGAAGCGGTCGGCCAGCTCAGTAGTGTCCCCGGAGTCCAGCAGCGCCTCGAGTTCGGCGCGGGTGTCGGGGTCGGGGTCTTCGCTCAGCCACGCTTCGGCGGCGGCCTTCAGATCATCGCTCACATGGGCACTCTAATGACCCGACGACTGACAGGGCCGTGAGCGGATGTCCGCCACGTAGTCGTCGGGGGCTCCGGCCGCTTCGGCGGCCTCGGCCAGGATGCCCAGGTAGCGGGCCGAGGGCAGACCGCCCTCGTAGGCGTTCAGCACGTACATCCAGGCCAGTTGCTCGCCGTCCAGGGTCTGCACGCGGACCTGGATCTTGCGGTAGATGCCCTGGTCGATCGCTTCCCACTCGTCCAGCCGCTCGACGTCCTTGGGGTGGATGTCGTAGAGCGCCACGAAGACCTGGTTGGCGGGGTCGGCCGGGTCCTCGACCACGGTGGCCATCGCGCCCTCCCAGCCGAGCTCCTCGCCGCCGAAGGTGAGGCGCCAGCCGGTGATCCAGCCGGTCCCGCGCAGAGGCGAGTACGGGCACCGCTCGGACATCAGGTTCGGGTCCAGATTCGACGCAAACGCGGCGTACAGGGTCACGGAATCAGAGGATACGGAAGAATGACCTCCCGTGGCGCGAGTTGTGATCATCGGAGGCGGTCCAGGCGGGTACGAAGCGGCCAGTGCGGCCGCGCAGCTGGGCGGGGAGGTAACGGTCGTCGATTCCGACGGGATCGGCGGTTCCGCCGTGCTCACCGACTGCGTACCGAGCAAAACCCTGATCGCCACCGCGGAGGTGATGACCGAGGTGGAGGAGGCCGGGGAATTGGGCGTCCGGCTGGACGACGGTGACGACGACCCGGCGAACTCCGTGCGTGTCGATCTCTCCGTCGTCAACAAACGGGTGAAGGCGCTCGCCACCGCCCAGTCCGAGGGCATCGAGCGCCGGCTGGACCGCGACAAGGTCCGGATCGTCAGGGGCCGCGGCCGCCTGGACGGGCCGGAAACCGTCGTCGTCGGGGACGAGCGCCTGGCCGCCGACGTGATCCTGATCGCTACCGGGGCAAGGCCCCGCATCCTCCAGGGCTCGGAGCCGGACGGCGAGCGGATCCTGACCTGGGAGCAGGTCTACGAGCTCGAGGAACTGCCCGAGCGGCTGATCGTGGTCGGCTCCGGCGTCACCGGTGCGGAGTTCGCCAGCGCGTACGACGCGCTCGGCAGCGACGTCGTCCTGGTCTCGTCGCGGGACCGGGTGCTGCCCGGTGAAGACGCTGACGCGGCAGCGGTCCTGGAGGACGTGTTCAAGCGCCGCGGACTCACCGTCCTGGGCAAGTCCCGGGCCGAGTCGGTCAAGCGGCAGGGCGACGGCGTCGTGGTGACGCTGACCGACGGCCGGAAGGTCGAGGGGTCGCACGCCCTGCTCGCGGTCGGGTCGCTGCCGAACACCGACGACATGAACCTGGTCGAGTCGGGCGTGTCGCTGACCGACGGCGGGTTCGTCCAGGTCGACCGGGTCTCGCGGACCACGGCCCGCGGCGTCTACGCGGCCGGCGACTGCACCGGCGTACTGATGCTGGCCTCGGTGGCCGCGATGCAGGGCCGGATCGCGATGGCGCACGCGCTCGGCGACGCCGTCACGCCGTTGGACCAGTCAACGGTCTCCGCGAACGTCTTCACGGCGCCCGAGATCGCGACGGTCGGCCTGACCCAAGCGGTGGTCGACGCCGGCGGCAGTACGGCGATGGTTGTGAAGGTGCCGCTGGCCGACAACGCCCGCGCCAAGATGCAGGGCGTCCGCGACGGTTTCGTGAAGCTCTTCTGCCTCCCCAACACCGGCATCGTCGTTGGCGGCGTGGTCGTGGCCCCCCGCGCCAGCGAGCTCATCCACCCGATCTCCCTCGCCGTCGGCGCCCGCCTGACGGTCGACCAGGTAGCCCAAGCCTTCACCGTCTACCCGTCGGTCTCCGGCTCAGTGGCCGAAGCCGCTCGCCGTCTGCACCTGCGCAGCTGAGAGACCCCCCGGAAAGTTGCGGGAAAACCTGCACGTGGGGTGTGTACGCAGCGTAGCCGCCCTCAAGGGCGGGATTCCGGGGAGAAATCGGCTCCGAGAATGTATTGGGCACGAATAGTTACCGTTGTCGGCGGCAACCACCGAAGACGGCGTCGTGAATCGCTACCGGAACCGTGACCAGCGCCTTACTCTCCGGATGTTGAGCCTGCGGTTGGCTCGGGGGAGCCGCTCCACGTCCCGGAGGGGAAGTATGAGACGACGCCTGAAGTACGTCGCTGGGCTGGTTGGCCTGGGCAGTCTGATCGTCGCATCGATGTCGGTGCCCGTTCAGGCCGCAACCGGCGAGCACTCGCCGCCGGGACCGAAGCCCGGAGCGCTACAGGTGCAGTCGGCGGCCGATGCGGCGCTGGCGAAACTCGACCCGAAGCTCGAGGCGCGCGTGAAGAAGGGTGACACCGCGGCCGTCGCGGTGTTCGCCACGGTGCAGGGCGACACCTCGAAGGCGCAGCAGGCGCTGGACAACGCGCACGTCGCGAAGTCCGGTGACGCCGCGCTCGTGATGGGTTCGATCCCGGTGCAGGCACTGCCCAAGCTGGCCGCCGCGCCAGGCGTCGTCGCAGTCCGGCCGATCGAGCTGTCCCGTACCGGGCAGCCGCTGTCCGACCCGGATCCGGACCTGCACCAGGCGCCGACCGCGGCCGAGCAGCAGGCCGCGCTCGCCAAGGTGAAGTCCGACGACGTTCCGTACGGCGAAGCGCCGCCGCTGCGGCCGTCCAACTTCGACAAGCTCCGCAAGCAGAACCTCCTGGACGCCAAGTCGCACAACTTCACCGGCGCCTGGAACGCGGGCTTCACCGGTCAGGGCGTGACCGTCGGCGTACTCGACGGGGGCACCGACTTCGGCCACCCGGACCTGCTGAACACCTGGCAGACCTGGACCGGCCAGACCGGAGCGAAGGCCGGCTGGAACGGGTGGCCGAAGGCCTTCGACCCGTACGGCACCCTGCAGTGGCTGGCCGCTCCGGACCAGGTCGACCAAGGCCTGTCCTGGTACACGAAGACCACCGCGGCGACCTGTGCTGTCAACGGATCGACCTGCTCCGTCGACTTCGCCACCAAGACCGGACCGTCCCGGAACTTCAACGCACCGGCCGGCACCAAGCAGCACACGTACAGCTTCCCGGCGAAGTGGAGCAAGTCCGGCAAGGTCATGCTCGGCAGTCACCCGGACGACCACCTGCTGCAGCTGTACGGCGAGCGCCCGGGCTTCCTGGTCACGGACCCGCACACCGCCGGCGTCTACGACACCGTGTACGTCGACCTCGACGACGACTACTCGTTCGCCGACGAGAAGCCGGTGACCAAGTCCTCGCCCGCGTCGTACCGCGACATGAACGGCGACGGTTACACCGACCTGTCCGGCGGCCTGATGTACTACGTCTCCGACGGCAAGACCCCGATCCCCGGCGGCCTGGACGCGTTCGGTGTGGACGACACGTCGTACGGCTCTGGTCAACTGGTCGCGTGGACCGGTGACTTCGACCCGGCGATCGAGGGTCACGGCACGCTGACGGCATCGAACATCGTCGGCCAGGCGGTGATCAACGGGAAGGCGCCGACGTTCAAGGACCTTCCCGGCGGCAAGTACGCCGGCGCGGTCCTCGGCGGCGCCCCGAACGCCAAGCTGGCGCCGTTCGGCGACATCTACATGGGCTTCGACTTCTCCACCCAGTTCGGGTACTTCCTGTCCACACGCGGCGGGGTCGACGTCACCTCGAACTCGTACGGCTCGTCGACCAGCGACAACGACGGCTGGGACGCCGCGAGCCAGGAAGCCGACGTGATCCACGACGGCTTCAAGACGACCGCACTGTTCTCCACCGGCAACGGCGCACCAGGATTCGGTACGGCGACCGCGGCGGCGCCCTCGACGGCGATCGAGGTCGGCGCGTCGACGCAGTTCGGCGGCTCCGGCTGGGACTCGCTGCTCCGGACCAGCCAGATCAACGACAACGACGTGATGGTCTGGTCGAACCGCGGCTTCGGCGCGAACGCCACGAACGGCGTCGATGTCGTTGCCGACGGCGCCTATGCACCGGGTGACGCGACGCTGAACACCGTCCTCGACGGCCGGAACGCGTGGACGACCTGGGGCGGCACCAGTCGCTCGACCCCGGTCGCGGCGGGTGCGACCGCACTGGTCTACCAGGCGTACGAGAAGGCGCACCACGACGCCGTACCGGCCGGCTTCTACTCGACCGCGCAGGACATCCTGAAGTCGTCGGCGCAGGACCTCGGGTACGACGCCAACGTCCAGGGATCCGGGTCGATCGACGCCGGCAAGGCGGTCGCGAGTGCGTTGGGCCGGCGCGCGACCGTGACGCCGACCGAATGGCGCGTGGGTGACTACCGCGGTACGGAGTACCCGGTGTTCGCGAACGTCATCTCGCCCGGCGGCACCGACACGCAGAAGTTCAACCTGCAGGGCAACGGCGTCTGGCAGGTCAGCGACCGGCAGCTGGTGCGGACCGACTCGGACACGATCTCCTTCAGCAGCAAGGATCTGAGCCAGGAGAGTACGGGCAACTTCAACGCGCCCGACTACCTGATCGACCTGACCAAACAGGTGAAGCAGCATCGCAACGCGGATCTGATGGTGGTCAAGCTCGAGTACCCGCGCAGCCAGTTCGACGGTGACGACAACCTGACCGAGGACCAGGCGTGGCGGCTGCTCACCTACAACTGGACCGACGTCAACCACGACGGCAAGCTGTGGACGGACAAGAACCACAACGGCGTCGTCAACCACACGGACAAGACGACCAGCTCGAACATCGACGGCTTCCTCGACCTGGACTTCGCCACATCCGAGATGGAGCAGGGCGAGTACGCCCGGTTCATGTACCACCGGCCCGGTGCGAACACGATGCAGTCGTACGTGCGGGATCCGGCGCAACGGATGGCCGACGGCCTGTTCCTCGGCCTGCAGCACTCGGCGAAGAACGCGAAGATCCCGGTCACGGACTTCAAGGTCTCGATCGACTGGTACCAGAACACCGACTGGAAGTGGGTCAGTACGCCTCGGTATGCCAACGGGTCGTTCACGGCGTCGATCAAGGTGCCCAGCAACGCGCCGTACGGTATGTACTCCGGTGCCGTCGTACTGAAGCGTGGCTCGGACGAGATGGTGGTGCCGGTGTCCGTGGCGGTCGCTGCCAAGGCGGCGCAGGACGCGAGCGGGAAGATCACCGGGGCGATCACGTTCGGCGGTAATGACGTCGCGCAGGCGCAGCGCAACCTGACCTACAACAACGGTTCGGTGTTCGGTGCGAACGACTGGACCTGGCGAGCGGAGTCCGGTGACTGGCGGTTCTTCTATCTCGACGTACCGAAGACACCGGCGGAGGGCACGAAGTTCCTGGCCAACACCAGTTGGGAGGATTCGGGTCCGTACACCGACCTCGACACGTTGATCATGGGCAGATCGGTGAACCACTTCCAGCTGGAGCCGGACTCCGTGTACGGCGCGCCGTACACGATCGACACGGTCGGGAAGAGTCCGAACACCAACGTCCGGGCGGGTGCCTGGCGGTTCAACACCGCGACCGGTGGACCGGCCGACGTGGTCACGGCACCGGCGCAGGAAGGGCTGCAGGCAGTCGCGCTGCACCAGGTCAGCTGGCAGGGCGACAAGTTCAACACCCCGTTCAAGGTGCAGCTGGGGAGCGCGTCGGTGAGCCCGTCGTCGGTCACCCAGACCGCGACCGGTGACTCCGGCGGGTTCGACGTGACGTTCGAGTCGAGCGTGCCGCTGGACGGTCTGAAGGCGGATGCCTTTGGTCTCAGCCAGCCGAGTCCGACGACCGAGACGGCGCATCAGGACAATCCGGACGACCCGTCGACGGCGAGTGTGAAGCGGAACATCACGCTGTCGCACGCGTCCCGGTTGAGTGTGAGTACGGCGCTCGCCAACAACGACGTGGACCTGTTCGTGGTGCGGGACGCCAACAACGACGGTGTGTTCGCGCCGTCGGAGATCGTCGCCTCCTCGGCCGGCGGGACCGGGGACGAGGCGGTCAACCTGGTCAACCCGCCGGACGGCAACTACCAGATCTGGGTGCACGGGTTCTCGGTCGCCGGTACGCCGACGTTCACGCTGAACGTGGACGCGATCCAGGGCAACGACCTGACCGTCAGCGGCCTGCCCAGCGGACCGGTCGCGGCCGGCACGCCGGTCACCTTGCACGTCGACTACAACAAGGCGATGACACCCGGCCAGAGCTACAACGGCGAGCTGCTCCTCGGCCCGGCCTCGGCTCCGTCCGCACTGTCTGTCCCGATCAAGATCACCAGATAGCGCAACTTCGGCGGCGGAGGCCGCATCGAGTCAGGTATGAAGACCCTGACCTCGAAACGAGCCTCCGCCGCGGCCGCGGCCGCCGTACTGCTCGGTGGACTGGCCACTGCAGCGACTACTCTTCCGGCCGCTGCGAGCGCCACCGCGGCCTGCACGATGACCGTCGGATCGATCACGAGCGGCGGTGACATCGCCAACACCGACATCACCGCGACGGCGCCGATCACCGCCAAGCGCACGGCCGGAGTCCACCTGTTCACCCCGGGTGTAGCCAAGTTCAGCGCGACCTGGACCACGCGGGTCACCCCGCCGTCCGGCAAGTCCACCAGCGGCGAGCTGGTGCTCAACTCGGCCTTGTACTCGGCCTGGTACGGCACCAAAGCCGACGGGACACCGCAGAACGGGATCAGCAACGGCAGCAAGGGCTGGCAGGGTTACCACGTCGTCCAGACCTCGGAATACTCCGCCGCGGGGTCCTACTGGACGGCCACGTACGGCCTGCGGAACGACGGCGTGATGTACCGCTGGAGTGGCGAGTACGGCGACCTGGCCCGCTACACCGGCTTCGCCTCGGTGAAGACGATGGCGCTGATCAGCCAGACCAAGACCTACGACACCTTCCTCGCGAACGCCCGTGGCGGCGCCCTGTACACGATCCGGATCGCGCGGGATCCCAAGGTGCTGCCGATCGTGAGGAAGCTCCGCACCTCGACCTGGCAGACCTTCGAGAGCCTGGTCGTCCAGAAGTGCGGCGTGCAGAGCACGCTGCTCACCGCGATCGACAAGGAGACGGGGTCGGCCTACCTGTACGCCGTTGGCCACGCCAACGGTGCGTCGACCGTGATCAAGGGCCTCGGCAAGGTGCCCGGCACCTTCACGGACCCCGTCGACTACCTCCGGACCGACGAAGGCATCGCGCCACTCTTCGGTGAGTGAAGCCCAACTCTTGAAAGGCGTTCCGATGAAACTCCACCGGGCTTCCGCAGTAGCGGTCTCCGCCCTGATGCTCGGCGGGCTGGCAGCCGTGCCGGCAAGTACGGCGACCGCCGCCACGACCGCCGCCTGCGCGATCAACCTCGGCTCGATCACGGCCGGCGGTGACATGGCCAACGCCGCGGTCACCGCGACGTCGCCGGCTACGGTCAAGCGGTCGACCGGTCCGCACATGTTCTCCCCGGGACTGGCGAAGCTCGCGTCGACCTGGACCATCTCGCTGGGCGTCGGGGCGGACTACACGTGGTACGGCGACGTGATTGTCAGCGGAACTCTGTACCGCGGCGCGTACGGCGTGGATTCCACGGGCAAGCCGTTCACCTCGCTGAAGTCCCGCGGCGTCGGGTACATCGGCTACAAGACGATCGAGTCCTCGTGGTACTGGGGCAAGGTCGACCGCACGGCGGAGTACCGGCTGCGCGGCGACGGGGTGCTCTACCGGTATACCTCGGGAGGCCGGGTGGTGACGCGTTGGCCGGGCTACTCGTCGGTGAAGACGATGGCGCTGATCAGCGAGACCGCGACGTACGACACCTTCCTGGCCACGACGAACGGTGGTGCGCTCTACACGATCCACATCCCGGTCAAGGGAACGCCGGTTGTCAAGAAGGTCCGCACGTCGACCTGGCAGGGCTTCGAGTACCTCGTCGCGGAGAAGTGCGGCGCGCAGAGCACGCTGCTCGCCGGGATCGACAAGGACACGGGCTCGGCGTACCTGTACGCCGTTGGCCACGCCAACGGTGCCGCGACCGTGATCAAGGGTCTGGGCAAGGTGCCTGGCGACTTCAAGGACCCGATCTACTTCCTGAACACCGCCGAGGGGAACGTCCCGCTGTTCGGCGAGTGAGCACAGCACAGGGCCCCGGTGACCAGCTGGTCACCGGGGCCCTGTGGCGTTCTTGGCAGTTCCTAGAAGTCGCCGCCGAAGTCGAAACCGCCGCCGTCGCCGCCGTCCCCGCCGTCGAAGGGGTTGTAGTCGCCCCCGCCATCGCCGCCGTCGCCACCCCCGCCGTCGCCGCCGCCATCGCCGCCGCCGTCGTAGCCGCCCGCGTAGTCGCCGTAGCCGCCGCCGGCGAACATGCCGCCGAGCATCGTGCCGAGGAACATGCCGGTCATCACACCGCCGAGCGCGCCGAACATGCCCTGCGCGTACGGCGAGTAGGCCGGGCCGGCCTCCCAGTACGGCACCCGCTGCGGGCCGACCATGACCTTGCGGACGTCCGGCTCGGCGCCGGCGCGGACCCGCTCGGCGTCGGCCGCACAGGCCGGCACTTCACGCTGCGCGCCACCCGGCGGCGCCCACATCACGTCCTCCACGGATGGACCGTGCTGCGGGTTGAAGAAGCAGGACGGGCGGCGCTGCGGCAACGGCTGGCCGTTCACCCGGGCGCGCACACAGGTAGCGGCGTACCGGCCGTCCTCGAGGATCTCGATCACGTGCTTGATCTGGTCGGCCTCCGTGACCTGACCGACCGCCTGCTTCGCGGACTCGTAGGAGTCCAGCGCGCGCTGGTAGTCCTGCCGCGCGCCGTCGCCGAGGTCCTTGCCGACCATCTCCAGGTCGAGGTCCTGCAGCTCTTCGCCGAACCGGGTGATGTCCTCGTCGGCGGTCCGCTTCACCGACTCGAGCTCGGCGGCCGTGATCTCGTGCTGCTGCTTGGTCTGCAGCTGGGTCCGACGGTACGAGCGGTACGCCAGGACCGCGATCACCGCCACGGCGATGATCAGGATGTATTCCATTGTCGGGCCTCTCTCGGGGGCTTTAGGGAGAGCCTATCGAATCCCTCAAGACCGGCGACGCCACGCAGGGTGACGTAATCCCGGGAAAGCGGTCACCGTCGGCGCATAATCGAGGAGCGCGCCGCCCAGCGACTGTCCGTCCCCGCGCCGGAAGGCTGTTCATGGGCAAGATCGCGCGACTGCTGCCGCTTGTGTTGACGGCGGCCGCCCTGGTCCCGCTACCGCACGACCTTCCCGATCTCTCGTATCAGGAGATCCCGCTCGACGGGCCGTCGGTCAAGGCTGAAACCGCGCCGTTCGGAATGGTCGGCATCACCTGGCCCGAAGGCGTGGCTGGAGTCACGGCGAAGGTTCGGGTCCAACGTGATGGGCAATGGACCGATTGGCAGCCGATGCAGATCGAGGACGATCACGGTCCCGATCCATCGGATCCCGAAGGAGTTGAGCGAGCGGGCACCGAGCCGTTGTGGGTCGGTAATGCCACGGGTGTCCAGGCGAGTGCGGTGAATGGTGCAGGTGCCGTGCGTGACGCCAAGGTGGTGCTGATCCAGCCCGGCGTGCTCAGCTCCGACTCCGAGGAGCCGAGCGGCTCGGTCGAGGCGGCGTCGAGCAGGGCGCCGTACCCGATGCCTTTGATGGTGAGCCGGAAACGCTGGGGCGCCGACGAGCGACTGCGCGCGCACAACGGGGCTTCATGCGTGCGGCCGAAGTACACGAAGACTGTGCTGGCGGCGTTCGTCCATCACACCGCCGACCGGAACGACTACACCCGCACGCAGGTCCCCGCGATGGTGCGCGCGATGTACGCGTACCACGTGAAGAGCCGCGGCTGGTGCGACCTCGGGTACAACTTCCTCGTCGACCGGTTCGGCCGCGTCTTCGAGGGCCGGTACGGCGGGGCGCAGCTGCCGGTGCTCGGCGCGCACACGTCGTCGTTCAACGCGAACTCGTTCGGCGTTGCGGTGATCGGAAACTTCGAGCAGACCGCACCGCCGCCGGCGATGCTGGAGTCCACGGCGCGCGTGATCGCGTGGAAACTCGACGCCAACTACCGGTCGCCGCTGGCCACGATCGTGCTCGACGGAAGCCGCCTGCACACGGTTTCCGGACACCGCGACACCAAGGCGACCGCGTGCCCGGGAACCCAGCTGTACAACAAGCTCGGCTGGCTGAAGCAGCGCGTGAACACGTTGATGAGCGGTAGTTTCTCGACCCCGATTTACGAGTACGCGCGGAAACTCGGTTTCCGGAACCTCGGCCAGCCGTTCTGGGGCGAGCATCGGACCCGGACCGGCTGGGCGACGTACTTCAGCACCCGCGACGTCTTCTACTCCGTTGCCACCGGCCCGCATTCCACGTCCGGCGCTTTCCGGACCCGGTACCGGCGGCTCGGGGCCGGCAGTGCGCGGCTCGGACTGCCGATCACCGACGCCTATCAGGTGGCGGGCGGATCGCGCCAGAAGTTCCAGCGCGGCTGGCTCGTCTGGGACCGGCGGGATCGCCAGGTCCACCTTGTCTACGGGAGACCATCATGAGGAATCGTGCCATCGCCGTCGTCGTTCTGTCGTCCACGGTGATCAGCGCGACCGCCCAGGCCCGTGAGGTCGTGCCTGCCGCGGCGCCGGACACGACGATCAACGGGCGCGGATTCGGGCACGGCCGCGGACTCTCGCAGTACGGCGCGCAGGGGGCGGCGCTGGCCGGGAAGCCGGCGAAGCAGATCCTCGACTTCTACTACCCGGGGACGACGACCGGGAGGGCGACCGGCAGCATCCGAGTTCGGGTCAGCGCCGACACCACCGACGGCGTCCGGGTCGGCGCGGTGAGCGGGCTCGCGGTCCACTCGCTGGCCACTGGCAAGGTCTACCCGTTGCCCAGGGCATTGACCCGGAACCAGTGGTCGATCGACCCGAACGGCGAGCACGGCACGAAGGTCAGCTCGTACGACGCGAAGGCCCGGAAATGGACGCTCTACAAGACGTTCACGGGGATGGCGCAGTTCGAGGGCGCGGCGGTGATCGGGCTGGTGCTGCCGAGTGGCGCCGTACGGCGGTATCGCGGTGCGCTGCGGGCGATCGACGTGTCCGGGGCGCATCTGGACACGGTGAACGTGCTGCCGCTCGAGTACTACCTGCGTGGTGTCGTACCCCGGGAGTCGGTGTCGAGTTGGCGGCCGGCCGCTTTGCAGGCGCAGGCCGTTGCCGCTCGCACCTATTCGGTGTTCCACCGGGCTCGCGCGGCGCGGAAAGCGTATGACTTGTGCGACACCACGTCCTGCCAGGTGTACGGCGGGTACGACTCGGAGGAAACGTCGACGAACAACGCGATCGCGGCAACCGCGGGACAGATCCGGCTGTACAAGGGGAATCCGATCATCGCGGAGTTCTCCTCGTCGAACGGCGGAGCGACGGCCGCGGGTGACGCGCCGTACCAGCTCACCAAGGCGGACGGCTGGGACGCGTACCCGAAGAATGGGAACCCGAACGTGTCGTGGACGGTGACCCGGACCGCCTCGCAGATGCAGGCGGTCTTCGCCGTCGGCTCGATCCGCTACGTCCGCGTCCTGAAGCGGACCGGCGTCGGCCCGGGCGGCGGGCGGGCGCTCACCGTCGAGGCGGTCGGGTCGCGCGGAAAACGTGTTCTGACGGCCGACCAGGTGCGGATCCGGCTGCACCTGCGGTCCTCGTGGATCAGTTTCCCGGCCCGGACTTCTTGATATACCAACTAGTGGTTCCAGAAGGCCTGTTCGCTGAGGCATTGACGGGGTGTCCTTGCGCCGGTTAGAACGTGACATCGCTGTCAACCACCGCCCAGGAGGAGCAGGTCGATGCGCAGAAAGATTGGTATATCAACCCGGCTGGCCGCCGGAGTGCTCGCGGTCGCGGTCCTCGGCTCGCTGAACATGACCACGGCCAGTGCCGGCGAGGCGGCGGGCACCGACCCGACCGCTGCCGCTCGGGCGCGTGCGTCGTACGACGCGATCAACAAGTACTTCGACGCCGGCAAGGGGTTGCTGCTGGAGGAGTACCCGAACACCCAGAGCAACCCGTACTCGTACGTCTGGCCGTACTCGCAGGCGGCGATCGCGGCGGAGAACCTGGCCGGCGTACCCGGTGCGGGCCGGAAGGGCTCGGCGGAGGCCGATCGGCGGCTTGCGGCGTACGAGTTCTACTGGAACTCCGGTACGACGCCGACCGGGCACGACTCGTACGTGCGGCCGCCGAACGGGCAGGGCGGCGACAAGTTCTACGACGACAACGAGTGGATCGGGCTGAACCTGATCCAGCGGTTCAAGCGGACTGGTGACCGTGCTGCACTCGCTCGCGCGAAGGAGATCTTCGCACTCGTCGTCCACGGCTGGGACACGGATCCGTCGCACCCGTGCGCCGGCGGCGTGTACTGGACCCAGGCGCCGTGGAGCCAGGACCGGAACACGGTGTCGAACGGCCCGGGTGCCGAGCTCGGGGCGCACCTGTACCTGTTGACGCGGGACAAGTCGTACCTGACGTGGGCCCAGCGGATGTACCAGTGGGCGCAGGACTGCATGCTCGCGCCGAACGGGCTGTACTGGGACCACATCGACCTGGCCGGCAACATCGAGAAGACGCAGTGGAGCTACAACCAGGGCGTGATGCTCGGCGCCGGCGTGTTGTTGTTCAAGGCAACGGGTAACGTCAAGTACCTGCGGGACGCGAAGTCGGTCGCCAACGCCTCGCTGGCGTTCTACAACACGCCTGAGATCCTGGCGAAGAACGGTGCGGCGTTCAACTCGATCTGGTTCAAGAACCTGTTGATCCTGGACTCGGTCGTCCCGGACCCCCGCTACCGCAAGGCGATGCAGGCCTACGCCGATTACAACTGGAACACCACCCGCGACCCCGCAACAAACCTCTACAAGTTCCGCGAGGGCTCGGTAGAACTGCTCCAGCAATCCGGCATAACCCAAATCCACGCCCTACTGGCCTGGCCCCGCTCGCAGTACCACCTCCTCGCCTGACGACGAGGAACTAGCAAATAGCCGCGCCGCCCGTCCCCGGCAGGGGGCGGGCCGCGCGGTTGTTCTGTCTCAGGCTGCTGCTGTTGCTGACTTGATGTCGACGGGCGTGATGGGTGTCCCGTCCTGGGGGCCGTTCTGCGGTGTGACGCCGGCCTCCGCGACCTTGTCGATCAGCTTCACGCTCGGCTCGTCGATCGTCCCGAACGCCGTGTACTGCGGGGTCAGCCCGGAGGCGTCGCCGTACACGATGAAGAACTGGCTGCCGTTCGTGTTCGCGCCGGAGTTCGCCATCGCGAGGATGCCGCGGCCGTACTTCAGCGTCGGGTACACCTCGTCCGCGAAGCTGTAGCCCGGCCCGCCGGAGCCGGTCCCGCTCGGGTCGCCGCACTGCAGCACCTGGAGGCCCTCACCGACCGTCAGCCGGTGACACTTGGTGTTGTCGAAGTACTTCTGGCCGACCAGGCTGAGGAAGTTCTTCACCGTGCAGGGCGCGAGCGCGCTGTCTAGGGTGAGCTGCAGGTCGCCGATGGACGTGTTCAGGCTGACCTTCGACGTACCCGACGCCTTGGTCTTCCCGTCGGCCGGCGGATCGACCTTCTTCGCGGCCGGCTCGGTGGACTTCTTGTACGTGCAGTTCACCTCGGACGCGAGCGGCGTCGCCCGCTTCGGGGCCGGTGCCATCGCGGTCGGGATGCTGGCCGGCTTGTTCTCCGCCGGCACCGGCGACGCGGCCGGCTTGTCGTCGCCGCCCACCCCGAACACCACGAAGACCCCCACGAGCACCACGACCACCGCCGCGATCGCGGTCACGGTGATCCCCAGATTCCGCCGCTGTCGCCGCCGCTCCACCTCCCGCTCAGCCTGCCGCTTCGCCTTCCGCGCCGCCAGCTGCTGCTGATGGGTCTTCTTGGACATGCAGTAACCCTCCTCACCGAGACACCTGCAGGGAACCTACAGCGAAAACCTGAGAACTGTCTGTCAATCCACCCGAATCGTGAGGTCACCGGGGGGTGTCACCACATCCGCGGTTAGGGGTGGTCGGCGCCCCAGATGAGGCAGAATTCGTTGCCTTCGGGGTCTCTTAGGCATTGCCAGAGGGGGCCGTCGTAGATGTCGTCGGCTCGGGTGGCGCCGAGGGACAGGGCTCGGGCTATGGAGCGGTCCTTGGTTTCCGGGGGGACGTACAGGTCCAAGTGGACGCGGTTCTTGCGGACCTGCTTGCCTTCGGGGACCTGGGCGAAGTCCAGGCGGACCCGGCCGCCGTGGAGTTCGGTGACGCCGTGCTGATCGGGGCGGAGCTCGCCGCCGATCAGCGCCTGCCAGAACCGCCCCAGCGCATCCGGATCCGCACAGTCGATCGCAACCGCGTCGATCACCGGCACCGGCAGGTACTCCTCGTCCTGCATTAGTCCTTGATTTCGCAGATGGCGGCGCCGGCTGAGACTGTGGCGCCTACTTCTGCGCTGAGGCCGGTGACGGTGCCGGATTTGTGGGCGTTCAGGGGCTGTTCCATCTTCATCGCCTCGAGGACCACGATCAGGTCGCCCTCGGCGACCGTCGCGCCTTCCTCGACGGCGATCTTGACGATCGTGCCCTGCATCGGCGACGTCAGCGAATCGCCGGAGGCGGCCGAGTTCTTCGTACCGCCCGCCCGCCGCGACGGCTTCTTCTTCGAAGACCCGCCGGCCGCAGGCACGGCGCCGATCGCACCGAGCCCGGCGGGCAGAACGACCTCGAGCCGCTTGCCTCCGACCTCGACCGTGACCTTCTCCCGCTCGGCGTCGACAGGCGCCTCGGCCGTCGGACCGTCGTACGGCGTGAGCTGGTTGTCGTACTCGGTCTCGATCCACCGCGTGTGGACCTTGAACCCGTCCGTCCCGACGAACGCCGGGTCGGAAACGACCGCGGCGTGGAACGGAATGACCGTCGGCATGCCCTCAACGACGAACTCACGCAGCGCCCGTCGCGACCGCTCCAACGCCTGCTGACGGTCCCGCCCGGTGACGATCAGCTTCGCGACCAGCGAGTCGAACGCGCCCGGCACCGTCTCGCCCTGGTCGTACCCGCCGTCCAGGCGAATGCCCGGACCCGACGGCGCGTGCCAGCGCGTCAACGTCCCCGGCGCCGGCAGGAACCCGCGCCCGCCGTCCTCGGCGTTGATCCGGAACTCGATCGAGTGCCCTGACACCACGGGGTCGTCGTACCCGAGTTCCTCGCCCTGAGCGATCCGGAACATCTCCCGCACCAGGTCCAGCCCGGTGACCTCTTCCGACACCGGGTGTTCGACCTGCAGCCGGGTGTTCACCTCGAGGAACGAGATCAGCCCGTCCTGCCCGACCAGGAACTCGCACGTGCCGGCGCCGACGTACCCGGCCTCGCGGAGGATCTTCTTCGACGACGAGTACAGCAGCTCCAGCTGCTCCGGCGACAGGAACGGAGCCGGCGCCTCCTCGACGAGCTTCTGGTACCGGCGCTGCAGCGAGCAGTCCCGCGTCGACACCACGACAACGTTGCCGTGGGCATCGGCCAGGCACTGGGTCTCGACGTGCCGCGGCTTGTCCAGGTACCGCTCGACGAAGCACTCACCGCGGCCGAAGGCGCTGACCGCCTCACGCGTTGCCGACTCGAACAGCTCCGGTACTTCCTCCAGCGTCCGCGCGACCTTCATCCCGCGCCCGCCACCGCCGTACGCCGCCTTGATCGCGATCGGCAGCCCGTACTCCGCCGCGAAGGCAACGACCTCGTCGGCGTTGGCAACCGGGTCCGGAGTGCCAGGGACCTGCGGCGCGCCGACCTTCTCCGCGATGTGCCGCGCCTTGACCTTGTCGCCCAGCGAGTCGATCGCCGACGGCGGCGGACCGATCCAGATCAGCCCGGCGTCGATCACCGCCTGGGCGAACGCAGCGTTCTCGGCCAGGAACCCATAGCCCGGATGTACGGCGTTCGCGCCCGAGCGGGCCGCGACGTCCAGGATCTTCGCGATGTTCAGGTAGGAGTCGGCCGGTGTCGACCCGTCCAGCGCGTAGGCCTCGTCGGCGAGCCGCACGAACAGCGCGTCCCGGTCCTGGTCGGCGTACACGGCGACGCTGCTCAGCCCCGCGTCGGCGGCGGCGCGGACGATCCGGACGGCGATCTCGCCCCGGTTCGCGACCAGCACCTTGGTGATCTGCAAGCTGTCGGACACAGCGACTCCCTTCGGCTGGCCCGAGTCTAGGGTGAAGCAGCCGTCCTGCGGGCAGGGTGTTGCTCACACCACGATCACAGCACGGCGGGTCGTCCCTCGAAGAAGGTCTCCAGGACCACCACTGTCTGAGTGCTGGTCACGCCGTCCACCTGATGGAGCGCGCGCAGCGTCGCCTGCAGGTCCTCGGTGGTCGCCGTGCGGACCTTCACCAGGACCGACGCCGGCCCGGCGATGATGTGCGCCTCCTCGACCGCGGGGATCTTCCGCAACGCCTTCAGCGTCGGCTCGTCGCCCATCCAGGCGCCCGACTCGAGCAGGACGAACGCCAGTACGCCGAGTCCGACCGCGGCCGGGTCGACGTCGACCGTCGTACGCCGGATCACGCCGGCCGCCTTCAGTTTCCGGACCCGTTCGTGGGCGGATCCGGCCGAGAGCCCGACCGCCTGCCCGAGCGCGGCGTACGACTGTCCGGCGTCCTCCTGCAACGCGGCCAGCAAGCCGCGATCCACATCATCTACTGTCATATCGGTCACAAACCAAATCTCGTTCTGTTTGAGTTGTCAGCGACAGGATAGCGTTCGTCAGCCGTCCGGCTACGTCAACGGCAACACCATCGACCGCACCGGCCGCCTGATCAGTTGCTCGCAGGGCGATCGCCAGGTGATCAGGACGGAGTACGACGGAACTCGCACCGTCCTCGCGTCACACCTCGACGGGCGGCGGCTGAACAGCCCGAACGACGTGGTCGAACGCAGCGACGGGTCGATCTGGTTCACCGACCCGCCGTACGGGATCACCTCGAGCTACGAGGGACACGCCGCCGAGCAGGAGATCGACGGCTGCCACGTCTACCGGATCGCCCCGGACGGCGCGGTGACCGTCGTCGCGGACGACTTCATCCGCCCGAACGGCCTGGCTTTCTCGCGCGACGAGAGCCAGTTGTACGTCGCCGACACCCCGGGCAAGCACATCCGCCGGTTCGACGTGGACGGCGAGAAGCTGACCGGGGGTGAGGTGTTCGCGCCGTGCGAGGGCGGGATGTTCGACGGCATCCGGCTGGACAGCACCGGCCGGGTCTGGGCGGCGACGCACGAAGGCGTGCACTGCTTCGACCCGGACGGCACGCTGATCGGCAAGCTGCTGCTGCCGGACGTGGTGTCCAACCTGACGTTCGGCGGCCCGAAGGGCAACCGCCTGTTCATCACCGCGACCACTTCGGTGTGGTCATGGCTGTCGAACGTGCAAGGGGCTCAGCGGTAGGACTTGGACACCGCGTCCAGCAGTCGCTCGAGGGCGCCGTACGTCGGGGTGTCCGCGACGTCGATGACGTCCTTCGCGACCGGGACGTCGTACTGGTTGACCACATTCGCGAACTGCGACTTGTCCGCGGTCCGGAACCCGTGCCGGGCCGCGAGCCGCTGCAACTCGGCGTCCGTGGAGAGCAGCTCACCGAGCTTCTCCCCGTTGCCGTTCAGCGAAATCAGCGTGTGCTTGGACTGAACGGTCGGCGACGGGTACATCAGCACCATGCCGGGCTTGAGCTTGCGCTGTACGGCGGCGTCCACGAACTGCGCCTCGTAGATGTTCACCATCGGCGACTTGCCCATGCCGAGCGACAGGTAGTCGTCGAACGGGCCCTCGCTGGAGTTGTCGGTGTAGCCCTGGTTCACGAACAGCGGCGCGACCAGCGGCAGCACCTTCTGCTCGTCCGCGGCGCTCTCCACCACACTGTTGTGGTTGGCAACATAACTGACGATCGACAGGAACATCGCCGCCGAGTTCGAGGTGCGCGGGTCGGTGGTGGTGATCAGGATCCGCTTGTTCACCGGGTACGTCGTGTTGCCGCGGATGTTGGTCCAGCGCCAGTTCGCCTTCGCGAGGTCGACGTACTTGCGGATGTCGAGGTACCAGATGCCGTTGACCTGCTTGGCGATCCCGGTTGCGGACAGCAGGTCGACGATCGGCTGGTACGTCGCGATCGCCATCGGCGACGAGAAAACGCTGTACTTTTTTCCGCTGACCGCCGGGCGGCCCGCGGCCGGCTGCAGGATCCGTTCCGCCGCGGTGGTGCTGGACGGGAACGCGAAGTCGTATTTGCCCAGGTCGACCGAGGTGGCGATCTCGCGCGACCCCGCGGTGTCGACCTTCACCTCGAGACCGTGCTTGGCGAGCGCGGCCTTCACGTCGGGATCCTCGAAGAACGCGCGCTTCTCCGAGCCGATCACACCGCCGACGGTGGTCAACCCGGTCTGCGCCTGAACGTCGTCGCCGTTACGTACGACGAGCACGGTCGCGACCGTCGCGACCACCAGCACGCCCGCAACCGCGGCCGGCAGGGCGACGGGGATTCGCCGGCGTGCTGTTCCGGCGGTGGCGATCGAAGGAACCGAGGGTGGTCTGGACCATTTGTCGTGCCCGTCGGGCTGCTCTTCGACCTCCGGTTTCGGGGCGAGTTCTGCGCGGACCATGCGTTCGATCAGGACTGGTACGTAGTCGCGGACCGGGTCGCCGGCGAAGGACTCGCGGGCGGTGCGGATCGCGGTCTCGATGTCTTCGGGAGTATGGATGTCGGCGAAGCTGTCGTTGAGTCGGCGAGTGAGGTTCTCGATCGCCTTGTCTTCGCGAACGGTGTCGAGCGTCAAAGGATGTCTCCACATCACGGTGTCTGACACGGCGCTGTACCTCTGTGCCCCCGTTGCGGCGCCACGCATATCCTTCCGTTCGAGAGGTCCACAATCAGGAGGAGTCGTGATGACGGGAATTCTCGAACCGTTGGCAGGGACCGCACCGGCCGTCTGGGAGAAGCTGGACGACCGGTTCACCGGGATTCGCGGTGACAGCCGCCTCGAACGGTTGTGGACCGGCGGCCGCTGGGTCGAGGGCCCGGTGTACTCCGCCGCGGGCCGGTACCTGCTCTGGAGCGACATCCCGAACGACCGCATCCTGCGCTGGGACGAGACGTCGTACCAGGTCTCCGTCTTCCGGCACCCGGCCGGCAACACCAACGGCCACACCCGCGACACCGAGGGCCGGCTGGTGAGCTGCGAGCACGGCAACCGGCGCGTGACGCGGACCGAGCACCACGGCGGCATCACCGTCCTCGCCCACGAGTACGACGGGAAGCGGCTGAACTCCCCGAACGACGTGGTGGTGAAGCGGGACGGATCGGTCTGGTTCACGGATCCGGCGTACGGGATCGACAGCGACTACGAGGGGTACAAGGGCGAGATCGAGACCGGCGGCTGTCATGTGTACCGGGTCGCGCCGGACGGCGGGCTGACCCGCGTCGCCGACGACTTCAACCGGCCGAACGGGCTCGCGTTCTCACTCGACGAGTCGTTGCTCTACATCACCGATTCGGAGGAGGCGACGATCCGCGTCTTCACCGTCGACGGTGACAAGCTGAGCGGCGGCGAACTGTTCGCCGAGTGCGGCAACGGCATCTTCGACGGCATCCGCCTCGACACCCAGGGCCGCGTCTGGGCGTCCGCCGCCGACGGCGTCCACGTCTACCACCCCGACGGCACGCTGCTCGGCAAACTCCTGGTCCCCGAAACCGTCAGCAACCTCACCTGGGGCGGCCCGAAACGCAACCGCCTGTTCCTCACCGCGACCACCTCCGTCTACTCCCTCTTCACCACCGCCAACGGCGCCCCGGAGGCCTACGGACCACGTGCCTGATCAGGAGTCCGCGGTCTGCTCTAAATCCGTTCGCCTCGATGTAGGTCGGTGGGTGATGATGGCCTGCTGACCTGATGGAGGAGGAACTGTGGAACTGGTCGGCGTGCCGGAGCATCTTCGGGTGCTTGCGGAGAGTGTGGTGGCGGAGGCGAACAAGGATCCGCGGGTTCTCGCGGTGGTCGTCGGTGGATCGGTTGCCTCGGGCACCAGTGATGAGTATTCGGATCTGGATCTCGTGCTGGTGTGTACGCCGGAAGGGCAGCCGGAGTGCCTGGCGGAGGCGAAGGAGTTCGCGGGGCGGGTCGGGTCGCTGCTTTCGAGCTTTACCGGTGAGCACGTCGGTGAGCCGCGGTTGCTGATCGCGTTGTTCGGGCCGCCACTTGTGCATGTCGACCTGAAGTTCGTGACGCCCGACGGGCTGCGAGAGCGGGTCGAGGACGGTCTCGTGTTGTGGCAGCGGGACGACACCGTCGACCGCGTGCGTGCCGAGTCCACGGCGCAGTGGCCGCAGCCGGATGCGCAGTGGATCGAGGATCGGATCTGGGTCTGGGTGCACTACGTCGCGGTGAAGATCGCCCGGGGCGAGTTGTTCGAGGCGATCGAAGCGCTCGGCGCGATTCGCGGGGTCGCGATCGCGCCGTTGGCCGGGATCGGGCGGACCACGCGGCCGGCCGGCGTACGGCGGCTGGAAACGCTCGCACCGGAACTCGTGCCGGCGCTGCGAGAGACCGTCGCGACCGCCGACCGCGCCGACTGTCTACGAGCGTTGAAGGCGTCCGTCGACGTCTACCACACGGTCCGGGCGCGCAGCGGCGTCCAGGTCGTACGGCGTACCGCCGCCGAGGAAGCCGCCGTCGACTTCCTCGGCTGACCCTCCAGGCAGGCAGAACCCCGTCGTGAGCGGCTCAGATCGCCCTTCTGACGGGGTTCTGCATGCATGGCCGTCCGTCTACAGCTTCTTTGCCTGGTCGATGATGGTGAAGACGGCCAGGAAACCGAAGGCCAGGAACGAGAACCAGAGGACGGCCGAACGCCAGGTGGTGATGCGGATGGCGCGCGGGAGAGCCCTCGAGTTCATCCACCAGAGCAGGCCGGAGTAGACGAACATCATGGTGCCGGCGGTGCAGGCGGAGATCACCAGGAGCACCAGCGGCTGGGTGACACCGGCCAGCAGGACGATGATGCCGAAGGCAACCAGTCCCCAGACCAGCCAGAAGTACAGCTTGGACTCGGAGACCTGCGACTCGCGCAGGTACCGGGCCTTGACCATGTCGGCCGCCAGGCGGGACGTGTAGTCGACGATGCCGGCCGCCGCGGCGAACAGCGAGAAGGCGCCGATCGCCCAGAACAGGTAGCCGAACCAGCCGCCGACCAGGGTCTGCAGCGTCGTACCCTCGATCTTCAGGAAGCCGATGTTGTTCTTCACGGCGCTGTCGCCGAACAACGTCGCGTGCGCGAGCATCGAGGTGAAGATGATCGTCACCACGGTGATCGCCACGAAGGTCGCGGCCTGCTCGATGTTCGCGAACTTCCACCAGCGCTTCCAGCGGGCCAGGTTCTCGTCGTTCGGCGGGAACGTGTACCCGTTGGCGGTCGGGTCGGCCTCGGTCTCACCGGTCACCGGTGACGTCAGCCGCGGCACATGCACGCCCATCCCGAAACCCTTGTCCCGGATCCAGTTGCTCTGCACGAGGTTCTGGCCGCCGCCTGCCCCGGCGTACGCGATCGCGCCCATCACCAGCGCGAACCCGAGCTGCTCGGCCGGGAACTGCGGGTGCGTGACCGCGTCGCCGAGCGCGCCGTACGTCTTCCCGCGGATCGCGAACACGAGTGCGAGGATCACGAGCAGCGCGACAGCGGCGATCTTCACCGCGATCAGTCGTTCGAGCATCACGTAGACGACCGGCGCGAGGGTCAGGATCGCGCCGATCAGCACCAGCATGCCGATCGCGATCCAGCGCGGATCGCCGGCGCCGAAGAGGTACGTGAGCATGCTCGCCGAGCTCGTGGCCCAGCCCGGCCAGAGGTTCGCGAAGTACGTCATGATCGCGAAGAACAGGCCCCAGTGCTTCCCGTACCGGTTGAAGCCGGTCAACGCTGTCTCACCAGTTGCCAGCGTGTACCGCTCGATCTCCATGTTCAGGAACCACTGGACCAACACGCCGACGACGGCGCCCCAGAGGAACACCAGGCCGATCTGGCTGGAGATGTAGGGCCAGAGGATGAACTCTCCCGAGGCCAGCCCCACCCCGGCGCCGACCATGCCGGGGCCGATGATCTTCCAGGTCTTGGTGGGCGGCTCGGGAAGGTCGCGAACCTGCGGTGCGGGCAGGTTCTTGGTCGGTAGCGCGAATCGTCCGTGGTCAGTCGACGTGGTGTCTGCCATCAGGCTCCTCACTTCTTCGACCCCCCTTTCGGGAGGGTAGCGAATACTGTCGACAACGGCGACCCCACACAGCCGAATGGCAGACTGGCGGCTATGGGTGGGGTGACAGTCCTGATCGCGTCGTACGCCGGTGCCGCCAGCGCACCCGCCTACGCGCGCCTGGCCGGCCTGGCCGCCGAGCTACCCGGGGAGCAGCTGGTACGCCGGGACGCCGGATGGCCCGTCCTGGTGTACGACGATGCGGCCGACGCGACCTCCGCAGCGCGATCGCTCCGGGACGCAGCATCCCAGGTGCCTGCTGGTGAGCTGCTCCGAATCGCCTTGCACACCGCACCGACTACCGCACCCGCGGTCCGCCACGCCGAACACCTGCTGGCCTTGGCGAACCCCGGCCAAACGTTGCTCACCGCAACTACTGCCGCGGGTCTGCGGGACGCCGATCGTGGCTCCCCGGACATCGTCGACCTCGGCGTGCACAGGCTGCGGGATCTCGGTACGCCGGAGCGGGTCTTCGAGCTGACCTCCACCGCCGAGCCGCTGCAGTCCTTGGACAGGGTGCCGAACAACCTTCCGGTGATGTTCACCAGCTTCGTCGGCCGGGAGACCCAGGTCGCAGCGCTCCGTACTCAACTCTCCGGCAGCCGCCTCGTCACCCTCACCGGACCGGGCGGTAGCGGCAAGACGCGCCTGGCCGCGCAGACCGCGGCGCAACTGGCCGAACGCTGGCCGGACGGAGTCTGGTGGGTCGACCTCTCTGCTGTTACCGACAGTGTGCAGATCCCTGAGACGGTCGCCGCCGCGATCGGTCTGCTCATCGAGCCCGGCGACCGCCTGCTGATCGGCCAACTGCGCACCAAGCAGGCACTCATCTGCCTCGACAACTGCGAGCAGATCATCGAGGGTGTCGCCGAGTTCGTCGTCGCCCTCCAGACCGGCTGCCCGGAGGTCTCTGTTCTGGCGACGAGCCGGGAGCCGTTGGACGTGCCCGGCGAGGCGATCTGGCGCGTACCTGCACTTGCTCCGGATGAGGCGCGGGCGTTGTTCCTTGAGCGTGCGGGCGGTCTTGCGTACCCCGAGTCGGACCAGGCGATCCGCTCGATCTGCGTGCGTTTGGACGGCATTCCGTTGGCTCTGGAGCTGGCGGCCGCCTGGGTCCGCACGCTGACGCCGGAGCAGATCTTGGCAGGTCTGAGCGATCGGTTCGGTCTGCTGACGAAGAACGTTCGCGGTGTCGCGGCCCGCCAGCGCACTCTCGCCGCATCCATCGACTGGAGCTACGACCTGCTCGACGAGGACGAGCGTCAGGTCTTCCGCCGGCTGGCGGTCTTCGCGGGTGGGTTCACCCTCGACGCCGCATCGGCCGTCTGCGGCGCCGTACTGGAGGTTCTCGCACGGCTTGTCGACAAATCGCTCGTCGTCGCCGAGGGTGGACGGTACCGGCTGCTGGAGACGATCCGCGAGTACGCCGGAACACGCTTGACGGCGGACGACGACGTACGGGATCGGCATCTCGGCCATTTCCTCGAGGTCGCCGAGGCCGCGGAACCCTTGCTGGACAAGGATCGCGACGCTTGGCGCGCGCTCATCGAACCGGATCGCGAGAACTACCGCGTTGCCCTGGAAAACGGACTTTCCGCGGACGATCCGGAACGCGGCCGACGGCTCGCCGCGGCGCTGCGGTGGCTGTGGAACCTGCAGGCGACCGGCAACGAGGGCATCGGCTACCTGCGCCGCGCGATCGATCGCGCGCCGGACGACCGAACGTTGCTCCAGGCGCGTTTGCTCTACGGGTACGCGACCGTCGCCGACACGGTCGACCCGTTCGGGTACGACGCGGCAGGCCGCGGGCTCGAACTCGCGACCGAACTGGATGACGACCGGCTGCGTTCGCTGTTCCTCGCGCTGGTTGCTGTCGGCGAGTTCTTCACCGACTTCCAGAAAGCGTGGGATCTGACGGCGGAGGGTGCACGGCTCGCTGACGGCATCGGCGACGAATCGGCCCGGAACGCGAACGTCGCCCTGCAGTGCGTACTGCTCTCGCTGTGGGATCGCCATGACGACCTCCGCCCGCTGCTCGATCGCGCCGCCGACGGTCTGATCACCAGCGGCGAACGCGGAATCGCCTCGACCGTGCTGACCGTCTGGTCCGAGAGCCTCGTCTCCACGGGCGAACCGTTGAAGGCGGTCGAGATCGCCGAACGCGCCCTCGCCGCCGCCGAACCGCTCGCCGACTTCCACCGCGTCGGCACCGCACGCGGACAGCTGGCGTCGGTGCTGGCCAGAACGGGCCGACTCGACGAAGCGCGTGAGTTGATGCGGCCGCTGCTCGAGCTGGCCGACACGGCGGGCGCCGTCGTACCGAATCTCGGTCAGGTGATGGCGCTGATCTCGTTCTGGAGCGGCGAGTACGACGCAGCGGTCGAATGGCTCGCCCGCGACACCGCGCCGGACAGCCCGCTCGCCGGGACGTTCGCCCCCGCGATGTTGCTGCCCACGGTCGCTGCTGCGAAGCGTGCCGGCGGACAGGACGCGACCGAGCTGCTTGAACGTGCCGCCGCGCTGGCGCGCCGGTACAACCTCCCGCGGATCCTGGCTGACGCCCTCGACCAACTCGGCCGGATCGCGATCACCGACCACCCGGACAAGGCCGCCGACCTCCTGCACCAGGCGCTCACGATCCGCGTCGACCACGGGCTGCGCACGTACGTCATCGACAGCCTGGAATCCCTTGCTCTGTTGGCAATCCACACGAATCGTCCCGCGGACGCGAGCCGTCTCGGTGGGGCCGCAACCGCCGCCCGTAAAGAGCTCGGCCTGGCAACACCGCCCGACCTCCCGCCACTCAAAACCTCGAATGAGCCGCCGCTCGGGTTGGACGAGGCCGTCGCGTACGCCCGCCGTGCCCGCGGCGTCCGCGGCCGCCCATCATCCGGCTGGGCCAGCCTCACACCAACCGAGGAACAGGTCGTCGCCCTCGCCGTCGAAGGCCTCAGCAACCCAGAGATCGGCGAGCGCCTGTTCATGAGCCGCGGCACGGTAAAGACCCACCTAGCCCACGTCTACGCGAAACTCGGCGTCTCCAACCGCACCGAACTGGCCTCCCTCAAGAAGCCCTAACCATCTCCAAAGCCTTAGCAATCCGCCGAGCCCGCGTCTCCGGCTTCTTCGCGTCGTTGATCGCGTTCACGTGCTCACGCCGATGGCTGTAACTCAACCCGTCGAACGCCTCCCGCAACCCAGCCTCCGCCAAGGCCGCCGCGAAATCCTCCGGCACCTCCACAACCCGGTCACCGGTATCCCGCTCAACGGTCACAGTCACAGAGTCGCCGTCCCCCTTCCCCAACTCGCTGCGAATGCTCTTCAACACCCCCAACGCCATACACCCGCCCATCGACGCGATCGACCCCCGATACCCCACCCCGTCAAACGAAGCCACCACCGGAATCCGCCCACCTCCCCCCAACCCAGCAATCACGTCTTCAGGCACCTCCACCCAGGCACCCCCACCCTCATTAACCACGATCCTGCCCTCGAACGTCGCCATACCCCCACGGTACAAACATGAGGAGCTGACAGATGACTACTCCGGATCCTGAGAGCGTCCTCGGAGACCATTGGATCATCGACACCAACTTGCGGCCGCTGTGCGAGTCAGTGGCGGAGTTTGTGGGATATGCGTTCGACGACTCGGACTGGCAGGCCATCGACACTGCTCTGCCGACGACAGATGTCGAGCAGTCCGCCTGGTATGACTACCCGCTGCTGGGACAGGTATCGGTGACGTTGCTCGTCGCAGCCGACCCAGGGTCGTCCGTGGTCTTTGTCAGGTTCGTTGGAGTGTCCGACGATCGTACGAAGGCCCAGATCGAAGCGGCGCTGCACATCTTCGCGAGGTGGGAGTTGGTTTGACATTCGCTTCGGCTGCCGAGCCGGATCGCAACTCAGCTTGGGCACGGCGGGGGCTCAACGGGACTCACGGGTCGACTCGGTGGGTGCCGTTGGGGTCGACGTGGAAGGTGAACCCGTGGGGTGTCCTCCACTCGAGTGTCCTGTCGTCGATCCGGCGCACACTCCAACCACGCGCGTGGGTTTTCACCCGGTGCCCGAAGCGACCGAGAGGCGCGAGATTCGTCGTACTCGTCTGCCCGGTAGGCCCGTGCGGGTCGTACGGCTGGATGTGGTCGAGGTCGATGGTGTTGGTGGTTTCGCGGGTCCCGTACGGGAACAGTTCGGCGGGGTGGGTGAGTTTGACGCGCTCGCGGATCCGGGTGGGAATCTCGTAGGCGTCGACGCTGACGGCGTCGTTGAGGTCGATGACCGGCTTGACGGTGCAGGGACCGTAGCCGATGAGCTCGGCGAGCTGAACCGCGAGCAGCGGTCCGATGGTCTCGGCACGCAGCACACCGGTGCCGGTGGCGAGCGTGTGGTCAGTGAGGTGCACAACCACCTCGGTCTGCCCCGGACGCACGTGACCCGGACGCACTCCTCCCGGGCCCGCCTGTCCTGCCCGCGCCTGACCCGGACGCACCTGTCCCTTGGTTCCGTTGACCCGGTCTGCCTGCCGAGCCGGCATCGAGCCGCCCACACCCATTGGACCGCCGGGAGTTCCTGAACCGCCCAGCTCTCCGGGACTGATCGCAGGCAGTGGGATGCCCTGGCCGCCGACACGGGCTGTGGTGTCTTGCCCGATCGCGGGGGCTGGGCTGTCTGGGCCGGCGGGGTGGGTGAGGTAGCTCGGGTTGGCGTAGGCGTCGTTCTTGATCTGCGCGAGCCGGGCGCGCAGTGCCCGCAACGCAGCAGCATCCATCGCCGAACCCTCGCCGGGTTCGCTGCACGGTTGCGCGTCCGTGTTCTCGGCCTGGGCCTGGGCCGGTGTTCGCCGGTCGAACGGGTCGGTCGGCGGGTCGGGGTCGTACGGCGCGGCGGCTTCCAGCCACGGATCGTCCGGTGGACCCACCGGCTCCACCAACTCGCCTGGCATCGCTGGGTTGTCCGGCGCTGTCACGTCGCCTTGCACCACCACACCACCCGGCGCGGCCGCGTCGTCTTGCAGCACCGCGTCGTTCCGCGCCGCTAGGTCGTCCTGGCCCGCCAGGTCGTTCGACTTCGCTGGGTTGTCGGGGGTTGTGGGGGTGCGGGGTTCGCGGTTGGTGTCTGGCTGGGGTTCGGTGGGGCTGCTCGCTACGTCGCCCGGCGGGTTTGGGTGGGGTTGGGTGCGGGCTTGGGTGAGGAGTTCTTGGGTGAAGCGGGGGTCGGCGAGGATGTCGATGGCTTCGGCGCGGCGGTGCTGGACTGGGCGGGTGTCGCCGAGGGTTTTGAGGGCTTCGGCGATGTCGGTGATGGTGGTGTTGCAGCGGTTGACGGCTGCGGCGGGGGCTTTGATGTAGATCGTCTTGTTGCCGTGCCCGTCGCCGCGGCCGACATACACACCGCGTTCGTCGGCGGCTTCGGCGGCCTCTTGGGTGGCGCGGGCGGGGTCGGCGTGTTTGCGGGCGGCGCTGGCGATCTTTTCCAGCCGGTGCGGGGAGATGGTGTCGATGATCGCGGCGACCTTCCGGTCGACGTACTCCGCGGCCGCATGGTCGAGCTTGGTGCACGCCCGCACGATTTGGCGGGCCTTCCAGGGGGTGGCTTGGCCGGCCTGGATGCGGGTCCAGGTGCGGGGGAAGCGGTGGCGGAGGGCGAGGGCGTCGGCGAGCAGGTCGCGGCCGACGCCGGGTGAGACGCCGAGCACGACGGCGAATTCGGCGATCGCGAACTCGGCGATCTCCGGGCAGCCCTCGCCGCCCAGGATCACGGCGCGTTCGCGGCCGTCGGAGGCGCGGCGGGTCGGGCGGGTTCCGCACACGGAGGGGTGGAAGCGGTCGGCGTAGATCTGGGCGCATTCCAGTAGCCGCGCGTCGGCCCTGCTGGCGATGGCACGGCATTCCGCGGCGCCTTCCAGCAGGTCGCGGGTCGGGAGCGACTCCAGATCTTCCTCGAACATGTGTTCGATTCTATGTGAGGAAGAGTGCGTACTGCAAGTTGACGAGTGCTCGATTTCCCTTATCCACAAGGGGAAACGTCACACGACCGACGTGCCGAAAACGTGTAGGCGCACGGCGGTCCAGGCGCGGTGTGGGCGTGTGTTCGGCGTTCTTATTCTTCTTTGGCTAGTTTGCTGGGCCACCAGACCTTCTTGCCTAGGTCGTGGGCAAGTGAGGGGACCAGGAGGGAGCGGACGACGGTGGTGTCCAGGAGGACGCCGAAGGCGACCATGAAGGCTATTTGGGCCAGGAAGAGGATGGGGAGGACAGCGAGGGCGGAGAAGGTGGCGGCGAGGACCACGCCGGCGGAGGTGATGACGCCGCCGGTGACAGCCAGGCCGACCAGGATGCCGGGCCGGGTGCCGTGTTCCTGGGATTCCTCGCGGACGCGGGTCATCAGGAAGATCGAGTAGTCGATGCCCAGGGCAACCAGGAAGACGAACGCGTAGAGCGGGATGCCGGGGTCGGCGCCAGGGAACTTGAAGACGTGGTTGAACATCAGTGCGCTGACGCCGACGGTCGCGCCGAACGACAGGACGTTCGCGATCACCAGCAGGATCGCGGCGACCAGCGAACGCAGCAGCAGCATCAGGACGACGAAGATCACCGCGAGGATGGTCGGGATGATCACCCGCAGATCGCGTTGCGCGGCATCCAGTACGTCGAGGTTGATCGCGGTGTTGCCGCCCACCAGGATGTCGGGGCTGACCTTGTCCAGTTCGGTCCGCAGGTGCTTGACCACCTTGGTCGCATCCGGTGAGTCGGCCTGCACCTTCAAGGTGGCCTGGACCAGTACCTTGCCGTCGACAACCTTCGGCGGTACGCCGGGAGCGGCCGAGGCGGAGGCGCCGCCGACACCGTCGACCTGCGTGGCGGTCTGGACCACCTGATCCGCCTGAGCCACCGGGGTCAGGATCTGCACCGGCGTACCCGCTCCGGCGTCGAAGTGCTTGGCCAGCCGCTCCTGGCCCGTCACCGACTCGACCTTGTTCAGGAACAGGTCCTCCTGCGACGTGCCGCTGGCCTTGAACGTCGGCAGGAACGCGGCGCAGGCCAGCAACGCCAGCGCCGTGATCGCCCAGACCCGCCGGGAACGGCGGCCGACCAGCCCGGACACGCGTCCCCAGAGCCGGCGTCCGCCGACCTGGTCGCTGGAGTGCACGTGGTCGACGCGCGGGATCGACGGCCAGAAGATCCGCCGGCCGAACGCGAGCAGGATCGCGGGCAGGAACGTCATCGACGCGATCAGCGCACCGGCGATGCCGAGCGCGCCGACCGGCCCGAGGCCTTTTGTACTGCCGAGCTGCGAGAGCAGCAGGCAGAGCAGACCGAGGATGACGGTCGCCGCGCTGGCCGCGATCGGCTCGATCGAGGCCCGCCACGCGACCCGCATCGCCTGGTACTTGCTGTCGTAGTCGTGCAGCTCCTCCTTATAACGGGACACGAGCAGCAGCGAGTAGTCGGTCGCCGCGCCGACGACCAGGATGAAGAGGATGCCCTGGCTCTGACCGTTCAGTTGCAGTACGCCGTTCTTCGCCAGCGGATAGACCACGAGCGCGGCGAGCGCGAGACCGAAGACCGCGGTGAGGAGTACGGCGACCGGGAGGATCGGGCTGCGGTACACGATCAGCAGGATCACGAACACGACCGCGAGCGCGACGCCGAGCAGGATCCCGTCGATCCCGCTGAACGCGACCACGAAGTCCGCGAACACCCCACCCGGACCGGTCACGAAGACCTGCAGACCAGTCGGTGTGAGGTCTTGTTTGATCTCGGCCCGGAGCGATTTCGCGACCGCGTACAGCACGGTCTCGCCCTCTCCGACCACCTCGTCGGCGCGGTCACCGTCGGTCTGCACCGTGAGCAGCAGCGCCTTGCGGTCCGCTGACGGGATCGGCTCCGCGACCGGCGCGGCCAGGTAGTCGCCGACCTTCTTGCCGTCACCGAGTTCCAGCGTGGGGATCCGCGTCCGGAACGCGTCGACCTTGTCCAGGTCGTCCGCGGTGATGCCGGAATCGCGCTCGAGCAGCACGAAGTACGGCAGCGCCTCGGAGTCGATGAACTTGGCGGACTCGTTGGCCACCAACGTCGACTCGGCCTGTTTCGGAAGGAAGTTGGCGTTGTCGTTCTGCTGAACCTCGCTCAGCTTCCCGACGGCCGGTCCGCCCACCGCCCCCAGCACGAGCCAAAGAATCAGTACGGCGGCGATCCCCGCCCTCCACCTCCACCGGTTCACCCCGGCACAGTACCCGGGACCTCTCACCACCCTTCGGCAGGTGTGCGGGAGCCGTTTCGGCGACGTAACAACAAGATGACTACTCGGAAACACCCCGGTCATAACGTCCAGGCCTAATCAGTGAGGTCGGATGATCGGAGACTTGCGATGACGCTCGAGGCAGGACAAGCGACTGTCGCCACCCGCGAAGGAAGTGGCGCGGTCGGCACGGTCGAGGCCCCGCGGCGCGGGCGCTGGATCGACGTCTGGGATCCCGAGGACGCCACGTTCTGGGCCGGGAAGGGCCGGGCGCTGGCCCGGCGGAACCTGTGGCCCTCGATCTTCGCCGAGTTCCTCGGCTTCTCGGTGTGGCAGCTGTGGAGCATCGTCGTGGTGTCGATGCCGAAGGCGGGCTTCACCTACAGCACCGACCAGTTGTTCTGGCTGGTCGCGCTGCCGAGCCTGGTCGGTGCGACGCTGCGGTTGCCGTACACGTTCGCCGTACCGCGGTTCGGCGGGCGGAACTGGACGATCGTGTCCGCGCTGCTGCTGCTGATCCCGACCGCCGGGCTCTCGTACTTCATGACCCAGCCGGACACCTCGTTCTGGGTGATGGCGCTGGTCGCGGCGACCGCGGGTGTCGGCGGCGGAAACTTCGCCAGCAGCATGACGAACATCTCGTTCTTCTACCCGGAGAAGGAGAAGGGTTTCGCGCTCGGTGTGAACGCGGCCGGCGGAAACCTCGGGGTCGCGGTGGTGCAGCTGCTGGTGCCGATCGTGATCGTCGCGGGCGCCGGTCTGACGCTGAACCGGGCCGGCCTGATGTGGCTGCCGCTGATCGCGCTGGCCGCGTTCTGGGCCTGGAAGGCGATGGCCAACCTCTCGGTGGCGAACTCGTCGTTCCGTACGTCGATCGCCGCGGCGAAGCGCCCGCACACCTGGGTGATCTCGTTCCTCTACATCGGCACGTTCGGGTCGTTCATCGGCTTCGGGGCGGCGTTCCCGCTGCTGATCAAGACCACCTTCCCGGACATCACCCCGGCCCACTTCGCGTTCCTCGGCGCCCTGGTCGGGTCGGTCGCGCGGCCGTTCGGCGGCAAGCTGTCCGACAAGGTCGGCGGCGCCTGGGTGACGGTCTGCTCGTTCGTGGTGATGGGCCTCGGAATCCTTTCCGCGGTCGTCTCGCTCAAGTCGGGAAGTTTCCCGGCGTTCCTGACGAGTTTCCTGGTGCTGTTCGTGGCCAGCGGAATCGCGAACGGATCGACGTACCGGATGATTCCGGCCGTTTTCCGGCTCACGACGCCGGGCGACCCGGGCCGGGCCCGGCGTGAGGCGGCGGCCTGTATCGGGATCGCCTCCGCGGTCGGTGCGTACGGCGGTTTCCTGGTTCCCCGCGGATTCGCGATGTCGACGAGCCACTTCGGCTCGCTGATCCCGGCGCTGTACGTGTTCTGCGGGTTCTACGTGGTCTGCCTCGCGGTGACGTACTTCTGCTACCTGCGTAAGGGTGGCCCGCTCACCCGGGAGCGCGTGTGACGGCAGTCGCGACTCATTGTCCGTACTGCGCTCTGCAGTGCGCCACCACGCTGCACCCGGTCGCTCGACCGGGTGCGGTGGAGGTGCGGCCCCGAGACTTTCCTACCAATCGGGGTGGGTTGTGTCGCAAGGGCTGGACGGCTCCCGAGGTACTCACGGTGCCGGACCGGTTGACCGTGCCGCTGGTCCGCAACGCCGCGGGCGAGTTGGTGGAGACGAGTTGGGACAGTGCGCTGGACTTCGTCGCCGACCGGATCAAGGCGTTGCAGACCGCTCACGGGCGGGACGCGATCGCCGTGTTCGGTGGCGGCGGGCTGACGAACGAGAAGGCGTACGCGCTGGGCAAGTTCGCCCGCGTGGCGCTGAAGACGGCGAACGTGGACTACAACGGCCGGTTCTGTATGTCGTCGGCGGCCGCTGCGACGAACCGGGCGTTCGGAATCGACCGCGGACTGCCGTTTCCGCTGGCCGATCTGGGCGGTGCCGGAGCAGTACTGCTGGTCGGCAGCAACATCGCGGAAACGATGCCGCCGGCAGTGGCGCATCTGCAGGGCGCGCGCGACACGGGTGGACTTCTGGTCGTCGACCCGCGTCGCTCCGCAACCGCCGGGCTGACTGAGGAAAACGCTGGAATTCACCTGCAGGCGACGCCGGGCACCGATCTCGCATTGGTGCTGTCGCTGACCCACGTGGTGCTGCAGGAAGGGCTGGCGGATACGGCGTACCTGCAGGAGCGGACCGATGATCCCGATGCGCTCGTCCGTACGACGGCGTCCTGGTGGCCGGAGCGGGCCGAGCGGGTAACTGGTGTACCGGCTGCGACGATCCGGCGTGCCGCAAGGGTGCTGGCGGCGGCTGCTCCGGTGCATGGTGGCGCCGGGGCGTTCATCCTGACGGGCCGCGGGGCCGAGCAGCACAGCAAGGGCACCGACACGGTGACTGCCTGCATCAACCTCGCGTTGGCGCTTGGCCTCCCGGGCCGGTTGGGCAGCGGGTACGGCTGCATCACCGGGCAGGGGAACGGGCAGGGCGGCCGCGAGCACGGGCAGAAGGCGGATCAGCTACCTGGTTATCGGAGCATCGAGGACCCTGCAGCGCGTTCGTATGTTGCGCAGGTCTGGGGTGTGGATCCGGAGGAGTTGCCGCGGTCCGGGAAGAGTGCGGTCGAGTTGATCGACTCGCTCGGGACGGCCGATGGACCGAAGGCGTTGTTCGTGCACGGGAGCAATCTGCTCGTGTCGGCGCCGAATCTTGCCTCGGTCCGCGAGCGCCTGGCGTCTCTCGATCTGCTCGTGGTCGCGGACGTCGTACCGTCGGAAACGGCGCTGCTCGCGGATGTGGTCTTTCCGGTCACGCAGTGGGCCGAGGAGGACGGGACGATGACGTCCCTCGAAGGCCGGGTACTGCGGCGGCGCACCGCGGTGGCCGCTCCGGGTGAGGTGCGGAGCGACCTCGCGGTGTTCGCGGGGATCGCCGAAAGGCTCGACGTACCAGGGTTTTCCACTGATCCGGCCGAGGTGTTCGAGGAGCTGCGGCGGGCGAGTGCCGGTGGGAAGGCCGACTACTCGGGGATCACCTGGGAGCGCTTGGACGCGGACGAGGCGTTGTTCTGGCCGGTGCCGCACGACCGGCATCCCGGGACGCCGCGGCTGTTTGCCGACGGATTTCCGACGCCGGACGGGCGGGCGCACGTCGTGCCGGTCGACCACCGGCCGGTCGCGGACGATCTCAGCACGGAGGCACCGCTCTATCTGGTGACGGGGCGGTTGCTGCAGCACTACCAGAGCGGCGCGCAGACGCGGCGGGTTCCGGAGCTGGCCGAGGCCGAACCGGAGGTGTACGCCGAGATTCATCCGCGGGTCGCCGCGCAGTTGGGGATCGGCGACGGGCGTCCGCTGCGGTTGCGGACCGCGCGCGGGTCGATGGTGCTGCCGGCGCGGGTGACGGCCGACGTCCGGCCGGACACCGTTTTCGTGCCGTTCCACTTCGGTGGCGCCGAGGCGGTCAACGAGCTGACCAACGACGCGCTCGACCCCGTGTCGAGGATGCCCGAGTTCAAGGCGTGTGCCGTCGAAGTCACCGCCGCTGCCTTGCCAGCGACGGGAGTTCCGGCATGAGAGTAGTGATCATCGGCGGTGGGATGGCCGGTCGGAGGCTGGCCGGCCTGTTGCCGTCGGACGACGTCACGGTCCTGGGCGACGAGCCGTCGTACAACCGGGGCCGCCTGACCGAGTACGTCGCAGGTCGCGCGGAGGTTGCCGTCGGCAACGAGCCGCGCAAGACCGCAGTGGCGGTAGATCGGGTACGGCGGGTTGTCACCGACGAGGGTGGCCGCGAATACACGTACGACCGGTTGGTGTTCGCGACCGGCGCGGTTCCGGTGGTTCCGCAGGGCATCGAGGGCGGGCAGCTGCTGCGGTCCGCGGACGACGCACGGGCGGTGGTTGCGGCGACCGGCGCGGCCCGGCGGGCCGTCGTCCTCGGCGGCGGGGTGCTCGGGGTCGAGACGGCTTGTGCGCTGCGTGAGCGTGGAGTCGCGGTCACGTTGGTGCACGACGGCGAAACCCTGCTGGACAAGACGATTCGGGCATCGGCCGGGCGTCGCGTGACGCGCGCTGTCCGGCGGCTCGGCGTCGAGGTCCTGCTCAATACGGAAATCCACGGAACGGAAACAAAGAACGGCAGTTTCCGCGCCCTCCGGCTGCGGAACGGCCGCCAGGTGTTCGGCGATCTGCTCGTCGTCGCCTGCGGTGTGCGGGCCCGGACCGACCTGGCAACCGACCTGACCGTGCGCGGCGGAATCGTCGTGGACAACACGCTGACGAGCCCGGATGACCCACGCGTACACGCGATCGGCGACTGCGCCGAGATCGACGGCCGCGTCACCGGCACCGTCGAGTCCGCGTGGACGCAGGCCGAGGCGCTGGCGAAGCACTTGACGAACGAGACCGCGCAGCTACCCGACTACGAGGTCGTGCGGGTGACGGCCGGCGGCCTCGACCTGCTTGTTCTTGGCGACAAGGACGAAGAAGGGGAGGTGGTCCGGCTCGAGGACGAGACGCGGTACGTGCGCGCCGTTCTGCGGGACGGCGTGGTCCGGTCGGCGGTGGCAGTAGGCGCTCCGGAAGTAGCCGCGGAGCTGGTGCTGCTGGCCGACCGGGGTACGCCGGTCGTCGCGGACGGTTTGTTCGCGGAAAACGTCGTACAGAAGAAGAAAGTGGCGACCGTGTGCAGGTGCAACGGCGTCACCAGGGTCGCGATCGAAGCGGCCTGGCGTGGGGGTGCCGACAGTGTCGCCGGCATCGCCGCCACGACGCGGGCGACGACCGGGTGCGGAAGCTGCACCGGCGCCGTCGGCGAACTGCTCGACCGCTTCCGGCGCGGCGAGACCGAACCAGTCCCGAGCAGGAGGGCGACGATGGCAGAGCTGAACAAGGCCAAGCACGTGGTGGTGGTCGGTGGGGGTATGGTCGCGCACCGCCTGGTCGAGGCGCTGCGGCAACGCGACACGGAGGTCAGCTACCGGATCACGGTGTTCGGCGAGGAGCCGCGGCTGCCGTACGACCGGGTCGCGCTGACCAGCTACTTCTCCGGCCGCGACCCGCACGACCTGTCGCTCGGCGACCCGGACCTCTGGGACGACCCGGCGGTCAACCTCCGCAAGGGCGTGCAGATCACATCGATCGACACCACGGCGAAGACCGTGACCACAGCGCGGGGCGAGCAGGTCGGGTACGACGAACTCGTCCTGGCGACCGGCTCCGCGGCGTTCGTCCCGCCGGTGAAGAACAACGACGCACAAGGCTGCTTCGTCTACCGGACCATCGACGACGTCGCCGCGCTGCGCGTGTACGTCGAGCGGCTGAAGAGCGAAGGCAAGGACGTCAACGGCGTCGTCGTCGGCGGTGGCCTGCTCGGCCTGGAAGCGGCCGGCGCGCTGCGGGCGCTCGGCGCCGGCACCAAGGTCGTCGAGTTCGCGCCGCGGCTGATGCCGCTGCAGGTCGACGAGGGCGGCGGTTCCGCGCTGGCCCGGCTGATCGAGGGCCTCGACGTCGACGTCCTGACCGGGACGGCGTGTCAGCGCGTGAAGCTCACCTCGCAGGGCGCGGCCCGCGCGATGGGCGTTGCCGACGGCCCCGATCTGCCGGCCGATGTGGTGGTCTTCGCGGCCGGCGTCCGGCCGCGCGACGAGCTCGGCCGCGAAGCCGGTCTGCAGATCGGCGAGCGCGGCGGTGTCGTGGTCGACGAAGCCTGCCGAACGTCCGTTCCTGGTGTCTGGGCGATCGGCGAAGTGGCTTGTATCGAAGGGCGCGTGTGGGGCCTGATCGCCCCCGGCTACACGATGGCCGAGATCGTCGCCGACCGGTTGCTCGGCGGCGAAGCGACGTTCCCGGGTGCGGACACCTCGACGAAGCTGAAGCTGCTCGGTGTCGATGTCGCGAGCTTCGGTGACGCTTTCGGCGCCACCGAGGGCGCGCTGGACATCGTGTACGCCGACCCGGTGGCCGGTGTCTACAAGAAGCTCGTGCTGTCGGACGACGCCCGTACCCTGCTCGGCGGCATCCTGGTCGGCGACGCGTCCGCGTACTCCGGACTGCGGCCGATGGTCGGCCGGGAACTCGGCGCGGATCCGGCCGCTTTCCTGCTGCCCGAGGGCTCCGGTCCGGTGCAGCTCGAGCTGCCCGACGACGCGCCGGTGTGCTCGTGCAACAACGTGTCCGCGGGGACGATCCGCTGCGCGGTCCGCGACGAGGGCTGCGGCGACATCAAGTCCGTGTGCGGGAAGACCAAGGCCGGTACGTCGTGTGGCTCGTGTCTGCCGATCGTGAAGAATCTGCTCAACAGCGAGCTCACCAAGGCCGGCGTCGAGGTCAGTAAGGCGCTGTGCGAACACTTCGCGCTGTCGAGGGCCGAGCTGTTCGACGTCGTCCGGATCACCGAGCTGCGGACGTTCAGCGAGATCGTCGAGCGGCACGGCAGCGGTCGCGGGTGCGACATCTGCAAGCCCGTGGTCGCGTCCATTCTGGCGAGTCTGGACCCGGCCGGTCACGTGCTCGAGGGCGAGCGCGCGACGCTGCAGGACACCAACGACCACGTCATGGCCAACATGCAGAAGGACGGCACGTACTCCGTCGTACCGCGGATCCCCGGCGGTGAGATCACGCCGGAGGGACTGATCACGATCGGCGAGGTGGCGCGCGACTTCGGGCTCTACACGAAGATCACCGGCGGCCAGCGTGTCGACCTGTTCGGGGCCCGGATCGAGCAGCTGCCGGCGATCTGGAAGCGGTTGGTGGACGCGGGCTTCGAGTCAGGACATGCGTACGGCAAGGCGTTGCGGACCGTGAAGTCGTGCGTCGGGTCGACCTGGTGCCGGTACGGCGTACAGGACTCGGTCGGGATGGCGATCGCGCTGGAGCTGCGGTACCGCGGGCTGCGATCGCCGCACAAGCTCAAGCTCGGTGTCTCCGGTTGTGCGCGGGAGTGCGCGGAGGCGCGCGGCAAGGACGTCGGCGTGATCGCGACCGAGAAGGGCTGGAACCTGTACGTCGGCGGCAACGGCGGGATGACGCCGCGGCACGCCGAGCTGCTCGCTTCGGACCTGACCGACGAGGAGCTGTTCCAGGCGATCGACCGGTTCCTCATGTACTACGTCCGCACCGGTGATCGTCTGCAGCGTACGTCGGTGTGGATGCGCGAGATCGGTCTGGATCAGGTGCGGGACGTCGTACTCAACGACAGCCTCGGGATCGCGGCCGACCTGGATGCCGCGATGGCGAAGCACGTGGACGCGTACGTCGACGAGTGGCAGGCGACTCTGAACGACCCCGAGAAGCTGGCCCGGTTCGTGTCGTTCGTGAACGCGCCGGACCAGCCCGACGCCGACCTGCGGTACGTGGTCGAGCGCAACCAGCCGCGCCCGGCCACCTCGGCCGAACGCGGGCAGCTGGAGCCGGTCCTGCTGGCCGGCCCCCGATTGGAGGTACGTCGATGACCATGACGACTGTCGGGCACACGGTGGTCTGCGCGTTTGAGGCACTGCTGCCGGAGCGTGGGGTCGCAGCCCTGCTCGGGGATGTGCAGATCGCGCTGTTCCGCACCCACGACGACGAGGTGTTTGCCATCGGCAACCAGGATCCCTTCAGCGGGGCGAACGTGATGTCGCGGGGCATCGTCGGCAGCCGCGGCGACGTACCGACGGTGGCGTCGCCGATGTTCAAGCAGGTCTTCGATCTGCGCACCGGGGCGTGCCTGGACGATCCGGAGGTGTCGCTGCCGGTGTACCCGGTCACCGTCGTCGACGGACAGGTCGTGGTGGGTACCCAGTGACGACCAGGCCGGGGCCGCTGAGCGGCTGCACGATCGCGATCACCGCGCATCGGCGCGCGGAGGACCTGATCGCGTCGTTCGAGCGGCGCGGCGCGAAGGTGCTGCACGCGCCGACCTTGCAGATCGTGCCGGTCGCGGACGACCACGCGCTGATCGAGGCGACCCGGCGGGTGATCGCGAACCCGCCGGACGACGTCGTGGTGACCACCGCGGTCGGGTTCCGCGGCTGGATCGAGGCGGCCGACACCGCCGGTCTCGCCGCGGACCTGCTGGGCACGTTGGAGCAGTCGCGGATCCTCGCCCGCGGTCCGAAGGCGCGCGGCGCGATCCGGGCGGCCGGGCTTGTCGAGCACTGGTCGGCGCGGTCGGAGACGACGGCCGAAGTAGTCGAATGGCTGCGCGCGCAGGGCGTCGTCGGGCGGAAGATCGTCGTACAGCTGCACGGTTTGTCGGATCCCGCGTTGCAGGACGCATTGCGGTCGGCCGGCGGGTCGGTGCGTGGGCTGGAGGTGTACCGGTGGGGGCCGTCGCCCGATCCGGCGGTCGTGGAGCGGATGATCTCGCAGGTGTGCGCGGGGACTGTCGACGCCGTCGTACACACCTCGGCGCCGGGTGCGCAGGCGATGCTCGACGCAGCGGCGTTGAACGGGCAGTACGACGACCTCACGTCGGCGCTGCGGACCGGGCGAGTGCTGAACGCCTGCGTCGGTCCGGTGACCGCGGGACCGTTCGGGGCGTTGGGGCTGGACCCGTTGGTGCCGGACCGGTATCGGTTGGGTGCGCTGATCCGGATCGTGACCGATCGGCTCACCGACGACAACGCCCGGTCGATCGAGACAGCCTTCGGCCAGCTGGTGATCCGTGGCGGCGCGGCGGTGCTGGACGGCGTCGTACTGCCGCTGGGTCCCGGGCCGCGCGCTGTCCTGGCGGCACTGGTCGCGGCCGGGGGAGACGTGGTGTCGCGTCCTGAGTTGCTGGCTGTCCTGCCTGGTGCGGAGGACGTTCATGCCGTCGAGGTGACAGTCAACCGCTTGCGGACGGCCGTCGGGCGTCCCGAGTTGGTGCGCACGGTTGTCCGTCGCGGCTATCGGTTGGCCGTTGAGCCCGCGGGGGTTCCGACATGACCGATCTGGTGGCAGTAGCCCACGGTACGGCGGATCCGCGCGGGATCCGGGTTGTGCACGACCTGGTCCGGGAGATGGCTCGTCAGCGGCCGGATCTGCCTATTTCGTTGGGGTTCGTCGATCTGCTGACGCCGGCGCTCCCGTCTCTCGTTCGTCGCGTCACCACGGACGCCTCGGACGCTGTCGTCGTACCGCTGCTGTTGAGCTCCGGCTATCACGTGTACGTCGACGTTGCCGCCGAAGCTCGGCTCTACCCGGGGCAGGTTCACGCGGCCGGTGCCCTTGGGCCGGATCCTGTGCTGGTCGATATTCTCGCTGACCGCCTGGGCGACCTGTCCCGCGTGGACACCGTCGTACTGGCCGCCGCCGGCTCCTCCGACCCGCGCGCATTGGCCGACTGCGAGACCACCGCCAAGCTCCTGTCGGAGCGAGTCGACCGCCCGGTCCGGGTCGGCTACGTCTCGGGCGCCGGCGACCGCCTCCCCAAGGTCCTGTCCCGCACCCCAGGCCGCCTGGCGGTAGCGACGTACCTTCTCGCCCCCGGCTTCTTTCACACCCTCGTCCAGCGCCATGCCGCACCCCACCCCGTGACGGCTCCGCTAGCCCCCGACCCCCGCCTGGCCACCCTCGCCCTCCACCGCTACGAGGGGGCAAGAGCAGTGAGTCGTTTGTCCGCTCTATCGTCTTGCGCGTGAAGTACTGCTGCCCGCTTGCCTACTACTGCCCGGAACACGAGAGGGTCAGCTGCTATCGCCATGGCGGCACCGAACCGTGCTGCACGGAGGAGCATGCACACGAATGCCTCCAGGACATGTACGGCGCCGAGGACGAGATGATGCTCGGCGACGGGTTCACGTGCGCCCGCTGCGGCAACTACGCGATGACGGGCCTGGAGCACCCGCCGCCGTCCAAGCCGGGGTATCCGGTCAAGGGCTTACCGGCGACCGGCGACGACCGGCTGGTGTTCGTGATCGACGACGTGAACGACGTCATCGACCGCAACGACCTCCTGCTGGTGGGGCGCGTTCTTGCGGGTGTCGTCACCCGCGACACGATCCTGCGCACGTACCAGGAGGCCGCCGTCCGCGTGCTCGCGGTCGAGCCCTCGGGGGATCAGGTAACTCTCCTCGTCGGTACCGATGTCCCACTGACACCCGGCCACTACCTGACGGTGTGATCGCCGGACTCGCCGGATCGCCGCGTGAGGTGGGGAGTGCAGCGCATCTGAAGTGACCTGTGATGTGAAGGGACATGTCGGACAGGGTGTGAAGGGACATGTCGGACAGCGGGTTGTGTTAACTGGTCGAGGGTAGGGGTTTGGTGGCGCGGCGTGCGCGGGGCAGGCCGGACGGGGTGTCTTTG